>NZ_JAQSDZ010000010.1 GCF_029946165.1 Methylotenera sp.
CCACCCTTGAATTAATGCACTCAAACTGCATTTACACAGAATTATTTACAGGCTCGAAAAACAGCCCAATGGTATCGACCATAGTAAGCCCTGAAGTAAAACCTGCAAATCCAGCATCTATTGCAAGAGAAGAATCCTCTACCAATGTTGAACCTAGAGTAATCCCTCCACCTGTCACAAGTCCGGCAGAAGCAACTAAACAAGACCTATCACCTGAAATAGTTAAAAAAACGAAAGTCAAAGTTAAGAAAATCATTAAAACCAAAGCAATCAAAAAAGTCTCTAAGAACACTAATAACGCTATACCTAACAAACCTGAGCCAACTGCTCCAGCAAAAGCCGAGGCTCCAGTAGTGCATGAGTCCAAGAAAGAAACCGCGACTGTTAACTCAACCGAAGAGCAAAAGTCAGAAGGATTGTTTGAAAAGTTGGTTAAAGACGTTCAAAAAGGCGCTGAATCAGAATGCACACTTGCTCAACGTGCCCTGAACCAGTGCAACTAAGTTACTTTTAATTCTAAGTAATATTCATTTTTAGGTTATTCATTAAGATTAATGATTAAATTGCATGGTTAAGGTTTTCTGAAAGAGTAATTGCGTATAAAATAGGCAGTTCGCTCCAAACAAATCACAATTGCTAAAACTAAATATAAATGCAAATCGGATCACACATTTTAAAGAACAACCTGATCGTCGCCCCTATGGCTGGTGTGACGGACAGACCTTTCCGCCAGTTATGTAAAAAAATGGGCGCGGGCTTGGCTGTGAGTGAAATGGTGACGTCAAACTCTCTGCTTTACGGCAGCGAGAAAACACTTCGCAGAGCTAATCATGAAGGCGAAGTAGACCCGATTTCAGTACAAATTGCTGGCGCAGACCCGCAAATGATGGCTGAAGCTGCGCGACATAACGTAGATAATGGCGCGCAGATTATCGACATTAATATGGGTTGCCCTGCTAAAAAAATCTGTAATGTGATGGCGGGTTCTGCCTTACTTAAAGATGAGCCATTGGTTGCACAAATTTTAAGAGCGGTCGTGAACGCCGTTAATGTTCCTGTGACCTTAAAGATTCGTACGGGTTGGGATAAAAATAACCGCAACGCCGTGCAAATTGCCAAAATGGCCGAAGACTTAGGCGTTCAAGCTTTGGCTATGCATGGCCGCACGCGGGCGTGCTTGTACACTGGCGATGCTGAGTATGACACGATTGCCGCGGTGAAACAGGCCATTAAAATCCCACTCATTGCCAATGGTGATATTACCACCCCAGAAAAAGCCAAATTCGTGTTGGATTACACAGGCGCAGACGCTGTAATGATTGGCCGTGCCGCGCAAGGCAGACCTTGGATTTTCCGCGAAATTGAGCATTTCATTAAAACGGGTGAGCATTTGCCAGCGCCTGAAGTGACTGAAATTCGTTCAGTAATGCTTGCTCACCTGCATGATTTATATGAGTTTTATGGCGAGTTAACTGGTATGCGCATGGCGCGCAAGCATATTTCTTGGTACACCAAGGGTTTAAAAGACTCTGCAAATTTCCGCCATAACATGAACACCCTGCCAACCATAGATTTGCAGCTTGCCGCGATTGATGAGTTTTTTGATCATCTGCAAAGTCGCGATCACCGTTTGCAATACGACTCTACAGATAATACTGACTCCAACAATCTAGTTCTTAAGGTGGCATAATGAATCCGTGCGAACTCGCTAACAGCGTAACATTATCATTAGATCAATACTTTAAAGACCTTGATGGTGAGCCGCCGCATGCCTTATATGACATGGTATTGTCATGCATTGAAAAGCCATTACTTGAATACACCTTGCAGTACGCTGGTGGCAACCAAAGCAAAACAGCAGAAATTTTAGGCTTAAATCGCAATACTCTGCGTAAAAAAATGCAGCAATACAAAATCGAATAAGCAACACAAAATATTCACCTCCAACTAATCACTTTCTTCTCTAGAGTTTTCAAATGGCAACTATTAAACGTGCGCTTATCAGCGTTTCAGACAAATCAGGTATTTTAGAATTAGCACAAGCTTTAACTAAATTAAACGTAGAAATCTTATCGACTGGCGGCACGGCGAAACTATTCCGCGATAATCAAATTCCTGTGATTGAAGTCAGCGACTACACTGGCTTTACTGAAATGTTAGATGGCCGCGTAAAAACGCTGCATCCTAAAGTACATGGTGGTATTTTAGGTCGCCGTGATTTGCCTGAACATGTAGCCGCGATGAAAGCAGCTAATATTCCAAATATCGACATGGTCGTGGTGAATCTTTATCCATTTGAAGCCACGGTCGCAAAGCCAAATTGTACACTTGAAGATGCGATTGAAAATATCGACATCGGCGGCCCAGCAATGGTTCGCTCTGCCGCTAAAAACTGGAAAGACGTGGCAGTGTTAACTGATGCGAGCCAATATGCAGATGTAGTAAATGAGTTGAAAAGCACTGGTGGTGCACTTGCGGAAGCGACAACTTTTGCGCTTTCAGTGGCAGCATTTAACCGCGTATCGCAATATGATGCAGCCATCAGTAACTACTTATCGGCTATTGATTATGCGGCAAGCATGGCGAGCAACAAGCCTGTATCGCATCAATTTCCTGCGCAAAGCAATACTAATTTTGTCAAAGTACAAGATTTACGCTACGGCGAAAACCCACATCAGCAAGCGGCTTTTTATCGCGACTTACACCCAGCGCCTGGCTCACTGGTGACTGCGCAACAATTGCAAGGTAAAGAATTAAGTTTTAACAATATTGCCGATGGCGACGCCGCTTGGGAAGCCGTTAAAAGTTTTAACTCTTCAGCTTGCGTCATCGTTAAACACGCAAACCCATGTGGCGTAGCGCTTGGTGCTACAGCCCTAGACGCATACTCAAAAGCTTTCCAAACTGACCCAAGTAGCGCATTTGGTGGCATCATCGCTTTCAACACTACTGTTGATAAAGCTGCCGCAGAAATCGTCAGCAAACAATTTGTTGAAGTGCTGATTGCCCCTGATTACACCGCTGAAGCACTGGCAATTTTTGCTGCAAAAGCAAATGTTCGCGTACTAAAAATTGCATTGCCAACTGGCGGAGTAACGGCTTGGGAACAAGGTCGCAACTCACATGAAAGCAAACGTGTGGGTTCTGGCATCCTGATTCAAACAGCTGACAATCATGAAATTAGCCAATCAGATTTAAAAGTCATCAGCAAAAAACAACCAACCCCACAGCAAATGGCCGATATGTTATTTGCTTGGCGCGTAGCGAAATATGTGAAATCTAACGCCATTGTGTTTTGTGGCAACGAAATGACGCTGGGCGTTGGTGCTGGGCAAATGAGTCGTATCGACAGCACGAAAATTGCGATTATTAAAGCGCAAAATGCCAGCTTAAGTTTGCAAAATTCCGTGGTGGCTTCTGATGCATTCTTCCCATTCCGTGATGGTATTGATGCACTTGCAGAAGCTGGTGCAAGCTGCGTGATTCATCCAGGTGGCAGTATGCGTGATGAAGAAGTCATTGCGGCAGCTGATGAGCACGGCTTGGTCATGGTGGTCACTGGCATTCGCCATTTCAGACACTAATCACCGTTAAAACCTTAGGATAATAAAAAAATGAAAGTAATGGTTATTGGCAGTGGTGGTCGCGAGCATGCACTGGCTTGGAAAATCGCTCAAAATAAAGAAGTCAGCCGCGTATATGTCGCACCTGGCAATGCCGGCACTGCACTTAACCCGGATATGATTAACGTACCGATTTCTAGCGTACAAGATTTGCTAGAGTTTGCTCAAAAAGAACAAATTCAGTTGACCGTTGTAGGTCCAGAAGCACCTTTATCACAAGGCGTGGTCGATGTATTTCGTGCCAATGGTCTGAAAATTTTTGGCCCCACTAAAGCCGCTGCGCAATTAGAAAGCTCAAAAGATTTCGCTAAAGCATTTATGGTACGCCACAACATTCCTACTGCAGCTTACGCGACATTTACCGACGCTAAACTTGCGCATGACTATGTAACAGCCCAAGGCGCACCGATTGTGATTAAGGCCGATGGCCTGGCTGCAGGCAAAGGCGTTGTAGTCGCCATGTCTAACGATGAAGCCCATGCAGCCATTGATGCTATGCTTTCTGACAACAAACTAGGTAGCGCAGGCGCACGCGTGGTGATTGAAGAGTTTTTAACGGGTGAAGAAGCTAGTTTTATTGTCATGGTTGATGGCAAAAATATCTTAGCGCTTGCTACTAGCCAAGACCATAAACGCTTGCAAGATGGCGATCAAGGTCCAAATACTGGCGGCATGGGTGCTTATTCACCTGCGCCAGTAGTCACCCCAGAAATTCACGCAAAAGTGATGCGAGAAATCATCCGGCCAACCGTTGAGGGCATGATGAAAGATGGCATTCCATACACTGGCTTTTTGTACGCAGGCTTGATGATTTCGCCAGATGGTGGCGTTAAAACTTTAGAGTTTAATTGCCGTATGGGCGACCCAGAAACACAGCCCATTATGCTACGCCTGAAAAGTGACTTTGTAGCCCTCGCAGAGCATGCAGTAAATGGCACATTAGACCAAGCAGAAACTGAGTGGGATAGACGCACAGCACTTGGCGTTGTCATGGCTTCTGCCAACTACCCAGATACGCCTAGATTAGGTGATGAAATCACTGGCTTACCAAAAAATCTAGTGGATGCCCATGTATTTCATGCTGGCACAACACTTAAAGATGGAAAAGTATTAACAAGCGGGGGGCGCGTGCTTTGCGTTACGGCATTAGGTGAAACCGTTAAATTCGCGCAACAACAGGCTTATAAAATCATCGACGATATTAAATTTAATGGCGCGCAATATCGCAAAGATATCGGTTATCGCGCGATTAAAGGTTAGTCATGATAACTGCCAACACCAATATGGGTCATATCAATACTAGCGACATCTATAATTACCTGCAAAAACTGCAGACCAAAATTATTGAAGCCATAGAACTGATTGATGGTAAAACCTTTTTACAAGATAGCTGGCAACGGCCTGAAGGTGGTGGTGGTAACTCATGTTTGCTAGAAGAAGGTAATGTGTTTGAACGTGCTGGCGTTGGTTTTTCTCACGTATTAGGTACAAAGTTACCACCAGCAGCGAGTGTGGCGCATCCCGAAGCCGCTGGGCGCCCTTGGGAGGCGATGGGCGTGTCATTGGTGTTTCATCCCCGCAATCCATACATTCCAACCGTACATATGAATGTACGCTTTTTTGTTGCCAAAGCTCAAAATGATTCCGAGCAAGATATTTGGTGGTTTGGTGGCGGCATGGATTTAACGCCATATTATGGTTTTGAAGAAGATGCAGAACATTTTCATCGTACAAACAAAACCGCATTAGATGCCTTTGATTTAAGCTATTACCCAAAATTTAAAAAAGAATGTGACGAATATTTCTATTTAAAACATCGTAAAGAACCGCGGGGTATAGGCGGTATTTTTTATGATGACTTTAACGAACTAGGTTTCGAACGCACTTTTGACTTTCATCGCGCAGTCGGTGACGCTTTCTTACAAGCCTATTTGCCTATCGTGCAACGCCGTAAAGATATCCCCTACGGCGAGCTCGAACGTGATTTCCAAGCCTACCGTCGTGGCCGCTATGTAGAATTTAATTTAATTTATGATCGTGGTACGATTTTTGGTTTGCAGTCTAACGGTCGCACTGAATCTATTCTGCTCTCTATGCCACCTATCGTAAAATGGCGTTACGACTGGAAACCTGAAGCTGGTAGTTCTGAAGCTAAACTTTATACTGACTTCCTCATTGATAAAGATTGGCTTTCATTAGTAAAATAAAAGCTCATCTGCAAATAGCTAAGGGGTATTCGGCATCGTCAAATACCCCTTTAGCTATTTAACAAGCCACTCATAATCTGTTTTTTATTTTTCTGCTACTATCCTGATTACCAGCGTTTAAGTTAAACAAGTATTAAGAAAATTATGTTGCTACAAAAGCATGCATAAATCACATACTTGCTAAATTGTGGTGCATAAAAATACAAATATCTACTTGATTCATAAGAGTAAAGCCACTTTGGCAGTGGCATATTTATTGCATGTTAATTAGCACTTAATGTGGAGTGTCATGATGCGAGTTCTTACCCAACCTGAATCTGCCGTAGATAGCTCAACTGAAACTGTAGTCAATTTTCAGTCAACTCAAGACTTTGAAGAGCAGGCGGTATTGCTGGAAGGATGGAATCAAGGCTATGCCCAACTTTCATCGGGTGGCTTTGAAGGCTACGTTTCAGAAATGCGTTTTGACAACATGCACTTATTTATGGAATACAGTAGCCAACGTTTATTCCAAAATGGTCAGCTACCAGAAGATGTCATTGCGGTTGGTGTACCCCTGCAATTCACCAGCAATGGCTTATTCTGTGGGTCTGCTTGCAATCATCAATCCATGCATATTTTTTCGGGTAGAAATGGATTTGAATTTTTCTCACCAACACAATTATTGATGGCGGGAATTTCAGTTAAACGTGATGCGCTATTAAATACACTCAGTGCGGAAGACGCCGAGATTGCATTGAATCACATTTCGCAAGCCAATTTATTGCATATCGACTATACAAAAACCAGTGCTGTGCGTGATTTCATGACAGGTGCATTTGCCATGATTAACCAAAATCCGCAGCTATTAAACAGCAAGAAAAACCGCACCTCTCTTAGCCAATCTGTCATCGCCCTATTAACTGAATGCTTGGTAGACGCACCCGACTCCAGAGACAAAACACCACAACATGCGGCGATGACCAATGCAAAATGTTGGAACATCATTGCTGAAACGCGCGAACTCGTGAAAAAAAATGTAGATGAACCAATAAGCGTCGCTGAAGTATGCTCGCAGCTTGGTATTAGTCGACGTGCCTTACAGTATTGCTTTCAAAATCTACTAAACACCACACCAATGGCATTTTTAAGGGCGGAGCGTTTAAATGGTGTGAGAGCAATGCTCAGAACGGAAAAATCCGTCACTGAAGCTGCCGCACATTGGGGATTTTGGCACTTTGGGCACTTTGCACAGGAATATAAAAAGATGTTTGGCGAACTACCTTCTGCTACGTTTAAAAGACGCCAAAATCATTAACTTATAGCAAAAGATTAGTTCAACTCAGTGATACTTGCTGGCTAATTTCTTGCATATCACTTTCATCTTTAAGCGCAACACCAGACACTTTGAGTCTTGACGCCTCCTTAGCTAACCACATCAGTTTTTTAGCCGCAGCAGCATAATGCAAACCTTCAGGTCTCACGTTAGAAATACAGTTTCGATCTGCATCGCTCCCGCCACGTTTTGGTGAGTATGTTAGATACAGACCTAAACTGTCTGGCGAACTCAACCCTGGACGCTCACCAATAAGCATCGCGACCATACGAGCACCTAGCGCTTGTCCAATTTCATCGGATATAGCCACTCGTGCCTGACTCGCTATGACTACTGGCCCAAGCTTCCACTCCTCGGGCAATACATTACGAAGCTCTTCAAGTAGGTGTTGCACATGACGTGATACAGCTAAAGATGACAGACCGTCACCGACCACAATTAAAAAATCAATGGGCTCGGCTATCTCAACCTGCTGTTTTTTATAGTCCTCTAAAACATTCAAACCGTCTTCATTAAGGCTGCGACCCCAATCTGGACGAAGTAAATAACTAGCGCGATCTGGTGCGCGACTATGAACACGAAGCGTATTAAAGCCTTGTGATTGAATACCCGCATCTAAGGCATCCACATCTAAAGCTAGATGTACGGCATCGCGTGCCATTGCGTGTGCCAAACCAAAATCAAGCACTTCTTTAGTAGGCAAACTACTACCCACACGCCCCAAAGCAATGCGAGCTTGTGTGAATTTTTTTAACTGCACCCAAGGATCGATGGAAAAAGCATCTGTTGTAAGCGAGTCTGAAACTTCAGGAGTCTCAGGCAACATACTGTCTGGTTTTTTAGTCATACTCTCTCGCCATATTGATAATGCAATTATGCCGCACTCAATAGATTTCTTGGCATATTCTGCAACATACTATGCCCACTTTTCACGGCTTTCATCTGGCCGTGCTCATCCATAATATTCATTTTTTTAAGCCATAACTCAAACTCTGGCGCAGCTTTTAAGCCCAACACTTTACGCAGATATAAGGCATCATGGAATGAAGTAGTTTGATAGTTAAGCATAATGTCATCTGAACCCGGAATGCCCATAATGAAGGTTAAGCCAGCTGTCGCCAGCAGTGTCATTAAGGTATCCATATCGTCCTGATCTGCTTCAGCATGGTTGGTATAGCAAACATCACAACCCAAAGGCACGCCTAGCAACTTGCCACAAAAATGATCTTCTAAACCTGCGCGTATAATTTGTTTTCCATCATATAAGTATTCTGGGCCAATAAAACCGACTACCGTATTTGTTAACAATGGCGATAAATGCCGTGCAATCGCGTAAGCCCGCGCTTCGCAGGTTTGTTGATCAACGCCAAAGTTAGCATTGGCTGATAGCACCGAACCTTGGCCTGTTTCAAAATACATGACATTGTTACCCACTGTGCCACGATTTAACGACAAGGCAGCCGACTGCGCTTCTTTAAGTAGCGCTATATCTATGCCAAAACTTTTATTTGCTTTTTCGGTACCCGCAATAGACTGAAACACCAAGTCAAGTGGCGCGCCTTTTTCTATTAGTTGAATTTGGTTTGTCACATGTGTAAGTATGCAAGACTGCGTAGGAATGTTGTATTGGTTGATGACTTCATCTACCAAATAATATAAATCCATTAAAGCAGGCAAACTATCTGTGGCAGGGTTAATGCCAATCACCGCATCGCCTGAACCATAAAGTAGACCATCTAACATAGAGGCAGCAATACCGCGTGGGTCATCTGTTGGATGGTTTGGCTGCAAACGTACCGAGATATGTCCTGGCAAGCCGATAGTATTACGAAAGGCGGTAATCACATGGCATTTTTTAGCAACGAGTATTAAATCCTGATTGCGCATTAACTTACACACAGCGGCGGCCATCTCTGGTGTTATGCCAGGTGCTACGCGTTTTAAAGTGGCAGAATCTGCGATATCAGATAACAACCAATCACGAAAATCCCCTACTGTAAGGTGACTAATTTCGGCAAACGCCTGCTTATCATGTGTATCAACGATAAGTCGCGTCACCTCATCCGTTTCGTACGGAATGATTAACTCTTCTAAAAATCTTTTAAGCGGAATGGTTGCTAAACACATTCTAGCAGCCATGCGCTCAGCATAAGTTTCTGCCGCGACACCTGCAAGATAATCACCAGAACGCGCTGGCGTAGCTTTGGCCAACACACATTTCAGGTCTGCGAATTGATAAGTATGCGCTCCCGCAGTATATCGATAACTCATCTTGTACTCACTTAGCTTGTGCTCATTTCACTAGTAATTACTCTTATACAGTCACTTCTTTTGATACTTTATTTACATTTACTTCAGTGATAGTCACTCAAAATAAAACACATCGCGCTAGAGATTAACTCTAGCGCGATTCACATCTAAGCTGCCACTTTATTATCAGCAGATGCATCACGATGATGCTGCGTCATACTAAAGTAAACATAGCCTAGTGCCATTAGGCCAAAGAAAACCACAGTCAGTTGTTGGTTAAAGTAAATCATTGTCACCAAGCTAATAGTCGCTAAACCTAAAGCAATTGCTGGAAATAACGGATAAGCTACTGCTGCAAATGGACGCTCTAAATTAGGCTCATTTTTACGTAGCGCAAACAAACTCATCATAGATACGATATACATCACAATCGCTCCGAATACAGCCATAGTAATCAAGTTTGCAGTCAATGATTGACCTGCGAATTGAAAGCTATCGCCCATAATTGCGGCCACGCCAACTACAGCACCCGCAATAATTGCGCGGTGTGGTGTTTTGAATTTATCATTAACCTCACCAAAGTATTTTGGCATATAGCCTGCGCGTGACAATGCAAATATTTGACGTGAGTAGCCAAGAATAATGCCGTGGAACGAGGCAATCAAGCCAAATAAACCAATCCACACCAACATATGCAACCAGCCACTATTTTCACCAACAATCATTTTCATGGCTTGTGGTAATGGATCATTAATATTTGAAAGCGCTTTCCAATCACCTGCGCCACCCGCAAATACCATCACGCCAATTGCCAATACTAGCAAAGTCAAAATCCCACCAATATAAGCTTTAGGAATAGTCCTTTTAGGATCTTGAGCTTCTTCTGCGGCCATGGCAACCCCTTCAATGGCTAAGAAGAACCAAATAGCAAAAGGAATAGCTGCAACCATACCTGGAATAGCCGCCATACTAAAATCATTCTGACCTGCCCAACCATTAGCCACAAAATTGCTCATAGAGAAACCTGGTGAAACCACACCCATAAATACCAGCAATTCAAAAATAGCTAATACAGTCACAAATAATTCAAAAGTAGCAGCAATTCTTACACCTATAATATTCAATCCAACAAATACAACATAGGCTCCCATCGCAAACATTTTAGGGTCTACTCCTGGGAATTGAACATTCAAATAAGCGCCAATTGCCATCGCAATTGCTGGTGGTGCAAACACGAACTCAATTAGCGTTGCAAACCCTGCCACATAGGCCATTTTTGAGCCAAATGCTCGCCTTGCATAAGCAAAAGGTCCACCCGCATGCGGAATGGAAGTTGTTAACTCAGTAAAACTAAAAATAAATGTTGTGTACATGATTGCGATTAAAATGGAGGTGACTAAAAAGCCTAAAGTACCAGCTTTATCCCAACCATAACTCCAACCAAAATACTCGCCCGATATAACCAAGCCAACGGCTAATCCCCACAAATGCCAGCCATTTAACGTGGCTTTTAATGATGAACTCATTACTACTCTCCTTAGTATGAAAATGGCCCCTAATGGTCGCCAATTAAAGCATTGCGGCCACAATATGCTAGCCTGAATGCGATAGTGTAACTTTTTAGGAAATTGCACTATCCCATTTTGGCAATGTGTCATTCATACATATTTGCTGTTTTATATTTAACCCCGATTGTCCATTAGAAATAATACAATTAACGTAAATCCAATGTAGGAGGGGCTTTCAGCCCCGAATGGCGATGTCGATTCGAAGTGATATTTTGTTCGGGGCTACAAGCCCCTCCTACAGCCATCCGCAACAGTTTGAGCTGTTTAGCAACACTATTGGATAATTGGTGATGAAACACGGGCATGATAAACTTCCAGCATCTATCTAAAATATTTAAGACAAAAATGCCCGCTGAAACAAACTCTCTGAACCACGCTAAAGTGCAAGCCCAAGACTTGCTTAACTTCATTGACGCCAGCCCTAGCCCTTGGCATGCGGTAGATAGCGTTGCCAAGTTATTAAATGAAAATGGTTTTAAGCCGCTCATAGAAAATCAGCCTTGGCAGTTTAAACAGAATGGCCGTTATTATGTCGTGCGCGATGGTGCTTCGATTATTGCTTTTGTCATTGGCAACCAAGCGTTAGCAGAAACTGGTTTTCGTATTGTTGGCGCGCATACTGATTCACCTGGGTTGCGCTTAAAGCCAAAAGCCGCATTCAGCACCCAAGGCATTGCTCAACTTGGCGTTGAAGTATACGGCGGCCCTATTTTAGCTACGTTTACCGACCGCGATTTGAGCCTAGCTGGGCGCGTGATGGTGCGCGATGGCGACACACACTTAGCGCGCCACGTTCAATTTAGTAGTTCCGTTGTACGCTTACCTAATCTTGCCATTCATATGAATCGTGAAGTCAATGACAAAGGTTTAGTGCTTAACAAACAAACTGGCTTACCGTTGATTTTTGGCTTTGCTGCCGACAGCGCCCAGGCTCAAACACAACTCACCAACGCGCTTGCAGAACAATTAAAAATAGAACCTACTGACATTATTACTTGGGATTTAAGCGTTTACGACACGCAAAAAGGTAGCTTTTGGGGATTAAACGAAGAATTTATCGCCAATAGTCAATTAGACAACCTCGCCTCTTGCCATGCCGCCATTAGTGCTTTATTAAGTAACAAAAAACCCAATAGCACCAGCATCTGTGCCCTGTTTGACCATGAAGAGGTTGGCAGTGAAAGTGCAACGGGTGCAAGCGGAAGTTTTATGAATGATGTGATTACGCGCATTTGCGCCTCAACCAACACAACCGTTGAAGACCGTTTACGCGCACTCGCCAATAGCTTCTTTGTGAGCGCAGACATGGCGCATGCATTTCACCCTAACCATGCAAGCAGCTACGAACCCTGTCACCACGCCATTGTAAACCAAGGGCCTGTGATTAAAACCAACGCAAATCAACGCTATAGCACCAATGCTGATACTGCCGCACGCTTTATTCAGCTTTGCAAAAGCGCAGAAGTACCTTACCAGCAGTACGCGCACCGCACTGATTTAGGTTGCGGCAGCACAATAGGCCCGATATTGGCGGCACAACTTGGGGTAGCAAGCGTGGATGTTGGCAACCCCATGTGGGCAATGCACAGCATACGCGAAAGTGCTGGCGTGCTAGACCACAGCTATATGATTGCTGTATTGAAGGCGCTTTTTAATAGTTAAAAAATCCCGCCCAAAGGCAATACACACAAAAATGAAAGTTATGTCTATAATCTAGCTAAATTAAAACTACTGGTAATCACCATGCAATCATTCGAGGCTATCATCTCTACCCTTTCTAATTGGGTATGGGGTCCACCGATGTTAACCTTGTTAGTTGGTACTGGTCTTTACCTTACCATTCTCCTTAAAGGTATGCAGTTTCGTGCATTGCCACTAGCCTTCAAACTTGTATTTCGCAAAGACCATCATCATGAAGGCGATATTTCGCATTTTGCGGCATTAATGACTGCTTTGGCGGCAACGGTAGGTATCGGAAATATTGTTGGCGTAGCCACAGCAATTACTCTTGGCGGCCCAGGTGCGGTATTTTGGATGTGGATGACAGGCTTGGTTGGCATGGCAACTAAATATTCCGAAGCCGTATTAGCCATGAAATACAGAGAAAAAGGCCCGCATGGTATGCGTGGCGGACCGATGTATTATTTAGCTAAAGGTGCGGGCTTACCTTGGTTAGGTACCTTATTTGCAATATTCACTGCCTGCGCCGCATTTGGTATTGGCAACATGACACAAGCTAATGCTACCGCAAAAATCTTCGAATCGACCTTTCATATTGCGCCTTACATCACAGGATGGGTGCTGATGCTACTCACTGGTGCAGTGATACTGGGTGGCATTAAATCCATTGGTAAATTCACCTCATTTTTAGTGCCGTTTATGATTGTGGTCTATATCGGCACCTGTTTAGTCGTTCTATCTGTTCACATAGACCAAATCCCCCATGCTTTTGGTTTGATTTTTTCAAATGCATTCAGCCCAGCCTCTGCCACAGGTGGTTTTGCAGGCGCAACCATTGCAGCAGCGATGCGCTATGGTATTGCTCGAGGCGTATTCTCTAATGAGTCTGGTTTAGGGTCGGCACCAATCGCAGCCGCTGCGGCACGTACGGCCGACCCCGTTAAACAAGCTTTAGTAAGCATGACGCAAACGTTTATTGATACTCTAGTGGTATGCACAATGACCGCATTGATTATTTTAACGGCTACTTCTTGGACAAACGGCATAAGTGCCGGTGAATTGACTAGCGCCAGCATGGCTGAAACATTGGGCGATACAGGAAAAATCATTGTCGCCATCTCCACTGCGTTATTCGCTTACTCTACGTTGATAGGCTGGAATTACTACGGAGAGAAAGCCATTGAGTACCTATTTGGCTCAAAATCGATTGCCATTTATCGCCTCTTTTTTACTGCGGCTGTCATTGTAGGTGCAACGATGAGCTTAGAATTAGTTTGGAATTTCTCTGACCTCATGAACGGCATGATGGCGATTCCAAATTTGATTGGTTTACTACTACTCTCCAAAGTAGTCAAAGCAGAAACAGATAGATTCTTTAGTGAGAACCATTAACCAGTACTTCTAAACTATGAGCCACTCACCACATCGTAGCCACTGGAACAGTCGCTGGACATTCATGCTAGCCACGGCGGGCTCAGCGATTGGTTTGGGTAATATTTGGAAATTGCCCTACATGATAGGTGTGAATGGCGGCAGTGCTTTTGTATTGGTTTTTGTCGCCTGCGTCTTGTTAATTGGCATTCCGTTGATGATGACAGAAATACTACTCGGTCGTCGCGCACAAAAAAATCCATTTAATGGCATGCAAGCACTCGCAAATGAGGCAAAAAGATCTACGGCATGGAAATATCTGGGTGGAATGGGCATGTTGACTGGCTTACTAATACTGAGCTTTTATAGTGTCATTGGTGGCTGGGTTCTGGCTTACATAATTGAAGCTGCGCGCGGTAGCTTCAGCCAAATTACTGCAACCCAATCTTCCGCCGACTTTGATGCATTATTAGCCTCTCCGTTGAAGTTACTAGGCTGGCACACTCTATTTATGTTCATGACCATGAGCGTCGTAGCGCATGGCGTTAACTCTGGCTTAGAAAAGGCTAACAACATTCTCATTCCCTCGCTATTTGTCATCTTGTTGATATTGCTAGGTTACAGTATGTCCGTAGGAGATATGCAGGCAGCTTTTCAATTCATGTTCAAACCTGATTTTTCTAAGATAAGTCCCACCGCAGTATTGTCTGCGATGGGACATGCCTTTTTCACATTAAGTTTAGGCATGGGAGCGGTGATGGTTTATGGCTCATATTTGCAGCGCAACGTCTCCATTGCCCGCACCACAATTTACATTGCACTCATTGACACCTTGCTGGGGTTATTAGTCGGCTTAGCTATTTACTCTCTAGTGTTTGCCAACCATTTAGCTCCAAATGCAGGCCCAGGTTTAATATTCCAAACTTTGCCGATTGCTTTTGGCCAGATGCCTGCCGGTGACTTTTTTGGTATGTTGTTTTTTATTCTCGTCGCATTTGCTGCTTGGACTTCATCTATTTCGTTAGTTGAACCAGCCATAGCCTGTATTGTAGAAAACACCAAAATTAAACGTCATACGGCGGCAGGGATTATAGGATTAGCAGTTTGGCTGCTTGGTATTGCAGTGGTGTTGTCTTTTAACGAATGGAAAGCAATAAAAATTGTAATGGGACTTAATATTTTTGAAACGCTAGATAAACTAACCTCTACAATTTTATTGCCGCTTGGAGGTCTATTGATGGCGATTTTTGCAGGTTACTTTATGAATAAAATTCACGCGCAGGAAGAGTTAGATTTAAACGACCAACATTTTAAACTGTGGCGCTTTACCAATAACTACATTGCCCCTATCGCTATTGGAGCGGTATTTTTGTATCTGTTTGGGCTTGTGAAATAAACCTGCCAACTCATTAATAAATTCATTTCATTAATAAAAAAAGTCACACATACAAAAAAGCCAGCTTTTTGAGCTGGCCTTTCATTTACTAATTACTTACTGAGCTAATAAATGTGATTAAACTATAGCTCGTAAATTATAGTGACAAGATCCATTTTACGATTGTTTTGATATCGTCGTCTTTAACTTGCGTATTTGCTGGCATTGGCATAGGACCCCAAACACCACTACCACCAGTTTTAACTTTAGCGATTAACTTAGCTTCAGCGGTTTTATCACCTTTGTATTTTGCTGCAACATCCTTATAGCCAGGGCCTAAAATTTTTGCATCTACGCTGTGGCAAGCTAAACAGCCACTTTTTTGTGCTAATGCTTTAGCATCTTCTGCGTTTGCTTGACCAGCAACTAACATTGAACCAGCCAAAGCGATTGTTAACATTAAAGCTTTCATGCTATCTCCTTGAATTTACACTTAATAATTAGTTTGCATTTTTTTGCAACGAGCCATGATACCTATAATTGTAATTTAAACAAGTGAGCTTTATCAATTAGTTAAAGAATACTTATTCCAATTAAATTTTTCATCAAACTTACAACGTCGTAAATGCTTTATATATCTTTAACGCACATGCTTACCCTGCGTTGACAGTTTTGAAGTCTTTTTTCTTACAGCGTTTCGATTGCATACTCGGCACTGATGACATGAGTACGACCAGGGTTAATCACCACCATATTATCCATCGCATTAGTGGTTTCTACACAGACCATTTTACGCCATTCATCTGGCGTGCCCATATCTGTCATTTGTGCAGATTTTTCAGCTCCGGGGCTCCACACCACAGTGGTATCACTTCCTGATTTTGAGATATGAATCAGGCGGTTGTATCCCTTATCATGCACAGTGCAGTCTGAGCTATGGTTGATAAATACACGGTCAAACTCACCGTCAAAAGTAAGAGGATTATGCTCCACATGACGTTCATATTTAAGCATTTTATCTGAGTATAAGCAGTCTTGCAGACCTGTAATCTTCACATTGGCAATGTCGCTAATATTTAAATAGGTGTGAAATGCCTCACTAATGACAAATGGATGATCCGCTTTATTAGTCGTAGCTAAATCAACGCGTAACCGTCGCCCAACTGTAATGGTAGCGACAAGTGTGTATGGATATGAAAGCTGACGCTGCGCTTCTGGCGTATCGGCCATTTCCAGCATAATACGCGTAGCGCCCGTTGGGGTTGCATCAACATCAATTACACGCCAAGGGATAACGCGTGCGAAGCCATGCGGACAAAAAGTGCTGTCTGTGGGATGCGCCCCAAACCAAGGCCAGCAGATAGGCACGCCGCCGCGTATTGAGCGACTTTTTACATATCTTGCGTTGCTAGAAAGCCATAATACTGGCTCAGCTAAAAATTTAGGTTGCCAAGCCATGACATGCGCACCTTGTAAAGCAACTTTAGCCGTACAGAGCGGATTATCTACCTCAAGATATTGCAAGCCATTTTCATCTTGCGTTTGCGTCACATGGGCGTGAAGCTTTAAACGCTTTTTCGTTTGAGGTATGCTTAACTCTAATGGGCTAGCTTCTAGTGTTTCTGAATTCATTTTATCCATTACTCTTCGATTACACGGATTAATTATTAGGCTCTATAAATTGATTATAGTTTACTTTTCAATTTGGCTAACGTCACGCACAGCGCCGCGAGCCGCGCTGGTGGTCATGGCTGCATAAGCACGCAAGGCAGGAGAAACAGCACGTACGCGGTCAACTGGTTTCCATGCATCTTTGCCTTTAGCTACCATTTTGGCGCGGCGATGCGACATCTCTTCGTCACTCACGGCTAAATGAATCGTACGATTTGGAATGTCGATTTCAATCGTATCACCTTCTTCTACTAAACCAATCGCGCCACCTTCGGCAGCTTCTGGTGATGCATGACCAATGCTAAGACCTGACGTACCGCCCGAAAAGCGGCCATCAGTCAGCAATGCACATACTTTGCCTAAATCTTTAGACTTCAAGTATGAAGTCGGATATAGCATTTCTTGCATGCCAGGACCACCACGTGGGCCTTCATAGCGAATCACTACCACATCTCCTGCTACGATCTTATCGGCAAGAATCGCTTCAACTGTAGCGTCTTGGCTTTCAAAAATACGTGCGCGACCAGTAAACTTAAGAATACTATCGTCCACACCTGCTGTTTTAACAATACAGCCGTCTAAAGCAATATTACCGTACAGCACAGCCAAACCACCATCTTGTGAATAAGCGTGTGCTTTATCACGAATACAGCCTTCTGCACGGTCATCATCCAAAGTTGGGAAAAGCATACTTTGACTAAATGCAATCGTAGTAGAAATTCCACCTGGAGCAGCGCGGAAAAATTTCTTCACATCTTCATCTTGTGTGACTTTAATATCCCATTTATCTAAAGCATCACCCAAAGTAGCGCTATGCACGGTCGGCGTATCACGATGAATCACGCCAGCACGGTCTAGCTCACCCAGAATTCCCATTACACCCCCTGCATGGTGTACGTCTTCCATGTGATATTTTTGTGTAGCGGGCGCCACTTTACATACGCAAGGCACTTTGCGCGAAATATGGTCAATGTCACTCATAGTAAAATCAACTTCAGCTTCATGTGCAGCAGCTAACAAGTGCAATACGGTATTGGTTGAACCACCCATAGCTACATCTAAACTCATAGCATTTTCAAACGCTTTGATATTGGCAATGCTACGTGGCAACACAGAATAATCATCTTGTTCATAATGGCGTTTTGCCAATTCAACAATCAAGCGACCTGCTTTTAAGAATAACTCTTTACGTGCACCATGTGTAGCAAGTGCAGAACCATTACCTGGTAGACTTAAACCAAGCGCCTCTGTTAAGCAGTTCATAGAGTTTGCGGTAAACATACCAGAACATGAACCGCAAGTTGGACAAGCTGAGCGCTCAATCGCTGCAGATTTTTCATCGCTGACTTTGCTATCAGCCGCGGCTACCATGGCATCAACCAAGTCTAACTTCAATATTTCGCCCTGCCAGTTAACTTTACCAGCCTCCATTGGGCCGCCTGAAACAAATACCACTG
The DNA here is from genome assembly GCF_029946165.1 of Methylotenera sp. GTDB lineage: Bacteria > Pseudomonadota > Gammaproteobacteria > Burkholderiales > Methylophilaceae > Methylotenera. Next base: position 18,518 of record NZ_JAQSDZ010000010.1, read on the forward strand.
GGATATTCAAACGTAGCGCCGCCATTAACATGCCGGGCGTGATTTTGTCGCAATTTGAAATACACACAAGCGCATCCGCACAGTGCGCATTCACCATATATTCTACTGAGTCAGCAATCAAATCACGACTTGGTAGGCTATACAACATACCGCCATGCCCCATAGCAATACCGTCATCCACTGCAATGGTGTTGAACTCTTTTGCCACGCCACCTGCGCGCTCAATTTCACGAGCTACTAATTGACCTAGGTCTTTTAAATGCACATGACCCGGCACAAACTGTGTAAATGAATTACAAACTGCAATAATAGGCTTATCAAAATCGCCATCTTTCATGCCAGTAGCACGCCACAAAGCGCGTGCACCTGCCATGTTGCGGCCGTGAGTAGTGGTTCGAGAGCGATAAACTGGCATAGATATAATCCGTAAAATAATGAGTACTATATATAAAGCGTAATTTTAGACCAGATGGGGAAACAAGAGCGGATAAATATGTTTATTTTTTTAGCATTAACATCAAATTTTCTAACCCTACTGATTTACTAAACAAAAATCCCTGTGCATATTGACAACCATAGCTTTGTAATAGGCTTGCCTGCGCTTCAGTTTCAACGCCTTCTGCAACCAATTCTTTACCCAAACTTTGCACCATGGCGACAATGGCTTTTACCAATAATGCATGGTTATGATTAGTCGTCATTTCATTAATAAAAGAACGGTCGATTTTGACTTGATGAATTGGAAATTTATTTAAATAGGCCAATGCTGAATAGCCTGTACCAAAGTCATCTATAGAAATTCTGAAACCCATTTCATCAAAAGCGTCTAATACTCGATGCACTTCGTAAGCATCCTGCAAGAGCAAGCCCTCGGTGATTTCAAACTTTATCCAAGCAGGCTTGCATTTTGTTTCATCAAGCAGCGATTTGATTCGTTGCAAAAAATTAATCTCAATAAACTGCCTAGATGAAAGATTAATAGAAACTGAGACAACTTCCGCACTTGCCTCGTTAATGATTTTGGCAGCAATAAACCCTTGCTTGATGATCCAATACCCAATCTCTACAATAATGCCCGACTGTTCAGCTACCTGAATAAAAGATGTGGGAGAAACTTGACCTAAAGTAGCACTCTTCCAGCGGCACAAAATTTCAACCCCAATCAAGCGCTTGGTCTGCATATCGACAATAGGCTGAAACTCCGGATATAGCTCGTGGTTAATCATCGCATAACGCAAAGCTGTTTCAATTGCCAATCGATACCTCATACCCTGGGTTAAAGCTGGCGAGTAGAGTTGGCAATTGTTCCCGCCCTTTTGTTTAGCTGAGTACATGGCTGAATCAGCGTATTTAATCAAATCATCGACGTCATGACTGTCTTTAGGGTAACAGGCAACACCGATACTTGCAGAGACAAAATAACCAGCCCCTGCAATATAATATGGCTGAAAAACCTGCTCCAATAAAATCGTAGATTTAGCGATCAAATCTTCATCAAACTCATAACCATGAATCAGTATGGCAAACTCATCACCCCCCATGCGGGCAAAGAAATAACTTTCGCCAGTATTTTGTTTAATTCGATTAGCCACATCAATTAACAATTGATCACCTACGTCATGCCCCATGGTGTCATTAATCGTTTTAAAGTGATCTAGATCCATGATGAAAACAGCAAATGCTGCCTGATTCTGCTCGGCGCGCTCAATGGCTTTGTTTAATGCTTGATTAAAAAATCTGCGGTTAGGTAAACCAGTCAGCACATCGTGAAAAGCCAAATGCTCAATTGTCTGCCTATACTCGGCATTCTCTGTAATGTCTGTCGCGATAGTTAACACACCCGTCACGTTTCGGTTCTCGTCGTACTCTGGAATTAATTTCACTTGATTGACAGAAAATGATTCACCGTACTTAGTGTGTATTTCAAACGACTGTTTCTTCTCTGTTTGTATCACTGCTTCTAATCGCCGAGTAAACTCTTTAGCCGTCAGATTAAGAATATATGGACTCCACGCCTCTTCCGGTGTTTTTAAAAGATAACTATCACCTAAAACTCCATGTAGCCCTTCGCAATGCGTACTCACAAAAATACGCTTACACTTCAAGTCATATCGCACAATGGTAATCGGCAGGTTCTTTACCAAGGTCATGTAATCTTGCTGACGTTTGGTCACTTGCGCCTGTAGGTATTGTTCTTTGCTAATGTCTCGCGCAAAACCAACCGTGCCAATAACCTCGTCATTTATAACTACGCAAGACTTAAAGGTTTCAGCCCAGTGTATTTCACCATTATTTTTTACAATGGGCTCCACGAGTGTTTTACTAACACCTGTTTGCATAACATCTCGATCGTCCGCTATATAGCTAGCAGCCGCCTCTACTGAAAAATAGTCATAATCCGTTCTACCCTCAAGATCATGTACAGAAATCTGCTGAGCAACCTTAGCAAAAGCATTATTACAAGCGAGAAAACGGCTATTTTTATCTTTCATCCACACCATAAATGGAAAAGTATCCAATAAAGCACGTAAATAATACTCACGCCGTCTGATTTCCTGACCTTCAATTTGCTCATAAAAACTGTGATCTCGACCGATGGCAATAACACCTAAAACCTGATCTTGCATATCAATAATAGGAGATATATGTATTAAATCATTGACATGATATTGAGCGCTTGCGCCTTCGCACTCAAAGAAAAAAGACGTGCTGGTGCGGGTATCCATTGCACGTATCATTTGCGCACTCATTTTTTGGCAGATGCCATTCCATGCAGCTTCAGCATCGGTGTTAGCATACGTATCACATAACTCCACAAGGGTGGGGTTCCGATATACTAATTTGCCGTGGGGGTCGAGAATACAAACGTTGTCTTGCGCGAATAAAAAAAGCTTTTCACACGCGCTTATATAAACATCTAAGCCTTTATCTACCTTTAGGGTAATCAACGCTGAGTTGATGTAATCATTTGATTCTGACATAGGTATCCCAGACAAAATTGCATCTAAACGGTTTAACTCAACTACACCGCCTTTGAAAGGCGGTAATTATTCATCATAATATTTGAACTATACGCCAAGTTTATGGGCTTTGAACATACCCACCATATCCATACTAAATAGTGATTATGTTTTAAATATCTACGAATAAGAGCTATATCATCATTACAATTTAATTACCTTTATTTAAGCCTATAAATATTAAAACTTAGGTAAAATTCAAGCTTTACTTAATAGCGCATCTCTCATGTTCGTTCACCCTAGTTTTGACCCGATAGCAATTCATCTTGGCAAGTTTGGTATTCACTGGTACGGCCTAATGTACTTAGTAGGATTTTTAGCATTTTTGGGCTTAGGTAAATGGCAAATTAGTCACAGAAAATGGCATGGTTGGACTATTGCCATGCTTGATGACGCTCTGTTTTTTGGCGCGCTAGGCGTGATTTTGGGTGGGCGCATAGGCTATGTATTGTTTTACCAGTTCAGTTACTTTACCCATCATCCAATAGAGATTTTTGCGGTGTGGCAGGGCGGCATGAGCTTTCATGGCGGGTTTTTAGGCGTTTTAGGCGCAATGTGGTTTTTTGCGCATAAATACCAAATCAAATGGCTAAATATTATGGATTTTGTAGCGCCACTTGTGCCGATTGGCTTAGGCGCTGGACGCATGGGCAACTTTATTAACGGCGAACTTTGGGGTCGTGTGACCAATGCACAATGGGGAATGGTTTTTCCAAAAGTGGATAATCTACTGCGTCATCCTTCGCAACTATATGAATTTGGTCTTGAAGGCATAGTACTGTTTTTGGCACTTTGGATTTATTCATCCAAGCCACGTGAAACTGGCGCGGTTTCAGCTTTATTCTTAATTGGCTACGGCAGTTTTAGATTTTTAGCAGAATATACTCGAGAACCTGATGCTTACTTAGGCCTTTTATCCATGGGCTTTAGTATGGGGCAATGGCTAAGCTTACCTATGATATTACTGGGCATCTGGATGTGGATTCAGGCACAAAATCAACGTTTTAATTAGCCCAATTAATCGCTTGGTTATTCATATGATGAAAATCTAAACCAAGCGATTAAAATCCAACAACATAATCTAGCATTTCATCTGCACCTTTAAGCTTCCGCACCTTACTTAATATTAATATTATTTATAAATCAATCACTTAATTTTCCTCATTTCATGCCGTAAAGATGGTATGCACTTTGCATATTGAATAATGTGCATGACCATTTGAGGTGAATGAAAATGAAAAACTTATTTGTAGGAATATTTAAAAAAGAATCTGGATTAAGTGAACTCAAGGCTGTATTTCAACCTTTATATATTAACCCACCTAACTTCTTGAATGCTGTGGATGACTCAGAGCATGAGTTTGAAAAAACTTCCATCTCTAACGAAACACAACAAGACGAGATGCAAATTGATAATATATATCTTAGTTGGTAGTATTTTTCTAACCTTTTGGTAAAAAACTACCTATGCAAACTTATTGTGCTGTTTTGACTGATGACGATTGACGTCTGAGGTTCGCAGCATTGCATGCTTAGTCTTTTGCCCATGGGTACGCTCACGCCATAGCTTGAAAGAACTCAGCTTTAAATGAGTGCGCATTACTTTAATCACACCATCTTGTTTTAAGCCAAATTGTGCTTCAATCGCCTCAAAGGCGGTTCTGTCTTCCCAAGCCATTTCTATGATGCGGGAAATATCACCCTCGCAAAAACTTGCACTTAACAGCAACGCTTGATGCCTTTCCATTTTTTATCTTGCCACTCTTTAAAAAAAGCTTCTCGGCTTAATGGCGCTTGGACTTCCGCTAATGAATCCGCATGATGTTCGGCAAAATGCTTTAAGTATTGCTCGTAAGCATCATCACCTGAAAGACGTCGTACCGTTCGCCAAAAAGCTTTTAATCTTTCTAACATCTTAATCTCTCACCCAATTCTCGACTAAACTACTTGGCTCTCGAGCCACTTCTGTGATTGGTAACACTGGCTTACCTGCTAAATATTTATAGGTGACATAGAGCATGTCAATAATCACCACCCATAGTACGACTACAAAAAACATCGTTAAATAGGCATCTAGCTGCTGGTTAAAGATGAGTTGTGGCGCTACTGCCGCCTTTTCTGCTGGTAGCACACCTGCTGCTAATTTAGTTGCCATATCATTTGCCGCAGCAAAAAAACCAACACGAATATCATCACTGAATATCTTTTGCCATGCAGCGCTACTGGTAATAATCACCAGCCAAACCAAAGGCAGGCCCGTAACCCAAGCATATCTAGACTTGCCAGACTTAACCAAAATACCTGTTGCTACGCATAGGGCAATGGCAGCTAGCATTTGGTTCGCTATACCGAACAATGGCCATAAAATATTCACGCCGCCATTAGGGTCAATCACACCGATGTATAAGAAATAACCCCAGCCAGCAACCACTAGCGCACTGGTGAAAATAACAGACGGCATCCAAGAGGTGCGACCCATTTTTGGCCAAATATTACCCAGCATATCTTGCAACATAAAGCGACCTACGCGCGTACCAGCATCTAGCGTAGTAAGAATAAAAATCGCCTCAAACATAATGGCAAAGTGGTACCACAGCGCCAACATACTTTTACCAAAAGCATTACCAAAAATGCTCGCCATGCCCACCGCTAAACTTGGTGCGCCGCCTGTGCGGGCAAACAAACTACTTTCGCCCATGTCTTTAGCGAGTTGATTCATTTGCTCTACACTCACCGCAAAACCCCAGCTATTAATTTTGGCAATCGCGTCAATCGCCTCTTTCCCCACCACGCCCGCTGGACTATTAATGGCAAAAAATACGCCAGGTTCTAGCACTGTGGCGGCTATCATCGCCATAATGGCCACAAAGCTTTCTAGCAGCATAGCGCCATAACCTATCATGCGAATATCACGTTCATTGGCTAAAAGCTTAGGCGTAGTACCCGATGAAATGAGCGCATGAAAGCCTGAAATAGCGCCACAGGCGATGGTAATAAATACAAAGGGGAACAGCTTGCCACCGAATATTGGCCCACTTCCGTCGGTGAACTGCGTCATCGCAGGCATATGAATATGTGGCTGCAAAATGATAATAGCAACGGCGAGCAAAGTGACTGTACCCAACTTCACAAAAGTTGATAAATAGTCGCGTGGCGCAAGTAGCAACCATACAGGCATCACCGCTGCTGCAAAACCATAAGCAATAATCACCCAAGCAAGCGTTAAGCCTTCATGGTCAAATAAGCCACGTAATGATTCGTTGTGGTCAATCCAGCCGCCGCCAGCAACGGCTAGCAATAATAATACTACACCGAGAGTCGAAGCTTCTAACACACGCCCTGGGCGAAAATTACGCATGTAAAACCCAACAATCATGGCGATAGGAATAGTTGCCGCTACAGTTGAAGTTGCCCACGGGCTATGCTTCATTGCGTTAACCACAACTAAACCTAACACTGCAATCAGAATAATCATGATTAAAAATGTACCAATCAACGCTGCCGCACCGCCAATGGGGCCAATTTCATCACGCGCCATTTGCCCTAAACTGCGAGCATTACGTCGCGTTGAGAAAAACAAAGTCACCATATCTTGCACAGCGCCGCCTAATACCGCGCCAATTAAAATCCATAGCGTGCCGGGTAAATAGCCAAATTGTGCTGCTAAAGTAGGCCCTACCAAAGGCCCCGGCCCTGCAATGGCGGCAAAATGGTGACCAAACACCACCCATTTATTGGTTGGTATAAAATCACGTCCATTGTCCAGTCTCTCAGCAGGTGTGGCGCGCGTTTCATCCACGGTTAATACTATCGCCGCAATCCAAGCCGCATAAAAACGATACGCAATGGCATAAATACACAGTGCCGCCGTAATAAACCACATGGCACTAATGCTTTCACCCCGATTAAGCGCAATAGCACCCACTGCAGAAACGCCTAAAACAAGCACTGCAATCCAGATAATTATTTTGAAATTTTTATGCATGATGACTATTTGAAATAATTAGATTCGCCAAGTATAAATCAGACCTGCGACCACGCTAAAAACTTTATTGGAAACTTTAGTATTTGTGAACTTGAGTCGCAATGAACCTAAACGATTTTCAGTTGCCAGTTATACTGTCATTAATACAACTATACTGAACCGATTAGCATGCAGGCTCCTAAGAAAAATAAGACCTATACTACAGATACTGATTTACCACTCAACGCAAAATCACCAGCTAAAAAACTATCGTCACTAGCTAATCTTTGGCCATTTTTACACCCTTATCGTTCGCGCGTATTTCTGGCATTTATATTACTGTGTTTAGGCTCTGCCACGCTGCTATTGGTGCCGCTAGCCTTTAGAGACTTAATCGACTTTGGCTTTGTCACGAAGGCAACTTCAGCAACTGTTCATCAAGGTTTGATTGGTTCATTAAGCTTAAATGGTCACTTTTTAGTGATGTTCGCGCTGGCGGTATTTTGGGCGTTGATGATTGCATCGCGCTATTACACGGTTTCTTGGGTGGGTGAACGTGCGACCGCTGATTTACGTAGCGCCGTGTATGCACGAGTCATGACGCAATCACCACAGTTCTTTGAAACCACCCAAACTGGTGAAGTCCTATCTCGCCTGACAGGCGACACCACCTTAATTCAAACCGTGGTGGGCAGTTCAATTTCTATGGGTTTGCGCAGTTTGTTTCAATTTATTGGTGGCATGGTCATGTTGGCTGTGACTAATTTTTACTTATTTTCACTCAATATCGGTCTGATGTTATTGCTGATATTGCCTATTATTATCATTGGTCGTTCAGTTAAAAAGCTCTCGCGCGAATCTCAAGACCGCATTGCCGATAGCTCCGCTATGGCAGGTGAAATACTTAACGCCATGCCTACAGTGCAATCCTATACGCAAGAGCAACGCGAGATTGCACGCTTCAGCAAAAGTGCCGACCTGAGTTTTACCACCGCGTTAAAAAGAGTCCGTGTGCGCGCCATGTTAACCATGCTGATGGTCACCGCCGTATTGGGTACGATTATTTTTGTGCTATGGATAGGCGCACGGCAAGTCAGTGCTGGCACCATGACTGGTGGTGAGCTTGCTAGCTTTGTGCTTTACGCCATGATGGTTGCTGGTGCAGTAGGCACAATGGCAGAAGTTTGGGGCGATGTAATGCGCGCCGCAGGCGCAACCGAGCGCTTGCTTGAACTTTTGCATGCAGAAGTTTCAATTAAAGAGCCTGCAAATGCACAAAGTCTTATTAACCCAACTCATGCCGCAATTGAGTTCAAAAATGTGGTGTTTTACTACCCTTCGCGCCCACAAATTGCCGCTTTAGATAACGTTTCATTAAGCATTGCCGCTGGCGAAACCATTGCATTGGTTGGCCCCTCTGGTGCTGGTAAAACCACTTTATTTCAATGTTTACTTAGGTTTTATGAAACAAACGCTGGTCAAATCAGCATCAACGGACAAAATATTGATACGCTTAGTTTAAATAGTTTACGCAATAATATCGCCATCGTGCCGCAAGACGCAGTGATTTTCTCAGCTAACGCGTTGGAAAATATTCGTTACGGCAAACCTGATGCGAGTGATGATGAAGTGATTGCTGCCGCCAAAGCCGCCCAAGTAGACGAATTTGTGCATAAATTACCTGATGGCTACCAAACCTTTTTAGGTGAACGTGGCACCCGATTATCTGGTGGACAACGCCAACGTATCGCCATCGCTCGCGCCATACTTAAAGATGCGCCGATATTACTATTAGATGAGGCCACTAGCGCATTGGACGCAGAATCAGAAATACTTGTACAGCAAGGCTTAAATGCTGCAATGCAAGGGCGAACCACATTGATGATTGCACATCGATTAAGTACTGTGCAAAAAGCCAACCGAATTATCGTACTGGAAAATGGGCGTATTGTAGAAATTGGCAGTCCAGCTCAACTGCGCGAGCAAGGTGGGCTATATGCAAGACTTGCTGCGCTTCAGCTTGCCTAAGCTGCTGTTTACTAAGCCAAGCGTTTGCTAAAACCCTAGAACAGCCACCAACCAAGCCATGTTGCCGTCACTTGTATGACCAACCCAGGAACCACTTGAAGTGCAAAGGCTTTGCCACCACTTGCCAAGGCTGCAACCACTTTAGAGATGATATTAACTGAAAAAGCCACAAGAATCGGAATGACGGCATTAGCTGCAATGATGTTCCCCGCAGCGGCTAACGAAGCCACAGAAATTGTTGAAGCATGTACGTCAGCTAACCCTGCCACTGCCGAGGCGACCACAAGACCAGCTTGACCAAACCAAGCTTTCAACGCAGCTGAAACAATCAATACAATAGCAATGACCGTAGCCAAGATAAGCGCAGTTTTTACGCTAAAGGATCGAGTTGGCTTGGTCATTTCTGCACCAGGGTGATGAAATGATCTTAGCGTAACTACCAAGCCATAAATCGCTATGGAAACCCCGGCAAAAATCAATGGTGCGGCTAAGGCTTGCAATGTGGGTCTATGAATAGCAGCGAGCAATACAGTAAGTTGCAACACTGTTGAGAGACTAGACAGCAAAGCACCTGCTACAGCAGAACCCATTAAAGTTGGCATTTCTTTAGCACGTTCCCCCATTGCACCGATGGTAGCTATACTAGAAATAAAACCAGAAACCAAACCAACAATTGGCAAGCCAATACGCCCACCAAGCAAACGTAAAGCTAAGTGGCCCACTGCGCTGATAAACATGACTAATATGACAATTAGCCATAGGTTTCTTGGATTTATCGCATTAAATGGCCCTATAAATTCATTCGGCACCAGTGGCAATACAATCAGCGTAGCTGCCGCTAGTATCAAAAAGTCATTTAACTCATCTTTAGTCACGGCACCCCGTATAAAACCATGAATAGGCTCTTTTGCCGCTAACAATATAGCGGCTGTCACCGCAAGGCTGGCGGCTAAAGATGGGGCAGTAAGCGCTAAGCCACCCAGAATAACTGTAAAAATCAAGGTGATTTCTGTCGTTAATCCAGGGTGCTTATTGACTCTCAACGCATAAGAAATGGCAGCAAAAACAGTCACACTGAGTACTGCAACAACTAATAGCCAAAAATTGATAATTGTACTTACTGCGCCCAATAAAGAGGCAATCGTAAAAGTGCGTATGCCTGCTAATGACCTATCAGGATCCTCGCCCTTGCTGCGCTCACGTTCAGCACCCACTAAAAGCCCTATGCCTAAAGCAACAGCTAAGTTAAGCCATAAAAAATTATCTATTAATATATTTTGCATAAGTTTAAGTTTACAGCAACCCTCGCTCAACAAATGAAAGTGTAGTGTTGCCAGCCACTATAAAATGATCTAACACTCGCACATCCACTAGCGCTAAAGCTTCTTTTAACTGCTTAGTGATTAACTCATCGGCTTGGCTTTGCTGGGCAATGCCAGAAGGATGATTATGCGCAAAAATCACGCTGGCGGCATTATGGTGCAAGGCGCGTTTAACGACTTCTCTTGGGTACACACTGGTTTGCATGAGTGTGCCACTAAACATCTCTTCAGTCGTCACTACTCTATTTTGCGCATCTAAAAACAGCACCAAAAACACTTCGCGCGTTAGATTGCCTAATTTTAAACAAAGGTAATCGCGCACTTGCTTCGGTGAGTTGAGGATATCTTTTATTTGCATTTGCTCGTTTAACGCGCGGCGGCTCATTTCAAAAATAGCCTGCAACTGTACGAACTTACTGCTACCTATGCCGTGTACTTGAGTTAACTCACTCAGTTGTGCGGCAAAAATTCCGTTTAAGCTACCAAACTGCGTGAGCAAATCGCGCGCTAAATCTACCGCACTTTTACCAGTCACGCCAACGCGTAAAAAAATGGCAAGTAATTCAGCATCAGAAAGCGCTTCTACGCCAAGCTCTAATAGCTTTTCACGTGGACGCTCACTTGCAGGCCAGTCAGTTATTGCCATACTTGCTCCTTCATCATTTCAACCAGCCAATCTCACGCGCGGTTTTCTCACCAATTAATGTCCGCTTTAAACTTTTAGGAATTTCAGCTTTATTTTCACTAATAGGTACTCGCCCACCCATCAACTCAGCCAAGCTTTGCGGATAACGTGGTGACTTGTCGGGTTCTGCAAAACCATCTGGATAGATAGGCATAGAAGTCGCCAAATCATACTTATCAGTAGCATTAAGTGTGTGTAGTAACTCATGCGACAAAATCACTAAGTTCTGCTTGGCATAAGAGCTATCCCCAAATAAGTTTACGCGACCAATTCTGCCTTTATTAAGTGCGGTTGAATGACTTAAACGTGGGTTGGTAACAGGGTCGTAATACAACAAATACAGCCGAATCGCTGGTTTAACATTGACTTTAGGGCTATGGCGCCATGCGAAATATCTAAATTTTAAACTCCAAACAATCGTACTTAAAGCACTTCCATCGTTAGGCGGTGCTGGTGGAATATCCGTCACCTGCGCACCTAATTGCACTTCTATCGGGCGGCGTAAACCCAAATGATACGGTTCGGCTTCACTTGCAAAGTACTCTGCAACTGGCTCGAAATCATCACGCGTTAACGTGCGTAAGTAATCACTTACTTTGCTGCTGTTATCTACATTGACGGGATATACTGCAACATAGAAGTTATCTTTCCAAGATAAACTACTTTTCTCTAGCCAAGTTTGTTGCACTACCGTTGCCAAAATCAGCAGTAATATAATCACTCGAATCTTTTGTCCCATTTACAAATTACTTTCATGGTGATTATTTACGTATGGTCTCGCCTGAACTATCCAAAAAACATCTTGGCCGCTTTGAGTTTCAAGCACCCACTCAATATCTAACACCTCAGTTTGATTAAAAATTTCGGCAACATGCTGCGCTGCTTCACCCAATATTTTGGCACGTTTCTCTGTCAAAATAGCAGCACCTTTTGTGACGGGTCTCTCCATCATGCCACCTTTTGGATTAGCCACTAACATAGTCGACTCATCCGAGCGACTAATCACGCGAGTGCCATCGTTGCTAGTATCAAACAAAATCTGCTCGGCTATTTTTTGCCCTTCAACCACACGCATGCCCAAGCCCCATTTGGCATTAATGGCATAAGTAGTCGGTTGATGCCCCCAAATATCCGTGGTCAACAACACGCCTGCGGCTGCGGCATTGATGGCAGATTGTATTAACACCGCTGGGTAAACTTGCTCATGCGAAATACCAAAGTGCGTTCGTTCTTCAACTGCACGTAAATTCCAAACTGACGCCCATACCTGCTTAATTGCGGTTGCCAAGGCTTTCTTATCTTTTACGTTAGGCACCGTGTCATAAAGCCCTGCGCCGTTAAAACCTTTTAAGTCTTCAGCATTAGTAGAGCTACGCACAAACACGCCTCTGCTACCTAGCTGTTTTTGCCACTTTGTTTGAATTTTATTAAAAGTATTCATAGCGAGTGGAGCATTTGTAATAGCTAAACGAATGGCTTGTAAATTTGCTTTACGCCAGTTTGCATCTTGTTTGAATTTGGGATCGTTTAAAGTCTTATTTATTAATTGATCAATATGGTTATGCTTGATGTGCGCAAGGTAGTAACTAAAAGGGATGCCAAAGCCATCAGGAATATTCAAATTGGTATTAGCACGCACCATTTCACCTAAATTACTGATTTTAGCGCCGTATTTATTGGCATCTTCTGCGCTGATTTTACTTAGAGGTAACAGGGCTGTCGTCGCTAAATCTGCTGAGGGCATGGCAACGGCAGTTTTAGCCAACTTGTCATTCTTATGATGTGTAACCTCACCTTCCGTTGCCAGCCGCATGTGATAACCAGCTTCAGTCACTTCATAAACTACCTGCTTACCATCAAAACTCCTAAACTCATTAACAGCACTTTTGATAGTCGCGTTAGGAACGCCCCATGCACTTGCACGCAAATTCACATGAGATAAGGGAGTAGAAAACTGCGTGGTAATCACGCCAGCGACGGGAGAAATATCAGGATAACTACTCTGCAACAACACAATATCATCCTCATCAAACGTTAAGTTTTCAATTTGTGTTGTTGGTGGCACAATCACCAAGCGGCCAATCGCACTGCCAGTGTTAAATGCCTGATAGGGTAACGATTGATAAATTTGATTGTTATTAATGGTTTGAATGTGAAACGCTTTTAACTGGCTGGCTATGCGCTCTTGCTCAGATGAATCTGGTCTAAATACCAGTGGCGCAACTGTAAATGTTTGCTGCAAACGTTTATAAACCAGCTGAATGTCCTGCGCTTGAATAGTATCGCCTTCCCAGAAAGAAAAAGTCCATAAATCACGGGGAGTCGTATTCGTATCTTGTTTATATAAGTCTAAATTAGAATAGTGGGTTAAATACCCCAAAATAAACTGTGGTTTTTTCGTGCTGTAATTACGGTTATAGGCTTTCATATTTGCCGCCGTACGCGGGATCTTTTGCAAGTAATCCACCACAAAATCGGCATGCAGCATAAACACATTGCTATCTACAAAGTAAATTTTGTTGGTTCTCAGGTTAATCACAAACTTACTAAACTCAGCATCTCGAAGCGGTTTACTCAACCGCTTCCAAGTTGCCATATCTCGCACTTCAGATTGCCACACTCGACCCGTGAGCGATTCATCTGGCAGCTTTTTGATTGGGCAATCTCTGCAAGTAAAATCCGCTGCCGGCCCTGGCACAGCATTTGACTTAATGCCGTTAGCTTTATCCCTTTGCTCTGCACCCACACCTCGCGCTTGAGCAGAATCAATGCCAACAAGCATACTTGCACATAGCACAAGCACCCATGTTAAACTTGAAGCTAACTCTTGAATCGTTAGCAATTTTATTGTTTTTAGCATAAGCAAAATCTACCATGACATCGCAGATAAATAAACGAAAAATTTCAACAAAGCTTGTACTCGGCATTACTGGTGGCATCGCGGCATACAAAGCGGCTGAGCTTGTGCGTTTGCTAGTGAAAGCTAATTACGACGTACAAGTCGTGATGACTGCTGCTGCTTGCCAGTTTATTACTCCAGTGACTATGCAAGCGTTGTCTGGCAAACCTGTATTTATTGACATGTGGGATAGCAGCATTAGTAACGGTATGCCACATATAGAGTTAAGTCGCGGTGCAGATGCAATTTTAGTCGCACCTGCCAGCGCAGACTTTATGGCTAAATTAGTGCATGGTCGTGCGGATGACTTACTTTCTACGCTATGTTTGGCAAGAGATTGCCCATTACTAGTCGCACCAGCGATGAATAAACAAATGTGGGAAAACCCGGCCACGCAACGTAATGTTAATCAGTTGACTGCCGATGGCATTAGCATATTCGGACCAGATAGCGGCGAGCAAGCCTGTGGCGAAGTAGGCTTAGGCAGAATGTTAGAAGCAGGCGCCCTACTAGCGTTAGTAAATGCTCACTTTACCCCTAAATTATTAGCTGGCAAACGAGTGCTAATTACCGCTGGCGCCACACTAGAAATGATTGACCCTGTGCGCAGCATCACTAATCTAAGCTCAGGAAAAATGGGCTATGCAATCGCTCAAATTGCCGCAGATATGGGGGCTGAAGTCACTTTAATTAGCGGCGCAAGCGCGCTTATACCTCCCTTGAATATTAATACCATTTACGCAACAAGCGCTGAGAGTATGTATCAAGCTGTCATGACAGAAATCGCCAAACAAAATATATTCATTGCTGTCGCGGCCGTAGCAGACTACAGCCCAATGTTGCAACATAAGCAAAAAATTAAGAAAAGTGAGCAAACACTTACGTTAGAACTTAAAAAGAATAAAGACATTCTTGCAGACGTTGCCGGTTTGCCCAACCCGCCATTTTGTGTAGGTTTTTCCGCCGAAAGCGAAAATTTGCTTGAGTATGCAGAAGCTAAACGTAAAGCTAAAAAATTACCATTGATTGTGGCCAATTTAGCCGCAGATGCGATGGGCAGTGATGAAAATCAAATCACTCTACTCGATGATGAAGGTACATATCCCTTAGATCGCGCCTCTAAAATTGACGTCGCAAGGGAGATATTGCTACACATCACGAAGCTTATTGTACACCCTTAAGAAAGTAGACTTTTCAAATGGGTTAAAAAGAAGTTAGACAAAAATAGATATTTTCAGCAATAAAAAATCTCGTAATCTCGAGAAATTTTTATTGCTTACTTATGCCTAAAACTTGTAACTGGTATTGAACCCCAACAACCAAGTGCGTCCAGGTGCTGGCTCGTAATAACGACCATTCAAATCACCCACACGCACTGAACCTACATAATCTTTATCAAATAAATTATCAATGCGTACAAACTCGTTAAATTTCCATTTTTCTAGATTTTGCGTAAAGCCTCCACGAAAAGCAGCAACTGTATAACCGGCGGCATTGCCATATTCAGGCTTAAATGCTACATAAGTTTTACTGTTCACACGCGCTTCTATCGCTGTAGAAAAACCAATCGGTGCATACTTCCAAGACACTTCACCATATAAAGTTTGTTTAAATGTACCAGGAATATCAGCTCCAGATTTAATTACCTCTCCACCTGAGTTACCAGGTGTACCAGCCGCTGCTGCTGCGTTGATATTACAAGCAGTCTGTCCGCCACTGAATGGGCGACATGCTAGAAAATTCGATGAAAATGCGGCATCTAAATATGAATAGGCGAGATAAGTACCTAAACCGGTATCGAATTTACTATCGAACGACAATTCAAAACCTTTACGCTCACTACTTTTCACATTTTGATACACTGTGCGTCCAGCAGCTTGCTGTTGAACGACAATCTCATCATCTGTATCAATGCTGAAAACCGCAGCATTCATTAGAGTGTTGTCTCCCAAAAATGCCTTGATACCGGCTTCAAATTGACGACTTTTTGCTGGCTTCAAGTCAAGATTCAGTCCAGAACCTGTCACCTTGTAGCCCATTTCTACAAAAGTTGGGGTCTCAAAACTTTCACCTGCGTTAGCATAGAGGTTAATAGTATCTGTGACTTTAAATATAGCACCAAGTACAGGGGTTGTTTCACTAAAGCTAACTGAGCCACTATCATCTGGATTTGATCCATTGTAAGCAGTATTCACAATGAAATTGTCATTATTGCTAAAGCGCACTTTACTATGGCGCAAACCACCGCTAAATGTAAATCTATGACTTAAGTCGATCGAGCCTTGGATATATTGGTCAAAGTTTTTGGCTGTATTAGTTTCATCTCTACGCAAATTCCCTTTCACACCACATACAATTGCGTTTATAGCGTTACCACAATCAAGATTTGCCCCTAGTAATGAACCGAAAGCCTTATTAGATGTGAAATTTTCATAACCCTTACGATCGTCTATCATACGGTCATAATTCATGCCTGCAGTAACTGTGAATGGCCTTTCAACAATACTGCCATTGTGAGTCCATCGCAAATCGGCACCCCCAAAAGTACGGTCTATGGTAGCAACTCCACCACCTTGCAAATCATTACGCTGCGCACCTACGGCAATCGATTGATACTGTTCATTATCACGTTGTCCGTAATAAGCCATTAAACGAACTGTGTCATCAGCAGTAAACTTTTGCTCTAAAGTTGCTCCTATTTGCTCATGACTACGTGATACGCGCGTGTTAAACAGCTCTGAATTTGTACCTGCCTGTTTGCGATTAGCTTTAAGCTGAGCTGCATCAAGACCTTGCGGATCTTTATTATCTGGTTGGTCTAACGCCGTCGCCACAACAGTCAACTTGGTATCATTACCCAATTGAAAATTAAATTTTCCATGCAAAGTATCGCGACGTGTATCAGACTGATCGCGGAATCCATCAGAACTATACGTATTAGCATTGACTACAGCATCAAACCCTTCACCCCGTCCACTAATACCTAAGCTATAGCGCTGTGTATTATTGCTACCAAAAGTCATAGCTCCTGAAACTGTTGGATCTGCATCGCCATCTTTAGTGAAAATCTGAACAACACCGCCAGAAGAGTTGCCATATAACGATGAGAATGGTCCACGTAAATACTCCACACGTGAAGCAGTATCTAAGTTGAATGTACCAGTTTGACCTTGCCCATCAGGCATAGTCATTGGAATGCCATCTGCATATAAACGTACACCTCGTACGCCAAATGCAGAACGTGCACCGAAACCACGAATTTGGATAGCTAAATCTTGTGCTGGATTATTGCGATTATTAATAACAACGCCTGGTACACGACTTGAAGATTCGGACAAGTTAACTTTTAGTTGACCATCTTGAATTATTGCAGCATCAGTAGCATCAATTGACATTGGCAAATCAAAGCTATTTTGCTCAACGCGAGTACCAGTAACGACTATAGGCGCCATCGTTATGGCAACACTATCCTCATTAGCCTCAGCTAAAACCGTGGTTGATACACCGAAAAACCCTGCCAAAGCAAGTAAACTATTTATTCTATTGAAACAAAATATTTGCATTACTTATTCCCATATTAAGATTATGGTTAATAATAGTAGCTATAACGAAATTAAACCATAGTGATTTTAATGAATAATTAGTGTTTAATGCTTACCTAAACCAATCCACCAATTTAATATTGAAGAGACTTTTATGAAAATTATCGTCGACCTAAAAATTCTAGACGACCGTCTACATGAACAAATGCCAACTTACGCCACTGAAGGATCAGCAGGGTTAGACTTACGCGCATGCATTGATGCTCCGATTACGTTGCTACCAGGGGAAACTGTCCTCATACCTACTGGCATGGCGATTCATCTAGATAATATTTATCATGCCGCACTTATCTTGCCGCGCTCTGGGCTTGGTCATAAACATGGTATTGTTTTAGGTAACTTAGTTGGTTTGATTGACTCTGATTATCAAGGTCAACTCATGGTGTCATGCTGGAACAGAGGCAATACAGCATTTGAGCTAAATCCTATGGAACGCATTGCTCAATTGGTTATCGTTCCTGTTCTGCAAGCGGACTTTCATCTTGTAGATGATTTTGATACAAGCGAGCGTGGCGAAGGTGGATTTGGCAGTACAGGTAAGCATTAATTAGCCGCATACATGACTGAATTCCAACATAAATCATAACTAACGCTTACCGATGCGTTAAATCTTGAATATTATTGATTTTTTCTAATATTTCTCTTGAGAATAAGTTGGCTTTCATACTATAATTGCGGTCTTTCAAAAAAAGCAGAAGTTTGGAGATTAACCATGGCACGTGTATGTATGGTAACTGGCAAAAAGCCAATGGTGGGTAACAATGTTTCTCACGCTAATAACAGAACAAAACGTCGTTTTTTACCTAATTTGCAAAACCGCAAATTTTGGGTTGAGAGCGAAAATCGCTGGGTAAGCATGCGCATTACTAATAATGCGTTACGTACAATCGACAAAAACGGTATTGATGCCGTGCTTGCTGATATGCGTGCAGCTGGCCAGAAAATCTAAGGATAAAATATCATGCGCGAAAAAATCAAATTAGAGTCTAGTGCTGGTACAGGTCATTTTTATACCACTACTAAAAACAAACGTACCATGCCTGGCAAAATGGAAATCAAGAAATTTGATCCAGTAGTGCGCCAACACGTTATGTACAAAGAAACTAAACTTAAATAATATATTATTTAGTTTATTAAAAACTCGCAAATCAGCGGGTTTTTTTATTTGTGCTATTTAAAATATAAAAAGTTTAAGTCTCCGGCTGCTGCTCCCTAAGAATACGCACTTCTCTTTGCGGGTACGGAATCGAAATACCATTATTCTGAAATGCACGCCAGACCTCTAGATAAATCTCAGTCTTGAGATTCGCTGAACCCTCTTCAGGATCTGGAATCCAAAGGTTCAAGACCAAATCAATACCACTCTCTCCGAAACCTTGTATTTGAACAGCAGGCAAGGGTAATTCAAGCACTCTGGGGTGTCTAAATGCAATTTCGTACATGACCTTCATAGCTGTCTCTAAAGAACTAGCATAACTCACTTGCACAGGCATTTGCACTCTCGCCTTGTGGTCGGCAGATGAATGGTTAATGACTGGGTTGATGATTAAAGTCTCATTGGGAATAATCACTTCCGTGCCATCGAGCTTACGCAATACAAGGTAACGCGTGCGTAAGTCAGTTACTACACCATAATGTGTGTCAATCGTCACTACATCACCTATTTGCATAGACTTATCTAACAAAATTATAAAGCCGCTTACATAATTGCTAGCAATACGTTGTAAACCAAACCCTAAACCCACCCCCAGTGCACCACCGAAAACCGAGAGAAAAGTAATATCTAAACCAACAGCCGAAAGTGCGATTAGAATCGCAATGGTGAGTAAGAAAATACGTAATACTTTGCTCATCACTACGCGCATATTGACGCCTATATGCTCGGCATTCATGAGTTTATTTTCTATAAATCGACTAACCCAAAGTGCGAAGAATATTGTCACAAGAATAGTGAGTAATGCCTGCAAAACCAACAACAAATTAACGGAATGCAGACCAATTTTAAATTTCACATCGTCTAACACATTGAAAAAATCAGTTAACAACCCACTTAAATGCAATGCAAGAACCAGCCATATACTCGTTGCAATTGTATTTTCTAGTGTTTTTAACAAACCACCTGGAGCGATAATATACCTCAATGCATATACTGCTAATCGAATAACTGCCATAGAAATTAACAGGGTACTTACGAGCTTTAATATGCTGGTATGTTGCCAGTAGGAAAGTGTTGCCCTCCCTATTTGAACGAAAACTAGTGTTGTTAATGGGAATAGAACCCGGTTGATTCCACCAATGCCCATCTTCCAATTTTCCGGAGCATGGCGCATGACATAGCTACGCAACGCCCCGTTTACAGCCCACCCTATAGCACAGGCAACTACAATGACGGCAAGCTGCCACAGTACCGCTGTGGTAGATAAATCTGCTAACATTTCTTGCCACAGCAAATGTATTTCTGAGTTCATTTCAAGAATTTCAAATTTTGAGTTATTTTAAGGACAAGGTGCGTTAGAAATTGAAGATATCAAACTAATGACTCTCAACTCTATGACTTTCTGTTCTATGGCTTTTGATTCTACGGCTTTCTAAATGGCGCAATCCCATATAGGTCAGTATTCCAATTCCAATCATCACAATAATGAATAAACTGTATGCAATAGGCCATGGAATGACATGGGTCATCATAGAGAACTCAGACATGCCACCGATCCCTGCCAAAACATTAATCGGCATAATCACCACACTAATTACAGTTAAGCGCTTAAGGTCTTTATTCTGATTAACGTTCAAAAAACCAACCGTTGCGTCCATTTGAAAGTTAATTTTATTAAACAAAAAAGTTGTGTGTCCGTCTAAAGATTCAATATCCCGTAAAATCTCACGCACATCTTCATGTTGTGCGATTGATAAAAACTTACGTCTCATTAAAAATGATAGGGCATTACGTGTATCCAGAACATTGCGACGAATACGACCGTTTAGATCTTCCTCAACAGAAATATCAGTAAGAATTTTTGCTGCCTGCTCATTTGTCATATGGGATCTAAACACTTGCCTGCCGACTTCTTCCAGACGCACATACTCATCTTCTAAGGCATTTGCTGAATACTCAACATCTGCAGCATAAAGATCTAGTAACACGTCCTTTGCCTCAGAAACATAGCCAGCTTGAGCGCGTGCTCGCAGGCGTTGTAAGCGGAATACTGGAAGCTCCTCGCCCCTTACTGAAAAGAGCGTGCCTTTATTTAAAATGAATGCTACTGCAACATTTCGAGACTCATTCTCACGCTCTAATAAGAACGCTGAGTGCAGATGCACCTCGCCGTTTTCCTCTTCATAAAAGCGTGCGCTGGTTTCCAAATCCGTTAACTCTTTAGGATTAGGCAGATTAACGCCAAAAATTTCCTTTGCCCAAGCAAGTTGTTCGTCTTCAGGGGTAACAAGGTCAACCCAGATAGGTTTGGCTTGCACCAAATCTTCTCGATTATAAATTGGTATCTGCCTCAATTTCCCTTCGTGTAAGTCAAATACGCGAATTACCATACTCTGATTGGTGGGTTTGGGCTCAGAGACTAACTCGACCCTAACGGAATCAGAAACTACCAACAAAATTTCTTCTTTCCGCTCCTCACTAATAAGCGGCCAAATAATCTTACAATCATCTGTAGACAATGACTCTAGGATGCTTGCAATAGCCTGTGTTTCAAGCTTCTCTAGAAGGCGACTTAGTTCAGATAGATTATTTTGGTGTACCATGCCCTCAACTAGGTCATGACGCTGCATATCTTGACGATGCACTAAGTCTTCAACAAGCTTATGCCTTTCGATCATGCTTTTAACTTTTGCACGTGATTCTTGAATGCTTTCGAGTTCACTCATTTGAGCTGCCTTTACTTCATAAGGGTACTATCAATTTATTCCCAATTCTAACACGCAAGTAATTCAATTAGCCTCAAATAGTGCATTAACAATAAGCTGCACAAAAATTAATTTATTAATTAATATTGAATTGCTTACAGTTAAATCTTTACAAATATAATCAATGTTATTATTTAGAATTGCTTATCTGTATTACATAGAACATATTAGTAATGATAAATCTTATTCTTTATACAACTTCACACTGTCACTTATGTGAACAGGCTGAATCATTACTACTAAAGCTATGTTCTGAGCATAAGCTAAATTGGAATTCAATAGACATATCTGATGATGCCAGTCTGTATGAACGCTACGAAATTAAAATTCCCGTGCTGAGGAGAATAGATACAGACGATGAAATAACTTGGCCATTTAATGAAGATGAAATCAGATTGTTATTAAGAGATGACAAAATATAAACTTTGAATATTTGTCCAGATAAGCAAAAAGCCAGCATTACGCTGGCTTCTCTAGTAACAAATATTAATTACAGAACTTACTCTGCAACGACTACATCTGCGCCTGTGTCAGGACGATCAACTAACTCAACTAATGCCATTGGAGCGTTATCGCCGTTACGGAATCCACATTTAAGCACACGTAAATAGCCGCCATTACGCGCAAGGTAACGTGGACCCAATTCACCGAATAACTTACCCACGATATCACGATCGCGCAAGCGACTGAACGCTAAACGACGATTAGCTAAAGTAGGTGTTTTACCTAATGTGATTAAAGGTTCTGCAAATTTACGCAACTCTTTAGCTTTTGGCAAAGTTGTTTTAATCACTTCATGACGTAGCAATGATGCTGTCATATTGCGGAACATAGCTGCACGATGGCTGCTTGTACGATTTAATTTACGATTGCTATTACCGTGACGCATAGTAATTCCTTAAAGTTTCTTTATTTATGCTGGTCTATTAAGCTTTTTCAAGCCCAACTGGTGGCCAGTTTTCTAGTTTCATGCCCAATGTTAGGCCGCGAGTTGCAAGTACATCTTTAATTTCATTCAATGATTTACGGCCAAGATTTGGTGCTTTTAATAGCTCATTCTCAGTTCGTTGAATCAAATCACCGATGTAGAATATATTTTCAGCTTTCAAGCAATTTGCTGAACGAACAGTTAATTCTAAATCATCTACTGGACGCAATAAAATTGGATCAACCTGCGGTGCAGATTTAACTTCAACTTCACTTGGTGCGCCTTCTAAATCAGCAAATACAGACAATTGACCCATTAAGATGCGTGCAGCATCACGAATAGCTTGTTCAGGTTCAATTACACCATTAGTTTCAACATCCATTACCAACTTGTCAAGGTCAGTACGCTGCTCAACACGAGCGCTTTCAACTTGATAGCTCACTTTGTTGATTGGGCTGAATGATGCATCAACCATAATAAAACCTAATACACGGTCTTCTTCATTTGCTTTTTGACGAGCAGGAACTGGTTGGTATCCACGACCCATTGCCACTTTAACTTCTAAATTCAGTTTGCCACCTTTTGTCAGATGAGCAATCACATGATCAGGGTTAACGATTTCAGCGTCATGACCTGTTTCAAAGTCGCCTGCAGTAACAACGCCTTCAACAGATTTATTTAATACTAAAATTGTTTCTGATTTAGTATTTAATTTTAAAGCTACGCCTTTAAGATTTAGTAAGATATCAACTACATCTTCTTGAACGCCATCTAAAGTTGAATACTCATGTACGACGCCATCAATTTTAACTTCTGTAATAGCGAAGCCAGGGATTGAAGACAATAAAACACGACGTAATGCATTACCTAAAGTGTAACCGAAACCACGTTCCATCGGTTCTAGTGTTACACGTGCACGCAATGGAGATAACACCTCTACATCTACTACACGCGGTTTTAAGTATTCGGTAGGACTGTTTTGCATAGTTATACCTTTTAATTTTTGTATTAATCACTAATCATTTAATAATGACTAGATTAAATATTTAAGTGAGCCGTAAACGGCTCACTTAAAATAACAATTTAGATCTTAATTATTTTGAGTAAAGCTCAACTACCAATGATTCATTGATTGTTGGTGGTAACTCATCACGTTGTGGTTTAGCCTTAAATGTACCTTTAAGTGCCTTAACATCAACTTCAATCCAAGCTGGGAAGCCACGTTGTTCAGCAGCATCTAGAGCGCCTTTGATCCGCAACTGAGTTTTAGATGATTCAGCTACACTCACTACATCACCAGCTTTAACTTGGTATGAAGGGATATTTACGCGACGACCATTTACTAAAATACTGTTGTGACGAACAATTTGACGCGCTTCAGTGCGTGAACCACCAAGACCCATACGGTAAGTAACGTTATCTAAACGGCACTCTAAAAGTTGCAACAAGTTTTCACCTGTAATACCTTTTTGACGATCAGCTTCAGCGTAGTAACTACGGAATTGAGCTTCCAATACGCCGTAAATACGACGAACTTTTTGTTTTTCACGCAATTGAACACCATAGTCTGATAGACGTTGGTTGCGACGTTGACCGTGCTGACCTGGTGGGAAGTTACGTTTTTCGATTGCACATTTGTCTGTAAAGCACTTTTCAGCTTTTAAAAAAAGCTTTTCGCCTTCACGACGACATTGACGGCACTTAGGGTCTAAATTTCTAGCCAAGGGATTCTCCTGTTATCTCTACTAAAGTGAGCTTAAGCTCAACTTAAATGCGGCGTTTTTTAGGTGGACGGCAGCCATTGTGTGGCACTGGCGTCACATCAGTAATGCTGGTGATTTTAAAACCAGCTGCATTAAGTGCGCGCACTGCAGATTCACGACCTGGGCCTGGGCCTTTAATACGCACTTCTAAATTCTTAACACCATTTTCTTGTGCTGACTTACCAGCAACTTCTGCAGCTACTTGCGCAGCAAAAGGTGTACTCTTACGTGAGCCTTTAAAACCTTGGCCACCTGAAGTTGCCCATGACAACGCATTACCTTGACGGTCTGTAATGGTGATGATGGTATTGTTAAAAGATGCATGCACATGGGCAATGCCCTCTGCAATATTCTTTTTAACTTTTTTTCTTACGCGTACATTAGCTTTTGCCATGTTGCACTATCCTTACCAATAATCTTACTAAAATTTGTAAACCTAAAATTTTGAGCTAATCAACAGCTTATTTAGCTTGTTTAATCGCTTTAACTGGACCTTTACGTGTACGCGCATTTGTTTTTGTGCGCTGACCACGAACTGGTAAACCACGGCGATGACGAATACCGCGATAGCAACCTAAGTCCATCAAGCGTTTGATGTTCATAGATACTTCACGACGTAAATCACCTTCAACTTTTTCTTTAGCAACTTCATCACGCAGCTTATCTACATCAGCGTCATTTAGATCTTTCATTTTTGTTGTTGCTAAAACGCCAGCTGCAGCACAGATTTTTTGTGCTGTAACACGTCCAATACCGAAAATTGCGGTTAATGCAATGTCAGCATGTTTGTTATTTGGGATATTTACCCCTGCAATACGCGCCATACTTTACTCCAAATTTAGGTTTACCTAAAAATCTATTGCTTTAAAAAAGCCGACGATTTTAACAGTAAAACCAATATATATCAATTAGCTTATCTTCTGATCAATTAAAATATTGACCAACTTAATGAATGGCTATAAAGCTACCATTCATTGGATTAATAAAACTCTATTAACCTTGACGTTGTTTGTGACGTGGATCTGTACAAATGATACGTACAACGCCACGACGGCGAACAACTTTACAATTACGGCATAATGCTTTTACAGATGCACGAACTCTCATTTATAACTCCATCACTTCTTAAACTACAGTTTCTAAATTATTACTATTTATTACTTTTGCGTATTGCCTTTAAAGTTAGCTTTTTTAAGCAATCCTTCGTATTGATTTGACATCAAATGTGACTGAACTTGCGTCATAAAATCCATCGTAACAACAACAATAATTAGCAATGATGTTCCGCCAAAATAAAATGGCGTATTAAATTTCAATCTTAAAAACTCAGGCAACAAACAAACTAAGGTAATGTAAATAGCCCCGATTAATGTTAATCGACCCATAATTCTATCGATGTATTTCGCCGTTTGATCACCAGGACGAATACCAGGTACAAACGCACCACTTTTCTTCAAATTATCAGCAGTGTCTTTTGGGTTAAATTGCAAAGCCGTATAAAAGAAACAAAAGAACACAATAGCTACAGTAAAAAACAAAATATAAATCGGCTGACCTGGTGATAAAGCATTAGAGATATCCTTTAACCAGTACATACTTTCTTTACCACTAAACCAGTTTGCCAAAGTTGCTGGAAACAAAATAATGCTAGAAGCAAAAATTGGAGGAATAACACCCGCCATATTTAACTTCAATGGTAAATGCGTAGTTTGTCCGCCATACACTTTATTGCCAACCTGACGCTTAGCGTAGTTAACAGTAATCTTACGTTGGCCACGCTCTACGAACACCACCAATGCTGTTACCAAAATAATAGTAACTAACAAAAAGAATAAGATTAAAGGCCCGGCTGCACCAAATCCACCAGAGTTAGCCATTTCTACAGAAGTACTAATCGCAGATGGTAGACCAGCTACAATCCCAGCGAAAATGATAATAGAAATTCCATTACCAATACCACGTTCTGTTATCTGCTCACCTAACCACATAATGAACATAGTACCGCTCACCAAAGTAATTACTGCCGTCAATCTGAACGCCATACCAGGATCTAATACCAAGCCAGGCTGACCTTCAAGAGCGATTGCAATACCTAATGCCTGAAAAGTTGCAAGTACAACAGTGCCGTAACGCGTCCACTTTGTAATCGTTCTACGCCCAGCTTCACCTTCTTTTTTCAATTGCTCTAACTTAGGTGATACTGCCGACATTAACTGCATGATAATAGATGCAGAAATATAAGGCATGATACCTAAAGCGAACACTGTGAATCTTGAAAGAGCGCCACCTGAGAACATGTTGAACATGCCTAAGATGCCGCCACTTTGCGATTCAAAAAGCTTAGCTAAAACTACTGGATCAATCCCAGGAACTGGTACGTGAGCACCTAAGCGGTATACGATTAACGCACCGAGTACAAAAAGCAGGCGACTTTTAAGTTCGCCCATTTTTGATGCTGTTTTTAATAAACTATCCTGTGCCAAAACTATACTCTTACGCAGCTTCTAAAATTTTACCGCCAGCCGCTTCAACTGCGGCGCGAGCGCCTTTAGTTAACAATAAGCCTTGGATATTATATTTTGCAGTTACATCACCAGATAAAAACAACTTAGCATTTCTTACTGTACCAGAAACGATATTTGCTGCTTTTAAAGCCAACAAATCAATCACTTCATTTGGAACCAATGCTAATTCACTAGTGCGCACATGCGCAGTTTTAGCTTTAGTCATTGATTTAAAACCACGTTTTGGTAGACGACGTTGAATAGGCATTTGACCGCCTTCAAAACCGACTTTATGAAAACCACCAGTACGTGACTTTTGACCTTTATGACCGCGACCAGCCGTTTTACCAAAACCAGAACCGATACCACGACCAACGCGGCGACGTTCTTTCTTTGCGCCTTCAGCAGGCTTAATTGTATTTAATTGCATTATCCTTCTACCTTTAAGAGATAGCCGACAGTATTGATCATACCGCGAATTGCTGGAGTGTCTTGTAACTCAACTGTATGGTGCATACGACGTAAACCTAAGCCTGTAACGGTAGCTTTATGCGCTTGAATGCGACCAATAGTACTTTTAACTAACGTCACCTTGATAGGTGTCGCAACTTTTTGTGTTTTAGCCATGATTAGCCTCTAATTTCTTCAACTGATTTACCGCGTTTAGCTGCGATTTCTGCTGGTGTATTCATTGACTCTAGGCCATTTAAAGTAGCACGAACCAAATTGTAAGGGTTAGTTGAACCAATACATTTAGCCACAACGTTAGTAACACCCATCACTTCAAAAATAGCGCGCATTGCACCACCAGCGATAATGCCAGTACCTTCTGAAGCTGGTTGAATAAACACTTTAGCTGCGCCATGCACACCAGTAACTGCGTGATGCAAAGTACCGTTAGTTAAGTTGATTTTCAACATACCACGACGGGCTTCGTCCATTGCTTTTTGTACAGCTACAGGTACTTCACGTGCTTTACCTTTACCCATACCAACGGCGCCATCGCCATCACCAACTACTGTAAGAGCTGCAAAACTCATGATACGACCACCTTTAACCGTTTTACTTACACGATTAACTGCAATCATTTTTTCGCGCAAACCATCAGTCTGCTGCTGTTGCTGTTCCATTTCTCTCGCCATCATTAACCTCTTTAGCAATCAGACCAATTAGAAGGATAAGCCGTTTTCGCGAGCGGCATCAGCCAACGCTTTAATACGACCGTGATATTTATAGCCTGAACGATCAAAAGCAACAGTAGTAACACCAGCTTTAACCGCTTTTTCAGCAATAAGTTTACCAATAGCTGCAGCTGCTTCCACATTGCCGCCATTTTTAATATTTTTACGAACGTCAGCTTCTACTGTTGAAGCACTAACAATTACTTTATCGCCAGATTCAGCAATAATTTGTGCGTAAATGTGCGTATTAGTACGGTGCACACTTAGACGTGTAACTTTTAGCTCTGCAATTTTGGCACGGGTTTTACGTGCACGACGCAAGCGATTATTTACGTTGTTCATTTTTTAAGCCTTATTTCTTTTTGGTTTCTTTAATTGCAACAACTTCATCAGCATAACGAACACCCTTGCCTTTATATGGCTCTGGAGCGCGGTAAGCACGAATCTGTGCAGCAACCTGGCCAATCACTTGCTTATCAACACCCGTTAACAGGATTTCTGTTGGTGTAGCAGTTGCCACAGTCACGCCAGCTGGCATTTTGTGGTTGATTGGATGTGAATAACCTAATTCTAAGTTTAATATAGCGCCTTGTGCAGCAGCTTTGTAACCAACACCTACTAGTGTTAATTTACGTGTAAAGCCTTCTGAAACACCTTTAACCATATTAGCCACTAAAGCACGCAATGTACCTGACATTGCACGTGAGTGTTGCGCATCACTTGAAGCTTGAAACGTAATAGTTTCACCTTCACGCTTTAGCACAACCGCACTTGTTAGCGGATGAGACAATTTACCTAATGGACCGCTAACATCAATTGAATTAGCACTTAATACCACTTCAACTTTAGCTGGAATAGCGACTGGATTTTTAGCAACACGTGACATTTGCTTCTCCTTAAGCCACTACGCACAACACTTCGCCACCGATACCGGCTGCTTGTGCTTTACGATCTGTCATTACACCCTTAGATGTAGACATAATTGTCACACCAAGGCCATTCATTACTTTAGGAATCTCTTGAGACCCTTTATATACACGCAAACCTGGTTTGCTAATACGCTGAATACGCTCAATAACTGGGCGACCAGCATAATATTTCAAGCTAATAGTTAAAGTAGCTTTACCACCTTCAGTTTGCACTGCAAAATCTTCTACATAACCTTCTTCTTTAAGCACGCTAGCAATAGCAGTCTTAACATTTGATGAAGGCATAGCAACAACCGCTTTGTTAACCATTTGCGCATTACGAATACGCGTCAACATGTCGGCAATCGGATCACTCATACTCATAGCTATATCCTCCTATTACCAGCTGGCTTTAGTGACGCCTGGAACGAAGCCAGCCATCATTAAATCGCGTAACTTACTACGCCCAATACCGAATTTACTAAACACACCACGTGGGCGACCAGTTAAAGCACAACGATTACGAAGACGAACTGGGCTAGAGTTACGTGGAAGCGCTTGGAATTTCATGCGCGCTTCAAGGCGACTCTCAGCAGTTGCAGTAACATCATTCATTGCCGCTTCAAGTGCAGCACGTTTTACAGCGAATTTACTTACAGTTGCGCGACGTTTGATTTCGCGCTCTGTCATACAGGTTTTAGCCATGACTTAACCTCTGAAAGGAAAACTAAACGCAGCAAGCAAAGCTTTTGCTTCTTCATCCGTTTTCGCAGTAGTTGTAATAGTGATATTCATTCCGCGAATTGCATCGATTTTATCGTATTCAATTTCAGGGAAAATGATTTGCTCTTTAACACCCATGTTGTAATTACCACGACCATCAAATGATTTCGCAGAAATACCGCGAAAGTCACGAATACGTGGAATAGCAACAGTAACTAAACGATCCAAGAACTCATACATACGTTCACGGCGTAAAGTTACTTTACAACCAACAGGATAGTCATCACGAATCTTAAATGCAGCTACTGATTTTTTAGCTTTAGTGACAATTGCTTTTTGACCAGCAATTTTCTCCATATCGCCAACAGCGTGTTCCATTACCTTTTTATCTGCAACCGCTTCGCCAACACCCATATTAAGAGTGATTTTATCAATACGAGGCACTTGCATTACTGAAGTGTAACCAAATTGCTCAGTCATAGATTTAACAACTGAGTCTTTATAAAAATCTTTTAAGCGCGCCATAATTCTTCCTATGCGTCCACTGCTTCGCCATTAGATTTGAATACGCGAATTTTGCGACCATCATCTAATGTTTTGAAGCCTACGCGATCACCTTTTTGGGTCGCGCTGTTAAATAAAGCAACGTTAGAAATGTCTAATGGCATTTCTTTAGCAATGATGCCGCCAGCAATACCTTTCATCGGGTTTGCTTTTGCGTGCTTCTTAACTAAGTTAAGACCCTCAACAACAACATGACCTGAATCAAGAATACTAATAACTGTACCTTGCTTACCTTTGTCTTTACCGGTATTTAGGATGACTTGATCACCCTTGCGAATTTTGTTCATGTGAGCTCCTACAACACTTCTGGCGCTAATGAAACGATTTTCATGAATTTTTCAGTACGTAATTCACGTGTTACTGGCCCGAATATACGGGTACCAATCGGTTCTAGCTTATTATTTAACAGTACTGCAGCATTGCCATCGAACTTAACTAAAGAACCGTCTGGACGACGAACACCTTTAGCAGTGCGCACAACTACCGCGCTGTAAACTTCGCCTTTTTTTACGCGACCACGTGGTGCAGCATCTTTGATGCTCACTTTAATGATATCGCCTATTCCAGCGTAGCGACGTTTAGAGCCACCTAACACCTTGATGCATTGCACAGAGCGCGCACCAGTGTTATCGGCAACTTCTAGCCGAGATTGCATTTGAATCATGAGAATAATCTCCAACTTAATCCGTTAAAACCAACACCAGCCATTTTTAATTGAAACTTATCTTTCAATTAACACGGCCGATAGACCCGGTCAGTATTGGGGCGAGAGCTTATGACTTATTTTTTACAAAAAGTCGCTCGCCTAAATAGCCAAACATTATAACTTGCATCATCAAATAGCGCAATTACTATTACTAATAATTACGCTATTTAAACTTACTTTTACTTAAGCTGCTTTAACAACCCAGTTTTTAGTTTTAGAGAGTGGACGACTTTCAACAATCGTTACAATGTCACCTTCTTTACAGCTGTTAGTTTCATCATGTGCATGAAACTTTTTAGATTGGCGAATAACTTTACCAATCAATGGATGCTTCACTTTACGCTCAACCAACACCGTAACTGTTTTATCCATTTTGTCACTTGTTACGCGGCCTGTTAAGCTACGTACTACTTTTGTCGTTTCAGTCATGATTATGCCTGTTTCGCTTTCTCAGCCAATACAAGCTTCACACGCGCTACATCTTTGCGTACTTTACCTAGCTGATCTACTTTAGATAATTGCTGAGTTGCTACTTGCATACGTAGAGAGAATTGCGCACGGCGTAATTCAATCAATTCTGCATTTAGCTCTTCAACGCTTTTTGCTCTTAAATCGGTTGCTTTCATTTTAGCTTCCTTATCCTTAACTACCGATTTGGCGAGTCATGAATGTCGTTTCAATTGGCAACTTTGCAGCAGCCAAACGGAACGCTTCACGTGCAAGCTCTTCGCTCACTCCGTCCATCTCGTATAACATTTTACCTGGTTGGATTTGAGCAACGTAGTACTCTGTACTACCTTTACCATTACCCATACGTACTTCAGCAGGTTTTTTAGAAATTGGTTGATCTGGGAATATGCGAATCCATACACGACCACCACGTTTAATGTGACGGGTCATAACGCGACGAGCAGCTTCAATTTGACGAGCAGTTAAACGGCCACGGCCTACTGCTTTCAAACCAAAATCACCAAAACTTACTTTATTACCCGTAGTTGCAATGCCTTTATTGCGGCCTTTTTGCATCTTACGATATTTTTGTCTAGACGGTTGTAGCATCTTTAGCCCTCGGCTTTCTTACTTTTTTCTCTGGCTCAGCAACTGGAGTTGTAGTAGCGCCGATAGGAGCTTGTACGTTACCAGCAAAAATTTCGCCTTTGAATACCCAAACTTTAATACCGATAATACCGTATGTCGTTGAAGCTTCAGCAACACCGTAATCAATGTCAGCACGAAGTGTATGTAATGGCACACGGCCTTCACGATACCATTCAGTACGAGCAATTTCGATACCGTTTAAACGACCTGAACTCATGATTTTGATACCTTGTGCACCAAGGCGCATTGCATTTTGCATTGCACGCTTCATAGCACGACGGAACATCACGCGTTTTTCAAGTTGTTGAGCAATAGATTGCGCAATCAATGCTGCATCAATTTCAGGCTTACGTACTTCTTCAATGTTTAAATGAACTGGAACGCCCATTAAACCTTGTAAAGTAGCGCGTAAAGACTCAATGTCTTCACCTTTCTTACCGATAACAACACCAGGACGCGCGCTGTAAATAGTGATCTTTGCGTTCTTTGCAGGACGCTCAATCAAAATACGGCTAACCGCAGCACTGGCTAATTTTTTGTTTAAGAACTCACGTACTTTAATGTCGCCTTGCAACATTGCAGGGAAGTTCTTGCTATTGGCATACCAACGTGAGGACCAGTTTTTTTGGACACTCAGACGGAAACCAATTGGATGAATTTTCTGACCCATGATTATCCCTTAGTTACCGACAGTCACATGAATGTGACAGGTTGGTTTAGTAATACGACCCGCGCGACCTTTTGCACGTGGACGAATACGTTTAAGCACAATACCTTTATCTACATAAATTGAAGTAACTTTCAATTCGTCGATATCGGCGCCATTGTTGTGTTCGGCGTTAGCAATTGCAGATTCAACCACTTTCTTAATAATCTCAGCACCTTTTTTAGGTGTGAAATTAAGAATGTTAAGTGCGTGATCTACTTTCTTGCCACGAACAAGGTCTGCCACCAATCTAGCCTTTTGAGGAGAGAGATGAACACCTTTTAATATTGCAGATACTTGCATCTTCAGCTCCTACTTCTTAGCTTTTTTGTCGGCTGCATGACCTTTGAATGTACGTGTCAACGCAAATTCACCGAGCTTGTGACCTACCATGTTTTCAGAAATCAACACTGGAATGTGTTGCTTACCATTATGAATTGCAATAGTAAGACCGATAAAATCTGGGAAAATTGTAGAGCGACGTGACCAAGTCTTAATTGGTTTACGATCGCGCGTTGCCGCAGCAACTTCTACTTTTTTAGCCAAATGACCATCAATAAATGGACCTTTTTTAAGTGAACGTGCCATAAATTACCTTACGCCTCTCGGACGACGACTAATACGCATATTATCTGTACGTTTACTGCTACGTGTACGATAACCTTTAGTTTTAACACCCCATGGGCTAACTGGATTCATACCTGCAGCTGTACGGCCTTCACCACCACCGTGCGGGTGATCTACCGGGTTCATAACCACACCGCGAACGGTTGGACGAACACCACGCCAGCGCATTGCACCAGCTTTACCGATTGAACGCAATGAATGCTCTTCATTACCCACTTCACCTAAAGTTGCCATGCAATCAACGTGTACGCGGCGAACTTCACCTGAACGTAAACGCAATTGAGCATAAGCACCTTCACGCGCTAGCAATTGTACAGAAGTACCTGCTGAACGGGCAATTTGTGCACCTTTACCAGGTTGCAATTCGATACAATGAATTGTGCTACCCACTGGAATGTTACGTAGTGGCATCGCGTTACCTACTTTAATAGGCGCTTCTGAACCACTAATTAACTGCATACCAGCACTTACGCCACGCGGAGCAATAATATAACGACGCTCACCATCAGCGTAACAAAGCAAAGCAATGTGTGCTGTACGGTTTGGATCATATTCAATATGTTCTACTGTCGCTGGAATACCAGCTTTATTGCGTAAGAAGTCAATTAAACGGTAATGCTGTTTATGACCACCACCTTGGTGACGAACTGTAATACGGCCGTTATTATTACGACCAGCGTTTCTACTTTGACTCTCCAACAGCGGTGCGTGTGGTTTACCTTTATAAAGGTCAGGTGTTACCACCTTTACTACACCACGACGACCCGGGGACGTTGGCTTGACTTTAACTAATGCCATCTCATCTCTCCTTATTCAGCCGCTGCGAAGTTAATTTCTTGGCCTGGTTTCAAGCTTACATAAGCTTTTTTCCAGTCTTTACGCTTGCCCATACTTTTGCCAGCGCGCTTTGTTTTACCACCAACATTGATCGTAGAAACTTTTTCAACTTCAACTTTGAAAACAAGCTCAACGGCAGCTTTAATTTCGGGTTTAGTTGCATCTGTACGAACGATGAAAGCAATTTGCTGATATTTATCAGCAATGTAAGTTGCTTTTTCAGTGATTTGTGGTGCTAAGATTACTTGCAACAAGCGATCTTGAGTTTTAGTCATAGCGGTCATCATGCTAACATCTCCTCAAGTTTCTTCACCGCAGCAACTGTAGCCACTACATTTGGAAAACGCACCAAACTGACTGGGTCAGCGAATTGCGCTTCAACCACCATGACGTTAATCAAGTTACGTGAAGATAAATATAAGTTTTCATCAAAGCCATCAGTCAGCACCAATACGCCGCCTTCAAAACCTAGATTTTTAATTTTTTCAGCAAAAGCTTTAGTTTTAGGTGTAGCTACAACAAACTCTTCAACCACATTCAAACGCTCTTGACGAACCAATTCAGATAAAATCGTTTGCATACCAGCACGGTAAGCTTTACGGTTAATTTTATGACTGAAGTTTTCTAGAGGTGAGCTAGGAAATGCACGACCGCCTCCACGCCAGATTGGGCTAGACGTCATACCAGCACGTGCGTTACCCGTTCCTTTTTGTGCGTACGGCTTGTGTGTAGTATGCGCAACATTACCACGACCCTTTTGTGCACGAGTTGCTGTACGAGCGTTAGCCATGTAAGCAACAACTACTTGATGCACTAAAGCTTCGTTAAACTCACGGCCAAAAGTATCATCAGATACCGTTACGCCAGCTTTAACTGCTTTACCATTTTTGTCTTGTAATTTCAGTTCCATTATTTCATCCCCTTCTGAAGCTTAGCTTTAATAGCTGGGCGCACAACAACATCGCCGCCTTTAGAACCAGGGATTGCACCTTTAATCAACAATAGGTTACGCTCAGCATCAACACGAACGATTTCTAAGTTCTGTGTCGTTACTTTAGTTGCACCTAAGTGACCAGGCATACGCTTACCAGGGAATACTCGACCTGGATCTTGCGCCATACCGATTGAACCAGGTACATTATGTGATTTTGAGTTACCGTGAGATGCACGGTTTGACTTAAAGTGATGACGCTTGATAGCACCAGCAAAGCCTTTACCCAAAGAAATACCAGTAACATCTACTATTTGACCTGCTTGGAAAATATCAACTGTGATATTTGCACCTGCAGTGTAATTAGCTAAAACATCACTAGCCACTGGAAATTCATGCACACCAGCGCCTGCAGCAGAACCTGACTTGGCATAATGCCCAGTCAATGCACTGTTGATGCGGCTAGCACGACGTGTACCGTAAGCAACTTGAAGGCCAGTATAGCCATCGCTTGCGATCGTCTTGATCTGTGTCACGCGGTTAGGTACAACTTCCAACACGGTTACTGGGATGCTTGCGCCGTCCTCAGTAAACACGCGGGTCATACCCACTTTGCGACCAATAAGCCCTAAGCTCATGATCGTATCCTTATTATTTAGTTAAAAAGTCGATTACAATTGACCGACTTCTGTGAAAGAGGGCGGATTATACCGAACCCCCAATATTTTTACAACTATTTATTACAACTGTATTTTTGACTACAGCATTTTTACTACTTAAATTCTTACAGCTTGATTTCTACATCCACACCAGCTGGTAAATCTAATTTCATTAACGCATCAACTGTTTTATCTGTTGGATCAACAATATCCATCAAACGTTGGTGTGTACGAATTTCGAATTGATCACGTGAAGTTTTGTTAACGTGAGGTGAACGTAAAATATCAAAACGTTCGATGCGTGTTGGTAATGGTACTGGACCTTTTACCACAGCGCCTGTACGTTTGGCAGTTTCTACGATTTCTTGAGCTGACTGATCAATCAAACGGTAGTCAAATGCTTTAAGACGAATACGAATTTTCTGTGTTGACATGTTTTACTGCCTTTCTAATTTACTACTTTTCAAAGAGCGAAGCGGCAGAGTTCACTCTGCCGCTTGATTAAACTACTTATTTATTACGAATGCTCAATATATCTTTAGTTAAAAACATATTACTCGATGATTTTAGCAACAACACCAGCACCCACAGTACGACCACCTTCACGGATAGCGAAGCGTAAGCCTTCTTCCATCGCGATTGGAGAGATCAATGTGACTACGATTGATACGTTATCACCTGGCATCACCATTTCTGTGCCTTCTGGTAATTCTACTGCGCCCGTTACGTCTGTGGTACGGAAGTAGAATTGTGGGCGGTAACCTTGGAAGAATGGTGTGTGACGACCGCCTTCATCTTTACCTAGCACATAGATTTCTGCTGTGAATTTTGTGTGTGGTTTGATTGAACCTGATTTAGCTAATACTTGACCACGTTCGATGTCTTCACGTTTTGTACCACGTAGCAATACACCTACGTTATCACCAGCCATACCTTGGTCTAGTAATTTACGGAACATTTCAACACCAGTACAAGTAGTTTTTACGGTTGGTTTTAGACCAACAATTTCAATTTCATCACCGACTTTTACAATACCGCGTTCGATACGGCCTGTTACTACAGTACCACGACCTGAGATTGAGAATACGTCTTCAACTGGCATTAAGAATGTACCGTCGATTGCGCGTTCTGGCATTGGGATGTAAGTATCTAATGCTTCTGCTAGACGGAAGATTGATGGCTCGCCGATTTCTGTTTGGTCGCCTTCTAATGCTGCACGTGCTGAGCCTGTGATGATTGGTGTATCGTCACCTGGGAAGTCGTATTTGCTTAGCAAGTCACGTACTTCCATTTCCACTAGTTCTAATAACTCAGCATCGTCTACTAAGTCTGCTTTGTTTAGGTAGACAACGATGTATGGTACGCCAACTTGACGTGCTAATAGGATGTGCTCACGTGTTTGTGGCATAGGACCATCAGCAGCTGAACATACTAAGATCGCGCCGTCCATTTGTGCTGCACCGGTAATCATGTTTTTAACATAGTCGGCATGGCCTGGACAGTCTACGTGTGCGTAGTGACGGTTGGCTGTTTCGTATTCAACGTGGGCTGTGTTAATGGTAATACCACGTGCTTTTTCTTCTGGTGCCGCGTCAATTTGATCGTAGGCTTTTGCTTCGCCGCCGAATTTTTTAGACAGGATTGTGGTAATCGCTGCTGTTAATGTTGTTTTACCATGGTCAACGTGGCCAATTGTGCCTACGTTAACGTGCGGCTTGGTCCGCTCAAATTTACCTTTTGCCATTTAATTTTCCTTTAAATTTAATATATTAAGAATAGTTTTTAATTACTTCTTATTCATAATGGCTTCAGCCACGTTTCTTGGTGCTTCTGTGTAGTGCTTAAATTCCATACTATAACTTGCACGACCTTGTGACAATGAACGCACAGTGGTTGAGTAACCAAACATCTCAGCCAATGGCACTTCTGCGCGCAACACTTTACCTGTTGCGTTGTCTTCCATACCTTGAATCATACCGCGACGAGATGACAAATCACCCATGATGTCGCCCATGTAATCTTCAGGCGTTTCAACTTCTACAGCCATCATAGGCTCTAGCAAGATTGGGTCTGCTTTACGCATACCGTCTTTGAAACCGATTGAAGCGGCCATTTTAAATGCGTTTTCGTTCGAGTCAACATCATGGTATGAACCATCAAACAATGTTACTTTAACGTCAACAACTGGGAAGCCAGCTAAAACGCCAGACGGAATAGTTTCGCGCAAACCTTTTTCAACAGCAGGAATGAACTCGCGTGGCACAGTACCGCCTTTAATTTGATCGATAAATTCAAAACCTTTACCTGGCTCATTTGGCTCAAGAATTAGCCATACGTGACCATACTGACCTTTACCACCAGATTGTTTAACGAACTTACCTTCAACTTCAACCTTTTTCTTGATCGCTTCACGGTAAGCCACTTGCGGCGCACCAACGTTGGCTTCAACATTAAACTCACGACGCATACGATCTACTAGAATCTCAAGATGCAACTCACCCATACCAGAAATAATAGTTTGGTTAGTTTCTTCATCTGTTTTAACGCGGAAAGATGGATCTTCTTGCGCCAAGCGGTTTAAAGCAACACCCATTTTTTCTTGGTCAGCTTTTGTTTTTGGCTCAACAGCAACGTGAATCACCGGCTCAGGGAATATCATGCGCTCTAAAATGATTTCATCATTCAAGCTACATAATGTATCACCTGTAGTTGCTTCTTTAAGACCAATAGCCGCAGCAATATCACCTGCACGCACTTCAGTTAAAGGCTCACGTGTATTGGCGTGCATTTGCACGATACGACCAATACGCTCTTTTTTACCCTTGATTGGGTTGTAAACCGTATCACCAGCGTTAATCACACCTGAATAAACGCGGAAGAAAATCAATTGACCAACAAACGGGTCAGTCATAATTTTGAACGCTAATGCTGAGAATTTTTCATCATCAGAAGCTCTAAGACGGATTTCATTACCTTCACCGTCTTCAGCTTTAGTTGGAGGAATATCTGTTGGAGCTGGCATCAACTCAACAACTTTATCCAACATTGCTTGAACGCCTTTGTTTTTGAAAGCTGAACCACATACCATAGGTACGATTTCAAACGCAATGGTACGCATACGCAAACCAGTCATAATGTCAGCTTCTGACAAATCACCTTCTTCAAGGTATTTATTCATCAGCTCTTCAGTCGCTTCTGCGGCTGCTTCAACCATGTTTTCGCGCCATTTATCACATTCAGCTTTTAAGTCTGCCGGGATTTCACGGTAGTCAAATTTCATACCTTGTGAAGCGTCATCCCAATAGATAGCCTTCATCTTGATAAGATCAACAACACCTTCGAATTTATCTTCAGCACCGATTGGCACTTGCAAAGGAATTGGATTTGCTTTTAGACGTGCACGCATTTGATCGTACACTTTAAAGAAGTTAGCACCAGCACGGTCCATTTTATTAACGAACGCTAAACGCGGCACTTTGTATTTATTTGCTTGACGCCATACAGTTTCAGACTGAGGTTGAACACCGCCCACAGCACAATAAACCATACACGCACCATCAAGCACACGCATTGAACGCTCTACTTCAATCGTAAAGTCAACGTGGCCTGGAGTATCAATAATATTAATACGATGCTGGTCAAATTGACCAGCCATACCTTTCCAGAAGCAAGTAGTTGCCGCTGAAGTAATAGTAATACCGCGCTCCTGCTCTTGCTCCATCCAGTCCATTGTTGCAGCGCCATTATGCACTTCACCAATTTTGTGGTTTACGCCTGTGTAAAACAAGATACGTTCAGTCGTTGTAGTTTTACCGGCATCAATGTGCGCAGAAATACCAATGTTACGATAGCGTTCAATAGGGGTTATACGAGCCACGGCTATTACCTTTACTTAAATATTATTGCTTAAATTCTTAAAGAGCGATGCAAATGGCCTAAGCACTTACTTAGGCCAGTCAGACAACATTCAAATATTAGAATCTGAAATGTGAGAATGCTTTATTCGCTTCTGCCATACGGTGAACTTCTTCACGTTTTTTCATTGCTGAACCACGACCTTCTGAAGCTTCAGTTAATTCAGCAGCTAAACGCAAGCCCATTGACTTCTCACCACGTTTACGCGCGGCATCACGCATCCAACGCATTGCCAAAGCACTACGACGGTTAGGACGCACTTCAACTGGCACCTGATAGTTAGCACCACCGACGCGACGGCTTTTAACTTCGACCAATGGACGCAAGTTTGTTAACGCAAGCGTAAATACTTCCAAAGCATCTTTACCTGTTTTAGCTGTAATTTGATCAAACGCACCGTATAAAATACGCTCTGCAACAGATTTTTTACCACCTGTCATTAATACGTTTACAAATTTTGATACTTCTTGGCTTCCAAATTTTGGATCAGGAAGAATGTTGCGTTTGGGGACTTCTCTACGTCTTGGCATTATTTTCTCTATTCTATAAAATTAGTTTTTGCTAGCAACTACATTAGCAAGGCGTTTCAGCCGCTTAAATGCATCACACTACCGTAACAATTACGCTGCTTTACCTGCTTTAGGGCGTTTAGCACCGTATTTAGAACGTGATTGTTTACGATCTTTAACACCAGCCGTATCCAAACTACCGCGCACCATATGGTAACGTACACCTGGCAAATCTTTTACACGGCCGCCGCGTAGCAATACCACGCTATGCTCTTGCAAGTTATGGCCTTCACCACCGATGTAACTAATCACTTCGTAGCCGTTAGTCAAACGTACTTTTGCAACTTTACGCAAAGCAGAGTTAGGCTTTTTAGGTGTTGTTGTATAAACACGAGTACATACACCACGTTTTTGTGGACATGATTCAAGTGCTGGCACTTTACTTTTTGTGACCACTTTAGCGCGTGGTTTGCGTATTAACTGATTGATGGTTGGCATTGCCCTAATCCCTTATTTAAGTCATCTAAATTGATGTCTTCAAATATTACTTTTAAAATTTTGCAAAACAAATCAGGATAGCAATGTCATCGCTGACAATTTAGCTATCCTGAAAAACCCAACATTCTATTTAGCCTGACTTTTATTGTCAAGCCTTTAATTGTTTGATTTTATTCTGCTGCCGTTTCACTAACTACTTCTACTGCTGGAACTTCAGCTTCTGTAAACAACGCTTCAGCTGGAATTTCTTTAGCTGGCGCACTGCCTGCAACCGCTGCACGCTTACGCGCATCATG
The DNA here is from genome assembly GCF_029946165.1 of Methylotenera sp. Lineage (GTDB taxonomy): Bacteria > Pseudomonadota > Gammaproteobacteria > Burkholderiales > Methylophilaceae > Methylotenera. Next base: position 59,312 of record NZ_JAQSDZ010000010.1, read on the forward strand.
ATATGCCAGCCCAGTACCTGCTGGAATCAAGCGTCCAACAATTACGTTTTCTTTCAAACCACGTAACTCATCACGCTTACCTAAAATAGCTGCTTCAGTTAACACGCGAGTTGTTTCTTGGAACGAAGCCGCAGAGATAAATGAATCTGTTGATAATGATGCTTTAGTAATACCAAGCAACACATATTCAAATTCAGCTGGTTTTAGATCTAATGGAATGACACGTTCATTTTCTAGCAACAAATCTGCGCGCTCTACTTGTTCGCCCATAATGAAGTTTGTATCGCCAGCATCTGTTACACGTACACGGCGTAACATTTGACGCACAATTACTTCAATATGCTTATCGTTGATCTTTACACCTTGTAAACGATAAACGTCTTGCACTTCATCGATAATGTAACGTGCTAATGCTTCACGACCTTGTAAACGTAAGATATCTTGCGGCTCAGCTGGACCATCAACAATGCTCTCGCCTTTAGTCACCACTTGACCGTCATGCGCCGTCACGTGTTTATCTTTAGGAATCAAGAATTCGCTGGTGATACCATCTAAATCAGTAATCACTAAACGTTGTTTACCTTTAGTATCTTTACCAAATGAAACAGTACCTGTCACTTCAGCCAACATACCGGCATCTTTTGGTGAACGCGCTTCAAACAACTCAGCTACGCGTGGAAGACCCCCAGTAATATCACGAGTTTTAGATGATTCTTGTGGAATACGCGCAATTACTTCACCTACGCCCACTTCCTGACCATCTTTAACCGTAATAATACAACCCAATTGGAATGTCGTATTTACAGACTGCTCACTACCAGTAATCTTAACTTCAACACCATTTGCATCCAACAATTTAACTTGTGGGCGTAAGCCTTTAGTTTGGCCAGCACGTTGTTTAGGATCGATTACCACTAATGATGACAAACCTGTCACATCATCGATTTGTTTAGCAACGGTAATACCTTCTTCCACGTTTTCAAATTTAATTTGACCCGCGTATTCAGTAATAATTGGGCGAGTATGTGGATCCCATGTTGCAATCGCTTGACCCGCTTTTACTGTTTTACCGTCAGTAATTTGCAATGTCGCACCGTATGGCACTTTATGACGCTCACGCTCACGACCGTTTTCATCAGCAATTAACACTTCACCATTACGTGAAATGACTACTTGCTCATTACGCGCATTCGTTACGTAACGCATCGTAGAAGTGAAGTTCAACACACCGTTAGACTTACCTTCAACTTGTGACACTGAAGCCGCACGCGACGCCGCACCACCAATGTGGAATGTACGCATGGTTAGCTGTGTACCAGGTTCACCGATTGATTGCGCCGCAATCACACCAACAGCCTCACCCATACTAATGAGTTTGCCACGACCTAAGTCACGACCATAACATTTCGCACAGATACCGTAGCGTGTATCGCAAGTAAGTGCTGTACGCACTTTCACTTCATCAATACCAAGCGCATCTAGATGCTCAACTTCATCTTCACCCAATAATGTACCTGCTGGGTAAATCACTTCTTGCGTTTCTGGGTTAACCACATCAAGCGCAGCCGTACGACCTAAAATACGATCGTGCAATGGCTCAATGACTTCACCACCTTTTACTAGCGCTTTTGTTACCAAACCATCAGTAGTACCGCAGTCTGTCTCAGTGACCACTAAATCTTGTGTTACGTCCACTAAACGACGTGTTAAGTAACCAGAGTTAGCTGTTTTCAACGCAGTATCGGCAAGACCCTTACGAGCACCGTGAGTTGAAATAAAGTATTGCAACACGTTTAAACCGTCACGGAAGTTCGCTTTAATTGGCGTTTCAATAATAGAGCCATCTGGTTTCGCCATCAAACCGCGCATACCAGCTAACTGACGAATCTGTGCTGCAGAACCACGCGCACCAGAGTCGGCCATCATGTAAATAGCATTGAATGATTCTTGACGAAGCACTTTACCTGCTTTGTCTTTCACTTGTTTGCCATCAGCGTCTAATACATCTTCTTCTTTAAGTTGCTTCATCATCGCGTCAGCAACTTTATCACTTGCACGACCCCAGATATCCACTACTTTATTGTAACGCTCACCTTGAGTTACCAAGCCTGAAACGTATTGATCTTCAATTTCTTTCACTTCAGATTCAGCTGATGCAATTAATGCACCTTTCTCTTTCGGCACTAACATGTCGTTAATACTGATAGAAATACCTGCTTTAGTTGCGTAAGAATAACCAGCATCTTTTAGCTTATCTGCGAAAATAACTGTTTCACGGATACCTACTTTACGGAATGAAGCATTGATTAATTTAGAAATTTCTTTCTTTTTCAAAGCTTTATCTAGATTGCTGTAAGGTAAGCCAGCTGGCAGAATTTGTGACAATAATGCACGACCAACCGTTGTTTCGTAGCGATTGATTTTTTCAGTTTTAACACCGTCAAAATCCACTTCGTATTCTTTAATACGCACAGTAACTTTGGCATGAAGGTCAATTAAACCTTGGTCATATACACGTTGCACTTCTTTAACATCTGCAAAGCGCATACCTTCACCACGAGCCGCAACTCTTTCACGCGTCATATAGTAAAGACCCAACACGATATCTTGTGAAGGCACAATAATTGGCTCGCCGTTTGCAGGAGACAATACGTTGTTAGATGCCAACATTAAAGTACGTGCTTCCATTTGCGCTTCTAAGCTCAATGGAACGTGAACAGCCATTTGGTCACCATCGAAGTCGGCGTTGAATGCCGCACAAACTAATGGGTGCAATTGAATCGCTTTACCTTCGATTAAGATAGGCTCAAACGCTTGAATACCTAAACGGTGCAATGTAGGCGCACGGTTAAGTAATACTGGATGCTCGCGGATAACATCCTCGAGAATATCCCAAACTTCTGGTCCTTCTTCTTCTACTTTTTTCTTCGCTGCTTTAATCGTTGTTGCAATACCTAACACTTCCAATTTATGGAAAATGAATGGTTTGAACAATTCCAAAGCCATTTTCTTAGGTAAACCACATTGGTGCAATTTCAGTTGTGGACCAACCACAATCACTGAACGACCTGAGTAATCCACACGTTTACCCAACAAGTTCTGACGGAAACGACCGCCTTTACCTTTAATCATGTCAGCAAGTGATTTCAATGGTCGCTTGTTAGCACCAGTCATCACTTTACCGCGACGACCGTTATCCAATAGTGAATCCACCGCCTCTTGCAACATACGTTTTTCGTTACGTACGATAATTTCAGGTGCTTTTAACTCTAGCAAACGTTTTAAACGGTTGTTACGGTTAATCACGCGACGATACAAATCGTTCAAATCAGACGTTGCAAAACGACCGCCATCCAATGGTACCAATGGACGTAGTTCTGGTGGTAATACTGGCAAGATTTCAAGAATCATCCACTCTGGTTTAATACCAGATTTTTGGAATGCTTCTAACACTTTCAAGCGTTTAGCAATTTTCTTGATTTTCGCTTCAGAGCCTGTTGCGCCTAGGTCTTGACGTAATTGCACAACTTCACGCTCAATATCCATTGTACGTAATAACTCACGCACCGCTTCAGCACCCATAACAGCATTGAATTCATCGCCGTACTCTTCTACTTTTGCAAGATAGTCATCTTCAGTCAATAACTGACCGCGTGTAAGCGGCGTCATGCCTGGATCAACCACGATAAATGCTTCAAAGTACAACACACGTTCAATATCACGCAAAGCGATATCTAATACCATACCTAAACGGCTTGGTAGTGATTTCAAGAACCAAATATGCGCTACTGGTGATGCTAGGTCAATATGACCCATACGTTCACGACGCACTTTTGATAAAGTAACCTCAACGCCGCATTTTTCACAGATTACGCCGCGATGTTTTAAGCGTTTGTATTTACCGCATAAGCACTCGTAATCTTTTATTGGGCCAAAGATTTTTGCACAGAACAAGCCATCACGTTCAGGTTTGAATGTACGGTAGTTGATAGTTTCTGGCTTTTTAACTTCGCCATATGACCATGAACGGATTTTTTCAGGTGAAGCGAGTGCAATCTTAATAGCATCGAACTCTTCTTCTTGCGTTACCTGTTTAAATAAGTCTAATAGAGCTTTCAAGTCTGTTCTCCTTAGTTTCTGTCTAGGTCAATGTCGATAGCAAGTGAACGAATTTCTTTCACTAACACGTTGAATGATTCTGGCATACCAGCATCAATTTTGTGTTCGCCTTTAACAATATTTTCATATACTTTTGTACGGCCAGTTACGTCATCAGACTTAACTGTCAGCATTTCTTGCAATGTATATGAAGCACCATAAGCTTCAAGCGCCCAAACCTCCATCTCACCGAAACGCTGACCACCGAATTGAGCTTTACCACCCAATGGTTGTTGCGTGACTAATGAATAAGGACCTGTTGAACGTGCATGCATTTTGTCATCAACCAAGTGATGCAATTTCAATACGTGCATATAACCAACTGTCACTGGACGTTCAAATGCATCACCAGTACGACCATCAAACAATGTTACTTGTGTTTTACCAGCATGAAATTGCAACTGTTTAGTACGTGCTGCATCATCAGGGTAAGCTAAATCAAGCATGGCTTTAATATCAGATTCGGCCGCACCATCAAATACTGGCGTTGCGAAAGGCACGCCATTTGTTAAGTTACGTGCAAGTTCTAATACTTCAGTGTCAGTAAACGAATTGATGTCTTCTTTTTTACCTGTGCTGTCGTTGTAGATTTGCTCAAGGAACTTACGGATTTCGGCAACTTTAGCTTCTTCACGCAACATTTCATCAATACGCAAACCTAGACCTTTAGCAGCCCAACCCAAGTGAACCTCTAGAATCTGACCGATGTTCATACGTGAAGGAACGCCTAGTGGGTTCAACACGATGTCCATTGGCGTACCATCTGCCATGTGCGGCATATCTTCAATTGGGCAGATTTTTGAAATAACACCCTTATTACCGTGACGACCCGCCATTTTATCACCAGGCTGAATGCGGCGTTTAACAGCTAAATACACTTTAACCATTTTTTGTACGCCAGCTGGCAACTCATCGCCTTGCGTTAATTTACGTTTTTTCTCTTCAAACTTGCTATCAAAGTTAACACGCGCTTGTGCCAAGCTGTCTTTCAACTGCTCTAATTGACGCGCTGTTTCTTCGTCTGTTAAGCGAATATCAAACCAGTCATAACGACCTACTGAAGCTAAGTACTCAGCAGTTAAAGCATCGCCTTTTTTCAGTTTGTTAGGACCGCCAGTAGCAGCTTTACCTTCGATCAAACGACGGATACGTCCGAATGCATCATCTTCAACAATACGCATTTGATCGGCTAAGTCTTGTTTGTAGTGCGTTAACTGATCATCGATAATTTGTTGTGCACGTGAATCACGTTCTAAACCTTCACGGGTAAAGACTTGAACGTCAATCACTGTACCGCTCATGCCTGAAGGCACGCGCAATGAAGTATCTTTAACGTCAGATGCTTTTTCACCGAAAATAGCGCGTAACAATTTTTCTTCTGGAGTCAGTTGTGTTTCACCTTTTGGTGTAACTTTACCAACTAGAACGTCACCTGCCTCAACATCAGCACCGATATAGATAATACCCACTTCATCTAAACGACCTAACATGCGCTCGCTTAGGTTTGAAATATCTTGTGTAATCTCTTCAGCACCAAGTTTCGTATCGCGAGCAACAACAGTTAACTCTTCAATGTGAATTGAAGTGTAGCGGTCATCAGCCACTACGCGCTCTGAAATCAAAATCGAGTCTTCGTAGTTATAACCGTTCCAAGGCATAAAGCCTACTAACATGTTTTGACCTAAAGCCAATTCACCCATATCCGTAGAAGCACCATCCGCAATCACATCACCACGCGCCAATTTATCGCCTACGCGAACTAAAGGACGTTGGTTAATGTTTGTATTTTGGTTTGACCGCGTATATTTAGTTAAGTTGTAAATATCTACACCAACTTCACCATCTTTTGCTTCATCATCGTTTACACGAACCACGATACGACCTGAGTCAACGTAATCCACTAAACCGCCACGACGTGCTTGCACTGTCGTACCAGAGTCAACCGCAACTGTACGCTCAATACCTGTACCAACCACGGCTTTTTCAGCACGTAGACATGGCACCGCTTGACGCTGCATGTTGGCACCCATCAATGCGCGGTTCGCATCATCGTGTTCCAAGAATGGAATCAATGAAGCCGCTACAGATACAATTTGACCTGGCGCAACGTCCATATATTGAACGCGGTCTGGTTGAGTCATTGTGAACTCGTTGTGATGACGTGATGAAACCAAGTCTTCAACAAACATGTTCTTAGTATCTAAGTCTGTATTCGCTTGCGCGATCATGTACTGACTTTCTTCAATCGCTGAAAGATAATCAATGGTGTCAGATACTTTATTGCCTTCAACACGGCGATACGGTGTTTCTAAGAAACCGTATTCGTTAGTACGTGCATACAATGCCAATGAGTTAATCAAACCAATGTTTGGACCCTCTGGCGTTTCAATTGGACACATACGTCCGTAGTGGGTTGAGTGAACGTCACGCACTTCGAAACCTGCGCGTTCACGTGTCAAACCGCCTGGGCCTAATGCAGAAATACGACGTTTATGCGTAATTTCAGACAATGGATTGGTTTGATCCATAAATTGTGACAATTGGCTTGAACCAAAGAATTCACGAATTGCGCTAGACACTGGTTTAGCGTTAATCAAGTCATGTGGCATTAAGTTATCTGACTCAGCTTGTGACAAACGCTCTTTAACAGCGCGTTCTACACGAACCAAACCTGTACGGAATTGATTCTCGGCCAATTCACCTACTGAACGAATACGACGATTACCTAAATGGTCAATATCATCAATCTCGCCGCGGCCATTGCGTAACTCAAGCAACACGCCGATAACAGCAAGAATATCATCATTTGAAAGGATGTAAGCGCCTTCAGCACCACGTGGACCTACAGTCTCGTAAAACTTACGCATCCAGTTTGATTGACGGTCTTCCGCTTTCTCAGGGAATGCGCGACGGTTAAACTTCATACGACCAACGCGTGACAAGTCATAACGATCTTCATTGAAGAATAAACCGTTAAATAAAGCTTCTACTGAATCTTCAGTTGGTGGCTCGCCTGGACGCATCATGCGGTAAATCGCAACACGTGCACTGTATTGGTCAGGGATTTCATCAATACGTAATGTTTGAGAAATATAATCGCCGTGATCTAAGTCATTAGAATAAAGCGTGTTAATTTCGCCAACTTTTGCGTCGACTAATTTCTCTAACAATGACTCTGTGATTTCATCATTCGCATTCGCAACGATTTCACCAGTTTCTTTATCGACAATATTTTTACCAATCGCACGACCTAGAATAAAGTCTTGTGGCACAGCAATTTTGCTCACGCCAGCTTTTTCCATATCACGGATATGTTTTACGGTAATACGTTTGTCTTTAGCAACTAATACTTCACCGTCTTTAGCCACGATATCGAATTTAGCCACTTCACCACGTAGGCGATCTGGCACTAATGTGAACTCAACACCTTTTGCACTCACATGGAATGTATCGAAATCAAAGAATGTAGCAATGATTTGCTCTGGTGTGTAACCAAGCGCTTTAAGCAAAATGGTAACTGGCATTTTACGGCGACGGTCAATACGGAAATACAAGTAGTCTTTTGGATCAAACTCGAAATCCAACCATGAACCACGGTAAGGAATGATACGTGCTGAGAATAACAGTTTGCCTGAGCTATGCGTTTTACCACGGTCATGTTCAAAGAACACGCCTGGGCTACGATGCAATTGCGAAACAATCACACGCTCAGTACCGTTAATCACAAATGAGCCGTTTTCAGTCATCAAAGGCAACTCGCCCATGTAAACTTCTTGCTCTTTCACTTCTTTAACTGTTGGCTTAGAAGCCTCTTTGTCCATAATAGTCAAACGGACTTTTACGCGCAAAGGTGCAGCGTAAGTTAAACCACGCTGTTGACACTCTTTCACATCAAATGGCTCAGCGCCTAATTGATAGCTCACATAATCTAAACGTGCGTTGCCTGAATGGCTGATAATAGGGAAAACTGAAGCGAAAGTTGATTGCAAACCATCTTCTGTACGCTTATCTGCTGGGATTTCTGCTTGTAAGAATGCTTTATATGATTCTAACTGCATTGCTAACAAGTATGGAATTTCTTGAACACTTTCGCGCTTGGCGAAACTTTTACGAAGGCGTTTCTTTTCGGTGAAGGAATAGCTCATTGCATCTCCTAATGTTTGAGGGCAGAAATTAAAATACTTGTTAAAGAATTGAATCTAAAACGTAGAAAGTATTTTTATTTCTAACTTCATGTTAAGTACGAAATTTAATTACATTTTGTTACATTTTTTACGCCGCTATAAACGGCGAAGGCTGACGGTCTCCCGTCAGCCTAAATCACACTAAAACTAAGTGATTACTTGATTTCGCCAGTTGCACCAGCTTCGATCAATTTTTTCAATGCTGCATCAGCATCAGCTTTGCTTACGCCTTCTTTAACAGCTTTTGGTGCGCCATCAACTAAGTCTTTAGCTTCTTTCAAGCCTAAACCAGTTAATTCACGAACCGCTTTAATTGCGCTAACTTTTTGTTCGCCAGCGCTTAAAATAAACACTGTGAATTCAGTTTGCTCTGCTGCCGCAGCAGCAGGAGCACCTGCAGCACCAGATGCAACAGCAACAGCTGCAGCTGATACGCCGAATTTTTCTTCGATTTCTTTAATGAATGCTGTCAAATCTAAAACTGACATACTTCCTACTGCATCTAAAATTTCTGCATTTGTAATAGCCATTTTGAATATTTCCTATAATTTAATAATGTAGTTAAATGAATTAAGCTGCTTCTTTAGCATCACGAATTGCCGCCATCGCGCGAGCGAATTTGGTTGGCACTTCGTTGAGCGTACGAGCAAACTTAGCAAGCAATTCTTCACGACTCAGTGTAGATGCCAAGGCTTGTACGCCAGCAACATCCATCAACTGATTCGGAATAGCACCCGCTTTAATCACGAACTTGTCGTTAGTTTTTGCAAAGTTGTTCAATACTTTAGCCGCTGCTACTGGGTCTGATGAAATACCAAACACCAATGGGCCAATCATGCTGTCTGCTAATGCTGAAAATGCTGTGCCTTCAACGGCACGACGTACTAATGAGTTTTTCAACACACGTAAGTACACGCCTGATTTTCGAGCATCTGCACGTAATACAGTCATGTCAGCCACGCCCATACCACGATATTCAGCAAGAACCATTGCTTGAGCTTGTGCAACTTGCGCGCTAACTTCAGCAACTACTGCTTTTTTCTCTGTAAGATTTAGACTCAAGGTCTTCTCCTTCCGTTAAAATCTCTGCCTAAATAATAATTAAATTATTACTAAAACAGAATCTGCTTCTAGCATTAGAAATACTAAAAACCATTTCACGGCGACCATTCACTGGGAAATATTTTTCCTGTTTAGGGATACACCATCTGCGTAGGGTTTAGTAAAATCAAAGCAGAGGTTAAAGCGCGCATACTACATTGGCACTTTTTCACCCACTGAGAAACTACCGACATTAAGTCCTTTAGGACACCTACGGTCTTTGATAACCTTATTGATTAATCAAGTTATTAATCAATCAATAAGCCCAAAGCCCTTTGCGATTGGACTTGAATTAACAAGTCCAATCATCATTCTTTACTAAGCTACTAAACTTGCTTGATCTAAACGTACACCAGCACCCATTGTGCTAGAGATAGATAATTTTTTAAGGTAAACACCTTTTGTTGAAGCTGGTTTTGCTTTGTTTAAAGCATCTACTAAAGCTAACAAGTTACCTTGCAATTGCTCAACAGTGAAAGAAGCTCGGCCGATTGTGCAATGGATAATACCGCCTTTATCTGTACGATATTGCACTTGACCCGCTTTTGCATTTTTAACAGCAGTAGCAGCATCAGGCGTTACAGTACCAACTTTTGGGTTTGGCATTAAACCACGTGGGCCTAAGATTTGACCTAAAGCACCCACGATACGCATAGCATCTGGTGTGGCAATCACAATATCAAAATCCATCACGCCGGCTTTAACTTGTTCAGCTAAATCTTCAAAACCAACAATATCAGCACCAGCAGCTTTAGCTGCTTCAGCTTGCGCACCTTGAGCAAACACTGCTACGCGTGTTGTTTTACCAGTACCGTTAGGCAATACTAAAGCACCACGAACCAATTGGTCAGATTTACGTGCATCAATACCTAGGTTAACAACAGCATCAATGGATTCATTGAATTTTGCAGTTGCATTTTCTTTAACGATAGTTAAGCCATCAGCCACTAGATAAAGTTTATTACGATCTACTTTTGCACGTAGTGCATCAATTCTCTTAGCCATGTTATACACCCTCCACTTCGATACCCATACTACGCGCACTACCTGCGATAGTACGCACTGCAGCATCCATATCTGACGCTGTTAAGTCAGGCATTTTTGTTGTAGCAATATCTTCAGCCTGTTTGCGAGTAATCTTGCCCACTTTATTAGTGTGCGGTGTAGGTGAACCTTTAGTGATATTCGCCGCTTTTTTGATAAGAATAGTCGCCGGAGGCGTTTTCATCACAAATGTGAAGCTCTTATCCGCAAATGCTGTAATCACTACTGGAATTGGCAAGCCTGGCTCTACGCCTTGCGTTGCAGCATTAAATGCCTTGCAGAATTCCATAATATTCAAACCGCGTTGACCCAAAGCTGGACCAACTGGTGGACTTGGGTTGGCTTTACCTGCAGGAATCTGCAATTTGATGTAGCCAATGACTTTCTTTGCCATGGTATAACTCCTAAAATGGGTAATAGCGCTAAATAAATTTAGCTCCCCGTTAAATATAACTACCTAAAAATTACTTCTTACTAAACTTCTTTTTCGATTTGACTGAACTCAAGCTCAACTGGCGTTGAACGTCCAAAGATCACAACGGACACATGTAACTTACTTTTCTCGTAGTTAACATCTTCCACATTGCCAGAAAAGTCTTTGAATGGGCCATCAACAATGCGTACAGACTCACCTTTTTCAAAGGTAAGTTTTTGTGTAGGATTGCTTTTACTATCATCAATACGCTGCAAGATGATATCAACTTCTTTATCTTTGATTGGCGTAGGCTTTTGCGCGCTACCACCAATAAATGCAGTTACACGTGGCGTGCTTTTAACCAAATGCCAACTCTCGTCAGTCATCGCCATTTGCACTAGAACGTATCCTGGATATAGCTTGCGCTCAGAGATGGTTTTTTGACCTGCCTTCATCTCAATCACTTCTTCGATTGGAACAAGAATCTGACCAAATTGATCTTGCAGACCATTACGAACGATGCGTTCTTCCAGTCCTTTTTGCACAGACTTCTCAAAACCTGAGAATGCTTGTACCGCGTACCATTTCATACTCATTACGCGCCCCGTCCCATTAACCACTGCACCATAAATGCAAATCCGATATCAACTACCGCTAAGAATGCAGCCATAATCACCACCAACACAAACACTACTAAAGTTGTTTGCGTTGTTTCTTTACGTGTTGGCCATACCACTTTACGCGCTTCAGCTACAGCCTCGCCCATAAATACTATTGACTGCTGGCCAATAGGTGTTGTCCAAAGCACTGCAATAGAAGCACCTAAGCCAGCAAGTACTGCGAGTATACGCAACACGGTAGCTTTATCTGCTAGCAGGTAGAATCCTGCAATGCCTGCAGCGAGTAGCAAAAATGCCACCAACAACTTAATTTTGTTGATCATAGTTTACTTAATTAGCGTTACTTAAATAATGTTTAAAAACATCACTTCAAATTTGGCAGGCCAAGAGGGTGTCGAACCCCCAACCCTCGGTTTTGGAGACCGATACTCTACCAATTGAGCTATTGGCCTGTAGTTTAGGCTTTACGCCTCACAACTTAAAAAGCTACGCTGGGTTGTTAGCGTAGCTTCTTATTCAAAACATATTACTCGATGATTTTAGCAACAACACCAGCACCCACAGTACGACCACCTTCACGGATAGCGAAGCGTAAGCCTTCTTCCATCGCGATTGGAGAGATCAATGTGACTACGATTGATACGTTATCACCTGGCATCACCATTTCTGTGCCTTCTGGTAATTCTACTGCGCCCGTTACGTCTGTGGTACGGAAGTAGAATTGTGGGCGGTAACCTTGGAAGAATGGTGTGTGACGACCGCCTTCATCTTTACCTAGCACATAGATTTCTGCTGTGAATTTTGTGTGTGGTTTGATTGAACCTGATTTAGCTAATACTTGACCACGTTCGATGTCTTCACGTTTTGTACCACGTAGCAATACACCTACGTTATCACCAGCCATACCTTGGTCTAGTAATTTACGGAACATTTCAACACCAGTACAAGTAGTTTTTACGGTTGGTTTTAGACCAACAATTTCAATTTCATCACCGACTTTTACAATACCGCGTTCGATACGGCCTGTTACTACAGTACCACGACCTGAGATTGAGAATACGTCTTCAACTGGCATTAAGAATGTACCGTCGATTGCGCGTTCTGGCATTGGGATGTAAGTATCTAATGCTTCTGCTAGACGGAAGATTGATGGCTCGCCGATTTCTGTTTGGTCGCCTTCTAATGCTGCACGTGCTGAGCCTGTGATGATTGGTGTATCGTCACCTGGGAAGTCGTATTTGCTTAGCAAGTCACGTACTTCCATTTCCACTAGTTCTAATAACTCAGCATCGTCTACTAAGTCTGCTTTGTTTAGGTAGACAACGATGTATGGTACGCCAACTTGACGTGCTAATAGGATGTGCTCACGTGTTTGTGGCATAGGACCATCAGCAGCTGAACATACTAAGATCGCGCCGTCCATTTGTGCTGCACCGGTAATCATGTTTTTAACATAGTCGGCATGGCCTGGACAGTCTACGTGTGCGTAGTGACGGTTGGCTGTTTCGTATTCAACGTGGGCTGTGTTAATGGTAATACCACGTGCTTTTTCTTCTGGTGCCGCGTCAATTTGATCGTAGGCTTTTGCTTCGCCGCCGAATTTTTTAGACAGGATTGTGGTAATCGCTGCTGTTAATGTTGTTTTACCATGGTCAACGTGGCCAATTGTGCCTACGTTAACGTGCGGCTTGGTCCGCTCAAATTTACCTTTTGCCATTGCTTCAGTCCTTTACAATATTTTATTAACTATAAGTTTTATTAGAATTAATAAAACTTGTTCAAATTAAAACTTACCTAAATCAAATTGATACCACTTTAAATTTTCTATATAACACTTTGGTGCCCATGGCGGGAATCGGACCCGCGACCTCTCCCTTACCAAGGGAGTGCTCTACCACTGAGCCACATGGGCGCTTGTTCTGCTACCCAGTCTTTGGAGCGGGCGACGAGACTCGAACTCGCGACATTCAGTTTGGAAAACTGAAGCTCTACCAACTGAGCTACACCCGCGCATCCATCTTAACCAGCGCCAACAGGCTCAAACTATTACAGCTACTACTTTTGCAAAATCGGTGTATTACAAACTTTGGTGGAGGGGGAAGGATTCGAACCTTCGTACTCTGAGAGAACGGATTTACAGTCCGTCGCCTTTAACCACTCGGCCACCCCTCCAAACCGAACCCGCGATTATGCTGAAAATTTAACTGGCTGTCAAATTGTATAAAAGGGTAAACGTTTAAGAATTTGGTGCCGGATGTCGGAATCGAACTGACGACCTTCGCATTACAAGTGCGCTGCTCTACCAACTGAGCTAATCCGGCGTTTATTTGAGTTGCGTATTATACTGATATTTTAAAAAAAGTAACCTACTTTACGATAGTTAATGTAGGTTTTTTGCTTTTATTTACACTTTTCTCATCAGAGGCCTCTACTTGGCCATCTGACGCCTCATTTTTACTCGAAAAGACTGAGGCATCTTCTATTTCGAAAAACATACCCTGACCGTTTTCACGTGCGAAAATACCTTTTACCGCATGCATAGGCACATAAAGATTTTGTGAAACGCCACCAAATCTTGCTGAAAAGCTAATCGCTTCATTGCCTATCAACAAGTCTTTAGTAGCGCTATAGTTCACATTCAATACTATTTCACCATTTTTAACATAGGCTACAGGTACGCGTGCGTGGCTATCTACCGCAACTAGCAAGTGCGGTGTGCAGCCATTATCCATACACCATTCGTGTATAGCACGTACCATATAGGGTTTAGTCGAGGTAAAATCAGCCATTGAAACTTATATCCTATTACTTACGCATTGCTTTTTCTGAAGGCGTCATTGCATCTGAATACAACGGTCTTGAGAATAAACGCTCTGCATATTTTAAGATAGGTGTAGCTTGGTTTTGCAAATCAATACCGTAATGACCTAAACGCCATAATAATGGTGTTACAGCCACATCCAACATTGAGTAATCATCACCTAACAAATAGTTTTGTTTAGAGAAAATTGGCACAAGCTGTGTCAAATTATCACGAATCGTAATACGTGCTTTATCTGCTTTCTCATCATCACCAGACTCAATGTCTTTAATGTGATCAAACAACTCTTTTTCAAAGTTATATAAAAACAATCTTGCACGTGCGCGCATTACAGGATCTGGTGGCATTAATTGCGGATGTGGAAAGCGCTCATCAATATACTCATTGATAATATTAGCTTCCGACAACACCAAATCACGCTCAACCAGAACAGGCACTTGGTTGTATGGATTAATTACCGCTAAATCTTCTGGTTTATTCGCAAGATCAACATCGATTACTTGAAAATCCATGCCCTTTTCAAACAAAACAATTCGACAGCGGTGGCTATAGGGATCAGTTGTCCCCGAATATAAAGTCATCATAATTTAATGTATATCTTTCCAATAAGCTTTTTTGAGTTTGTAAGTAAGTACCAACAACACTCCTAAAAACAGTAATACAAACCAGCCCAAGTGATTGCGCTGCTGCTTGCCAGGTTCAGCCATAAAGGCCATATAGTTGGTTAAATCACCAATTAAAGTGTCGTATTCTTCCGTGCTAAGCATACCCGGCTTAGACAACGTAAGTTCATGCGTTTCATGATTGAAGGTTTGCTCGCCTTGTAATTCAAACAGTACGTGGGGCATTGCTACTTTATCGTACACCACGTTATTCCAACCCGATGGGCGCGTATCGTCGCGATAAAAGCTGCGCATATAGGTGTATACCCAATCTGCACCGCGAGCGCGCACCTCTACGGATAAATCTGGCGGCGCAACACCAAGCCATACTTTAGCCTCATTTTTATTCATAGAGACTTTCATGGTGTCACCAACTTTTTCACCCGCAAAAAGTAAATTATCTTTAATTTGCTTTTCAGTTAAGCCGATTTCTTGCAAACGGCTATAACGCATAAAGCTTGCACTATGACAATTTAAGCAATTATTGATAAAAGTACGTGCGCCGCGTTGTAGTGAGTCTTGATTAGACGCATCAATCGGCGCCCGGTCTAAATGTGCGCCTTCGTTAGCAATTGCAAATTGCGTAAATAATAAGCAAGGGAACAAGACCAATGCCAATAAAGATTTTTTCATTATATTTTTAATTTTCATGATATTAACCTGTCACTCTTTCTGGCACTGGCAAGCTTTTATCTCGTTTGGTATACCACGGCATCAGTAAGAAGAAAGCAAAGTAAACCACAGTAAAGATACGGGCAATAACCGTAGCAATATCTGCTTTACCTAACCATGCCCCAAACTGACCAAATATATCAGCTGGTACAGTTCCTAAATACCCTAACACTAAAAAGCTCACAACAAAGGCCAAAAGCCATTTTTTGTAAAGTGTACCGCGGTAGCGAATAGACTTTACCGCACCCTTATCCAGCCAAGGTAAGAAAGCAAAGATGACTACCGACAGACCCATTGCAACTACCCCTGGGAACTGCGAAACACCAATTGGCGGAACTGCTCTTAATATTGAATAATAAGGCGTGAAGTACCACGTAGGAGCAATGTGCGCTGGTGTGACTAGCGGGTTAGCCGGTATAAAGTTATTAGCTTCTAGAAAGTATCCACCAACTTCTGGCGCAAAGAAAATAATAGCTGAAAACACGATTAAGAATACAACCACGCCCACCATATCTTTAACGGTGTAGTAAGGATGAAACGGAATACCATCTAATGGAATGCCAGTTTTTTCATCTTTTGTCTTTTTAATCTCTACGCCATCAGGATTATTTGACCCAACTTCATGCAGTGCAATTAAGTGAGCCGCTACAAGGCCAAGCAACACCAATGGCAAAGCAATGACGTGAAATGCAAAAAAGCGGTTTAAGGTAGCATCACCCACTAAATAGTCGCCACGTAACCACTCCATTAAGTCTGGCCCAATTAATGGCACAGTACCAAACAAACTAGTAATTACTTGCGCACCCCAGTAAGACATTTGACCCCATGGCAAAAGGTATCCGAAAAATGCTTCGCCCATTAAAGCCAAGAAAATACCCATTCCGAATAACCAAATTAGCTCGCGCGGATTACGATATGAACCATAAATAATGCCGCGGAACATATGTAAATAAATTACTACGAAGAACATGGATGCGCCAGTAGAGTGCATATAGCGAATGATGTAGCCCCATGGCACGTCGCGCATAATGTATTCAACAGATGCGAAAGCTACTGACGGATTACCAAGAATACCGTCTAATGGCGAAGCATCTGGCTTGTAATGCATGGTTAAAAAGATGCCAGTGACAATTTGAATCACCAAAACCAACATGGCTAATGAGCCGAAGAAGTACCAAAAATTGAAGTTTTTAGGTGCGTAATATTCTGTTAAGTGCGCTTTAATATTACTAGTCAGCGGAAAACGATCATCCACCCAATTGAGAGTACCATCTAAAACGCCAGCAAATCTTGATTTTCTTTCTGTTACAGATTTAATAGCCATGACTTATGCTTTCCCTTCAGGATCAATACCGATAAGCAGCGTGGTTTCGGTTAAATAATGATACTTTGGCACCACCAAATTTGTCGGCGCAGGTGAACCTTCAAAAACACGCCCAGCTAAGTCAAACTTAGAACCATGGCATGGACAAACGAACCCACCGTCCCAATCTGAAGTTACCTCAAAGCGTGAGTTTGGTGAACAACCTAAATGCGTACAAGTGCCGAGCATTACCCCGTACTCGGCCTTAATTGCGCGACCATTATCTTTGCAATAATCTTGTTGCTGAGGAACATCTGACTTTGGATCTTTCAACTGTGCATCGTGGTTTTCAAGTTTCTCTAGCATTTCTTTTGTACGATGGATAATCCATACTGGTTGACCGCGATACTCAGCCACCATCATTTCACCAGGCGCCACTTTAGAAATATCGACCTCAACAGGCGCACCAGCGGCCTTAGCGCGCTCGCTCGGCGTCATGCTCACAACAAAAGGCACAGCCGCAGCAGCGCAACCTAACGCACCAACAGCAGAAGTGGTAATTAAAAATTTACGTTTTTCTAAATCTACTAAAGCATCTGGTTCGGACTGCGAACCAGTTTGATACTTGTCACTGTGGTGGTCTGACATGATTTCCTCGGCTACTGATTATGAATTCTTACCTTTTTCGGGCCAACATCAATCCGCTTAACTATATTTTCATTAAAAAATAGAAGCTCAATAATATGACGCAATTATAAAGGTTGCGATTATACAATTCTTTACAAGTAAATTAAAGCTTTATTTTATAAGTAATTGATATAAAACAATTAAATTGGATTTTTTATATCTATAAACTCGTGCTGTAAATTAAACTTTTCAGCTAAATGTTGCCCTAATGCTTGTACGCCATAACGTTCCGTTACATGATGCCCCGCAGAAATATATGACACGCCCGATTCAATGGATTGATGGGTAGTTTGTTCTGAGATTTCTCCGCTAATATAAACATCCACCCCAAGCTCAATTGCAGTATCTATATAGCCTTGTGCTGCACCTGTGCACCAAGCAACTTTCTTGACTATTTTCTGTGGGTCGCCAATGATTAATGGCGTACGTTGCAAAGTTGATTCAATCTGTGCGGCAAATACCGCTAGCGTGACAGGTTTAATTAACTCGCCATAAGCAATCAGTTTAGACTCTCCGGCAAAACCATCAGCACGAATATCCAATAGCCGTCCAAGCTGTACATTGTTGCCAAACTCTGTATGCGCATCTAATGGCAAATGATAGGCCATTAAGTTCAAGTCATTTTTCAGTAAAAATGCTAAGCGATTGCGTTTAATTCCGACCACTCTTGGATCTTCATTACGCCAAAAATAACCATGGTGCACTAGAATCAAGTCAGCATTGATTTGATTAGCGGCTTCTAACAACGCCATGCTGGCGGTCACGCCGGTGACCACTTTTCTGACTTCTACTCTACCTTCTACCTGCAGGCCATTAGGGCAGTAATCTTTGAAGCGTTCAACCTGCATAAGTTCTTGAGTATAATGTAGCAACTCGTTCAGTTTTACCATATTTACGACCTTTTATCCCATCACTCTTGAATATTCGCTAGAATAGCCTGATATTACATTGCGTACTTAACATTACATAAAAACAAGCATTATTCATAAACATCACTACATGTATCCATTCAAATGAACAATCAACTACATCAAAAATTATGGCTCATTTTTGCTCAGACTGTAACGGTTTGTTTAGCATTGGTGTTTGTGTTACGTCTTTTTTTTCCCAGCTTACTTGAAAACATGCTTACTAAATCTAGTAAACCAGTGCTGGTTAAGCAGGTTAGCCCTAATGCGAGCGTAATTCCAATTGGGTCTTATAATCTCGCTGTAAAAAAAGCGATGCCTTCTGTTGTTAATATTTTTACTAGTAAAAAAGCGCCGGACAATCCACATCAAAAATATTTAGATGACCCAGCTTTTAGACAGTTTTTTGGTGATCAATTTGATGATCCTGATACTCAAGCTCAGCCTGAAACCAGTCTTGGATCAGGCGTAATAGTCAGTGAACAGGGCTTAATTTTAACCAATAATCATGTTGTAGCGTCAGCCGACGAAATCGAAATTGCACTCGCCGATGGCCGTAAAATGTCTGCCAAGGTTGTTGGGACTGATCCCGAAACCGATTTAGCTTTAATTAAAATTGAAGCGGACAACTTACCTGCAATCACTTTTGCCAGCTCAGACACTTTAGCCGTTGGAGATGTTGTTCTGGCTATTGGCAATCCATTTGGCGTTGGGCAAACAGTAACACAAGGAATTATTAGTGCGCTTGGGCGAAACCACTTAGGCATTAATACTTTTGAAAACTTTATTCAAACCGATGCATCAATCAATCCAGGCAATTCTGGAGGCGCGTTAATCAACACGGATGGTAACTTAGTCGGTATTAATAGTGCTATTTATTCCCGCAGTGGGGGCTCCATGGGTATAGGCTTTGCTATCCCTGCAACATTGGCACGCCAAGTCATGGATCAAATTGTTAGTCAAGGTAACGTGACTAGAGGCTGGATTGGTATTGAGGCGCAAGACATCACACCTGAACTCGCTGAATCATTCAAACTACCAGCGGCAGAAGGTGCGTTAATTGCTGGGGTGCTTAAGAATAGTCCTGCTGAAAAAGCTGGGTTACACGCGGGTGATGTCTTATTGACGATTGATAACAAACCGATAGCTGACACGAGTACTATGCTAACTTTAATTGCCGCACTCACGCCAAACAAAAAAGTCACGTTTAAAATTGCAAGAGCAGAAGAACGACTAAATATCGCAGTAATGATTGGTAAGCGCCCAAAACCTATCATCGAAAAAGACTAAACGATTGTTATCTTTATTTGTTTATTGAGTCTCGCCTTTGGAAATAGGTGGTTGTATGTTCTGGGTGGGGGTTTGCTTAGTAAATGAAGCTACAATTAGACCAAGCTCGAATAGCAGCCAGATAGGTACAGCTAGCATAAACTGAGAAATGATATCTGGTGGTGTAAATATCGCTCCGATAATAAACGCACCAACCACCACGTAGCCACGCGCCTCTTTAAGTTGAGCGATTGTTAGCCAACCAAAGCGCACGGTCATGACCACTGCGATAGGTACTTGAAATGCCAAACCGAATGCGAAAAATAAGGTTAATACAAAATCCAAGTAGTTGCCTATGTCAGTCATCACCGCAACGCCTATTGGTGCTGAACCTACAATGAACCCAAAGACTACAGGGAACACCGCAAAATAGGCAAATGCCATACCTGCTAAAAAAAGCAAGCTACTAGCAATAATCATGGGGATCATGAATTTCTTCTCATGCGAATAAAGCCCAGGCGCGATAAATGCCCAAACTTGATACATGGTATGCGGTAAGGAAACAATAAAAGCTGCCATCATAGCTACTTTCATTGGTACAAAGAATGGTGTGGTAACCGCGGTAGCAATCATTTGGCCACCTGCTGGTAGCTTACTTAACAAGGGCGCGGCGAGTAGTGCGTAAATCTTGTTAGCAAAAGGGAAAAACCCGATAAAGACAATAATAAAGCCTAGCACGACGCGCAATAAGCGGTCGCGCAACTCAATCAAATGTGAAATGAAATTATCTGTAGGGGTCACTTGCGTTTATTCGGTTTTTGGTACTTTTTTAGTGCGAGTTCTTTTGACTATGGGTTTTGTATCTTTAGTGTTCATACTAGCTTTAATATCAAGAGAATTTACATCTATCGATTCTGCTTCTGAAGCACTGAGACTATCAGTTTCTAATTTAAACTCAGAAAAACCCTGAGAAACCGAACCTAAGTTCTCCTGCACGTTTGATTCAATAGTCTCTTTGGTCTTAGTGACAGTATCTTGAATCTCTTGTTGTAACTGTTGCAATTCTTGAAAACGCACATCTCGATTCACCTCTTCCTTCACTTGAGCCACATACCGTTGCATGCGTCCCGCAAGTGCGCCAAGGGTTCGCGCTACTTTTGGGAGCTTCTCTGGCCCTATAACTATCAAAGCCACCACAGTTATCATGATTAACTCTGAGAAAGAAACATCAAACATTTTTCGTTATTGCTTAGTTTTGTTCGTGACTTCACCTTCTATAGTATTACTCGTCTCTTTGTTATCAGTAAGCTTATCATCACGCATGGCTTTTTTGAACTCATTTACCGCGCCGCCCACATCACCGCCAATATTTTTTAGCTTTTTAGTTCCAAATACCAATACCACAATCAACAATACAATTAACCAATGCCAAATGCTAAATGAACCCATGATAATTCTCCAGAAATATAATTAAGCTGCAAGTGGCAAGTTACCACCACCCAGCACATGAACATGAATATGAAACACTAACTGACCGCCATCTTTACCAGTATTGATAAGTGTCTTGAAACCTGCCAAACCTTGCTCTTTTGCAAGCTTTGGTGCGAGTAAAAGCATTTTACCCAGCAAACTTTGATGCTGCGCTTCACAACTTGCAAGACTTTCAATATGCAATTTTGGCACAATTAAAAAATGTACTTTAGCGGACGGATTAATGTCATTAAAGGCTATCACATCGTCATCTTCATAGATTTTCTTAGCAGGAATACTGCCATCGATTATTTTACAAAAAATACAATCAGCACTCATTATTTTGCGCCCTCTTCTGTTCTAGAAGCCTTTTCTACCAAGCCTGAAAGACCTTCGCGTCTTGCTAGCTCGTCTAAAACATCTTGCGGCTTTAAACCTGCTTTTGCCAACATGACTAAAGTATGAAACCATAAATCTGCAGTTTCATAAATAAGATGTTCATTATCGCCATTCTTCGCCGCAATAATAGTTTCAGCAGCTTCTTCACCGACTTTTTTTAGAATGCTATCCATGCCTTTGGCATATAGTTTAGCCACATAAGAAGTTTGTGGATCCGCGTTCTTACGCTGCTCTAATAATTCCGCCAAGCGATTTAATGTTTCACTCACTTTTTTTAACTTCCGTGTATATTTCGTCTGGGTTCTTGATGACTGGCTGATCTACAAGCCACTCGTCATTTTCAAGTTTTTTAAAAAAACAGTTATGTCGTCCAGTATGACAAGCAATGCCACCGACTTGTTCTACATTAATTAAAACAACATCTTCATCGCAGTCTAAGCGAATCTCATGCACAAGTTGTACATGACCCGACTCTTCGCCTTTGCGCCATAATTTATTACGCGAACGCGACCAATAAACGGCTTGCTTAGTAGCATTAGTGAGCTGCAAAGCTTCGCGATTCATCCATGCAAACATGAGTATGCGTCTAGTATTGTGCTCTTGAGCGATGACGGGCACAAGCCCGTTAGCATCCCAGTTTATATCATCTAACCAACTCAAAGTCTGACCTCAATACCATTTTTTTGCATATATTCTTTGGCCTGTTTAACGGTATATTCACCATAGTGAAAAATGCTGGCAGCAAGAACAGCATCTGCACCGCCATCTTTTACGCCATCAACCAAATGCTGCAAGTTTCCCACACCGCCAGAAGCAATAATTGGCACGTCAACCGCATTTGAAATAGCTCTATTTAATGGGTTATTGAAGCCAATTTTCGTCCCATCTCTATCCATACTCGTAACTAACAGTTCGCCAGCACCAAGTTTAGCCATATATTCAGCCCACTTAACAGCATCCAAGCCGGTAGCTTTACGCCCACCGTGGGTAAAAACTTCCCATTCAAAGGATTGGTTATCTACTTTTTTAGCATCAATCGCCACAACGATACACTGCGAACCAAATCTACTTGCCGCATCTTGTACCATTTGTGGGTTAAGTACTGCGGTGGTATTAATACTGACTTTGTCAGCACCTGCATTTAACAATCTGCGCACATCTTCAACTTCTCGAACCCCACCCCCTACCGTGAGTGGAATAAAGACTTGCGCTGCAACTTCTTCAATAATATGTAGAATCAAGCCTCGATTATCTGAGCTGGCAGTAATATCTAAAAAAGTAAGCTCGTCTGCGCCTTGTTCATCATAGCGCTTGGCAATTTCTACAGGGTCGCCTGCGTCGCGCAACTCTAAAAAGTTAATGCCCTTAACAACGCGTCCATTAGTTACATCTAAGCAAGGGATAATGCGTTTAGCGAGCACTTAATTCATCCGCTAGTTGTTGTGCCGCAGCGAAATCAAGCGTTCCTTCATAAATTGCGCGGCCAGTAATGGTACCGATAATGCCCTCACTTGCCACTGCACATAGCTTACGCACGTCGTCTAAATTAGTCACGCCACCAGAAGCAATCACGGGGATTGTTAAGGCTTGCGCTAAAGCAACCGTCGCCTCAATATTCACGCCAGTTAACATGCCATCACGTCCAATGTCGGTATAGACGATGGAGCTGACGCCATAACCTTCGAATTTTTTCGCCAAATCAATCACATCGTGACCTGTGAGTTTTGACCAACCATCCACAGCCACTTTGCCTTCTTTAGCATCCAAACCGACGATTATTTGACCTGGAAACGCATCACAAGCTTCATGCAAGAAACCTGGATTCTTTACCGCTGCGGTACCGATAATCACATAATCAATGCCATCATCAAGATAACGCTCTATCGTTTCAAGGTCGCGAATACCTCCACCGAGTTGAATAGGGATTTCACCGCCGACCGCACGTACAATAGATTTAATTGCAGCTTCATTAATCGGCTTACCTGCAAATGCGCCGTTTAAATCAACTAAATGTAAGCGCTTGCCACCGCTATCTACCCAATGGCGCGCCATGGCGCCTGGGTCTTCAGAAAATACGGTGGACTCTTCCATTAAGCCTTGTTTTAGTCTTACACAGTGGCCGTCTTTAAGATCAATTGCTGGGATAATTAACATAATGATTTGATATTGATTGATTAAATAATAATTGAAATTAAGCGATTAAAAAAATTGTAAAAATGACTCTAATATTAGCTTGAATTAAGGTAACCAGTTTACGAAATTGCTTAACATTTGCAAGCCTGCCGTTGCACTTTTTTCTGGGTGAAACTGCACTGCAAATAAGTTATCTTTCGCTATCGCGCTGGTAAACCGTTTAGGATATTCGCTATAGCCTCCGACAATGGCTAAATCATCTGGCTGAACGTAATAACTATGCACATAGTAAAAACGCGCACCATCTTCTATATTGCTCCATAAAGCATGTGCTTGCGACTGTTGGTTAAGGCTCTGATAAACCTGATTCCAGCCCATATGTGGGACTTTTAACTTTGCACCATTCGCATCATGCATTTCAGCTGCAGCAAAGCGCTTAACAGTGCCTTTAAACAAACCTAACCCAGCTGCATCACCTTCTTCAGAGTGTTCAAAAAGCATTTGCAAACCGATGCAAATGCCCAGAAATGGCTTATTACTAGCAGCATGAATGACTGAGTCGCGCAAGCCTCTAGCATCTAACTCACGAATACAATCCGGCATAGCGCCCTGACCTGGAAATACGATGCGCTCAGCATTTGCTATATCGACAGGGTTGCTGGTCACCAATACGTGTTTATTAGGTGCGACATGCTCTAGCGCTTTAGACACTGAGCGCAAATTGCCCATGCCATAATCAACTACTGCTATATCAATTTTTCTCATACTACAATTTTCATGGGGTTGCCGCTCAAGCGTTACAAGGGCTTATGCTTATAAACTTCCTTTGGTGGATGGCATAATGCCTGCCATGCGTGAGTCTTGCTCAACAGCCATTCGCAACGCACGTCCAAAAGCTTTAAAAATCGTTTCGGCTTGATGATGAGCGTTATGACCCTTTAGGTTATCTATATGCAAAGTGACATTGGCGTGATTGACAAAACCTTGAAAGAACTCATGGATTAAATCAACATCGAATTCACCAATTGAAGCACGCGTGAATACACAGCCAAACTCCAAGCCTGGTCGTCCAGAAATATCTAGCACTACACGCGACAAAGCCTCATCCAGCGGAACATAAGCGTGCCCATAACGACGTATGCCTTTTTTATCACCTATCGCTTTAGCAAAGGCTTGTCCAATTGTTATTCCAATATCTTCTACAGTGTGATGGGCATCAATATGCAAATCACCTTTAGCGTTGACGCTAATATCCATCATGCCGTGACGGGCGATTTGGTCTAGCATATGATCTAAAAAACCTAAACCAGTACTAAATTGTGAAACGCCAGTGCCATCTAAATTAATGGCGACTGTGATTTGTGTTTCTAAGGTATTTCTAACTACTTCCGCAGATCGCATATTGAATCACTTAAGCTAAAGTGCATATTATTGACAAGTAAATATTTTAACCTAAACCAGATGCTATTGGTCTTTTTGAAGACATTAAAGCTACATCATTCTGTAATTATTAATTGATTCAATAAAATATGGAATAAGAAGCAATAAAGCCTAGCAAGATTACATATCTTAACTAGGCCTCATTCATTAGCATACGCTAATACGTAATTACAATTTCTCTCACTTAGCTGTATTCATTAGCTAAGCGATTATAGTAATTAATAATTACTGTGCTGCTTCTGGTGCTGCTTCAACTGGTGCAGCTTCTTCAACAGGTGCAGCTTCCATTGGAGCAACTTCAGCTGGTTCAGTTGCAACTGGAGCATCTGCAGCTGGAACTTCTGTAGCATCTGGTTTTTTAGCACTAAGTAAAGCAAACAATATTACTAAAACAACAGCACCGATGATCCATGGTAAGAATTTCTTAGCACCACCAGCACTAGCATTAGCACCGTGAGCGATTGCTGTAATTTCAGCAGCAGCGGCAGCAGGGTCAGCAGCACCGTAAATAGCAGCACCTGCAACAATGATAGTTGCGCCAGCATCTTTAACTTGTTGTGTTGTTGCAGCTTTAACGCCACCAGCAACTGAAATATCAACGCCTAGGTTCAAAGCAGCAACCATACCTAAGTCATTGAATGGTGTTTGACCAGCAGCCTGCTGATCTAAACCAGTATGAACGCCAATGATGTGCGCGCCTAATTTAGCCACTTCAATAGTACGTGCTTTTTTATCAGCTACGTTGATCAAATCAACTTGAGCTTTTTTGCCGTATTTGTTAGCAACATCGATTACGCCTTTGATTGTACCGATATCAGCAGTACCTAGAACTGTACAGATGTCAGCACCAGCTTTGTAGAATGGCTCAGCTTCATAGAAACCAGCATCCATTGTTTTCAAGTCAACCAAAATTTTGTTGTTTGGGAACTTAGCGCGTAAAACTTCTAACAATTTGATACCATTATGCTTAATGCAAGGTGTACCAATTTCCAAAATATCTACGTGTGGAGCAACTTTGGTTGCTAAGGCGACGGTACCGTCGAAATCTAATGAATCTAATGCCATTTGGGTTTGAGCCATGCTACATCCTCCAACTAAAAATAAACCATAACTGATTTATTTAGATTAAAAATACAAAGTGAGTTAATTTTTTATTTGTGTATAAAACACACATTTCGCGATAATAACACGCACTTAATGTGAAATTACAAACTTTTTTTGCTTATTTTTAATGTTTCGGGGATTTTCTAGCATTTCCTCACTAAACTACAGCGAATAATACGGGTTAAGCTAACTTTTTCGTATATCTTAAGTGCCTAAAAGTAGTTCTGTTAATGTATCGATGAGTGCTTTTGACTGAGCATCAGTTCCAATTGTAATGCGTAGGTAAGGAGCTACCCGACTTGGTGATTTAAAATGACGCACAATAATATTTTTTTGACGCAGCAATGCGGACAGTTCTGCGCCATCCTTCACTTGATGTTTAGCAAAAATAAAGTTGGCGCCTGATGGCAATACATCAAAACCCAACTTGATTAAGTCTTTAACCAATGCCTCACGTGTTGCAATGACTTTGCTGCATGTTTCTTCAAAATACGCAGTATCTTGCATCGCCGCAACTGCGCCAGCAGAAGCAAAGCGGTCTATAGGGTAAGAGTTAAAGCTATCTTTCACGCGTATCAGCGCTTCGATTAAATCTGGATGACCCAACGCGTACCCAACGCGCAAACCTGCCAATGAGCGAGCTTTAGACAATGTATGCGTTACCAATAAGTTGGGATAAGTGTTAATCAATCCCACGGCAGATTCAGTACCGAAATCGACGTACGCTTCATCAATGACCACAACTGACTGTGTATTCTTTTTTAGCAACTTTTCAATGGTAGCTAACGATAGTGGAATACCTGTAGGTGCATTCGGATTAGGAAATATAATGCCGCCATTGGGCTGATAGTAATCGTCGATGTTAATTGAAAAATCAGCTGCCAAAGGGATTGTTTGATATTCAATGTCATACAAACCGCAATATACTGGGTAAAAGCTGTAGGTAATATCAGGAAATAATAATGGTCGGCTATGTTTTAATAGCGCTTGAAACACATGCGCTAATACTTCATCTGAACCATTACCAACAAACACTTGATTGGCGCTCAAATGATGCACTTCCGCAATCGCGGCCTTCAGTGCGTCCGAGTTAGGGTCTGGATATAAACGTAATGAATCTGCCGCTTCAAGCTTAAGCGCCTCAATTACCTTAGGGCTAGGTCCATAAGGGTTCTCGTTGGTATTAAGTTTGACTAGGTTATCTAACTTAGGCTGCTCACCTGGTACATAAGGCGTAAGCTTATGCACCACATCACTCCAAAATTTACTCATATTGGTTTAGCTTTTCAATCTATACTCTGCTGATCTGGCATGTGCTTGCAAGCCTTCACCGTAAGCAAGCGTTGCGGCAACTTTACCTAGCACTTGCGCACCTTCAGCCGACACCATGATTAAACTCGAGCGTTTTTGGAAGTCATATACACCTAGCGGCGATGAAAAACGAGCTGTACGCGAAGTTGGCAATACATGGTTGGGCCCTGCGCAATAATCGCCCAGCGCCTCACAAGTATTGCGACCCATAAATATAGCACCTGCATGCTTGATGATTTTACTAAAAGCTAAGGGCTCTTCCATTGATAACTCTAAATGCTCTGGTGCAATGTAATTACAAATTTCAGCAGCTTCCGCTAAATCGCGCACTTGAATTAGGGCACCGCGGTCTGTTAATGAAGTACGAATAATGTCTTTACGCGGCATCTCTTCCACTAGTTTTAAAATGCTTGCATTTACTTGATTTAAGAAATCCGCATCTGGGCTTAATAAAATAGCTTGCGCTAATTCGTCATGCTCGGCTTGGCTAAATAGATCCATCGCCACCCAATCAGGATTGGTTTTACCATCGCAAATGACTAAAATTTCAGATGGCCCTGCCACCATATCGATTCCAACTACGCCAAATACACGGCGTTTAGCGGCAGCTACATAAGCATTACCTGGCCCAACTACTTTATCCACTTGCGGAACAGTTTCAGTGCCATATGCCAAAGCGCCTACTGCTTGCGCGCCACCTAGGCAAAATACGCGGTCTACACCTGAAATCGCAGCAGCGGCTAAGACCAACTGATTGCGCTCACCATTTGGCGTAGGTACCACCATGATAAGCTCTTTAACACCGGCCACCTTAGCTGGAATCGCATTCATCAATACAGACGATGGATAAGCCGCTTTACCGCCAGGCACATATAAACCTACGCGGTCTAATGAGGTCACTTGTTGACCAAGCAAAGTGCCATCTGCTTCGGTATAACTCCAAGAAGACATCAGTTGTTTTTCGTGATAAATACGTACACGATCAGCGGCGGTTTTTAAAGCGTCTCGTTGCTCAGTTGGCAAGCCATTTAAGGCGGCAGTTAATTCTGCTTGGCTAATTTCCAAATCAGGCAGACTAGTTGCATTCGTTTTATCAAAACGGTTGGTGTATTCCAAAACCGCAGCATCGCCGCGTTTTTTAACATCTTTAAGAATATCAGCCACGACAACATCGATACTGTCGTCCTGAGCAGTTTCGAAGGCGAGCAAGGCTTTTAAATTGCTATCAAAATCTACATCTGTAGTAGAAAAGCGTCTTATTTTCATGCTATTTGACCTATGTTTAATCTAAATACTAAGTTCTGGAAGCAATTGCATTTGTAAATGCATCCATAATTGGCTGAATTTTACCTCGGTTCAGCTTGAGCGAAGCTTGATTTACAACAAGTCTTGAGCTGATTTCACCAACTTCTTCTACAGCTTTGAGGTTATTTGCGCGTAAAGTTCCACCTGTACTGACTAAATCGACAATCACATCCGCCAAACCAACCAAAGGACCTAACTCCATTGAGCCATAAAGCTTAATCAGGTCTACATGCATGCCTTTTGCGGCAAAGTGCTCACGTGCCGTTTTAACGTATTTAGTCACTACTTTTAAACGCGCACCACTACGAATCGAAGCGAAATAATCAAAGTCTTCCCGCACTGCCACCATCATCTTGCATTTTGCAATTTGCAGATCGATTGGCTGATATAAGCCATCGCCGCCATGCTCATCAAGCACATCTTTACCTGCAATGCCTAAATCAGCCGCGCCGTATTGCACATAAGTTGGCACATCGCTAGCACGAACAATAATTAAACGTACATCCTCGCGATTGGTACCGATAATCAGTTTGCGTGATGATTCAGGATCTTCCGCAGGATGAATTCCCGCCGCAGCTAAAAGTGGCGTGGTTTCTTCAAAGATACGGCCTTTTGAGAGGGCTATGGTAATCATGTTTAAACTCTTTTTACATTTGCGCCAAGCGCATTCAATTTAGCTTCTAAGTGTTCGTAACCGCGATCTAAATGGTAAATACGTTCAATCACAGTTTCGCCACGCGCCACCAAGCCCGCTAACACTAAACTTGCAGAAGCACGTAAGTCAGTTGCCATGACCGTTGCGCCATCTAAAAATTCAATACCTTTCACCAGGGCTGTATTGCCGTCAATGCTAATATCAGCGCCCATGCGTTGCATTTCTTGCACGTGCATAAAACGATTTTCAAAAATGGTTTCAGTGACTTTTGCTACGCCTTCGGCAATCGTGTTCAACGCCATAAACTGGGCTTGCATATCGGTTGGGAAAGCTGGGTGTGGTGCTGTGCGGATATTCACCGCTTTAAGCTTGCCGTCACTTTTAACTGTAATGCTATTTTCATCACTCGTGACGGTTGCACCAGCATCGCGCAGTTTTTCAATCACGGCATCTAGTAAATCCGCACGAGCGTTAAGCAACTTAACCTCGCCACCTGTCATTGCAGCGGCAACCATATAAGTCCCTGCTTCAATGCGGTCACAGACTACGTTATGTGTTGTGCCATTAAGTTTTTCTACACCGACAATCGTAATCACATCTGTACCAGCACCTGTGATTTTTGCGCCCATTTTAATGAGCATCTCGGCTAAATCGACCACCTCAGGCTCTTTAGCGGCATTTTCCAGTACTGTTGTGCCTTCAGCCAAAGCCGCAGCCATCATCAGGTTTTCAGTACCAGTCACAGTCACCATATCCATATAGTAGCGGGCGCCCTGCAAACGACGATTAGGCAAATGCAAAGTACTCGCTTGTATATAACCATGCGTGATATGTATTGCAGCACCCATGGCTTGCAAGCCTTTGATGTGCAAATCTACGGGACGTGAGCCAATGGCACAACCGCCTGGCAATGAAACGCGTGCAGTACCAAAGCGCGCCAATAAAGGGCCTAGCACCAAAATAGAGGCGCGCATGGTTTTTACCATTTCGTATGTGGCTTCAAAAGAGGTCACATCACTCGCATCTAAAGTTACTTGGCTAGTATTGCGTGTGATTTTAACGCCCATCATATCGAGCAGTTTAATAGTGGTATCGATATCTTTTAACGCCGCAATACTACTTAAATGTAAGGGCGTTTCGGCTAACAATGACGCGCATAAAATTGGCAAAGCGGCATTTTTCGCGCCAGAGATGGTGACTTCACCATTGAGGCGGCTACCGCCTTGTATGATTAACTTTTCCAATTATTTTGCCGCATCTAACATCGTTTTAAGTTCGCCGCTCTCGTACATTGCGCGCATGATGTCTGAACCACCGACAAACTCGCCTTTAATGTAAAGCTGTGGAATAGTAGGCCAATTAGCAAATTGTTTGATACCTTCGCGTACCTCTTGGTCTTGCAACACGTCAACTGAAATATATTTTG
Organism: Methylotenera sp.; assembly: GCF_029946165.1. Lineage (GTDB taxonomy): Bacteria > Pseudomonadota > Gammaproteobacteria > Burkholderiales > Methylophilaceae > Methylotenera. The sequence goes on from NZ_JAQSDZ010000010.1 coordinate 90,399, forward strand.
CTTGGCACGCATCTAAAATTTGCGTCGCTAAGTTTGAAAAACCACATTGTGGAAACTTAGGGTTACCTTTCATGTAAAGTACTACTGGGTTGGTGCTTACCGTTTCTTTAATTCTAGCTTGTGCGTCCATTTAGTTCTCCATTACTTATTTAATTTATCTTGATTTATTTGCCTACAATTCGCAAGCCTGCTGAATTTGTTAGGCAGAGAGCTTTGACCATTGTTCAGGTGTATATGTTTTCATTGAAAGCGCATGAATTTCCGAGCGCATTCTATCGCCTAGCGCGCTGTAGACCAGCTGATGTTGTTGCAGCATGCTTTTGCCAACAAAGGCATTGCTTACGATCACTGACTCAAAATGAGTACCATCATCGCCCAGCACTTTAATATATTCGCAGGCCAGATTTTGCGTGATGTAAGCCTCTAACTGTTGTGCACTTAGCAATTTAATGATTCCTTGATTCTTAAGCTCTTAATTTATGCTCGTAATTTATAGCCTGATTTTAACATTTTTAGCGTAATCATTGCTAACACTAAGAAAGAAGCGCCAACAATAGACAGGCTAATCAATGGCGACACATCGCCTTTACCAAAGAAACCGTATCTAAAGCCGTCTATCATGTAGAAGAATGGGTTCAGTTGCGACAGCTTTTGCCAAAAAGGCGGTAAAGAATGGATGGAGTAAAATACGCCCGAAAGAAACGATAAAGGCATGATGATAAAGTTTTGAAATGCCGCCATTTGATCAAATCTATCTGCCCATATACCAGCAATAATGCCAAATGTCCCAAGCAAGGCACTACCCAACAACGCGAAAGCAAACACCATCCAAAAATTGGTCACGTGGATATCCACAAACCACATGGCGACTAAGTAGATACCTAAACCTACAACTAGCCCTCGAATAATCGCCGCGAACAAGAATGCGATAAAGAATTGTAAATGCGTGAGCGGCGTTAATAATACAAAAACGAGGTTACCCATCACTTTGGATTGAATCAAACTAGATGAACTATTTGCAAAGGCGTTTTGCAGCACCGACATCATAATCAAACCTGGCACCAAGAATGATGTATAAGGTACACCGTCATAAACATGCACGTGACTTTCTAGCGCATGAGAAAAAATGAGCAGATATAATAAGGCGGTGATAACTGGTGCTGCTACTGTTTGAAAGGCAACACGCCAAAAACGTAGCAACTCTTTTTTCAAAAGAGTCCATGGTCCGCGAAAAGAGTTTGGAATTAAATTTGAATTATTAATCATGACCTACTCCCAGATGACATACCAACCAGGGACATGAATACATCCTCTAAATCTGCTTCATTCAGTTGCATATCTATCACTTTAATTTCTGCAGTACGCAGTGACGATAGCACTAGCTCGATTTGCGCCATGTCGTTTAAGGCAAATGTGTAAACTCCATTTTCTTGACTGCGCAATAAACTATGGATGTTGGTAGGCAAGTCCACATTACCAAGCGTCAAACGCAGCTGCTTGCCAGCAAATTTATTTAGCAAATTAGCGGTGCTATCTAAAGCAACAATTTCACCTTGTTTCATCATACCTACGCGACTACATAAAGTCTCGGCCTCTTCTAAATAGTGCGTAGTGAGTACAATGGTATGACCTTCATAGTTTAGCTTTTTGATAAATCCCCACATCAATTGGCGAAGCTCAACGTCTACGCCTGCTGTTGGCTCATCCAGCACAATCACTGGTGGTTTGTGCGCTAAAGCTTGCGCTATCAAGGCTCGACGCTTCATGCCGCCAGAAAGCTTGCGCATATTCACATGTGCTTTATCGGCTAATCCTAGACCTTCGAGAATTTCATCTACCCACGCATCATTTTCAGGTCCACGACCAAAATAACCTGCTTGAAATCGCAACATTTCACGCACATTAAAAAATGGGTCAAACACTAGCTCTTGCGGAACGACACCTAGCAATTGCCGGGCTTGTTGATATTGATTGACCACATCAAAACCCATGACGGAAATATCACCTGCACTTGGTTTGATTAAGCCAGCAAGAATACTAATTAAGGTCGATTTGCCCGCACCATTTGGGCCAAGCAATGCAAAGAATTCACCTTGAGCAATCGTTAAATCAACGCCATTTAAGGCCTGCAAACTGCCAAAGCTTTTATGTATGCCATTAATTTGAATTGCAGGTTTCATTTTTTGAATGCTTTAAAACTTATTGATTAGCTTAACTTTTAGTTTGATTTTATGGTCAACAGTTAAATGAATTACGGCTTGTTCCTGAACAAGCCGTATATTTGACTACTAACATGGTGATACTTCTAGACATTACAATAAGTAATCATAAAAATAAGCATTTAGCATAGCGTTAACGAGGGTTAGCTTAATGAAAACTTAACGGAATAAAATCTTCAATCCCATATAAATCTGCCAAACTAGCTAAACTTTCAGGTAAGTGAGTAAATTTAATTTTGCAATCTTCTGCGACAGCTCGACGTTGCCATTCTAACATTAAGCTCAATGTTGAAGTATCCACATTATCCACTGCGGAAAAATCCACTTCAATTTCTCCGCTCATCTTAAATGTAGCACTCTGGTTTAACACTAGAGTTGCGTTATACACCAACAAGTCGCCAAATACCTGCCATTTATTCCCATGCGCCGTGATGCGTTCAGCATCTTTAAGTTGTACCAGTTCAGACATATCTAGACTTTATACTTATCTTAGACCAGCATTTTTATTTTTATCAGCCAACTTAGTATTTAAACTATCAATACCATTTTGACGAATTTCATTGCTGAATTGACTACGATAATTAGTAACCAAACTTACGTTTTCTATCACAATATCGTATACCTTCCAGTTAGGGCCATTTTTAACTAAGCTATAATCTACTGCGATAGGTTGTCCACCAGATTGCAGAATCTGTGTTTTAACAGTCACATTTTTTGCATCCGTTTCGATACGCATAGGTTTATATTCAATCACTTGGTCTTTATATTTACCTAACGCAACAGAATAAGTACGTAACAATAAGCTACGAAACTCTTTCTGAAAACTTGCTTGCTGTTCAGCTGTGGCAGACTTCCAGTTTTTACCTAGCACCATACGACATACACGGTCGAAGTCAAAGTTAGGCAAAATCTTTTCTTCAGCCACTGCGTAAAGTTTTTGCTGATTTCCGGCTTGAATTTCTTTGTCATTTTTAATAATAGCCAACACATCTTCTGCAGTTTGTTTCACAAGCATATCTGGTGCAATTTCGGCGCTAGCTACGCCAGAATATAAACTCGCAAGAAAACTTATACCAACTACAATCTTAGAAACTGATTTCATTTGAACCCTTTTTGATCCGATATTTAATTTAAATTAAAACCTGATGCGTTTATAGAATACTTTCGCACAATTCACTAAAACGGTGCATCACCTAATTCGGTTGACTTAGCTTCTGCCGGTTTTGATTCTGACTCGCTTGGTTTAGCTGATATTTTTGCATCATTATCCATTTCGGAGGCTTTGCTAAACAAAAATTGACTAATCATTTTTTCTAACACAACAGCGTCTTGTGTTTTGGCAATTTTATCACCATTGCTTAACACATCTTCGTCGCCACCAGCTTCTAAGCCAATGTATTGCTCACCTAACAAACCCGCTGTATAAATATTAGCAAAAGTATCTTTAGGAAAGTTATAGCGTTTATCAATTTTAATTGTGACTACCGCTTCGTAAGTTTTGCTGTTAAATGCAATACTATCAACGCGCCCTACTGCTACGCCGGCACTTTTAACTGGGGCATGCGGTTTTAAGCTACCCACATTTTCAAAAGCTGCTGTAACAGCATAAGTTTCGCCGATTTTACCTGAGGTCAAGTTGCCAACCTTCATCGCAAGACCTAGCAAGGCAGCCATACCTAAAGCTACAAAAATCCCCACCCATAAATCAATTTTAGTTCTATCCACTTAGCATCCCCTAATTTTTACTACTCTTTTAGCTCTATATCACGAGCATAAAAGAGGTTAAAACAAAATCTAAACCCAATACTGTTAATGATGAAATTACAACCGTGCGCGTTGTTGCTCGACTCACACCTTCTGCTGTTGGTGGAGCATCAAAACCTTCAAACAATGCAATCATTGTGCAGGCAATGCCGAATACTAAACTCTTGATGATGCCGTTCACAATATCCGATTGAAAATCTACATTGGCCTGCATTTGTGACCAAAATGCGCCTTCATCCACACCAATAAGTGGTACAGCGACAATATAACCGCCCAATATACCCACCATTGAAAACAGAGCAGCCAATATCGGCATAGATATCACACCCGCCCAAAACCTTGGCGCAACTACACGGGCGATTGGATTAACTGCCATCATTTCCATTGCTGAAAGCTGCTCAGTAGTCTTCATTAAGCCAATTTCAGCTGTAATTGCTGTCCCAGCGCGCCCTGCAAATAGCAGGGCTGTTACAACAGGCCCGAGCTCGCGCACCAACGATAGTGAGACTAAGACCCCTATCGCTTCAGACGAGCCGTACTTCTGCAAAGTGTTATAGCCTTGCAAAGCTAACACCATGCCCACGAAAAATGCTGACACAATGATAATCAACAGTGACATCACTCCAGTTGAGTAAATTTCACGCATGGTTAGATGAAATCGTTTAAAACTTTCACCAGAATAAACAATCGTTAGAAAAAACAATCTAGCGCCCGCACCTAATCGCCAAATGCGTTCAACCATGCGATGGCCTATGCCTTGCAAGGTTTTAATGATGTTAATGAGAGGGTTTGAGTTGGTCATTTAATTTAAGTCTTTTAGTAAGAGTTACCAAAGATTATTTGATTATCCGTGCTTCATCAATTCAGATTGATAATTGCCAGCTGGGTAGTGAAATGGAACAGGGCCATCTTTATCACCATGCACAAACTGATGTACGAAAGGCAGAGTTGATTTCATTAAATCATCAGGCGTACCTTCAGCGGTGACTACTCCATTTGCCACAAAATACACGTAATCCGCAATTAGAAATGTCTCCTTAACATCATGCGACACGATAATAGAGGTAGCTCCTAAAGCATCATTTAAGCTTCGAATTAAGCTGCAAATAACGCCCATAGAAATTGGGTCTAAACCTGCAAACGGCTCGTCGTACATCATGATCGCGGGATCTAAAGCAATGGCGCGCGCCAAAGCGACACGCCTTGCCATACCGCCAGAAAGTTCTGCTGGCATCAGCGTATACGCACCTCGTAAGCCCACCGCATTTAGTTTCATTAACACTAAGTCATGAATCATAGAATTTGGCAAATCTGTTAACTCACGCATGGGGAATGCTACGTTTTCATACACGGATAAATCGGTAAACAACGCACCTTGCTGAAATAACATGCCCATTTTACGGCGCAATTTAAATATGCCATCGCGGTCTTGCTTGTGTACCACATCACCATGAACACGCACCTCACCTTTTGATGGCTTAATTTGACCACCAATCAGTCGTAATAAAGTCGTTTTTCCGCTACCGCTACCACCCATAATCGCCACGACTTTACCGCGTGGGAACACCATATTGATGCCTTTGTGCAGCAATCGCCCTTTGTATCCAAAGGAAAGATTATCAATTTCTACAATATTATTAGTCATGTGCAGCTAAATTGTACGGTTAATTTTTTGTTAGATTTTTTGAAGTCATCATTCTAAAACAATTTAGCGTGTAAGTAAGCAGTTAATTGCTTTGTGATTTGCATATGTCGAATATAGGCAATAAAAAGCCCACCGAAGTGGGCTTTTGAGGAATTACGCTAGGCTCATACACCATAACATACTACATATGACTTTGCTGGGTCAATAACAGGATCGCTAGTTGGTGGGCTTTTACCTAAGCCATCAGTGCTAGAAAACTCATACGCTATCATTGAGCCCGTAGTCGCATCGCCATTATCCATAGTGACATCCAACTGCGTAACATACTTACCTAAAATACCTTTTGAGCAAATAACGTAAGAGCCTCTAATAGCATTTCCGTCCTTGTCTTTCACCGCCGCTTTTGTAGCGTCATTAGTACCAGCCATAATACCAATAGGGTTACCATCCGCATTAGTTGGGCGCCAGTCTGTATTTGCCATATCAGTTGCGCCAGTTGCCAAGCCCGCTAAACGGACATGTTGCCATAACATATATGCTTCAGATGCCGAAGTCACATCATACCAATTACCACCTAACGCACCATCACCATTACCAATTTTTGTAGAATCTGCAGCCACGCCCAAATGGACTGCAGCACTTTTATCATCGCCAGGCAATGCTTTAAATTTATCTTGGTAACCATATATATAAACTGGAATATTACGGAAATCACTAGCTAAGTTTTTAACTTTAGCACTATTAATCAATTCTTGACCTTTTAATACACCGCCTAGCAGCAGGCCAATGATCACAAGTACGATCGCCAGCTCAATTAAAGTGAAACCTGCTTGTTTTTTCATTTAGTTCCCCGAACTATAAAAGTTATATTAAGTCATTTTAATTCAAATAAAATGCTTATCAGTCAGCAAAATGCATGCAATTACCATACCAGCGTCCTTTAGCCTAGTTTACTGGCATTTTAGTTAGTTTAAGCTAAATTTTGTTGAAAAATTATCTAACAGCCGTCGAAAACCTAACAGGTGTGTTCAATTTTTAACGCTTTTTGATATGATTAACTTACTAAAAATCAGCATACAATAATAGCAAGCTGGATAACTTCAACCAATCATTGAGCCATTATATGCAAATATCATTCAAACCAAGTCTCAAATTAGCATACCAATTATTTAATGATTCTGACCGATTAATGGCTTTAATGATTCTATCATTACATGCTTTGTTAATTTGGGGTGACTCTATCGACCTACACAGAGCGCTATTTTTATGCCATTTCGGGTGCTTTTTGATGTGGCAGCCCGTTATGCGACAAAGCAAAACCTTATCATGGCAGGCAGCTTTTCTCATCGTTGTAGGTGCTGCAGTCGGTATGTTCTTTATCAATTGGTGGGTAATTGCTTTTTGGATTGCGAGTTTATTTGCATTAATTGGTGGTCGCATTTTCTCAGAAGAATCCTTACGCGACAGGCTACCTAATATACTGGCTTCGACCTACCTACTCGCCATTTTGCTGTTATGGGTGGTACCTAAACTACTTAAGTCAAACAATGATTTAGCCGCCGCGGCCTTCATGCTCACTTATTTTTTGCCATTACTGCCAATAGCCATTTTATTCTTATCGGCCAAACATAAATCTAAGGCAACATCTGCCAATATTGACTTTTTCTATACCTTATTAATTTTTTTACTGTCCTCTATCGTCATACTCGGCAGCTTTGCGATCGGCGTCATTTGGAAAATTCACTATATTAAATTACTCATTGTAGTGGTCATGAGTTTAGCCGCCACATTGGTGGTTTTAAGCTGGCTCTGGAATCCAAGCTCGTCCTTCTCTGGCCTAGAATTACTGATGTCTCGTTATTTACTCAGTATTGGTCTGCCTTTTGAGCATTGGATAAGACAAATCGCAAAATATGCTGAATATGAATCTACTGCCGAAAAATTTTTGCAAGCAGCTATGCGTGGACTACGGGAGCTTAACTGGGTAAGCGGTTTGATGTGGGAGGCTGAAGACTCGAAAGACCAAATTGGTGAGGCTACGCCGTTTATTTCTACGTTTAATTTTCATCAACTACATTTAACACTTTATTCACGTTGGCAATTTAGCCCTGCTATGTATCTGCACGTGCAATTACTCACACAGATTTTAGGCGAGTTCTATGAGGCAAAACGTCGCGAAGAAATGATAGTGCAAAATACCTATATGCAATCACTGTATGAAACTGGCTCGCGCCTGACGCATGACATTAAAAACATACTGCAATCTATGGGTACATTATCTACTGCAGCTGAACAAAGCAGCGATGATGGTAGCGATGACGCTAGATTAATTGAATTAGTGAAAAAGCAACTGCCACGATTAAGCCAGCGCTTGGCTAGCACCCTGACAAAACTTGAACTTCCAAGCAAAGAGAAAAAGAGCCAAGAAAAAGTCGCCCATTGGTGGAGTGGTTTTAAGCAGCTTAATAATAATCTGCAAGTATCGTTTGAAGCGCCGCTTAACATGCCTAAGACTAATATTGACCCAGATGTATTGGATAGCGTAGTAGATAATTTATTGCATAATGCTTTAGAGAAGGCGAAGCTTGAGGCTAATATCAATATAAATGTAAGCTTAATGCCCAGCACCCATTTTTGTTTGGAAGTGACAGATACTGGTTCTGCAGTGCCTAAAAGTGTAGTTGAACGTTTATTCAAGTCGCACATAAGCTCCAAGAATGGACTAGGCGTTGGACTATTTCATGCCGCACAGCAGGCGAAGAATGCAGGTTACGAATTAAGCCTTGTTGATAATCAGGATGGTGAAGTACGCTTTAGGTTAGAGATGGTGATAGAACATAAAATCTAACTTCTTGAGAAGGTGAAATAGAAATAAAAAAGGGTTCATCATTCAGATGAACCCTTTTTTACACTCCCTGCTTGGGGAGAAAGTATTACTGACTAGCGTAAGCCTTGAATATAATCAGCTACTGCCGCCATTTCTGCATCTGTCATTTTTGTAGAAATGGTCATCATCATCGGTGCATTTGCACGTTCGCCTGTTCTAAAGGTTTTTAATTGCGTTAATACGTAATCCGAATGCTGGCCACCTAATCGTGGAAATTGTTTAGGTAAACCTGAGCCTGTTGCACCATGACACGCTGCGCAAGCTGGCACGCCAGTTGCTGCAATACCGCCACGATAGATTTTTTCACCTAATGAACCAGCGCCGTTAGTTTTAGCTGCGCCTAATTTAATATTTTGATTTGAAAAATAAGCTGCAAGATTTTTCATATCTTCATCAGTCAATGCCGAAGCCATGCCAGACATTACAGCGTTAGCACGCTTACCTGATTTAAATTCTGTTAATTGTTTAATCAAATATTCAGGATGTTGACCTGCCAATTTAGGGTTGGCAGTAATTACACTGTTACCATCATTGCCATGACAAGCAGAACACATAGTTCCAACAATCTGTTCCGCAGTTTTTGTGGTCGCTGGCGCAGCTTCTGCTGGCTTTTCTACGGTAGCCGCAGCTTGTGCAGACAAACTAAATAAAGCACTTACGATTAAACCAGTTAAGTTAACTCTTACTGAATTTAAGCTTAAAACATGACGAAATTGCATTACCGCTCCCAATTATCAAAAATACTTACGCAAAACTTACTGCATGCCGCTCAGATGTACATCAAATTTCTGCGACTAATCTAAATTATTCAATCAATTAACGCGCTATTTTAGCGAAATTCGCCTATTCGTGATAGCATTTTTCACTATTGTTTATCTCGTCGCAAAATATCACATTCAGCTTAGCCTCATTAATTTCTTTAAAGCGAAATTTAAGCGGTGATATTTTTACGAAAATGACGTTTAAGTTTGACCCAAAAGAATTGGATTTTCATGCCCTTGTTTCAAAATGCTGCTTTTTTTATTTCAGCACACCATTTACGCGACTTACCTCCTGCCAGCGGCATTGAAGTGGCCTTTGCCGGCCGTTCAAATGCTGGCAAGTCAAGTGCACTTAACACGCTTGCCAATCACAATCGCCTAGCCTTTGTGAGTAAGCAACCTGGCCGCACGCAACTCATTAACTTTTTCACTTTGGGTAATGACCGACACTTAGTGGATTTACCTGGTTACGGTTACGCAAAAGTGCCAGAAGCCATGCGTGCGCATTGGCAAAATGTACTGGCTCGCTATTTAGGTGAGCGTTCAAGCTTAGGTGGCCTTGTATTGGTGATGGACAGCCGCCACCCACTCACGCCACTAGATCGCCAAATGTTAGATTGGTTTTGCCCGAGCGGTAAACCTGTGCATGTGTTATTAACAAAATCTGATAAATTATCGCGTGGTGAAGCCTCGCTTACGCTCAATAGAGTGCGTAAAGAGCTTATTGAAACTTGGGGCAATCATTACCATAGCGAATGTACCATTCAACTATTCTCTAGCTTGAAAAAACAAGGTGTAGAAGAAGCCGAAGCCGTCATTGGCAAGTGGCTGTTTGCGGAAACACCTGAAGATTTAGTGCGTAAATCATTTAATCTTGTAGATGATAAAGACGCAGAATAAGTTTTTGTAGGAGCGACGTTTCGTCGCGAAGCCATGGTGCTCATCGCGACGAGACGTCGTCGCTCCTACAGTTAGCGATGTGTTACTTGCGCTTAAACACCATATCCCAAACGCCATGCCCGAGCTTAATACCGCGATTTTCAAACTTAGTCAGCGGTCTATAACTCGGTTTTTCAGCATAGTTTTCTGCGGTGTTTTGTAATAGCGGCTCAGCGTTTAATACCTCTAACACCCATTCCGCATATTCTTGCCAATCGGTTGCCACATGCAAATAGCCGCCAGTTTTTAATTTACTACAAAGCAATTTCACAAACCCTGCTTGAATCAAACGACGCTTATGATGGCGCGCTTTATGCCAAGGATCAGGAAAGAAAATATGTACGCCATCTAAACTCGCATCAGCCAACATATTTTGCAGCACATCCACAACATCATGCTGAATGATTCGTATGTTAGTAAGCGCTGACTCTTCAATTAACTTAAGCAGAGCGCCAACACCGGGCGTATGCACTTCAGCCGCAAGGAAATCGCAGTCAGGTAAAGTTTGGGCAATTTTCGCCGTCGTTTCACCCATACCAAAGCCGATTTCCAATATTTTTTTACTGTCAGTGCGATTAAATTTTGCGTTTAAATCGATAATTTCTGGCGCGTAATCAATGCCAAATTTTGGCCGACCAACGTCTAAAGCGTGCGCCTGCCCTTTGGTAACGCGACCTTGGCGCAATACAAAGCTGCGAATACGACGACCTTTTAAGGCGTCTTTATCTGCATCTAAAGTGGTATCTAAAACTGTAGTTTCTTCGGGTTGGTTTAATTTTGTCATGTTGCACATTATACTGGATGTATGAGGCAATTGCTTTCTGTAGGAGCGGTCTGCGACCGCGAAAAAGTGCTCTAATAAATTTCGCGGTCACAGACCGCTCCTACAATATCTAAAGCGTATAAGACTTATCTCCCTGTATAAACCCCAATAATGGCGCATCAATATTTTTACTTAAGGCAATCACCTTAAATAAGTCACCCATTTCTGCGGGAGATAATAACTTCTGCGCGGCAGCAGCAAGTGGCGCATAGCGAGCCATGTCATGCGGCGATACTTTCGACATTAACTCTAAAATACCGCAGTTCATTAAAAACTGTGCTTGGCTGCAAAAGCCGCTTAACTCTAAACCGTTATTAACACCAGCATGGGCAATGCTAGTGAAATCAACATGCGCTGTAATGTCTTGCAAACCAATATTGATTAAAGGTTCGCTATGCGCATAGTGCTGATAATGGCACATGAGCGTGCCTTGATTACGCTGCGGGTGGTAGTACTCACGGGCAGAAAATCCATAATCAATCATCAAAATGATGCCTTGTTGCAGGCTATGAGCAAGACTAGCAATCAATCCACTAGCAGCTGGGCAAACCTCAGTCATATAGCCCTCAGGCAAATTGAGCTTGCTGACAACATTTAACAAACTTGACTCACTCAAGATTTTATCTTGCCAAACGAACTCCTCAGACTCAATAGCTATGCCGCGTTCATAAATGCCATCCTCTTTAACATGCACAATATTGACTGGAATAGCATCTAATACTTCGTTACCTAGAATCACGCCTTTAAAATTTGAAGGCAGTTCTCTTAACCATTCCACGCGCTGAACTAAATTTTCTGGCAATTTCTTTTGCAAGGTCTCTAGCTGCACTTGCCGTAAGTGGTCACTTACTTCTAAGATGAGATACTTCGGTGGAGCGGCGTTTTTCTCCGCCAAAGTTAACAAAATATCAGCAGCTAACTTACCTGTGCCTGCGCCCAATTCTAGAATATTGCCATGCGTTAAATTCAACACTTGTAAGATTTGATTAGTAAGCGTTTGGGCAAACAACGGTGAAATTTGTGGTGCAGTGACGAAATCCCCCCCACCATTTTTGATGTCACCAAACTTTTGGTTACCTGCGCTGTAATAGCCCAAGCTGGGGGCATAAAGCGCTAAATGCATAAACTCTGCAAAACTTATCCAACCTTTTTGTGCATTGATGGTCTCTTGGATCAGCTTGATAAGTTGCTGACTATGCTTTTGCGCCTCAACAGAAGCTGTGGGTAATGTATTCATAGACTTAGATTATAATAGCTAACAATCAAGATTGGATTAATGCGTAGTGACTAACAAGATAAATAAAGTGGTACTCATTACGGGCGGGGCAAAACGCGTAGGCGCAGCCATATGCCGTAGCTTGCATGCAGATGGCTTTAACTTGATGATTCATTACAAAAGCTCAATTAAAGAAGCGCGTGCCCTACAAGCTGAGTTAAGTTTACAACGCCCAAATTCTGTAGCGATTATTCAGGGCGACTTATTAAATATCGCCAGTTTACCTAATTTAATTAGTGAAACCATTAGCCACTTTGGGCGCTTAGATGTGCTCATCAATAACGCATCCACTTACTACCCAACTGAAATCGGCGAGATAGATGAAGCCAAATGGCAAGACTTAGTAGGCAGCAATTTAAAAGCACCACTGTTTTTATCGCAAGCAGCTGCGCCTGAATTACGCAAAAACCACGGCTGTATTGTCAACATTACTGATATGCACGTCGAGCGCCCGAAAAAAGGTTACATTGTTTATAGTGTGGCAAAGGCTGGCTTGGTAACACTGACAAAATCCTTAGCGCATGAGTTAAGCCCTGAAGTACGCGTCAATGCAGTTGCGCCAGGCCCTGTACAATGGCCAGAAAACAACCCTCAATTTGATGAGGTATATCGTCAACGTGTCATCAACCAAACGCTACTGAAGCGCGTAGGCGAAGCAGAAGACGTAGCGAAAGCGGTGAAATTTTTGGTTACAGATGCGCCTTTTATTACAGGACATGTGTTGGCTGTGGATGGCGGCAGGAGCTTGAATTTATAAGCCATTATTGTTTAAATAACTCAATTTGATTGTCGCTTAGAAAACAAAATCAAGTAAACTGTCGGGCATGGAAGGCAAACTATTTTCGCAAAACTTTTTAACCCAAGGCATTGTTGAGACGAAGCCATGGCAGACTATCACAGCTAGCGAGTTTGATACCTTTAAGCAAAGTTTAGAAAATATATTTGCACCTTACGATGCAACTAGCCAGCTTAACGAGGCCAATACTGAAGCCGAAATCATCGTTAAAATTTTAGACCTTCTCGGCTGGCAAGATTTAACACAAAGGCAAGTGCAAGCTAATAGCAAGGGCAGGCAAGATGTGCCAGACTTTTTGTTATTTGATACCATAGAATCTAAACAAAAAGCACTCAAAGAAACTAAGGCCGATAAGCAATATCTACACGGCATATCAGTGCTAGAGGCAAAAAAATGGTGTCGCCCACTAGACCGTGGCGATGCTACCGATAAGTTAGACTCTGGCACTCCATCAAATCAAATTTTGCGTTATTTATCCAGTGTAGAAATTGCCTCAAATCGCAAAATTACATGGGGCATACTCACGAATGGCGCAGTTTGGAGACTTTACTGGCAAGGTGCACGCTCGCGCTCAGAAGAGTTTTTTGATATTGATTTAAGCGCGGCGCTAAAAATAGCTGGTGTTGACCTTAGCTTATTTGACAGTGACCCAGAACATGCCCTTAAGCTGTTTTATTGCTTATTTAGACGCGAGGCTTTTTTACCACAAAACTGGGATACCGAACAACGCACTTTTCACCAATATGCATTTAATGAAGCTAGGCTTTACGAAGAAAAAGTATCTACAGATTTAGGCAGTCGCGTATTCAAAACCATATTTCCGCAGCTTGCCAATGCTTTGGCTCAGGGCGACCCAGAAGCCGCATTAAATTCTGCCCAATACTTAAGCGAACTACGTGAAGCCACGCTGATTTTGCTATACCGCCTGCTATTTTTATTTTATGCAGAAGACCGCAATTTATTGCCAGTACGCGATACGCGTTATGACGATTACGCTTTACGTAAAATTCGTACGGGAATCGCCGAACGCCGCGATGCAAATGATACCTTTAGTGCCAGTGCCAGCCGTTATTGGCAGCATTTAGGCGATTTATTCCGCATTATTTCCAAAGGTGATACCTCCATTGGCATGCCTGCTTATAACGGCGGCCTGTTTGAAGAGACACGCGCACCGATATTAAGCCGCACGCGCGTGCCAGATAGCTTATTTGCGCCCTTGTTAGATGACCTTTCGCGTCGAGCTGATTTACTGCGTGCGTGGATTAACTACCGCGATTTATCTGTGCAGCATTTAGGCGGTATTTACGAGCGGCTTTTGGAATATAGCCTGCAAGTAGAAAAAGGCGTGATTGTTGCGCGCCCAGCCAGCTTTGCCCGCAAAACCAGCGGCAGCTATTACACGCACGATGGCTTGGTAAAACTCATTATTAAAGAAACTGTTGCCCCATTGATAGCTGAGCAGCTTGCCTTATTTAACGCCCAAATAACGTCGTGGGCAAAGAAGCCAACAATCAACCCAACTGATTGGAAACTACTAGATAACCTAGACCCCGCCGCCGCTATTTTAGACTTAAAAATTTGCGACCCTGCTATGGGTAGCGGTCACTTTTTAGTGAGCTTAGTAGATTACCTGGCCGATGAAATCTTAGAAACTATTGCCACAGCCGAGCTTGAAATTGCTGCTCAGCCTTGGGCAAAAGATATTACCAATGCTTGGGCATCGCCATTAGTGGCGCGTATTAAAGATATTCGCAGCCGCATACTCACCGCCGCCCATAAAGCAAACTGGACAGTGACCGAAGCACAATTGGATGACCGCCATATTGTCCGCCGCATGATACTAAAACGCGTGGTATATGGCGTAGATAAAAACCCCATGGCGGTAGAACTTGCCAAAGTAGCCTTATGGCTACACACTTTTACCGTGGGCGCACCGCTCTCATTTTTAGATCACCATTTACGATGCGGCGATTCATTATTTGGTGGCAAGGTGAGTGATATTTCACAAGAGCTGGGTAAATTTGTGGGGATGTTCCACCAAGAAGATCTCGCACGAGTCGAGAGAGCCAGCGCAACGATGGAAGCGATAGGAAATTTAACAGACATTGATATAGCCGAAGCGCACTACTCAAAAGCTCTTATGGAGACTGCAACAGAAGGCTTGCTGCCTTTGCATCGAACGTTGGATTTCTTGCAAGCTAAGCGTTGGGCAGGCAATCCAGTCGGCAAGGTGAAAGATACGGCAGACTGGGACGAGTTATCCATGGCGCAGAAATATCAAAGAGGCTGGTCGCAATTACTCGCACAAGAGTTTGGTGAAAACTTGCTTGAATCTGTCGAGTTTCTTGCCAAACGTAAAGGCAGGTTGCCGACGCCGCGCGAGCAGCAAGCACATAGCATCATGCAGATGGCGCTCGCCCGCGCTGAACAAGAGCACTTTTTGCATTGGGAGCTAGCTTTCCCCACTGTCTGGCAGGGTGGGCAGGGCGGCTTTGATGCGATTATTGGCAACCCGCCGTGGGATAGAATGAAACTGCAAGAGGTGGAATGGTTTGCTGAACGCCGCCCGCAAATTGCCTTGGCGAGCAAAGCCGCAGACCGTAAAAAATTAATTACTGAACTGCAAAAAACCAACGACCCACTTTGGCAAGATTACCAACACGCACAAGAATCAGCCGAAATTGCCAGCAAAATAGCGCGTAGCTGCGGCGATTACCCATTATTGTCTGGCGGTGATATTAACTTATACTCACTGTTTGTAGAGCGCGCCAGTTGGTTGGTAAAGCCCACAGGCATTGTCGGCTTACTCACACCATCGGGTATTGCGGCAGATAAAGGCGCGGCGGAGTTTTTTAGCAGCTTATCTAAAACGGGGCGCTTAGGCGTGCTGTTTGATTTCGAGAATAGAAAAACTTTCTTCCCAGATATTCATGCAAGCTTCAAATTTTGCGCATTGGTGTTTGGTGGCGCACAGCGCCAATTTGAGGTTGCGCGGTGTGCTTTTTATGTACATGAAATCAGCGAGCTAGATGCGCCGACCAAAATACTTAAGCTGCAAGCGGCAGATTTTAGCGCAGTCAACCCCAATACTGGCGCAGCGCCTATTTTCCGCACCCGCCGTGATGCCGATATTACCACCGCTATTTACCGCCGCCAGCCGGTGCTGGTGGATAGACGCAACGAATCCAAAACCAACGCACCTCTCAAAGTCTGGCCGGTGCGCTATTGCACTATGTTCCATATGACCAATGATTCACACCTGTTTAAGAAACGTGACGATTTAGAAAAACAAGGCTGGTACCCCGTAGGTGGCAACCATTGGAAAAACGGCGAGGCAGAGGCAGTGCCGCTGTATGTGGGGCGCATGGTCTACAACTATGACCATAGGGCATCTCATGTCACAACGAATGAAGAAAACCTACATAACGCAGCGTTAAGTGCAAACCTTAGTGCCGAACAAAAAGCTGATATAGATAGTTACCCCACACCGCAGTATTGGGTAGCAACCAGCGATATAGCGAATGATGAACAACGTGAGTGGGCAATAGGTTTCCGTGATATTGCGCGTGCAACTGATATGCGCACGATGATTGCTGCGATTGTGCCAACAGTGGCTGCTGGTAACACTTTGCCATTAGTTTTATCAGATAATGTTGATTATGCGGAATGGGCGCCACTATTATTAGCCAACTTTAATAGTTTAGCTTTTGATTACATAGCACGACAAAAAACTCAATCTACACACTTAAACTGGTATATCGTCGAACAACTACCCCTCATTAAGCCCGAACAGTTCGGGGCTCTCCTTTCGCACCAAACCAAATCGCGGCAAACTATAGCGGACTTTATTCGTGGCGAAGTATTACATTTAAGCTACACCGCACACGACCTTGCGCCTTTTGCCCGCGACTTGGGCTATGTAAAAGATGGCAAAGTTGGCGCACCGTTTGTGTGGGATGAAACTGACAGGTTACACAGGCAATGCCGCTTAGATGCGTTGTTCTTTAATCTGTACGGCATTCACCGTGATGATGCCAGCTATATGCTTGACCAGTTTCCTATTGTGCGTGAGCAAGACATCAAAGCCCACGGCCGCTATTTAACGCGCGATTTAATTTTAGCCTACATGAACGCGGTTGCCGCAGGTGACTTTACAACCGTCATTTCACTTGATGGCTTTAGCATTACGCCGCATGATATAGCGTTTGAAGAGCAGCTTGAGTTAGGTCGCGAGTTTATGCGAGATTATCGCGATACATTTAAGGCATTGGCTAAGTAAGTGGCGGTGCAAAAGGCTTGGCGCTGGGTTGATAAAAACCTGTTACTTTTATTGCACGATGAAAGTTTAGCCGAGCATGGCGGTGATTCTGGTTTGCGTGATGAAGGTTTGTTAGATTCAGCACTAGCACGGCCTGTTAATTTAGCCGCTTATGAAGCGCCTGATTATGCAGCTTTAGCGGCATCTTATTGTGTGGCGCTTGCTAAAAATCACCCTTTTATAGATGGCAATAAGCGTGCTGCATTATTGGCTTTGGGTCTGTTTTTGTTATTAAATGGCAAAAAATTAACAGCAACTCAAGCCGATGCAACGTTAACTGTGCTGAGTGTGGCAAGTAGCGAGATGAGCGAGGACGCACTAGGTGAGTGGGTACGCAAGTACTCAAAAGATAAAGTCTAAATTCTCTAAAATTCAAATAGTCAAATACAAACCTAATTAGAAATTACTATGATTAACCATTTACCAGCAAACCATTCCAACAACTTCATCAAGCTACGCAATAGCCTGATTAGCGCCACGGGCAAAGCTATTGGCGATTACAACATGATAGAAGAAGGCGATACCGTGTTGGTGTGCATGAGCGGCGGCAAGGATTCTCACGCCATGTTAATGATATTGCTAGCGTTGCAAGAGCGTGCGCCGATTAACTTCAAACTTATTGCCATGAATTTGGACCAAAAACAGCCAGGCTTCCCTGCTGATATTCTGCCGGCTTATTTTGAAAAGCTTGGCATTGATTACCGCATTGTTGAAGCTGATACTTATTCAATTGTTAAAGAGAAGATTCCTGAAGGTGCAACGACTTGTAGTTTATGTTCTCGTCTACGCCGCGGCATTATTTATACCACGGCCAAAAAACTAGGCGCCAATAAAATTGCGCTTGGGCATCACCGTGATGACATTGTAGAAACAATGTTTTTAAATATGTTCTTTGGCGCAAAGTTAAAAGCCATGCCACCTAAGCTTTCAACCAATGATAAACAAAATATCGTGATTCGACCATTGGCATATTGCAGTGAAAAAGATATTGCCAGCTATGCGCGCCAAATGGAGTTTCCTATCATTCCGTGTGACTTATGCGGTAGCCAAGAAAATTTACAGCGCCAAAAGGTAAAAGATATGTTGCAAGCTTGGGAGCGCGAACAACCAGGCCGTATCAATAATATTTTCCGCGCGATTGGCAATGTTGAGCCGTCACATCTGGCAGATTTTAATTTATACGACTTCAAAGGCTTGAGCCAAGCCAAGCCAGAAGATGAAGATCCACTTTTTGGCGACATTGCTAAAGAAAGTGAAGCGCTAAGCTTAAATAGCAGTGATGGCACACGAATCGAATTTATTCGAAACACATAATGTTACAAATTATTCGATAAATTTGCGTAGTATGTGCGTAAGTTGTTGTCTTATAGCCATTTACCTTGCTATTATCCGAGTTGTTAGCTTAGCAATTCTATAATTTAGCCCATTTAATCACTCATTCTTCTAGGCATGCATGTCCAAACTGTTAATTGTTGAATCTCCTTCTAAAGCAAAAACGCTCAAGAAATATCTTGGAAGCGACTTTGAAGTGCTTGCCTCCTACGGACACGTGCGTGACTTGATTCCGAAAAATGGTGCGGTTGATACTGCTAATGACTTCGCTATGAAGTACGACATCATCGAGCGCAATAGCAAGCATGTGGACGCAATTGCCAAGGCTGTGAAAAGTGCTGATAGCATCTATCTCGCAACCGATCCGGACCGCGAAGGTGAAGCCATTTCATGGCATATTGCCGAGATTTTAAAGTCTAAGAATTTACTCAAAAATAAAATCATGAAGCGTGTGGTGTTTCATGAAATCACTAAAAGCGCAGTTGAACACGCAATTGCCGAGCCACGCGACATTTCCATGCCAATGGTGAATGCGCAGCAAGCGCGTCGCGCTTTAGATTATTTAGTCGGCTTTAATTTATCACCCCTATTGTGGAAAAAAATCCGCCGCGGATTATCTGCAGGACGTGTACAAAGTCCTGCACTGCGCTTAATTGTTGAGCGTGAGCTTGAAATTGAAGCGTTTAAGTCACAAGAATACTGGTCTATTCATTTAGACGCTTTAAAACATAGCCATGGCTTCAGCGCAAAACTAATACAACTCAACAATCAAAAAGTTGAGCAATTCACGGTCATCAACCATGACCAGCACTCTGACATTGTAGGCAAATTATTACTCGCCAGCGCAGGTAAAACCACCGTATCACGCGTTGAGAAAAAACAACGCAGTCGCAGTCCCGCTGCGCCTTTTACAACCTCTACCTTACAACAAGAAGCCGTGCGTAAATTAAGCTTTACCACTTCACGAGCCATGCGCGTGGCACAGCAGTTGTATGAAGGTATGGATGTAGGTAGTGGTACCGTCGGTTTGATTACTTATATGCGTACCGACTCATTCAGCATTGCGGCTGAGGCAATTGCGCAGATTCGTGATTACGTGAAAAAGAATTTCGATGCAGAATATTTGCCAAAAGCTGCGATTCAATACAAAACCAAATCAAAAAGTGCGCAAGAAGCTCATGAGGCGATTCGCCCAACCGACATCAGCCGCACGCCTGCGAGCGTTCGTCAATACTTAACGGATGAACAATTTAAACTGTATGAAATGATTTGGAAGCGCGCCCTAGCTTGTCAAATGGCACCTGCTAAATTTGATGCAGTTAGCGTAGATTTAAGCGTAGGCTCTGATGCCAACTTGTTCCGTGCCTCTGGTCAAACCCTCGTATTCCCAGGCTTTATCGCGGTTTATATGGAAGGCACAGATGATGAGGAAGAAGAAGGCGAAAGTAAACTACCGCATCTTGAAACTGGCGAAGTACTAACGGTTGAAAAAATATACGGCGATCAACACTTTACAGAACCGCCACCACGTTATGGTGAGGCAAGCTTAGTCAAGATTCTCGAAGAATACGGCATTGGCCGCCCTTCTACTTACGCCAGCATCATTAGTACATTGCAAGACCGCGAATATGTTTTGTTAGATAAAAAACGTTTTACGCCGACCGATGTTGGACGTGTGGTGAATAAGTTTCTAACCGAACATTTTACCAAATATGTAGATTACGACTTCACAGCTAACCTCGAAGATGCGCTTGATAGCGTTGCTGAAGGTGAGCGTGAGTGGTTACCGCTCATGGCAGAGTTTTGGCAAGGCTTCAACCAACAATTACTAAGTAAAGCCGATGTAGAGCGCCCAGGTAATGAGTTAATTGATGAAGCTTGTCCTAAGTGTGGCAAACCCCTACAAAAACAACTCAGCCGTTTTGGCACATTTATTGGTTGTACAGGCTATAACGATGAGCCTAAATGTGATTACAAACGCAGCTTAAATGGCGCAGCACAAGTGGGTAGTGACCCAGTTATCATTGGTAATGATGATGAATCTGGTAAAGAAATTATGCTGATGAATGGTCCTTACGGTCCTTATTTACAACTTGGTTTAGCCATTGAAGGTGACAAAAAGAAACCAAAACGTGTCAGTGTACCTAAAGAAATTTCATTGGCGGATATGAATTTAGAAACCGCGAAAATGGTACTTTCTTTACCACGCGATCTTGGCTTGCATCCAGTAACTAATAAAAAAATTGTGGCGAACATTGGCCGTTTTGGTCCTTATGTAAATCATGATGCTAAATTTAAATCGATCCCGAAAACAGACAGTGTATTCACCATTGATTTAGACGGCGCAGTTGCTTTATTAGCAGCGGCTCACACTGGCCCAGCGCCATTGGCCACATTAGGTAACCATCCGACTGAAGATGGTCAAATTGAAGTGTTTGCAGGTCGCTACGGGCCTTATGTGCAGCACGGCAAGATTCGTGCAACTCTGCCAAAAAGTGTAGAGCCTGAATCGCTGACTTTGGATGAAGCTTTGGAGTTGTTGATGGCTAAAGCGCAAAAAGAAGCACCTGCTAAAAAGGCAGCGACGAAGAAGGCCGTTGTAAAAAAACCAGTAGCTAAAAAAGCTCCAGCCAAGAAACCTACAGCAGCTAAAAAGCCAGCGGCAGCTAAGACCGCTGCAAAAAAACCTGCTGCCAAAAAGGCGGCTACTAACAAAGCTACTGTTCAATAATATATAAATTCAGAAAATTAAATTTACGATAATAAAAAAGCGGCCTTCCAGCCGCTTTTTTATTATCGTATCAACTCCATATTTAACCGCTAACATTCTCGCCCAATGAGGCAGCATCATTATATTCTATCCATTTACGAATTCTATTAGCATCGCCAATACGTGTCTGTTTACCTGCTGAATCTAATAATACAATAATCATAGGTTGACCAGAAATTTCCGCTTGCATTACTAAACAACGCCCAGCTTCATTAATAAAGCCAGTTTTAGATAACCCAATCACCCAATCACTGCCGCGTACTAAGGAGTTTGTATTCACAAAGTTGAGTGGATTTCCACGTCCAAACAATGTGATTTCTTGTGAAGCAGTAGTAGTTACTTGGCGAATTTCAGGATAGTGATAAGCGGCATTGACCATTTTCACCAAATCTTCTGCTGTTGAAACATTATTACTATCTAAACCAGTAGCATCGAAAAAGTGTGTTGATGTCATGCCTAACATTTCAGATTTACGATTCATCGCAGCCAAAAATGCACCGATACCACCTGGATAATTACGCGCTAGGGCAGAAGCTGCACGATTCTCTGAGGACATAAGTGCCAATTGTAAAAGCTCGCCGCGTGTAAGCTGTGTACCTATATTCAATCTAGAGTGTGTGCGTTTTAGATAGTCTACATCCTCATCACCAATAAATAACAAATCATCCATCGGTAAAAGTGCATCTAATACCACCATCGCCGTCATCAATTTAGTGACAGAAGCGATTGGCGTTAATTGATTGGTATTCTTAGCGTAAATGATTTCACCAGTGAGTTGATTAATCACTAGGGCTTTAGTTGAGGCTAACTCTAATGGCCCGCTTCCATCGTAAGCGCGGGGCACTACCATGTTTACTTTTTGAACATGCACTCGTGATTTCTTAACACTATGAGCACTGCCCCTCAACTTATACTTTGCAAGATCGTAACTACCTGCTTTATTTTTTTGATTCTTTGTATGCGACACCTTAACCGTTTGTTTTTGTGATTTTTTAGCAGCGGCATACGTAAGCATGGGCGACAAGCTTAGCGTTAAGGTGATATAAAGTAATATGAGTTTGCGCATAATTAGTTTCTTTTACGTCATAGAGTTACGAGATTAGTCTATATAAAAACCTTAACTTTGTCATTAAAAATGTTTTATCTTTAATAGTACTCATTTTTAATGTTTTATTATGCATTCAAATTGTTTTTCACAATTCGATTATTAGCAATATAATCACATGCTTATTCAACATCAAGCAATTAATTTTAGAGCACCAAAATGCATATACCTCAGAACTTTCTATATAGCACCGAACATTTATGGACAAAAGCCTCGGCTGACGGTACATGGGAGGCTGGCATTACAGATTATGCACAGGATTTACTTGGCGACATTGTGTTCATAGAAGCTCCTGCAGTTGGCTCCAAACTTGTGACTGGTCAACCTTGTGGTATAGTCGAATCAGTAAAAACAGGCTCAGATTTACATGCCCTTGTTGATGGGAACGTAATTGAAATTAATCAAGAGTTAATCAACTCACCAGAATTAATTAATGAAAAACCCTATCAAGCTTGGATATTTAAATATAAACCGACCAACGATGATGTGAGTAAAACGCTATTATCTCCCGAGGCTTACAAAACTTTACTTGACGGCGTAGCCTAAGTTGATTTGATTAATGCATGTCAGCAAAAGTTCATTTACTGAAAATTAGACGTACGGAATCTAATAGTTTTTCGATTTCTAACTTAATATTTTCACTGACCTGTTGCTGAATTCTTGGCACTTCAACGCTGAGTATTTCTTGAACCTTATTGGCTAGCACTAGTTCGACTTCAGGTAACTCCGCATCCAAGGTGTGCTTAAATTTAAGCTTGCTAACATCCGCTATCTCATCCAAATCTTGTTTTAAACTTGTAGTTAACTCACTTGTTAACCCTTGATATAGCGCTGGGAAAGCTTCGCTGACTTCTTGGTCTAATTGCTGTTTAGACTTGAGTTGCAATGCATCCAAATATATCGTTAGCTCCGTGTGCGATTGTGCGGTCAGACCTTGATAAATTGCAGACAAATCCCGCGCTAGATTATTCTGATGGTCGGTTAAAATATCTTCATGAAGCCGAGTTATTTTATCTTGTAATGCATGGCTGGCATCTTCTACTGTTTTGGTTTCGATGCCAGATAAAGTAAGTTGCAATTTTTCTGTCATTGACTCTTGCAACACAGGCAAGGCACTAATGAGTTTAGTTTGCACCTCAGCAATACTGAGCGCTTGCATTTGCACTAGTGCACTTTCGAAATCAGTTTTCACATTAGTAACTGCCTGAGACACATGTTCTATTGTTGCAGCCTCCAAACTTTTTAAAGTTTCTTCCACTTGATTGGTCAGCCCCTGTTCCATGACAGGCAATAATGATGCAAGTTTAGATTGCACCTCCACGATCCCCTCTGCATGCATCTGCCCTAATGCGCTGGTTAAATCAGATTTAGCTAAGTTAATACTTGCTTGCAATACTTGGGTAGCGCTTTCAAGTGCATTACTCTCTATATGAGCTAAATTTGTTTCAAATTGTTTGGTAGCCGCCTGCTCTAACAAGGGCATTGCTTGGTTAAGACTGGTTTGGACTTCATCTAACCCCCTAGCCTGCATTGCACTTAAAGTATTAACTAAGTCCGCTTTAATAATATCTGCATTTGCATGCATCATTTTTGGAATTTCGGTGGCTAAATCAGCTCTCACTTTATCCACATAAACGGCACTATTTTCCATTACAGCCAGCTGCGCATTTGCCACGGCGCGGTTAACCTCTATTGCTACCGTTTCTCTAATTTGCTCAATCGAAGTTTGTTGCGCCTGATTAATGGTCGTATGAATAGTATCCATTAAACTAGCATGGTTGGCGTGTTGCGAAGTATTTAGCTCTTCGTGGATATGCTGTATTAATCTAGCACTTGCCAATTCTTGAGCCGCGTTAGATTTATCGTCTAAACGCTGCGATTGCACTTCATACTGTTCTTTAAGTGCTTCAGCAAGAAAAATCTGCCCAGCCTTTTGCACCTCTGCAGATTCATTCAGCAAGCTATCGTGCATGCGCTTTTCAAACTTATCCAAGACAGAGTTCATAACAGCGTTTTCAATTTCCTCTTCAAGCTGCAACTTTAATTGCGGCTTAATTTGGGCTGTCAACTCTGCAATCAAGTCTGCAGTGATGTTGATTGATTTAATAGATTGCGCGGACCTAACGTGCACTTCTGTTAATAAGGGAATATCATCTTCTTGCATATTTAAGCCTAATAAAAATTAGATTGAGCACTCATCAACTACTAGGAAACCTCTTAAGTCTCTGCCGCATCTGTTGATTTTATTTCATAACCACGATCTTTATAAAACCTAAATCGCGCTCTTGCTGCTGCTTTATCAGCCTCATCGCTACCGACTAACTCAACCAAGTATCTAAATCGACTAAAAAAAAGTGGCTGCAATGTTTGAAAATTAATTAACACGTCATCTTGAATTAAATTTTCACCATGAGCGTCAATGACAATAGGTGAAAATCGACTTTGGGTTTCATTTATAAGGCTATTTGCTAAAAAACTACTGGGTGATTGAGTCCATAGCAAGTTTTGGATGTCATTACTCATAGCGTCGTTTTGCGTATAAATCGTTAGCTGGCGGCCTTTAGCTAACGCTTTTTCACAGAGTTCTACAGTTTTTGCAAACTTATCAGAGACATTAAAATAAAATTCAACACGAGTCATCGGAATGCTATTTTTTAGAGCTATTCGCTCTATTCACTAAAAATGCGGTTAATAGTGGCACTGGTCGACCTGTACCACCCTTTTCTTTGCCAGACTTCCAAGCAGTACCAGCAACATCTAAATGTGCCCAATCATATTTCTTAGCAAACCTTGATAAGAAGCAAGCTGCGGTAATGCTACCAGCCGCACGTCCGCCAATATTGGCCATATCGGCGAAATTACTATCAAGCAAGGGTTGATAGTCATCCCACATCGGCATGTGCCATGCACGATCTAATGAGGTCTCACCCGCGTGCAATAGCTCTTTAGCTAAGTCATCGTTATTACTAAACAAACCACTTGCGTGGTGTCCGAGAGCGATGACACAGGCACCTGTCAGCGTTGCAATGTCAATCACTGCACTTGGTTCAAAACGTTCAACATAAGTCAGCGCATCACATAGAATCAAACGTCCTTCAGCGTCGGTATTTAACACTTCTATGGTTAAGCCAGACATGCTGGTTAATACGTCACCAGGCCTAGTTGCGCGGCCATCTGGCATGTTCTCACAGGTAGGAATAACGCCTATGACATTCAATGGTAAATCCATCTCTGCAATGGTTTTGAATGTGCCCAACACACTTGCAGCGCCGCACATATCGTACTTCATCTCATCCATTTCAGAACCTGATTTCAATGAAATACCGCCAGTATCAAAAGTAATACCTTTGCCCACTAGCACGACTGGTTTTTGGTCTTTCTTACCTTTTAAGTGCTGCATGATAATAAATTTAGGTGGCTCTTCACTGCCTTGCGACACTGCTAAGAATGAACCCATGCCTAATTTTTCAAGCTCATCCCGCTCAAGCACTTTAACCTTGAAGTCATGCTTTTTACCCAATGATTGTGCTTGCTCAGCCAAGTAGCTCGGCGTGCAAACGTTTGGCGGCAAGTTACCTAAATCCTTCGCAAAACTCACGCCTGAAGCTAAAGCCAAACCATCGGCTAACCCTAATTTCGCCTCTTTCACATCGTCAGCGGCGACGTTAATGTTAAGCACGCTTAACCCTTTTTTTGACTCTTCTTTTTTCTTTTTATTTGCGGAAAACTTATAGCTTGCATCCAAACTGGCTTCAACTAAAAGCGCAGCTTTCTGTTTAGCTGACAATTGTTTTACAGGCACCTCAGCCAAGAAAGTAATCGCTTTGCTCGCGCCACTATTGGCTAGGGCTTTGATCGAAGCTCTTGCCGCTTTACAATATTGTTTTTCCGAAAAATCAGATTCTTTCCCTAAGCCAACCAACAGAACCCGCTCACTGGCTGTGTTTGGCACATTGTGCAACATTAAAGAAGTATCTGACTTACCATCAAAATCACCACGCTTTAGAATAAGTGAAAGGTAGCCTGCAGATGCTGTATCTATAGATTGAGCAGTCTCTGACAGTTTTTTATCCTCATATACGCCTATAATTAGGCAATCGCTTTGTAACTTTAGCGGATTGTCATTTTTTATGCTAAATTCCATAGTGCTGGATTTCATGGCTTCTACCTTTAATATTGTTAAGTTAAATTATCGCGTTTTTTACACGCAATTCATAGTTGTATATATAGTTATCAATAAATCATATGCTTTTTAGGCGATCACTCTTACACGAACTTATTGTTACCGCTAGCGGTGCTTTTCTTATTTTAGTCGGGATTGTCATCGCCCAACGCGCAGGCCACTTGGTCAAATTAGCGTCAAAAGGCATATTACCTAACGATGCCATTACGACTATATTGGGCTTCAATATCATTCGATTCATGCCCTTATTGTTATCCTTGAGCCTATTTTTAGCGATATTACTGACGCTTTCTCGCTGGTATAGAGATTCCGAGATGGTCATTTGGTTTAGTTCTGGCCTCAGCATTACCAGCTGGATACGCCCTGTTCTGACTTTTAGCGCTCCTATCATTATCATTATTGCTTTTTTAAGCTTATTTGTTACACCGTGGGCTAACCTCAAAGTAGAAGAGTTTCGTATGCAGCTTGAAAGTCGTGATGACTTAGCCGCCATCAGCCCAGGCATGTTTAAAGAATCTGCGCATGCGGATCGCGTGTTCTTTGTTGAGAGTTTTGATGAACTGGGTAACATTGTTAAGAATATATTTGTTCAATCCATACAACACCAAAAACTTGGCATCATGGTGGCTGCAGAAGGCAGCCGATTCGTTGAAAAAAATGGCGATAACTACTTACTAATGGAACATGGACATCGTTATGAAGGCATGCGTGGCACAGCCGAATATTCAATCACGGAGTTCGAAAAATACGCCATTCGAGTGGAGGCTGGTGAAGCAAAACGTGAGCCACCTTCTACACAATCAATTTCAAGCCGCGATTTAATCATCAATAAAAATAATAATAATATTGCCGAGTTGCAATGGCGCCTTGCCATACCTATTTCTGCGCTAATACTAGTCCTGTTTGCAATCCCATTAAGTGCGTTAGATCCGCGGGCAGGGCGCTCGGCAAATTTTGCACTGGCAATTGTTATTTATATTATCTATAACAACCTACTCAACATCATTCAAGCTTGGATAGCACAAGGCAAAATAAGCGGAATTATAGGTCTATGGCCTGTCCATTTAGGCTTTAGTTTATTGGTGCTTTATATGTTTTATAAACGAGCACAGCAATTGCCGCTATTACCTAATGTTCATCTGCCTTCATGGTTAAAATTAGCAACGAAGGCAAAAAAATAGCTCAGATCTAATGATCTAAATCCATATGAAAATTCTTAATAAATATATTCTCAAAGAAATTGTTGCTAATGTCCTTATGGTCATGCTTGCACTCATTGCTTTGTTCTCTTTCTTTGATTTGATTCAAGAGTTAGATGCTTTAGGCAAAGGTAATTATGGTCTTAGTAAAATTTTATTCTTCGTATTGCTAAGCGCACCTGGTCATGTTTACGACGTAATGCCTGTAGCGGTGTTGGTCGGCTGCATGTACAGCTTAGGTCAGTTCGCACGCTATTCCGAACTGGTAGTGTTAAGAGTGAGCGGTCTTTCGCTTTTTGAGATTGCGATTTTACTTTTAAAAATTGGCGCTATATTTACCATCATTACTTTTTTAATCGGTGAATTAATCACTCCATTTAGTGAAAAAATGGCACAGCGCATGCGTATTAAAGCCACCGATTCTGTGGTTGCTCAAGAATTCCGCTCTGGTCTTTGGGTAAAGGATGGTAATAGTTTTATTAACGTTGAAGAAGTATTACCAGACGCATCATTGCTCAATATCCATATTTTCGACTTTGATAAAAATGCAAAACTTATCAGTACCCGCACTGCTAAATCGGGGGAGTTTAAACATGAGTCATGGAAGCTCAAAGAAGTTTCAGATACCCATTTCGGTGAAGACTCAGTGAAAGTACATCAATCTGCAGAGGCAACATGGCAATCATTAATTCGCCCAGAACTGCTCAATGTATTACTTATCATGCCAGAAAAAATGTCTGCTTGGAATTTATATACTTACATCAATCACTTAAGCACAAATAAACAAAAAACGACCCGTTATGAAGTCGCGCTTTGGGCAAAGATGATTTACCCCTTAGCTTGCATGGTCATGGTGATTTTAGCGCTGCCATTTGGCTTTATACAACAACGTGCCGCTGGTGCCAGCAGCAAGATTTTTATCGGAATTATGCTGGGAGTTATGTATCAAATACTCAACCGTGTATTTGCACATTTGGGATTGCTCAATGACTGGACCCCATTATTTAGCGCCATTATGCCTACCATTATTTTTTTAATGGCTGGTATTGCAATGTTGTTTTACGTGGAGCGTAGATAATTTTATTTTTGAGCAGTCTATCATGCAAAAATAACCTGTCTCTATCCACAAAAATCCACAGAAAACCAAGACTAAACAGCATTAAACTAAAGGTGGCTAGTATATACCTTGCAATCGCGGCTTTTAATGGCAACGACTGCGCATCTTGATTCAGTAGCTTTAATTGCCAAGTTTGCATTGCTAGTGTTTGGCCTTTTCTCTGCCAACACCAAACAAAATACATCCCCACAGACAGCCATAAGAATAGCTGTAGCAAATATCGTTTAATGCCAGTTGCCTCACCTAACAATAAAACAAAAATAGCAGTGGTGGCTAATGATATCGCAGTCACTACTAAGGCCTCATAAATAAGGCAAGCCCCAAGCTTAAAGAAACTTGGGGCTGTTGTTTGTGACAATTGCTCAGTTTGCATAGGTATTAGTTAACTTATTAATTTAAATCTGCATCCCGATAAGTATCTGGTGAATCAGCTCTCAATTTAGCTCTTTCTGACTCTGGTAATTTTTGATATTCCAACCACTTTTGTCGCAACTCATTCTTTTTATCGGTTGATAAGGACTGAAATTGTTGATGACTTTTTCTAGCATTCTCTCGTTCATACGGTGTCATGCGGCTCCAATTGCTAAGCCTCTTTTGTACCAACTCTTGCTTTTTAGAGCTCATTTTTGGGTAATCCCGCGCGATATCAAGCATTTTTTCTCGCTGCCAGGGGCGTAAAGTATCCCACTCAGAAGCTAAAGGATTTAATATTTGTCGCTGACCATCATTGAGTTGCGCCCAAGGCACGTTTGCTTCGTCGGCGAATGCAGCATGGTTAAACATCAATCCACTGACTAATAATAGAGCAGAAAATATTGCGCCGAGCTTTAATCTCGCTTGGAAACTAACCATGTATCAAACCCCTTATCTGCAAATGCTTCTGGTGGCAGTTCAGACGCCAACAAGAACGCATCACTATTTTCTAAATTATTATCTATATTGAATTTTTGTGCTGCTAAAAATGTAAGCAACATGGCACTAATAATAATGGCAGCAGACATCCAACGATGCTGTTCAAAATAACTACCAAAACCATGCCTCACCCATTGCAAGACGTTACCGTTTTGATTTATAGCTAGGCTTGTCTCTAATTTTGAGACTGCTAAACCACGCATTTCCGACAAACGTTTCAAAGTTACAGCATTTAAATGTTGCGCGTTATCATTCAGCAAATTAGCCGCTAATTTCGCTAGCTGCTCATCCCCAAGTAAATTGTCATTTACATTATTTTTATTTATTTTACTATTTTGCATATCTTTTAGATTATCCATAGCTCACCTCCTAGCCTTTTGAGCCTTCGTTGCTTATCATTAAACTTGGTAGGCCTAATTTTTCTAACCCCTGTTTCTTCAACTCTGTCGCCAATGAGTGAACCGCCCGAGAACAGTGCGTTTTAACGCTTCCGTCTGAGCAACCCATAATTTTTGCCGTTTCAGCAACATCCATCTCTTCCCAATAACGCAGAACAAAGGCTTCTCGTTGACGCGCAGGTAACTTTTCCAATGCCGCTTCTATAAGTTTAATGGTCTGACTGCGTTCGAGTTGGGCTTCAGGCTCATCACTATCATCCTCTACGTCAATCGTTTCTAACGGATCACGGTCTTCGCCGTCTTCAGTGCTGCCAAATGAAGACAATAATGTCGTCCATATATTTCTAACTTTTTGCCTGCGCCAGAAATCTCGCATGGTATTTTGCAATATCCTCTGAAACAACATAGGCAGTTCTGTCACTGGTTTTTCACCATACTTCTCCGCAAGCTTCATCATTGCGTCTTGCACAATATCTAGCGCCGCATGGTCATCGCGAACAGCGTAAGCGGTCTGTTTGAAAGCTCTGCGCTCCACCGACTCAAGAAAATCTGAAAGTTCTTTAGTGGTGGCCATCGTGCTTATGGTTGGTTGGTTTATTATAAATAGTTAACGCAGTCATTAATGAAAGTATATCAGGTTTACATTTTGAACTAGACCAAGCTTTGGTTACAATCATAGCAATTATCTAATAGGTGCAAAATTTTATGTGGCGACTGATTTTTTTAGGGCTCATCATTTATCTACTGATCGTTATTTATAAACGGAGTAAGGCGAACACAAATAATGATAAAAATAATAACAAAGAAACCTCAGCAAAAGAGCAGGAAAAAGAAAATAACGAAATAGAAAACATGGTGCAATGCGCTTCATGTTCAGTGCATTTGCCGAGGTCAGAAGCTTTTCTAGTCAACGGTGAGTTTTACTGCAGTAAAACTCACATTCCTAAATAACTTAGAAATGATTGTCACCATGAAAATGGAACCTGAACGTATTAATTTTAAAAAGTGCTAAATTCTAACGTGAAACAATCTATTGCGGACTCTATCGATTTATCGCTACAGCGCCATGCAATTAACGTACTCAATCTATTTCGCTTTGTATTAAGTATAGTTTTTACCATTTCTTACCTTTACCTTGGTAAGGATTTCATATGGCAAGGCGGCCATGCCATACTCACCTTCAAGCTGTCCATTGCTTACCTAATCTTTAGCATATTCATTTTACTAATAAGTCCGCTAAAGTCTGATGTGTATCGACTCTCCTTACCACTGCAAATCACGACTGATATTGTTTTTATTATTTTGTTCATGTTTACAGCGGGCGGTATCACGAGTGGTCTAGGGCTGTTGTTAATCATTATTATCGTTATCGCCAGCTTAGTCAGCAATGGTCGATTAGCTTTATTTTATGCGGCTATCGCTACTATTGGTTTGTTGCTTGAACATAGCTACCGAATAATTTTAGAAAACTTATCCGCGAGCACCTACACGCAGCCTGTGATGCTAGGCTTAAGTTGCTTTGCGACAGCTTTGCTGGCTTATAGTTTAGCCAAACGTATGCAGCATAGTGAAGCGCTCGCCTCTGCACGTGGCATTGATATTGAAAATTTGTCGCAAATAAACGCCCTAATCACACAAGAGATGCAAGATGGCGTCATTGTGGTAGACAAAAACTTAAATATTCGCCACAGTAATTTGCAAGCCACAGCATTACTTTCTTTAGCTCAAAATAGTGAAGTTAATCTGCCTTTATCCACGCAGGCCCCTGAAATAGTAAAGGTTTTTAAGGATTGGGTGAATGGTGCAGATGAAAAAAACAACTCAAATGTTTCTATCAGCAATCGTGAATTAAAACTTAGGTTTATGCCTATCAATCAGCAACAAGATTCGCCTTTGTCTGGCAGAAATGCTGGTGCGGTAATCTTCATTCAAGATCTGAGTCAAATTCAAACGGCGGCTCAACAGGCTAAGCTGGCAGCGCTAGGTAGATTAACCGCTAATATCGCACATGAGATTCGCAACCCGTTAAGCGCCATTAGTCATGCCAACCAATTACTTCAAGAAGATGAAAGCAACTCAAAATCAACTGAGCGACTACTAGAAATTGTAGCTGACAACATCGGGCGCATAGACCAAATTATCAAAGATGTGCTTGAATTGAACAGACGCGATCGCACGCAGCAAGAGCTCTTTGAAATAAGTGACTTTCTAAGTAGTTTTCATGCGCAATTTTGTGCTGTAGAGAAAGTACCTAGCACCCATTTTACGCTGGACAATCTATCACAAAAAAATATTTCTTTTGACAAACGTCATCTCACACAAATTTTATGGAATTTATGTAAAAATGGCTGGGAACATAGTCAAAAACAAGTGGGTAGTTTAAAAATTATTTGTTCTGAATTCAGTAAATTAGGTTTTAGCATCCAAATTATCGACGATGGAGACGGCGTGGCAGAGCAAGATCAAGCAAGATTATTCGAGCCGTTTTTTACCACAAAAAATACTGGAAATGGTTTAGGACTTTATATTTCGCGCGAGTTAGCTGAAGCCAATGGCGCAAAACTGAAATACCGAGCATTAGCTGATGGTAGTGTCTTTATTTTGCAGCTTAAGAAGGCATAATAGCGCATGACTCAAAAATTTACCTGCTTAATAGTAGACGATGAAACTGACATACGTGAATTACTCACAATGACGCTGGAGCGCATGGATATTGATACTTACAGCGCGAGTAATATCCAAGAAGCCAAGTCTTTACTCACTCAGCGGCAATATGCGCTGTGCTTAACTGACATGCAAATGCCTGGCGGAACTGGGCTAGATTTAGTCAATTATATTAGTGAATTTCATCCAGGTTTACCAGTAGCTGTCATCACCGCTCATGCAAGTGCAGAAAATGCGGTATCCGCACTTAAAGCCGGCGCTTTTGACTATCTTAGTAAACCCATTTCACTAAAGCAATTACGTCCTGTCATCGAATCCGCAATCAAACTTAGTTCGCAAACCAAAAACAATAAAGGCGATGCGCTAGAAATGATTGGTGAATCTGAACCTATGGTGCATGTGCGTGCAATGATTACCAAGCTTGCACGTAGCCAAGCGCCTGTCTATATCAGCGGCGAGTCTGGTAGCGGTAAAGAGCTTGCTGCTAAGCTCATCCATAAGTACAGCTCTAGGGGCGACGGCGCTTTTATCGCAGTAAATTGCGGAGCGATTCCAGATAACTTAATGGAAAGCGAGTTCTTTGGCTATAAAAAAGGTTCTTTTACTGGTGCTAACCAAGATAAAGAAGGGTTGTTTCAGGCGGCGAATGGCGGAACCTTATTTTTAGATGAAGTCGCTGATTTACCGTTGCCGATGCAAGTCAAACTTTTACGTGCGATTCAAGAGAAAAAAGTGCGCATGGTAGGTGGCGCTAATGAAGAAGCCGTGGATGTGCGCATTATTAGCGCCACTCACAAAAATCTGGCTCAAATGATGGATGCAGGCTTGTTTAGACAAGACTTGTATTACCGCCTCAACGTTATTCAGCTTAAGATGCCTTCTTTGCGCGACCGCCCAAGTGACATTCCTTTACTGGCTAATTTATTACTCGCAAAATTATGTGCCTACCAAAAAATTAGCATGCCAGAACTGGATAGCGAAGCGCAGGCATACCTCTCTAAAATGCAGTTTCCTGGGAATGTCCGCGAGTTAGAGAATATGCTAGAGCGCGCTTTGGCAATGAGTGATGGCAAATTGATTACGATTGAAGATTTAAATTATGGAAGTAACGACAGCACGCCGGCCACAGGATTAAGTGCTGAAAAAAATTCTACATTTAATGCGGAAAAACCACTTAATCTCAACTTATCTGATTATCTTGAAGATGTTGAGAAGAAAGCGATTATTAAGGCGTTAGAGAAAACCAACAATAATAAGACAGCCGCAGCAAAATTGCTCGGCATTAGCTTTCGCACTTTGCGTTACAGACTAGCTAAACTTGGTTTAGCAAAAGAGAGTGATTTGGATCCAGATTTTGAAATCGATGAAGCTTAGTTAAACTCAAGTTTACCTAAGCTTCATTTTAATAAGCTGTTTATATTAATAACTTTAACTTAACACTAGCGCCAAATAAGTCACATACATCGCGCCATTCACTAGCAAATGCCAAACGCGAATACCGCCTTTTGCAACTAAGTAACGCAGCCAGATGGATGCCAGTAAAGTCATTGCAATACCTAACACAACCTCTTTACGCGGCTCCCAAGGTGTTAACATAATCCCTATCGCTGGTAATAATGTCCCTTGAAACACCATGGCGCCAGTAATATTGCCAAATGCCAAAGTGTCTTTGCCTTTGCGTATCCATAAAATACTGTTCACTTTTTCAGGCAATTCAGTCGCAATCGGAATAATGAGTAAAGATAACAATAACGCCGAAATACCGAGGATTTGAGAGGCTGCTTCAACGCCATGAATAAAACCTTTAGCGCCGGCAATCAGCAAGCTCAGACCTAGTAACAACTGAATAATAATCACCACCATATTATTTGGCAAACCAGTTTTACATAGGAACATATCGCCGCCTGCTTCTGTGGCATGACCGTCTTGCACCAAAGCTTTTGATGCATTGATCGTCATCATCACGTAAACAACATAAATTAATACCATGCAAGCACCCAAGCCATAGCGAACCGTTGTTAATGTGTGCGGTACGTACATAGCCACTGCAGCAAAAGTAAAAGCCGCAATGAAATAATTAAGATCGCGGGTTAACCCAGTACGCTCTGGTCTTAAATGCCCTTGCGTGCCACGACGCTTCCAAACAGAAATCGCCATGAGCGATATGGATAAAGTAGCTAACATTAAGGGCGCACCTAAAATGGAGCCGACGCCAATTTCTTCATTGGTTGCCACGTTTTGAGTACCCGCTAATAAAGCCAGTAAAGGCACCATGGTTTCAGGCAAAGCTGTGCCTACCGCTGCAAATATAGAGCCTGTCACGCCTTCAGAAATACCAAGCTTTTCGCCTAAGTGTTCTAGTGCGTTGGTAAACACTTCTGCCGCGATTAAAATCACGATCAACATGGCGAATAACTCTAAAAATATCATCTGACGCTTCCCTAACTATTGCAAAATTGAAGTAAATTTTTGTTTATACCGTCATTTTATCGGAATACTGCAATTTACAACTAAATTTCGCATAAAATTAACCTTTATGAAATCTTATACAATCAATGAAGCTGGCATGGCGATTAACGCGCAATATATCGCATCGCCTAACTTTGACGCTCGTCCTGCCAGTAAACCCACCAGTAAACCAGAAAGTGAAATAAGCTTAATTGTCATTCACAACATCAGCCTGCCGCCAAGCCAGTATGGTGGAAATGGCATTATTGAGCTATTTACCAATCAACTTAATCCAGACGAGCATCCTTATTATGCGGAAATATACACGCGTAAGGTATCTTCGCATTTTCTGATTCGACGGGATGGCGAACTCATACAGTTTGTGTCTTGTCTAGATCGTGCTTGGCACGCCGGTGTGTCAAATTGGAATAATCGGGAACGTTGCAACGACTTCTCGGTCGGAATAGAGCTCGAAGGTTCAGACTTTGAAGCATTTGAGCCAGCACAATACCTTACCCTGAAAAATTTGATAACAAGCCTGACTGAAGCTTACTCAATTCAAGCTATAGTGGGACATTCTGATATTGCACCTATTCGCAAAACAGACCCTGGGCCATATTTTGACTGGTCTCAAATAGATAACATTAACAAAAAATAAGAAACGAATACTCTTAGAAAATGCAAAAAAATATCAAACTATTCTTTATTGTAATAATTTCCACCTTAATGGTGGCTTGTGGCGCTAAAGATGCGGCTTCGGAAAAATCTCAGCTCGATAAAAAAGTGGCAAAGCCAACACTGGTAACGGTCACTCAAGTAAAAAATCAAGCAGTTGAAACAAGTGAAGAAGCCATTGGCATGCTTGAAGGATTAACCAACCCAACTATTTCAGCTGAGGTCGCTGCGCGTGTCGTAAAAATTCATGTAAATACCGGCGAAGCCGTAAAACAAGGTCAACTCATCGTTACCTTAGATGCATCTGATTTTGGAATGCAACGTAACGAAGCTCAAGCAGAAGTAGCGCGAATCCAAGCTTTATTATCGAATCAAATTAAAACTGTTGAACGCAACCAAGCGCTGGTGAATAAGAAATTTATTTCACAAAATGCGGTGGATAATGAAGTGGCGCAACAGAATGTATTGAAAGAACAATTAATCGGCGCTAAAGCCCGTGTGGGCAGCATTAACCATACAAGCAGTAAAACCAAAATCTATGCGCCAGCCAGTGGTAATGTTGAAAAAAAACTAGTAGATGACGGCGAGTTTGTAAAAGTGGGTGACCCTATGATTATGATAGTTTCTAAGCAGCATCTGCGCGCTCATCTGCCCTTTCCTGAATATATAGCAGCAAAACTCAAACCCGGTTTAGAAGTACGCCTCACTTCACCCACCAGCGAGACTATCATCAAAAGCACCATTCACGATTTAAAACCAATGATCGTTGAAGGCAGCCAAACCGTAGATGTCATTGCAGACATAATAGGTTCACCCGATTGGCAACCTGGTGCCAGCGTAACTGGAACAGTGATTCTAGGTGAACAAGCTGCCGCTATGATGGTACCCGAGCAAAGCGTAGTGCTACGCCCTGCGGGTGAAGTCGTGTATATCGTGCGTAATAATAAAGCCTATCAGGCCATCGTGAAAACAGGCGCACATCAAAATGGCATGGTTGAACTGCTCAGTGGTGTCAAAGAAAATGACACCATCGTGGTGGATGGTGCTGGCTTTTTAACTGACGATACTGACATTAAAATTGCAAGTACCCCAACCGATGCAAATACCGATAAAGCTGCTAACACGCTTAAAAAATAACACCGTGACTCTCAAAGACAAAGTAATCCGCACATGACCTTGCCAGAACTATCCATTAAACGCCACGTTCTAACTTGGATGATCTCTGGCGTGATTATTCTCTTCGGCATCATCGCCTACCAGCGCATCGGTGTAGATCGCGTGCCTTCGATTGATTTTCCTGTCATTACGGTGAATACCGTGTTGCGTGGTGCTAACCCTGACGTGGTTGATACCAGTATTACCAGCATCATTGAATCTGCTATTAACACTACTCCGGGTATTGAGCATATTCAATCAGCTTCATCACCTGGCGTGTCTAGCATTAGCATTACCTTTGCGCTAAGTAAAAACATAGACGTCGCTTATAACGAGGTGCAATCCAAAGTAAATCAAATAGTGCGCCGTTTACCTACGGACACTGATCCACCTGTCGTTCAGAAAGTAGATACCAACGCATCGCCAGTTATTTGGTTGGCATTAAGTGGTGATCGAACCATTCAACAACTTAACTTGTATGCCAATAATGTACTAAAAAAGAAATTTGAAACCATCAATGGCGTGGGTGAAGTCACCCTAGGTGGGCGCAGAGATCGTGTGATTCGCGTTAACATTCAACCAGATCGTATGGCAGCCTACAAACTTACTGCCCAGGATTTAATTACCGCTTTTAATCGCGAACATGTCCAACTTCCAGGCGGGTTTCTCGTCAGCTCACAAGCAGAACAATTACTTAAACTAGATCTTGAATTTCATAAAATTTCAGACTTAGCCAATATGGTTATTGTAGATAAAGTTGGCGCGCCTATTCGGCTTAAAGATGTTGCAACAGTGGAAGATGGCATTTCTGATAACCGTCAGATAGCCCGTTACAATGGTAAACCAACAGTTGGAATTGGTATGGTTAAAATTGCCAATACCAATACTGTCGACATTATTAAAGAAGTTGAACGTAGACTGGAAAGTGATATTCGCCCCAATTTACCTGCTGGTATGTTGCTGGAAATCTCAACTAACGACGGCATTTTCATCAATCAGTTAGTCGCTTCGTTGAAAGAACATCTGGTAGAAGGCACCTTGTTTGCCGCCCTGATTGTACTGATTTTTATGCGGTCGTTTAGCTCTACATTAATGATTTGTTTAGAAATTCCCGTATCGCTATTAGGTGCCATTGCCGTAATGTATTTTGCTGGCTATACCTTTAACAGCATGACCTTGCTTGCATTATTATTGCTGATTGGCGTGGTGGTCGATGACGCCATTGTGGTGCGCGAGAGTATTTTGCGACATATGGAAGGTGAAGTTGGCGAAGGTATTAGAGCAATCGATATAAAAAATCCACTAGCGGTTGCCGCATTTCGTACCAAAACCACTATTTTAGGCAGTAATGAAGTGGTATTCGCAGTACTAGCCTCCTCAGCATCCCTCGTTTGCATATTCGCTCCCGTGATTTTTATGGATGGCATCATCGGCATGTTTTTTAAATCTTTTGCAGTGGTCGTCACGTTCGGCGTACTGGCATCGCTGCTGGTTTCTCTCACGCTCACACCAATGTTGTGTTCGCGCTACTTAAGCGTCACCCACAATGAAAATGCGGTTTACAAAGCGGTTGGACGCGTATTATCCCGCATGGATGTGGTCTATAAAAAGCTACTTTATTCATCACTCAACCATCGCGGTTTGGTCTTGTTAATTACGCTAATTTTTGTTGCGGTGAGCGGCTTTTTCTCTCTTAAATATGTAGAGAAAGATTTTGTACCAGAAACTGATGAAGGCAGTTTCAGTATCAATATTAAAACACCGCTAGGTTCCAACTTAGACTACACCGACTCACGCTTGAAATTA
The DNA here is from genome assembly GCF_029946165.1 of Methylotenera sp. Lineage (GTDB taxonomy): Bacteria > Pseudomonadota > Gammaproteobacteria > Burkholderiales > Methylophilaceae > Methylotenera. The sequence continues at coordinate 129,591 of NZ_JAQSDZ010000010.1, forward strand.
GTAGAAGCAACGCTCGCGACCCATAAAAGTGAAGTCGAAAGCTACTTTGCTACGATAGGTGCGGGCTCACGCGGACAAGTTAACCAAGGTAATGTGAATGTGCGTTTAAAACCCAAAGAGGAGCGCGCTAAAAGCCAACAAACGCTAATTAAGGAGTTAAAAAAAGAACTAGATCAACTCCCCGGCGTGCGCGCTATTCCTTCTCCTAGCTCTATCGCACGCGGTCAACGTTCTGAAAAGCTTCAATTCAATCTCACTGGCGTAAATTTACAAGAAATCGGTCGTATTTCTCAACTCTTACAGAAAGAATTAAGCACCAATAGCGACATTGGTAAGGTTGATGTAGATGTGCAGTTAGATTTACCACAACTCAATATGCAGATTGACCGACTCAGAGCATCTGCACTTGGCATTAGTGCTAATGATATCGCCACTGCGGTTTCCCTCTATGCTGGTGGCATTAACATAGCCAAATATAATGAATTGAATGGTGATGGTCAGCGTTATGACATCCGTGTAAAAGCCAATGAATCTGAATTAGAAAATATCGCTGATTTAAATAAAATATACCTACGCAGCAGTAGTGGTGAATTAGTCAGAATCGATGCAGTGGCAAGCTTTAATAAAGAATTAGGCGCTGCAGTCATTGGTCGCTACGACCTACAATACGCCGTTAACTTTTACGCCAATCCTGCTGTTCCTCTTGGTGAGGCAGTCGACATAGTGAAAGCCACCGCAGCCAAAATTGTGCCACCTGATTACACACTCAAACTCACAGGGCAAGCAGAAGAGTTCGGCAAAACCATGAAAAACATTAAGTTTGTATTCGCTCTAGGTTTTCTTTTACTCTATATGGTACTCGCCAGCCAATTCAACTCATTCATCCAGCCGCTATTCATCATGCTGGCACAACCGCTCGCTATTATTGGTGGCTTAATCGCCCTACTTTTGACAGGCAATACTTTAAACATTTACTCAATGATAGGCTTGGTATTGCTGATAGGTTTAGTCGCTAAAAACTCTATTTTGCTGGTTGATCTCACTAATCAACTTGTAGAAAAAGGCGCCAGTATTAACGATGCCCTCAAAGAGGCTTGTCCTATTCGTCTGCGCCCAGTAGTCATGACCTCACTCACCATTATTCTAGCGCTGTTACCAGCGGCGCTAGGCCTAGGAGCAGGTTCAGAAACCAACAAACCGCTATCAGTCGCGATTATTGGCGGGATGATTTCCTCAACCCTATTAACCTTAGTTGTAGTGCCAGCGGCCTATTCATTGGTGATGGGTGGGCTTAAAAAATTGAAGCATTAAGGCCACTTAAAGACTAATAAGCATGCTACTTATTTCTTGCCTAAACTTATCGCCAACACTCCAATCAACACCAAACACGTTCCAGCTAATTGCAACAAGGTAATATCTTCACCTAAAAATATACTGGCTAAAAATATCGTCGATACTGGGCCGATTGAGCTAATAAGCGCGGCCTTGCTACTGCCAATTTTATGTATGCCAACATTTAATAAAATTGCAGGGAACACTGTGGCAACCACCGCCATTAACATGCTAAGTAAATAAACTTGTGTAGGCAAATGCAAAATCTTCACCTGATGCGAGGTACTGCCGTAATGTGCCGCGCTCGCTGCCGTGGCAGCAAGCATCGTATACGCAGTAAACAACGATGCTCCTACTCGTGGAATCAATCTGCCACTCGCAATTAAGTAAGCAGCATATGCCACGGCGCTAGCCGCGACTAAACTAGCACCAAGTATAGTTTCAGCGGAACCTGATTTTACGATAAGTACATCATGCCCAACAGCTAAAGCCACACCCGCATAGGTTGCCAACAGAGCAAAGTAGACGCGTTTGCCGATACGGTGTTTGAACATGGCTGCGCTTAGCAAAATCACGATTGTGGGATAGATATATAAAATGATTCGCTCTAAGCCCGCGGTCACATAGACTAGCCCTGCAAAATCTAACAACATAGGAACATAACCGCCCATAATTCCCATCAAAGCGATTACCCAAGCATCGTAACTTGATATTTTTGGTACTGAATCAGATGCGCGCGCCCAAATCGCCAATGCAATAAAAAATGGCGCTGAGAATGCCATACGTAAAGCGATTAACGTAGAAGCATCTACTGGAAATGGCTCTGCATAAGCATAGGCGATTTTCACCATAATCGCTTTAGATGAGACAGTGACGGCAGCAGCCAGCACCATTAATGCACCAATTAAGGCATCGCGCGAGGTTTGAGTGTTTTGGGATTGCATATATTGCCCTTAAATTAGGGCTCAATGGGATGAATGACTAAAGACAACCGCGGAGAGCCCACGGTTGCTAAATTGATGACGACCTAAATTACATCAAAGCAACCGCAGCATACAATGGCCAGAAGCCATAATGCTTTTCGGTTGTTAATGACCGCATTTGCGGTAATGTTGTAATTGGTTGTCATAAGCTTATGTACTTTACTCGACCAGTTTTATCTGGTCAAGAGTAAGCCCAAACAATACTTTATTTTGGGATGAACTTTTCTAGCGTTTCTAATTGTAAACCATCCAATTTAGGTTGCCAAACGTCTGGGTTAACTGGAAATTCACCAACAATACCAGTACGCACATAACCGCGTCTCTCATAGAATTTGATTAACTCGAGCCTTACCGTAATCACATGCATTTGAAACTGCTCTATGTTCCATATTTGCCTGGCCAGACTTTCAGCCTCAATTAGTAAGCGTTTACCAATACCTTTCGCTTGTGTCTGAGGATGCACAACAAACATGCCAATATGTGCAATATTGTGGTCATTTCCTTTCCTTACCTCTTTTTCAAGGCAAATTGAGCCAAGCAATTCCTCATCATTCAAGCACAGCAAAATAATGTTGTTTTCAGAATCAATGAGACGTTTAACCTCGTTAACAGAAGTCCGTAAGCCATCAAGAATATCCGCTTCCGTGGTCCAACCCGCGCGGCTAGGCTCCCCACGATAAGCCATATTCACCAGCTTCACGATGGCTTCCACATCGGTTGAAGCCGCTTTTCTGAAATGTTGCATATAAAAATTATCTTCTGTCTAAATGATGAAAAAATTTAGCTAAGTGATGCTAGTTTGGCTTGTGTTGGATAAAGCATCTACTGATGCTAATATCTCACATCTGCTTGATTGCAGGTATGCTCTAGAGTTGACTTACTTGAAAAAAAACAAATAATATTTAGGGGGAAATATGTCAGAGAATCAAACACCCGTCGTCTTTACGGGAAAAGCGGGGGAGTATTTTGGTATTTGGATTGTGAATTTACTGCTTTCCATTGTCACTTTAGGTATTTATTCAGCTTGGGCAAAAGTGCGCCGAAAAAAATATTTTTACAATAACACGCTGGTCGATGGCGTTGGTTTTGATTACCACGCGAACCCTATCAATATTTTAAAAGGCCGCATCATCGCCTTTGTTTTATTTGTCATTTACAGCGTTGTTTCTGGTTTTAACCCGATATTTGGCGTTTTGATGGGGCTCGCTTTATTCCTTGCGCTACCTTGGATTATCGTTCGCGGCATGATGTTTAATGCGCGTAACTCCAGTCACCGCGGCTTACGTTTTGATTTTAATGGAACATACGGTCAGGCTATCAAGGTATTTATCGGCTATACATTGTTAATTATCGTCACATTAGGCTTGGCTATTCCGTTTGTAGCACAACGCACCCAAAAATTTATTATATCTGGTCATAAATTTGGGGTGACAAATTTTAAAATGGAAGCTTTAGTGAAAGATTTTTACAAAATCTACCTCGTCATTTTCATCATTCCATTATTAGGTATTGTCGCAGCAATTGCCATTCCTGCTTATCAACAATATAAAATTAAAGCTAGTCATGTTAGCGCATATCAGACCCAACAGTTCTCTCATGCCTCAACTAGTATAAAGGCTGAAATGGACATGGGTGGTTTTATTAAAGTAGCTGATGTGACCACGACTGAATCTGTAACATCTGAAAATTATGTGACTGAAGATAACGTAACAGATGAGGCAGCAATGTCTGAAGAAGATTATCTCAAAAATTTAACCCCTGAAGAGCTTGCCGAATATAACAAATTGATTAAGGGAGTTGAAGCAAATAATCCTGAAACAGACATGACAACACAAAAAAAAGATCCACTAGCAGACGCATTTGCTGGGCTAATGGGTAAATGGGGTGTTGCGGCAGCAGTATTAGCTGGTTTAATTGGCTTATTACTCTATCTTGCGGTCATATTTTCATTCGCTGCTTATATGAAATCACGTATTCATAATCTCGTTTTTAACAACACCTCGCTTGAACATATCGGCTTTTTTAGCAACCAACGTATGCGTGATTTAGTCTTACTCTACATCACCAATACTATTGTTTTACTCTTCACTCTTGGTCTTGCAACGCCTTGGGCACAAGTGCGCATGGCGAGATATACTGCAAATCATTTGGCGCTTACAGGTGAAACAGATTGGGACAAATTTGTAGGCGAGAAAAAAGATGCATCACGTGCATTAGGTGAAGAAATTGCCGATATGTTTGATGTTGATATTTCATTCGGTTAATCAGTTACGTGCAATTTGAAGCAGAATATTACGATGGCATCAGCCCCCGCGCCAAGCGGGTGCTGGTGGACATTGTAGACAGTTACTTTACTTTTACGGTAACGACTACCAATGCTGATGAAACTATTAGTCATCAGCCAATCAAAGTATTAATCAAGGATTGTCATGTACAAGCAAGACTTGGTAGTGGCAAACGACTGATTGATTTACCTGACGATAGCCGTTTAGAAACAGACTTTAAAGACTTAGAACGTTGTTTACCTGCAAAACCAGCGAACAGATTTTGGCAAGGTGTACATTATGCCGAAACTCACAAACTTGTGATTCTTATTGCCTTTGTTGGCATTGCACTGGCAAGCGCTGTATTACTTAAATATGGCGTACCTGTCATTGCTAAATATGCAGCATTAGCAACCCCTATTAGCATGGAAAAAGATTTAGGTAAACAAACCCTAGATTCGCTAGACAGTGAAAAACTTGGCTATTTTGAAGCCTCGAAAATACCCGCGACAAAACAAAAAGACATCACCGCCGCACTCGCTGCTATGTGTGCCAAAACCAACAATTGCCCTGCCTACCAATTAAATTTTAGAAAAAGCCCTATTATTGGCGCGAACGCCTTTGCCTTGCCTGGCGGCTATATGGTCATCACCGATGAGTTGATTGATTTGGCTAAAAATAATGATGAAATCATCGCCGTGTTAGCGCATGAATTAGGCCATGTTAAAGGCCGTCACGCTTTGCGACAAACCTTGCAAGGCACAGTTTCTGGGCTGATTATCCTCGCCATCACAGGTGACGTAAGTAGCATAGCGTCTGGCTTACCAGCCATAATGATGAATTTGAGTTATTCTCGAGAGCTAGAAAATGATGCAGATAATTACTCTTTGCAATCACTAAAAGCGGCATGTATTCCAACCAAATCATTCGCTATGCTCTTAATGAGATTAGAAAAAAGTCATGGCGGTGGCGGTTCAATGCCAGAAATGATTTCATCGCATCCTGATACCAAAGCGCGGATTGTGCCATTTTTAAAAGTTCATAGTCACTGCAACTAAGCCTCACGCGAGTAGGTCTAGCCTGCAGAATCTTTTCATTTCAGCCATTGCTTCAACAAACATTCACATTCCATTCATCAATCCTTCACATTTCAATGACATTCTAGCCTTCATACTAAAAGGAAAGAATAATAGAAACAGGAGGTTATGATGTCACTCAAGATGCGTTTTTATATCAGTCGTATGCATCAATTAGATAGTTTTTTATGTATTGCGGTAAACCACACTAGCCAATACAGATTAATACGTCACTTTTTTAGAATAACCAGCAGACTTGGTGATGGCATATTCTGGTACGGACTAATGGCTGGCATTATGCTACTACATGGCATGGATGGTTTAATGCCAGTGATACATATGGCGCTGGCAGGCCTAAGCGGCACTTTGCTATACAAATGGTTGAAAGGTAAAACCCTAAGACCTCGTCCATACGAAGTGCATCAAGACATTTGGCTGACTGGCACGCCGCTGGATAAATTCAGCTTCCCTTCAGGTCACACTTTGCACGCAGTTGTGTTTAGCTTAGTCGCGATTGGCTACTACCCACAAATCGCCATCATTGTTGTGCCATTTGCAGTGCTAGTAGGATTATCGCGTGTAGTGCTAGGTTTACACTACCCTAGCGACGTGATTGCTGGCGCTGTGATTGGTGCGACGATCGCTAGATTGTCATTTTCTCTTGTTTAGTCATCTAATAGTGAACTTTGGACTCACTTAAATATAGTTGTATTTTAGCTAAATTATCAAATATCCGTCATACCAGCGAAGGCTGGTATCCAGTCATATCTCAATGCAAGTGATTATAATTTAATGCTTTAATATTGAAACCTGACTGGATTCCGTCCTTCACGTGTGAATAATGCGCTTCAGCACATATATTCCACGGGGATGCCAAGCACTGGTACGACGAAATGACGAACATTTGATAATGTTTATTCAAAACAACGTGTCAAATCGATTCTTGTAATGATTTCCAGTAATCTAATGAAAAGCATCTTCAACCAAAGTCTTTTGATAATATTGAATCGGCGTTGAGTGCACAATATACAAGTGTTTTAAACATTGCTCACGCCAAACATTCAACTGATCCACACTGAGATTCTTGAGCTCTGGCTCTAATAATGGATTCTTACCATTGAGCACCTCACCGATATCCGCCACAGCGACTTGCGTTTTAGCCACATAGTAGACAAAGTGCTTAAACACACGCTTATCAAGCACCTGCACCGCTTTATAAATCAATGTTGGTAGTTTGACTGCACGTAGTACGCCATCCCAGAATGATAGGCGCTTTAAAGCCTTAATGGTGACATGCACGGGGCATTCAAATTGAATAGAAATAAACGCAGCAATCACGGCTTGGTGTTTATTTAATAGCTTTGTTACTGATGCATCTAACAATGGCGCCAAATGGCCGTCCATTGCCCATTCAGAGGCTATATGCGTAAACACCTCATTTTTATGCCACATCGCCTCGTGCGCTGGAACAAAATGGTTATGCGCAATCACATCAATATATAAGTGGCTGATATAGCCAATGGCAATCGCCGTTTCTTCTTCTGTGCGCGCAGATTGCATCAGTTGATGACCATTCTCCCAAAGATGAGTCTTGCGATAGTGAGGGCTCACAATCGCCAAGTCAGGCAAGCAAGCACCTGCCATCACTAGCTCAGGAAAGTTTTTGATTGCGCGTTGCAAGCGTGGATCCAACAGCGGCATTGCCCAAAGCAACGACTGCGCAAAATAGAGATGCGTCACCAACCCCCAAGCATTCGCATCCACTGAATAAAAGCAGCATGGCAACCACCAACAATAATATTTAATAAATTTTGGTATTTGCATAGCATGTAATTTGCCATGCGGTGATTAAGCATTAGTGACAGATAGATGACTATTTAGTGAAATTCTAAGGGTTTATTGAAGCGTTAAATAAATTTCATTAAACCGTCATATTGGCTCGCTATCGTTCAGTTTAACAACGGGCTAATTAACCACTTGATTTAATTGAATGAACTCTAAACTATGAAAATATTATTTATCTCAGATGTCTATTTTCCGCGAATTAATGGCGTATCGACTTCTATCAGGACATTTGTTTTGCAAATGCAGAAGTTAGGTCATGAAGTGCATTTAATAGCACCTGACTACGATGTAGTGACAGAAGATGAAGCTTGGATTAAGCGCATTCCAGCACGTAGCATCTATTTTGACCCTGAAGATAAACTCATGAAATACGGCGAGGCGCTACAATTATTGCCCACGCTTGAAAAAGAAAAATACGACATTATTCACGTACATACGCCCTTTGTGGCGCATTACTTAGGTCTGACGCTTGCAACTCAACTGAATATTCCATGCATCGAAACTTACCATACCTTCTTTGAAGATTATTTGCATCACTACTTACCATGGATGCCTAAGTCTATAGCACGTGGTATTGCTAGAATGATTTCCAAACGCCAATGTAATGCGGTTGATGCCATTGTCGCTCCATCAAACCCCATGTTGGATGTATTACGCAAATATGGAGTTAACGTGCTATCCGAAGTGATTCCAACTGGGTTACAAGACACTAGCTTTACCGAGGCAGATGGCCAAGCATTTAGATTGAAATATGGTATTGCTCTAGATAGGCCGATGTTGCTGTATGTAGGTCGTGTTGCATTTGAGAAGAATATCGATTTCTTATTAGAAATGACTAAGCTACTCGCGGAGAAACGACCAGATGTTTTATTGGTGGTGACTGGCGAAGGCCCAGCAGAGGCGAGTTTACATAAACTTGCCAAAACATTAGAGATAGAAAACAACGTTCAATTTATCGGCTATTTAGACCGCAACAAAGAATTGAATGCCTGCTATGAATCTGCTGATATTTTTGTGTTCGCTTCTAAAAGTGAAACTCAAGGCTTGGTGCTACTAGAAGCCATGGCGCAAGCCACGCCAGTAGTGGCGATTGCCGAACTTGGCACGGCCTCTATTCTAATTGAAGGAAAAGGCGCGTTGATTGCGCCAGATGAAACTGCTAAATTTGCAGATAGAGTGCATCAGTTATTACTGAATCCTGAGCATAGATTTGAACTGGGTAAACGTGCTAAAAGTTATGCTTTGGACAAATGGACTGCAACATTGCAAGCGCAACGGATGATTAAATTCTATGAAGAAATCATTCGCAATCCATCGCTACGTCAAGCTTATGCAAAGACGCATCTTAACCCTGTAAAAGGTTAATTGCGAAGTGAGTAAATTATCGACTTAAGTTGATTTCTGCATCACAAGCTTTTGCACAACTAGGCTGCCGACCATATCGCCCTCTACGTTCACAGCGGTGCGTAATGTATCAAGCAGCCTATCAACAGGCAGCAGAATAGCAATCGCTTCGGCAGGTAAGCCTACAGACTGTAATACCATCACCATAGTGACCATGCCCGCACTAGGTATGCCGGGCGCCCCCATAGCGGCTATCATGGCTGTAAAGAACACTATAAGTTGCTGACCCATACTCAGCTCTATACCAACCAAATTAGCAATGAAGATTGCCGCGGCAGCTTCATATAATGCCGTGCCATCCATATTGATGGTGGCACCTAATGGTAGTACAAAGCCTGCTATTTCAGGTTTTACGTGTAAATGCTGAGTAGCGCAGCGTAAAGTGACTGGTAGCGTCGCTGAACTTGAACTTGTCGCGAATGCAGTAATAAGAGATTCACGTGCGCCACGCCAAAACCATAGTGGTGACCGGCCAGTGAATAAATATAAGATCAAAGGTAATAAGATTAAACCGTGGACTAACAGTGAGCCAACGACTACGGCAACAAACTTAGCTAAGGTGCTCAACATCGCAGCATCTTGTACTGTAATTAACTTAATCAATAGCGCCATAATGCCCAGTGGCGCTAAGCGCATCACCCAGCTCACAATGTGCATAGTCACATCTAAGCCTTCTTGCAATAGCGAAAGGATGTTTTTGAAACGCTCTCCCCCCATGACGAGCGTGATGCCTAGAATAAGCGCAAATACCACGACTGCAAGCACATTACCTTGAGACAAAGCCGTAAATGGATTGAGAAATAAACCATGAAGAAACTGCGCAAAAAACTCGGGCAAAGGTAATTGCTTAGCCTCAAAATTTTGCATGGCATCCTGAAACATCACCAACTGTAAGCCCGTTCCTGGCTTAAAATAATTGCTTGCGACTAACGCTAACACCATTGCAATAGTCATACTACTGATAAAAAACAGTAAGGTCTTCACCCAAACCTGGTGTATTTGCTGATGTTGCCGTAAATTAGCAATCCCCACACTAATAGAGCAAAATACTAGTGGAATCAAGATCATTTTGAGCAAATCAATAAACAAGGTGCCGACTAAACCTGATGCGTAAAGGCTAGTCTGCACTAGATTACTTTCAGAGCCTAGCGAATGAAAATACAAGCCCAGCCCAACACCAAACACAGCACCTAATAATATTTGGACGTTAAGGCTAGGGAGTTTCATGGTGTTTACTCCTTAACAGCCTTAGTTTTAACTGCTTTAGGCTTAACTATTTTCTCTTTCACAAGTTTCTCTTTCACAGCCTTTTCTTTCTCTTCTTTCGCTACTTTTTCTTTAACGACCTTCTCTTTAACTACTTTTGGTTTAGCTCCCTTTTCTTTTGAGACGCCTTCTTTCGCCACTTTAGGTTTGGCCGCGGTCTTTTTAGGTTTTGCTTCTGGGGCGACGGTTTCTAGTACGGTCTCCTCTACAGCAACTACGGGTGCTTCTACTTTCGCAGGCTTGCTTGTGCCATCAGTTTTTTCAAACACTGCAGCAAAAAAGCCGTCGGTACTATGTAAATGTGGCAGTAATTTTAAATAGTCGCCAGTATCTAAATTAATTTGTTGTTGTCTTAAAATTTCTGCGGCGTTGAGCAATTTAAAATCTGGATGTGCTGACAAAAAGTTTTCTGCTATTTGCTCATTCTCATCTCGCAATAAACTGCATGTTGAGTAAATCAAGCGGCCACCCACTTTAGTCAGTTTAGACGCGCGCGCTAAAATATTACCTTGCTTCACTGTCAGCTCAGCCAAGTCTTGCGGCGTTTGACGCCATTTAAGATCTGGATTACGGCGCAAAGTGCCTAAACCTGTGCATGGTGCATCAACCAGAACGCGGTCAAATTTACCATTTAAGCGTTTAAGTTTAGGGTCGGTTTCACTGCTAATACTTTGTGCATTGAGGTTGCTTAAACCAGAACGCTTCAAGCGCTGACCTAAGCTGTGTAAACGTTTTTCTGATACATCAAAGGCATACAAACGGCCAGTGTTGCGCATTAAAGCGCCCATGGCTAATGTTTTACCGCCAGCGCCTGCGCAAAAATCTGCCACCATCATGCCGCGTTTGGGGGCGACTAAATGCGCTAAAATTTGACTACCTTCATCTTGCACTTCAATTTGGCCTTCAGTAAACATTACGTGGCGGCTAATGTTCAACCTTAATGGCATACGCAAACCAATTGGCGAATAAGGGGTTTTAGTCACATTGCTTTCACCCGAAGTATTTTCCGCATTAAATTTCGCCATCACTTCATCGCGCGTGCCTTTAATAGTGTTCACGCGTAAATCTAAGGTGGCGGCATCATGCATACTACGTGCGATAGTAAGTGCTTCCTTTTCACCATACTGTGCAACCAGTTTTTCCCATAACCAATCACGCACATCTGCTTGAACAGCAAGCGGTAAATTCTCAGTCGATTTTGCTTTAATGGTATGCGCCCACTCGATTTGCTGCTCAGTTAACATAGATTCGATTTTCTGTATGCTCATACCTTGTATGCGTAGCATCCATGCAAGCACCAATTTACGCGCATCATCAGGATCATTGTCATCATTAGCGGTCACCGCGCTTAAAAAGCGCAAACGACGCAAAACACCATAAACACTTTCTGCTACAAAGGCGCGTTCTTTGGTACCAAGGTCACGATTATTGCGAAAGAATTCGCTTAGCTTAGCATCAGCAGGGCTGTTGAACTCAAGCAAGTTAGATAACATTACAGCGGCTTGCCGTATAAGATTGGGCGTCATTTGATTCTCTTTAATATAATTTGAGGGCTATCGATTTAGCCCATGTACTGGATTATTCCTGCGAAGTAACTGGCAATTCTGTTTTCAAACTTGTCACTAGCAACTCGTAAACTTGGCCATCTTTGTTCGTTTCACGTATTTTAACAGGTACATGCTGATAATCTAAAGCTAACCATAATTCTGTTTTCTTTTCGCCTGCTTGGGCACCTCGTAGCAAGTGGAAAGTCTTTAAATCACCTATTTTCGTAGAAATAATTTCTTCGCCCTCAAAGGAATAGTCATAAATACCTAGTTTTCTACCGTTTGTAATACTCAACTGCATGCTTTGCATAGGTGGAACAAACATAAATTGATACATAAAACTCAATAAATCTTGCGTGCCCGCCTTTATATCTAGGGTTTCAACCCCCTTTTCACTTTTTAAAACTAACTTCTTACTTTCCCAATTGAAATCAGCGTTGTAAGTTTTATTTTTTTTATTACCAAATTGATAGAGGTAATGTGCTGGTTGCAAACCCATTTCACCAAAATAGCCATCACTCGTCTGAAGCAGATCTGGAATAACTAAGGCGGCAATGCCTCTAGCCTGTATCAAACTTTTAATTTGATACTGCTCACCATTAGGGAAGCGCTGATACACCATTTTGGCACCTCCAGCTATAGACCTATTTGGCATATCTTCTTTATCAGCATATACGTCAAATTCAGACTCAACATATTGATAGGGTTCTTGCTTAGCTGTTAAATCAGGAACCTCACTTTGACTTTCTGGCTCGGCTTGGACAACTTCTGCAGGCTCAATTGGAGTTGCGGTATCAACTGGCGATGGCACTGTGGGCTGTGCCAGTATTGGGTTAACTTGAGCTACTTCTTCAACTAGCCCGTCTTTAAGCTCCGTAGGTTTATTTGGCTTGGCTTGGTTTGCAACAGGTTTTTTTACTGCAGTTGGATTTTGAACTGGACTAGGCAACGCTTTTTGCAAAACTTTGGGCAACACTAACCGAGCATCAATTAAATCATGCTGCTCATTTAAGTTTGGTAGATTAAAGCTGAACTTCCCTATTAAAAATAAATGCAGTAAGAGCGAAAATCCTAATGCTAGCGCTAGCTTTCTATAACTAGCATCTTGGCATATACACTTTAATTTAATCCAATAACGGCTAATCCACATGTAACTCAGTGAGTGTTTGTTCTAGTTTTGCACCATCAGAATCTACCATTAGAAAACGTACCAAAAGGAAGTTCTGCTCTGACGCCAACCAAAGCTCTTTGGTTTCAGATTGCGCTTTATCAGAGCCACCCGGCACCAAATGTACCGTTTTGTATTGGCTACCAGCAAGGTTAAGCTGCTCTAGTTCTGGTTTAACCTTATATTGATACTGATTGAGTTTTTTACCTGTGGTGAGTGTGACCGTAAGATTGTTTTTAAAAGGTCTAGGTAGAAACATAAATTGGTAAGCAAAGCTAGCTAAGTCTTGCGTGCCAGCTTTAAGCGGAATGGTTTGAGGCTCACCTTTACCTTGCATGCGCAAGGTATTAGTCGCCCAGTCAAAATCTGCAAACAACGCCTTATTTGGGTTGCTACCTTGGTGTAACTCAAAGTGCGTCGGCACTAAACCTTTCCGCGTCACTTTACCTGTGCTGGTCAGTTTTCTTACGCCCAATAATGCATATACCCCTATGCCTTTTGTCGTACTTTCCACTTTATAAGTGTTACCTGTGACCACATACTTCTCACGGACATTAGCAAACGGCGTACCGTCTTTGGTCACTACATAGTTGGCTTGAATACGTTTAGGCAGGTTCACCTGCTGTGCTGCGAAGGCAGATGAACTGGTGAAAATGAACGCTAGACTTAATACGCTAACTGTACTAAAAACTCTAATTTGACTCAGCACGAAAACTCCTTAATATGACTTTATAAAAAAGTCTCACCAGTACTTAACGCATCAAGTTAGCTTTTAGATACAGGTACTATAAAATTTAGACTACTACTGTTGGTGCTTCACCCGCTTGTTGCGCGCGGATATGACCAATTTCAAATACAGTTTCACCGGCATCTTGGAGTAATTTTTGCGCTGCCTCAGCTTGGTCTTTAGATACAATCACTGCCATACCAATACCGCAATTGAAGGTTTTATACATTTCTAAATCGGCCACATTGCCTTGGGCTTGCAACCATGTGAATAATGGCGGTATCGTCCAGCTACCTTTTTTAATTTCAGCGGTTAAACCTGCAGGCAATACACGTGGAATATTTTCAGTAATGCCACCACCTGTGATATGCGCCATGCCTTTAACTGGCATTGCTGCGATTAACGCTAACAATGGTTTTACATAAATACGCGTTGGTGCCATGACGACATCTTTGAATTTTCTACCATGAAAATCTGACTCAAAATCGATACCTGACTTATCAATCAATTTACGAATTAATGAGTAGCCATTTGAATGTGCACCGCTTGAAGCCAAACCAAGCACAACATCACCCTCAGCAATCGTTGTGCCATTGATAATATTCTCTTTATCCACACAACCTACGGCAAAACCTGCTAAATCATATTCGCCAGCTGGGTACATGCCTGGCATTTCAGCCGTTTCGCCACCCACTAAAGCACAACCAGATTGTTCACAACCTTCTGCAATGCCTTTAATCACTTGTGCTGCGGTACCAACTTCTAGCTTTCCACAAGCAAAATAGTCTAAGAAAAATAGTGGTTCAGCGCCTTGCACTAAAATGTCGTTCACGCTCATAGCAACCAAATCAATACCCACGGTATCGTGTTTATTCAACTCGAAAGCTAATTTAAGTTTAGTACCCACGCCATCTGTACCTGAAACCAGCACAGGATTCTTAAACTTCTTCGGCATTTCGAACAATGAGCCAAAACCGCCGATGCCACCCAAAACTTCTGGTCGCATGGTGCGCTTTGCAAATGGCTTAATCTGCTCAACTAGCGCGTCGCCAGCTTCCATATCCACGCCCGCATCGCGGTAGCTAATTGATGGTGTGTTTGATGAGTTAGTGGTCAAAAGGGCTCTCGCTTAGTAATAATATTTAATTAAATAAAGGTTTCTGAATGCTTTTAAGTGAGTATTCAATATATTAAGTATAATTTTAACCTATATGACGACTGAACCCAAAAAAACAGCAGCAAAAAATGTATTTTTCGATAATCGCTGGTTAATAGTTACCACGATTCTTGTATTTATTATTTATTTATTGCTGCCAATACTTACACCCTTTTTAGTTGCGGCAATACTTGCTTATATGTGTGATCCACTGGTTGATCGGCTTTGTGTAGTTGGATTTGGTAAATTCAAAATTGGTCGCACGCTAGCTACGGTCATAGTCATGGCAGGTATTTTCGGCATTATTACTATATTGCTACTTATTCTTATTCCGTTACTGCAAAAAGAATCACTGCTGATTGCCGAGCGTTTACCCAGCACTATCAACAATATCCGCGCGACTGTTGAACCTTGGTTACAAAGCCAATTCGGCATTAGTTTTGCGATTGATGGCTCGCAGATTCAAGAAATCATTACCAAAAACTGGAAAACTGCGGGCGGACTGCTTGGCGATGTGCTAATTATGGCTGGCAATAACGGCTTGGCGCTAGTCGGCATAATTGCGAACATCTTACTTTTACCCGTGGTGCTGTTTTATTTACTACGCGATTGGGATATCTTTGTAGCGCGCATAGGTCAATTGATTCCACGTGAATGGCATGATAAAACCGTCGCCATGGTGAGTGAAATTGACCAAGTATTAGCGGAGTTCTTACGCGGTCAACTTTCAGTCATGCTCGCTATGAGCGCCTTTTATGCCATAGGCTTATGGTTCGCAGGGTTAAATATGGCGTTACCGATTGGTTTAGTTGCAGGCTTGTTAGGCTTTGTGCCCTATTTAGGATTCGCCCTTGGCGTTATTTTAGCCTTAGTGGTTGCAGCATTGCAATTCACCAGCTTCGGTCAATTGATTCCAGTATTAATAGTATTTGGCTTAGGCCAACTAGTAGAAAGCATGTTTCTTACCCCGAAATTAGTCGGCGACCGCATTGGTTTACACCCAGTTATCGTGATTTTTGCTTTGCTCGCTGGTGGAGAATTATTTGGCTTTGCTGGCGTTCTGCTTGCTTTACCAGTAAGCGCGGCGATTGCTGTAGGCTTGCGTCACACCAAAGACACTTATCTCAATAGCGATACTTATCTCAATTAGCCCCACCAAGGACGCTTCTATAAATTCAAGTTTCTAAATTAGACAAGGCGCGAGTAAAAAATGATAACGCCGCATATGTTTTATTAGTAAGGAATTATTTTTTATGAGCAACGCCGTATAATGACGAAAATTTAATTTTATAGAAGTGTCCTTCAAATTTTGTTAATGAGACAACTAATACTCGACATCAAGCCTGCGGCTCCGCCCACGCTACTTAATTTTATAGTTGGGCGTAATGACGAGGCGCTCGCTAGCTTAAATGCAGTCGCTAGCAATACTGCACAATCAAAATTTATATATCTATGGGGTGAAACTGGTAGTGGTAAAAGCCATTTACTAACGGCCTTTGAGTCAATAGACATGAAGGTTGTAGATAATGTGCATTTGCTCGGCAATGATGCACAAATTGATTTATTTAACACTTATAATCAGCTTAAAGAAAGCGGCGGCACGCTAATTACCGCCGGCTTACATGCGCCAACGCAAATGGGGCTGCGTGACGATTTAGCTACCCGCTTGGCTTGGGGCTTGGTTTATCAGCTCCATCCACTTAATGATGCGGAAAAAGCCTTAGCCCTACAAAATCATGCGGCGGAACGTGGCATTCGTTTACCCACCGAAGTTGTGGATTACTGCTTACGTTACCTCAGACGCGATCTATCTACCTTAATGGCGACTTTAGATGCCTTGGATGAGTGGTCACTTACTACTAAGAAACCTGTGACCGTACCTTTGCTACGACAGTTACTACAGCTGAATTTAGAATCTTGAATTTAGAAACCTAGGACGAACATGAGCGCAAATTTTCTATTAATTTTTATCGCATTTCTATTAGTATTACTTAACGGTTTCTTTGTAGCAGCAGAATTCAGCTTAGTTAAACTTCGCAGCACACGTGTGCGCACCATTGCAACAACCTTAGGCTGGCGCGGCAGAATGTTGGCGAAGGTTCATTCAAATCTTGACACCTATTTATCTGCCTGTCAGCTTGGGATTACATTATCTTCACTAGGATTAGGCTGGATTGGCGAACCTGCTTTTGCGGCATTAATCGAACCATTACTTGCGCAAATTGGCGTCACTAGCCTAAAACTAATTCACAGCATTGCCTTCATTTTTGCCTTTTTTACCATTTCATATTTGCACATCGTACTTGGCGAATTAGTGCCAAAATCACTGGCGATTCGCATGTCTGAACGGGTAGGCATTTGGACAGCCCCAGCTTTATATGGATTTTATTGGCTAATGTTTCCTGCTATTTGGTTACTCAACCAGAGCTCAAATGTTGTAATTCGCGCATTAAAGCTAAAAAATAAAGTGGGGCACGACTCACACTATTCTACAGAAGAGTTAAAGTTGATTTTGCGTAGTTCTCACGCCAGTGAAGAATTTAGCGATGATGAGTGGAAAGTACTCGCGCAAGCCATTGATTTCAGAGAACTGGAAGTATCGGATTTAATGCACCCGTTTAGCGAAGCAGTTGCTTTATACGAGGAAGATACTTTCGATGAAAATATGGATCGCATCTTGCAGCACCGTTATAGCCGTTACCCATTGGTGAATGACAATGGAGTGGTGACGGGCATTGTGCATATTAAAGATATTTTTGTTGCTATGCGTAAAAATGTAGATTTCACTGAGATTAAGAGTCTCGCGCGGCCAATTGAACAGGTGCCACCATCCACGCACGCCATGACATTATTCAGAAAGCTACAAAAAGGTGCGCCTCACTTTACTGTAGTCGGCTATTCAAATGCAGCACCTATCGGCTACATTACACTAGATAATCTATTATCAGCATTGGTTGGCGATATTCGTGATGAATTCAGACAATCGCAAAGCGAATGGGCAAAGTTAAACGACGGCTCACTGCTCGGTAAAGGCACTTTGCCGCTGAATACATTAGAGCGCACTTTGGGCATTGATATTGAATCAGAGGATGCCGACACTATCGCAGGCTTAATACTGTGGGCGCTTGGTGACCTCCCCAAAGAAGGTCAGCGTGTCTCGTTCACGTCTTTTGATGTCGTAGTGAAAAAAATGATAGGCCCACGTATTTTATTAGTAAGGGTTTACCCAAAAATACAAGTCGTTGATAATACTTCTGCGCACTAATGGTTAGTATTCCTTCAGGCCACCACAGTTACTTCTTCGCTATTAACTGCTGGTTTAGCAAACAATCTAAACCAAATATAGCCTAACAAGCCCGCTGAAAGTGATGCTAATAAAATCGCCATTTTGGCGGCATTAACCGTTTCATGATGGCCCGGAAAAGCTAGGTTTGTGGTGAAAATTGACATAGTAAAACCTATACCTCCCAATATGCCTGCCCCACAATGTGCAACCATTTCAAGTCCGCAGGTAATTGACAAAGTCCCGCAAATACCGCAAAAAAACAAAATAAAGCTACGCCTAACGGTTTGCAGATTATTAAACCCTGTTCGATTTGAACAACAACAAATCGGACATTGAAAATGTGTCTACATTATTGGGGGAAGTCCAATAAGAGGCACCAAGATACT
The DNA here is from genome assembly GCF_029946165.1 of Methylotenera sp. Classification (GTDB taxonomy): domain Bacteria; phylum Pseudomonadota; class Gammaproteobacteria; order Burkholderiales; family Methylophilaceae; genus Methylotenera. The sequence continues at coordinate 148,031 of NZ_JAQSDZ010000010.1, forward strand.
GAAGAGAACCATCGATTGAAGTGGTAATCAGTAAAACGCTCTTAAAATTCATAATAAAGAAAAATAATTACTAATACAACATTTAGTGATGCCATATTAGTATACTTACCATATATTGATTGACATCTCGTTGTAACACTAGGTTTTAGTTCATTAGAAGATGGTGATTCAACGCATTATTCCTATACAAGGCTTTACGCTTCAACAAAAAGCGTAAACAACTCTGAAAGGTAAAGTTAAAATGCTTAATTTAAGCCAGCTATTTTATACAAGTACGGACGAGTGCTTGCTATCGAACTTGGAATTTCTCCCCAATCAAAAAACTACGATGAATGATGCAAAGTTGCTTATCAGACAAATTTTAAGAGAGGAGCTTCCTAGAGTTAGCCGCGATTGCAGGCGAAAGTGAGCCGGTCTGCTTTGTAAGAATAGGCAGATAGCAGCAAGACTTATAGCGACATACCTCGCTCAAGTCAGACTCTATATCTTTAACAAACCCAGATTAAACTACTTAATTAAGTTATCGGAAAAGCAACTATGTCACATCAAGATCAATCCGCAGCGAATAAGGAGAGTGGGCTCATTTACGCACCATGGGAGCGTGCTTTCAGTCGTGTGCTCACCCCATTTGAGGAATTTATCCATCGGCAGACGACAAGTGGTCTTCTGCTAATGGGCTCTGCAATTATCGCGCTATTTTTAGCCAACGGTATTTTCGCAGAGGTTTACCAGCATCTCATTCATACTCCTATTAGCCTGAACATCGGGAGCTGGGTAATCAATATGAGCATGCATCATTGGGTGAATGATGGCCTGATGGCGTTATTTTTCTTTGTCGTGGGCTTGGAGTTAAAGCGCGAAATTATGGTGGGTGAATTGTCGGATTTCCGGCAGGCGGCGCTGCCCATCATCGCGGCTGCAGGAGGCATGGTGGTGCCCGCACTCATCTATCTTGCATTTAATCACGATAGCGAGGCAGCCCAAGGTTGGGGGGTGCCAATGGCAACTGATATCGCATTCGCTGTCGGCGTGTTGGTATTGTTAGCGAGCCGCGTGCCTAAAGCGCTCATTACATTTCTTGTGGCTTTAGCGATTGCTGATGACTTAGGGGCGGTACTGGTTATTGCATTATTCTATACGCAGGAATTGGCATTGAATTGGTTGCTGGCATCAGCTGTGTTAGTAGTAGTTCTGATGAACTTTAATTATGCCGGTATCCGCAAAGCCATGCCCTATTTTATTGTTGCAGTGTTACTTTGGTATGCCTTGCTACAATCCGGCGTACATGCAACCCTGGCTGGCGTTATAGGCGCCTTTACAGTACCGGCAAGATCTAAATATGACCCGAGTTTATTTGCAGATCTCATTAATGAGCAAATAGATCGTTTTATTGCCAATCGTCATCAGGGCGATAGTCTGATGACTAACGAAAAACTCTACTCTATAGTGCAGAATCTGGAAGAAAGCGTAAACGGAGTGCAGACACCACTGCAGCGACTGGAGCATATCTGGCATTTACCAGTCGCTTTTATCGTGATTCCGATATTCGCTATTTTTAACGCGGGTATTCCATTGCAATTGGGCACGCTAAGTGAGACTTTCTCTCATCCTGTCATGCTAGGTGTAACTTTTGGCCTGCTGTTTGGTAAGTTTATTGGCATCACAGGCGCATGCTGGCTAGCGCTGCGTTTCGGTATCGGACAGCTGCCTACTGGTACACGTTTCAGCCAGATTGCCGCCGTATCAGTGTTAGCCGGTATCGGATTTACTATGTCGATTTTTATTGCCGAGCTAGGCTTTGCGAATCAGACGGAATATCTATTGATGGCTAAGACCGGTGTGCTAGTAGCTTCGTTACTGGCAGGTGTGTTAGGCTTTGCATGGCTATGGTGGCTGGGACGTAAAATACACGAATAACATCCAATTTTATAGTTAAGCTAGTATCAATGTGCCTTGGTTTAGGTCAATTACCAAGCATTGATATAATGCCCGATTAGCCTGTTGCGCATTTTAGGCTCAAGCAAGTAGATGCATGTGAAAGTTGGAATCATGAGGTTTGGTAAAACAGGGCGTGCCGTTGCCACTGTATTGCTGGAATCAAAGAAAACAAATCTTCAATGGGTAGTCCGTCAACCAACCTTATTGGAGCACTGTTCCGTTCCTGAGTTTTTAGGAATTGCATCAGACGAGCCCAGGTTAATTTATTCCAAAGATGAATTCACGATCTCAGAGTTGCTTGATCAGCATCCGATTGATGTCATTGTTGATTTTTCTTCGGGTACGGGCTTGGATTATTACGCTGAAGAGGCGGCAAAACGTGGGGTAACCATCGTTAGTGCAGTATCTCAGTACAGTGATGAACGGGCTAAAACTATCCGTAAATTAGCAAAGCGAACATGCGTACTGCATTCACCCAACATCACGCTAGGCATTAACTTCCTGATTATCGCGGCAAAGATTCTTAAGCGAGCAAAATTCAAACGAGCGTAAATGTAATTAGTAAATGCCACTGGCTTTTTCTGATTCAATAAACTGAGTAAACGTTTTTGATAATTTCATTGATGCTGTTGTCGTGGAGGATGAAGTCATGGGGCAATCTTTAAAATTTTAATGTTTGAAAGCAATCTTTTATAACATAAGTTATCATTGCAAAACTAGTCGATAACAGCCTTTTTTTAATAAAACTGCACTAACTAATCAATCTGCACTAGTTAATATTATCAGTACCACATAAAATATCATCGGGCAAAATCAATAACATGCTTAGAATCACTGAAATAAAATTACCACTTGACCATCAACCCAGCGACATTAATGCCGCCATTGTTAAAAAATTGGCGATTAATAAGGCTGATTTAGTCGAATATACCATATTCAAACGAGGTGTAGATGCGCGTAAAGCCAATGCGATTTTATTAGTTTATTCGCTTGATGTGACCGTAAATGGTGAGGCTAAAGTGTTAGCCAAACTGGGTAAAGACCCGCATGTAAAACTTGCGCCAGATACTTCTTATAAATTTGTCGCCCAAGCACCAGAAACGCTTAAAGAACGACCTGTGATTGTTGGCTTAGGTCCTGCTGGTCTTTTTGCGGCGCTTATTTTGGCACAATCTGGCTTTAAACCAATCGTGTTAGAGCGCGGCAAAGCTGTGCGTGAACGTACCAAAGATACTTGGGATTTATGGCGTAAATCAAAACTTAACCCAGAATCTAATGTGCAGTTTGGTGAAGGCGGCGCTGGGACTTTCTCAGATGGCAAACTGTATAGCCAAATTAAAGATCCTAATCATTATGGTCGCAAAGTATTAAATGAGTTCGTACAAGCGGGCGCACCAGAAGAAATCTTATACGTTAGCCATCCACATATCGGTACTTTCAGGCTAGTTGGTATGGTGGAAGAAATGCGCAACAAAATTATCGCGCTTGGCGGCGAAGTGCGTTTTCAAAGCAAAGTGGACGACATCGAGATTACAGACAATCAAGTGCAAGCTGTGGTGTTAGCAAGCGGTGAACGCATTGCGACAAACCATCTTATTTTAGCGGTTGGCCACAGCGCACGCGATACTTTCGAAATGATTCACAAACGTGGCATTTATATTGAAGCTAAGCCTTTTTCTATCGGCTTCCGTATTGAACATCCGCAGTCGCTTATTGACGCCGCACGCCATGGTCCAAATGCGCAACACCCAATTTTAGGTGCAGCAGATTACAAATTAGTACACCACGCCAGTAATGGTCGCAGTGTATATAGCTTCTGTATGTGCCCGGGCGGCACCGTGGTAGCGGCAGCGTCTGAAGAAGGACGTGTAGTCACCAACGGCATGAGCCAATACTCACGTAACGAACGCAACGCGAATGCGGGCATCGTAGTGGGCATCACGCCAGAAGTCGATTACCCGGGTCATCCTCTCGCGGGTATGGAGTTACAACGTAAATGGGAAAGCCAAGCTTATTTATTAGGCGGCAGCACTTACCAAGCGCCGGGGCAGTTAGTCGGCGACTTTTTAGCCAATCAACCCTCAACTCAATTTGGTGAAGTCACCCCTTCATATACGCCGGGCGTTCATCTTACCAACTTAGATACGGTTTTGCCTGAATACGTGATTTCGGCAATTCGTGAAGCGATACCGCAATTTGCCAAACAGATTAAAGGCTTCGATATGGCAGATGCCATACTCACAGGCGTTGAAACCCGCACCTCGTCGCCGATTCGTATTAAACGCAATGATGTCGATTTGCAAAGTATCAATACCAAAGGCTTATACCCAACTGGTGAGGGCGCTGGTTATGCTGGTGGCATTCTCTCTGCTGGCGTAGATGGCATTAGAATCGCTGAAGCAGTAGCTTTAAGTATGGTGGGGCTTTAAGTCTTAGAAAGGCAATATGAGACCTTTTAACAAACTAAAAATTGAGTTAATTGCCCTAAAAAACCTTAAATTACCGTCATTCCGTCGAAGGACGGAATCCAGTAAATCTCAATGTTAGTGATGGTAATTTAATGCTTGAATGTTGAACGCTGACTGGATTCCGTCCTTCGATGGAATGACGAGTATTGGGTAGTTTTACCCAATAAAAGTTTCAAATCGATTCGTGCAAAAGTCTCAAAAAGGAAAATCAATTGATCCACTTTAAGTTAGCGCTAAAAACTCTAGCGGTTTCGTTTATTTGCTTTGCGCAAATGGCTATGGCTTCGCCCGAACTGACTTACATTGACAATCAAATTACCGCTCATCCTAATCAAAGTGGCATCTACGTACTTGATAAAGGTGATGATGCCCTACTCGCGCGCGCTTGGCTGGCTGACCATGCGGAGAAAACCATTGAAGTGCAATACTTCATCTGGAGTACCGATAACATCGGTATATTAGCTTCAGAAGCCTTACTTCGCGCGGCTGATAGGGGGGTGAAAGTGCGTGTGATTGTTGATGATTTATTAATTGATGCACCAGATAAATCTTTACTGGCGCTCGCTAAACATCCCAACGTTGAAATCCACATTTACAACCCACAGCACTCAGTAGGCACACCATTTCACAAACGCTTGATGAATATCGTTGTCAATTTTCGTGGTGTAAATCAGCGTATGCACGATAAAACTTTTATAGTAGATGGCAAGCTTGCTATAACTGGCGGTCGCAATATGGCGGCTGAATATTTTGACTATAACCAAAAGTATAACTTTCGCGACCGCGATGCTTTACTGATTGGCGATGTAGCAAAAGACATGCAAGCCAGCTTCGAAAAGTTTTGGCATAGCCCACTTAGCGCACCCGTGGAAGATTTGTATGACGGCTTAGGTCTCATGCAGAAACATGTCACGGTAAAAGATGATGAAATTCAAAAAATCTACAGTGACCTTCACAATTACGCTAACTCACCTGAAAACTTCGCCCCTGAAAATCGCAAAGCAATTAATGAGATGCCAAAGGTATTTGCTGAACTTGCCGAAAAAGTCATCTGGACGCCAATTGAGTTTATTAGCGATACGCCAGGTAAAAACAATTACAAATACATCATGGGCGGCGGTGGCGTTACCACGCAAAAATTAGCGCAATTAGTTGAAAACGCGAAAACGCAAATCGTGATTCAATCGCCTTATCTAGTCATGTCTAGCCAAGCGAAAAAACTGTTCAAAAACGCGCTTAAACGTGGTGTTAAAGTCAGTATCAATACCAACTCAATGGCTTCTACAGACAATTTAGAAGCCTTTAGCGGTTACCGAAACCAACGTGATCAGCTCATCAGAATGGGCATAGAAGTTTACGAATATAAACCCGACCCGCAAATCAAACAAAAACTGGTGCAACGTGTTTTACCTAAAGATGCCAAGCCACCTGTATTCGCGATTCACGCCAAGACTATGGTGGTTGATACTAAAACAGTGTTTATTGGCACCTTTAATTTTGACCCACGCTCACAAAATCTAAATACCGAAGTTGGTGTGATTGTTAACAATGACGCCTTAGCACAAAGCGTGCAAAGCGCTATTGAAACTGATATGCAGCCTGAAAATAGCTGGAGCGCCGCTACTGATAATCCAGACCAATACGCTACAGGTGCTAAACGTAGAAAAGTGACGGCTTTGCAATTAACGCCAATTAAACCTTTGCTCTAATGTAACTTTAGTCACTGTATTGATGTCAATATGGCGTACTCTTATGTATGTAATGTATTCTCAATATGATTAATATCTTTTCAAAAGGAGTGATGATGAAAGCGAATGTTGGAGGTTTAGATAAAGTATTACGCATTGCATGTGGTGCCGCTTTAATTACTTGGGCTTTGCTAGGTGGCCCGTCGTGGGCTTGGATTGGCGTTATTCCATTAGCGACAGGACTTTTTAATTTTTGTGGCCTTTATTCTTTAATTGGCATTAATACTTGTAAAGTTAAGTGAATTTATACACCTCAAATGTTATCACTAGAAATTTAAACACATAAAAAATGGCGGATTATCCGCCATTTTTTATATTGCTAAAACTTAAACCAAATTACTGCCTAATTAAGTAATCAAAAGCACCTAACGCAGCCTTTGCACCTTCACCCATTGCAATAATAATCTGCTTATAAGGTGTCGTAGTCACATCGCCCGCCGCAAACACGCCAGGTAATGAAGTAGCATTATGATGATTCACTTCTACCTCACCAAACTTACTTAAGTTGACCGTGCCTTTAAGCCAATCACTATTAGGCAATAAGCCGATTTGCACGAATACTGCATCAAGCACTAAATGTTTACTTTCACCCGTCACGCGATCGGTGTAAGTTAAGCCATTCATTTTAGTGCCATCGCCTGTGACTTCAGTGGTTTGTGCACTGGTAACAATGGATACATTTGACAATGAGCGTAGTTTTTTCTGCAATACTGCATCAGCTTTTAACACTGTATCAAACTGCAATAAAGTCACATGTGCCACAAACCCAGCCAAATCAATCGCCGCTTCAACGCCTGAATTACCGCCACCAACCACTGCGACAGGTTTGCCTTTAAACAAAGGGCCATCACAATGCGGGCAATAAGCTACGCCTTTTCCACGGTATTCTTTTTCACCTGGCACGCCAAGCTCGCGCCAACGCGCGCCAGTAGCCAATATCACTACTTTACTTTTAAGTGTGCCGCCGCTTTCTAACTTAAGCTCGATTAAATCAGTATTTTTATTGCCATCTTTACCTGGTTCAGACAAGCTTACTGCACGTTGCAAGTTCATAATATCGACATCGTAACTTTTCACATGCTCTTCAAAAGCCGCGACTAATTTTGGCCCTTCAGTTGCTTCCACAGAAATAAAGTTTTCAATGCCTAGCGTATCCATCACTTGGCCACCAAAACGCTCGGCGACGATACCAGTTCTAATGCCTTTACGTGCTGCATAAATAGCAGCAGAAGCACCTGCTGGTCCGCCGCCAACCACTAGCACATCATAAGGCGCTGCCGCGTCTATTTTTTTAGCTTCGCGTGCTGCTGCGCCAGTATCAATTTTGAGTAGAATTTCATCTAACTCCATACGTCCTGCGCCAAAAACTTCACCATTTAAATACATGGTTGGCACAGACATAATTTCTCTGGCCTTTACTTCATCTTGATACAGCGCGCCGTCAATCATCACGTGAGTGATGTTAGGGTTAATCACTGCCATCATGTTCATGGCTTGTACAACATCTGGGCAATTATGGCAGCTCAAAGAAATATAGGTTTCAAAATGAAACGTGCCTTCAACCGCCGCAATTTGCGCAATTTTTTCAGCTTCTAATTTCATTGGATGGTCACCTGTATGTAGCAAAGCTAATACAAGTGACGTAAATTCATGCCCCATAGGAATACCAGCAAAGCGCACACCCTCTGATTGGCCTGCATTTTTATGTGTGGCAGCGCGTTTCACCGCAAATGATGGTTTACGCGCATCATCGCCATTAGTCAGTGTAATTTTATCTGACATGCTAGTAATTTCTTCTAATAACTCACGCATCTCTTGTGCAGCTGCGGTGTTATCTAATGAAGCAACGAGCTCGATAGGCTCGCGCAACATACCTAAATAGGTTTGTAACTGAGTTTTGATATTTTCTTCTAATGCCATGATGATCCCTTTTTTTATTCCTAAACAGCTTATTTTGGCAAATAAAAAAGCATTATCTTTTGAACAATGCTTTTGTAAGCGTTACACCTTTAAATGATGTTTTAAAGGTGTAACGTAATGCGTACTACTTAAAACTAACTTCTTAGATCTTACCTACTAGATCTAGTGAAGGTGTAATTGTTTTAGCGCCTTCTTGCCATTTTGCTGGGCATACTTGGCCTGGGTTGGCCGCTGTAAATTGAGCAGCTTTTAATTTACGTAGAGTTTCTTTAACGTCACGGGCAATTTCGTTGCTGTGGATTTCTACAGTTTTAATTACGCCTTCTGGGTTGATTACAAAAGTACCGCGCAATGCTAGACCTTCTTCATCAATATGCACGTCAAACGCACGTGTCAATTGGTGTGTAGGATCACCCACTAATGGGAATTTTGCTTTACCAACTGCTGGTGAAGTCTCGTGCCATACTTTATGTGAGAATTGTGTATCTGTAGTAACGATATACACTTCTGCATTTGCTTTTTGAAATTCTGCGTAGTTATCCGCAGCATCTTCAACTTCTGTTGGGCAGTTAAAAGTAAATGCGGCAGGCATAAAAATAACCACAGACCATTTACCTTTCATGCTTACGTCGCTCACTTCAATAAATTGACCGTTATGAAAAGCTTGTGCTTTAAATGGTTGAACTTGTGTATTGATTAATGACATAGTTTCTTTCCTTATTGTGGGTTGAATAAAATTTACTGCTTTTTTAATTGGTAGAAGCGATTATAGGGCGTTAAATTGACTAAATCCAATATATCATTCTAATGGTTATGATAAATTTAATTTATCTTAATTTCATATTTGAATATTAAACTTATTAAGTGACAGTAATATTTTGTGTAGCTGTTTCGCCTAAGTTATCATGCCAAGTCACTTCAATTGTGTCTCCAGTTTTTGCGCCAGACAATCTAAACGTTAGATATGGATTTTTTGAAATGCCCGTTCCCCATTGCGCTTCCAACACCGTTTTGCCATTTAAGGTGGCAGTCACTAATTGAACAAAATGCGCAGGGATCAATCGATCAAAGTCATCTTTTTTGCGGCCAGTTTCCATGGGGTGACTCATAAGCACTTTCACCTCGGTAACATCGCCTTTTAACTGGGCGCGCATTTTCATGTTATCTGATGCCATAGAAATCCTTAGCCGCAACCATTCTCTAATACAACCACATTTTTAGCATTCATGAAATATTCATTGCCGGCTTTCACAACTACTTTAACATCTGAAGTTTCCGCCATTTTGATACGCGTCACCACAAAGGGCTCGGCGCCATTGCTAAATTTGAAATGTGCGATGAGTGGGGTGGGATTTTTTTCTACAAAAATAGAAATCGTTTCAGTGTTAAGAATATTGCTTTTGACTTCAACCTGAACAATTGCACCATTTTCAGCTTTATCTGGTACGGTAATCAAAATATCTTGGCTAAGCTTTTCGCCGTTAACTTCTAAATTCTTTTCGGCTTCATTTAACTGAGTAGTTTCAAACGCAGCCTTATTCCATATAGCGGCTAAGGCATTCTTAGGTAGAATAAAAGCCAAAGTAAACGCACCAAATACGAGCTTAACGAAATCTCTACGTTGCATTTTTAACCTTTTAACCTTTTTTCACATCGCTTTGCATACGGCGCAATTCAGTAAGCCGCGCTTCAACGATAGATTTTTGATAAAAATCCCCATCATTTGCTTTTACCGCTAACTCCATTTGCTCAATTGCCCGCACAAGATCATACTTTCTAAAATAAGACTCACCTTGGGCTTGATAGCTCAGCAAAAGTTTATTCTGCATAGTATAGGCTTTTGCCAATACATCGTAAAACTGCGCATCATTGGGATATAAACCTTGCTTCTCTTTAATCAGTTTAATCGCGCTATCGGCTTGTTTAATCGCTAAAAAGTGGTCTGCGTATCCGTAAATTAATGCCCGATTATCTGGGTATAATTTAAGTGCTGCCGCATATTGTTTTGCTGCTTGCTGTGGATTGTTTTCTAGCACCTGCATACGTGCGCTTATATTTTCTATCATGGCATGCGACGGGGCATTTTTTTTCAGCCAAGCAACCTCTTTCTCGGCTTGCGGCAAAGCATTTTTACGCAGATATGCGACTGCTAACCCGTAATGCTCTGCCGCTTCATTGCTATATTTATGCTCATTAATATTTTGTTTAAATACTTCAATATTAGTGTCTGCCGAACCATTGTTGGCAATGATTTTTGCCCGCACAAATTGAAACTCAACACTATCTGGCACTTGTCGGTAAGTCATTTGTGAAACGCGATTTTCGACATCGGCGATACGTTCTCCAGTTAGCGGATGGGTACGTAAAAAGCTAGGCGCACCACCTTCTGCAAAACGAGTACCGCGCTGCAGAGTGGTAAAAAATGCGGGCATTGCGCGCACATCGAAACCGCCACTATCTAAAATTTGTAAGCCTACGCGGTCTGCCTCACGCTCATGGTCACGCGTGTAATCTAATTGGTTTTGTACTCCAACAGCCGCAGACGTTGTTAGCGCACCGCTCGCTAATTGTGGATTAGCGCGCGCGACCAGCAATGCTAAGGCAATGCCCGCTATATTTTTAAACATGTCATATTTTTGTGAAGCCAACATGCGTGCCATATGGTGCTGTGTCACATGACCAATCTCATGACCTAATACACTCGCAAGTTCAGATTCAGTATTGGTAGCTAATATTAACCCTGTATGCACGCCCACCACGCCACCAGGCATGGCAAAAGCATTGATTGAGCTATCCTTCACCACAAAAAAGTTAAATTTTTGCTGCTTATCACTGCTGGCAGAAACCAATCGATTGCCCAGATTATTCAGATAATCGATAATTTCTACGTCTTGCACCACCTCGTCACTGGTCGATACCTCGCGCATAATCTGCTCACCAATGCGCCTTTCATCAAGCGGTGTTAACACAGTTTGCGAAACATCACCTAGCTCAGGCAGACTCAAATCAAAGCTTCTAGGCGCTTCGTAAGGCTTGCCAGTTAACACAGCTTCGCCGTAAGCTTGCGCCCGCAAATTGGAGGCTAACGTGCCGTTTGTTATCAGCAAAATTGCAATTACAATAGTTTTTAATTTCATTATTGTTATGATAGCTACTTTACCGAGCTAGTTCAGCAGGAATCATAAAAATAATAGATCTTGGAAAGCAAAAAATGACCAACGCAGCAAACATCCTCACCCATTTTGACAACAGTGGCCAAGCGCACATGGTCGATGTTGGCGACAAAGCACACACCAAGCGAATTGCTATTGCCAGCGGAAAAATTACCATGCAAGCCAGTACCTTAGCACTGATTAAAAGTGGTGATTCAAAAAAAGGTGATGTACTCGGCATTGCAAGAATTGCCGCGATTCAAGGCTCAAAACGCACCTCTGATTTAATTCCTCTGTGCCACCCGATTAGCTTAACAAAAGTAGCTGTCACCTTTGAAATAGACGATAAAAATACATCTGTCATATGCACTGCCACTACAGAGACCACAGGTCAAACGGGGGTGGAAATGGAAGCGCTTGCGGCTGTAAGCGTGGGCTTACTGACGATATATGATATGTGCAAAGCTGTAGATAGAGGCATGACAATAAGCAGCATTAAGCTATTGGAAAAACATGGCGGCAAGTCTGGAGATTGGGTGGCTAAATAAGTTTAAAAGGCTAAGCTGACGAATACAGTCATTAGAAAATCATGATAACAAAAACTATAAATCTAAAAATCATACTTAAGCGAACGCTCTATACCATTTTATCAATATTGTTACTCTTGATAACTTGGATAGCTTTCGCTATTTACCATGATGAATCACCAGATATTGGAAGAGATGAGTTTTACGCTCTTAATCCTGAAAATATACCTGACAGTCAGAATATTGCAGTTGCATTATCAGGTCTAAATGCGCCAATAGGTGCGGATGTTATTGAACACGGGCAATTTGTAATTGGCACCTATGAGCATTCGTTAAACAACTTCATCGCTAAACTAACAGTCGAAAATACAGGTGAACTGTCATTTGTAGGTGATTCAAATGAGTTTGACTGCTGGTCTGATTTTCCAGTTGAAAAAAAGAAAGGCAACTATATTAGTGAAGATCGCGTTAAATTCTTGTTACTTCAGAACAAAGTCTTACTAGACCGTTACAGCAGCTTATTTAATATGCCAGATTGGCGCGGTATGAGTAGTCATGGGCAAATTCATTACAGCGGTCAAACACTTATCAATTTGAATAAACTGCTTGCTGAGGAAATTAAGCTCAATATTCAAACTGGTAATTCTGAAGCGGCTTATAGCAAGTGGCTAGCAAACCATCACTTTATAAGTCATATCTTGAAGCAAGATACAACAGCAATAGAGCACGCTGTTTTTTTAGTGTTAGACGGAATAAATTTATATTCACTAGAAAATTTACTTTTCAAATCTCCCGAAATAGGGATTAAACATTTTGAGGAACTACAAGTAGTTCTTAAACCAACCAATATAGAAAGATATAACTTGGCTGGCATGCTCAGGGCTGATTATAATTTCTTCAACATAGAGTTTTTAAAAAAACAAAATCAAACCACTGTTTTTCATCGTGAATTTATTCGTAACAGAATTTATCGCGCGCAAGTAGACTTGTTAAATAGAGCACAAAAACCACCAGCTACATTCAGTGCAAGTAGGCATGAACTGAATGAAAAGTATGGCGAAACAACCAATATATTTGCTTATAATTGGCTAGACCCATTTAACAGCTTTCTTGCCATGAGACTAACAAGTGGCTTTGCAAAAAACTTGTATTTGATTGGTTCTATGCATGCTAAAAATGCGTTGATTAATTCACTTAACTTAAGCGTTCAAATTAAGCAGAAAAAAATATCTCCAGCAAAAATTCAGGAATTTTTAAATCAAGCAGGCAAACAATACGATTGCCCATTTACTAATCAGCCTATGCAGTTTGATGCCCAAAACAATATATTGTTTTGTGACATCCCAGAATCAAAAACTCGCGTTGCTGAGGTTAGGCTTTAACTAAATAGCACTAGCTACAAACTTCTGGTCTATTTAACGTCACTAGATTCCGACTTTCGTCGGAATGACGGGGTTTGAGATTAACTAAGCCCTCGTGAAAATCCAATGCGTTTTGATCCCCTGCTTTCGCGCCTGTTCTGTTCAGCTTCATGGGAGTATTCGGCTAGCGGTTGTTTGAGCGTTAGCGAGTTTCCGATGGCCGCCCAGGAAGCTGAGCAGAACAGGAAATAAGCGGAAGGGGGTAGCCTTTTCTTTGGTTACTTTCTTTTGGCTAAGCAAAAGAAAGTAATTCGTGCGTCGCGCGAAAGCGACCTATTACAAGACTCAAGAACGCGCCCTGCTAATAACTACAATGGTAAGGCTCGGCATCTATCATCGGTTTTTCACCTAACATTAACGCCGTCACTAATTTCGCACTGGCTGGTGCCATGGTTAATCCGTATCTAAAATGACCAGTATTCAGGTAAAGATTTTCGATGGTTGGATGCGCTGAAATAGTCGGCAAGTTTTCTGGAGTACCTGGGCGTAAGCCACTCCAGTGTTTGAGTATGGCTTGATTCTTTAGTGCTGGCATAATGGCTTCGGCTTTTGCGCTAATCTCATTGCGTACTTCTTGCGTCACGGAGGTGTCGAAACCGACATCTTCTAAAGTGCTGCCAGCTAATAAATAGCCATCGCGACGTGGAATCATGTAGAAGCCTTCTCGATAGACAATTTGCTCAAGGTTTTTTTCTGGTTTATACAGCAGAATTTGCCCACGCATCGGTTTGATATTCAATTTTGCGCTAGTTTCTTTTAATAAATCAAAGCTCCACGCGCCTGATGTGACTATAAATTGATCTGCGCTGATAGTTTTGCCATCAATCGTTTGCCACTCATTTAACTTTTGCGTTTCTTTTAGCGGCACAAGTTCGGTGTGTTCTAGCATGGTGACTTTGTTTTGCTCTAACCATTTACGCATGGCTTGCATAAAGTATGGCGGGCGAATTTGGCATACAGTAGGTAACCATAACGCATCTTCGCCACTGAGCGATTGCACGCCAAATGCAGATGCTTTAACGGCTTGGGCTGGTACTTGGTTGTTAGCGCACCATGCAGTTGCTGCTTGGGTATCGAAGTTTGGCAGTAGCAGAAAGCCTGACTGCTCAAAGTCGGTATCAATGCCTGTTTCGCGCAATAAGCGTTGGCAAATTTCTGCATAAGACTTCGCCCCATAATTGGTAAGCGTATTTACAGCTTCAGAATAAAGCCAAGGCAAGAGCGGAAAAACAATGCCGCCGCCCGCCCAAGATGATTCACCAGATGTCTGGCTGGCGATTTGGTTCCGCTCTACGATAGTGACTTTGCAGCCACGACCGACCAACTCCATCGCGGTCATACAGCCAACAATACCACCACCTACAATTACTACATGTTTTGTCATAATTCCTGCTTATTTATTAGCTACTCGCCCTATTAACAAAGCATTCTGTGCGTTAGTTAAACCTGTTGGCTGACCAAGCAGAACGATCACATCGCCTTCTGCCAAGATGCTTTGCTCGCTAAGCTGAGAGCCATTTGAGTTTGGGCGACGTATAGATTTCACTTCTACCTCAAAATTTTCCAGATGCATATCAGCCAAGTTTCTACCAATGGCAAATGTACCTGGTGAAATAATTACAGAATGCAGCCGCACTTGTTGATTGTCTAACCCCTCATTTTCCACATCTGAAATACCGTGGAAGTAACCTTTAAATAATTTGTAGCGTTCTTCGCGGAAAATACGAATGCGCTTCACCACGCGATTTAATGGCACACCGAGTAGCATGAGCGCATGCGAAGCTAGCATTAAACTACCTTCTAAAATCTCAGGTACCACTTCAGCGGCACCAGCCGCTCTTAGCGTTTCCATATTGGTATCGTCCACTGTACGGACGATGACTGGTAATTGTGGGTAATTTTCTTGTACGATATGCAGAATCTTCATAGCGGCACGATTATCCGCATAACTAATCACCAAGGCTTTAGCTCGCGCACCGCCTGCCGCTTCTAATACAACGCGTCGCGCTGCATCCCCAAACATTACATTCTCCCCTGCGGTTGCCGCCTCCAGCACCCGAGCAGGATCAATATCTAAAGCAATATATGGGATGGCTTCTTCTCTTAAAAAGCGGGCAAGATACTGGCCACTCCGTCCATAGCCGCAAATAATCACGTGGTTATGTAAGTGCTTACCCGCATCATCAATATCCTGCACAACTTGCCCGCTATTGCGGCTATAGCTTTGCACCAACTTTCTGGCAATACGACCATTAAACTGAATAAGAAACGGCGCAATCACCATAGAAAGTAAGGAGGCAGCAAGTACCACTTGCAACGCTGGGCCACCGATAAGTTTTTGCTCTACACCTAGCGCCAAAATAACAAAACTAAATTCACCTGCCTGGGCAAGAATCAAACCAGTGCGAATCGCTACACCATTTTCGTACTTCACCAGTCTAACAACCAAAGTAACGATTGCGGCTTTGAGCATTATAAGTGCGATTAACACCAATAAAATCGCGCCAATATGATGGGATATTTGTTGCACATCTAGCAGCATGCCAACGCTGATAAAAAACAATCCTAAAAAGATGTCGCGGAACGCTGAAATGTCAGACTCCACTTGGTATCTAAATTTGGTTTCTGAAATTAACATCCCTGCGATAAAGGCCCCTAGGGCATAAGATAAACCCGCGAGCTTAGTCGCATACGCCAACAACAATGTGACCATTAATACGTTCATTACAAACAGTTCGCGTGAACGTTGACTAGCAACCAAATTAAACCACGGGTTAATTAACCATTTACCGATAGTAAATAAGAACAACAGCATGGCCGCCGCTTTTAACATCGCCAAACCAAGTACGTCTGTTAGATTAGTACCCGCCACGCCTAAAGCAGGAATAAGCACCAGAACTGGCACCACGGCAATGTCTTGAAATAGGAGTACGCCTATACTCAAGCGCCCATGACGTGAGTTTAAATCAACGCGTTCAGCTAAAATCTTTGAAACAATCGCCGTAGAAGACATAGTGATAGCCGCGCCCACAACAAATGCCGCAGACCAATCTAATCCCGCTAACTTGGCGATGCACATCACTACACCCAGTGTAATGAAAACTTGCGACCCACCTAAGCCGAGCACTTTCTTACGCATGGCATAAAGTTGAGGCAAGCTAAATTCAAGGCCGATACTGAACATTAGAAACACAATGCCGAACTCTGCAAACTCGCGATTAGCTTCGCTTTCTGTAAGTAAGCCAGAGGTATGCGGGCCAAGCATCACACCGACTAAGAAATAAGCCAACATCGCTGGCAAGCGCAGCCTGCGGAACAAGGCAACGGCTAATACAGCGCTGACAAGCAGAATTAAAATTAATGGTAAAGTTTCGTTCATCATGAGCTATAAATTGTAACTAGATATCAGTTAAGTTCTTTTGTTTTTTGTCAATTAAGTAGATACTAAAAAACCAGCTAGCAAAATCACATTAGCAAAATGTGTGCCTAAAACAATAGTATTTTGCTGGTTTTTGCAAAAATGTCATTTTTGAAGCTTATTTAGGCTTTATGTGTGACGATTTCCCTTTTATACTAACCGATAATTATGTCAATTTTCGAAAAATGCTATTAATTATGCAGCTTAAAATAAATGTCAGCACAAAGTAACCTATCAAAATCTGCAACTACTGAGCAAAACACACTAGCGCTGGCCCGTGATGTACTGCTATTAGAAGCCAGTGAAATCAATGCACTTGCTTTGAGGCTGGATGGACAATTTACGGATGCAGTCGCACTTATTCTACAATGCAAAGGACGCGTTGTAGTAAGTGGCATGGGCAAATCTGGCCATATTGGCGGCAAAATAGCCTCGACATTAGCTAGTACTGGTACGCCAGCATTTTTTATGCATCCTGCAGAAGCCAGCCATGGCGATTTAGGCATGATTACCACGGGCGACATTGTGATTGCGCTGTCAAATTCCGGTGAGAGCGATGAAATTCTCGCCATTGTGCCGCCGCTCAAAAGGTTAGGCGCAAGCATTATAGCTATTACAGGTAATGATTCATCCACTTTAGCAAAAGCCGCGGATATTCATTTAAGCGCACATGTCGCGAAAGAAGCTTGCCCACTTGGATTAGCGCCAACTTCGAGCACAACGGTTGCTCTGGCTTTAGGTGATGCGCTGGCGCTGTGCGTACTCGATCAGCGTGACTTTACCGCGGAAGATTTCGCGCGCTCTCACCCGGGCGGTAGCCTTGGTCGACGTTTACTAATTCATGTAAGTGACTTAATGCGCACTGGCGAACAAATTCCAAAAGTTGCTATCAATGCCAATCTTTCTGATGGTTTGTTAGAAATGACACGCAAGGGCTTAGGGCTTACCGCAATTGTTGATAGCATCAATATGCCGATTGGTATTTTTACCGATGGTGATTTACGCCGAGCGTTTGAGCAAAAGGTAGATGTTGCTATTTCTGGTATTAAAGACGTGATGCATCAAAATCCATTTACCATTCATCAAAGTAAATTAGCCATTGAAGCCGTTGAGATGATGGAGCAACGTAAAATCAACGCGTTGTTAGTTATTGATGATGCAGGCGTTTTAGTTGGTGCATTAAACATGCATGATCTTTTATTAGCGAAAGTAGTTTAAGTGTAATGAACATAAAGACGTTAAATACTGAGTTGCTGGCTCGTTTCAAAAATATTAAGTTATTAGTGCTTGATGTCGATGGTGTGATGACCAACGGCGGTCTGACCATAGGTGATGATGGTCAAGAATATAAGACTTTTCATGCGCATGACGGGCTTGGCATGAAGTTGCTTAAAGCCACAGGCGTTGAAATGGCGATTATTACAGGACGTACCTCCAACGTAGTAAAAAAACGTGCTGAAAGTACTGGCGTTGCGCATTTCTACCAAGGTGCAGAAGATAAATTAGCGGCGTTTAACGACTTAATGAGTAAAAGCGGTTTGCAAGCAAACCAATGTGCATTTATGGGCGATGATGTGGTGGATTTACCACCTATGCTTAAATGCGGCCTTGCACTTGCCGTACCAGATTCACCAGCTTTAGTACTGAAATATGCCCATTATGTCACCGCTAAATCAGGGGGTCACGGGGCGGTGCGTGAGGTTTGCGAACTCATTATGCAGGCGCAAGGTACGTTTGATTCACAAATGGCACAATTTTTAACGCAAGCAAGTATCTCCAACTAATGAGCTTGAGTAAACGTTCGGCAATTATTTTCCCGATAGTGATATTGTCGGTACTGGCATTGATTACCGCGTGGATTAATTATACGGTACAACCGCCACAAGCAAAGCTAGATGGTAGCAGCAGGCATGACCCAGATTATATCGTGAGTAATTTTGTGACTTCTCAAACCGATGTAAACGGTAAGTTGCGGTATAAACTAGCCGCAGCGGAAATGAGACATTTTCCTGATAATGACAGCACAGATTTACAGCGCCCTCGTTATACACAATTTAGTCTTGACAAGCCTTATACGCAAGTTGAGGCGTTACGTGGTTATGTTGCAAGCGATGGTGAACGAGTGCAGCTAGTTGAAAAAGTTAAAATTACTCGCCAAGCATTTGCTGGTAAAGGTGAAATGACGGTTGAAACAGAGTATCTTAACATTCTGCCCAATCAAGATTTAGTGCAAACCGATAAGCCAGTCGTAATAAAACAAGCGCCTAAAACTGTTATTTACGCCACGGGGATGGTGTATGAAAAGAATATCCGCACCATGACCCTATTGCATAAAGTACGTGCGCATTACGAAAAGCCGGCGACAATAAGCCAGAATGCTGCGGTACCAGAAGAAACGAAAATACCACAAAGTGAATTATCGCCACCAAGCGAAGAAAATAAAAAGACTACAAAAGCCACTGAAACTGCTAAGCAAAAGGCAGGTTCACCATTACAAAAATCTAATACGAATTAATGTACGAATTTGGGAGAAGCCATGATTAAAAAATTAACCAACAGACAGCATCACTTAATAATAAACTATGTTTTTCTAAGCTTAGCTTTGTTAAGCTGTTCCAACTTAGCGTTAGCTGAGTCGGCAGATAGAAATAAGCCAATTGATTTGGAAGCCGACTCCGTCAAAGTAGATGATGCCAAACAAATCAGCACTTATTCAGGTAATGTGATATTGACACAAGGCACTTTGATTATTCATGCGGATAAACTTATCGTGCGTGAGGACAGTGCGGGCTTTCAACACAGTACCTCATTGGGCAATCCAACGACATTTAAACAAAAGCGTGAAGGTAAGAACGAGTATATGGAAGGTAGCGCCCAACGTATTGAATATGATGGTCGCATGGATAAAATACAGTTATATACCAAAGCTTGGGTAAAACGTGGCGAGGATATTGTGCATGGTGACTACATCAGCTATGACGCTAATGCTGAATATGCTGAAGTCTTGGGCGGCACAAAAACAGTAGATGGAAAAACCACTAATGGCCGAGTGCACGCTATTATTCAACCAAAAAACAAAAAAACAACCGAGCCAGTTATTGATAATGCAAAGCCTGCTACTAAGCCAAGCAATTAACTACTGGCAATCCAAATGCTCAATCAAGTCATTGAGAAATATTAGATTATAGCTATTGTGAGTAAGCAAATGAGTGAACTGGTTGTAGAAAATTTACGTAAATCGTACAAAACGCGTACCGTCGTGCAGGATATCTCCTTGAGCGTCAAAAGTGGCGAGGTCGTGGGTTTACTTGGTCCAAATGGCGCAGGTAAAACTACCAGTTTTTACATGATAGTTGGCTTAGTAGCTCTAGATGATGGCCGCATCCTACTCGATGGCAAAGATTTAAGTCGCATGCCTATTCACATGCGCGCAAGAATGGGTTTGTCTTATTTGCCGCAAGAGCCTTCTATTTTTCGTAAACTCACCGTCTCTGAAAACATTCTTGCTGTATTAGAGTTGCAAGAGATGTCAGAAGATGACATGAACGAGAAATTAGAATCGTTACTTGAAGAGTTACATATTTCGCATATTCGTGACAGCGCTGCGGTGAGTTTATCTGGTGGTGAGCGACGCCGGGTTGAAATTGCACGCTGTTTAGCCTCTAACCCAAGCTTTATTTTGTTAGATGAACCATTTGCAGGGATTGACCCAATTGCTGTAATTGATATTCAAAAAATCATTCGCTTTTTGACGGCGCGCAATATCGGCGTGTTAATAACTGACCATAATGTGCGTGAAACCTTAGGCATTTGCGACCGTGCTTATATTGTTAATCAAGGTCATGTATTCGCATCAGGCCATCCCAACGAAATTGTTGAAAATGAAAGAGTGCGCGAAGTGTATCTAGGTAAAGATTTCCGTCTATGAAGCAAGGTTTACAACTTAGGTTTTCGCAAAACCTTTCACTAACGCCGCAGTTACAACAAGCGATTAAGCTATTGCAACTATCAACGTTAGAGCTTAATCAAGAAATTGATTTATTAATGCAAACCAATCCATTGCTAGAAAGAGGCGATGATGGTGAAGATGAATATGGCAACTCAACCGATAACAGTAATGATGAAGTTACTGTAAACACAACAAGCAATGATGGGAATGTGGTCGATACTACACAAGAATACGAAGCCAATAGCGATGCTGACTTTGAAAAAAACAGCACCGAGTTTACTGAAGTTAAAACAGAGCTAAGTCAGACCGAACCAACTGAATTTGATGCTAGCACCTCTGAATTTGAACAAAGTACCACTGATTTTTCTGCAGAGTTCAATGATGATTACGATGAATACTCAAACGGCAGCCTGTGGGATGAAAACAGCACGCCAGCAGATGATGATAGCGATTACAAACAACAAGACACCCTACAAATCGGCTTGCGTGAACATCTACTTTCACAACTAAAGCTCATGCAGTTATCAGAGCGCGACCAAACGCTCACGATGCTATTGGTAGATAGTATTAACGATGATGGCTATTTAGAAGCATCGCTCGAAGATATTGTAGAAGAGATGCCAGAAGAGCTTGAAATTGAAGTTTTAGAGCTACAAACTGCTCTACGTCATATTCAAAACTTAGATCCAGTTGGCGTTGGTGCACGTAACTTAAGTGAATGTCTGCTATTACAACTCGAATTGTTGCCGCCAATTACACCACATTTAGAACTAGCCAAATTGATGGCAAAACATTACTTAGCGGCGCTTGGCGCGCGCGACTTTGGCAAATTACGTAAAGAGCTAGGTTGTGATGAAGCCACTTTAAAATGTGTTCAACAAGTCATTACCAACTTAAACCCTCGCCCTGGTAGCGCCTTCAGCATTATTGGTTCGGAACATTACATTCAACATGAAGTCATCATAAAAAAAGTAAAAGGCATTTGGATTGCCAGCTTGAATGATGCTGTGATTCCTAAACTTAAAATTAACCAGCTTTACGCAGGCATTTTAAAACGCAATCGCGATAGTTCTAGCCAATATTTGCAAAGCCAAATGCAAGAGGCTAAGTGGATGATTAAAAACATTCAGCAGCGCTTTTCTACTATTCTACGAGTATCGCAAGCTATTACTGACCGCCAGCGTAACTTTTTGGAATACGGTGAAGTAGCGATGAAACCTTTAGTCTTGCGTGAAATTGCGGAAGAGCTTGAGCTACATGAATCAACCATTTCACGCGTCACCAACAACAAATACATGCTGACACCACGCGGGATTTTCGAGTTGAAATATTTTTTCGGTAGCTCAGTGGCAACCGATTCAGGCGGTACTTGCTCCGCCACTGCAATTCGCGCATTGATTAAGCAATTAATTGATCAGGAAAATCCTAAAAAACCTTACTCAGATAGCCAAATTACTGAGCTATTAGCCAAGCAAGGTATTGTTGTTGCACGCCGCACCATTGCAAAATATCGCGAGTCACTCAATATTGCTCCAGCTAGCCTGAGAAAATCTCTTTAGTTTTTTTAGCTGACCCGCTAAATGAAAGTATTCATTGCAATTGATTTAACAGAAGCATAAAAAATTCTCTATTCGCATGGCACAGACGTGAATTAAAGTAGTAAACTGAAATTGTTCGAAAAGTTAAGATCCTAACGCTAAGGTGCTAAATTTTTCACACACAGCAGCTTTTAGGAAATTCAAACTTTGAGAATATCTTAAAAAGGAGCAAGTCATGAATTTACAATTAACTGGTCATCATTTAGAAGTAACTCCTGCATTACGCGATTATGTCACAAGCAAATTAGGAAGAATTAGCAACCACTTTGATCACGTGATTGATGTCAAAGTCACCATGAGTGTAGAAAAACTTATCCAAAAGGTAGAGGCTACGCTGCATGTTCCTGGTAACGATTTACATGCTGCCTGTACAGACGATAATATGTACAGCGCAATTGATATGCTGACCGATAAGCTCGATCGACAAGTCGTAAAACACAAAGAAAAAAATGCCGATCATCACAAAACGAATGGCGCAGTTAAGCACCAAAGTATTGAATAATTTTTACACACATCTTGTAACTTAACATGGCTCAAATAAATGTAGCTGAGCTATTCAAACAAACCCGCCTTAAGCTCAAACTTAATTGGATTGCCGGACTTAACGGCGGGTCTAATTCCCTCACTAGCGAAACTGTTTCAAAGCCTTCTTTGGCCCTTATCGGGCATGTCAATTTTGTTCATCCGAATCGCGTACAAGTATTAGGTTGCGCTGAAATGGATTATTTGCGCAGCTTAAAAACGGATGAGGCAGATGGTGCAATTGCAAATCTATACTCCACTAACCTAGCCGCTGTGATTGTAGCTAATAGCGAACAAGTACCCGATAAACTGATTGAAGAAGCCAATAATCGCAATACGCCGCTATTCACTTCAACATTACCCAGCCCAGGGTTGATGGACATTCTGAACCATTTTCTGGCGCAAGCCGTTGCAGAATCAGTCAGCGCACATGGTGTATTTATGGAAGTGCAAGGCTTTGGCGCGCTCATTAAAGGTGAAGCTGCCATTGGTAAAAGTGAACTAGCTTTAGAACTCATTTCCCGCGGGCATCGATTAATTGCTGATGACATTGTGGATTTCTATCGCATTTCACCCGAACGTATCGAAGGTCGTTGTCCGCCTTTATTACAAGATTTTTTAGAAGTACGCGGCTTGGGTATTCTGAATATCCGCGCACTATTTGGCGATAATTCAGTCAAACCAACCAAGCCACTAGATTTGATTATTCAATTAGTCATGGCGGATAAACAATCGCCTGACCAACTCAACCGATTAAGCATTAAAAAACTGCATGAAGAAGTATTAGGGATGAAGATTGCTAAAGTGCAGATTCCCATCGCGGCTGGCCGCAACATAGCAGTGTTAGTAGAGGTCGCGATACGCAACCACATGCTATTATTACGGGGCATCAATGCGACTAAACAATTTACCCAACGCCAACAGCGTGAAATGAAAAAACAGCAATTAGTTAAATAACGCTATGAAACATCTCATTATCGTCACAGGGCTTTCAGGTTCTGGCAAGAGTATTGCGCTACATGCGCTGGAAGACAGTGGCTACTATTGTGTAGACAATTTACCAGCCACGATGTTGTCACAAATTGCAGCGCATTTACAGTCTGAAAATAAGCGACGAGATAATCCAATCACCACCAACTATGACCGCGTGGCTATTAGCATTGATAGCCGCAGCGTGGCCATTGAAACGCTGCCCGCTCACATTGAACAATTAAAGTCACAAGGCATTATTGCTCAAGTATTGTTTTTAGAATCTAATGTTGAAACACTTGTTAAACGATTTAGCGAAACGCGTCGCAAACACCCATTAAGCAAAGACACCACGACACTTGCTGAAAGCATTGCTGAAGAACGCGAATTGCTAGGCGATTTAGGTAAGCTAGGTCATGTGATTGATACGAGCTATATTAGCGCCAATAAATTAAGAGCATGGATAAAAGATGCAGTAGCCATTGAGAGCTCTGGCTTAACGCTACTCTTCACCTCATTTGGTTTTAAACATGGCATTCCATTAGATGCTGACTTTGTATTTGATATACGTTGCCTGCCTAACCCACATTACGATCCAAAATTAAAAGATTTAACTGGTTTAGATGCTGATGTTAAGTCGTTTTTAGAAGCTCAAGCTAACGTGCAGGACATGTTAAATGATATTAAAAATTACATTGAAAAATGGCTACCTTGTTTTGTATCAGACAACCGCAGTTATTTAACCGTGGCAATTGGTTGTACTGGCGGACAACACCGCTCAGTTTACTTTGTAGAGCAACTGACTAAATATTTTGCGCCTAAACAAAAAGTATTAACGCGGCACCGCGAATTAAAATAGAAATTTCGACGCGCCATTTTAAGATGCCGTTCTAAAATAATGTAGTCATTGATTAAAATTAAAACAAATCTAGAAAGTTAGTATTGAATCCCTGGGTTTCATTACCCCGATCTTAGTACTTAAGTTTTAGATAAATGGGTTGAGGTAAACATGATTGGAATTTTAATAATCGCGCATGGAAGTTTAGGTGAAAGCCTAAAAGAATGTGCTAAACACGTGATAGGCAATGAACCTCGGCAATTAGCTTTCTTAGCAGTTAACACTTCGGACGACCCAAGTGAGTTACTTCCTAAAGCTAAGGCATTGATACTAGAACTGAATCAAGGTGACGGCGTTCTAGTGCTGTCAGATATGTATGGTGCAACTCCTTGCAATATTGTTAGCAAACTACTCGTTCCAGGTAAGGTTGAAGGCGTAGCAGGCGTCAATATGCCAATGATAGTTCGCACCATGACTTACCGACATGAATCACTTATGGCATTGGTAGAAAAAGCTGTGAGTGGTGGGCGTGAAGGCGTTGTGCATTTTGATAGAGAGCGTTGTGACAGGTTTGTACCTTCGTAGTATTGAATCATAAGATTCATCTTAAAACGACCTCACAAGAACAATAAATAACAATATAACTGGGCTTATAAAGCATGATTAGCACTGAAGTAGAGATTATCAATAAATTAGGGCTGCACGCACGTGCATCAACTAAATTAACGCAAACTGCGAGTAAATTTGCATCCGAAATCTGGATAACTCGCAATGATCGCCGTGTGAATGCAAAAAGTATTATGGGCGTGATGATGTTAGCAGCCGCCAAAGGTTCTATTGTCAAACTAGAAGCCAGCGGTGCAGATGAGAAAGAAGCTATTGAAGGCTTAACAGCCTTGATTACGAATTTTTTTGGTGAAGGCGAGTAACTTTCATGAGAGTGCTAAAAGTGATTTCTAGCGAGGGAGATAACATTGACTAGTTTTAGCATTCATGGCGTAGGCGTTTCTAGCGGCATTGCGATTGGGCAAGCACATCTCATTTCTAATGCACTGTTAGAGGTCGTTCATTACCAGATTCCGCCACATTTGATTAAGGATGAAGTAAAGCGCTTTATCGATGCCATAGATACGGTTAAAGCGGATTTAGAAGCCATTAACGGAAGTTTGCGTAAAAATGCGCCTGCTGAAATAAGCGCTTTCATTGGTACCCATTTAATGATGTTGGCAGATAAGTCTTTATCTGAAGCGCCCATCAAAATAATCGAAAACGAGCGATGCAATGCCGAATGGGCAATCAAGCTGCAAATGGACGATATTGTCGAGCAGTTTGAGCAAATCGAAGATGAGTATTTGCGCGAACGTAAGCAAGATGTGATTCAAGTTGTTGAACGTGTCATTAAGGTGCTGCTTGGCCATCCTAGCCAATTAAGTACCGAGCAGAAAATCAGCGCCGCGAGTCAAGAACACAAGCTCATTTTAGTAGCGCACGATATTTCGCCCGCTGATGCTATTCAATTTAAACAACACGAATTTGCCGCTTTTATTACCGATGTTGGTGGCGTAACCTCGCACACGGCAATTTTAGCGCGTAGCCTTAATATACCTTCTATTGTTGCGCTGCAAAGAGCGCACGCTTTAATTCGCGATGGCGAGTTAATTATTGTAGATGGCAAACAAGGCGTGGTGATTGTTAATCCCGATGCCAGCATCTTAACTGAATACAAGTTGCGCCAAGAGCAGTGGGAACTGGAGCAACAAAAACTACAACGCATTAAATCGACTAAAGCGGTCACTTTAGATGGGGTGAATATTGAATTATTTGCCAACATTGAAGTGCCAGAAGATGTAGTCGCAGTCGCGGCATCAGGCGCTACGGGCATTGGCTTATACCGCACCGAATTCTTGTTTATGAATCGGCGTGAAATGCCTGATGAAGAAGAACAATTTATTGCGTATAAAACAGTGGCTGAAGCAATGAAAGGCGCAACTGTCATCATACGCACTTTGGATTTGGGCGCAGATAAACAAATGAATCCTGAAACGATAGTCACTTGCGCTAACCCAGCACTGGGTTTACGTGCTATTCGCTATTGTTTATCTGAACCGCAGATTTTTAATACGCAATTGCGCGCCCTATTGCGCGCCTCGCATTTTGGCAATATCAAAATATTAGTGCCTATGCTGTGTACGTTATCTGAGCTGCGCCAAACTAAACTATTGTTGGAGCGCGCCAAAATCAGCCTGCGCAAACAAAACATTCCGTTCAATGAAAATATCCCATTAGGCGGCATGATAGAAATCCCCGCAGCTGCGATTAATGCTGAAGCATTTGCCAACGAATTAGATTTCCTGTCTATCGGCACTAACGATTTGATCCAATACACATTAGCGATCGATCGCACCGATGATGCAGTTGCACACCTTTACAACCCATTGCATCCGTCAGTATTAAAACTCATTGCAATGACCATTAAAGCTGGTGAAAAGTTAGGCAAATCGGTTTCAGTGTGTGGCGAAATGGCGGGTGACGCAAGGTTAACCAAGCTATTGATTGGCATGGGCTTGCGTCAGCTTTCTATGCATCCATCACATATATTGAGTGTAAAACAACAAATATTGCATAGCCAATTGACCATGCTTAAAGCGGATGCCCGCAAAGTGCTGAACTTAACGGATTTGGAAAAAGTTGAACCATTAGTAGCCAAACTGAATCGAAATTCTGATTTAGGCCTTCATCTCAGTTCATAATTAACTACTTAAGAAAACTCATTTACTATCGAAAGGACTTTCCATGCCTACCGAAATTAATCATGAAGAACCCCTGGTCAACAACCAAAATCCTAGCAGTGACGATAAAAACATCGCCACAATTACCCATATAGGCGGCACTATTTTCTCTTTTGTGCCTGCGCTTATCGTGTGGATTCTTAAAAAAGATAACAATGCATACCTTGCCGACCAATCCAGAGAAGCGCTAAATTTCCAAGTCACCATGGTGCTGGCTTATATGGTCGCTGGTGTGCTTTCTTGGATACTCATCGGCTTGTTATTTTTTCCTGTTATTTGGGTGCTGAATATTGTTTTCTGCATTATCGCCGCCATCTCTACTAGCAAGGGCGAAAATTACCGCTATCCGTTTAGTCTACGTCTAATTAACTAATCTGTTTTAAGGAATAATCTGTGTCAAACCCATTGTTGCATCTTGCTGGCTTACCTAAATTTAATGAAGTTAAACCTGAACATGTCAGCCCAGCCATTGACAGCTTACTTACGGAAGGCCGCGCACTTGTTGAAAGCTTAGCTACCGCAACAGAAGCGCCAACATGGGAAAACTTTGCACTTAAGTTAGAAGACCATAGCGATAAAATCAGTCGCGCATGGAGCCAAGTCGGCCACATGAACGCTGTGGTGAATAGCCCAGAATTACGTGAAGCCTATAACGATAACTTAGCAAAGTTAACCGATTACGGCAGTGATATGTCGCAAGATGAACGATTGTACGCTAAGTATAAAGCCATACAAGCAAGTGCTGCGTTTGCCAGCTTAACGCCAACACAACAAAAAATTATTAACAACGAAGTACGTGATTTCAAACTAGGTGGTGCCGAGTTAGCAGAAGCGCAAAAAGCGCGCTTTAAAGCCGTGAGCGAAGAGCTTTCAAAATTAGGCTCAAAATTTGAAGAAAACATTCTAGATAACACCAATGACTTTGCGCATTACGTTGAAGACATTGCCGATTTAGCGGGTATACCAGCCGATGCGATTGAAGCCGCTGCTGAGGCTGCAAAAGCTGAAAGCAAAACTGGGTATAAATTTAGCCTGCAATTTCCTTCTTACATGCCCGTTTTGCAATACGGCGAAAACCGTGCTCTACGCGAAACGCTTTACCGCGCTTACGCGACTCGCGCTTCAGAATTTAGTAAGCCCGATGAAAATGGAAACATAAAGTGGGATAACACAAAACTTATCAGCGATATTTTGAAACTTAAGCAAGAAGAAGCGCAAACCTTAGGCTTTAAAAACTATGCTGAACTTTCGCTCGCTACCAAAATGGCAGACACCCCTGCACAAGTCACTGAGTTTTTAGATACGCTGGCAAAACGCGCTAAACCGTATGCTCTACGCGATATGCAAGAACTCACCGCCTATGCCAAAAAGCTTGGTATTGAAGACATGCAATCATGGGATGTCGGCTACGTTAGCGAAAAACTACGTGAAGATAAATACGCCTTCTCAGACCAAGAAGTGAAACAATACTTTCCTGAAAGTAAAGTACTGGAAGGTTTATTCAAAGTCACAGAAACTATTTTTGGCGTACAAGTACAAAAAGCCGAAGCTCCGCTTTGGCACGCAGACGCTGCGTTTTACCAAATTAATGATGCCGCAGGTAAGGCTATCGCCTACTTCTATTTAGACCTCTATGCCCGCAACAACAAACGTGGTGGCGCCTGGATGGATGAAGCGATTACCCGTCGCAAAAAAGCCGACGGCATTGAACTGCCAGTTGCGTTCTTAACCTGTAATTTCTCTGCGCCAGTTGGCGGTAAGCCAGCCTTATTCACGCACGATGAAGTTATCACCATGTTCCATGAATTTGGTCACGGCCTGCACCATATGCTCACGCAAGTGGATGAATACGGCGTTTCAGGTATCAAAGGTGTGGAATGGGATGCGGTTGAACTACCAAGCCAATTTATGGAAAACTTCTGCTGGGAATGGGAAGTGCTACGCCACATGACCGCCCACGTAGATACAGGCGCACAATTACCACGTGAATTATTCGACAAAATGGTCGCCGCTAAAAACTTTCAAGCAGGCATGCAAACCATGCGCCAAATTGAATTTTCACTGTTCGATATGCGCCTACACGGCGAGTTTGATCCTAATGGTAAACAAACCGCACTAGATTTAATCGAACAAATTCGTGACGAAGTGGCTGTGGTCAGACCACCAAAATGGAACCGCTTCCCCAACAGCTTTAGCCATATTTTTGCAGGTGGTTACGCCGCAGGCTACTACAGCTACAAATGGGCAGAAGTACTCTCTGCCGATGCTTACAGCCTGTTTGAAGAAATGGGCACACTCTCCGCTGAAGCTGGAAAGCTATTTAAAGATGAAGTACTAGCAAAAGGTGGTTCACGTCCTGCCATGGAGTCATTTGTAGCGTTTAGGGGCAGAGAACCTAGTATGGATGCGCTGTTACGGCATAATGGAATGAGCAGATAAGGAACTTAATTGATTGAATTTAATGACATTAATGATCTAGATTGGCTCTGTGAGTCCGTTATTGTTGAATGCAAGCTTGGTACAGGTCAAGATGGACGTGGCAAACTTCCTGATGATTTCTGGCCGACTTATAGTGCATTTGCTAATACACATGGAGGTTTGATCATACTTGGGGTCAAAGAGAAGCAAGGTAAGTTCGAACTAAAAGGCGTTCCAGATGCAGATCGCATCATTAAAGAGCTTTTTGATAATTTAAATAACAAACAAAAAGTGAGCATTAACCTCATTACGGATGCGATGGTTCGCAAGGTTAGCTTGCAAAACGGCGATGTTATCTTAATCGAAGTTCCTGTTGCCTCTCGTAAACAAAAACCTGTTTATCTTAATGGCAATCCAATGGGTGGCAATTCATTCAAACGCTTACATGAAGGAGATCGTAAATGTGATGATGAAGATGTGAAGCGTATGCTTACTGAACAAATTGAGGATGACCGTGATCAACGCATACTAAAGGGTTTCGGGTTAATTGATTTGGATGCAGAGAGTCTTCGGATATTTAGGCAATCTTTATATGACCGGAATCCAACGCATCCTTTTTTGGAACATCAAGATGCTAGTTTTCTACAACAAATAGGTGCATGGCGTAGAGATAGAAGTACAGGTGATGAGGGATTAACCTTAGCTGGTCTATTAATGTTTGGTCAATGGCATGCCATTCAGGCGGCTGTACCTCATTACTTTGTTGACTATCAAGAACGACCTGAAGCCCGCACAGAAAATAGATGGGTGGATAGAATATGCCCTGATGGCTCATGGTCTGGCAATGTATTTGACTTTTACCGCAGAGTGTATAGGAAAATTACATCCGACATCAAGATTCCTTTCGAATTAAAAGGGGACCAACGACGGGATGATACTCCTGTTCATGAGGCTCTCCGAGAGGCGTTGGTTAATACATTGGTTCATGCCGACTATAGTGGTCGACTTTCAATACTTGTGGTCAAACGTCCAGATATGTTTGGTTTTAGAAACCCTGGTGGATTACGCTTGCCGATTGAACAAGTTTTGCGTGGAGGTGAAAGTGATTGCCGCAATCGTTTAATGCACCAAATGTTTCTTATGATAGGTCTAGGGGAACGTGGTGGTTCTGGTGTTCCAAAAATATATAGTGGTTGGGGTAGTCAGCATTGGCGACCTCCCGCTTTATATCAAAAAGATGACCCAGAACAAACGTTGCTTGAATTGCGTATGCTAGATTTATTGCCTGAACCAGTTTTAGCGAAGCTGCGTGACAGATTTAAACAAAAATTTGATGCATTAAAAACTACAGAACGACTAGTTCTTGCAACAGCAGAAATTGAGCGTGTAGTGACGCATCAAAGATTACTCGAAATAAGTACTGATCACCCCCATGATTTATCTACATGCTTGCAGGGTTTAGTTCGTCAGGGATATTTGGAAACCAACGGTCGATCAGGAAAAGGAACTGTATACCACTTACCGGGAGAGAATTTACCAACACCAGATCAAGTATTTTCATATATAGGGAGCAGCTCCGAATATATGGTGAGCAGCTCCGAACATTTGAATCGTAGCTCCGAACATTTAACGACCCAGAAAGGGAACAGAAACTCTGATGGGTGTTGGATTAGTCCTTTATTAACAGTGCCAATAGTTGATGATATAGAGTCCCTATCACCTATACTTAAAAGCAAATTAGAAGGATTAACGAACCAAGCTAGAAATAACAAAAGATTAGCTTCAGATGAAATGAAAACATTGATTAGTAGTGTTTGTAGAGACCAGTTTCTAACACTGCATGTCCTCGCAAAACTACTCAATAGAAGCCCAGATGCTTTAAGACAACAGCATTTAAATGAAATGGTTCGTTCTCAACAGATTGGGCTTGCTTTCCCAGCCACACCCACGCACGAAAAACAAGCATATAGGTCGTTATAATGAAACACGATTTCTGGCACAGTAAATGGCAAAAAGACGAGATTGGTTTTCACTTAGCTGAAGCCAATCCATTATTGGTTAAACATTTTCCTGCGTTACAACTTGCGTCAAATAGCCGCATTTTTTTGCCTTTATGTGGCAAAACCTTAGACATTCATTGGTTGCTGGCGCAGGGCTACCAAGTGGTTGGGGCCGAGTTGAGCACTATTGCGGTTGAGGCTTTGTTTAGTGAGTTAAACCTTATGCCAACCATTACTCAAGTGGGTAGGTTGGTCCAGTATAGCGCGCCTAATATCACCCTATGGAATGGTGATATTTTTGAGATTAACCAAGCTTTACTCGGCAAGGTGGAGGCAGTGTACGACCGTGCTGCTTTGGTGGCGCTGCCTGAAGATATGCGCACAACCTACACCGAGCATTTAATGGCGCTCACAAACAAGGCACCCCAATTACTGATTTGCTTTGAGTATGACCAGTCTGTGCATGCGGGGCCGCCATTCTCAATTGGTGCGGATGAAGTAAAACAGCATTACCAAGCTGTTTATGACTTAACTTTGCTAGCAAGCGAGACCTTAGCCGATGGTTTGAAAGGTAAATACCCAGCTACAGAACAGGTTTGGTTGTTAAAGCCTGACTAAACTTTTATTTATACAAGGCATTAATCACATCGGTTTGCGACAATATGCCTACTAAGCGCTTTTCATCATCCACCACGGGAATAACATGCAGGGCATGCGTGGTGATAAGCGGAATAATATGCACAATATGCGCGTCATGTTGAATGGTGACGGCATGGGTGCTCATAATTTGCCCAACTACTTCTGGCTGAGTGCTATGTGTGCGATGCGAGCGACGGATAAGTTGCTTAAAGCGTGATTCCACATGCGCAAATGATTCAGGTTTGGCGTGGCGCATAAAGTCATCGTGACTTAATAGGCCAATCACTCGGTTTGCTTTGTTAACTACAGGAATGGCTGGGTAAGGGCTTTGCCTGAGCTTTTCCCAAGCATCTTCTAATCTATGCCCATACTCCAAGGCAAAAGTCACAGGGCTCATGATTTTATTGCATTGAATTTCTCCCAGCTTACGCTTATAAGCATTGAGCTCAGTTTGCTCTAACAATTGCTTTAAATTATCACGGTTAATATCAATAATTTGATCAAATTGCTGCAGTGCTGCGTTGAGATCTTCTTCGCGAAAGCCGAATTGATAATGCATTTGCGCGGGAGAGGCCGTTTTTTCGCTCGCGGATGCAGGTGGATAGGTGCGTCCAGTCAGGTTGTTGTAAATTAAAGCCATGCCTAATAATAGAAAGCTGTTAACAGCCACTGGCCAAAGTACAAATCCGTAGCCCAGCGCATGAATCGCTGGTCCACCTAAAACAGCGGTAAGCGCAACAGCGCCGCTGGGCGGATGCAAGCAACGCAAGGCAAACATTAAGAGTATGGAAAACATGGCAGCTAGCCCTGCGGCGAGCGAGATATTCTGCGGAAACAATAATGCAAAGCTCACTCCCGTCAATGCGGCAATGATGTTGCCGCCAACAATAGACCACGGCTGCGCTAAAGGGCTACTGGGTAGAGCAAACAGTAGAACTGACGAAGCTCCCATGGGAGCAATCAAGAAAAAGGTCGCGATAGGGTCGTAATTAACCGCGTATTGAGCAATCAAACCCGTAAATAAAATGCCACATAAAGCACCTACAGCAGCGCGGTATTTTTCAGCCCAACCACCTGTCATGGCTTGAGGCCAAAAACGCTTTAGATAAATAATCAGATTCACTTTTTAGCTCAAGCACATTTGTTATCAACATTAGTCAAAGTCAGCCAATCACTTAAGTTATTAACTACATGGTAACTATTTTGCACTACAAAGTCGCTAGGTTGTTTTAAATCTGGCACCACAACTACTTTTAAACCTGCGGCTATGGCGGCTTGTGCGCCTAATTCGCTATCTTCAAACGCGATACATTCACTGGCTTTTAAGCCTAGCTTCTCTACTGCAAGTAAATAAATATCTGGGTTTGGCTTGCCTCGGGAAACTTCTTGACCGCTGGTAAGATGACTAAAATAATCCAACACACCAGTATGCGTTAATCGATGGGTAATGTGTTGCATTGGCGATGAAGAAGCCACGCTACAAATCACGCCATTGGTTTGGTAGTGGTGTAATAAAGCTTGTGCGCCTGCTTTCAGGGGAAACACATGATTGCGCAGATCTAAGTAGGTATTTAAGCCTTGTAACACGTGATTAAAGTTGGCTTCTCCACCCAATTGCTGAGTCATGATGCGCGTGGAATCTGACCAAACTCGTCCAACTAACTCAACATACTCAGTTTGCGTGTAGTTAATACCAATTTGTTCTGCGGCTTGTATGCAGCCTTGCATGATGATGCGCTCAGAATCAATCAGTAAGCCATCCATATCAAAAATTGCTGCTTTTATCACGTGAGCTTTTTCGCAAAAAGCGTGACTTTAACATACAACAAGAACCGTGATTTAAATTCATTAAGAGACTTTTGCACGAATGCACTTTCGTTATAAAAACTTACAAATTCGTCCTTCCGTCGCATGCGGTTAAGACGGGATTTTATAACTCTGCTCAAGACACACCTAAATTCTGGTTCGTACAAAGGTCTCATTTATATAGAATTATATGCAATTATTTACACATGCTAAAATAGGCTAAACCATAATTGAGATTGAGCCGTGAAACTTGCAACTTGGAACGTAAACTCACTGAATGTGCGCCTACCGCATGTACTAGATTGGCTCCGTGATAACCCCATTGACGTGCTTTGCTTGCAAGAAAC
Organism: Methylotenera sp.; assembly: GCF_029946165.1. Classification (GTDB taxonomy): domain Bacteria; phylum Pseudomonadota; class Gammaproteobacteria; order Burkholderiales; family Methylophilaceae; genus Methylotenera. Next base: position 182,498 of record NZ_JAQSDZ010000010.1, read on the forward strand.
TAAGCAAGAAGATAGCAAGTTTCCTTATGCTGAATTAAAAGAGGCAGGTTACAACGCCATTCATAGTGGGCAAAGAACCTACAATGGCGTGGCAATTTTAAGCACTCATGAAATGACAGATATTGAGCATGGTATTAACGCTTTTGAAGATGAGCAAAAACGTGTGATTTCTGCCACTATTAACGGCGTGCGAGTAGTGTGTGTGTATATTGTAAATGGCCAAGCTGTGGATTCTGAAAAGTATGAATACAAGATGCGCTGGTTAAGTGCGCTTAATGCATGGTTAGCGATTGAGCTTAAAAAGTACCCAAAATTAGTTTTATTAGGTGATTACAACATTGCACCTGAAGACCGTGATTGCCACGACCCTGCAGCCTGGCTTGGGCAAATATTAGTCAGCCCAAAAGAGCGCGAGCATTTTCAAAAACTGCTTCAATTGGGATTGCATGATAGCTTTAGGTTATTTGAGCAAGCAGAAAAAAGCTTTAGCTGGTGGGATTACCGCATGATGGGTTTCAGACGTAACTTCGGTATGCGCATTGACCATATTTTAGTTAGCGACGCGCTTAAATCAGCTTGTATCGCTGTGGCTATCGACAAAACACCACGCAAACTGGAAAGACCTTCTGACCATACACCTGTGATTTTGGAATTAGGTATTTAAAGGAAATATACGGCGGTCAGAATACACTTGCGGTTTAACGTTCTTGCTAGATAAAACCTAGACCTTTCACGTTTAATCGTCATTCTCGACTGCTCGGGAATGACGCCTGATTACTTAATCTTAATCCCAAGCTGTTTGAGTTTACGGTACAAATGTGTGCGCTCTAATCCAGCTATATCGGCTAATTTACTCATATTATTAGCCGCAGCCTTCATGTGATGCTGAAAATACATACGCTCAAAGTCGTCTCGCGCCTCACGCAAAGGCTGGTCTAAGAATGACATACTTAGAGCGTCCGCCATATTGACCTCTCCAACTTGTACTGGTTTATGCTTTTTAATTTCAGCAGTATTAACCTGCACTTCAGAGTTATCAAACTGGTGCAAAACACGCTTCACATCATCTAAAGTGATTTTCTCACCCAAACTCGTGTGTATTAAATTTCTGATTGCGGCATCTAATTGCGCCAAATCGCCAGGCCAATTAGCATTACGTAGCGCATTTAATGCGGCTATATCAAACTCGCGGTATTCCAAGCCCGCCAACTCGAGTTGCAAATTAGCAATCGCAACTACTAAGTCAGGGATGTCTTCCCTATGCTCATCTAAGGCTGGTACACGTAAAGATGCCGCAGACAAAGCTTGAAATAAATTGAGATCAAATAAAGATTCAGCTTGTAACTTAGGTAAGTTTTCGCTGGTGCCACACACAACACGCACATGATACTTTTCTGATTTTGCAATTAACAGCAGTAAGCCTTTTTGTTCAGCTTTCTTAAGATCGGCAATCTCGGAAAGAAATAATACGCCACCACGAACCGATTCAAGTATGTCCAAAGGCGTATCTACCAGTTGGTTGAAGTCCGTGAGTTGCAGCCAAGGGCTACCAGCATCTTGTAAATATCGTGCGCAAAGCTCCGCCCCACAACCCTTAGGGCCAATCAATAAAATTGGCGTAGGACTAACGCCAACGGCAATTTTATCTAGCCTATCTTTAAGTGCTGTAACAATCGGGCTTTTGCCTAAACTGCTGAGATTCATTTCTGATTTTGGCAACTGTTCACTGTGTTTTAACGCGGCACTTACAGTTTTTAAGAGCTTTTGTAGTGCAATTGGCTTTTCTAAAAAGTCAAAAGCGCCGATACGTGTTGCTTCTACTGCAGTATCAATCGTGCCATGCCCTGACATCATCACCACGGGCATTGTCAATAAACTGCTATTCGCCCATTCTTTAAGCAGCGTAATACCATCACAATCTGGCATCCAAATATCAAGCAACACAAGATCAGGGCGTTCATGCAAGCGTGCTGCACGGGCTGCGGCAGCATTTTCTGCCAGCTGTACTTGGTAGCCTTCGTCTTGCAGAATATCGCGCAAAAGCTCGCGTATACCAATTTCATCGTCAACTACTAATATATGTTTTGATGCCATTTTCTATCTTCTTTATGATTCCGTATGACTAAGTGTATCTATCAAGAGTGGGATTTTGATTGCAACAATTGCACCTGTGGTTTGCATGGCTTTTGGCACATTTTCAATTTTAATACTGCCTTTATGTTCTTCAATAATTTTTTTCACGATGGCTAAGCCTAAGCCAGTACCATGTGATTTGGTTGTGACATAAGGTTCAAAAACACGCAACAGCATGTCTTCAGGAAAACCTAAGCCATTATCGGTGACAGTGAGCGCTAACATTTCACCTTCAATTTTAGTCTGAACCGCTATGGTGGCATCGGCTTGATCTACAAGTGCATCTTGCGCATTTTGAAGCAAATTATGAATCACTTGACGCAACATCGTACTATCGCCTTTTATTGAACAAGGCTGTTTTTCTAACACCAAACTTATCTTACTACCCGAATGATCATAAAGTGAAACTACTTCTTTAATGAGATTGTTTAAGTTTAGCTTTTGTAGTTGTGGCGCTGGTGAACGCGCGTAATCACTAAACTCATTCACCATGCGCTTCATCGCATCTACTTGGTTAACGATGGTTTCTGTCGAACGTCTTAACATTTCCGCATCAGCATCATTCAGCTTACTCAGTAATTTATGCGACATGCGTTCTGCTGATAGTTGAATCGGCGTAAGCGGATTTTTAATTTCATGCGCAAGTCGTCTTGCCACCTCACCCCATGCTGCATCGCGTTGCGCTTGTATCATCGTGGTTGCGTCATCAAATACCGCAACATAGCCGCCATCAGGTAAGCGCGTGCCACGCACTGTTAGTATCTGCTTGCCATTAGCACCTAACAATTCTACCTGGGTTTGACCATCTTCTTTATGAGTGCCAGCTTGCTCAATATCATCTAAGCTATTCTTAGCCACAGTAAGTAAAAAGTTTTCCAATCGGGGATATTTAAGGTTAATTTGTTCTAGCTGCAGGCCGACATAACCTTGCAATGGCACCCCAAGTATGTTCATAGCCGCTTCGTTAAATGTGCGCAACTCGCCACGTTTATTGAGCGCCATCACGCCTGATGACAAATGCGCGAGTATGGTTTCTAAATAGCCGCGTGCGGCTTCAACTCGCGCACGATTTCCATCAGCAGCTTTTGTCGCATCGCCTAACTGTTGCGTCATGCTATTGAATGATTGCACCAGCACGCCCAACTCATCTTTACCATGCGCAGGCAACATCGTACTGTAGTCACCGCTAGCAATCGCCTTAGTACCTTCTGCTAAAACGGTTAATGGTGCAGAAAGGCGCCGACTTAACACGAAAGCCACAGCAACCGCTCCCAGCATCGCCAGCATCATCACCAAAGTGAGCGTAAGGGCAAATACCTCCCTTAATGAAGCACGACTATATGAAAGCTGCTGATAATCTTGATAGACATCTTGTACCGCTTCAGCTGTTTTTGCTAACGGTTTAGGTACTGGCTGCAACAGCTGTAATATACGTAGTTCACCAGTTAAGTCTTGCCCATTGACGGGTGCCAGCACGCGTAAATATAAACCTTTATCGCCGATAGGTTCAATACTTGCCACGGTATGTTTACGCGCTTGCCTAAGCTGAACAATGCTTGGCAACTCAGGCAAAAAAGTCCCTGAATCACTACTTGAAACCTCTAAAATTCGGCCTTGTACGGTTAATAAAGTCAGATCTTGTATTCCGCTTTTTTCACGTAAATCATTTAGTATGGAATGGGTATTTAAAGGTTGAAAAGATAAGGCTGTCGCCATGCTCTCGCCTTTTTCTTTTACATCCGCCAGCATAATATCTAAGGCCGTGCGCCCTAAATTAAGCCCGCCCTCAAGCGCAGCTTCAACCTTCACGTTAAACCAAGATTCAATAGACCTTGTTAAAAAGTTCACGGAAACTAGGTAGACGATTAAGCCTGGAATAATCGCCATCATCGCAAAGCTACCTAACAAACGTAGCGTAAAACGGCTACCCACCACACCTTTACGAATTTGTCGGTATAAACGCCAAATTTGATAACCAATCAATACAATCAAGAAGGTTGCTAAAACGCCATTGAGCGTCACCAGTAAAGTGTAGTATTCACCTGAAGCAGCAGTATTCGCACTTGCATTTGACAGCAAGTAAAGTAAAAAAACGCCTAAAGCAGCGCTAATAAAAATGACATACTTCATTGTGGGATATTGATCATTTAAACAAACTAGGCACCCATTCAAAGCGCTGCGAACTCATCTTCCAGTCATCTGAGCCTATGGTATCGCCCTGCACTACTTTTGGTAATTTTCTAGGATCAAGCCTTATCAATAAAGCGGCTTTATAATGCTCACCCTTTTCCACTTCAGACTTTTGAAATAACTTTAGGTCGCTGATTTCAGATAAATCATCAGTCGCTTCATCTAAACGCACAAAAGCTTTTTGCTGATCGCCGCGGATGACTAAAAATTGTCTCGAAAGCGCATGGTAGCTTAAAGTCACACGGTTAGTTACAGTTACCACCTCATCGTCAAACCAATATTGACGTGGTTTTGCTAACTGGAATTCAATTAAGAAATTTAGCTCAAAACCTTTACTAATGGCTTGTTCCATCTTCTCGCTGAATTTCATGTCAAGGTCTGCATTAAGTGCGTAAGAATCATCAGTCGCAACTAGTGAAGCACTCCTGATAATCATACTGCTATTACCCGCCAAAACTGTTGTAGAAAACAGCATGAGCAAGCAGAGTGCGAAAAATGGTTTAATTTTTTTGTAGCAATGCATAAAAAAAGCCATCGTGTGCAATTGTAGGAAGAAGTTGACCATTTATATGCGTGATATCTGCAGAAGCATAACTTTCTGGAAGTTCAAACGGCAGTTGAGTTGCGTCCGCATTATTTTGTAAGAAATTATCCACTTGACCTTGATTTTCTTCATTGAAAACAGAGCAGGTTACATAAAGTAATTTACCACCCTTTGCCAACATCTGCCATAAATTAGCCAGAATTTTAGCCTGTTGTCGCGTAAACGAAGCAATATCAGCCTCACGTCTTAACCATTTAATATCTACATGGCGGCGCACAATACCAGATGCGCTACAAGGTACATCCGCCAATATTCTGTCAAAAAGCTGCGGGGCAGTTGTGTTCTCATTCCACCAATCAGTCATGGATGCATCGCCAACCAATAAATTCGCCTGTAAATTCATGCGACTCAAATTACTTTGCACGCGCTGCAAACGCGTTTCATCAGAATCTAAAGCCGTTAATGCCACATCTGCCAACTCGAGAATATGACCAGTTTTACCACCTGGCGCGCAACAAGCATCTAGCACGTTCATGCCAGCTTTGGCATCGAGCATATACGCCGCCAACTGCGCACCTAAATCTTGCACAGAAACAATACCATCGCTAAAACCTGGGATTTTTTCTACTGGTAATGGGTGAGTTAAAATCAAAGCCTGCGCACCGATATGTTTAGCCTCAATATCTTGACGAGTGAGTAGTTGTAAATAGTCCTGCATGCTGACTTTTTGCGTATTAACGCGCAAAGTCATCGGCGGATGCTGATTTCCTGTTTCCAGCATTCCTTGCCAATGCTCTGGATACTGCGTTTTAAGTTTATTAACCCACCACTGAGGATAAGAATAAGTCGCCACATCGTTAGATTTAAGTTTTGCCGCAAGCTGATCTTTTTGACGTAAAAAATTACGCAAGATCGCATTCACCAAACCCTTAGCCCAGCTCTTAGGCGCTGGGCGTTTTAACTCACTCACCGCATGCACTGCTTGGTTTACCACGGTGAAAGAGTCCGCTTTATCGTGCAACAACTGATAAATTGCGACTAATAATAAGGCGTTAATACGGTCATCCGTTAACGGTTTTTCTAGCAATTGCACCAAATAAGCATCAATCTCACCATAAAACCGCAAAGTACCATAACTTAAATCCTGCGCCGCCCCACGCTGCTGTGGAGTAGCACTAGGAAACACAGCCAAAGCCGCAGGCAACGCTATTGTTAGATTACGACCAGACAACACCTGATTCACAGCATTCGCAGCGATTTGTTGAGATATATACAAAGAAAACTTTCTTGAAGTTAAAACCAATTGATTAAGGCTTGATTTTACTTGATAACCGCCAGCTCGGGTTAAACCAATAGACGAACTTAATGCAGTTTAAATCCTCTACTATCGCGCCGCACAAGCAATAAACCAATTCATTCTGTACTTGACAAAGAATCCAGCGACTTTGGGGTTTGGTTTGTTGCTTTGCATTAGTAACTATTCAGTATAAAAAGCGCTAGCGATTTTAATAAGTAAGGTGTCGGGGGTAGCCCGACAGCTAGTCACTTTCTTTCTAACTGCCTAAAAAGAAAGTAACCCAAGAAAACGGCACCCTAACATCACGGCCTAAAGGCTTCCTTGCGCTACTCAACACAAAGGCAGCAATCGGAAACTCGCTGCACTCAAACAGCCGCTTGCTGAATGCCCCTTTATGTCTGTGTTGCTCAGCGTGGCATAAAGGGGAAATATAATGAAATGGCGAGGTTTCAGAAACTCAAATAAATCCAAAACATCATGGTTTTGAACTTAAATCCCCTGCTACCGCGCCTGTTCTGCTCAGTTTCATGGGAGCTTTCGGCAAGCGGCTGTTTGAGTCAAATGATTTTATTGGCGAGTTTCCGATTGCCGCCCATGAAGCTGAGCAGAATAGGAGTCAAGCGGTAGGGGTAGCCTTTTCTTTGGTTTCTTTCTTTTGGCTAAGCAAAAGAAAGAAACTCGCCAGTCGCGCGAAAGCGACCACTTACAAATTCCAAAGAATGAATTTGCTAAACGACTGCCATCGCCATCAACCGCGCCACCCGCTCCTCAGTCTTAGGATGCGTACTAAACAAACTATCAAACGACACGCCCGCCAATGGATTAATAATCATCATCTGCCCCGTTTCTGGATGCGCTTCCGCTGTTGGATTATGAATTTGATGCGCATAATCACTAATCTTCTGCAATGCACTCGCTAAGGCTTTCGGGTCACGACTAATTTCCGCCCCCATTCTATCCGCCTCAAACTCGCGCGAACGTGAAATTGCCATTTGAATCAGCGATGCTGCCATTGGTGCTAAAAACATCATCAACATGGCTACTATGGGGCTTACATTGCGCTCGCCATCATCTCCACGACCACCGCCAAACAGCATGCCAAATGCACCAATAGATGAAATTGCACCTGCAATCGTCGCAGATATAGTAGAAATTAGCGTATCACGATGCTTAACGTGTGCCAATTCATGCGCCATAACGCCACGCAACTCTCGTTCGCTCAATACCTGCATAATGCCTGTAGTGGCCGCAACGGCGGCGTGTTCTGGATTGCGACCTGTGGCAAAAGCATTCGGTTGCGCTTCGTTCATGACATACACTTTTGGCATAGGTAATTGCGCATTTTCGGCAAGTTCTTTGACCATTTTGTAGTAGTTGCGAAACTGCGTGTTATCGCCAAAATTGTTTTCTGGGCTAACTTCTTGCGCACCATACATTTTGAGTACGGCTTTATCTGAAAACCAATAAGCATACACATTCATACCCGCTGCCAATAGCAGGGCAATCATCATGCCGCCTTGTCCGCCAAGCGCAGCGCCCACCGCACCAAATAATGCGACGATGGCTGCCATTAATATCGCTGTTTTTAACCAATTTCCGAACATTGCATTCTCCTGTTCATGACGCACCTCAATGCTTGATAGATGAAGGCTATTGATAGAAATTCAAGTTTTGTTATAGGCGTTAACGCTTAACTAAAAAAATCGCCGATTTGCAAATTATGCCCTTGCACAAAAGCTTGCGTGCTAAGCCGCTTGCCGCCTGGCGCTTGAAGTTCTGTGATATGTAGCAAACCATCGCCGCAACCAACCGTGACGCCATCTTGCACGCTAACGATTTCACCTACTTTAGCTTTTCCCTCTTTTGCGGTGGCCATCCAAATACGACAAACCTCACCTTTAAGTACGCCTTGCGCAACGGGGAAAGGGTTAAATGCACGTACTTGGCGCGAAACTTCAATTGCATTTTTTTGCCAATCAATAGCCGCTTCAGATTTCTCTAATTTATGCGCATAAGTCACTAGAGCTTCATTTTGCGGTGTGGCTGGCAATGAGCCTTTTAACTCTAACTCAGCCATTGCTTGAACCATTAAAACAGCGCCCGTTTTACTTAACTCATCATGTAAAGTTTGTGTAGTATCGTTCTCAGTGATTGGCACAACACCACGGCTAACCATCGCCCCTGCATCTAAAGCTGGAACGACTTCCATAATAGTGACGCCCGTTTCTGTATCACCTACTAACAAAGAGCGATGAATAGGTGCCGCGCCACGCCAGCGTGGTAGCAAAGAGGCGTGAATGTTATAACAACCAAATTTCGGCATATTGAGAACAACCGTCGGAATAATCAATCCGTAAGCAGCGACTATCATCACATCGGCATTTACAGCTTCTATTTGCGCTTGCACTGCTGCGTCTTTGAGAGTTTCTGGTTGGAATACAAGTAAACCATGTTGCTCAGCTATCACCTTAACAGGACTAGCTTTAAGCTTCATTCCGCGGCCTGCTGGGCGGTCTGGTTGTGTGAGCACCATGACGATTTGATGTCCTGCTGCAATCAATGCGGCTAAAGCTGGGACGGCGAATTCTGGCGTACCAGCAAATATAATTTTCAAAGTAACTTCCTATATGACTACTTAATGACTTACTAAAGCACTTCTGCTGCGCTATTTATTTCGTGTGAGTTTCAGCATTTTATTTTTAATGCGACTGCGTTTAAGTGGCGATAAATACTCAACAAATACTTTACCCAACAAATGATCCATTTCATGTTGAATACAGATACTTAACAAACCTTCGGCTTTCAATGTAAATGGCTTACCGTGATAGTCTAAAGCTTCAACCGTTACTTTTTCAGCACGAGTAACCGTGTCATAAACACCAGGCACGGATAAACAGCCTTCTTCATAGTCTTGCTCGCCACTTTTTTCAATGATTTTTGGATTAATAAATACCTGTAAATGGTCTTTCGTTTCACTGGTATCAATGATTAAAAGTTGAATGTGCTGATCCACCTGTGTAGCCGCCAAGCCAATGCCAGGCGCCTCGTACATGGTTTCGCGCATGTCGTCGATTAAACGGCGAATGCTTGCATCCACCTCTTTTACTGGTTTAGCCACCTTATGTAAGCGCGGATCTGGATAATTAAGTATGTCTAAAATTGCCATAAAAGCCTTGTTGTTTCCTTAAAAGCTAAATTGTTACTACAAATATGGTTGTTTTTCCATAAAAGCTTGATTGTTTAATGAATTACGTGATAGATTTAACGTAATTTCGCGGTTAAAGAAGTAGTTTACTCCGCATATTTTATAATGCTTTTTTGACCGAGGTCATCAAGATATGTTTCGCCATATTATAACTCTGCTCATGTTTTGTTGCATAAGCTTCAACGTTAACGCTCAAGTAGTTACTCTAAAAAATAACCATCCTGACCGACATGTCGTGGTAAAAGGCGATACATTATGGGGAATTTCAGCTAAATTTCTCAAAGATCCTTGGCAATGGCCAAGCATTTGGAAGTTAAACCGCGCTCAAATTAAAAATCCACACTGGATTTATCCTGGTGACGTTATCGTATTAGACATGAGTAGCGGCACGCCGCAATTACGTTTACTACACGAAACCATCACTCTACAACCAGGGGCAGTGGAAGAACCGCTAGATAAAACAGCTATTTCCACCATTCAGCTTAATGCAATCGCGCCCTTCTTAAGTCAGCCCTTGGTAATTGAGAAAAATCAACTGGAAAAATCACCTAGAATCATTGCGGCACAAGATAACCGCGTAGTGCTTAGCCCTGGAACACGTGTTTATATTAATAAAATCGAAGAAGGCGGAAACCTGAATTGGTATATTTATCGCCCAGGTGACAACTTGGTAGATCCTGATACTAAAAAAGTATTAGGCATTGAAGCTACCTATTTAGGTGACGCAAAAATCACTAAATACGGCGAACCTGCCAGTGCGGATATCTCCAAAGCCAAAGAAGAGGTTTTTGTTAAAGACCGATTAGTGCCTACTGGTGATGACGTTGTCACTAACTTTGTACCCCATGCACCGGATTCTGCAATATCTGGGCGCATTATGAAGGTTTATGGCGGCCTTGCTGAAGCAGGTCCACAAAGCATAGTTTCACTTAATCGCGGAACTAGTGATGGCATTGAGGTTGGACATGTACTAGCAATTAATCGTTATGGACCTGTGATTAAAGACCCTGAATACGTCAAAGAGAAAGGTTCAAAAAATATTAAATCAGAATCTGGACTTGAACCTGGTATGGTTAAACTACCTGATGAGCGTATCGGTTTATTAATGGTGTTCCGTGTCTTTGAAAATGTGTCATATGCTTTAATCATGCAAGCATCACAACCTATCAACACCCTCGACTCTGTAAAAACTCCTTAATATAAACAATTATGAGCGACCCCCGCAGTGAAGAGCTCTACGAAGAAGCGCATGTAGAAAAGTCACTGTGGATAGCGTTAAGTAGCATTCATGGCATTGGTTCACAAACTTTTTGCCTGTTACTCAAAACTTTCGGCAATCCAAGCAATATTTTTGATGCAACATATAATCAGCTAAAAGAAGTGGTATCAGATACCATTGCAGCAGAAATCACAAAAGGCGTTAATCATGATGCCCTTTCCAGTTCGCTACGCTGGTTATCGCAACCTAACAATCATTTAGTCACACTTGCTGACACAGAATACCCAAAAGCACTACTTGAAATTACCGATCCTCCAGCTTTTTTGTACGCTAAAGGTAATTTAGCGCTACTCAATTACCCCAGTATCGCAATTGTCGGAAGTCGCAACGCCTCTGTGCAAGGTGAAAAAAATGCTGAGGCATTTGCACAAGGGTTGTGTGAATACGGCTTATGTATCGTAAGTGGCTTGGCACTTGGAATTGATGGCGCGGCACATAGAGGCGCATTAAAAGCTAAAGGCTTAACTATCGCCGTAGTCGGCACGGGCTTAGACATTGTCTACCCCGCCAAACATAGAGATTTAGCCCATCAAATAGTCGAACACGGACTGATTATTTCCGAATTTGCTTTAAGTACGCCATCCAAACCGCAAAACTTCCCAAAGCGCAATCGCATCATTAGCGGCTTAAGCTTAGGCTGCTTGGTAGTCGAAGCTAACCTACAAAGTGGCTCACAAATCACTGCTCGCCTATCTGCTGAGCAAGGACGCGAAGTATTTGCCATACCTGGCTCAATTCATTCACCAATGTCTAAAGGCTGTCATCAACTTATCAAGCAAGGTGCTAAATTGGTCGATTGCCTACAAGATATTGTTGAAGAATTGGACTTAAACAAGCAAGATTCAAACATTAATGGCGACGCTAGTGACGAACTTAAAACTAATCACACAATGCTCACTCTAATGGGATATGAGCCGATTACATTAGAAAATTTAGTCAACTTAAGTGGCTTGACGGTGAGCGAAGTTTCATCCATGCTAATGATATTGGAATTAGAAGGGAGTGTCGCTAGCCTAGCAGGCGGAAAATATCAAAAAATTGTGTAACTGGATTCATCTAAATTGAGGGAAATTTAGAAATTTGATTTATGCATAAACCATCACACTTTATTTAAGAATAACTCTAATTTAAGGATAAACATCATGTTTGAAGTATTGGTTTATATGTTTGAGAATTACATTGATACACACTTTAGACCTGACGAGAGCACGCTTTCAAGAGAATTAAGTGCCGCAGGCTTTGATGAACAAGATATTAACGGCGCATTTGATTGGTTTAATCAGCTAGAACTGATGGCCGACCAAGCTGATGTATTTGAAACGCCCAATCACGTGAGCACACGAATATTTACTAGCGATGAACTTAAAAAAATCACTGGTGAAAGCTTAGGTTTTGTCTTATTTTTGGTTCAAGCAAAAATTCTCAATGCTGCACAACGAGAATTAATCCTTGAGTTAGCCATGAACTTACCGCAACCGCTCATCAGCATAGAAGAAATGCGTTGGATTGCGTTAATGACGACTTGGGGTGCAAGTAAGTCTGGTCCAGATAAAACCAAAGAATATTTATTTATTGAAGATGCCTTACTCAATAAACAAAAACCGACTTTGCATTAGAAAGTCGGTTTTTATTAAAAAATAAACTAGTCAAACACTTAACTAGCAAATTAAAACGTTATTTTTCGCTAATATTTTCTATGATTTTACTAATCATTGTAGAACGATTCAGCGTATAAAAATGCAGACTTGGCACTCCCCAAGCTTGCAATGTCTCACATAATTCACTCACGACATCGACGCCAAATGCGCGTAAAGAATCTATATCTTCGCCATATTCTTCTAGGCGCATTTTAAGCCAACGTGGAATATCAGCACCGCATACGCTAGAAAATCTGGCTAATTGAGTAATGTTATAAATTGGCATAATACCAGGTACGATAGGCACATGAATGCCAGTAGCCTCACATTGATCTACAAATCTAAAGTATGCATCCGCGTTATAAAAATACTGCGTAATAGCTGAGTTAGCTCCAGCGTCTACTTTACGTTTTAAATTCATTAAGTCCGCCTTAGGCGTTCTTGCTTCTGGATGAAATTCTGGGTAAGCAGCCACTTCGATATGAAACTGATTACCAGTTTCAGCACGAATAAACTCTACTAGCTCCGCAGCATATTTAAAATCACCTGCGCTCACTTCACCTGAGGGTACGTCACCACGCAATGCCACCAAACGCTTAATACCGCGTTCTTGATAGGTTTTTAGCAAATCACGAATTTCTTCTTTGCTGGATGAAACACAAGAGATATGCGGCGCAGATTGAAAACCTTCTTGTTGAATTTCCAGCACAGTATCCATCGTTCTATCACGCGTAGAGCCGCCTGCACCGAACGTCACCGAAAAGAATTCAGGATTATATTGAGCTAATTCCACACGAGTTTCACGTAGCTTTTCTATGCCATCACTTGTTTTTGGCGGGAAAAATTCAAAACTAAACGTAGTTTTTTTCATTTATTAATCTTTATTATTAGTCTTTTTTATTGTCAATCACAATAGCTGCGAACAGCCAAGACAGCACGCTATACACCAAGGCACCAATAATCCCTGCCATTAAGGTTTTAACCTCAAACCCTTGTAGCCAATGACCAACGCCATAAAATAATATTCCATTGATCACCAGAATAAAAAGGCCTAATGTAAGAATAGTAATGGGTAGCGTTAATATGACCAAAATTGGCTTAATCAACATATTGACTAAGCCAATCACTAATGCTGCCACTAGCGCTGTTGTGAAATTAGCCACATGAATATCTGGAACAAAATGCGTGACCAATAATAAAGCCAATGCATTTAATAACCATACAAGTAATAGTTTCACGGGCTAACTCCTTAAATAAGCGTTAATGTTGCTTAGTAGCGGTAGGTGTCTGGCTTGTAAGGGCCTTGTTTTTGCACACCAATATAAGCTGCTTGTTGATCTGTTAATACAGACAATTGTGCATTGAGTTTTTTCAATTGCAATATTGCCACTTTTTCATCTAAATGCTTAGGCAGAGTATATACGCCTACTGGGTAATTAGCAGTTTGCGTAAACAGCTCAATTTGTGCAATGGTCTGATTGGCAAAAGATGAGCTCATCACGTAGCTTGGGTGGCCTGTACCGCAACCTAAATTCACCAAACGACCTTTTGCTAACAAGATGATTTTTTTGCCATCGGGGAAAATCACGTGATCAACTTGTGGCTTAATTTCATCCCACTCATATTTTTCAAGTGAAGCAACATCAATCTCGTTATCAAAGTGACCGATATTACACACGATAGCTTGTGTTTTCATTTTAGCCATATGGTCATGTGTAATCACATGATAGTTACCTGTACAAGTGACAAAAATATCACCATGCTCACAAGCATAATCCATGGTTACTACACGATAGCCTTCCATCGCGGCTTGTAGTGCACAGATTGGATCAATTTCAGTAACCCAAACTTGGGCAGATAATGCACGAAGCGCTTGTGCAGAACCTTTACCGACATCGCCGTAACCAGCCACAATTGCCACTTTACCTGCAATCATCACGTCAGTTGCGCGTTTAATCGCATCAACCAATGATTCACGGCAACCATATAGATTGTCAAATTTTGACTTAGTCACTGAGTCATTCACATTAATCGCTGGGAAAGCTAATTTGCCTTCTTTATGCATTTGATACAAACGATGCACGCCAGTGGTGGTTTCTTCAGTTACGCCGATGATTTTAGCTAGGCGAGTTGAATACCATGTTGGGTCAACTGTTAATTTCGCTTTAATCGCATCAAACAAGCAAGTTTCTTCTTCTGAAGAAGGGTGAGCAATCACTGACAAATCTTTTTCTGCTCGTGTGCCAAGGTGAAGCAACAATGTTGCATCGCCACCATCATCTAAAATCATGTTTGAGTACCCACCATCGGTCCACTCAAAAATGCGATGCGTGTAATCCCAATACTCAGCCAAAGTTTCACCTTTAATAGCGAATACGGGCGTGCCGCCTGCAGCAATTGCAGCAGCAGCATGGTCTTGCGTAGAGTAGATGTTGCATGATGCCCAACGTACTTCAGCACCGAGGTCTTTTAAGGTTTCAATCAGCACGGCTGTTTGAATGGTCATGTGCAAAGAGCCCGTAATGCGCGCACCTTTAAGCGGTTGCACTGCGGCGAATTCTTCGCGAATTGCCATTAAGCCTGGCATTTCGGTTTCAGCAATAGCGATTTCTTTGCGGCCAAATGTAGCTAAGCTAATATCGGCAATTACATAGTCTTTGCTTGTATCTTTAATATCTGCAGTCACAATATTCATTTCAATTTCCTTGAATGTGTGACCGGGGGGATGGGGAATAATATAGAGATGCTAACGCTTTTCTCACCCGTATCCCGTGCCCGGCACGGTTAATAATGGTGAGCGCAGTTTAAACATTTACCGAGCCTGGGAAGATGTTTACAAATCACATCTCTCGCAACGCTCCTCGGAATTTCTGAATTATACTCGATATTTTTTAGCTTACAAATAGCTAAAAATGCCTAAGTGAATAATTACGTTACCAAATTTCATACTAACTCCATATTTCATGAATATCATTAATGCCCCAAAGAATAGGATCTTCATGACCAACGATAGTGTCTTGCTCGTGAGGTTTAGATAAATCTACCACATCAACCTTAATACGCGATTTTGATTTTGTTGAGAAAAATACTTTAATAATGGGTGTTAATAAAGACTTGGGGCTTTGATCAATCACTACTGCCAATCGTCCAGATTTGAGCTTAACCATAGAGCCGATTGGATATATGCCCACACTTTTAACAAACGCCTTGAAAACAACCTCATCAAAATGTCCATTCCACTGCGCCATCCGCTGCAATGAAATGCCTGGTGCCTGGCTCCCAACCACCCTTGTATGGGCGGTTAGAAGTAATCGCATCGTAGACATCACACACCGCACCCATTTTGGCAAAAATACTAATTTCCTCAGCTTTTAATTTGTTAGGGTAGCCAGTGCCATTTACTTTTTCGTGGTGATGTAAGCACACATCCAAAGTAACTTCATCTGTGATATTGGCTTGCAATAAAAGCTCATGCCCACGTTCTGGATGCAACTTAACTAAAGTAAATTCCTCATCTGTGAGGGCACCAGGTTTATTAAGCACCTCTAAAGGAATAGCCGCCTTACCTAAATCGTGCAATAAACCCGCCAAACCAGCCTTTTTAGTTTCAGCTTCAGGCATACCTAGCTCTTTTGCCAATGCCATCATCAATGCGCAAACGGCCACAGAATGCATATAGGTATATTCATCTTTGTTTTTTAAACGCACCAAGCTAATAAGTGCGCCTAGATTTCTATCCACTGAAGCGGCGATATCATCGACCATCTGCATAGCGGCTTCAGCATTAATGGCTTTACCCATGCGCACGTCATGAAACATTGATGCAACCGCTTTTTTAGAAGCGTTAATAACTTTTTTCGCTTGAGCTTGCTCTTGTGCTATCGAAATTTGCTTAGATTTTGGCGACGGAATGGGAGTATTTAAGGCTAATACAGGTATATCCACAACGAGAGGAATGTCTGAATCTACAACCTCATTGAGTTCTGCAATATCCAAGCCTTTAGAAGAGTCAATGACAACCTCTTTAATAACGCTGGCTTGCAGTTTTATTAAATCAGCAGGGTCTTCTAATTTGAATGCTTTTTTCCAGAAAGGATGGTCTATCCAAGCGCCTTTCAGCTCTTGAATAAACATGCCTAGTCGAACTTGCTTTATAGCAACAACTTTTAACATATGCCACCACTAAAAAGATACTAACAAGCGTTTAACATCATTTTAGCAATGACATAATCAATTCAATTGTTCTAAATAGACGCCTTTAGTGCTGCTGCTTTATCAATCGCTTCCCAAGTGAATTCGGGCTCATCACGACCAAAGTGACCGTAAGCGGCTGTTTTAGCGTAAATAGGGCGTAACAGATCAAGCATTTTTACGATACCTTTTGGACGTAAGTCAAAATGCTCGCGCACCAAAGCAGTCAGCGTTTCATTGCTAACCTTACCTGTACCGTAAGTTTCCACCATCACGCTGGTTGGCTGTGCAACGCCAATTGCGTAAGAAACTTGTACCAAGCAACGTGATGCCAAACCTGCGGCGACAATATTCTTAGCCACATAGCGACCTGCATAAGCCGCGCTACGATCTACTTTTGAAGGATCCTTACCTGAAAACGCACCACCGCCGTGAGGTGCGGCACCACCGTAGGTGTCCACAATAATCTTACGACCCGTTAAACCGCAATCGCCTTGCGGACCACCGATTACAAAGCGCCCTGTAGGGTTCACTAAATATTTAATTTCACCTTTAATGAGCTCACTTGGTAGCACGGGTTTAATGATGTCTTCAATGACCGCCTCACGAATCGCTTCTAAGCTCATTTCAGGCGCATGTTGTGTTGACACGACTACTGTATCAATGGCACTTGGTTTACCATCAACATATTTAATCGTTACTTGAGATTTAGCATCTGGGCGTAGCCATGGCAGACGGCCATCTTTACGCAATTGCGCTTGACGCTCCATTAAACGATGGCTCAGCCAGATTGGCAATGGCATGAGTTGTGGCGTTTCATCTACGGCATAACCAAACATTAACCCTTGGTCGCCTGCACCTTGGTCTAGTGGGTCATCATGTGCACCATCAACTCCTTGGGCGATGTCGGGTGATTGCTTGTCGTATGCCACTAATACCGCACAACCTTTGTAGTCGATACCGTACTCTGTATTGTCGTAGCCGATACGTTTAATCGCATCACGCGCAACTTTGATGTAATCCACATTCGCTGTTGTGGTAATTTCACCTGCTAAAACAATCAAACCAGTGTTGGCTAGGGTTTCGGCAGCGACACGAGCGGTTGGATCTTGGGTTAAAATAGCATCTAAAATGCTGTCTGATACTTGGTCTGCGAGTTTGTCTGGGTGACCTTCAGAAACAGATTCTGAAGTAAAAAAATATTCATTCATTGAGGTGCGCCTTGGAAACTAAAATTTAAAAAAATGAAATGAAATTCATACTAAAGGCTAAAGCATGAATCACAGGTCAAAGACTAGGCGCTTATTGTACCTAAGTATTTAAACAATATAGTTAAAATAAGAAGAATAAATGACAGCCTATTCAATCAATCAATTTATAATATAACGATGAATTTACACTTTACAAAAATGCAAGGCGCTGGCAATGACTTTATTGTGATTAACGGCATTGACCAGCCTTTTCAGCTCACAACCGAGCAAATTCAAGCTTTATCGCATCGCCAATTTGGCATTGGCTTTGACCAACTTTTACTCGTCGAAACCTCTAAAGTTGCCGATTTCAAATACCGTATTTTTAATGCTGACGGCAATGAAGTTTCGCAATGCGGCAATGGTGCACGCTGTTTTGTACGCTTTGTGGTAGACCAAAAACTGAGCAATAAACATGAAATTAGCGTGGAAACCGCTAGCGGCATTATTACGCCAAAATTAGAAAGCACTGGTTTAGTTACAGTGAATATGGGCGCGCCTAGATTATTACCAGATGAAGTGCCTTTCATTGCTGATGTTGTTGCTGACAGCTACCCACTAGAAGTTGCTAATCAACAAATCACCATTTCGGCAGTTTCTATGGGTAATCCGCATGCGGTGCAAATCGTTGAAGATGTGGAAACTGCGCCAGTAGTTGCGCTTGGTAGCCAAATTGAAGTGCATCCGCGCTTTCCTGAGCGTGTAAACGCAGGGTTCATGCAAATTATTAATGAACATCATATCAAACTAAGAGTGTTTGAGCGTGGTACTGGCGAAACCCTTGCTTGCGGCACGGGTGCTTGCGCCGCCGTGGTTGCGGGCATTCAATTAGGGCGATTACAATCACCTGTCAAAGTATCTGCACGTGGCGGTGAACTGCATATTGCTTGGCAGGGTGGCAACTCACCTGTGATGATGACAGGGCCAGCTGTGGCAGTATTTACTGGCAACATTGAAATATAAATCTAATAAAAACACGCTCATTCAAGAGAATCACAAGGAATACTATGCAAGAAGATATTCAAAATACCATTTCAGTTGACGACGTAAAAAGTTATTTGCGCACGCATAAAAACTTCTTTGAAGAGCACGCCAGCTTACTGACCGAAATCTATCTACCAAGCCCGCATGGTAGTGGTGCAATTTCATTAGCAGAGCGCCAACAACTGGCTCAGCGCGACAAAATTCGCGTGCAGGAAGTGATGCTTGCACAATTGATTGAATTTGGTGAGCAAAATGACGTCACCAGCCATAAGGTACATAATTTTAGCGTTAAGTTACTTGAAAACAATGACTTAACCAAACTACAACCGCTTATTGCTGAAAACATGCAGCATGTGTTTGATGTGACAGAGTCTCATGTGCGCATTTGGTTAAAACCACATGATGAAGCACTCTCGCATGATGCTGTTTTCGCCCCAGTCAATGATACTTTTAGCGATTGGGTAGTTGCGTTAGAAGCGCCTCACTGCGGCACTCAACCTGAATCAGCTAAAGGTTTACTTGGAGAGAATCTTCAATCTTTTGCATTTCTACCGCTGTACAAGAACGGCGATAAAAAACACGCATTTGGTGTATTAATGCTAGGCTCTGAAGACCAAAAACGCTTTAAAGCTGATATGGGTTTAATGTATTTAAAACGCATCGGCGATTTAGTGAGCGCTTCGTTCTCAAACTATTTGTAAGTGGCTCGCAGCGCTTAGGCACATTTATAGGTAATTAGGCCGTTAAATGAACCACTTGGACGATTACTTTCAACACTTAACATTTGAGCGCGGCCTTAGCGCGCTCACCCTAAAAAACTACGCCAGAGATATCGAGTTACTGAAATCCTTGGCTGATAATACCGCTTTAGATGCCATTACCAATATGCAAATCAGGCGTTATGTCGCCACGTTACATGGGCGAGGCCTAAGTAGCAAAACCATAGCGCGGGCACTTTCTGCTTGGCGCGGCTTCTATCGTTACCTCACTCAATATAAAGGTTTTACGCAAAACCCTGTCATGGATTTGCGCGCGCCAAAATCAGCCAAAACTTTGCCACAAGCGCTTTCTACAGACCAAGCGGTTAAGTTTGTAGATATTAAAAGCGATAGCCTGCTCGAACGGCGAGACCACGCCATCTTAGAGTTATTTTATTCATCAGGTTTACGTTTGACTGAGCTGGTGAATTTAGATATAAATATGCTGGATTTTTCTGAAGGCACCGTCACCGTTACCGGTAAAGGCAACAAAACCCGCATTGTGCCCATCGGCAGCCATGCGATGAGTGCGATTCAAACTTGGTTAGAAAGCCGCGCCCTGATTAAAATTGAAAAAACCAATCCTAATGCGTTATTTGTCACTCAGCAAGGCAAACGCATCACGCCACGTGCTGTTCAATATCGCGTTAAAGAGTGGTCAATCAAGCAAGACATCAATATCAGCATGCATCCGCATTTGCTTCGCCATAGTTTTGCAAGCCATGTATTGCAATCCAGCCAAGACTTGCGTGCAGTACAAGAAATGTTAGGTCACTCAAATATTAGTACCACGCAAATCTATACGCATCTTGATTTTCAACACTTAGCCACCATATACGATAAAGCACATCCTAGAGCTAAAAAGAAACTCTAACTTAATACATCTTGTGTTATGAATGTTTTACTCTAGGTTCAGAGTCGACGAAGATTGAATTTACAATGCCGTGCTAATAAATATCAGACCATTTATCTCGCTACAATGCGAAATAAATATGGCAAAATGGTAATTCAAAAGATTTTATAATACAAAGGAGCTTTCTCATGGAACATACTTTACCAGCCCTACCATACGCAAAAACTGCTTTAGTACCACACATTTCAGAAGAAACTTTAGAGTTTCACTATGGCAAACATCACCAAACTTATGTAACAAACTTAAATAACCTAATTAAAGGCACAGAGTTTGAAAATTCAAGTTTAGAAGAAATTATCAAAAAATCTTCAGGTGGCGTTTACAACAACTCAGCCCAAATTTGGAACCACACTTTCTTTTGGAGCAGCATGAAGCCAAACGGCGGCGGCGCTCCTACAGGTGCATTGGCCGATGCAATTAATGCAAAATGGAGTTCTTTTGAAGATTTCAAAAAAGCATTCCAAGCTTCTGCTGTGGGTAACTTCGGTTCAGGTTGGACATGGCTTGTTAAAAAGGCAGACGGTTCAGTAGACATCGTTAACATGGGCGCCGCTGGCACACCACTCACCACTGGCGACAAAGCATTATTAACTATTGATGTTTGGGAGCATGCTTATTACATCGATTATCGCAACGCTCGCGCTAAATTTGTTGAGGTATTCTTAACTTCATTAGCCAACTGGGATTTTGCAGCAACTAACTTTGCAGGCTAAAAATATCTAGCTGGTGAGAAAAAACGTAACTTTTAAAAATACGATAATAATCAATTCTTAATTTTAAAGATTAACTCTCAAAAAAAACCTTAGATGTTTTGAACTGCCCCTCATCGGCTGGATATCAATCCAACCGATGAGGGGCAGTTTTATCTGTAGTACATTTAGAGTTTAAGTTAGAAATTGTACAGCCGCCCACTAAGGTAATATATGTATTATCTTAGTTCGATCAAACTGACCTAAATGAATTTTCAACTCATTAAGTGAAGCAGCTTTATCTATAAAAAGCTCGTCTTGGGTAAACGGATTGATGATTTGATTTGAGGTTGCTAACCTTGAAAAACAGCAGTTCATTACGTCAATTAGACTTTGCATAAGATAAAGTTTATTATTGAGTGGCGTAAATAAAAAATATAAGTATTTTTATTGTTGAGTATATGAAAATGGCTTCACTAGACACATCAGATACATCCGAGTTACGCTCGTTATCTAAAAATGAGGTTCTAAACATAGAATCCCCATCCAATTTAATAAATCCTTACTTCTCAAGTGAATCTATTCTTAAGTTACTAGATCAACTACCATCCATGGTTGGTTACTGGGATAAAAACTTAAGAAACAGGTTTGTAAATAAGGCATATGAAGCGTGGTTTAGTTGCAAATTGAACGAAATTGCAGGTAAACATATTAGCGAGGTGATTGGAAAGCAATTATATGAACTCAATTTACCTTATATTGAAGCTGTACTAAAAGGGGTTCCACAAGAGTTTGAAAGGGCCATTCCCTCAGTTAATGGAACTGGATTCCGATACTCCCTTGCAAACTATATCCCTGACATTAGAAATAATAAAGTTGAGGGTTTCTATGCTTTAGTTACAGACGTCAGCGCGTTTAAAATAGCAGAGTTTGAGCTACGCAATAAGCAAGAGGCCTTAGAGTTAAGCGAAAAACGATATCGGTTGGTAGTGGAAGCGCAAACAGAACTAATCTCACGCTTAAAAGCCGATGGTACCTATACATTTGTAAACGATGCATTTTGCCGCTTTTTCGGAAGACCTGCCGAAAAGCTGATAGGCAGTAAATGGCAACCCGTGGTTTTTCCAGATGATTTGGAAAAAGTAACTAGGAAGCTTGGATTGTTATCCGTTTCTAATCCAGTCGTTAAAATTGAAAATAGAGTAATTGGGCATAGTGGCCAAGTTCATTGGATGCAATTTATCAATATTGGTGTTTTTAATGAAAATGGATCATTAACTGAAATTCAATCCGTAGGGCGTGATATTACTGAGCAAAAATTGGATCAGAATGAGATTAAAGCGTTAGCATTTAGCGATAGTTTAACTGGGTTGCCGAACCGACGTTTTTTGTTGGATCGCCTGAACAAAGCGATATCTTTTTCTTCGAGCAATGCAGAGCTTGGGGCATTGCTGTTTATAGATTTGGATTATTTTAAATCAATCAATGATCAGTATGGGCACGATTATGGAGCCTGTAAAAAAATCTGTGTAAATGATATTTTACCAATGACCTTCAAAGGAA
>NZ_JAQSDZ010000011.1 GCF_029946165.1 Methylotenera sp.
ACCCTTGAATTAATGCACTCAAACTGCATTTACACAGAATTATTTACAGGCTCAATTTAAAATTAGTCGCCTATTCTTTTTTACTTCCAGTGCTTGCTTTAGAATTAAGAATCGTAACTAAAAGTTTTCTATGGACGCTATTCAGTTGTCTTTCTAGTATTGCTAACTTTCCATTAGAGAAGTCCGTGGAACTAAATTAAGGTTAATTATTCACAAAAACTTGTATATTAGTCTAATTGCATTTATGTTGTAAGAACTCTTGTCTCTATCTTTATTTTGTTAGACGTTCGTTCGTTAAAGTCTCGCTCTTAATATGTCCGGATGTTTTATTCATACGTGGTGTAACTACCAGTTTTTTTCGAGTATTCATTAGCTGCTTCTCCACTTCTACCAATTTACCTTTAGTAAGACCATTTGTTTCACGCAAATCATTGATGGTGTTTTGAATTTTAGCTAACTCCTTTTTGTGAGCATGCTCTAAACTAAAATTGGATTTACGTGAATTCTGAAGTTCCTTTTCTAACTTTTTAATTAACTGTCTTGTCTGATCTATTTCTATTAATGATCTGCGTTCCAGGGATTCGTACCTGAATTCAGTTTTTTGTAGAGATGCGTTAATTACAGCTAAATCTTTACTAAAAGAAGATTTCAAGACTTCAATTTGCTTACGATAATCATTTTTCTCATTTTTAAGCGATTTAAGCGCTTTTTCTTTACTGGCTAAGGTATCAGTATTAGACCGTAATAAATAATCGGTCTCAGAGAGACGATTTAGGGCAATTTCTAAGCTAACTTTCGTTTCACTTAATTGATACTTTATATTTTCTAAGTTTTTTCTAGATATTTCAGCTTCTAACTTAAATTTCAATATCTCAGCTGTGGCGTTATTAATTAACTCTGAAAATCCATCCTGGGCAGCTTTTTGGGCATCAACCCATAACCTAGCTACAAACTCACCAGCCGCTAATCCTATATTTTCAGGTATGTCTGTACGATCGATTCGTACTCGGCTTTTATCTCGTAATTCCCTCCAGAATTTATTGAGTGCCTCTGCTGGAGCTGACATGCTCCCTTTGCGTACATACTGATATAACTTGTTTGCCGTTGGCGTTACACCATACCTGAAGAACAACAATACGCATGCTTCTCTGTAAATATCTTGAGTATCAGAAAACTGGGCTTTCAGTTCATTTATTTGCGCTTGCAACTGTTGCTCATTGATAAATTCGTTACTCATGATGAAGTCTCAATAATTTATTAACTAATACTACAACGTATTATGTTGTAAATACAATTATTTATGATTAACTTTTGACATTATTACTCTAATGTCAAATAATATCCGAATATTCATTTTTAAAAGTATTGAGACCTTAAAATTGCAAAACTACAGCAAATTAAGTGTGTTGCCCACGATTGCCACCATTGAAAATGTGCAACTTTCACCTGCATTGGATGGTAGCAACGGAATCAACCGTTCGATCGGTAATCGCCCTCAAATAACCGCTAATACAGACATTGATGCT
Organism: Methylotenera sp.; assembly: GCF_029946165.1. Lineage (GTDB taxonomy): Bacteria > Pseudomonadota > Gammaproteobacteria > Burkholderiales > Methylophilaceae > Methylotenera. Next base: position 1,527 of record NZ_JAQSDZ010000011.1, read on the forward strand.
ATCCGGGTTTGGCTAGCTAGATATAGTGATACCAAAACTACCTTCGATAGCTACCGCAAAGAGGCAGAACGGCTACTGCTGTGGTCAGTGGCTGAATTAGGCAAGCCATTATCCTCATTAACGCATGAAGACTTTTTAGTCTATCAACGCTTTCTGGTAGATCCCCAGCCTGCAGAAAGATGGATCATGACACAACGTAAGGTATCACGTGATAACCCTATATGGCGCCCATTTGCAGGCCCCCTCTTCCCTACCAGCCAACGCCAGGCCATCGTGATACTCAATGGTATGTTTTCTTGGCTTGTGAATGCAGGATACTTAGCTGGGAACCCACTTTCCCTATCAAGAAACCGGCAAAGAAAAGCCAAGCCTCGTATTACACGTTTTCTAGATGAAGATCTGTGGAATGAAGTAAAACTTACCATTGAAAGTATGCCTAGAGAAACGAATCGTGAGCGTGAACATTACTACCGCATACGCTGGCTATTTTCTTTGCTATACATTTCAGGCATTCGTGCTTCAGAAGTGACTCAAAACACTATGGGCGGTTTTTTTTGTAGAAAAGACAAAAGCAGTGAATCTAGATGGTGGTTAGAAATTACTGGTAAGGGTGATAAAACAAGAATCATCCCAGCCACTAATGAACTCATGCTTGAGCTTGGGCGTTATCGTAGAGAAATGGGATTAAGTTTGACTCCAATTGAAGGAGAACCAACGCCACTGTTATTACCTATAGGAGGTAAGCTACGTGGAATGACCAGAAGTGCAATCCATTTGATATTAAAGCAAGTGTTTAAAAATACAGCTAAACGTTTAATTGATCGTGGAGATGAATCGACAGCTCAAGTAGCAAGGCTTGAGGCTGCTTCAGCTCACTGGATGAGACATACTGCCGGTTCTAATATGACCTCGTCAAATATGGACATTAGACATGTGCGGGATAATTTAGGGCATGAGTCACTTACCACCACAAATAACTATTTGCACTCAGAGGATGATAAGAGGCACCAAGATACTGAAGAAAACCATCGATTGAAGTGGTAATCAGTAAAACGCTCTTAAAATTCATAATAAAGAAAAATAATACAACATTTAGTGATGCTACATCAGTATACTTACTATATATTGATTGACATCTCGTTGCAACACTAGGTTTTAGTTCGTTAGAAGATGGTGATTCAACGCATTATTCCTATGCAAGGCTTTACGCTTCAACAAAAAGCGTAAGCAACTCTGAAAGGTAAAGTTAAAATGCTTAATTTAAGCCAGCTATTTTATACAAGTACGGACGAGTGCTTGCTATCGAACTTGGAATTTCTCCCCAATCAAAAAACTACGATGAATGATGCAAAGTTGCTTATCAGACAAATTTTAAGAGAGGAGCTTCCTAGAATTTTAGCCGCGATTGCAGGCGAAAGCGCAGTAACAGTACCTCGCTTCTTTACTCAAGGTTCATGGGTTAGCTACAAATACCCACCTTGTACATTATTTTAGTACTTAGTCATTTCTCTTAACTGGTCGCTTACTTTTTTTGCAAGCATTGCTCCACTATGTGCTGTTGTATTTTTCTCTGTCCAAGAGCCTTCTAATTGAACATAAGTCGTAAACGCCTTCTGTTTCGTCTTAATATCAACCAATAAAAGTCTTGGATAAACGAATAAGTAGGTCGGCTTCATAGCCACACCAATAATAATATAATCTGCACCACTATCCTTTGCCATCTCTACTGCAACATCGGTATGGTCGAATAGGTAGGTAGCTGAATTTTTTGAAATCTCATCTTTAATCTTGTCATTTACGGGCACAATCTCCACACCATTATCGGAAAGCTTTTGTTTAAATATTGTTGATAGGTAGGCAACTCTAGCTATTTCTTCTGGGGCATTTGGTAAATCAGTAAGGTCTTGAAGTTGAAAATCCAAAACCATAATTTTGGCAGTTGGCTCAGCAACAGCCGAGGTGTTGACTAATAAAATCAACCCAATACTAAAAAACACTTTCAAAATTAAACTTTTCATAGAGATATCCCCTTAAATTTTTAATCACTATCGATTACTGTATACCGAACTGTATATGAGTAGCAATAGCAATTTTAAATTTCCGCCCATTAATCAATAAAAAAGCACACTATTCTAAGTCATGTAGCTTGATTACTCCTGATGCTATAGGGCTCCTATCGCATGGAGTTAACTTTCAGATTTATGCGCAGAGAACCACTGATGATACGGTCAAGAATGGTATCCGCTACAGTGGTGGTGTTATTACTTAAATAGTTACACTGGTCATAGTTATGAACAACAGCGTTACCGTACCAGCGGGTTAGCGCTTGTAATGGCAGCTATTATTTTATGGAATACAGTTTATTTAGAGAGAGCCACCTAAGCTTTGGAGAAGGGCAACGTGAATTCAGATGAAGATTGGCATCAATATCTTTCACCACTAGGCTGGTGGCATATAAATCTAACAGGAGATTACATTTTGGAACAAAGAAAAATCATACAACAGGGTAAATTCAGGCCGTTGAGAACACTTCAAAATCCTTAACATGGTTTATATTCCGATTCGTGCGTCGACCCCAGATAACAAAATTCCTTCTGGTTATAATAATTTTTTGCGCCGAAACGCTCCAGGGCTTAATCCGGATGATTTTTTAAAAGCTTTGCTAAAGGCCGCTTCTGATTTATAACCCGTTAACTCTGCGATTACTGTCATATTTGTGGCATATGAACAAAGCATCTCTTTTGCTTTACTCATACGCCAAGAGGTTAGATACTGAATAGGCGTTCGCCCAGCCAGTTCATGAAATCGCACTGCAAAAGCAGAACGTGACATACCTGCAACTTTTGCCAGTTTGTCTACAGTCCAACTCTGCTCAGGGTGTTGATGCATTGCATTTATAGCTAAACCGATTTTGGAATCGGCAATAGCTCCTAGTATGCCCGTTTGAGTTGCTGATTGTGTTGTGTAAGCGCGCATAATCTGAATAAACAGCACTTCGACCAGTCGATTAACGACAGCCTCATTACCAGGACGCTCGCTTCTGGTTTCGTAACCAATGAAGTTAATGGTGGATTGCAGCCATGAAAATTCCGTGACATCCGTACCATGGATATGAATATATGCTGGCAGCGCATCCAACAGCGGATGTTGGGTATGTTCATCAAACTGAAAGTAACCACAGAGAATTGTCGCTGGCATACCGCCTTTACCAAAAGTAACAGGTCCATAGTGTTCTATTTTTTTGCTACCAACAATCTCTTGTGCAGTCGATGGAATGGTACCAGGTGAATCTAAAAGTTCGTGTGCATGCCCATGTGGAAAAACCAGCAAATCTCCACCTTGCAGATGAATAGGTTCTGCTTCTCCAGCCATTTTAAGCCAGCAATTACCTCGAACAATCACATGAAACTCGGCAACAGGCGTCTGGCCAATATCCATTCCCCAAGGGGCGGAAAACTCACAGCGAAAAAATACACCGCCACGCATTCTCATAGAGTTCAATATGTCAGTTAGTGCATCCATAATTTTAAATTAAAAACGATTAAACATAAATATTGCACTATTTATCATTTTATATCCATATATATCTCTATATCATTCAACTTACACCTAACTGCTGCACTTATAATTTTTAGCAATGGTCAGATGAACTACCAAAACCACATAAGGAGTAAATAAATGCCACTAGTACAAATAAAAGGGGTTTCTGGATTTCTGAATATCGAACAGAAGCAGGAACTCATCCGCCGCGTCACCGATGCGGTCGTCTCGGTGGAAGGCGAAGGCCTGCGACCCGTAACATGGGTCATCATTGAAGATATACCATCTGGCGCCTGGGGTGTGGCTGGACAACCAGTCACCACCGAAGCTTTGCAGAAAATGGCAACTGCTTAATCCTGAGACGCTGCACAACCAGATTACGTCAAAACCAGCTAAATTTATAAAGGAAAAATCATGTCATCCAATTACAAACTCACACTTACATCACGTAGCATCAATGATGCAGAGCCTCGCGCCAAAACGGGTCTGGAAGGCGCACAAAAGTCCTTGGGCTTCATCCCGAACATGTACGCATACATGGCCAATTCTCCAATCCTGCTGGACAGCTACCTCTACACCTATGCGTTGTTTCGTCAGGAATCCAGCTTTTCACCAGTAGAACAAGAAGTGGTATTTCTAACCATCAGTCGCGAGAATGGTTGCCATTACTGCGTTGCAGCGCACAGCTTTGTTGGCGATGCGATGACCAAGGTGCCAGCTGAAGTAACCAATGCCATCCGTGATGGAAGCACGATACCTGATACCAAATTGCAAGCTCTGAGCGAATTTACCAAAACACTGCTCAACTCGCGCGGCCACCCTTGCCAAGGCTCAGTCGCCGCATTCTTAAGCGCGGGCTACAGCGAAGTACACATTCTGAATATTGTACAGGCCATCAGCGTGAAGGTTCTAAGCAACTATGCAAACCACCTGTTTGACACACCTTTGGATGAAATTTTCAAGGGGCGCGCATGGCAACCAGCCTGCGAAAAATCTGCCTGCGCAACCAAAGAGTGCACTGCGTAGCTTAAACGACTAAGCACGCCACTTTCCATTTCATCAACGGAAAGTGGCGTTTTATAACAACATTTTCTAGGGAGTATTTTATGACTGATTCGACAGAATTCAGCATCACAAAATATACGCAGTCACCGTTACGCCTGGAATTAAAGAAACATTTCAGCGTGACACCGCAAGTGCTATTCGACACGATCTCTGACCATCACGCAGTAGCCAACTAGGTGCCGCTCATGAAGGCTGTGTCCATGGAACACCACAATAATAGCGGCGGGGAATGCGGGGTCGGTTCTGTTCGGCATTGCGCTTTGCACGGGATGGGTGGTTTGGACGAAACCATTGTTTGGTGGAACCCGCCCCATGGCTATGCCTTCAAAGTAGATGTCAAATCGAAAATAATGATGCCCACTAAAGATCACTTTTCCGTAATGCTGATTGAACCACATGTAAACGGCGGAAGCACATTGACATGGCGGCATTACTTCAACTGGCGCAGCTTTTTCATGCGTCATGTCACAGCAGTTATGCTCCCTATGATGATGAGAAAAGCCATCGACAACATCCGCAAGGAACTGGGCGAAAAGTATATGAATAAATGTCATACTGGTGCTGGCTGCAACGCAATGACTCATCAAAATACCTGCTGTAAGTAATTCGTCCTTCAAACGACTAATTCCTATATATGATGACGATGCACAATTTACGAATCGGTCTGTTCACTTCACTTGCCATGATGGCTTTTGCAGGCAACTCCCTGCTTTGCCGATGGGCACTAAAAGAAACAGGGATAAATGCTGCCAGTTTTACTTTAATTCGTATTATTTCTGGTGCACTTATGCTATTGATAATACTCAGGCTACGTAAAGACAATCATTTGGCGAGCCGTGCAGCTGCTGGCAGTTGGCCTTCTGCATTAGCTTTGTTTACTTATATGGCAGCATTTTCCTACGCTTATGTGAGTCTGCCAACTGGTACTGGCGCGCTGTTGCTTTTTGGATCCGTACAACTCACCATGGTTCTTTCTGGTTTGTGGCAAGGCGAGCGTTTACACATGCGACAAAATATAGGACTAATCATTGCAACAGTTGGCTTGGTCTGGCTACTGTTTCCTAGCATTGCAGCACCGCACCTTGTTGAATCATTGCTCATGCTGACCGCTGGTGTAGCTTGGGCCATTTACTCACTGCGCGGCAAGGGGGCATCAGATCCTGTCAGCATTACTGCGGGTAATTTCATGCTTGCTACTATGTTTTCAGTAGTGCTTAGCTTTATCTTTACTTCAAACGCAAAAGTAGATACAACAGGGTTCGCGCTCGCAGTGCTATCTGGGGCAGTCACTTCTGGAGTAGGCTATGCAATATGGTATTCAGCCTTGCAAGGCTTAAAAACCACAACTGCGGCAATTGTTCAGCTAAGCGTTCCAGTCATTGCCGCTATTGGTGGCGTGATGCTTTTGAACGAGATAGTCACGCCAAGGCTGGTGATAGCTTCAGTTGCCACGCTAGGCGGCATTGCGCTGGTGCTTATTGAACGACGTAAGACAATCTGAAAACCTGGAAGGCGTTCAATTGCTCTGCAACGCATTGATTAATGGACACGCAACCTTGCCATTGGTTGCGTGGCAGGCGCACACAAGCTCAGCCAGCGCGGTCTCCATGCGCATCAAATCGGCCAGCTTCTCACGCACATCCTTAAGCTTATGCTCAGCCAAATGGCTGGCTTCTTCGCAGTGCGTGCCGTCCTCCAGCCGCAGTAAATCGGCGATCTCATCCAGACTAAAACCTAGGCGTTGCGCTGACTTCACAAACAGCACTCTTGCCACGTCTGACCCGTCATAACGGCGAATACCACCGTAAGGCTTTTCTGGCTCCAGCAACAAGCCCTTGCCCTGATAAAAACGGATGGTTTCCACGTTGACTCCAGCCGCCTTGGCAAAGGTGCCAATGGTCAGATTTTCCAGATTGCTTTTCAAATTATTTTCCATATGGCTTGACTCCGTATATAACTACGGAGATAAGCTTACGCTATTGATTATGGATTTGAAAGGAGAAACACATGTCAGAATCACAAAATGGGCGCGGCGCCCTCTTCACTGGCGGGCTGGCCGCCATCCTAGCTTCCACCTGCTGCCTGGGTCCGTTAATACTGGTGGCTCTTGGATTCAGCGGAGCCTGGATTGGCAATCTGACGGTGCTGGAACCATATCGGCCGATCTTTATCGGCGTGGCGCTGGTGGCGATGTTTCTCGCTTGGCGCCGCATCTTCCGGCCAGTGCAAGCTTGCAAGCCGGGTGAAGTTTGCGCTATTCCACAGGTACGCACCACTTACAAATTCATCTTCTGGGTGGTGGCTACACTGGTGCTGGTCGCGCTCGGATTTCCCTATGTTCTTCCCTTGTTTTACTAATCAGGAGTTCACTATGAATACACTAGTTTCGGCGCAAGCCAAAAAACTATTTGCCGCACTCGCACTTGCCGCCGTCATCACGCCAGCGTGGGCCGCAATGCAAACCGTCACGTTATCCGTGCCGGGCATGACTTGTGCCGCCTGCCCAATCACCGTCAAGAAAGCACTCTCCAAGGTTGGTGGCGTGAGCAAGACTGGAGTGAGTTTCGAAAAACGCCAAGCCACCATCACCTTCGATGACGCCAAGACCAGCGTCCAGAGTCTGATAAAGGCGACTGAGGATGCAGGCTATCTATCAACTGCCAAGGAGTAAACAATGGTTAGATTTTACCATCCTAGAGACACAGAATCTCCATTGAGTGAAGCACATATAGGAGAGTTGCTGCATATCGCCATCATCGGCAGTGGTGGTGCAGCGATGGCGGCGGCGCTGAAAAGCGTGGAGTTGGGTGCTAAAGTCACTCTGATTGAGTGCGGCACCATCGGCGGCACCTGCGTCAATATCGGCTGCGTGCCATCCAAGATCATGATCCGCGCCGCCCATATCACCCATCTGCGTCGGGAGAGCCCGTTCGATGCTGGCATCAGCGCCAGTGCGCCGAGGGTTGACAGGCATGCCCTCCTAGCCCAGCAGCAGGCCCGTGTTGACGAACTGCGACACGCCAAGTATGAAGGTATTCTGGATGGCAATCCGGCCATTACCGTGCTACACGGCGCGGCACGGTTCAAGGACGACCAGCGCCTTGTTGTGCAACTAAACGAAGGTGGTGAACGCGAAGTGGCTTTTGACCGCTGTCTGATTGCCACTGGCGCCAGTCCGGCCGTGCCGCCAATTCCATGCCTCAAAGAGACACCGTACTGGACTTCGACCGACGCGCTGGTGAGTGAAACGATTCCGCCTCGGCTCGCAGTCATAGGTTCATCGGTGGTGGCGCTGGAGCTGGCACAAGCCTTCGCCCGACTGGGCAGCAAGGTGACGATTCTGGCGCGCAGCACCTTGTTTTTTCGCGAAGACCCAGCGATTGGTGAGGTCGTCACGGTCGCGTTCCGCGCCGAGGGCATCGAGGTGCTGGAACATACCCAGGCCATCAACATCGCTTATACGAACGATGAATTCGTGCTCACCACGGGGCATGGAGAGGTGCGCGCCGACAAACTGCTGGTGGCCACCGGCCGTGCGCCCAATACGCGCAGCCTGGCACTGGAAACGGCGGGCGTTGCGGTCAATGCGCAGAGCGCCATTGTCCTCGACAAGGCCATGCGCACGAGCAGCCCGCATATCTACGCCGCTGGCGACTGTACCGATCAGCCACAGTTTGTCTATGTAGCGGCCGCTGCTGGCACGCGTGCTGCCATCAACATGACCGGCGGCGATGCAGCGCTTGATCTGACTGCCATGCCAGCGGTAGTATTTACCGACCCACAAGTGGCTACCGTCGGTCTATCCGAAGCCGAAGCACGCCTGCAAGGGTTGGAAACCGACAGCCGCACGCTCACGCTAGACAACGTGCCGCGCGCACTCGCCAATTTCGATACACGTGGCTTCATCAAGATTGTGGCAGAAGCTGGTAGCGGGCGGCTACTGGGTGTGCAAGCGGTGGCGCCCGAGGCGGGAGAGTTGATTCAAACAGCGGCTATCGCCATCCGCGCCAGCATGACAGTACACGACCTCGCCGACCAACTGTTCCCCTACCTGACCATGGTTGAGGGGTTAAAGCTCTGCGCGCAGACTTTTACCAAGGATGTGGGGCAATTGTCCTGTTGTGCGGGTTAAGCCTATACGAAACACTCCCGCCAGGCGAACTGCAAATCAATTTCAATGCAAGTTTAACTCTTGGACTTTTTCGGATAATACTGATCAGCTAATTGCTGTGGAGATGTGCCAAAAAAATAAGCCAACCGTAACTGCCACATCAATAAAATGGTGCGGATGATGCCGTTTTGTTCCCAACGGCGGCTAGACGTGATTACTGGTAACACAATACACAGCGGTCTGCCGAAGGTGTTTTTCAAGGCGCGGCTTAGTGCAATATCTTCCATCAAGGGAATGTCGGCGAATCCCTCAACAGAAAAAAATGCCTCCCGGCGAACAAATATAGCCTGATCGCCAGTAGCAATGCCTGTAAGACGTGAACGCAGATTCATCATTATTTCAACTACGCGTAACAATGCCTGGCGACCAGATAATCGCACATTGAAACGCCCCCATGATTTTTTGCTGCGTGCCAAGCCACCACTGATAAGATACGTCGCCACATCGGGTAATTGCGTGTCAGCGTGCAGAAACAATAGAACATCTCCACTTGCCAACCGTGCGCCGGCATTCATCTGCCGGCTACGGCCACGTTCAGAGAGAATAATATGATCTGCCAGCGGTTTGGCTAATACAGCAGTATCATCATCGCTTCCCCCATCTACCACTATAATCTCATGCCCCGCAGCGCGTAGTGGCTGAAGCATGGCCAGACTGGCCTCAATATGCCCTGCTTCGTTTAAAGTTGGAATAATAATAGACAAACGTGTGGCGGAAGTCTCTGCCATGATTTCTGGAGACGCTAATAGCGCGGCGCCATGACGGCTGCGCACAATCCATTTAACCAACAAGAACAGCAGCAGCAAGCTACCTGCAACATAAAGTAAAACGACTTTGGAGTTTTCCAGCACACCAATAATAGACATGACCTTTTGTGCGAACATGGTACCAATACCAACACCCAAAGCAGCCCAGAGCAAAGCACCAATGCCATCATAAAGCACAAACTGACGGTAGGTTACGCCCGACATGCCCGCCATAGGTGCGGCAAAAGTTCTGTATCCCGGGATAAACCTTGCATAGATGAGTGATTTTGGGCCAAAGCGTGTCAGATGATGCTCGGTTTTTGCCAGACACGCAGCAGAGCCAAAACTCATTTTGCAATAAAACTGGATGATGTTTCTGGAACCTTTACGCCCGGCAAAATACCAGGCGCTATCACTGATGAGAGCACCAACTGCAGCAACCATAGCTGCTGGTACAAACGCAAATTGATCATTAGCCACCAAGCTGCCCGTTAACAGGAGTATCAATTCGCCAGGTACAGGAAAACCTGCATTATCCAGCATGACCCCAACAAAAATAGCAAGATAGCCATACTGTATGAATAGATTAAAAATCTGGTTTGCAATCGACTCCAAGGTTTATCCCCTACTAGTGTCGGCATTATTTGCCGTCATTGTTATTTTGACCGATAAATGGCGGTATCGGGGTGAAAACCAAACCAGGCAAACCAGAAAACCGTAGTTGATGATAGTGGCTTACCTGATGTGTCAAATACAGTGCCGGTTCGATGCTCAGCGTTATAACGGATTACAATGGATTTTCCTGCAACACTATCTCTTATCTCGTTATCTTTATTAGTCACTTGCTTGGCAAGTTCCGCAAAAGGATATGCCTTGAATTTTCCGTCAATTTGCAATCCAATCACTAACTCTTTAGGATGAAAACCCTGCGAACGAAACTTTACCGGGAACATGATATGTTCACTGGTTAAATAGTCATCGTAAGGGTTGGTTTTATAATCACGCCGGAAGCCAGTATCTTGCGATAACACCAATGTATTAGGATAGCGCTGCTTCCAGTCTGCCCACGTCGTATAATCTAGCGGCACTTGCGTTAGACGCTGTCCTTTCAATTTGCCACTGATTGCAGTCCGCATGAGTTGCGACCAGAGTGAATTGGTCTGACGATCATAAAGCAGAACGTCACTGTTATAGAGTAGCCCAGAAACGCCAAAAAGCAGATTCATATTGTTCTTATCAGTCAAAAACGCCATGCCGCTGCCGCACAACGGGCAAAAAGTCACTACCAAAGGCTCGTCACCAAAACGATCATTCACAATTTCATGAAAATTAAGAATGGCTATCGGATAAGCTTTGACAACGCCATTGCGGGATATACCTAACACGCGATCAGTCGGTTTAATATAATCAGCTTTTGATACAGATAGAAACTTTGGGCGATCTATGGACGGAATGCCATCGCGCGGCGGACCGCCTGAAAGTATTTCATCTTCAGGCACCAGACTGCCAGCCAAATCAAAATCATTTTTTATCGGTGCGGCACTTGCAAGTCCGATGAGTATGACTAAAAGTATTCCTATACGGAGTAAGCTATTGATTACTTCACGCAAGTAATGCTGCGCTCTCCACAACCAATTTCTAGTGGCGGCAGTATCTGCTTTAGATGTAAGTTTAGCCTTCATTTTTGTTAGTCGATTATTTAGCTAATTTATTACATGTCAAAAAAACACTCTGTAATAAAAATAACGTTTGCTCGACTAATTCAATATCACGTATAAAAAATACGTGGGGAGCCACTCAAAGTGAATGAATATATGCTTGCCGGTGACGTTGGTGGCACCAAAACCAATATCGCATTTTATACAGTGACAGGTGATTTTTCACCCATTGCAGAACACACCTATTTAAATAAGGAATTCTCAAGCTTGGAGCAAATCATCCGCCAGTTTTATGAAGATACAGGATTCACGGCAAACACGGCATGCTTTGGCATAGCAGGTGCGATACACGATGGACGCTGCGACATGCCTAATTTAGGTTGGCATATTGATAGCAATGCGCTGGCCACATCTCTTGGTTTTAGTGAAGTGCATCTGCTCAATGACCTGGAGGCTACGGCCTACGGCATTGCCACACTTGCACCTAATCAGTTGGCAACCATCAATGAGGGAACGCCAGTCAGAAATGGGAACATGGCTTTAATCGCGGCAGGTACTGGCTTGGGTGAAGCAATATTGCTCCACACCAATAACGATTATCATGTTTCGGCCTCAGAAGGCGGCCATGCTGATTTTGCGCCGCACAATGAAGAGGAAATTACCTTGCTGCGCCACCTTACCGCACGTTACGGCCATGTAAGCTGGGAGCGTGTTGTATCTGGTCCCGGGCTAAAAAATATTTATGATTTTCTTAAAACAAGCCAACGCGCGGCAGAGCCTGCGTGGCTTGCTGAGTTGTTGGCGCAGGAAGGTGATGCAAGCGCGATCATCGCTCATAGCGCGCTTGAAAATGAAGCCGAAATCAGCACACGAGCACTTGATATTTTCATGTCAGCGTATGGCGCTGAAGCTGGTAATCTTGCATTAAAATCTTTATCTACTGGAGGCTTATACATTGGTGGAGGTATCGCACCAAAAATTTTGCATAAATTTTATGAAGAAGCCTTTGTTACTTCTTTTTTAAACAAAGGCCGTTTTTCCACACTACTAGCTGAAATGCCACTTAAGGTTATACTAGAACCCAAAACTGCCTTGCGTGGCGCAGTGGCGTTTTTGAGAAAATAAATTGACTTAATTACTCAAGAAAGAAAGTCATGAACCACGTTGAACATTTATTGAAAAGCCTTTATATCATGGCCTCCATGGTCGAAGCACGCGACCCTTATACTGGCGGCCACCTCTGGCGAGTATCACAATTTAGCCGTGTGCTTGCTGAAAACGGCGGGCTGCCAACATCAGAGATTGCACGCATTGCCCTAGGCGGTTTTCTACACGACTTAGGAAAAATCAGTGTACCCGACGCCATTCTGAATAAACCAGACAAACTTACCGATGAAGAATACAACATCATTAAAACACATCCCGATGTAGGTAGCCGCTTGCTGTCAGATCACCCATTGGCTGACCTCGCGCGCCCTGCTGTTCTCTCCCACCATGAAATGCCTAATGGGCGAGGTTATCCTCATGGATTATCCGGGGAACAAATCAGTCTGGACGCAAGCATCGTCGGTGTATGCGATGCTTTTGACGCAATGACGAGTACACGTCCTTATCGTAAGGGGATGCCTACTGATGTGGCGCTGGGTATCATCCAAACCAACTTGGGCAGTCAGTTCCACACTGAATGGGGCTCTAGCCTCGTCAGCCTAGGCGAATCAGGTCGCCTCGACCATATTATTGGGCATAGCGAATTTGGCATTCCGCTCCAGCAATGCCCGATGTGCGGCCCGACACTTGTCATCAATCGTCACCACCAGCACGGCGACCACATTTACTGCCGCTCATGTGGCGGCGAGGCTGAAGTTAAACGTGAAGGCGCTCGCGTCTACAGCACACCTACTGCGCGTAAAGGTGTTTTCAAAAATCTAGAACCCGAAATAGATAATAGCCTGCTAGATGAGTTAGTGAAGACAAGTAGCGGCCACCTAGGCATCACTGCTTAAATCGCCATTAAAGGATAAGCCATGAACATCTTAAACAAAGATTCAACGCGTATTGCGCTTGCATTGCTATTACTTCGCCTTGGCGTATTTGTTGTAATGGTGATGTGGACGTTAGATAAATTCATACGGCCCGAGCATGCTGCAGCTGTTTTTGAACATTTCTATGGATTGGCAGGTTTTGGCATCACGGTAGTCTATGCACTGGCTATCGCTGAATCCATACTGCTGATTGGGTTTCTATTGGGTGTCGCGCCACGGCTAACCTATGGTGCCGTACTGGTGTTGCACGGAATTTCAACCTTATCTGCCTACCAGCAATATCTGCACCCGTTCAACAGCAATAACCTGTTGTTTTTTGCCGCTTGGCCCATGCTGGCGGCATGTTTTACCTTATACACACTACGCGACCTGGATATTTGGCGATTTTATTTATATAGCAAACTTGCTAAACCTACTGTGTAAATCACGCAAATAGAAACTGTACAACATGCCTATTACCCACGAAGTTGCTATTCGCTTGATTTCATTCTTTGGTATTTTTGCGCTCATGGCGCTGTGGGAAGTACTTGCGCCTAAACGTGTGCTTTCAGTATCAAAAACCCTGCGCTGGAGCAGCAACATCGCGCTCACCATACTCAACAGCGTCATTTTACGGCTGATGTTCCCTGCTGCCGCTACTGGCATGGCAATATACGCAACAGCACATGGCTGGGGACTGTTCAATTGGCTGCAAACACCTGCATGGCTGGCTATTACAGTTAGCGTCATTTTGCTAGATATGATCATTTACTGGCAACATGTGATGATGCACCACGTGCCATTGTTTTGGCGTTTGCACCGCGTGCATCATGTTGATCTCGATATTGACGTCACTACTGGCGCGCGTTTTCATCCCATCGAAATCCTAATTTCCATGGTCATAAAATTTGCTGCTATTGCGCTACTAGGTGCACCTGTACTGGCCGTGCTAATTTTCGAAGTGGTACTCAACGCCATGGCCATGTTCAACCATAGCAATGTTGCACTACCCTCTTTAATTGACCGGTTTTTACGAAAAATAGTCGTAACGCCAGACGTACACCGCGTGCATCACTCTGTAGAAGTGATTGAAACCAATAGCAATTACGGCTTCAATCTGGTTTGCTGGGATAAGCTATTTGGCACTTACCGCGAACAGCCCATGGCAGGTCATACAGGCATGACAATTGGCTTGCTAGAGTGGCGCAACCCAAGTATTTGCTGCCATTTAAAGGGGATGTTGAGCATCCCTTTCTTTAGAAAATGAAGCGTCCAATACAGACAGTTATTTCGTCAGAACGGTAATCAAATCAGTTAATGATCGCACCGTAATTGTTGGCTCTATTCCCCAAGCATCATAGATATTCTTATCAGACCGTCTAACCCAAGCCGCTTCTAGACCCGCATTACGTGCGCCTATAATATCCCATGCATTACCCGACACCAGCCAGAGAGGGGATGACTCAGCCCCCGTGGCATGCCTCGCATAAGCATATACGGCGGGATCAGGCTTAAAGCTCCGTACTTCATCAACACTCACGATGCCCTCAAAATAATCACGCAGCCCAGCGTTAGTGAGCACTGCATCAACTTGAGCTGCCGTTCCGTTGGAAAAGGCAAAGAGTCGAAATGTGTTGCGCAGTGTTTCCAGTGCTAGCAATGCATCATCAAATGGCGGCAGATGCTGATAAAGGCGCATCAGCTCCATTTGACGCTCCGCACTAATGTCAGCCAGGAAATGTAGACAGGTAACTTTGAGTGCGTCAGCTGTGCAAACAGAAAAGTCTGCATAACGTTGCATCAAACCACGACGAAAGCAATATTCAAGCTGCTTTTGGCGCCACATTTCTGAAAATTCCACAGCATCATTACCAACATCATGCAAGAGATGACTAGCCATATTTGATGGGTCAACAAGCGTGCCATATATATCAAAAGCTAAAGTAGTCTTCATGCTCGATCCTATAAAAAAGCTTAACTAAATAAACCTTATTAACCAGTTTTAACTAACCATCAATTTATAATCTGGTGTCGGATTAAGCGGGCATGAGTAAACGTACTCGCCTGCTTTCAAATATATTGCATAATCCTGTACTTTACCTTGTAGCAGACCACCGCCCGACACGCTAGGCAATAAAGCACGTTGCGCAAGCGTTGCACCGCGCAGCCAAAAGCCGAGTTCATAGGGCACGTTCTTGTTGGCAACACGGAATACGTATTTACCAGGCTTAAGCTTAAGCACTTTTGCCTCAGCCAGCCGGCCCTTACCTGTCTTTGCATTAATGGCGTTACAGTCTTCAGCCTTTATGGTGTGAAAACCGCGGTCAACACCGTTCTCGCTTTCCAGGAACTGGCAGCCAGTCTGCGTTAATGTAATAACGGTTGGCTCTGCGGCAAAGACAGGCTGTAAAACTGACATAAGCCCAACAAACATGATGTAATGAATGTGTTTTATAGAAAGCTGCATGGTGTTCTCCAAAATAAAACTTACAAAATTAAAAACAGTAGTGCCTAATTGCCACCCCAAACGTCATGCACACGTGCATCCCTGCCACAACCTTTGCGATAGTAGGCATAGCGAATCGGATTTTTTTTGTAGTAATCCTGATGATATTCCTCGGCGGGGTAAAATTCGGTAGCCGCAATAATTTCAGTATAGATTTTTGACAACTTGCCACTTTTTAATAATGCATCACGGCTGGATTCTGACACTTGATGTTCACCCTCGCTCTGCCAATAAATACCCGTGCGATACTGTGTGCCAACATCACAAAATTGCCGATCTTTCACTGTCGGGTCAATGTGGTGCCAAAAATAATCAACTAATTGCGCATAACTTACTTTGGCTGGATCGTAAGTCACGCGCACTGCCTCGGCGTGCCCAGTCCAACCAGCGCTTACTTGCTCGTAGGTGGGATTAACGACCTTGCCGGCAGTGAAGCCGGACTCGGCGCCAATCACACCTGGCAGTTTTTCAAAATCCGCCTCTACGCACCAGTAACACCCTCCAGCAAAAATTGCTGTGGCAGTGTGGCTAGATGCCGATGCCGACAATGGGGCTTGCTCTGCCGCGAGCGCTGTCATGCTTAACGCTACCGTCAAGTATGTGAAAATGGTTAGGGCTAATTTGATTAATATGGGCTTCGTTTTCATGTCCGTAACTCCGGTAATTTTTCGGTGCTGGGCACAAATTGAAGCGCTAGACCATTATTGCAATAACGCAGCCCAGTCGGTTTGGGCCCATCATTAAACACATGGTCTTGATGGCCGCCACAGCGGGCGCAATGATATTCAGTACGCAGCCAAACCAGCTTCAAATCCGTTTTTGTTAACAATGCATTCGGGAGGTGATCGAAAAAGCTTGGCCAGCCTGTGCCGCTGTCAAATTTCTTCGCGCTATCAAACAATGGCAGGTGGCATGCGGCGCAAATAAATGTGCCAACGCGCTTTTCATGGTTAAGCGGGCTGGAGCCTGAACGCTCGGTATCTTCCTCAAACAGCACGCCATAACGGTCAGCAGGCAACAAGGTTTTCCACTCTAATTTGGATTTTAATAATAGCTTCACGATATTGGCTGCATTAGCAAAAACAGTTAAAAGATTGCTAACCAGCAATCCTGTTGTACCAAATAAAAATGTACGACGAAGAAATTGACGGCGGTCCATAATATGCTCCCCACAGTTTCTGTGACATCGCAACCATCGTTATAGTTTCGCAAGAATCACTTGCGTTTATTAAACTCACAATGATGCGCTATGCAGCCAATAAAAATTGGCCTCATAAATGTTATAATGAACGCATTACTTAAATCAATTCAGCCTTATACCAATGTAATTTCTCTGCCTCACTTCATTCAATCTGCTCTGCAAATTTAGTCAAGCAGGTACATATTCATCTTAAAAAAGTCGTTATTGCGTCTCATAGCCAGCATAGGCAGGCAGCGATTTTATCGTATTGGGGAAACACGTTTGTCTACAATCAATCTTAAAGCAGTCAATCTGCAAGAAATAAAAACAAATTTATTAAGTGGCTTAACTGTTGCATTAGCGATGGTGCCAGAAGCGATTGCCTTCGCACTGATTGCTCACGTTTCACCGCTCACTGGTTTATATGCAGCAGTTATTGTTGCATTTATTACATCAACCTTTGGTGGTCGTCCAGGCATGATTTCTGGCGCCACTGGGGCACTCGCTGTAGTGATGGTGGCTTTAGTGGTTCAGCATGGCGTTGAGTACCTTTTCGCTACCGTCGTGCTGATGGGCATGCTGCAAATGCTGTTTGCCGTAGCAAAATTGGGCAAGTTTATTCGGATGGTGCCTCATCCCGTCATGTTGGGTTTTGTGAATGGTCTGGCTATTGTTATCTTCTTGGCGCAGTTCGGTCATTTTAAAACAGTCGCAGCAGATGGCACGACAGCATGGATGAGCGGTGAACCCCTTTTTATTATGGCGGCATTGATTGCACTCACCGTCGCTATCATCTATCTATTACCTAGAATCACAAAGGCTATTCCTTCAACACTTGCGGCTATCATGGTGGTGTCATTCGGTGTTCCATTTTTAGGCATTGACACCAAAACAGTGGGAGATTTAGGCTCTATTGCTGGTGGTCTGCCAAGTTTCCATTTACCCGCTGTACCGTTCAATGTTGAAACATTCAGGATTATCTTTCCTTACGCATTAATTTTAGCAGCCATCGGTTTGATTGAAACCTTGCTTACGCTTAATCTGATTGATGATATGACCGATACTAGAGGCAAACCTAATCGTGAATCACTGGCACAAGGTGTTGCTAACGTTGTCACTGGCTTCTTTGGCGGCATGGGTGGTTGCGCCATGATTGGTCAAAGCATGATTAACGTAAATAACGGCGCACTTAAAAGACTATCAGGCATTGCAACTGCTATATTCCTACTTTCATTTATTCTGTTTGCATCCCATTGGATTGAAATGATTCCATTGGCGGCGCTGATTGGTGTGATGTTTGTGGTGGCAGAAAAAACCTTTGAATGGGGTAGTTTTAGATTGTTTGGCAAAGTGCCGAAATCAGATCTTTTTGTGGCTCTATTAGTAACCGTTACAACAGTCATTACAGATTTAGCCGTCGCCGTGATTGTAGGTGTCATTGTTGCCGCACTGGTATTTGCTTGGGAACATGCCAAACAAATCAGCGTAAATACCTTTGTAGATGAAAAAGGCTGGAAAGTATATGAGTTGCAGGGCAGCTTGTTTTTCGCATCTATTTCAGCATTTCAGAATCTGTTTTCACCGATCAACGACCCAGACGAAGTAGTGATTGACTTTAGAAATGCTCGCGTGGCGGATCACTCAGCACTAGTTGCCATAGATACGCTGGCTGTTAGGTATCACTCTCTAGGTAAAAAGCTACATTTGAAACACCTGAGCCAAGATTGCTTAGAGTTGCTAGAGAATGCTAAAGGTATGATTGAGGTAAACGTTATGGAAGACCCAAAATATCATATTGCCGATAATAAATTGGGGTAGTGAAGCTATTATTTGGCAGACTGATTAAGGAGTTATGAGCTTTAGTCAGCAATGCCATGTGTGCACCTATATGGATACTGTTAATCTTGGCAATTAGTTTTAGTAGCTCAGAGATTAATGATGCATTCAATACTGTGACTAAGATTCGAAGAGCAAGTGTCTCGCATTAACTTTGCAACACCCGAATATGAGCGTGACCTAGAGTCTAATAAACACGAATTTTTCGGACGAGCGGCCACCAGTCATAAAGAAATATTTGCAACGGTCGCTACATAGCAACCCATCCGACAATTGTCAGACTTTCTCGCGCTGTATTGAGGAAGGTGCTACTGTTGAGCTGTCCAATGGAATCTGTTGTTAACGGCAGATTTCAATATCTCTAATTTAGTGATGAAGAAGTTGTTACTCAATCAAAATTACAGCTTTTTAATATAAAAATTAAACAGGTCGTCAGATTTTGACTCTTTTAGCAACTCATAAGCGTTGTTTTTTACTAAAGTGCGCAAATTGTTAATAGTACCTTCTTTGTTAGTGACAACCTTCAATGTATACCCAGAAGTAAGAGTGTCTAGCACCTCTTTAGTTTTAATTGTTGGCACTGGGCAGTCATCTTGAGTTACGTCCAAGATCAAATCATAAGTAATGTTCATGAATACTCCTCCCTTAATATTAAGAAATCTATGAAACGAATCATGGTTAAATTAACCATGAAAATAATTATTAAAACGAAAGAGTTTTTCGTTAGTGCATCGAGCTATATGCTAAATATATTTGCATAAATACAATTTGTACAATTATAATTGTGTTTTAATTTTAATTAAAGGATGTATTACAATGAAATACAGATTGATTTTTGCATTAATCCCAGCGTTATTATCAGCTTGTGCAGGCACTAAGCTTCAACCGGACTCAGCACCAAAAGTTGCGGCACCAGTTCAGGCGCAGACTCAGCAGCCTGTTGCTGAATCACCATCGGTTAATGCTTCAACAGCGCCAATTGAGAATAAAAAAATTGCCGAAAATCCATTAAATGACCCAAGCAACATCTTATACAAACGCAGCGTATATTTTGCTTTTGATAAATTTGACATTAATCCAGAATTTAGATCGTTGATTGAGGCGCATGCGAAATATTTATCGGAGCATCCTAATGCTAGTGTTCGGTTAGAGGGTAATGCCGATGACCGAGGAAGCCGAGAGTACAATCTTTCATTAGGTCAGAAACGTGCAGTTGCAGTTAAAAATGCAATGAATATTTATGGTGTATCTGACAAACAGATCGAAACTGTGAGCTTTGGAGAAGAAAAACCCAAAGCATTGGGGGATGACGAAACTTCATGGGCAGAAAATCGTCGTGCTGATATCACTTATTCTGTGGAGTAATCTTTGTCCCTATTCGTTAGAATATGCTTCTAAGCAAAGTAAGAAATCATGCCAACTCTCAGTGATATTCTAGCTACATTTCAAACTTTTAAACTAACAAATCTTGATGCTTGGCGTGGTCGACTGATTGTCTGGACTGCAGCTGCAACAGCTGGATTAATCGTAGTGCTTTTTGCCAAAGCATCTGAGCACGCCATTGCCATGTTCTTTTTAATACAAAAATCATATTGGTGGGCTCCTATAGTATTAACACCACTTGCAGGCATGCTGATTGTTTGGATCACAAATCGTTGGTTTACGGGTGCAGGAGGGAGCGGTATTCCGCAAACCATAGCTGCACTGCATGTAGAAAACCAAAACACCCCACTTTCATCTTTTGTGTCCCTTAAGTTAGCCTTTGGCAAAGTTGTACTTGGCGTTGGTGCATTAGCTGCTGGGTTTTCTGCTGGAAGAGAAGGACCATCGGTTCAAGTAGGCGCAAGCATCATGCATGCCTTTCGTCGATTTTTACCTGTCGGATTTTCTGTACACCCTAAACATCTCATTTTAGCTGGCGGTGCAGCAGGCATCTCGGCTGCATTTAATACCCCGTTAGCGGGTGTGGTGTTTGCCATTGAAGAGTTGGGGCGACGCTTTGAGCAAAAGACAAATGGGGTTGTGATCACTGCAATTGTATTGGCCGGACTTGTATCAATCTCTATACAAGGTAACTATACCTATTTTGGGAATCTAGCTGTAGGGGTCGTTGATCGAGCTATTATCCTACCAGTCATTGTATGCGGAGTTGTTTGCGGACTATTTGGTGGTGTTTTTAGTAGAACATTGATTGAGTCATCAACTCGGCTAAAGGGACGCCTAGGAACATTTCGCCTACTGCATCCGCTATGGTGGGCTGGGTTTTGTGGCTTATTGGTTGCTATGCTAGGCGTAATCAGCGCTGGTGCTGCACACGGTTCTGGATATGCATACACTCAGGAGTTATTGAAAGGTGGTAGTGTCGATAGCTGGCAATATGCTCCTGTTAAATACCTAGCGACTATTTTTACCTACCTAAGCGGTATTCCTGGTGGGATATTTGCACCCTCATTGTCCATTGGTGCGGGTATAGGACATGACCTGCTACCTTTGTTTGGGCACAATCATTTACCAACTGCAATTATCGCGTTATGCATGGCAGGGTTTTTATCTGCGGCAACGCAAGCACCTCTAACATCATTCATTATCGTAATGGAAATGATTGATGGGCATGAGATGGTGATTAGTTTAATGGCAGTGACCATGATTGCTTCATTAACAGCGAGAATATTTAGCCCCCCGCTTTATGCAACGCTTGCTGATATTCAATTAACGCGAGTTACAAACTAAAGACAAAGTAATATTTTGCTAGTTAAGCAAATATTGACAGAAAAATACATTTGTACAATAATTACTACCCAGTGAGTCGTGTCACTAGAATCTAAAGGTTTAAATTAGTATCGCGTGTATAAAGCCCTTCCATGGGGCTTTATACACGCTTTCTTTTTGCTGGCAGTCACTTTTATCTTTGTCACTTGTCAGGTTAGCAGAATCAAGCAATAATCTTGCTATGATTACTTTAAACAATTCAAAATCAGCACTAGATACCTTGGCACTTTTTCGTATTGTATTTAAGTCCGCCAATCGGCATTTCCATGAAATCGAGAAGAAAGCCGGAGTAGGAGGCGCATCTCTGTGGGCGCTTGCGGAAATTGCCGAGTCTGAAAAATTAACAGTATCTGGTTTGGCTAAAGCAATGGCAGTGCATCAGTCTACAGCAAGCAATTTGATGGAAAAGCTCGAATCCAGTGGTTACGTTTTGAGAACAAGAAGCACAGAAGATCGGCGCGTTGTATATCTTGAAATAACACCAAAAGGACAAGCCGCTTTAGAAAAATCCCCACCCCCATACCGTGGAATATTGCCAGATGCACTCATGAGGCTCGATCCAATTACTCTTGAAGAGCTCAATCAAAATCTCACTAAGCTAGTTACATCTCTAGAACATAAACAAGTTAATGCGGGGTATGAGCCATTAGGTGGAGAATAGTAATATAGATTCAGCATAGGCTACATACTACATTTCCATTAATACAATCTCACTTAAAATATCTTTAGAATTAAGTTTTAAGGAAGAGGTTGTAAACAGTTTCTTTTCATACTTTCGCCATGATGAAATAACATATTCATTTACGTCTTCAAGTAAAAAGTATGTCGAAGTTTTTTCTGAGCAATTTTCCTACGTCAGCAGATGAGGCCCTTGAGACGGTCGCTAATCTCAATATGACGAATTCTGAATGGCTACTAAGTGTAATTATAGGTGGCCTTTTTGAAGGATTATGAGTGGCTTTTTTAGGAGATAATACACAACCCTTACAATTTCTTGCAACCATATTGCCAAGTGTAATCGTGCTGCCTATCAATATCGCTTAATCGCCCTTTTGTTGTCTCATTAGAAGTAAATTTGCAACTAGCCCTGTCCAGCCAGTTTGGTGAGAGGCACCCAGTCCCTGTCCCGTTTCACCATGGTAATACTCATTAAACTGCAATAAATTTTGCCAGTGCGGGTCTGATTGAAATGGACTATCAGTGGTGAAAGCCGCAATATTGCCACCTGTGTCACGCTGAAAGACGCCAGCGATACGGTCGGCCAGCAAACAGGAAACTTCGTGCAGCGTCATCTCACGATTATCCAGGTACGGCACTTCAACTTTGAAATTTTCGCCCATGTAATGGTGGAACTTCATCATGGTTTCAATCAAAAGATAATTGACAGGCATCCATACTGGCCCGCGCCAGTTAGAGTTGCCGCCAAATAACCCTGTGTTGGATTCGCCTGGCAGGTATTCAATCAGCGCGCGACCGATGGCTGGAAGCCAGCCTAAATCATGATGCATAGTATGGATGCGACTCACGCTGCGGATGCCGTGTGGTGAGAGAAACTCATTTTCATTCATTAAGTGCTTGAGCACTGGCGGCAGCATGAGGTGGTTTGCCAGCGATAACAGATGCTCGCCGCGCTCGTTGGTGTGGGCAGGGCAGGCGCAAATGGTGTGTCCGTCGAACATGCCGCCCATGTGCGCCATTAGCATTTTTTCAAATCTGGGTGAGGTTTTTAGTAAACGTGGTTCAACCACTTCGCAAGCGAACAGTGGAATAATTCCCACCATGGAAAACACATCAATGCGATGACGACTACCATCTGGCGTAATCAGAATATCCTTAAAGAAACCGTCATCGCTATCCCATAGTGAAGGGCTGCCATCTACATTGCCTGCCATGACATTGGCCATACTCAAAAACTGGCTGTAGCACTGCAGGGCAATATCTTCATAATCTGGCTCTTCAGTCGCTAACTCCAGCGCAATCATAGTCATGTTAAGGGCAAACATCGCCACCCAGCCAGTAGCATCAGCCTGTTTCAATCGGTAGCCTTCTGGTAGGGGCTGCGAGCGGTCATATACCGAGATGTTATCCAGACCCAGAAAACCACCTTCAAACACGCCATTGCCATCGGCATCCTTAGCATTGAGCCACCAGGTGTAGTTAAGCAAAAGCTTATGCATGGCGCGACGTAAAAATCCCAGGTCGCCATGGCCACGCTGCTCACGTTCCATGCGAAACACTTTGAGTACAGCCATGGCATGCACCGGTGGATTAACATCACCAAAGGCCCATTCATAGGCTGGTATCTGGCCATTGGGGTGCAGGGTGTCTTCACGTAACAGAATTTCGAGCTGCTGCTTGGCGAAGTCAATATCTACCAAAGCCAAAGGTATGGTATGAAATGCCAAGTCCCAAGCGGCAAACCAAGGAAACTCCCAACTATCGGGGACAGACATCACGTCTGCGGCATGAAAATGTCGCCACTGACGGTTGCGACCAGTTTTGCGAGATTCAGGTGGTTGGACAATATCGCCGTCCAGCCAGCGTGCCACATCAAAATGATAGAACTGTTTATTCCAAATCATGCCAGCCAGAGCTTGGCGCAAAATATTACGCGCCTCATCGCTTGCAGTCTCTGCTGGCAGCAGGCTACGGTAAAACGCATTCGCTTCGACCTCACGTTGATTAAACACTTCAGCCGTCACGGAGAACGGCCCATTGAGGGCCTTGTCTGACAACACCAATTCCAACGTAACCGACTGATGAGCTTCTACCATATGTGTATGCCAAGCGGCGAACTTGGTGCCAGTGTGTGCTGGATTGACTGCTTGCTCATCACCATGCACCACGCGGTGATGAAAGGCGTTTTTTACATATGGCGCACGATTGGGCTGCCCCCAAAGCGCCTGTGTGTTGCTATCGTTCTCGGTAAACAAAGGTTGTGCGACTTCACGTCCGTAGCAATAGTATTCTCCTAATCCATCAACCACTGCGCGCACTGCCCATGCTGCGCCCAAAGGGGTTTTACCAAGCATCAACTCAGGCTTGCCTTCTGCGCCCTCACCCCAGCCCCAAGTATTTCTACACCACAAGGTGGGCAACAGATGCAGCACAGCGGCTTCCGCCCCACGATTGCTTGCTGTGATGCGGACATGTATTTGACCAACATCTGCTTTAGCGTAAGCCACTTCAATATCCCAATAGTGATTATCTGCAAAAGCGCCCGTGTCTATTAAATTATAAGGAGGATCATCACGTGTGCGACGTGCGTTCTCTTCTACCAGCTGGCTGTAGGGAAAAGCACGCTGCGGATATTTGTAGTGGTAGCGCAAGAAGCTGTGGCTAGGCGTAGCGTCAAGGTAAAAATAGGCTTCTTTTACATCTTCACCATGGTTGCCCTGATTACCGGTGAGACCAAACGCACGCTCTTTCAAAATAGGGTCAACGCCGTTCCACAAGGTAAGCGCAAAGCATAACCGTTGCTGCTCGTCACAAATGCCGCCCAAGCCATCTTCACTCCAGCGATAAGCGCGAGCACGTGATTGGTCATGGCTAAAATGCTCCCACGCCGTGCCGTCAGCACTATAATCTTCACGCACCGTACCCCACGCACGTTCGGCCAGATATGGCCCCCACAAGCGCCAGTTTTCCTGGCCTTGGCGTTGCGCTTCCAGGCGCTGCCGTTCGGTAGCCGCAAGGTCACCGTGAAATAGATGTTGAGCAAACATACCTACCTTTCCGAGCAAGCTTGTATCAGGCTTATTTTTAGCAGCATCCATTTATTTTCCCCCTTGATGATTGACGCGTAAGGCATGTTGCAATTTCCACCAGGCCTCCAGTGTGCAAGCCACCGACCAAGCCTGTGCAGGACAGCCACGTGGTGTGTGCGGCGCATCCCCATCAAAAATCTCGCTAACTGTGCCCAGCCCTGCATCATTAAGATGTTCCTGCATAGGTTCTAAGCGTAAAAGGGCTTGATTTGCATCGCCACTCACGCGATATTCGGCAAGTGCGTAATGGCCAAGCAACCAAGCCCACACGGTGCCTTGATGATAGGCGCTATCGCGCGCCCAAACATCGCCTTCATAATAAGGGCGATATTCCGGATGGTTAGGATCTAGCGTGCGTAAACCAAAAGACGTTAATAGATGACTGGCGCATATTTCTACTATGTGGCATTGAGCACTTGCATCTAAAGGACTGAAATGCAAACTTACGGCAAAAATCTGGTTTGGTCGAATCCGACCATCATTGCCTTCCGGGCCATCTAAAACATCATGAAGACATTCATGCTCTACGTTGATGAAGCGCTGAAAACCTTTTTTGGTATGCGCTGCCATCGCAGCATAGGTGGCAGATTCTTCTTGATGCCCTAGGCATTGTGCAAACTGCGCCATGGTCATCAGTGCGTTATACCAAAGCGCATTCACTTCCACAGGCTTGCCAATGCGTGGCGTGATAACGGTATCACCTACTTTGGCATCCATCCAGGTGAGTTGCACACCCGCTTCGCCTGCGTAAATCAGGCCATCTGTCTCATCCATCTTGATGTTGTAACGTGTACCATCGCGATAGTACTGGATAATCTCCTGCAATTTAGGCCAGGCATCCATGAGCAACTGACGTTCATTGTGAATTTCCACATAAGCGCGCCAGGCTTCGATGTACCATAGCGCAGCGTCCACGGTGTTGTATTGTGGGGTATCATTATCCCTAGGAAAATAATTGGGCAGCATGCCGCAATTCACCAAGGGCAGATAACTGCTCAAAAGACGGCGTGCCTGAGCATAGCGCCCAGTTGCCAATAGCAAACCTGGCAGGGAAATCATCGTGTCGCGACCCCATTCCCCAAACCATGGGTAACCCGCAATGATGGCAGTGCGCTCCTGTGTATTGTTAATGGCAATATTCACAACAAAGCTATCAGCCGCCATGACCAGTTGATTAATCCAGCGTGGCACATCGGCAAGTTCAGGTACAATATACTTTGGCTGTGTGAGCAACATTTTTTCATGCGCAACAAAGCGATCCATGGCCTCCATCACATAAGGCGATGCATCTTCTACCAGTGAAGCCACCATACCCATCCAATTGCCTGCATGCAATGGAAACGTAATGTGCCCAACACACAACTGACTATCACGGTCTGCTAAGCCGCGTTCACGCTCTCTGGGCAAATCAAAATCCAGCACCCAATAGTTTGCTGCTTCAACTTGCCCACAACGGGAGTTAAAATGTAGCGTATATAAATCATCTTGTTTTACGTCCAGCTCATTTTCATAAACAGTTATTTCAGGTGTGCATTGATCGGTCTGCGTGTTGCCGTGATGGTCACGCACATTGACCAACAGGCGCGTCCTTAAATACACTTCACGATCTTCAGGATTATCCAGTAAACGCCAAGCCATATAGGAACTTGGTTTTCCAGGCTCCATCCAGATACGCGCCTCAATCAAAAGCCCTTCAAAAGAGTAGCGCCATACGGGCATGCGACCATCCATATGAAATGACTCAATATTTAAATGGCCACGCGGTTCAATCGCACCACTCCCCCAACGATTCGTATTGAGGGGAATAACGCGATCACCATCAAGCAATTCTGCATCAACTTTTGCAAACAGCAAATGCCGCTGAAGCACACCATGATGAGGGCCGGTGAGCGGGGTTATTAACATGCCATGGTAACGTCTAGTCAGTGTGCCGGCCACGGTACCGCCAGCATAGCCGCCCAAACCATTGGCCAACCACCATTCTCGTCGCTCTGCTTGCTCCAGATTGTTGCAAACATCAC
Organism: Methylotenera sp.; assembly: GCF_029946165.1. GTDB lineage: Bacteria > Pseudomonadota > Gammaproteobacteria > Burkholderiales > Methylophilaceae > Methylotenera. The sequence goes on from NZ_JAQSDZ010000011.1 coordinate 28,807, forward strand.
GCCCCAAATGCACTAACTGTGGAAGTACGCAAGTCATGTTAATCTCCTATTTTGCATTAGTATTGAGATACAAGGAAAAACTGGTGGCTTTAAATAAAACCACCATGCGTCACATTTAAAGTGGTGACTGTGCCAAGACTAATGACTCTGCTTCAAGCCAGTCCTGCAACTCATAATCAGGTGAAAAACCACGTTTTTCTGCTAAATAGTAAGCTTCTTTGGCAATCAAATCCTGAATTGAAGCAGCCAAATCTTGAGCCTTGTTTTCATCAGATACATTTTCATCTTGTGTGTTTATTTGCGCTGCTTTGTCGTCCATTTTCATTCTCCTGAAATTGTGTGATTTCTAAATTTTAACTAGGAAATACAGTTTAACCATTGCTCTGCATCACCTTAATGGGTAGTCGTAGCATCACTGGTTTTATTACGGAAATTTACAAAATATATTTCATGCCATCAGCGTAATCATTTTGAGTTGAAATCGACTATTCATTACGGGGAGCAACAATGCAACACCCCAAGAATCCCGAAAGGGTAATTTTACAAACGATAGGAGAATATCATGTTAAGGTTACAGAAAAATTTAAGTACATCAGCTGGATTACTATGCTTAGCTCTGGCTTTCACAAATACTACAATGGCAGCAGATTTAGGTTCTGGTGGCTATAACCGCAAAGTAGAAACGATTACTTTCGAGCAAAGCGCACCAGTATTAGTGACGCTACCAATTGCTCAGGGAGATTTTAACCGATGGTTAAATAAACAATCTGGTCAATAAGTATGCAGCACCTCAACTCTGCATGCTTCATCAAAATCAGGGCTGGTATTTCTAGCCCTGATTTACTTAAGTTATTCCATTAAAATTTAAGGCTGGTGATAACAGATAAGTTTCGCCACTTCATTTTTTAAATCCAACATCACGGAAATTCGAACATTTTGAATCTTCATAATATCTGGAAATGGTTGTAATAAAGTCGTTGAATTGACGACTAATCCTTTTAACTATTAAAAGGACCTCATGATGAAATCATTCTTGCGTTTTATATCCTTACTGTCCATATTGTTTGCCACAAGCGCGTTGGCAGAACCACAGACCTACTCTCAGTCCACATTTAACAAGTTGAACGCAACGGGAAAACCTATACTTGTAGAAGTGCATGCCGATTGGTGCTCAACCTGCCGGGCACAGGCATATGTTACTGATGCGCTGCTCAATGAAGCGCCTTATCGGAACATCACCGCACTACGTGTTGATTTCGATAACCAGAAAGACATTGTGAGAGCGTTGCACGTCTCCATACAAAGCACACTAATCATTTTTAAAAATGGTAAGGAAATTGCGCGCAGTCTTGGCGATACGACACATGATGGTGTCGAAAATCTGTTAAAAAAAGCGATCTAGGAGAGCACCATGATTGCTGAATTAGGGATTGCTGAATTAGGCACTTACGGACTTAGTGCCGCTGCAGGTACACTTTCTACGCTGTCGCCCTGTGTACTACCATTAATTCCCATCTTAATTGGCTCGTCACTGATGACGCACCGCTTTGGCCCTTACGCGCTGGCTACCGGATTGGCATTATCGTTTACTGTAGTTGGCGTATTGGTTATCAGCCTAGGATCCGCTATCGGGTTAGATCAAGACGTGATTCGCAACATGGGCGCAGCACTACTGATTCTTTTCGGCACATTGCTCCTTATGCCCGTACTTCAGGAACGCTTTGCATTAGCGGCTTCCAGACTCAGCGGCCCTGGGCAATCCCTGATGAGTCATGTTTCTGGAGACGGGCTATCAGGTCAGTTTGCACTTGGCATGCTGCTAGGGGTGGTATGGAGTCCATGCGTTGGGCCAACATTGGGAGCCACGATTACACTGGCAAGTCAAGGGCAAGACCTCGTACATGCCAGTTTGATGATGGCGCTGTTCGGGGTGGGCGCTGGAATACCGCTAATTCTGCTGGGCATGCTTTCACGTCAAGCAATGATGAAATTCAGGGATCGTATGTTGATCGCAGGCAAAGCCGGTAAAAAAGTTCTGGGCGGTCTATTGTTGGCGATGGGAGTGCTGATCATCACAGGAGCAGATAAAAATATTGAAACCTTAATTCTGCGAATTTTACCTGACTGGTTAACTCAACTTACCACCTCTATTTAATCACAAAGAGCAATCTACCAAAACAAAATTTGCTTTACATCAAGTCAGGGAAGTCAAATGAATAATCAATTACAAGAGTGGCTGGAACAGAAAAAATATGCCGCTCTAACCTTTATAAATCCGAAGCTGGAAACCTGCTCACAGATTGCGGGTAACAACGCCTTTGTCATAGATGGCTTTACAACACCAGGCCTAGGATGTCACATCCTATCTATACCACACCATGGGGCACTATCCGGGGGTGATATTCACTATGTGACCGTTTGCGGACATCAGATGAAAAGTAAATTTGTCCTGATTGATGCCAGAGGCCATGGCGAAGCGGCATCAAGGCTCTCGGCTCGACTGCTTGGGTCTATGGGTCGACTCGCGAGCCAACCTGACAACCAATCATTATTGGCTGAAATCAATGCATTAATCTACAATACTGATGACATTCCTGCACTGGCAACCGCAGCGGCTGGCACCTTCAACGATTTAGACGGCACCTGGACATATGCTTATGCAGGTCTACCCAACATGCTAATTCGACATAACGGCCTTTGGTCAGAACTACAGCCTGACGGTGATAAATCACTACCTTGCGGAATGATGAACGATAGCGGCTATTACCAAACGACCACGACATTACACCCAGGAGACTGGATCATGATGTATTCGGACGGAATACTAAGTACAGTCGAACGACACAAAGCCAAACATGATACTGCCAATTTGATAGAACTTGCCTCCTCAGTAGATGCCGAAACTACCGAACAGTTTTTTCCTGCCTTTGTCGAACGACTGGTGGAGGCCAATCAACGGGCTGATTTCGAGGATGACCTGACATTGATTTTAATTGAGCGAAAATAACGATGGTCGCACTATTTAACCGCACGCCAATGCTTAATGGCAAGGATATTGAGCATAAACGGCAAGAAATCCGTGACTATTTCCACGCCACCTGTGACCGTTACGAGCTGTTATTCAAAACACTCGTCAATGATGACGCTTTTTACCGCAAGCCCATCCCATTGCGTCACCCACTGATTTTTTACTACGGTCACACCGCAACTTTTTTCATTAACAAACTGGTGCTGGCAGGGTTACTTGATGCGCGCCTGAATCCCACATTTGAATCCATGTTTGCCATTGGCGTGGATGAAATGAGCTGGGACGACCTCAGCGATGCCAGCTACGACTGGCCCACCGTACAAGCGGTGCGCGACTATCGGGTTGAAGTGCAACGCGTGGTGGATGAACTGATCGGCAAGTTGCCACTTTCGTTACCCATCGACTGGGAAAGCTCATGGTGGCCCATCCTGATGGGCATCGAGCACGAGCGCATTCATCTTGAAACCTCTTCTGTGCTAATTCGGCAACATGCGTTGCAATACGTACGCACGCACCCAGCATGGCAGCCTTGTCGCAACAGCGGTACTGCGCCAGATAACGTATTAGTTTCCATTCCGGCGGTCACGGTGCAACTGGGAAAACAGAATGACCCAACTTACGGCTGGGATAACGAATATGGCCGACATGAAGCCGACATCCCCGCCTTCCAGGCTGCTCGCTACCTCACCAGCAACCGCGAATTCCTAACCTTTGTCGTGGTAGGCGGCTACGCCGAAGATAGCTTGTGGGAAGAGGAAGGCCGCGCCTGGAAAAACTACGCGCAAGCCAGTCACCCGACCTTCTGGCTGCGCGACAACAACGTCTGGAAACTGCGCCTGATGACAGAAGAAGTCGCCATGCCATGGGATTGGCCAGTAGAGGTGAACTACCACGAAGCTAAAGCGTTCTGCAACTGGATGCAACGACTAACTGGCCGTACTACGCGCCTGCCCACCGAAGATGAATGGGTTCGTCTGTACGATGTTTCTGGGTTGCAAGAGGTGCCCAACGACCAGTCAGCCAATGCTAATCTGCATCTCGACCGTTACGCATCACCCTGCCCTGTCACCGAGTTCCGCCACGGTGAGTTGTATGACGTGGCGGGCAACGTCTGGCAGTGGACAGAAACGCCCATTTACCCGTTCGATGGATACAAAGTGCATCCGCTGTACGACGATTTCACCACACCCACCTTCGACGACCGTCACAACCTGTTCAAGGGCGGCTCCTGGATTTCCTGTGGCAATGAAGCCTTGCGTAGTGCACGCTACGCCTTTCGCCGCCACTTCTTCCAGCATGCGGGATTCCGCTACGTGGTATCCGACACCCCCGTCACCACGCAAGCGTCCCATTATGAAACCGACAAGCTGCTATCGGAATATGCGGAATTCCATTACGGCGATACCTATTTCGATGCTCCTAACTTCCCGCACGCCTTGAGCGATATTGTAATCAACATCATGCAAAACAAGCCCGCTACAAGAGCACTCGATCTGGGCTGCGCTGCTGGGCGTGCCACCTTTGAACTGGCGCGGCACTTCGCACATGTTACTGGTATCGACTTCTCCGCCCGTTTCATTGGACTGGGCGTACAACTCGCCGAGCAAGGCGTGCTGCGCTACACTCTGGCCGACGAAGGCGAACTGGTAACCTATCACGAGCGTACGTTAGTCGAACTGGGGCTGGATAGCGTCCGCCACAAGGTTGAGTTCTGGCAGGGCGACGCCTGCAACCTCAAACCGCACTTTACTGGTTACGATCTTATTCTGGCAGCCAATCTGATCGACCGCCTGTACAGCCCGAAGAAATTTCTTGCTACGGTGCATGAGCGGCTCAATCCGGGTGGCTTGCTCATGATCACTTCGCCCTATACCTGGCTGAAAGAGCATACTCCACGTGAGGAATGGATCGGCGGCTTCAAACAGGCGGGAGAGAACTTTACCACGCTAGATGGGCTGAAGGCGATATTAGGTGCGCACTTCCGCTTGGTGAACGGCCCGTTGGAAGTACCTTTTGTCATCCGCGAAACTCGACACAAGTTCCAACACTCGCTGTCAGAAGTCACCATCTGGGAGAAAATTTCTTGAGGTTCAACTTCGACGATGACATTTCCCGTACCGGGACTGCCTCGCTGAAATACGATGGCAGTGCTGGTGTTTTCGGCACTGTCGATGTACTGCCTATGTGGGTCGCCGATATGGATTTCGCCACGCCAGAAGCCATTACACAGGCGCTGACCGCGCGTGCCGCTCACCCGATTTACGGCTACTGTGCCGCCAGATAGCCTGTATGACGCGCTCATCGGCTGGATGAAACAACGCCATCACTGGCAAATCGAGCGCGAGTGGATTATGCTCACGCCGGGCGTGGTACCGTCATTGCACGCCGCAGTAATGGCACTTACCCGTCCAGATGAAGGTGTAATCGCGCAGCCGCCAGTGTATTCCCCGTTTTTCTCCGCCGCCACCAAGACCAGCCGGCGCCTGATTGAGAACCCATTACGCATTGTAAACGACAGCTATGGTATTGACTTTGAGCATCTGGAGCAGTGTGCAAGTCATGCCCGCCTGCTACTACTCTGCTCACCGCACAACCCAGTTGGTCGAGTCTGGCAGAAAGGCGAACTGGTGCAGGTACTGGACATTGCCCGCCGCCACAATCTCGCCATTGTTTCCGATGAAGTCCACGCAGACCTGATCTATCCCGAATACCGGCACCACGCACTGGCGACATTGACCGATGACCCTACCAACATCATCACTGCGATCGCACCGAGCAAGACCTTCAATATTCCAGGGCTTGGGCTTTCCGCGCTGATTGTTCCCGACCCAACGCGACGCGCGGCTATACAAAAAATACTGGACATGATCCACATGAGCGCCGCCAATCCGTTTAGCCTCGTGGCGTTCGAGGCCGCCTATCGCGGCGAAGGTGCCTGGCTGGAAAGCCTGCTTGCCTATCTGCAAAATACCCGTGATGCGGCAGCTGTTTATATCAAACGCGAACTGCCAGAGATTCGTATCATCCAGCCCGAAGGCACATATCTGCTTTGGCTAGATTGCCGCGGACTGGGCATGAACGATAAACGACTGCAGCAGTTTCTGGTCAACGAGGCCAAGGTCGGCCTGTCGACTGGCATCTCTTTTGGCACCGGTGGCGAAGGCTTCATGCGCATGAACATCGGTACACCGCGTAAAAATGTGATGACAGCGCTAAAGCGCATCCGAGATGCACTTGATTCACGGTAAAAGACAATTGCGAGTGGCAAAGCCAGGTGCGATTGATTAATAATACTAAATAAAAGGAATTTTCATGCACCGTAGGACTGTAATTGCCAACCATAAAATACAGGGCAGCATTTCTGAAAACAAGGATTTTCTATACGGCTTACTGGCCAGCACCGACGTAACCACAACGGCCTAACAATTGACTACTCAAAAAATGAACCGTTACCTGGCAAGCATCAAATCAACAACACTAATCACTTTCCTGTCACTGATAGCCATCACAGCTACGCTACAAGGCTTTCGGCTTCCAAGCTTATTTGCGATTGGTCTATTATTAGGAATGGTGTTATTCCTTTCTCAATTTGGTTTTGCCTCCACTTATCGCAAGCTAATTTTGCATGGTGAAACAAATGGAATAAAAGCACAAATCATCATGCTGATTGTAGCCACTTGCCTATTTGCACCCATACTCAGCGCAGGCAGTATTTTCGGTATGGGCGTCACTGGCGCAATAGCCCCACTTAGCCTGTCGGTAGTGATAGGTGCGTTCATGTTTGGCATTGGCATGCAACTGGGGGGAGGATGCGGCTCTGGCACTCTATACAGCTTTGGCGGTGGCAGCATGCGCATGGGCATTACTTTATTGGCATTTATTGCGGGTTCGTTTTGGGCCAGCCTGCATATGACTTGGTGGCAAGCACTGCCATCTGCAGGCGTATGGGTGTTAGGGAACAGTTTAGGCTGGACATTTGCCGTATTATTGCAAGTATGGGTATTGATTGGTCTTTATATATGGACACCTCGCGCAACTGCTACAACATTACCGACACCGAAAAACTGGCGGCAAACTTTCAGCAAACCATTTTTCTTTAGGCCATGGAGCTTGCTGGAAGGTGCACTCGCACTGGCAATCCTGAATTTTGCCACGCTCATTATTTCAGGTCATCCATGGTCAATCACTTGGGCGTTTACATTATGGGGGGCCGAGACCGCTACTTATGTCGGCTGGAATCCAGCCTCCTCGACTTTCTGGCAAGGTGATTTCCAACAAGCTGCGCTGGCAAATGGAATTTTTCGGGATGAAACCTCGTTGATGGATATTGGCCTCATACTAGGCGCATTGTTGGCAGCCATATTGTCCAACCGCTTAACTTTTACATTACAAGCCCCTCCACGCGCTATTGCAGCTTCGCTTATCGGTGGCTTGGCAATGGGTTATGGAGCTCGCATTGCTTACGGATGCAACATTGGCGCGTTCTTTTCAGGTGTAGCTTCAACAAGTCTGCACGGTTGGCTATGGATTATATCCGCCATCGCAGGCACATGGATAGGTGTGCATCTACGACCGAAATTTGGGCTGGCGAATTGAATATCCTTACTATTCCTAGTCGTGTAAGCACTCCTCTAGCAAAAAAATATTTCTCTGAAGCTTGTTTGAACGTTTTATGACTGATATAGTCTGCAGACATATGAAATTACTTCGTTTGATTTCAGTTTTTTTGATATTAGTGCTGGCTTCTAGCCCAGTGCTTGCTTCTGCTTGCGCTATTTCATGTGCACTTGGTTCTATGAATGGCTCTCAACAAATAATGAGCATGGATATGTCTTCAATGGATGCCAATCATTGTAAGCTCATGCAAAAATCATCTGACCACCATGGTAAACAAACCCAACACAACAATTGCACGATGGCTGGCTGCCATTTTTCAGTGGCTACTACGCTAGATTTAGATCATCAAGATTTCTCTTTCAACGACACTAGTAAGCAACCGATACACTTCAATTCTTTCGGATTATCTGCCGATCCATACCCACCTATAAAACCTCCTGCCTGATTTAACGCATAGGGACAATTGCGTCCTTTTTCGTTACTTTTAGTGCTTAGGAGCGTTTTTATGAATACCTTTATTGGTAATTTTCTGCTTTTCTGCGCATTATCATTGGCTGCATTCTCTGTGCATGCTGATCATAATGCGCAACATCAAACTACTGGTTCAAACCAAGAGTCGTCATCAAGATTGTCATTAGATGATGCGATTCAACTGGCAATCCAGAACCAACCATTAATCCAGTCACTGGATGATGCGTCTGCCGCTTCTCGCGAAGCTGCTATCGCCGAAGGCCAACTACCAGACCCCAAGCTAAAGTTTGGGGTGATTAACTTGCCAATCAACCATGGTGATGCACTACGCTTTGATCGGGATGATGTGACCATGTCCAATATTGGGTTTTCTCAAGACGTCGTTCCGAGATTAAAGCGAGATGCTGCTTCCCGTAAAATGGAAGCTGAAGCGGATCAGTATCATTCAGAACAGCTCGTGACAATTCGATCAATTCAACGCGATGTGGCTCTAGCTTGGTTAGATGTTTTCGAGGCACAGAAAAAATCCGGGCTATACGCAAAAATTGCAGACGAAATAGCTGCCGAACGTAAAGTGACGCTTGCTCGTATCAGTTCAGGTGGTGCTTCACCCAGTGATGCACTCCAACTTGATAAAGAACGTGCGCTGACTCATGATCAATATTACGTTGCTAAGCGTGATGAGCAGAAAGCCCGTGCGATACTGGCACGCTGGATAGGGAGTGCTGCAAATAATTCTATTTCAGATGATTTGCCGACTATTACTGCCAAACTTCTGGATACAGTTGCAGCGACGAATGCTGAAATTGACAGCCATCCTGCGTTACAAAATGCGCGGCAGGCAGAGCTAGTCGCTCAGTCAGATGTAGATATAGCAAAAGCAGAACGCCTTAAAAATTGGAACTGGGAAGTTATATATGGCAAACGACGCTCAGATTTAAGCGATATGGTCAGTGTTCAAGTCTCAATTGACCTGCCTTGGGACAGAGCTAATCGTCAAGATAAACGTACCAGTGAAAAATTACTTATGATAGAACGAGCACAAAAACTAACCGCTGACCGTCGCCTTGAACTGTCAGCAGAATTAGCTTCTGCACGTGCTGAATGGGATGCCGCAGAAGCGCGTGAAGCTGAGCATCAGGCAAGCTTAATTCCTGTCACCAATGCACGTTTGAATTTGATGCAAGCGAGTTATGCGGCAGGAAAAGCCTCTTTAGCAGATGTCTGGGAAGCGCGTCGCGGTGTGCTTGAAGTAGAAATGGATCACTGGGGAATATTGACTGACAGACAGCGAGCAGCTGTAAAGATTGGTTACCTAGTCAACGATAATCGCATATTCAAAGGTAATTAATCATGAAACGACTCCATTTATTATCAGCAATAATTTTTACCGTTCTAATCGGCATTATTATCTGGCTGGGCTGGGATAAATTTCATTCCACAGCATCTACTGAATCTATGGTGAAAGAATCTATGCCCTCAACTTCTATGGTCACAAAACCTGCTGCACCAGCTGGAGTTGTTCAAGACAATAGTGGCAAAGTAGTCAAGTACTGGTATGACCCGATGGTGCCGGCACAGAAGTTCGACAAGCCTGGCAAATCACCATTCATGGATATGCAGCTAGAGCCTAAGTATGCAGAAGCAGATGGGGAAGACGCTGGCGTGTCTATTTCATCACAAACACAACATAATCTTGGTATTCGCTTAGCCAAAGTTGAAAAACATGATTTTGGCAATAAGCTTTCTGCTGTTGGACGTATTCAACCTGATGAACGGAAATTATATGTAGTTCAGACCCGCATTCCTGGCTTTGTTGAGCGGCTATTAGTGCGTGCTATAGGTGATCAGGTCGCTAAAGGACAAAAGGTGGCTGAGATGTACGCACCTGAGCTATTAGCAGCGCAACAAGAGTATCTGGCGCTGAGTGTTTATGAAACTGATTCTGCTACTAAAGGAGTTGCTTCCAGCGGTCTGGCACAAGCTGCCCGTAGCCGCCTGAAATTACTGGGAATGTCTGAGGGCGAGATTGCTGCCATTACGCAATCTGGTAAATCTAGCCCGCGTTTTGGCATTTATGCGCCTGCATCTGGCGTATTGACTGAACTCAATGTGCGTGAAGGCGGGCAATTAATGCCAGGCACGAGTTTGATGCAAATCACGGATTTATCCAACGTCTGGTTAATTGCTGATGTGCCTGAACGTGATGCGTCAAAACTAAAACTTGGTAACCTCGCTGTAGTGCGATTGCAGGGAGTCGCTGATGAAATTAAAGGTAAGGTAAGTTATATTTATCCGTCTTTAGATGCGACTACACGCTCACTGCAAGTACGTGTTGAACTGACTAATAAGGGTGGTCGATTACGTCCAAGTATGTATGCCAATGTTGAATTCACTGGAGAGTCACACGGAGCCTTGTCAGTGCCAAGTGAGGCTGTGATTGCTACTGGTACCAGAAAAGTGGTGATTGTGAAACTCAAAAATGGCTTCCATCCCGTAGACGTTAGCACGGGGCAAGAAAGTGAAAGTTCTACCGAAATTCTTCAAGGTTTATCAGAAGGCGATGAGGTAGTTGCATCGGGCCAATTCTTAATTGATTCAGAAGCTTCTTTATCGGGTGTTTTAAGTAAGCTTTCGCAACAAACTGAAAAAGATGGGGCGATGTCAGATATGGGCATGAAAGAGCCTGCCAAGGATGAGTTGAGTAATATGAAGATGCCAGAAAAAACATCTGAAAAGATGCCTGTTGGCCGTGGCAAAGTGATGGAGATCGACGCTAAATCTGGGAAAGTCACGCTTGCACATGAACCAATAGCTGAGTTAGGCTGGCCTGCAATGACCATGGGCTTCATTGTTAAAGACGCTCAGTCACTCACAAAACTTAAGGTGGGTGATACGGTGCAGTTTGAACTCAAATCTAACCCTAACACTGAGCAATACGATATTGAACATATCGACAAGCAAATACCAATCTCTTCCAGAAAAATGGGAGCGAAGCCATGATTGCCCAATTGATACGCTGGTCAGCAGTAAATCGCCTCATGGTCATGCTGGTGACTTTAATGGTGGCCGCCTGGGGTGTTTTTGCCATGCTCAAAACGCCATTAGATGCTATTCCAGACCTGTCTGATACACAAGTCATCATCCGCACGCAATGGTCGGGACAGGCACCACAAATTGTAGAGAATCAAGTAACGTATCCGCTTACTACTACGATGCTTTCTGTACCAGGCGTTAAAACTGTACGCGGCTATTCATTTTTTGGTGATTCTTTTGTTTATATATTATTCAACGATGGTACTGACCAATACTGGGCGCGTTCACGCGTACTAGAGTATTTAAGTCAGCTCTCTTCACGTTTACCCAAAGGCGCTTCACCCAGTCTTGGGCCAGATGCCACAGGTGTGGGCTGGGTATATGAATACGCACTAGTTGATAAATCAGGAAAACACGATTTAGGTGAACTACGTGCCTTACAAGACTGGTTTCTAAAGTTTGAGTTGAAGACCATCCCGGGCATTGCTGAAGTGGCGACTATCGGTGGCATGGTAAAACAATACCAAGTGCAGATAGATCCGAATAAGTTACGTGACTACAAGCTACCTCTGAGCAAAGTGATTTCAGCTATTCAAATGGCTAATCAGGAAACTGGAGGTGCGGTCGTCGAGTTGGCTGAAGCGGAATATATGGTGCGGGCACATGGCTATCTTGAGTCACTGAATGATTTCCGCAATATTCCTATCAGTGTTTCTGATAAAGGCACTCCCATACTGCTTTCCGATGTGGCGCATATTCAGATTGGTCCGGAATTGCGACGAGGCGTTGCAGAGCTAAATGGCGAAGGCGAAGTCGCTGGGGGGGTAATTGTGGTGCGCTCAGGGCAAAATGCTTTAGAAGTCATTGATGCAGTTAAAACCAAACTAGAAACTTTAAAGAAAAGCCTGCCACAAGGCGTGGAAATTGTGACTACTTATGACCGTTCTCAACTCATTAAACGAGCTATTGATAATCTAAGCCATAAGCTTATTGAAGAGTTTATTGTCGTTGCGCTGATTTGCATTATTTTCTTGTGGCATTTCAGGTCTGCTCTGGTCGCCATTGTGGCCTTACCTTTAGGCGTGCTGATTAGTTTTATCGTGATGTATTACCAAGGCATCAATGCCAATATTATGTCGTTGGGTGGTATCGCGATTGCGATTGGCGCTATGGTAGATGCAGCCATTGTGATGATTGAAAATGCACATCGAAAACTGGAAGACTTTCGTCATGCGCATGGCGAGCTTAGTAACAAGCGGCGCATATACGTCATCATTGAAGCAGCCAGTGAAGTTGGGCCAGCGCTATTCTTTTCCTTACTGATTATTACCCTGTCATTCATCCCTGTCTTTACGCTGGAGGCGCAAGAAGGCAAGTTATTTGCGCCACTGGCTTTTACCAAAACCTATGCCATGGCAGCGGCAGCAGGGTTGTCGGTGACATTGGTACCCGTGTTGATGACATTTTTTATTCGGGGCAAGATTCGTTCAGAAACTGAGAATCCGCTTAATCGTTGGTTAATTGCGATTTATAAACCCATGCTAGGTAGTGTGTTGCGCCATCCTAAACTAACGATAGGCGCTGCGGTAATTGTGGTGTTAATTACCTTATGGCCATTAGGCAAACTTGGCAGTGAATTTATGCCACCTTTAGATGAAGGTGATCTGCTGTATATGCCGACTGCCTTACCCGGATTGTCAGTTTCAAAAGCCTCAGAAATTTTGCAATTGAGTGATCGATTGATTAAAACGGTGCCAGAGGTTAAGTCCGTGTTTGGTAAAACAGGTCGCGCTGAAACGGCTACTGATCCAGCTCCATTAGAAATGCTAGAAACAACTATTCAGTTTAAGCCACGCTCTGAGTGGCGTGATGGGATGACCACTGATAAGCTGATTAAAGAACTCGATAGCCGACTTAAAATACCAGGCATGGCTAATGTCTGGGTACAACCCATTCGCAATCGAATTGATATGCTTTCTACTGGGATTAAGAGCCCGGTTGGTATCAAGATTGGCGGGCCAGATCTAGCTACTCTAGAAAAGCTCGGTGAAGAAGTAGAACGCATCATGAAGAAGGTGCCAGGTGCAAGCTCTGTCATTGCAGAACGTGTCACTGGTGGGCGTTATATCGACATTCGTATTGACCGTCTTAAAGCCGCTCGCTATGGACTCAATATTGCTGAAGTGCAAACACTGATATCTATGGCGATTGGTGGCGATAATGTCGCTGAGAAAGTGGATGGCCTAGCGCGATTCCCAATTAATGTGCGCTTCCCGCGTGAGCTACGGGACTCTGTGGAGAAACTCAAAACATTGCCCATCGTTACCGAAGCAGGTGCGACCGTGCCATTAGGTAGTGTTGCTGATATTGCCATCACCGATGGTCCGCCCATGATCAAAAGCGAAAATGCACGCCCCAATGTCTGGGTCTATGTGGATATCCAAGATCGTGATTTAGGTGGTTTTGTGAATGAGGCGAAAGCAACTTTAGACAAAGAGTTGCAGTTGCCTGCAGGTTATTCACTGAACTGGTCTGGACAGTTTGAATACTTTGAACGTGCCTCTAAGCGTTTGAGCTATGTAGTACCCATGACGCTGGGTATTATTTTTATCATGCTGTTTATGACATTTAAGCGCATTGGACCAGCTGTGCTGATTTTATCCAGCTTACCGTTTGCATTAGTAGGCGCAATATGGTTTCTATACCTTCTTAAATTTCATTTCTCTATTGCCAGTGGCGTCGGCATGATTGCGTTAGCGGGTTTGGCTACTGAATTTGGCATCATCATGTTGGTGTATCTGGATGACGCACTCGATCGTTATAGAAAGGCCGGCAAATTGAATACTTTAGATGACTGGCATGCCGCACTGATTGAAGGCGCAGCGCTTAGAGTCAGACCTAAAGCCATGACAGTTGCAGTGATACTAGCTGGTTTAATTCCAATTTTGATTGGTACAGGAACTGGATCTGAAGCGATGAGTCGTATTGCAGCGCCGATGGTGGGCGGAATGCTGACTGCGCCGTTACTCTCGCTTTTTGTATTACCTGCTGCCTATATGTTGCTCAGGCGTAAAGATTAATGATATGCAAGTCGGATTGATTTTCAGGTACTTATGTTAAGTGGGTTAAGCGCCGCCGCTACCGCCTTAATCTGCTCCTCAACGTTAATGGCCATATACCCCGTAAGATCAAGCTTTCGATCCTCAAACACATCTATATCAGGATGCGCTGCTACCCACTGAGCAACCACCTGATCGCGCTCATGTAATAACACTTCTATTTGCGGACGAAACAGCACCAACATAGATGAAATCCATAGATTGACTGGCCATGATGGAAACGCATGGTCAATCTTGAAATGATCAAGCATGGCAATGACATCCTCAGCTTTATACCAGGCCTCTGCCGTCACCCACCGATTGGTAGCAAATAACCCAAGAGGATAGCCATAAGCATCCATGGAAATCGCAATTAAATGTGATAACGCATCTTTACCAGTGGGCCATGGCTCATCACCATCATAAGGCACGGGTAATGTTCCGTCAGGCATTCCTGGTTGACGTAAAAAAGTATGAAAATGTCCATGCTCGCCAGCATCGGCACGGTGGGCATGATAATAATACTGGCTATGCGTATCGCTATCAAACACATCGTCATTGGGATAATGGTCGAGCTCATAAAATTCGCCCTGCCCTTTGAGCAACTCACCTACGATATTGATGCTGCCTTTTTTCATGACGCGATAACATTCAATAATTTGCAATCCCGCCTCAGCCATGCGTTCCAACTGTTCGCGTGGCAGGCTTGAGAGATTGAGTTGCAACAAGTCTTTAGATTTCATTTTCACCTACAATACACGAAAAAAATGCGATGGAGCCTGTCTATGACTTCATCGCATCTAGTTTACCTGCAACAAACTACCTATTGCTATTTAGCTGCGCAAGGATTCTTGGCCGCACATGGATTTTTTGCAGCGCATGGGTTCTTAGCTGCACATGGATTTTTCACGGCACAAGGATTCTTTGCTGCGCATGGATTGGCTGCGCATGGGTTTTTGGCGGCGCACGGATTATTGCCTGCAGCTGTTGGCTTATAAGCCTTATGTAATTTAGCGGTATAAGTCGTTAAAGCTGCTAGTTCACGCGAGTTCCATGGCAATGGCTGGGCTTGCATAGGTTTAACCATACAAAACTGCACCATTTCTTCTAAGGTAATGGATTGCAAACCAGCATTATCTACCGCCATTTGAACGCGATGCGGATAAGGCTTAGTAAAGCTTGGTAAGAACAAATTTGTACCATTTGTACCATGACAAGTAGCACATGAAATATTGCCGCTACTACTTAACTTGGGGTTATTCCACAACTTTTCGCCTTCTTTCAGCAAGGCTTGTTTATTTCCTTTGTACGGTGTTGTGCCCTTAGGACGAGTGACCAATTTAGCATCAATATGAGATCCAGCAGCACAAGGGTTAGCGGCACATGGATTCTTGGCTGCACATGGGTTCTTTGCAGCACAGGGATTTTTCGCAGCACATGGGCTGCAAGGGTTACGTTTAGATGCTCGCGGCGCACATGGTGCGCAAGGTGATGCAGCCATAGCCACTGGCATGCCTATCACTGCGCCAAAAATTGCTGAAAGTATTGCTGCTTTAATCGGCTTTATTTGTGTGTTCATGATATTTCTCTCCATGAATAAAAGTGCTTATTTAGCTGCACAGGGATTTTTAGCCGCACAAGGGTTCTTGGCAGCGCAAGGATTTTTAGCAGCGCAAGGATTAGCTGCACATGGTTTCGCACTACATGGATTTTTAGCAGCGCAAGGATTTTTAGCTGCACATGGGTTTTTCATATCATGCTTATGCGTTGTTTTAGCCTTTGGTGAACAAGGGCTACATGGGTTGGCATTGGCAATAGAGCTTCCCATTCCAAGTGTTATAGCGCCTGCTAAAAGCGTCGTTGCTAAAAGTTTGTGTTGTGTTTTCATCTTTAATTCTCCAAATAATTTGAGTGATAAATCAAAATGCTAATAATCTAAAAACTTCAAGTCCTCAAAATTAATATTTTGATTACAACGAATAGTCGTAGGCGCTTTCAATTTATTACAGCAAATAAAATATATTTTTAATATTTTCTAAAGTTTGGCACCATTCAATAAAATTATTACAAACCGCATGGGTAATAACTACAAACCACGCCTACACTACTGTGCTCAATTTGTCTGGCAACGGACAATTCAATGAGTAGCGGCTTATTCAACCTTTCTCAACGATTGACTTCATTGCTTCAGCTATCCTAGTCTTGGCATCATCTGGGAGTAAGGCTAAAGAAGCATCCTGTTTTTGAATAAAAAATGGCGCAATTTTATGAATAATTGATAGCTGCCTAGAAAATATTGCACAACCCGGGCAAGTAATGATATGTACCTTTAGCATCATACGTTTAAACAAAGGTAGCTCTTCATCTAACGCCTGAGATATCAACTCGCTCGATTGTTTGCAATTTAACATTTGGCCACTCCTGAAGCTCATATTGCGCAAAAATTTGGCAACTTATATAAAGTTTTAGTCGGGAATAAGGCAAATTTATTACATATCAATCAAAATCATTCTCCAGCATAGCTACCTTAAAAAATTGTAAGAAAACCTATAGCATTGCCGACAAAGGTATTATCTAAAGGTATTTATGGAATTTAATTTCAATTATTTTTAGTTTTAAACTTACAGCTAAGGAACATAGAAATGACCAATATCACAATATACAGCACCAGCACTTGCCCATACTGCGTGGCTGCAGAAAACTTTTTGGCCAACAAGGGATTTTCACAAATTAATAAAATTTTAGTTGACCGACTTTCAAATGAAAGAGATGCAATGATTCAACGCACGGGACGACGCACTGTACCTCAAATTTTTATTAACGACATACATGTCAGTGGATATGATGATCTGGTTGACCTTGACCGCAAGGGTGGATTGGATGCTATATTAAATGCTTAAATAGCACAACATGTTAGCGAAAAGCTAACATGTTGTGCTGTCCGTTTTAATTTTGAGTGATATAGTTAAACAACTATAACGGAGGTGGGGGTAACTCATCTTCACACTTAATCAACTCATCTGCCAAGCCGTTTACATACTGCTTAGCAACTCCCCTTAGAGAAAACATTTGTTTTTCAAAGCTATGACAACCATCGCACATGGCAAGATGAATTTTCAATGCCATTCTTTCTCGGAGTTTCAATGGGTGTTCCAACGACTCCGAAAGTAATAATGTTACTTCACGACAACTCAGCATGATTCTGACTCCTTTGATACCAATTCATGTCCATACATTCCCTTAGCCGCATGCGTGCGCGATATAAGGTGACGAAAAGCAAATTAATTGTGATGTCAGCTGCTTCACATATCTCATCTGTTTCCAGCTCTATAAATTCACGCATCATAAAAATTCGCGCCTGCTTTGGAGGTAGATGATCCAAGCATGCTTCAAACACAATCCAAAAGTCTTTCTGACTTAGTGATGCTTCTGGATCACACCATTGTGAGGGTCTGTCATCATGATTCCATCCCCCTTTTTGATCAAACAATGACATAAAATCTTCATTCTCATCCTCCTCACCAGCCCCTTGCAAGCTACTCACATTAACCGTTTTTTGCTTACTTCTAAGCACATCAGCAATCTTGTTTTTAAGAATTGCAAACACCCAGGTTTTAAGCGCTGCTCGCCCGCCAAATGAAGTTACGTTTTTTAATGCTCCTATTAGCGCATCCTGTACGGCATCTTCGGCAAGGTGGAAATCACCTAATTGTTGAGTGGCAAATTTAAGCATCTGTCGCCTCAAGTCTTCGACCACTTCACCATCATGCAAGAACTCTGAAGTGGTTTTGGTTGATTTCTCCAAATTAATCTTCATTTCGTTTTCCAGTTGAAATTTCATTAATGGAAGCACTGTAAGTTGACACTAAATAAGGTACCAAGTAATTCATTATCAAATGGGCATAAGAAATACTTCCGTCACTCAAAAAGTGCTCCCCTTGGTTAATAAGATTTAATATCGTACCTACAATTAAAGAAACCTTGATTGAGTTTTTCAATATATGCGGTTTCAATGCTGTTTTAAATAAAAGCGTCATTTCTTTCTCAATAAATTATGTTTACTTAATCTCAAGCTTTGCTCAGACAAACATCTTTTTTTCCAACAGAATTAGTTGCGGTTTATCTTTATTTACCCTCGCGCGCCACTCACATAAGCTGCGGTTAATTGATGCGCAGGCGCTTCAAATATCTGCTGACAACGACCAAATTCAATTAATGTGCCGGTGCGTTCCTGCATCCAAAAGAAACCAGCATAATTGGCAATACGTCGTGCCTGAGCAAGATTATGGGTAACGATAACCACAGTATAGCGACCACGCAAGCTTTTAATCAAATCTTCAACCACAGCAGAAGATAGTGGATCAAGTGCACTACAAGGCTCATCCATCAGTAGGATTTCTGGCTCCAGCACCAGTGCGCGGGCAATACACAAACGTTGTTGCTGCCCGCCTGAAAGCGCCAATGCTGGACTATCCAGACGATCTTTCACTTCATCCCACAAGCCAACATCGGTCAGTGCTTTTTCAACGCGATGGCTCAACACGTAACGATCTCTAATGCCATGTTCTTTCAAGGGCATTTCGAGATTACGGCGGATAGAAAGTGGAAATGGATTGGGCTTCTGGAAAATCATGCCTATTCTGCGCCGCAATGCCTGCACATCGGTATTGGCAGCGTGTACATTCACACTATCAACCAGAATTTCACCTTTAATTTTGCAGCCGGCAATCATATCGGTCAGCCGATTAAGGCTTGAAAGAAAACTGGTTTTTCCGCAGCCAGAAGGGCCAATTAGCGCAGTGATGCATCCACGGTAAATATCCAGACTAACACCTGACAACGCGGTTTTATCGGCATAACTTAAAGACAGATTTTTAATCTGAATGTGTGGTTCAGGGTCGCAGCATGGCGGGCCCAATTGCAAAGGTCCGAGTGTAAAAGCCTCGGAAGACATTTCAGATGGGGTGCAGCAAACATTTTTTTCAATGACCGTCATGCTGTAATTATCCTTCGTTGTAACAGTTTTTCTGACAAACTCTGCGCAATGCCATTAATAATCATCAGCAGTACAATCAATATGAGTGCTGAGGCATAGGCATTGGCATCGCCACCAGCGACATTCATAGATAAGTCATAAATATGTACTGATAATGCACGACCAGAGTCCATTAGTGAGGATGGCATACGATCTACATAACCACTGGTAAAAATCAGTGCTGCAGTTTCAGCCATGGCGCGGCCGACACCTAATAACAGCGCTGCAGTTAGCGCTGGTGCAGCAGCAGGAATCAATATATGCAACAGTGCCGCACCCCGCGACAAGCCCAGCGCGGCAGCGCCAGCACGCCATTCATCTGGCACTGCGCGCAAGCCAGCTTCTGCGGTGTTGATGAAAATTGGCAATGCCATGCAAGCCAGCGTTAACCCGCCAGAAAGAATTGAGAAACCTAGACCTAAATACACACTAAAAAAAACATTGCCAAATAGACCAAACACGATAGAAGGCACACCTGCGAGCACATCGAGACTCATGCCAATCAAACGGCCAAAGCGACTGGTGGCTGAGATAAATTCGGTCAACAATACCGCTGTTGCCAGCCCCAGCGGTACGGCCGCGAGCATGGCTACTGTCAAAATCAGCAGTGTAGAAACTATAATCGAACCAATGCCGCCAGCACGTCCTGCATTTTCTGGGGCATCAACAAGGAATGACCAGGAAAGATGCGTTGCGCCATGCACCAACAGATCACCCAACAGCCATAAAAATGCCCCTGCCACCATTAGTGCTGCAAGCCAGATAAACAGCGTCATCAAATGATCGCGTTTCCACGCCATTAACTGGCCATAAGCTTGATGCGAATTATCCATGCAAGCGCCCTCCGCCCAAACGGCTTGCAGACATGGCTAAAACCAGCACCAAGCCCATTAACATTAGCCCTGAAACAAATAAGGATGCGCGATGATCGCCAGTGGCATACGCCATTTCCAAGGCAATATTGGCTGTGAGCGTGCGTATCGGGTCAAATAGACTTGTTGGGGTTTGTACCACATTGCCAGCTACCATCAGTACCGCCATGGTCTCACCCAGCGCACGTGCTGCCGCCAATAGAATGCCGCCAGTAATACCTGCCTTTGCCGCAGGCAATAGTACGCCGAGTATGGTGGTGGCGCGCGAAAAACCCAATGCTGCCGAACCGCGCAGATAATGCTCGGGCACGGCGGCCAAAGCTGCATCGGCAGTCAGTGCAATAGTGGGCAAAATCATGATTGTGAGTATTAAAATACCAGCCAAAAGACTCGCGCCTGGTGGCTCGAATGCAGCAATGAATGGCACCAGCACAGTTAATCCCCAGAGGCCAAATACCACCGAGGGAATGCCTGCCAACAAAGCCACCATGCGCTGAAACGGCAAAGCCAACCATCGTGGCGCATAAAACCGTGTAAATAATGTAGCAGCCAAGCCCAATGGCGTCGCCACCAACACAGCACCGATGCCAACAGCCAGCGTTGCCCATAGCATAGGTGCCAGCCCAAAGCGTGCTTCTAGCGGATACCAGCCATCATCGGTAAAAAATCTTAAAATGCCAACTTTATTTAACACTGGCCACGATTCCCGTAGCAGAAACAATAAAATCAATAGCAAAATCGCAGCTGCAATAACCGCTGAGATTGCCAATACACTTATCAGTGGCTGATCAGTGCGGGAGCGGGACAAAATACTGCGCCTCAACTAAATCGGCCACCTCTTTCGAACGTGTAAAATCAATGAACTGTTTCACGAGTCCCATAGGTACATATTTGGTTACTAGATTAAGTGGGCGCGACAATGGGAAACTGCCATTACGCACATTTTCGACTGAAGCCGCTACGCCCTCCATAGGCAACAATTTAATCGGCGTGCCATTGCCAGACTCAAATTCAGCAGTGCCGATTGAAACATAGCCGATTGCACCTGGATTACCGGCCACGGTTTTAATACCTTGCTGGTTATCGCCAATCACTACTTGCGCCTTGATGTCACTATTTTTTAATTTGTAATAATGCGTAAAAAGCTCAAGCGTAGAACGCCCTTCGGCTTTATTTACTACGGTAATGCGACCATCCTTGCCGCCCACATCACGCCAGTTGGTGATCTTGCCGGTATAAATATCAATCACCTGCTGATCGGTAAGTGTTTTCACCGGGTTATCCTTGTGCAGGATAACGCCAATGCCATCCAAGGCAATGGTAAAACTTTTTAGGTCCTTTTCTTCATCCTTGAGCGCGCGCGAAGCCATGCCGATGTCGGCCAGCCCACTACGGGCGTCGCTCACCCCGCGCGAAGAACCGCCAGACTGCACATCCACGCGTACACCAGGGTTGAGTTTTTCAAAGCGCTTGCCTAGTTCGACAGCTAATGGTGCAATGGTGCTGGAGCCAGTCAGCACCAGTTTCTGATCGGCGGCGTATGTGAGTGAAGTTATTGCCAACATTAAAACTGAGGCAATCAATTGATTGATTTTGAACATGAAGAATCTCTTTATAATTAACCTGATTCAGCAGCAAGAACCTTTACTGCCATCCACAGTGGTACTGCTATCAAATGGAATAGCCGTACCGCAACCTTCAAAAATACCGAAGTGCTGACTAAAATCACCAATGAAATCGAAGTGATTTTTAAAGCGTGTTTCATGCAGCATTTTCCAGGTGTTGCCGCAAACAGGGAATACACGGCCTTTTTCAATGTGATGATGTTTATCCAGCACGAATAAATGCGGCTGTTCAGGCGCGGTGCCACGATAAACCACGGCTTGACCATAATCCTCACAGGCAGGTTCTAAACCATCCACCTTGAACAGGCGATATGTCGCGGAGTAAAAACGCAAATTGCCAGCATGCGCGGCAATTTCAGGGTCAGTAATTTCCAGTGGACGATCTTCCACCAGCCGCGGATCGGCAAAACCACTGTGTTTGGCAAGATTCAAAAAATCATTCCAGTACAGCGCACCGCCTAGGCATTCGCCGTAAAAAACCGGGTCATGACTCACCGCACCAGGTACGCGAGCATTAACGTAAACATCGGAAAAATAAAATTCACCTCCCGGTTTGAGCAAGCGATGCACCTCGCGCAGCACCGCATCCTTATCTGGCGACAAGTTAATGACACAATTGGAAACAATCACATCAAAGCTATTACTTTCTAGATCAAGCTCATCAAGATGCTCGATATAACCCTTCTTGAAAGTGACATTGCTAAACCCAAAGGCTTCGGCATGGTAGTCAAGATATTTGTTGGCGACATCTAGTTGCTCGTCAGTCATATCCACGCCGATAACCTCACCCGTTACCCCCACAAGTTGTGCCAGCGCATAAACATCACGACCCGAGCCGCTACCTAGATCCAGCACGCGGCACCCTTCCAGTAGCGGCGGGCACACTAGGCCGCAACCGTAATAGCGCGAAGTAACTTCAGGATGAATGCGCGCCAGTAGGGGTTTCAACCAATTGGGTACTTGGCTGATGTCACAACAAGCGGTCGTTTTTAGATCGTCAGAACTTTGCAACTGACGGCCATAGTAGTCTTTAACAGAATCAAGCATAGTTTATTTCACCTTATATTTTAAATAACTTTTATATTTAGTCGGCATTGGATAGTAAATTATTACAAACATAGTTAATTTTTATAACCACAAGTACATTACGAAAATTTACACTCCTGATCTTTCGTAACAAGATGTATATCAGCAAAACCGGCATGCGCCTTCTCACCAGTATTGTCAGTATCTGAAGCCACCGCGACGAGTGCGATTTGAACATTGCCAAAACTTGCATAGTTAGCGCCGAAGGTGGCTTTAAAGTCTGCCATTAAGTCTCTGCGTTCACTCACCCACGTGTTGGCTTTACTTGATCCAGTTTGCTGCACAATCATCTGCGTACGGTTGGTATAGGCATTGGGGCGTTGCGTGCCAATTTCATAGCGGTTATCCCACACATAGTTAATGGCGGCATCGGGTACAACATCACCATATATTTTTCGAGCGATGGCTAGTTTAGTACGGATTGTAAAACTCAGCATTTCAGGCGGCAGCTTAAATGCCACATACACACGGGCGGTGTAATCGTCGCCTTTTTTAGTTGCCATATCCGCCTGAACCAATGGCGAGTCTACGCGCCAACGCCAGCAAAGTATCGGCGCCTTAGCGAGATTAATCTCTACCGGCCTTGCAAGTAAGGTCATGCTTTTGTCGGCGATTGCCTCAATGGCAGGCACGCCATCCCATAATCGCATTTGATAGTGTGTAGCAGGCACGCGCTTATCAAGCTGCATTAACTGCCATGGGATAGAGATTTCTGCGTCGTGCGTATTTTTGGTAGTAGGCGCATTGAACTTCCCGAGCCAGAGAATCTTATTTTCGACACTGTTTTCTACAGCGCCCCCTGCTTCGGTTTGAGTGGTGACCGATATTAACCCTGATAAAACTACAACAAATGAGGTTTTAATGCTCTGCATACAACCACTCTAAAGGTACATGATCTAAATCATCTGGCGTATCTACATCATGTAGCAAGTTTCCAATATGAATAGACCAGTCCAGCTGTTTTATTTTCAAAATGGTCTGGTAAGCAACGTCGCTAGTGCTCCAGGCAATATTATTAAAAACACTCAAATCAAATTGTCGCAACCCCAGCAAAGCATAACCGCCATCCGCTGTTGGATAGATAACGGTATCGTTTGAATCCAGATTTTGAATAGCCTCGATTAATAACATCGCACTCATTTCAATGCAATCTGTGCCTATCAATAAAACCGCATCTCCTTGTGCCAATGCTCGTGCGGTTGCGCGCGCCATTCTTTCACCCAAATCACCTTCACCTTGATGGCTGACTTCAACTACATCTGGAATTTCTACGCCCTGCCATGCGACAGAGGTCAAATCAGGCGTCACACATAATTCAACCTTTGCCACACCAGCCCCGATAGCACTGCTCAATGTATTCTTAAGCATTAAATGGGCAATATTGGCGGCACCTTCAGCGCCCAAGGCAGGAATAAGCCGCGTCTTGGCAAAGTTGGCCTGAGGGGCTTTGGCAAAAATGATAATTCTTATGTTCTTTTTATCTGTCATTGAATTTATTGTTTGCGGTTAAGCTGCCAGTTGTAATCCAGAAAGTCTATGTCAATTTCTCCTGCCTGCAAACGTCGAACATCATTTTCATTGAGCCCCAGGGCTTGGCTATAGTTACCCAAAAACTGTGGCAATGACTTAAATCCAGCCCATCCACGCTCAAAATCTTTTTTGTACCATTTGAAAATACTGGATAGCTTTAACTTGCCATCTTCAAATCTATTGCGCGTTCTATCTTTAAGAAACATTTGTGCTGCATCGTCCAATTGTTTGGTCAGGTTTTCAGCAGTATAGGCTTCTGCTCGCAGTGCAGGGCAACCGATACTCGCGCAGTTCACGGCAAAATGAATACGTGGCTCCTGGTAACGGTTAGAGCGAATCAAACCTTGCTCAATATCATCCAAAGACCTTGTTTCGCCTAACAATGGGATAAATGACTTCTTCCATGGCGACTTTAACAGTGAGCCTAAATCCTTGATGGATTTAACAGGGTATCCTGACAACACCAGTTCAACAGTCCATGCGTTATAAGCATTAATTAAAAAAGCCAACTGTTCATTTTTATTCCAGCTGTCAAAAGTGCTTTGTTTAACTGCGGATGTAGCTTCCAGAAATGCTTTTAACTGGGCATGGTCAGCAAGCAAACCTTCGTAATCCACTTGCGTAGTTTGCCCTTGGTTCACTTGTATGACATGTTTTTTTAAGCAGACTGTCCCATTGGCCATAAGCAAAGCTCGCAGCCTGAACATTTAGACTTAACATCATTAATCCAACTATAATAAAAAAACGCTTCATTGCTAACCTCATTTTTATGTACCTCGTTTCCAAGTGTGATATTTCTCAACAAATTCCAGTAATTTTTTGGGAGAATGCGCGCGCTTCCACTCACCGGCCACGTATTTATTGGCTTCGGCCAAAGTGGGATAGGTGTGGATAGTGCCTAGTATCTTGTTCAAGCCTAAACCATGCTTCATGGCCAATACATATTCAGCCAATAAATCCCCAGCGTGCTCGCCAACAATAGTGACCCCGAGGATTTTATCTTTGCCAGGCACAGTTAACACTTTAATAAAGCCATGTGCCACACTGTCGGTAATGGCGCGATCAAGTTCTTCAAGGT
The DNA here is from genome assembly GCF_029946165.1 of Methylotenera sp. Lineage (GTDB taxonomy): Bacteria > Pseudomonadota > Gammaproteobacteria > Burkholderiales > Methylophilaceae > Methylotenera. Next base: position 54,283 of record NZ_JAQSDZ010000011.1, read on the forward strand.
CAAAACGCGTCACTTCATAGGCAATGCCCTTTTGTTTGGCATCCTGCTCGTTTAAGCCAACACGCGCCACTTCCGGGTCAATAAATGTTGCCCATGGAATCACTGAATAATCCGCTTTAAAGCGTTTAAGGCCACCAAACAGTGCATTAACTGCGGCATACCAAGCCTGATGTGCGGCAAAGTGAGTAAACTGATAAGGCCCTGCCACGTCGCCAGCGGCGTAGATATTGGGATACAAAGTTTCGAGGTACTCATTGATGGTGACGGTGCGATTAGTATCGACGCCTAATTCTTCCAGACCATAACCACTGAGCCTAGCCTCGCGCCCGGTGGCACATAAAAACTGGTCAAATTCAATGCGTTGTTCTATACCAGATTTTTCTACAACCACAAATTTGCTGTTACCGACCTTTTCGCAACGCACGGTATTATGCTCAGTCAGCACGTTGATGCCATCCGCTTGTAGTGCCTGCAACGCAAACGCGGAAACTTCTTCATCCTCGCCAGACATAATGCGCTTGCCGCGTACAATCAATGTCACTTTTGACCCTAATCGCGCAAAACTTTGTGCTAATTCGCAACCAATCGGGCCGCCGCCTAGTACAATTAAGCGTGCTGGCGCTTCGTCCAATTGCGCAAACTTGTCCCACAACGTATCACTGGTGACATAACCCACTTCTTCCAGGCCTGTCAATTTTGGCACTTGCGGTTTACCGCCCGCTGCAATCACGATGCTGCGCGTGGTAATGCGGCGTGTGCCGCCAGTATTCAGCACAACTTCCACTGTCCATGGGTCAATAATCTTGGCGTAGCCCTGCACAACTTCCACACCCAGCTTGGTATAACGCTCTACGCTGTCATGTGGCTCAACCGTAGCGATTAATGCATGTACTCTAGCCATCACTTTTTTGAAACTGAATTTTGCTGGCGCCGCTTCCAAACCGTAATGATCAGCATTGGCCATTTGATGCGCAATCTTGGCACTTTTGATAATCGCCTTACTCGGCACACAGCCATAATTCAGGCAATCGCCCCCCATCTTATGCGCCTCAACCAATACCACTTTGGCCTTCACTGCTGCGGCAATATAAGACGTGACCAAGCCAGCAGCGCCAGCGCCGATAACCACCAAATTCTGCTCAAACGACTTTGGTTTAGTCCAACGTGCGTAGACGCGACGTTTATGCAGGATGCCAATGACTTTTTTAGCGATTAAAGGAAAAACGCCGAGCAAGGCAAAGGAAAGTAAAACCGTTGGCGAGGCGATTCCAGATAAGCTAGTAATTTGCGCCAACTGCGTACCAGCGTTTACAAACACCAATGTGCCTGCCAACATGCCAAGCTGGCTTACCCAATAATAGGTAGCAGTTCGGATTGTTGTGAGCCCCATTAGCAAGTTGATTAGAAAAAACGGAAACACGGGGACTAACCGTAACGTGAATAAATACAAAGCACCATCTTTAGCAACACCATCGTTAATGGATTTGAGTTTATCGCCGAAACGCTGTTGCACACTATCGCGAAGTAAATAACGCGAAGTCAAAAAAGCCAGGGTCGCTCCTATGCTTGAAGCAAAAGAAACAATCAACGTTCCTTGCCACAAACCAAATAACGCACCTGCCAGTAACGTGAGCAGCACAGCCCCTGGCAGCGAGAGTGCGGTAGCAATAATGTATATCACAAAAAAACTGATGATTACCAGCCACGGCGACTGTCCTTGCAAGCTTGCTAATTGATTGCGATTTTCTTTAATGGAGTCTAGCGTTAAATAGTGATTTAGATCTAAGCCAAAGAAAAGTGAGATAGCAACTAAAATAACACCAACGATAATAAGTTTTTTCATAGTATTTTTTTCGATATGAGATGGATTTTTAAGCTGAAATTACTCAACCAATGCGCCGCCACAGCTACTACCCTGCCCCGCAGTACATCCGTAACAGTGGTCTGCAATACGTATAAGCTTGCCTTGGCTGACGTATTGCTCAAAATCTTTTAAATGCGGGCGTGAGTTTTTAAGTGTGCCAGTTGTAGGTATGCTAATACCAAGCTGCTGGTTGAAATCGCAGTCATAAAGGTAACCTTGCCAGTCAACGCTTAACAGCGTGCGGCACATCACACTATCCAGATTGCCAGCCGCATAGTTCGTCTTTAAGAGGTGCATATAATCTTTAAACTGCCCCCTGGAAACCAAAGTGCTGCCAAAGCGCTGAATCGGCATATTGGTGACGGTAAATAGCTGGTTAAACACAATACCAAAGTGTTCAAATAACTCCTCTTTATACTTGGCTTGCAGTGGCGCTTGTGCTGGCGGCAAGCTGGGGCCAAGCGGGTTGTAAACCAAATTTAATACGAGTCCGCTGCCTTCATGTCCATAGCCAAGACTATTCAACAACTGCAACCCAGCAATGCTTTTTTCAAACACGCCATCACCACGCTGTTCGTCCACATTTTTAGCAGAGTAACAAGGTAATGACGCCACCACCTCCACCTTATGCTGAGCTAAAAACTCGGCAAGACCTTCCTGACCAGGCTCAAATAAAATGGTAAGGTTACAGCGGTCAATCACTTTCACACCCAGCGCAGTAGCATTGATCACTATATCGCGGAACATCGAATGCAACTCTGGCGCCCCACCCGTTAAATCAAGTGTACTGATATTATTATCGGCAAGAATTTGGAGAACTAATGAAATAGTCCCTTCATCCATCATTTCCTTGCGAGTTGGCCCCGCGTTCACGTGACAATGCAAGCATGTCTGATTACAGCGATAGCCTAGATTAACTTGTAACGTCTCTAGCCTGCTTCTATGCAATGCTGGAAAATCTGTTTTTTGAATCAACGGTAAAATGGCGTGCATTAAAATTCCTAAAAATACATCAATCTAATGATCTTGGTGTCATGGTTTAGTTAACATTTGATTGTTAGTCGATATACTTGCCAAATTATTACAATATTTTATATAAAAACTCCTCGCATATTTTCAACAACATTGTTCACCGGAACTTAATAACTTATCTAACCAAAGTTTTAGGTGGGGGTTATATGAAAAACAGCTGACTCAACCATAAATGGCGTTGCTTTGTGAATAATTGCTTAACTAAAGATGGCACAATTGCGGTAAGTAGAATATGTGCTCCTAACACCACCCGTTTACATAATGCCAATTTGTTGTCGATAGCCTGAGATATCAATTCAATTGTTTATAATTTGACATTACAGCTGTCCTTGAATTTATATCGCACTAGAGTTTGTGCGTCATATAAATTCATAGTCTAGAATAAGTCTAACTTTTTGCCACTTATCAATAAACAGTAACTATCTCTCAAAATACTCTGTAATAAATATCCTAGTCACGACGACTATAACTAATATTTAATAATCCAAAGGAAAGAGATTCAATATGCAACAAGCACTAATAGGAGTCATTGGCGGTAGTGGTCTTTACCAAATGGATGCATTAGAAAATACTAATGAAATCCAAATTGAAACCCCTTTTGGCAAACCTTCTGATGTGATTGTCACGGGTCAAGTTGCGGGAATAGATGTAGCATTTCTAGCTAGACACGGAAGAGGTCATCGACTAATTCCTTCAGAAGTGCCTTATAGAGCTAACATCTACGCAATGAAAAAAATGGGGATTAGATATTTGATTTCAATATCGGCGGTTGGCTCTTTAAGAGAAGAAATGAAACCACTTGACATCGTGCTACCCGATCAATTTATCGATTTAACAAAGCGGCGTGACAGCAGTTTTTTTGGTAATGGTGCAGTAGCCCACGTATCAATGGCGCATCCTATATGTGATCGCGTAGCGAATGCGCTGCTTCGGGCAACAGATAAACTCAACCTGAGTGAGCCCATCCAGCTACATCAAGGTGGAACTTATGTATGTATTGAAGGGCCGCAATTTTCAACATTAGCCGAATCACAGTGGTATCGCAGCATGGGGGCAAGTGTAATTGGCATGACTAATATGCCAGAAGCAAAACTGGCTAGGGAAGCGGAAATTGCATATGCCACTCTAGCAATGGTAACTGACTATGATTGCTGGCATCCACAAGAGGCAAACGTAACGGCAAATATGGCAATAGCCAATTTGATGAAAAATGCACATCACGCACAAGAAATTATCGCAACTGCAATTAAGATTTTAGGTACAGAACGTCCTCTATCTATAGCACACGGCGCCCTATCTGATGCACTTGTGACGCGGCCAGATGGCATGTCAGATGTTACTCGCGATAGATTATCGGCAATTCTTGAAGCATACACCTAAACTGAATTGCTCCCTATTTACTGTGAGGTTTGAGTGATGATTCTCAGACAGAATACTCAACGTAAGCAATCAATGCCTAGAATCAAGAAGAGTAGAAACTCAAAAAAAGGAAGTTTGCCGATAGTTTTGGCTTCTTCATGGGCTTAAATGAGCAACTCTTGGGTGACTAAATATAGTAAAGCTGATATGGCAAACGACAGTGCTATTTCTAAAGTATTGTTGTGTGGCCTACTTTTGAGCACAATCAATGGCAGGTTTCATCGCTGAATGAGTGGCGCTTTTGAGCACATATTCTGTTGAGTAAATAATGAGTAATAAAAACCCTTTATTGCAAATTACTTGGGAATGAGTTTCAGCCTGATCAACTCATACTTACCCGCTTCTGCCCTCCTTGCCCTATCATAATCTTCAAGACTTTTTGCTAGAGCGAAGTCATAAATTTTTGTTAACTTTTTTGCTTTATTAAGCACTTCTATATTGTGATTTTTACTTTCAATTCCAAGTGTAAAATTCGGTAGACAACTTTCTACTTTTGTTCCTATAAGGATTTGAATTCCAGTTGGTATAGTGCTTATCAAAAACGATGGACTTAATTTGATTACTTTAGATTTAAACTCTTGCTCAATATCAACTTGATAATAGTTGATTTTATCTGCATGAATTTCAAGCTCATACAAAGCCCAAGCCCAAGAATAAACAAACATTAGCAAAAGCTCATCAATGATGGGAATCAAACTTCCCATTGGTACAAAAATTCTTACTTGTTTAATCCCATAAGGTATTTCATCGCCAAGAATATGTCCAGGCTCATAACTCTTCAGAAATTCATGCTGATTTCTAACAAATTTTCCACACCACTTAGAAATAAGCTGGTGCTGATTACATTTCTCAACGAAATTATTATCGCGACCAAAATCATTTAAATTTGAATCTAAAGTTTCAACTAAACACTCACCCAATAGATTTTTTGATTCAAATTCAAAAAGTAACTGGGAAAGTTTTAAAGTTCCAATTCTTTTACATGGAACCATGTCAAATCTATCCATGTTGTAAGGTGGTCGAACTAGAGGATTGTGCTTAACCCTCAAAGTCTCTAATGCAATAAATGATTTTTTATAAACGGCAAGGCATTCAAAATGGTTTTGGAGGAGATTACTTTTTAGCTCTTCTAATATAAGCTTCCATTGTGGGTATACTTCCTCTGCTTCACAGTATATTTGTCTTGCTTGTATTAATGAAACAATTCTATCTGCACCAAATTTCGAAATTAACTCTGTTTCTTCTTTATTACTTTTAAAATAATACGGTTTAATTGAGCCAAAGTGACCAGGTGAGTAAAGACATTCCAACGAGCTATCTTTCATGGGTAAGCTGTGGAAATTTAGATTCAGATTTGAAAAACGATTTGCACCCACAACAGTGAATGGCTCTAAAATTTCAAACCGATTTTCAATTTTTTTTAATTCTGATAATAAACTATATGATTTTGTAGAAACATTTTTACAATCTAATAATTTCCACTGCTTATTCTTAGAAGTTTTCCAAAAATCTTGATTTTCAAACCATAACTCATACAAATCCGTTAATAGAACAGAGTCATCATTTAAATTTCTCACATACTTGCTTCTCGTTGTTTTTATTTGTAACGCAGAATTATGAATAAAACACTTTGTAAGCCAATTTAATTGGTGAAGAGGCGAGTGATAACCATGATTTAAACATTCTGGACAGAATCTAAGATTTTTTTCAAACTGATTAAATAAATCGCATTTATTTAAATTTCGCAGATCAAGGAATTTCAATAACGATAATTGTTTTGCTATACCCAATGGCTCACCAAAAATTTTTGATATTTTTTCAGGTTTCAATTTTGGATTATCGAAGGTGAAATTAAAGTCTGATGAAAAATCACCGTCGACTAAGTCTTCGATTAATTTACCAAATTCTATTGGCTTAACTTTATTGAGATAGCAATATTTAGCACCTACTGATCCAGCGGATTCAAAAGGTCGCAAAGAACCAGACTTCCAATTAACCTCACCAATGGAATGCAACCTGCTCATTTTATTGTCTCGATCTAGATTCAGCTTTTAATATTCTAAGAGATTCTTTAAAACCTGAAGCCGAGACCGCATTGACAAGCACATCGTGAGAAATGCTTAAGTTACATTTATCTTTAGATACCATTATATTTAGTGTAGAGATAAGTGCACTTGTAAAATAATGCATGGGAATGTTTATTTGCCCAAACAACCCTTGCTCCAACCATAGCTTTTCGAATGTTTGCCACATTCCTGGGCCTAAAGATGCAAGTTTGAATCCACTATGAATTCCTAATGGTATAAAACTTTCTGCAAAGAGCTTATCACTTCCACTAGGATAAATTGTATGATCAAACTCATTTAAAATTGAGATGATATCTTTTTCTGAAACTAAGCCAACGAACTCATGCTCTCTAACCATGAATCGTCCAACAATTTGCTCCCTTCCCTCATTTATTAATTCGTTCTTTTTTTCAATTAACTCTGTTTGACCAACTAATAAACAAAATAATCGACATCCATTTTTGTCTAACTCATTTGATATATTAACTAACCAGTCATAATGTTGATTTTGTAATAACTGAGCTTCGTCTAAAAACAAAACCGCTCCATTAATTGGTGAACGAATAGCTCTATTAATCAACCATTGACTAAAACGATCGCGTTTGTCCCCAGCAGTACCAATCATAGCGTGTCGGTGCTTGATGCAAGTTAATAAATGCTGGAAAAAGGCTTTCTCTGATGCTACGAACTGACCTCTCACTGGAATTTCAACCACTGGAAACCTGCCAATTATTTCGGGTAACATATGTAATGTCCAACGAGTTGCAGAAGTTTTGCCTAAACGAGGCCTTCCGTAAATAATTGCACCTTGTGAACCAGTTGTTAACCATGAACTCATTAGTTTTAAATATAAAGCAGCTTGAGGCGTTTTAATCAAAAATGCACGACCTGCTAGTAAGCGAGTAGATAAATTAGTGCGTTCTTTATATATTATATCTATCAACTAATACTCCTACCTATATGTAGTCCCAAGCCCTTTGATAAGCTTGTCTAACTCATCTTCTTCTAATTCATCTTCTTTTGAATCAATATTATTTGTATTTTTATTAATTTCATTTTCGGATTCTTCGACGGGGGGAATTTCATAAGTCATCACACTCGTCGTGAATATATCTTTATCACCTACAATTAAAGGTGCGTTAGCTTCCTGATCTTTAAATAACCTAGCAAGGATTCTTTGGTTTGTCGCGTTATTCGCAGCTTCTGCTTTCACATGATTAATGAAGGCTAATGGTATATCTGCGGCATGTTTAAGAAAACTATTATTGGTCATGAATTTTCTAACAGTTGATCTAGCAAATAAGGAATGTGGTGTACTAAGCCAGCGCTTCTCTACATACAGAATTCCTAATGTGCCTCCATCACTTAACAACACAACCTCAATTTGACGAACATCTTTATTTGCTAATACAAGTACCTTTTGACCAATTAGATTCCCATGTAATGATAAGCCAGCACCAAAGTATCTTGCATTCTTCCACCTTACGACTGGTTTCCCCCTATCTTGACCAATTACAGCCTCATCAAAAATAGAGTATTGAATACACTTATCCCTATTTTTAATAGGGATCCTCCGATAAATATCAGTTTCTCGCATCACTGCACGCCTCAAAACTTCATTTCTGCTAATCGTAGTACCTGGAGCTATGCTGGTGTTATATCGCACAATAAGTAGATCTATCAAATCAAGTAATGTTTCTAACTTTAGCGCATACTTTGCATCCTTTGCTCTTCGAAGGTCTTTTGAATTTGAGCCTGTAGTACCATCTAAACAATGAATTCCTGCTTCTTCTAACAAATCAAATAGAAGTTCAATTTTTGGCCTAACATTTGGCGATGCTTTTGGACCAAAAACTGGTACGGCATTTACTGTTCTTTCAAGCATCGTCATGAATAAGGCGCTTAAGTGACTTTTTGCATTATCAATCCATAATTCTTCGTAACACATGTACGCTAGCTCTGGAATTAATGCATTTGGTAAGCACTCATCCGGCTTATAGGAAATGGTTGTAATTGATAGGTTTCTAGGTTCCCAAGGGACAAGACTACTTCTAACAGCTTCTGCTAAATCTGACGCGTTGTAATTCTTACCTAAGGAAATACTGTAACCCAACACAGCACCACTTTTATCCTCAAGTAATGCAAGCAGCCATAATCTCGAAACTTTGCAATAAATAGACCCCTCTCCATTTAAACCAGGTACCTCTAATGTCCAATTCACGTCTAGAAAGTGACCATCGGCTTCAACTCTTTGATAGCATTTGGAAGGAGCCCTTGTTAGGTTGAAATCAACATTGGCACTATATCTATTCGCACTGTCTGCCTCTTTTCGCTCCAGTAGACGCTTACCCCATGTTACGAGCGAAGATTTTCCTTTAGATTCACTGCAAAATGGATAGGATGGTGATCTAATATTTTGAGTTTCACATTCATCAAGAAAAATCCTGTGAATGTGATCCCAAGTAAGTCGTGAATTTTTATTTTTAGATTGCGGCAAAACCCCTTCAATAATTAACTTTTTCATTGTTATCTTAAGATCAGGGTATTTTAAGAATAAAGCTTGAAGTGAACCTGCGGTGGGTTTTCCTGAATTTAAATTGAAAGTTGATACCACTCTTGAACCGACTTGCTTACCTTTAATTAATCCGAAATAGCCTACTATTTCACCCTTTTCATCCATCTGAGTACATCTTTTTAAAAGATACGAGATTAATTGACGGTTAATTCCTGTGTTTTTGAGTATTTCAGAATTTTTAACACCATTCATGTATTGGTCAATGGCACTTTTTCTAGTCTCAAAATTTGCCCGTTTTTGAGCATCTAGGGCATAGATATTTGGAAATGGCCAAGAGTCATAATTTTCAAAGCCTGGTTGAATACGACGATTATTTTTTAGAGAATTCATGATAAACCGAAACCTCAGTTAACATGCTTAAAGGCGACAAACTAATGTCTGAAAAAATTTTGCGATTAATGATTAGTCTTGATAAAGCAACTTTTATTAGTTCAGGATCGCTTTGTGGAAAGTACTCAATTACTTTTAAGTAAATAGTTTTTTTAACATTTCTTAGCTCATCAAGAATTGAATTTTCAATGTCGTTATTGACTTCCAATCCAGCAAAACTAGTGAATCTTAACAATCTCTTTAAATTAGCTAATTCAATAGCATTGGCATTGATTTTTTTTGAATTCCATAACTGATGTTTAAAATTATTATTAGAACAATACTTTCCCCATGCTTCTATTTTTAGATTTGTTCCAGTCTCAGATTCCGACTCATCAGTATTTATAATATTATGAATAACAACTGATTTATCAAAACCTAATGTAACAAAGCTTGGAGTTGCATTGAATGCTTGGCCATTAACAGACGCAATTGGGACTTTAGCAACTCTTTCGTTAAATTTGGAAACTTCAGTATCTGTTTCCAAAAGTACCCACAAATCATATCGATGATGACTAAATAGGTTTACTTGACGATGAAGTTTAATTGAATAAGGTCTATATAGATGGGCAGTATAATCTTCCCGCTTAAATGGAAGTGGAGTAAGTAAATCATTGACAGACATAGCTATATCAATAGTATCCATAATTACATACTGAACCTAAATTGAATTCAGTGCAATATGTCAGGACTTATCTTATTGAATTTACATAGATGTCAGGACTTACCCTGTTAAAAAGCTATAGATAAGTCCTGACGGATTATTTAATAATTTAAAAAATTCAAATACTTATAAATTTAAATTGTAATAAGGTTATCTTACCCACGCGGCGGTTCTTTTATTAATCACCAGTCCACACATGCTTAGACATGGTTTCCTCATCTGCGACCTTTTCACGCTTAGTTTTCTTTATTAAATATATATTCCAATCAGCTCGGTCCTTTAAAATATTTCGAGCTAGTTTGACGAAAATGTAAGAAAGTAAAAGCATTGCCGTTAGGAAACAAATACCCCAAAATCTAGCACAACCTATAGTTTGCAATGGCTTGGCGTAACAAAATGCAGATGTTACAAAAAGACTATTTAAGTATTCAAGAAATTCCGTAAAAGTCTTTAACATGAATCCCCCATTATTTTAAATATTAATCAGATTTATAGAACATTTAAAAGCTTTAGTGACATCTAATATTACAATCATAAGTTGTCTTATATCGATGTTCAAGGTCAGATTTTTAATATTTCTAAAGCATGCAAACAAAATCAAAATCCTTATTTGTATTTTAATTTCCTTAGGGAAAAAGTGTTTGATTTGATAATGGTTTAAATTGCATCAATTTACTTTTCTGTAGCAGCTGCCATGGTACTGCTAAGCATTGCCATAGCAGCAATACTGATATCAGCAACAAGGATTGATTCTAACCCTCCCATCTGGTTGAGAATAGGCAACGATACCGTCAAACAAAAGTCTTCAGTCGCTGTCGAGAGGTAAATATTTGATATATATGGCTTAAGCGTTTCATACGCGGCATAGTAATAAGCTTGTGGACTGCGATCAACGCCCCCTCCTCCTGCTTTAATTTTGCCGTACATGTTTGGATTAATCCAGTTAGGATATCGTTGTATACCGTTGGCATTAAGTTCAAATATCACCTCAAAGAATGGATAGTCATTGAAGCAGCTATCCATGCAATGTGAGCCTTCGGAGCGACGATATTTAAGTAGGGATTGCAACGCCTCTAGTGCGCGCGCTTGCCAATCGGAATGAACTTCATGTACCGGTAGTACAAGTCTAGGAGTAGTATCTTCCACCACAATGATGCTGCCAATATTGGATTTACCTATCTTTTTCAGGTAAGCCGCACGTTCAGCTGCGGCCACACTATTGGATAATACGCCTTGGCTGCCATTGACGATTGCGATTGAAATACTGGCAACGGGATGTTCGCCGCCATCTTCTGTGGTAAAGAACCCTCGTTCTAGGTCTGATGCGTCATATAAGTGGCTGGCGAGGTCTTGAAAACGATAAATCACATCCAGCAACTTGTCTTCAAGATAGGTATTGATATGATCTAGTATCAATACAAAATCATCACCTCCAATGTGGCCAACCAATATCCCTGCGGCGCCAAGAAATTCCTGCCTAACAATTTCTGATAACAGGCGAATCATGGCATCGCCACGTATGAATCCGTACCGGTCGTTATAGGCTTTAAAGTGGTCAAGGTCGATATAGACCAATATCGTGTTGGGGTTATTGCGCAAGCTGACATCCAAGGATTGCCGTAATGTTGGCCCAGTGGTCAACTGACTCAGAGGGTGAAGACTGCCAGTACTCATCTTGCGGCTGATTAACTGTGCCATAATTTCAACCGGCTGTAAAATTCCTATATAGATACCATCATCGCCCACCATGACCCAGGGCTCAGCATCGCCACGCTCTAGGTAGAGACCACGTGCCAATAATGATGATGGAGTACGACTGGTAATCATCTTTGGCAATGCATCGCAATAAGCGCCAAGGGAGTTACTACGTTGGGTAAATACCTTGCCGCGCTTGAGCAAACCGATAGGTCGCAAATTATCCAATACCACTGCAACTTCTGTATCAAGGTTCTTCTTAAAAATCGCTCGTGCCTCTTCAATAGAAGTATTCACCTCAATCGTAACCCCGCGCATCACAAATTCTCCAATTCGGAACTCATCAGGAACATGTGAGCGATGCGCCTCATCCTGCTTAGGCAATTCTGTCACCGAACGTGTCGGCTTTCTTTCAGGTTTTGCAAAATAGTAGCCCTGTGCATATGCAAGCCCCATATCTAAGCAGAAATTGATGTCTTCTACACGTTCCAAGCCCTCTGCCACAACCGTGCAGCCAAGTCTTTGCGCCATTGAAATAATCGCTTCCAGCAATACGGTGCGTACACGGCTACCTTGTGCTTCGTGGACAATCGCACGATCTATTTTGATATAGTCTGCACGAACAGCAGCCAAGGTACGCAAACCATTAAATCCTGAGCCCATGTCATCAAGTGCTATACGCAGGCCCTGAGCACGAATTTGATCACAGCATTCAGCTAAAAGCTCGGGTGATACTTTTTCACTCTCAATAATTTCAATGACGACTTCACGTGGCTCAATACCATATTTGCCGATAGTATCCAGCATAAAATTAAGCCAGCGTTTTTTCATGATGGTTTGAGGCAGTACATTAATGAAAATGGGCGTTCCTGGTGCAATCGAATTCGCTTTCCCAACCAACGCGCTTTGCTGACAGGCGATATCCAATTCTTCGCTACATTTAAGCTGACTAGCCAGCTTAAATGACTCCTCGCCATCCAATAATCTTCCAGATGGATTCTCTATTCGGCACAAGGCCTCATACCCAAAAATTTTGCCGTTTTGTGTGAAATCGACAATAGGCTGGAAATATATCTGCACGTGGGAACTAATATCTTTTAACAACCATGAATGCAGACGTCTGGCATAAAAAGTGTTGAATGGCATAGTGCCCGCAATCGTCTCTGCAGGATCCATTGCGTTAGTATCTTTTGTGACCGTCACATAAGACTCATCAAGAAGCTGTTCTGGCAATAGCTCCGCGAGTCGGTTGAGTATATGAGTCAACGATTTTTCATCATCAAAGTCGAAAATAAAAACAGATTTTTCGGGGTTATGCACATGCTTCAGATCAATACTGGAAAACGCAAATGTCTGATCTAATGTATTTAAATATAATTTCATATGCTGGTTTTTCTTCTCTATTGAAATATAGTCTAAGCAGAACCAAGCAAGACCTATGCCAATATTGATAGAGAGCATATAAAATTTAAGCCAGTGAATCTAGTGTAAGCACTTTCCCTTAAGTACTTTCCCTTAATAAGTTTAGTAACACCAATCATTCAAGAGTGTTTAGCTTATATGTTTCTGGGTTGTGTGCTTTTAAAAATTTTGCAAAGTCATGGGGCGATAATGATTGGGAAAACAGAAAGCCTTGCAACATATCAGCACCATACTCTTGACACAATCTAGCCTGTTCAGCAGTTTCCACACCTTCGACAATTACCTCGAGACCAAGGCTTTTCGCCATAATAATGATTGCCTTTAATACGCGACAATCTGCTTGGCTTTCTGGCACATTTTGCACAAAAGAGCGGTCAACTTTTAATATAGTCGCTGGTAGCCATTTCAAATAGGCCATTGATGAGTATCCTGTACCAAAATCATCAATCGCGACTTTCACTCCAAATGCTTTTATACGATTCAAGAATGCGGATGTTTTCTCGAAATCTGAAACTAGTACACTTTCAGTCACCTCTATTGATAGACATTCGCCAGGAAGGCCTGCAGCAGCCATATCCTTCTGAATCTCATTAGGCACATTTTCTTGCCGCAATAACGATTCACTTACATTGACTCCTAATACGAACTGATCATCTACAAGGCCTATGCTGCGCCAAAGTGCTAGCTGATTACATGCTAGTTGCCTATTTTTTGTATCAATGGCATCTAAAAACCCAAGCTCCTCTACAACCCCAATAAATTCACCTGGGAGTAGTAGCCCTCTTGTTGGATGATCCCAGCGCATGAGCATTTCGGCCCCGCAAACCTGAAGATTTTTTGCGTTAATGATAGGTTGATAATGTTGCACTATCTGACTTTGCAAGCGCTGTGAGCGCAGCTCATCCTCAAGCATAATCCTATGTAGAACCTGCTCCTTTAGTGCTCCAGTAAAGAAATGAAACCCATCTCGCCCTTCACGTTTTACTTGATACATGGCGAGATCTGCATTTTTAAGCATATCCTCCGCCGTCATAGCGCATCTAGGGTAAGTGGCAATTCCTATACTGCAAGTCACAAAATGCTCTGTATTATTGATAGTGATGGGCAAGCGCAGGTTTTCGATAATTCGCTGCGCCAAAATTCCAGATGAAGTCTCAGCATCTAAACCGTGAACAATGATTGCAAATTCATCGCCCCCAAGGCGACAAACAACATCACCCTCTCTAACCACCTCCAACAATCGTTGTGCGATCTTTTGCAGCAATTGATCACCTGAATCGTGGCCTTTACTGTCATTAACTAACTTAAAGTTGTCTATATCCAGATAAATTAAGCCAAGTTGAATATTGAAACGTTGAGCGCGCTGAATGGACCCATGCAAATGCTCTTCAAAATAGTAACGATTTGATAACCCTGTCATGGGGTCATTTTCAGCCAGATATTTTAAACGCTTATGTGTTTCAAGAAGCTGGTTATTAAGCTCATGTCGAGCTTGCGCATGTACCAAAGCCTTAGTCAAGTGTCGTTCTGAAAGCTCTTTCTTAAGTAAAAAGTCCTGCGCCCCTGCGACTATGCAGGTTCTTTCTATGACCGCATTATCTTCCATGCCAGTTAAGATCACTACGGCTGCATGTTTCTCTGTATGTTGTGTTAATTGGCTTAATACATCGAGACATTCCATATCAGGTAAAAGATAATCAAGAAGCACAATATCAAATGTACTTTCATCATAAAGTTTTAGGGCACTGACAGCGGTACTTGCATGCACAATGTCTTTGACCAGATTGGGATTATGCAAGACGCGAACCACGGCCATTCGATCTAGTTCATCATCATCAACAAGTAGCAGTCGCATATTTACTCCTTTGTTACTGGCAGCTCAACCAGTCTCCAATAATGTTCAACCAAACCAATAACTTCTAGGAAGTCCCTATCCATATGTTGCTTAAATACATACCCGGCGACATGCTTGCGATATGCCGCAACCAAATCTTCATCAGATTTTGAGGTAGTCAGAACAAATACAACAGCATGTGTCAGCATAGGGTCAATACGTAGTGCTTCTAAAAACTCCAATCCATTCATGCGTGGCATATTAAGATCTAGCAAGATGATGAAAGGGGCTGGAATCTCACCTGCGCGCAACAAGTCCAATGCCTCCTGCCCATCACGAGCGCGACGCACAGTATTAAGCAGTCGAAGTTTCCGTAGCGCTCGTTCCAAAGCGATGGCGTCAATATCATCATCATCGACTATAAACAAAGTCACTTCTTTATAGCTTTGCTTATCAGGTGTTTGCAATTTGAACCCTTCCCTCCATTCTTATAGGCCAAGTAAAGCTAATACTTGAGCCACGCGAGCCATCGGACACTATATTGACGCTACCTCCATAGGTTTCAACGATCTTTTTAACCAACGCCAATCCCATGCCACTACCCTCTACCTCATCACGCGGCCTCAGTGTTTGAAACATAATAAAAACGCGATCGTGGTACTTTTGAGGAATGCCTGGGCCATCATCGGTAACGCTAAATTCGTAATAATCTTTATTGGTGGTAGACCAATTCAGTTTTATGCAACCTGTATCACGGTCGTGGTGTTTAATTGCATTGCTAAATAAGTTTCTGAGTACTTGTTCCAAAGGTGTAGCGAGCGTTGTAAAAGTCGGTAAGTCGTCAGCTACTTCAAGGGTAAAGCCATCGGGAGGGGCTTGCATCTCAAATATATTTTTGGCAAGCGTCCCAAGCTCTATCTGACTGATACTGCCCTCGTGCCGCCCAGCACGCGAATAAGCCAGCAAATCATCGAGCAGATGCTCCATGCGGCGAAGGCGCCCACGCAATAGCTCCATGTGCTTTGGAATGGATAAAGTATCGCCGCTCTGTAGATCTTCTTCAATCCATTGTGATATCTGGAAAATACCACGTAATGGCGATTTCAGGTCATGCGACGCCACATAAGCAAATGTTGCTAATTCTTTATTACTACGCTCTAATTCATTACGGTGTTCAGCCAGCCTTTCGCTAGCTTTTACTCGCGCTGAAATATCAGTAATTGCCGACAAGACCTTAACGCCCTCCTCGGTTTCGATTGGGTTAAGCCCCACCTCAACTGGAAACTCGCTACCATCTTTGCGGCGACCATACAAATCACGGCCAGCGCCCATAGCACGTGGGTGAAGATCAGAAAAAAATGAGTCCCTATGTTGTGGATGCTGATGATGAAATCGCGTCGGCAACAACATATCTACCGTGTTTCCTAGCAATTCAGCTCTGGAATAACCAAAAATATTCTCAGCCTGAGTATTAACCATTTCAATAATGCCGGCTTTATCTACCATCACCATTGCGTTGGGGGCGGCTTCTACAACTTGGCGAAAGCGCTCTTCCATTCGTTTACGCGCTGAAATATCAGTAATTGCCGACAAGACCTTGATGCCATCCTCGGTTTCGATTGGATTAAGCCCCACCTCAACTGGAAATTCGCTACCGTCTTTACGACGACCAAACAAGTCACGGCCTGTTCCCATAGCGCGCGGATGTAAATCAGAGAAAAATGAGGCTCGATGATGTGGATGTTGGTGACGGAATCGCTCAGGTAAGAGTATATCGATGGACTGACCTAAGAGTTCGGTGCGACTATAGCCGAAAATTTTCTCTGCCTGAGTATTCACCATTTCAATGGTGCCAGTTTTATTGACCATTACCATTGCGTTTGGAGCAGCCTCTACTACTTGGCGGAAGCGTTGATTCGCTCGATCAATGTCTCCAGTATAGTCACCCATTGAAGCATCCTTTTTGACCAGACAGAACTTGTCGGGTAATAAATATTCAAAAAAATTATAACCTTTTTTATACTTTTTAATTAGTAATTACTTAATCTAATACTCTTTTAAATAGTCACAAAAGTTATTGAACTTTTACATAAAAATCTTAGGTTGCCACTCTTTAGGAAACGGAAATAATCAATTGGTGAGAAGTTTGCAGAAATATTTAAGCTGCATAAGCTCGCATCTTGATGCGATAATATTCCATGGTTTCTATAAACAACTCAGCTTCTGCTTTACTCGCCTCAAGTGAGAGTGACGTTTCTTCATGGATTGAATCTTTAGGGAAGCATTTCTCGCCCACTGATGTGGAGTTAGTCCGTCAAGCCTGCGATTTAGCTGCCCCACTGTATGCTGGTCACACTCAACTGGCGAGCACACCATTGTTGCAGCATGCGTTAGGTGCGGCGACAATCTTAATCGATATGAACATGGATGTAGACACGATTGCAGCTACAATATTGCATGCAGTGCCAGAGCACCTTGTTGATTGGCGTACAACGCTAGAAACTCATTTCGGTACCAATATTGTTGGTTTAGTCGAAGGTATTTCACGTATGGAGCAAATCCAAGCATTCAGTGAAATTGAAGGCATGCACGACCCCGACCTGAAAAATACCGACCATACACAGCAGGTAGAGAGTTTGCGCAAAATGCTCTTGGCTATGGTGCAAGACATCCGCGTGGTGTTAATCAAGCTTGCCGAGCGTACGCAAACCTTACGTTGCTTGTCTGGCGCTAGTCTTAGTCAGCAAAAACGAATTGCACAGGAAAGTAAGGGAATCTTTGCGCCGCTGGCTAACCGTCTTGGCGTATGGCAGATTAAATGGGAGTTGGAAGACCTCTCGCTGCGTTATCTAGAGCCGCAACTCTACAAAGATGTTGCAAAAATGTTGGACGAGCGCCGTGTCGATCGTGAGCAATACATCATTGATGTGGTTAACCAACTTAAATATGAGTTAACCCAAGCTGAAATCAAGGGGGACGTCACTGGACGCCCTAAACACATTTATAGCATCATCAAGAAGATGAAGAGTAAACACCTTGATTTTAATGAACTTTATGACGTGCGTGCGGTGCGAATTTTGGTTGATGACATTAAGGACTGTTACACCGCGCTTGGTCTGATTCATAATCTATGGCAACCAATCCCTGGTGAATTTGATGATTATATCGCCCGACCTAAGAGCAATAATTACCGTTCGTTGCATACTGCCGTTATTGGACCACGTGGTTTAGCGTTAGAGGTTCAGATTCGTACTGTTGAAATGCATCAACACTCTGAACTAGGCGTAGCAGCACATTGGCGCTATAAAGAAGGTGGTAAATCTGATGCGAAATTCGATGAAAAAGTCGCGTGGCTGCGTCAGATATTGGCATGGAAGGACGAAGTTGCAGACAGCGGCGATCTTCTCGAGCAATTTAAAAGTGAACTGTTTCAAGATAAAGTTTACGTACTCACGCCGCAGGGAAAAGTGATTGACTTACCTACAGGCGCCACCCCTATTGATTTTGCTTATACATTGCATACTGATTTGGGGCATCGCACACGCGGAGCAAAGGTGGATGGAAGCATAGTGCCTCTCAATACCAAATTGCAAAATGGTCAGCGTGTGGAAATTCTAACGTCGAAAATTGGCTCGCCTAGTCGCGACTGGCTCAACGCCACGCTTGGTTACTTGCAAAGCCCAGGCGCTCGTGCCAAAGTTAGGCATTGGTTCAAATATCAACATTTCGAGGAAAACGTAGCTCAAGGTCGTGCAAAGCTGGATCGCGAGCTACATCGTGCCGGCGTTGGTGCAATCAATCAGGAAAAAATTGCGCATAAGCTTCAATTTCAGAAACTTGAGGATTTTCTAGCAGCTATTGGGCGCGGAGATATTAGTGAGCATCAAATTGCTCTGACTATTCAAGATGAAGTGGCCCCAAAACAAGAGCAAGCTGCCAAACCAGTCACCACAAAACGCGCCACCACTCTAAAATCTCAGACTGAGGTGGTAATTGAAGGCATAGGCAACCTGCAAACCAGCACAGCCAAATGCTGCAAACCGATGCCGCAAGATACAATTGTTGGCTACCTCACGCGTGATCATGGGGTGACGATTCACCGCAAAACCTGCACTTTCATCGCTCGTTTGCCTGATGAACGGCGGGATCGCGTTCTTAACGCTCAGTGGGGTGAATATCAAAGCGTCCGTGCTGAAGTAGATATCGAAATAGAAGCGCACGACCGCCAAGGTCTGTTACGAGATATTAGCGACTTATTTGTACGCGAAAAGGTGAATGCTACTAAAGCCAATACCATGAGTAGGAGTAACTTAGCGTTAATGCAATTTTCGATTGAGTTATCAGACTTAGAACAACTCGGCCGACTCTTGGCATTGATACAGAAAGTGCCAAATGTGATTGAAGCACGTCGTCGATAATCAATATTGAGTTTATATTTTCAACATTATTAGCTCAATATTGATTACTTTATAGTACGAATCTTACTAGAAGCTAAAGCCGCAGCGGCCGTTCTTGTTTCTACGCCCAATTTAACAAACACATGCTCTAAGTGTTTATTTACGGTGCGGGGACTTGAACCAAGTATGTCACCAATATCGCGACTGGTTTTACCCTTGGTGGCCCAGTACAACACTTCTGATTCGCGTATGGTTAATTTAAATATGGTCATCAATGCTTCTATCTGAGCGGCATCAGACTCTTCCCGGAGTAATATTACCCACTGCTCACTGTCATTAAGTTCTGCGGGAATAAAGTTTAAACGCCCTCTTCCTGAAACAATCATCAAAGTGGATATGTCAGATTGTACTTCGTGAGCAAGTTTAACTTTTTCAATCCAAGATAATACTTGTGGCGGCGTTTTTGATTGAATTTGTGCGTAATGTTCAGGGAAGTAGCGCTGCATCCATTCCCTTGCAAGAGGTGTTTGCCAAACAATTTTTCCATTATGCGGTGTTATGGCAATTGCCGCTTGGCCAAAGGCATCTAAGGCACCACGCGCCTGATGCATTAAGCGCGAAGTTTGCATGTGTGCATCTATTCTCGCCAGCACTTCTATAGCTCGTATGGGCTTAGTAACATAATCGGTTCCACCCGCCTGAAACGCTGCTACCACATGCTCTGACTCAGTCAAACCCGTCATAAAAATAATTGGAATATGACGCGTATTAATATCTGCTTTTAGCTTTCTACATACTTCAAAACCATCCATGCCAGGCATGATGGCATCGAGTAAAATAATCCCAGGCTGCGCTTCTAATGCGGCCACTAAGGCAGCTTCACCATTATTAGCGACTAACACAGTAAAACCTGATTCATCCAATGCGTCATGTAGTACCGCCAAATTATCGGGCACATCATCGACAATCAGGACAATAGAAGCATCCTCTCGGCTTGGTTTTAAATTACTCATCAGTATTAATCTCTTCCACAAACTTCTTCATGGCAGCTAGCTGAAATTGCTGTGCGAACTTTCTCATAGCGATAGCAAATACTTTATATTCAACATCTAAGCTTTCTATTTCATCTATTTTTTTAGAAATACCACGTACATATCCAATTTTCATTAGCGCTAACAACTCATCCAAATAAACTTTGGGTGGCGCAACTAAAATGGGTAAGAGGCTGGACTCTTCGGTTGGCAACGGCAGATTTTCTGACCCGGTAATCCATTCTAGATTAAGCTGTTTACCCAGCCAATCCAGCAATTCAGACAGCTCTACAGGTTTTAATATAAAGTCCGCCGCACCTATGCCTGCTGTATTTTCTAAGCCTTTATCGAAAGCATTTGCCGATACAATACCAATCGGCACATCAGATTGCCGCACCTTACGTATGACATAACTAGCCTCCCAGCCATCCATCATAGGCATCGCAAGATCCATTAAAATTAGATCAGGATTGAATAATGTATGTTGTTCAAGACACTCTAGACCATTGGCGGCTTCAGCCATTTCAAACCCAAGCGGCTGAAGAAGGGTAACTAACATTTCCCTATCAATATATTCATTATCTACCACTAGTATTTTTTTTCTTGCGCCAATATAGCCAATACGCTGGGCAGCTAACACGGCTTCTATTTCTTGAGTTTTATGAATTTGTGGTAAAAATAATTTAATTTTGAATAGGGTTCCCTTCCCTACTACGCTGCTTACACTAATCTCGCCACCCATTAATTGCGTTAACAATTTACTAATGGTGAGGCCTAACCCCGTGCCGCCTATTCTATCGTTAGCTGCTGCGCTTCCTCTTGCAAATGGCTCAAATACCGTATCAATTTCACTGGCTTGTATCCCAGGGCCCGTATCTTCAATCTCAATTTGCACAAGCTCACGTGCATATTGCACCCGAAAAACCACGCCTCCATGCTGGGTAAACTTGACGGCGTTACCCAATATATTAATGAGTATTTGGCTTAAGCGCTTTTGGTCAGCGCGCACCATTTTTGGTAATTCACTCGTCACTTCATAGGCAAAATTAATTCCTTTATTGCGCGCCTGCAACTCAAACATACTCACAATTTGCTTAATAAATTCTGGAAATCTTAACGGTTTGATATCAAAAGTGAGTTTGCCGCCTTCAATACGTGCAATATCGAGTGTGCCCTCAATGAGTGAGAGCAGGTGTTCCCCGCTACGCCGTATTACACGAATCGCTTGTAAACGACTATCTGGAATAGACGTATCGTTATCTAATAATTGTGCATAACCTAAAATGCTATTTAATGGTGTACGCAGTTCGTGACTAATGCCAGTAATATAGCGGCTTTTGGCTTGGTTAGCTTGCTCTGCAATTTTACGTGCAAGCTGGAGCTCTGCATCGGTTTTCTGATGAAGCTCGATTTCACGTTGTAATAAACCTGTCTGACGATTAGATTCCTCTTGCGCTACTCGCCTGCTTTGCCCCGTTAATACCAACCACCAAGCAATAATAGCGCTTGCAAATACAAGTGCAGAAAATATCTTCAGATAGCCAGAACGTAATTGTGGCAATAAGCTGGCGGCGGTTTGCGCCAGCACTTGACTTTCATGGTAGTAAATTAACCATAGTAATGTACCTAAAAAAGTTAAGGTGACACTCATCAGCAGTAAATAGGCACTTAAGCCCGAGTTTAAATACACCCATAAAGTTTTAGGCAATAGCTTTTTTAACGTAGTTTCCCATTGAACGGAAAACTTAGCGTCTGGTTTACAGGCATCGTTACAACGAGCGTCCAAACAACAACACAGCGAACAAATAAAGCCTTGATAAGCTGGGCAATGCGCCATATCTGGCGTTTCGTACTCACGCTCACAAACTGTGCATTTAGCGACTCGAGTTGTTGGACTGAATTTAATTGCCTGGCGGGCAATATAATATTTACCTTTAGTGAGCCAAGCAATAATAGGCGAAGCGATCAATGCAGTAAATAATGCGATAAAAGCCGAAAACGCCTGTGGAACAGCGCCTAAAACGCCAGAAAATGCTGTGATAGAAAGCATAGAAGCCAATAACATGGCACCCACGCCAACGGGGTTGATGTCATATAAATATGCGCGTCTAAACTCAATGCCTTTAGGGCTTAAACCAAGAGGCTTATTGATGACTAAATCGGCCACAACGGCAGCAATCCATGCAATAGCTATATTTGAATATAAAGCCAATACCTGCTCTAAGGCTTTAAATACATCTAGCTCCATTAAAATCATTGCGATGCTGGCATTGAATACCACCCAAACCACGCGTCCAGGGTGGCTATGTGTTAACCGAGCAAAAAAGTTAGACCATGCCAATGAACCTGCATAAGCATTTGTCATATTGATTTTAACTTGCGAGATGACAACAAATAACGCTGTCATGCCCAAGGCTAATTCTTTTGAGCTAAATAAATATTGATAGCCCACTAAATACATTTGCGTGGGGTTGGTCGCCTGCAAAAATGACATATCACTTTGAATCACCAGATACGCCAATAAAACGCCTGCTGACATTTTTATCATGCCTAAAAATACCCAACCAGGGCCTGCAGTTAGTACGCCTAAGTTCCATCGCCAACGATTTTCAGGTGTCTTTTCTGGCATAAAGCGAAGAAAGTCGACTTGTTCACCAATTTGGGGAATTAAGGCCACACCAACCGCAGTTGCAGCACCAAAAAGAAGCAGGTTGAACTCACCCCGCTCGCCAGATGCACCTGCAAACAGCATCATGCGTGAGATTATTTCTGGGTCTTGATGCAAGATAGCAAGAAAAGGCATGCACATGAGGATCAACCAAACAGGTTGTGTATACATCTGAATTCGATTAATTAATGTAACGCCATGAATTACAAAAGGAATGACGATCAGAGCACTTACTAAGTAACCAATGTAAAGAGGTAGGTGAAAATACAGCTCTAACGCATACGCCATAATGGCGGCTTCTAAGGCAAATAAAATAAATGTGAAAGAGGCGTAAATAAAAGATGAAATAGTAGAGCCTATATAGCCAAAGCTTGCGCCACGAGTGAGCAAATCCATGTCTAAGCCATACTTAGCCGCATAAAAGCTAATGGGCAGTGCGGTCAGAAAAATAATAACGCCCACAGCCAAAATTGCCCATAGCGCATTAATTGCCCCGTAATTCACCGCGATTGTGCCACCGATAGCTTCTAAAACTAGGAAAGAGATGGCACTTAAAGCGGTATTTGAAACACGGAAAATTGACCACTTACGAAATGATCTGGGGGTGAAGCGTAGCGCGAAATCCTCAATAGATTCATTCGCCACCCACGTGTTGTAGTCACGGCGTATTTTAATGATACTCTGAGTTGGCTTGGCGTTTTCCAATAGCGCCAATGACAAATGATTAGGGTTCAATTCAACATCCGATTGCATCAATATTTATCAAGTATATTGTTGTAAGCAACAAACGTACCTTGAGCCAATG
This sequence comes from Methylotenera sp., assembly GCF_029946165.1. Lineage (GTDB taxonomy): Bacteria > Pseudomonadota > Gammaproteobacteria > Burkholderiales > Methylophilaceae > Methylotenera. The sequence continues at coordinate 78,124 of NZ_JAQSDZ010000011.1, forward strand.
AAACTTAAGAATTTTAAATTCTATAAATTTATTTCCGATAAATATCCGACTAACTCAATAATAAGTAGCTACCCGCAAGCACCAGTAGCCAAGCAAAAGAGTTGTTAATCCAGCAACCAATTTTAATGCGTTGACTAGCCATCATAAAACCTACGCCATGCAGCATAGTCGTTGCGAAAAGCATCCCTCCAAGGATAGCGAAGTTGGATTGTGACTGAAGTTCTACACCATGCGCCAACCCGTGAAATAAAGCGAATACTGCGGTAAGGCTCAACTGCATAACCTTATTTATAGGTAAACTAATCATCAATAGGACACCCATCGCCATTACGCTGGCAGTAACAGCCATTTCTACACTTGGTAAATTTAAGCCTAAGAAACCTAACGCAGCGCCTATCGTCATGATGACAATAAAAGTTGCAGGTAACTGCCAACGCGCTTTGCCACCTAGCTTAGCGGCCCAAAAGCCAATTGCCAGCATCACCATTAAATGATCCCAACCTGTGAGAGGGTGCATAAAACCTGCATATGCATTACCTAAACCATGCCCAGGATGAGCAATAGCCATACTGGAAAACAGTGAAAATAAAGTTGCTAATGTGATTTGTTTTTTCATATCTTTGCTCCTAAAGCATCAAGCCTTGTTTTTCAATAAATTTAACAATTTCTTCTAAGCCTTGCCCAATTTTTAGGTTTGTAAAAATAAATGGGCGTTCGCCACGCATACGTTTGGCATCTCTATCCATTACTTCCAAGGATGCACCTACCATTGGCGCTAAATCTATTTTATTGATTATAAGTAAGTCAGATTTAGTAATGCCTGGTCCGCCCTTGCGAGGAATCTTTTCACCTGCAGCAACATCAATCACATAGATAGTTAAGTCTGAAAGTTCTGGGCTAAAAGTTGCGGCAAGATTATCGCCACCGCTTTCAATAAAGACAATATCTAAGGCCTCAAAACGGGCGCATAGCTGCGAAACGGCCTCGAGGTTCATCGATGCATCTTCTCTAATTGCCGTATGCGGGCATCCACCAGTTTCCACCCCAATAATACGGTCTGGTGTCAGTGCTTCATTACGTGTTAAAAACTCGGCATCCTCTTTGGTATAAATATCATTGGTCACTACCGCAATGTTATAGACCTCGCGCAAACGCAGACAAAGCGCCAAGGTTAAGGCTGTTTTACCCGAGCCGACCGGCCCGCCGATGCCGACACGTAAGGGTTCTGTTTGAGTATTAGGCTTTAGCTTTGTAGAATTCATGATCTAAATAATCGACTATATTGGGTTTCATGGCGACACCCAGCAACGCTGAGGCCAGGGACAAAATTACTAATGGCAACATTTTCTATACGCATTGCCTGTGCTACACAACTTGGCAAACTTTCACCTATTTCCAATAAGATTTTTTGACCTGCAACTTGACCAAGTGGAACAGCTTTCATAGCTGCGCTGACTTGGTTTTCTACCCAAGACCAAGCATAGGCATGCAACATATCTTGAACAGGAATTTCCCACTCATGGGCGATACCTGCGTAAACCGTAGGAAAAGCAGGCGCTTCAAGCGCATTCATTTTAGCCATAAACTCTGCTGGCAACGTACCAACGTCATTGAGTAAACGTCGGAGTGAATAGCCCATCTGACGGCTTTCTGCTAAAGACTCCGCAGTATCACGCCCTGCTTGAAACTTTACATCCCAATCAATGATCGTGTCCATGTCTCCGACTTGCCAGGCTTGAAACATGCGATAAAGTATCGGCAGCTCGTAACGTCCTTGATAAAGGTCTAGCACGTCAATTATCCAATTTTTAGCGCTCGCTTGATGATGCACATCGCCGCATTCAATAGCCCATTCTAAACCTTGAGAATAACTATATGCACCGACAGGCAACATCGGGCTAGCAAGTTGCAATAATCGACTGAGCGCGATGTTAGATTGCTTGAGCATGCGGCATTAACCTTTTAGATGGCAGTTTATGATAATTGTCGTCATCGCCACCATGTCGATGACCACCGCCATAGGCACCGGCTTCTGGCTCGAAAGGTGCACTTTGGTTAATGGTAGTCATGCCTAGACCAATTAGCATTTCATTTAATACGTGATCTTGCTCTAATCGCAACCAGCCATCGCCGACTTGCAAAGGTACATGACGATTACCTAGGTGATAAGCGGCACACATGAGCGCCTGCGATGTTTTTGCGGTCACGTCAGTGACAGCTTGTGGCGCAGCAATAATCTCAACAATTCGACCATCATCAGCTTCAAGTAGGTCACCACCGCGTAATATTGTGCCACGTTCAAGCATTAAGGCCGCTTCCAGCCCAGATTCCAGAGTCACACGCAGGCGACTTTTTTGCCGTAAATCAAAGGGTAGTACCAATTGGTCACTTACTTTAATTTGAGAAGATGGGTCAAGACGCTTGTTAATATTAATCATATAAGTTCATGCCTAAAACAAGAAGTAACGTTGTGCCATTGGCAATACACTCGCTGGCTCACAGGCTAATAAAATTCCGTCTGCACGCACAATATAAGTTTCAGGGTCTACATCAATTTTAGGCATATATCCGTTATGAATCATGTCTGCTTTTCTGACGATGCGAGTGCCACGAACAGGCACTAGGGTTTTATTTAAATTAAGCGCCGCCACAGCAGGATTATGCAAAGCTGCTTGTGAAACAAACGTGACTGAAGTTTTAAGTCCGCCCCCATAAGCGCCAAACATATGGCGATAATGCACTGGTTGCGGTGTTGGAATAGAGGCGTTTGGGTCGCCCATTGCGGCTGCGGCAATCATGCCGCCTTTTAGAATAGTCGATGGTTTCACGCCAAAGAATGCTGGTCGCCATATCACTAAGTCAGCTAATTTTCCTACCTCAATTGAACCTACTGTATCAGCAATGCCATGTGTTAGCGCAGGGTTAATTGTATATTTGGAAATATACCGTTTCACGCGAAAGTTATCATTGTTAGCAGAATCTTCAGCTAAAGCGCCACGTTGCACTTTCATTTTATGCGCGGTTTGCCATGTGCGGATAATTACTTCACCTACGCGCCCCATCGCTTGCGAGTCAGATGACATCATAGAAAATGCGCCTAAATCATGCAAAATATCTTCTGCGGCAATGGTTTCGCGACGAATGCGGCTTTCAGCAAAAGCAATGTCTTCCGCAATTGCAGGGTCTAGGTGATGGCAAACCATGAGCATATCCAAATGCTCATCGATAGTATTGACGGTAAATGGACGTGTAGGATTTGTCGATGATGGCAATACATTGGCGTAACCTGCCGCTTTAATAATGTCTGGCGCGTGCCCGCCGCCCGCACCTTCGGTATGAAAGGTATGAATAGTACGGTCTTTGAATGCTGCAATCGTTGTTTCTACAAAGCCAGATTCATTCAAAGTGTCAGAGTGAATCGCCACTTGAATGTCCATTTCCTCGGCTACATTCAAACAATTATCAATGGCGGCAGGCGTTGTACCCCAGTCTTCGTGTAGCTTTAATCCAATCGCGCCCGCTTCAACTTGCTCACGCAAAGGCTCAGGTAGACTCACATTACCTTTACCTAGAAAACCTAAGTTCATTGGGAATGCATCAGCCGATTGCAACATACGATGAATATGCCAAGGACCTGGCGTGCAAGTGGTCGCAAATGTGCCCGTGGCTGGCCCAGTGCCGCCGCCTAGCATAGTTGTCACGCCAGACATCAGTGCTTCTTCTATCTGTTGCGGGCAAATAAAATGGATATGCGTATCAACCCCCCCAGCGGTCACTATCATGCCTTCACCTGCAATAATCTCGGTACCTGCACCAATCGCAATGGTTATCGCAGGTTGAATATCAGGGTTGCCTGCTTTACCAATGGCAGAAATACGTCCGTTTTTAATCCCAATATCCGCTTTAACAATTCCCCAGTGGTCAATAATTAGGGTATTCGTAATCACCGTATCAGCGACATCTTTAGCACATAACTGGCCTTGACCCATGCCATCACGAATCACTTTGCCGCCGCCGAATTTAACTTCCTCACCATATAGCGTGTAGTCTTTTTCTACTTCAATCCAAAGCTCGGTATCGGCTAAACGCACTTTGTCGCCAACGGTTGGGCCAAACATCTCTGCGTAGGCTTGCTTGTCTATTTTCACGCTCATTTGAGTGCTCCCATGACCTTGCCCGCAAAGCCATATACTTTCCTATCGCCAGCCAGCGCTACCAACTCTACGGTACGTGTTTGACCGGGCTCAAAACGCACAGCAGTGCCTGATGCAATATTTAACCTAAATCCATAAGCCGCTTGCCTATCAAAACTTAAAGCTTCATTAGTTTCAAAAAAGTGATAATGCGAACCTATTTGTATTGGGCGGTCACCTTTGTTTGATACATCTATAGTCACTGTGGCTCTTCCGACGTTAAGGCTAATATCACCCTTTGCTATTTTCATTTCACCTGGAATCATAACTACCTTTCTGAGCAAAAATGGTCAGCATTAAGCCAGACAAGGCGCGCGTAAAAAAAGTACATCGCGGCGTATAACAAATATGTAAGGAGTGTTTTTTTATAAGCAACGCAGTATGGCAACATGGCGATCATTTTTTATGGAATTGGGTGGTGAACAGTGACAAGCTTTGTCCCATCGGGAAAGGTTGCCTCAATCTGAATATCAGGGATCATTTCTGCAATGCCTTCCATGACATCATCACGCGTCAGCAAAGTTGTACCGTAGCTCATAAGTTCAGCCACTGTTCTACCGTCACGCGCACCTTCCATAATGGCGGCTGAAATAAGCGCGATAGATTCTGGATAATTAAGCTTTAAACCACGCGCCTTGCGACGTTCTGCAAGTAAGCCAGCAGTAAAAATAAGTAGCTTATCTTTCTCTCTAGGGGTTAATTCCATACAGTTAATTCCATTCAAACACTTTCTTTTAAATTTTAACTATTTACGTGTTCCAGATTCTAGGTCTTGTGACTTCTAGCCCTGCATACCAAGGGCGCAAAATTTGCCATAACAACTCAAAATATTGTCGTGCACATTGCGCAGATTGACCAATATATCTTGCAGAAAATATCTCTGGCATCGCAGTCACACCATATTTAGCCTGCATATCCAAGGCTAATTTTGGCTGTATTTCTCTACATGCCGCTAATACTTCATCTGGCACTTTACCAGCAGCAATTACAAAACTTGCTGAGACTGCATTGCCATGTAAACCCACTATCGACTGCATCACTTTATGATCTGGCTCCAAAAATCCCAGCTCATTCCATATCAGCTTATTATTTCGCCGAATACTCAAACCTTGATGCAAGCTACCTGTTTGCCAAAGCTCTTTTTGCGCTTGGCGACCAAAACAAAGCACTTCCCATCCCGCATATTTGGCCTCTGCTTCCAAATTTACTTCTGAGCTAAACTTAACTTGGGCACCATCAAACAAAATATTTTCTTGTGGCAACCACTCAAAACAAGTATTTTTCCCCAAATTAAATTTCAAGTACTGGCAGGCTTGCTGACCATTAGCTTTATACCATTTACCTGCACCTGGCGTAGTGAGCAAGGCATATGCGTTCTGATTAAGACTCACATTAAGTGTGAGTGAATCTCCACCCGCTACGCCACCAGGTGGATGCACCACAACCCCATGACAAACCGCATCACCTTCTGGGTGAAGTGATTTCTGCAACACCAAAGGACCTATATGCACATTTTTCGCTAAATAACTCCGCTGAAGTCGTTTTGAAAAATTCAAATTTAAGCATGCTTCCCAGCGCTTAAGTGCAGGTGTGTCCTGAGCTACAGGGCTGTTGCTTGGTCGTGTGCTTGAATCATCCATCACTCCATGATTCCATAAATCTTTTGCATACTAAATTTCAAACTGATAAATAACCTTTAATTTTCGCAGCGTCTACATTTTCTCGTGTATCTTCATGAATGAACTTGCCTTTATCAATGACAATAATCCGATCTGCAATTTCCATGGTAAAACTCAACACTTGCTCTGAAACAATAATGGTAATTTCTCGCATTTTGCGAATCTCATTTAATACTTTAGCAATATCTTTGATGATAGATGGCTGAATACCTTCTGTTGGTTCATCTAGTAACAAGACCTTAGGGTTAGTCACTAACGCACGAGCAATGGCGAGTTGCTGCTGTTGACCGCCAGATAAGTTACCACCCTTGCGTTTACGCATGTCGTACAACACAGGAAAAAGTGCATAAATATCTTCTGGGATTTCACGTGTTTTAGATTTTTCCAAGCCTGTTTCTATGTTTTCCTGTACGGTCATATTTGGAAAAATCATACGACCTTGCGGCACATAGGCTAAACCTTTTGCTACACGTTGATAGCTATCATCACCTTCTAAACTAACGCCATCAACAACGGCTTTTGTCGTTTTGCTGGGCAAAATACCCATGAGTGATTTAAATAGCGTGGTTTTACCCATGCCGTTACGACCCATGATTGCAAGCGTCTCATTTTTATTAGCTGTAAAGTTAAGCCCTTGTATCACTTGGCTTTGACCATAACTTACTTGCAGATTTTCAATTTCAAACATATCAAGTCTCCTAATGGGCGGGTTATTGGTTGAACTTAATGTCCAAGATAAACCTCAATTACTTTTTCATCTTCTTGCACTTGGTCCATAGGCCCTTCAGCTAAGATTTTTCCTTGGTGCAATACGGTAACTTTGTGAGCAATTTTCTTTACAAATTCCATATCATGCTCAATCACCAGTACTGAACGATTATTACTTATTTTGTTGAGCAACTCAGCTGTTTGATCGCGCTCTTTTGCACTCATCCCAGCCACAGGCTCATCAAGCATTAATAGCTGAGGGTCTTGCATCAGTAGCATACCAATCTCTAACCATTGCTTTTGACCATGGCTCAATAAGGCAGCTTCCATGTCTAAGAAATTAGTTAACATGATTTCTTCGGCGATTTTTAACACTTGCTCTTTCACTTCTGCCGTACGCTTAAAGAATAAGCTCCCCCAAACACTGCGACCTTTAGGGTAAGAGACTTCTAAATTTTGATACACCGAAAGGTTTTCATAAATTGACGGTGTTTGAAATTTACGCCCCACGCCTTCGCGCACAATTTCATGTTCTGAAAGTTTAGTGAGTTCATGGTTCATAAACTTAATCGAGCCGTTTGTCGATTTAGTTTTGCCACAGATTAAATCTAATACGGTGGTTTTGCCTGCGCCATTTGGGCCAATGACAACCCTCAACTCATTTTTATCGATATACATTGTCAGGTTATCTACGGCCTTAAATCCATCAAACGAAACCGTTAAATCTTCAATGGCTAGCACAAAGTCTGTATTACTCATGCTTTCGCTCCTTCAATGTTAGTCACACCAATATCATTTGCCATTTTTTTATCAGCGTCTTTCTTAGTAATATCACTTGGCATTTCAGCTACTATCACACTAGACTTTTTTTTAAAGAAGTTAAGTTTATGGCTGTATTTAGCCCAAATGCCAGCTAGTCCGTCAGGAAAGAACATCACAACAGCAATAAACAACCCACCCATAATGAAAAGCCAGAGCTCTGGGTAACTTTCTGAAAAAAATGTTTTACCGAAATTAACAAATAGGGTACCGTACACCGCACCAATTAAGGAAGCGCGACCACCCACTGCACAGAAAATGACCATTTCAATGGATGGCACAATACCTACAAAAGATGGCGACATGAAACCAACTTGTAGTGTAAACATGGCACCACCAACTGCTGAAATCATGGCTGCTAGACAGAAAATGAAAATCTTGAAATTTGATACGTCATAGCCAGAAAAACGCACGCGTTCTTCTTTATCACGCATCGCTAGTAACAACATACCGAACTTACTATTCAACACATATTTAGAAAGTAAGATTGCACCAAACAATAGAAAGCCATTGAGATAGTACAAAATGTATTTCGCGCTGTCGTTACGTGTATCCCATCCCCACACTGTTTTAAGGTCGGTAATTCCGTTAACACCACCTGTAAAACCTTGTTGACCCACAATCAAAATACTTAATATCAGTGCAATGGCTTGCGTGATAATTGCGAAGTAAACACCGCCTACACGACGTTTAAACATGGCAAAGCCAATTAAGTAAGCAAATAAAGCGGGGATTGTTAATATGATTAATATTGTTAAAGGCAAACTCTTGAACGGCTCCCAGAACCAAGGTAATGAGGTGATTTGGTTCCAGTCCATAAAGTCTGGAATGCCAGGCGTGGTTTGTATTTTGGTGGTTATAGGATCTGAGGCTTCAAGCTTCATAAACATTGCCATGCCATAACCGCCTAAACCAAAGAATATACCCTGCCCTAAGCTTAAAATACCGCCATTACCCCATAACAATACCAAGCTCACGGCTACAAATGCGTAAGTGAGGTATTTTCCAACCAAATTTAATCTAAAAATATCAACACCTAGCGGCAACACTACAAAGATAATCGCGGCAAGTACAGCTAAGCCAACCAACCCCTCTTTGCCACCAACCAATTTACTTAAGGATGTGTTCATGCGTATTCTCCTGTCTGTTTACTTAAACTATCTATATGCCAAATCATTTACTTACGAAGTTTTGAAGCAAACAAGCCTTCTGGTTTCATCATTAAGATGCCAACAATGACCAACAACGTAGAGACCTTACCCATAGAGCTAGTCATAAAGAACTGCAAGATAGATTGAGCTTGTGCGATACCAAAAGCCGAGGCAATCGTACCCATCAAACTAGCAGCACCACCAAACACCACCACCATAAAGCTATCTACAATATAAAGCGTACCTGTGGTTGGCCCAGTAGAGGCAATCGTGGTAAATGCAGCTCCTGCAATCCCAGCAATTCCACAACCTAAGGCAAACGTTACACGGTCCACTTTTTGCGTATTGATACCAACAGCGCCAGCCATCACACGATTTTGTACCGTTGCGCGTACTCTTAAGCCCCAGCGTGAGCGGTACATAAACATGTAAACACCAGCAGTCACTAACAAGGCAAGTATCATCACAAATACACCGTTAATCGGTATGTCGATATCGGGTGTTGGTTTGAATGAACCCAACATCCATTCAGGTAATTCAGCACTAACTTCTTTTGCGCCAAAAGTCGAACGAAATGATTGCTGCATCACTAAACTCAACCCCCATGTCGCTAATAGCGTGTCTAAGGGGCGTTTATAGAGATGCCGAATCATAATAAATTCAATAAAATATCCCAACGCGAACGCTAGAATAAAGGCCAAAATAATGGCAAAAACAAAGTAATAATTAACAAAACCATAAGTCGTTGCAACTTTAGAAAGCATCACTGTGGTGTAAGCACCGATGGTCATAAACTCACCGTGCGCCATATTGATTACGCCCATTTGCCCAAAAATAATGGCTAGGCCAAGTGCCATTAGCAACAATACGGTAAACATACTCAGGCCTGAAAAGCCTTGCATTACCATGATATTGCCTATATCTGCCATCGAATATCCAAACATACGGCCTCCTACATAATCGCTACTAAAAATAAAAACTTATTTATGCTTAGATTGCAGCAACTTATTGCTAAGTTGCTGCATCTTCAAACTAAGCTAATACTATTGATAACCTTTTGGGAATGGATCTGGTTTGATGTAGCCAGAGGTGTATACCACTTTTGCTTGACCATCTTTGCCCCATTGACCAATACGTAACTTGGTTGTTAAGTGATGGTTTTTCTCAACAGTCACAGAACCTTCTGGTGCGTCTTTGAACACATAACCTGGTAATGCTGCTTGTACTTTATCTACATCAAAGCTACCAGCACGTTCAACTGCTGCTTTATATAACCATGGGCCTAAATACGCGGCTTGTGTTACATCGCCAATCACGGATTTTTCGCCGTATTTTGCTTTGAATGCAGTTACAAATTTCTTGTTTTCTGGATTATCCTGAGATTGAAAGTACTTCATGGCTGAGTAGAAACCAGCTAAGTTTTCACCACCAATACCTAATACCTCGTCCTCTGTGACAGAAATCGTTAACATTGTTTGTTTCGTTGAATTTAAGCCTGCTGCATTCAACTGTTTAAACCATGCAACGTTACTACCACCCACCACAGCCGCGTAAATGACGTCTGGTTTTTTAAGTTTGATTTTGTTAATCACAGAACCAAATTGTGTATCCCCCAAAGCAATGTACTCTTCACCAACTACTGAGCCATGCAAATGCTGCTCAATATGTTTACGTGCGATTTTCATTGAAGTACGTGGCCAAATATAGTCAGAACCAATGAGGTAGAAAGTTTTAGCTTTTTTCTCTTTAGCAATCCAGTCCAAACCAGCTAGAATTTGCTGTGTTGCTTCTTGGCCTGTGTAGAACACGTTTTTAGATTGCTCTAAACCTTCATAGAACGTTGGGTAAAAAAGCAAACCATTTTCTTTTTCAAATACTGGAAGTGCCGCTTTACGTGATGCTGATGTCCAGCAACCCATCACCGCTGCCACTTTATCTGAGGCAAGTAATTTTTTTGCTTTTTCAGCAAAAGTTGGCCAGTCTGACGCGCCATCTTCTTGAATCACTTCAATCTTACGACCCAAAATACCACCCATGGCGTTAATTTGCTCAATCGCTAATTTCTCAGCCTGAATAGAGCCAGTTTCACTGATTGCCATCGTGCCTGTAGCTGAATGTAAGATACCAACTTTAACAGTTGTGTCTGTTACAGCTAGACCTGTAGTCATTACCTTAGCTGTTGAGGTGTCAGCAGCAAAAGCAGTATTAGTTAAAATACCGGCCGAAAGAAGTGCAGCAGCTAAAGCGCCACCAACTCTCATAAAGTTACGCCTATTTAAATTACTCATCACTCTGTCTCCTAAATTTAAAAAATAAAAAAACCACAACTAAACTCATTTACTTCTTCTAACATTTACATCATTTTTTAGTGCTTTAATGCGATAACATCCAAGGTCTTGCTGTCTTTTTGGTTTGCATTTGCAACGCCGCTTTGCCTGTTTCTGGGTTTACCTTTGTGCTTGTTTTGCACGTGTGTGAACCAGCACAGCCACAGCTTGAACGTTTTGCTACTTTCGGATCATGCGCAGATTTTTCATTCCGTTCATGTGCTACACGCTGCGTTCTATCCATGACGGATAAGCGAGGTGCTGAAAGAATGCGCGGACTTTCGCAACCGCATTCATCACATAACGCAGGCTCACTAGATTCGCTCATTTTTCTAAGTGCAGTAAAAACGCCGCAGGTATCACATTCATATTCATAAACTGGCATGCAAATACTCCTTATTCGGTCTTTGGCTTAGCTGGTTTTAGCAGTATCAATGCCTTGTTTCACCATCACTTTTGGCCCATCCGCATTTGGCTTCATATCGAAATCAAAAATCTCAGTTGGTAACCATAAAGTAGCGCAGGCATTAGGAATATCTACAATGCCGCTGATATGACCTTCGATAGGTGCTGTGCCTAAAATAGAGAGCGCTTGCGCACCGGTGTAACCAAATTTCTTCATATACTCAATGGCATTCAAACAAGCTTGGCGATAAGCTTCATTCACATCTAAGTAGAGCTGCTTGCCTTGCTCATTGACCGAAATACCTTCAAAAATGATGTAGTCTTTATAAGTTGGCGTGAGCACACTTGGTTCAAAAATAGGGTTTTTAATGCCGTATTTCTTCACGCCGTCTTTGATTAAGCTGACTTTGATGTCTAAATAACCAGCCATTTCAATAGCACCACAGAAAGTGATTTCGCCATCGCCTTGTGAGAAGTGAAGGTCACCCATAGAGAGACCGCCATCTTTCACATACACAGGGAAATAAACCTTTGAACCTTTGGTTAGATTTTTAATATCGCAGTTGCCACCATGTTCACGTGGCGGCACTGTACGTGCGCCTTCCATAGAAGCTTTTTTCGCAGCCTCACCAGTTAATTTACCCATGACTGCAGAAGATGGGTTAGGTGGCAATGCCAGCGCAGGAACACGGTCAGGTTCTGTAGCAATCAAATCACCTTCACGTTGATTCCATTTCTCCAATAACTCTTTTGAAGGTAAGCAGCCGATTAAACCTGGGTGCATAATGCCGGCGAATCTAACGTTTGGCACGTGGCGTGATGTGGTATAAATGCCATGAAAATCCCAAATAGATTTACGTGCTTCAGGATATTGATCAACTAAAAATCCGCCGCCATTTTCCTTAGCGAAAATGCCGTTGAAACCCCACTGACTATCTTCAAAAGTGCCTACATCTAAAATTTCAACCACCATTAAATCGCCAGGTTCAGCACCTTCTACGCCAATTGGGCCACTTAAGTAATGTACTTGTGTTAAATCTACATCGCGTACGTCATTGGCGCTGTCATTGTTGCCAATTTGGCCGCCTGTCCAGTCCATGCACTCAACACGAAACTCATCGCCAGGTTTAACCATGGCAATCATAGGTAAATCAGGATGCCAACGATTATGAATTTGGCCTTCCTGCTCCCAAGGTTTTTTGTCTAAATCTAATTTAACTAACGTTTTCATTGGCATCCTCCAGCTTATATTTCAGATAAACTCACAAGTAAAAATCAACAAAATATGCATGTTTGCATGCATCAATCAATACCAACTTGCAGAGATATAGCGTTTTGCAATGGTGTTAGATTAAGGGCTTGGATGATGGAATGAAATACGTCAAATTGCGTAGGTGATAAACACTTTTAAAAGAGATTTTTGTGCTAATTTAATACCAATACTTTAGTGCGGAATGATTCAACTCTATGATTAAAAAACAACTTCTAATGGGTGCTGTTTTACTCACAATATCCATCAATGTAATGGCAGTGGAATGGGATTCCATTATTAAGAAAGCCGATTATGAAATTTTTGTCGACATTGATTCTTACAATGTTGCAAATGGCTTTCCCTATTTTTTAACTAAAACTATATTTAAGAAAAGTCAGTCATTGACTAACAAGAAAAAATTAATGACTTATCAATATGTAGTAAAAAATACGCAGTTCAATTGCAATCAACCTCTGTATAAAGTCACGTCATTGGATTTTTATAGCACGACAAATAAATTATTGATGTCGGAAAAATTAATGAATGATTTCACAGCTTTAAAATCAGGCACAGATGAATACTCAATCGCCCAACTTGCTTGCCAAGTTCATAAAATGTTAGGTGGTAAATAAATCGAATTTTTTAAGATTCATTAACATTAACTTGACAAAAAAAGGCGCAGCAACATTTAAATGTTACTGCGCCAAAGTGTTATCTTAGGAGATAAATACTGGTTTAGAACTGGAATTGCATTGAAACATTAATGGCATTGTTACTGTCTGAGCCAGACACTTTAGTATCTGAATAAGCCGCTGTCAGTAACGCATTGTAAGGAGCAATCACGTAGTTAGTACCAATTTCCCATTTTTTGGTTGTATCAGCAGTTGTTGCATCAGACTCAAACTTTTGATAGCGTGCAAATGGCATAAACTTGCCCCAACCGACAGCTTGGTTAAATAAATAAGCCGCACCTGCTGAATATGCTTTACCTTGCTCGCTTAAAAAGACATCATCGGTATCATAATCATAGTAAGCAGCCTCTGCGGAAACCGTACCTAGCCCAACGTCTTTTTTCTCCATTAAGAAATCTACGCTGTATGAGCTGTAGTCACCTGCTTTAGTTAAGCTAATAGCACCATCAGACTTTTGTCTGCCCGCAATACCAATAGCTAAAATATCTGCTGCTCCAAAGTAATTGCCCGTACCATAGTAGCCTGGCTCTGCGTCCCAAAAGTCAACTTGAAGTCTGCCTGCGTACATTAATTTATCATCTGCATTCGTGGCTTTTGCAGCAGTGCTAGATTGTGATTGTGCATTTACACCACTAAATCTGAAAATGTTTTGGCCTTCAAATGCACCAAATGAATAACCAATTTTGTTATCCATTGCGCTACCAACAATTGCTACACCTTCATCGCGACCAATAATACCGCCATTCCAGCCGTAACGTGATGCGATATTAGACCAATACCCACCACCCATTGAGTAGTATGGGCCAGCCATGTTTGCGCGATCACTTGGAGATAAGAATCTACCTGCCCAAATAGCGATTTCTGGTGTCATTTGCAATTGCACGTTAGCATCAATAATTTCCCAGCTTTCGCCATTACTTTTTTCTGTATTCAACATACCCTTGATGTATTTATTAAATGAACCTGATAGATACAGCCGCGCACTTTCCAAAGCAAAGTCGTTTGATCTACTTCCATCAGCAGCAGCATCTTCAACTGAGCTATAACCCCCACGCATGCCAAAACCAACACTCACTGACTTATCATCTCCAAATGAAATTGTTCCGCCTGCCTGTGCACTCATTGCCGGTAACAACAGCATAGAACTTACAGCAGTTGCTAATAGGCTTTTCTTAAGTTTAAATGTCATTACAACTCTCCATTAATAAAAATATTGTCAGTCATACAAAAAAATCATTTGTTTTTATTTGTAGTTTTGGTGGAATAATTCAACATCACCTTTAAAAACATGTTGCTAGATTAACGAGACTCTAGTGACTGTGAAATACGCAATATTGCGTAGGCATAAACTAAGTGTTTCTTGGAAAAATGTGCTAACTTTGCAAACAATTAAAGTTGTTCAAATTGTTTATCAGTGAGGGTTTAGCAGAGATGAAACATAATGAGGCAAGCAGATGGATTCAGACGAGTGTTCTACTGACCGCGTTACTACTGAGTGCTTGTAGCGAGATTGCCTATAAAAGAGGCGCTACAGCCAGTGATTTAGCCGCCATGAAAAAAAATTGTACAGCGAAAGACTCTACAAAAGAGGCTATTGCAAAATGTATGGCTGATAACGGGTGGACTATTCAAAACTTAGACGGCGAAGAAACTATAGCTTCAATGCAAAATGAGCCTGACCCTGTAATAGAAGCAACTGAAAATGCTGATAATCGGCAAATAGGAAAACCTGTGGTTGCAACTAAAACGACCTCTACAGAGAAATCCTTTTCACAAAAGAAACTCACTGACCCTATGGACATGTTCCAAATAAGTTCGTGGTGGAAGTTAGGCGGTAGCCCTGATAATCTAAAGAGCTCAATCCAAGAATGCGTCAACTCACTAGGGGAGGCTCATGAGCCCGGTATACAAAGCAAAAAGGTGACTAGAGGCTTATTGCTATGTATGCAAAAAAAAGACTGGCACGGCTTACGCGAAAAACCATAATTAAAAACGAATAAAGCCGAGAATTATCTCGGCTTTATTTAAAAATAACCCTAGGCAATAATTTATATATTTACTTGCTGTTATCTATTATTAAAAAAAGCAATATTCATGACCTTGTCATTTACGAAAGTAATTTCTGTTTCTTTGTAAGTATGTTTTGGATCATATTTTACTATGTTTTTGTAGTACCACATCTCTACGTTAACACGTTTTGACCCTTTGTCATCAGCACCTACTTTGCCTAGAAAACCTGAAGCCCCAGCTGGTTTAACTGATAGTTCTTTTTTAAACGGCGCACCTAACTTTTCAGAAATCACCTTTTTTGTTTTACCGCTGAATGAATTAAGAAATTGATCTTCGGTATATGTTTTGCCAGCAGATGCTGCATTAACTTGACTGAAACTTACTGCAACTAACATTGCAGCAGATAGTAATACTTTTACAGTTTTATTGATGGTGAATTGCATTGATTAAATCTCCTAAACGACTTTTAATTATCTCACTTATAGCATTTTTACGCACTAATTGAACATTAATGTTTAACGTGCGATAAAGACTTTCGCTGACTCAAGCAGCAAATACTTTTAATCCATCGTAACCAACAAACACATTTTTTGGCAATTGCTCGCTTAAAGCACTGTATTCAAGCTCATGCGTCATATGAATTAAATAGGTAGATTCAGCTTGAATCAGACTGGCGTAGTGCAAACTTTGTTCCAGATTAATGTGTGTATAGTGCGTTGTATATCTTAGACAATCTAATAAAAGAACTTTTAAACCTTGTAATAACGTCAGCGAAGTTTCAGGAATACTCGAAACGTCCGTCAGATAGGCAATGTCACCAATTCTATAGCCATAAATATCACTGTTTCCGTGCTTGAGTGGAATTGGTGTAACGGTCTGCTCGAAAAGCTGAAATGGTGCGTTGATTACATGCGTTTTTAATACGGGTAAATCCCAAAAATTACTGGGTTCACGCAAGGTATAGCCGAATTTATCGGCGATATGTTGCATAGCCTCTTGGCTACCATACAGAGGGATTTGCTTACGCTGAATTTGACAAAACGCGCGCAAATCATCAATACCATGCAGGTGGTCAGCATGGGTATGCGTATATAGTACGGCATCAATGCTCGTTAACCCTTCTCTAAGTGCTTGCTGACGTAAATCAGGCCCTGTATCGATTATCACGGATTTACCGTTATTCAAATGAATAATGCTGGAGCAGCGTGTGCGATTGTTGCGCAGGTCGGTTGAGGCGCATGCAGCACATTTGCAACCTATCATAGGCGTTCCAGCGCTTGAACCTACTCCTAACATTGTTAACTGCATAGAAAGTTACGCATAGCTAGTTGGCTACAGCATGCCTAAATAAACGGAAGAAGTTATTAGTGGTTGCTTCTGAAACTTCTTCCAAAGTAATGCCGCGCAAGCGAGCAATCTCTTCTGCCACATGTTTTACGTAACTTGGCTGATTAGTTTTGCCACGATATGGCATAGGAGCTAAGTATGGGGAATCTGTTTCTACTAACATTTTATCTAAGGGAACTTGCATTGCAACTTCTTTAATCGTGAGCGCGTTTTTAAAAGTCACAATGCCTGAAAATGAAATGTAAAAGCCCAATTCAATGGCTTGGCGTGCCACATCTAGGTTTTCAGTAAAACAGTGCATTACCCCGCCCACTTGTTGGGCATTTTCCTCACGCATAATACGTAAAGTGTCTTCAGCTGAACTACGGGTATGGATGACTAAGGGCTTGCCACAAGCAATAGCCGCACGAATATGCGTACGAAAACGTGTGCGCTGCCATTCTAAATCCCCTGTTAATCTAAAGTAATCCAGACCAGTTTCGCCTATAGCAATAATTTTCGGATGGTCTGCGAGCCTCAAAAGTTCGTCAACGCTAGGTTCGTCGATATCTTCGTAATCAGGATGTACACCTACGGAGGCATAGAAATTATCATTAGTTTCAGCTAAGGCGAGTACTTGTGGGAAGTCTGGCAGCGTGACGGATATGCATAATGCATGCCCTACTTTATTATCTTGCATGGCTTGCTTGATAGCAGGCAAGTTTTCAAAGAGTTCCGGAAAGTTAAGGTGGCAGTGAGAGTCAACGAGCATGTTTAGTTTTTAAGATTACTTCAGGAATTAAGACACAAATTACTCATAACATTTAATTACATTGTATGCGTAGCACGGGATGATTTTAAAGCGCTTCCGAGCAGCCCTTCAATCTTATTTTTAGCTTCAATGCCGCCATCTTTTTCGCTAAATTGCACACCAACCCCTTGTGGTCTGCCAGCTTGAGTAGCTGGAGTTACCCATACCACGTGACCTACAACTTTTAGTTTCATTGGGTCATCAATCAAGCTTAATAGCATAAAAACTTCTTCACCAATTTTAAAAGGTTTGTTAGTGGGAATAAATAAACCGCCACCTTTAACATAGGGCATATATGCCGAATATAGCGCAACCTTTTCTTTAATGGCGAGGGATAAAACCCCTGGTTTTGGAGGGTTAATAGTATTTTCTGCTAATTCTTCAGCCATATATTGATCTTTATAAATTTAAATACTGGTGACAAATGTCATGTTATTAAGCTTAAATGAAAATTTAGCTAAAAATTCGAGTGTACTCAAGAAGTAAACTTTCCATCTGCAATTCATGGTTTAAAGGATGCAGGGCTAATTTACGCAACGCTTCTATTTTTTTTTGTAGCTGAAATAAGCTGCTCAAGTTTACCTTGTCTGCTAACGCTTGCAAAGCTTTGCTATGCATAGCATGGTAACGCACTTGGCCTGATAACCGCATTGCAACAATATCATATATCCATTTTTGCAAAGCAACGATGCCAGCTTCTACTGAATTAGCGATTAGTTTAGGTGCGGCAACATGTGGTTGTAATTTGCTACCAAGGGCTAATAGTCGCCATATTTCAGTTAGTTGTGAGAATTGCATCTGCTCATTAAATACCTTAATTGGCGAACCATCTAAGTATGCAAGCTGCTCTTTAGCATTTTGCACACCTTGCTCTCTAAGCCATGCTAATGCCTGTGCATCAGTAGGAATGGGCATGTTTATTTTTTGACAACGACTAATAATAGTGGGTAATAAACGTTGCAGTTGATGTGCCACCAAAATAAAAATAACGCCTTCTGCAGGCTCTTCAAGCATTTTAAGTAATGCATTAGCAGAAGCTAAGTTGAGCGCCTCTGCGGGGTGAATAAGCACAATACGCGCCCCATCACTACGGTGGCTAGACATGCTTAAAAAGTCACTTAAATCACGAATCTGCGCGACAGAAATTTGTGTTTTTTTCTTAGTTTTTTTTGTTGCGCCCTCTTCGTCCGCATCAGACTCTTGCTCTGGACTCAACAGACGAAAATCTGGATGACTCTCTTCCTTAAACCAATTACAACTGGAGCAATTTCCGCAAGCGTGACCTGAGCTATCTTGATGTGCACATAAAAGCGACCGGCTGAACTCAAGGGCAAAATCATATTTACCAGTACCAGCTCGACCATGTAATAACATGGCATGCGCTCTTCGTTTGTCTTCTTGGTTAACAAGTTGCCAAACCTTAGATTGCCACGGATAAATTCTCATGTTACCAGCCATTAATACATAGATTAATCATAGTGTTGAGATAATATCTTCAACTGATTGTTTAACTAAATCTAAAGGCCTATTTGCATCAACCACTCTAAATCTAGCTGGGTTTTCTTTAGCTCGCTGTAAATAAGCATTTCTAATACGTGTGAAGAAATCTGCATTTTCACGCTCAAATTTATCTGGCTCGCGTGCATTAGCTAGCCTTTGTATGCTCACTTCAACAGGTACATCAAACAGAATTGTTACATCAGGCTGTAAATCTCCTTGCACCCATTGTTCTAACTGTTGCACCTTACTGGCTTCAATTCCTTTTGCACCACATTGGTAAGCATACGTGGCATCGGTAAATCGGTCAGAAAGCACATATATACCTCGCGCAAGCGCAGGCTTAATCACACATGCTATATGTTCACTTCTGGCAGCAAACATTAATAAAGTTTCTGTTTCAACATGCATATTTTCATGCAGTAAAAGCTCACGTAGTCGTTCACCTAAAGCGGTTCCGCCTGGTTCTCTAGTAGACACAACTTCATGCCCACGACCTTGCAGTGCAGCAATAATACTGGCGATATGAGTGCTTTTACCTGCGCCATCCATGCCTTCTAGAGTTATAAATTTAGCATTAGTTTGTTGATTGGTCATAAGTAATGGTTATTTTTTTAATTGATACTTCACAACGGCTCGGTTATGTTCTTCTAAGCTGCTTGAAAATGCATGGCTACCATCGCCTTTACCTACAAAATACAAGGCTTTAGTACTCGCTGGATGCAAAGCTGCTTCAATAGAAGCTATGCCGGGCATTGCTATGGGCGTTGGAGGCAAGCCGTTTCGCGTGTAAGTATTATAAGGCGTGTCGGCTATTAAATCTTTCTTACGAATGTTGCCGTTATATTGGGCACGCATGCCATAGATCACCGTCGGGTCAGTTTGTAGACGCATACCTATGCGCATTCTATTGATAAATACCCCTGCAATCATTGGTCGCTCAGAAGCCTTGCCCGTTTCTTTTTCAACAATAGAGGCCATAATCAAAGCTTGATAGCTATTTTTATATGGCAGGCCATTATCACGCTTATTCCATGCGTCATCCAGCTTGGTTTTCATAGCATCATAACTGCGTTGCAGTATCACGATATCAGCCGTGTTGCGATCAAAATAATAGGTGTCTGGAAAGAATAAACCTTCAGCCACGGAATATTCAGATCCAATTTTTCTTAATATTTCAGATTCAGAGAGTATGCTAACAGTTTGTTTTACAGCATCATTTTTCTCAAGTTTATTTCGCATTTGCGAAAATGTGCGCCCCTCAATAAACGTCACGCTGCCTTGAGTTGTCTTACCATGATTTAAGGAAAGCAATAACTGATATGGCGTAATGTTTCTGTTTAAAGTGTAGTCACCCGCTTGCAGATATGATTCTTTATGTAAAACCTTGGCAATGATAATAAATCGCCAAGGCTCCTTTAATACACCTTGTTGAACTAGCTGATTCGCGATACTTCTTAAGCCGCTTTTGGGTTGAATAGTAATTTCTTGACTGCTTGGCTGTAACTTTAGTGATGAAGCTGCATAATATGCCAGCCAGCCAGCTAATCCGAAAGTAACCAAAAAACTCAAAAATAGCCACTTCTTTATTCTTTTAATCATGCTTTCAATGCATCTCTAATATTTTTGGCTAAATTCTGTACTGGGAATTTTTTATGACCTATTTTTTTTACTGATAAGGCACCGTATAAGCTATTGCAAATAATAACTTCATCCGCTAAAGCCATTTTAGTAAAGGATAATGGTTTAATTTCAATCTTTAAATTAAGCATGCTAGCAAGCCAAATAATACGTTGCCGCGTGATTCCAGCAACTCCACAATCGCTTAGGTCAGGCGTGATTAAGATATCATCGAAACGTGCAAAAACATTACTCATCGTACATTCAATAACATTGCTTTGTAGGTCTAACATTAGGCCGTCGAATAAGTTTTCATCATTCCATTCCATACGCGCTAAAACATTCTCTAATCGATTAAGATGTTTAATGCCAGCAAGCTTCTTTTGTTCAGGTAAGCGAATTTCACATTCATGCAGATCCACACCTTTTATGAAAATATCCGGTCTATATTTAGGCATGGCCGATTTAATGATAACGCGAGTTGGATTGGTAATTGCAGGCGGAGCATAGCCACGCGCGCCCTCGCCTCTGGTGATGATGATTTTTGCTACCTCTGGCTGATCAGTCACCGAGAATAACTGTTGCATATCGCTTATTAGTAAATCTGCACTTGGGCAAACGATACCAATCACAGCGCAATCGGCCACAAGTTTTTGATAATGTAGCGGCCAATTATCTGGTTGACCGTTACGCATTAACATAGTGCGAAATATGCCATCGCCATATGCAAAACCGCGATCTAATGGCGAAATTGTTTGTGTAAAATCACCATTAATCAAATAAATATTTTTCTGATTCATAAGCTGTAATTAAACCATAGCAGCCGCTATTTACATAGCAGAAGCTCTCTCACCGAAGACCTGTTAAATATAAAAAAGCCTGCGAAACTAGTGTCGCAGGCTCATTCATTTTTCGAAAATATCGAAATGCTTAAAAGCTGTAGTTATATCTTTTTAAATACCAAGCTACCATTTGTACCGCCAAAGCCAAAATTGTTCTTTAATGCATAAGTGATTTTCATATCGCGTGCGGTATTGGCGCAATAATCTAAGTCACATTCTGGATCTTGATTAAAGATATTGATAGTGGGCGGAGATACTTGGTTGTAGATTGAAAGTACGGTAAATACTGACTCTAACCCCCCTGCACCACCAAGCAAATGACCCGTCATTGATTTAGTTGAGTTGACAACTAGATTGCTTGAGTGGTCACCAAATGCTGCTTTAATCGCATTAGTTTCGTTAGAATCGCCCAAGGGAGTAGAAGTGCCATGGGCATTAATAAATTGAACTTCACTAGGGTCAATACCAGCATTATTCATCGCATTACGCATAGATCTGCGTGGCCCATCCATGTTGGGTGCAGTCATATGATAAGCGTCAGCACTCATACCATAACCACTTAGTTCAGCATAGATTCTAGCGCCACGTGCTTTAGCATGTTCATATTCTTCAAGCACTAATACTCCCGCACCCTCACCGATAACAAAGCCGTCACGGTCTTTATCCCAAGGACGACTAGCTGTTGCAGGATCGTCATTGCGCGTAGATAAAGCACGTGAAGCTGCAAAGCCACCAACACTTAAACGTGTAATAGCGGCTTCTGCACCGCCAGCAATCATGACGTCAGCATCACCATACTCAATCATGCGGGATGCATCGCCAATTGAGTGCGTACCGGTGGTACAAGCAGTGACAATAGCAACATTAGGCCCTTTTAAGCCAAACATAATCGATAAATTACCTGAAATCATGTTAATAATGGTGCCAGGAATAAAGAATGGTGAGATTTTGCGTGGGCCTGATTCTTGATAAAGGATGTCTGTATCTTCAATAAACTGCATACCACCAATGCCAGAGCCAATAGAAACGCCGATACGCTCAGCGTTTTCTTCTGTCACTTCAAGACCTGAATCTTTAAATGCCTCAATGCCAGCGGCTAAGCCGAATTGAATGAATGTATCCATGCGTCTAGCGTCTTTCGCAGAGATGAAGTCCTCAGCGTTAAAGTTTTTAACTTCACCAGCTATGGTTGAAGAAAAAGCGCTAGCATCAAATTTGGTAATTTGAGTAATGCCAGATTTACCAGCAGTAATGTTATCCCAAGCAGTTTTAACACCAATACCCACAGGTGAAACCACACCAAGACCAGTGACAACGACGCGACGTTTATTTGTAACAATAGACATTAGAAAAGTCTCTTAAAAATGATTAACCCAGAAATCATTTTACAATTAATTGTAAAGTGGTTTCTGGGTTTTGCAGCAATTGCAAGGCGTTAGCCACTAGTAGCAGTGGGCATAACGTCTATGGGAATTTATTTTAAGTTCGTATTGATGTAATCAATAGCTAGTTGAACTGTAGTGATTTTTTCTGCTTCTTCATCAGGAATTTCACAGTCAAACTCTTCTTCTAGTGCCATTACAAGCTCAACGGTATCGAGCGAATCTGCACCTAAATCATCAACAAATGATGATGAGTTTTTTACATCAGCTTCATTTGCACCAAGTTGCTCAGTAACAATTTTTTTAACACGTTGTTCGATGTCAGACATCTAAATACCCCTTTAATTAAAAAATAGCTATATATAGAATCTATATATAGAAATATAGTACAGCTAAGACAATATTCTACCAAAACTCGAGCAGAATATAAAAAAACTTTTACACCATTAACATGCCACCATTCACATGAATTGTTTCACCAGTAATATAAGCTGCATTTGGTGAAGCAAGAAATGCTACGGTAGCGGCAATCTCTTTAACATTACCTAGTCGCCCTGCTGGAATACGTGCAAGCATTTTAGCAGTCGCTTCTTCAGGTAATTCAGCCGTCATGTCAGTATCAATAAAGCCTGGTGCTACACAGTTTACCGTAATACCTCGGCTACCAACTTCTGCGGCCAAAGACTTGGTAAAGCCCGTCATACCCGCTTTTGCAGCTGCGTAATTCGTTTGGCCAGCGTTACCCATATGACCTACTACAGACGAAATACTGATAATCCTTCCAGTACGCGCCTTCATCATTGGGCGCAATACAGCTTGGCTCATGCGGAAAACTGAAGTTAGGTTAGTGCTAATAACGTCATCCCAATCTTCATCTTTCATGCGCATTAATAGCGTATCACGAGTAATACCAGCATTATTCACTAAAATGCTTACATCGCCATATTTTTCACTAATAGTTTTTAAGGTAGCAGCTACCTGTTCAGCATCATTCACATTGAGCGCCATGCCTTCGCCTTTGATATTGGCGCTAGTAAAAGTATTGCTGATGGAAGTTGCACCATTTTCTGAAGTTGCGGTTCCAATAACAATCGCACCCTGTTCGCCAAGTGCCTGTGCTATAGCAGCACCAATGCCACGACTTGCGCCCGTAACTAAAGCAATTTGTCCAGTTAACATGTTAACCCCTTGTATAAATTATATTATTCTGAAATCAATCTATCTTAAAGTTGGCTTTGAAACTCTTTTAAAGCTTCATTATTGGTCAGTGCTACGCATGGCAGTTCGGCTACGATACGCTTGGTTAAACCTGCCAATACTTTGCCTGGACCACACTCAGCAGCTTGGGTAACACCTTGCGCATGAATAGCTTGCACTGTTTCGACCCAGCGCACTGGACTGTATAACTGACGCACTAACGCATCTTTTATTTTTTCAGCTTCTTGATAGGCGGTAACGTCTGCATTTTGGATTACCGAGATTTGTGGCACATTGACCGTTACATTTTTCAAGTATTCTGAAAATTTTACTGCGGCTGGCTTCATTAGCGCACAATGAGATGGCACGCTGACTGGCAATGGTAAAGCGCGTTTAGCGCCCTTCGCTTTTGCTAACTCCATGCCACGCTCTACAGCTGCTTTATTGCCTGCAATCACTACCTGACCAGGTGAGTTAAAGTTTACCGCTTCAAGCACTTCATTTTGTGCGGCTTCTGCGCACACTTCACGCACAATATTATCATCTAAACCTAGTATTGCCGCCATTGCACCAACCCCAGCTGGAACTGCGCTTTGCATCACCTCGGCACGATAACGAACTAAAGGAAGCGCATCAGTAAATGATATTGCGCCAGAAGCTACCAAAGCTGTGAACTCACCAAGGCTATGACCAGCCAAAACAGTTGGAAGTTTGTCGGTAGAAGCTTGCCAAGCGCGCCATGTGGCAACTCCAGCAATCAACATGATAGGTTGGGTATTAGTCGTTTCGTTGATGGCTTCATTCGGTTCCGTAGCCATAGCCCAGAAATCAAGACCTAGAATATCAGAAGCTTCAGTAAAGGTTTCGCGGATAATGGCTGATTCGCCAAAACCATTCATCATACCAACTGATTGAGAACCTTGGCCAGGAAATAGAAATGCAAATTTATTCATAGATTTTTATTGCTAATTATTTATATCGTTAATTGTATAGTGATGACTTGAGTCAATATTGCTTATGACATTAAGTTAATACTTAATTAATGCTGAACCCCAAGTAAAACCGCCGCCAAAAGCTTCCATCAAGATTATTTCGCCGCGTTTAATACGGCCATCACGAACAGCTGTGTCTAAAGCTAATGGTATAGAGGCAGCCGAGGTATTGCCATGTTTATCCACGGTAACGACTACATTATCCATGCTCATATCTAGTTTTTTGGCAGTCGCTTGCAAAATGCGAATGTTTGCTTGATGCGGCACTAACCAATCAATATCAGATTTTTGCATGCCATTTGCTTCTAGCGTTTCATCCACAATGGCATCTAAAGTATTGACTGCAACTTTAAACACGCCATTGCCTTCCATCACAACGGTATCGCGACCATTCGGGTCCTCGCTACGAGGCACGTGCAACATTTTTTCATAACTTCCATCTGCATGCAAATGCGTAGAAATAATACCCTGTTCGTCGCTTGCTTGCAGAATCACAGCACCAGCGCCATCACCCCACAAAATGCAATTACCGCGATTTGTCCAGTCAACAATCCGTGAGAATGATTCAGCGCCAATGACTAAAGCGCATTTAGCCGCACCAGATTTTATAAAGTTATCAGCTGTTGCGATTGCATAAACAAACCCACTGCAAACAGCTTGAATGTCAAATGCAGGGCAACCCGCAATGCCAAGTTTTCTTTGCAATATGACAGCAGTACTAGGGAAAATCTTATCTGGCGTTGTGGTTGCGACGATAATCAAATCAATATCGTTAACCTGAATACCTGCCGCCTCAATCGCATTAAGTGAAGCATGCAATGCTAAATCACTTGTAGCTTCATCATCAGCCACAATATGGCGCTCACGGATACCTGTACGTGAGAAAATCCACTCGTCAGTAGTATCAACCATGCTTTCTAAATCAGCATTTGTGAGTATTTTTTCGGGGAGATAGCTCCCTGTTCCTGCAATTCTGGAATTCATTGTTCGTTATCCGAGCTGTTTGTATTAGCCATAGCAATCTGCTGTGATTGTATATGCTCTATTTCTAATTGTTCTGTAATGCGCTTAAGAACGCCACTACGAGACTCCTCAACGGCAGTATGAATAGCATTTAAAAATGCAATGCTATCTGCACCACCGTGACTTTTCACCACAATACCACGTAAACCTAAAAAACTTGCGCCGTTATAATTGCGCGGATCCATGCGATTCTTAAAAGCTTTTAATACGGGCATTGCAACCAAACCCATTAACTTAGTTAGCCAGTTACGTTTAAACTCTTGAGAAAGAAAGCGTCCCATCATTTGCGCCAAGCCTTCGGCAGCTTTTAACGTGATATTACCGACAAAGCCATCACAAACAACTACATCAGTCGTGCCTTTGAAAATATCGTTACCTTCAACGTTGCCGTAAAAATTAAGGTGACTTTTGCGCAGTAACTCACCCGTTTGCTTGACAACTTCATTACCTTTGATATCTTCTGAGCCAATATTTAACAAGCCTACTGTAGGTTTATCTTTATGCTCCACACATGAAACCAACATACTTCCCATGACAGCAAATTGTAGCAATTGTTCAGGCGTGCAATCGGCATTTGCGCCTAAATCCAGTATATACGTTTTACCTTTTTGACTAGGGAATATACCTGCAATCGCAGGCCTATCAATCCCGGGTAAGGTTTTTAACACAAAACGTGCCGTTGCCATTAATGCGCCAGTATTGCCGGCGCTTACGCAAGCTGAGGCTTCGCCACTTTTAACTAGATTAATGGCAACTCGCATAGAAGAGTCTTTTTTATTTTTTAGAGCGCTCTGCGGCTGCTCATCCATTGAAATGACTTCGCTAGCATGATGAATACGTAAACGTGAATTTGTTGTTGCTTTACGTGCCTTCAACTCAGCTTCAATAGCATCTTGCAAACCAACTAATACGATATTTAGCTGATCATCATCTTTAAGCGCTTTAAGCGCTGCAGGAATGGTTACGTGCGGGCCGTGATCCCCACCCATTGCGTCAATTGCGACAGTTATATCCATAGCTTTACTCAGTTTATAAGAGAATAAATGCGTTATACATTGAATTAAAATTCATTTGCGCCACACATACACCAACGCCGCACCAGTTCTGGAGCGGCGTCAATGATATTAATGCACTATTTAACAAATTTATCTTTTATTTAATCTAAATCGAGACTAAACAAAAATCAAATAGTGTAATTATTCGCCTTTTGATGGCATAACTTTACGACCACGATAGTAGCCGTTTGGGCTGATGTGATGACGTAAATGAGCTTCACCTGTTGTAGGCTCTACTGCTAATGCTGGGTTAGTTAGAAAGTCATGTGAACGGTGCATACCGCGTTTAGATGGTGACTTTTTGTTTTGCTGAACTGCCATAATAAAACTCCAATAAAATGATTAAAACATCATCTCAATTACATACAAACTGATGCACGAATAATTACTTTACATCACTAATTTAAGATTACGTAAAACTTCAAGCCCGCTACTATAATATAAAACCTAGCTTTTGTCAGCTTTTAATATGTGTTTATATGCAGCCTTAGGGCTTAATTAAGCCCTTAAGCACAGCAAATGGATTTGGTTTCTCACCACTTTGCGTTGTTAGCTCGGTACAGCCCTCTTCATGCATGGGCGCAATTGGCATTGCCATGATGATTTCATCTTCAATCAACGCGATTAAATCCATCGCTTTATTCGCCTGCTGCAAGTCGTAATCATCACTATTATCAATATCAACCGCTTCCACATCCGTATCACTCACTTCGCCGATTAAATAATTAAAATTTAAACTTAGATTAAGCGGCATTGCATTTAAGCAACGCTGACATGCTGTAGTCAGACTGCAAGCTACCGTTAATTGCAAAATATGTTGACCAACTGCGTCAGTCTTGCCTTGCAGTACGTAGCTAATCAACCCTGTGTAGTTTATTTTTGTAGGGTTTGTTAAGTTTGAAGAATGCATTAACTCCTCTAACCTAGGAAAGTCTGGAAGAGATAACTCACCTTCTATACGTTCATTTTTTTTAGAAAAAGCAATGTTGTCTATTAATAATATATTCTTACTCATTTTACTGGTGCTCAAATTATTGGTGCTCAAAATTTATAGTACTCAAAATTTAGTGTTGGGGATTTAGCTCTAACGATACACATGTTACAATTGCTGGGTTTGAGTATCAAATTTAAGGGCTGTAACGTGTTCAAAAAAATTCTTGTAGCTAACCGTGGTGAAATCGCAGTGCGTATTGTACGCGCTTGCTCAGAAATGGGCATTAAGTCTGTCGCGATTTATGCGGATGCAGATCGCCAAGCTTTGCATGTTAAAAAGGCAGACGAGGCCTATAACATAGGTGCAGATCCAGTTGCAGGCTATCTGAACGCGCATAATATTGTTAATCTTGCAGTAGCTTCCGGCTGTGATGCGCTACATCCTGGTTATGGATTTTTATCAGAAAATCCAGAATTGGCAGAAATATGCGCGCGCCGTGGCATTAAATTTATTGGGCCAAATGCCGCAGTCATTCGCCAAATGGGCGATAAAATCCAAGCTAGAAATGCCATGACAGGCGCTGGCATTCCCTGCACTCCAGGTAGTGATGGCAATTTAAAAGACTTAAATGAAGCGGTAGCTTTAGCAGCAAAAATTGGCTACCCAGTGATGCTAAAAGCCACTAACGGTGGCGGTGGGCGCGGTATTCGTCGCTGCGATAGTGAAAAAGAATTATTAGGTAATTATGACCGCGTGATTTCAGAGGCAAGCAAGGCTTTTGGTAAGCCTGAAGTATTTTTAGAAAAATGTGTTGTTTCACCACGCCATATTGAAGTACAAATTTTAGCTGACTCACAAGGTAACGTGATTCACTTGTTCGAGCGTGACTGTTCAATTCAGCGTCGCAATCAAAAGCTAATTGAAATTGCACCTTCACCACAACTCACTCAAGCGCAACGTGAATATATCGGCGGCTTGGCAGTTAAAGCGGCTAAAGCTGTTGGCTATGAAAATGCAGGAACGGTGGAGTTTTTATTAGACTCGGATAACACCTTCTATTTCATGGAAATGAACACGCGCTTGCAAGTTGAGCATACTGTGACTGAAACCATTACTGGTATTGATATTGTACAAGAGCAAATTCGTGTTGCTTTCGGCCTGCCACTTCAATACGAGCAAAAAGAAGTGCAATTTAGAGGTTATGCGATGGAGTTCCGCATCAACGCAGAAGATCCTAAAAATGACTTCCTGCCTAGCTTTGGTAAAATTACACGCTACTATGCACCCGGTGGGCCTGGTGTGCGTATGGATGCTGCAATATATAGCGGTTATATTATTCCGCCCTATTATGATTCCATGTGCGCCAAGCTTACTGTTTGGGCGCTAGACTGGGAGAGCGTCATTGAACGCGGCCGTCGTGCGCTGGATGATATGTTGATTTACGGTGTAAAAACGACGATTCCATATTATCAAGAGATTTTAAAGCATCAAGATTTTAGGGATGCTAACTTTAATACTAGCTTTGTTGAGTCACACCCAGAACTCACAAATTACAAGAATGAAATTCCACCTGAGATGATTGCTGCAGCAATTTCAGCCGCAATCGCTGCGCATGAAGGTATTTAGTTGATTGATTCCTAATTATTTATAAAACAGGAATGTTTCATAAAAATACAATCATAAAAACATATAGTTAAACGTATTAATTAAAGTAAAGAGTTAAATATGAGCCAAACACCAAAAGTATACGTCACCGAGCTTGTTTTACGCGATGGGCATCAATGCCACATTGCAACGCGCATGCGCACAGAAGATATGTTGCCCATTTGCAGTAAGTTAGATGCGATTGGCTTTTGGTCGCTAGAGGCATGGGGCGGCGCTACTTTTGATGCCTGCGTACGTTATTTAAAAGAAGATCCTTGGGAGCGCTTACAAAAACTACGTAAAGCACTGCCAAACTCGCGCATTCAAATGCTTTTGCGTGGTCAAAATTTGCTTGGTTATCGCCATTATTCTGATGATGTAGTACAAGCTTTCGTACAGAAATCTGCTGATAACGGGGTTGATGTATTCCGCGTTTTTGATGCACTTAACGACACACGTAATTTAGCTGTATCTATACAAGCTGTTAAAAAAGCAGGTAAACATGCTGAAGGTACTATTAGCTACACAACAAGCCCTGTGCATGATGTGGCACATTTTGTCGGTATTGCTCAAGAACTTGAAGCGATGGGCTCAGATACCATTGCCATTAAAGATATGGCTGGACTACTTACGCCACAAGCCACTGTTGATTTGGTAAAAGCGCTGCGTGCGAATGTAAATTTACCGATTCACATCCATAGCCATTCAACAAGCGGCTTAGCGAGCATGAATATGCTACGTGCACTCGAAAATGGTGCTGTCATGATGGACACCTGTAGTGCAGCATTTTCAGAAGGTGCTAGCCACCCAACAACAGAAAGCATGATTGCAGCTTTGCAAGGCACTGAGTTTGATACTGGTTTGGATATTGCCGCAGTGCAAGAAGTCACGGCTTATTTCCGTGAAGTACGTAAGAAATACTGGCAGTTTGAAAGTGAATTCTCAGGCGTGGATACCCGCGTACTATTGAATCAAGTGCCAGGCGGCATGATTTCAAACTTGAGCAATCAATTAAAAGAGCAAGGTGCGCTAGACCGCATGGATGCTGTATTGGCCGAAATTCCATTAGTACGTAAAGACCTTGGCTACATTCCATTAGTAACGCCAACTTCACAAATTGTAGGTACGCAAGCGGTACTTAACGTAATGACGGGACAACGTTACAAATCCATTACCAATGAAATTAAAAATTACTTCTTAGGGCAATACGGTAAAGCGCCAAGTGCTGTGAATGAAGAAGTTAAAAAATTGGCCATTGGCGATGCGCAGCCGATTACCTGTAGACCTGCTGATTTGTTAACACCTGAAATGGCGAAACTCACCAGTGAATCTGAACGTTTTGCACAGTCTGAAGAGGACGTGCTCACATTCGCAATGTTCCCAGATATCGGCAAAACATTCTTGCAAGAACGTATGGCTGGCTCGCTAGAACCGGAAGCCTTGCTTGATAAAGATGCAGTAAATGCTTCGGCATCTCGCTTTGCACCAAGTGAATTTAAAGTCACGCTGCATGGTGAAACCTTCCATATAAACCTCACAGGCAGTGGTCATGCGGGTGAAGAAAAACGTCCATTTTATGTTTCTATTGATGGGATTGCCGAAGAAGTCATTGTTGAAACCTTGAGTGAGATTGAAGTTTCCAGTGGCATTAACAATGGTAATGGCAAGAAAAAAACGACTTCTGACACAGCAAAAAGTGGTCGTCCACGCCCTTCTCATGCGGGTCATGTCACTACTTCTATGCCAGGCACAGTAGTTGCTGTTAAGGTTAAAGCTGGCGATAAAGTCAAAGCAGGTGACGGCGTATTGGTGATTGAAGCCATGAAAATGGAGAATGAAATTCAAGCTGCCGCTACTGGTATAGTGGTTGCAGTACATGTGGTAAAAGGCGATACAGTAACGCCTGATGAGTCATTGCTTGAAATTCAGCCTGAATAAATGCTTTAATATTTAAACTAAAGCCGACAGCGTAACTCTGTCGGCTTTTTATTTTTCTCGTTACTTAAACCCGAGTCAATCATCCATAAAGATCATTTAACACGAATATGCTATGAAAAAAACTTTGAAACAAGCACTGATATTAGCTTCCTCTTCGGAGTTCAGACGCGAGCTTCTGCAAAAGCTACAAATTCCATTTAGTAGCATTTCACCACGTGTGGATGAAACACCATTGGAAAACGAAAAGCCATATGAAACAGCGTTAAGATTAGCGCAAGATAAGGCTAGAAAAATTGGAGCTGAATATCCTCATGCTTTAGTGATTGGTTGCGATCAAGTTGCTACGTTGGATGGCGAGCAACTTGGCAAACCTCTGAATCATGTCAATGCCACTAAACAGTTAAAATCCATGCGTGGGCGCGAAGTCACTTTTCACAGTGCACTTTGCTTATACAATGCAGCTACAGATAACATGCAAGCTGAAGTTGTGCCTTACATAGTGCGTTTCAGGCAATTAAGTGATGAGCAAATCGAAAACTACCTAAACAAGGAACAACCCTACCAATGTGCGGGTAGTGCAAAATCTGAGGGCTTGGGCATTGCACTGATGGAACGCATGATAGGTGAAGATCCGAATGCGTTAATAGGCTTACCTCTCATCAAGTTGATTAATATGTTAGAAAATGAAAATATTTCGGTTTTATAAGTAATTTAAGCCCTTTTGTTACTTGCCGCGTTGTATGACTTATAGCCTTGAACATTAAGTTCACGCTTATTATTTAACTGATTTTGGAGATTGAAACATGTCGCTTAAACGCCACCCAATCAAGTACAAGCTTACACTGCTAGCTACGTTATCTACAATTTATACTGTTGCTTTTGCTACGGAGTTAGATGAAACACGTAGCACCTTAAACGACCAGAAAAATGTAGCTGTCACCATCTACAACGGTGATTTAGCATTGGTCAAAGACACGCGACAAGTTAAGCTCAAAACGGGCTTAAATGCCTTAGCATTGCGAGATGTAAGTGCACAAATCCGCCCAGAAACAGCGCTATTACGCAGCATCAACGTCCCTGGCAGCCTGACTTTGCTTGAGCAAAACTTTGATTTTGATTTATTAACACCGCAAAAACTACTTGAGAAGTATGTAGGTAAATCTGTGAGCGTAGTGAAAACTCACCCAACGACAGGTGTGGAAACTACGGAGAAAGCCACCGTGCTTTCTGCCA
The DNA here is from genome assembly GCF_029946165.1 of Methylotenera sp. Lineage (GTDB taxonomy): Bacteria > Pseudomonadota > Gammaproteobacteria > Burkholderiales > Methylophilaceae > Methylotenera. The sequence continues at coordinate 110,854 of NZ_JAQSDZ010000011.1, forward strand.
ACAACGGCATAGTGCTGCAAATTGGCAATCGTATTGAAACGGGCATTCCTGGAAGAATTGTTTATGATGACGTTCCCGAAAACTTACGTGATAGACCAACGCTAGTCACGCAAATCAGTAATAAAGGGGCAACTGACCAAACAGTTGAGTTAAGTTATCTAACTGGCGGGCTTGGCTGGAAGGCCGATTATGTTGCAGAGTTAAGTCCGAAAGAAGACAGTATTGATTTATCTGGCTGGGTGACGCTCACCAACACAAGTGGTGCAAGTTACAAAAATGCTAAATTGCAATTAGTGGCTGGCGATGTAAACAGAATCCAACCTCAACAAATATTCCCTATGGCTAAATCGATGCGTGGCGATGTGAGGATGGATGAAGCTGCAGCACCGATGGCTGAAGAGTCCTTACTCGAATATCACCTCTATACCTTAGATCGTCCAACCACCATTGCTGAGAATCAAACCAAGCAAGTCGCCCTACTCTCTGCTTCGAATGTTCCAGCGCGTAAAGAATTAGTCTTACGGGGTGCAGATTACTACTATCAAAGTCGTTATGGCGACCTTGGTACTAAAATGAAAGTCGGCGTATTTGTTGAGTTTGAAAATAAAGAAGCATCTAAGCTAGGAATGCCATTGCCCAAAGGCATATTGCGTGTTTATAAAAAAGATAACTCAGGCAATGCCCAATTCATAGGTGAAGATAGCATTGACCACACCTCTAAAAATGAAGTCGTACGCTTAAAATTAGGTGAGTCTTTTGACGTGACTGCCGATAAAAAACAAACGAACTTCAAAGTGCTACCTAATCCACAAAAAGGACATAATGCCTATGAAAGCACTTATGAAATTGTATTAAAAAATGCGAAGAAAGAAAAAATGACGGTTATTGTGCAAGAACCTATTTCTGGTGACTGGAGCATTACTTCTGAAAGTCAGCCGCACAAAAAGGTAAATAGCCAATTAGCGGTTTGGAAAGTTGAAATTCCTGCTGAAAGCAATGTGACCTTGAGCTATAAAGCGGTTGTTAAATACTAAATTAATCTACAAAGTAAAACTTCCTTCCCCGATATAGGCGGGAGGGAGTTAAATCATAGAAGCAACACTAACCCAAAGAATCACTGTGAAACCAATAACATGCTAAAACTAGGAACACTCTACTTAATCCCAGTCACACTCGGGGAAGACAATATCTCTAAAGTATTGCCGCCCGATGTTATTAGCATTGCTCAACAATTAGATACTTTTGTTGTGGAAAGTGAAAAATCTGCACGGCATTTTTTAAGTACCATTAAAACGGTTAAACCAGTACGTGAGCTCAAGTTAAATCTGCTCAATGAGCATACTGAAGACAAAAACTTACCCGATTTATTAAAACCATTATTAGCCGGTAAAGATGTAGGCTTAATGAGCGATGCGGGCTGCCCAGGCGTAGCAGATCCAGGCGCAAAATTGGTGGAATTAGCCCATCAAAAAGGTATACGCGTTGTACCATTTGTGGGACCAAGCTCAATTTTATTAAGCATGATGGCTTCAGGTCTTAATGGTCAGCAGTTTGCGTTTTTAGGTTACTTACCTGTAGACAAAACTCAGCGTAACCAAAAATTAAAAGAAATTGAAAAGCGCTCACTGTCACATAAAGAAACACAATTATTTATAGAAACACCCTATCGCAACCAGCACATGCTTGAGGCTATACTTAGTGTCTGCCAGCCAAACACAAGGCTTTGTGTAGCGTGTGATATTAGTTTAGAAACCGAGATGATAGTGACGAAATCGATAGCTAGCTGGAAAAAATCACCCTTGCCAGATTTGCATAAACGACCAACGGTATTTTTATTATTGGCTTAAGCGCCGTACAGGGGCATAGCTAAGTCTGTGTACTGGCGTAATCCCGTGTGCATCCAACATTTCCAAATGAAATGCCGTTGGGTAGCCTTTATGCTTTGCAAAACCGTATTGCGGATAGATTTTATCTAGTCCATATAACTCAGCATCTCGTGCCACTTTTGCAAGTATTGACGCAGCTGAAATAGCCTGTACTTTGCTATCGCCTTTCACTATAGCTTCGCATGGCAGGCTGATTTTTGGACATTTATTACCGTCAACTTGTACTAAATCAGGGGTGATGCCAAACTGTGCTTGCATAGCCTCAATGGCGCGTTTCATCGCTAATAAGCTAGCTTGTAGGATATTAATTTCATCAATTTCTTGCGCGCTGCAACTGGCTATTGCCCAAGCCAGCGCGTGTTGCTTGATTTCAACGCTAAGTAAATCTCGTTTTTTTTCAGAGAGTTTTTTAGAGTCAGCCAGTCCAATGATTGGGCGGTTAGGATTTAAGATAACGGCTGCGGCATAAACTGCACCAGCTAAAGGGCCTCGCCCCGCCTCATCTGCTCCACAAATTAATTGTGTAGTTAACATTTAAGGGAAATAGGCTAGAATAGCATTTGCCGCTTTTTCCGCCGTGTTTTGTTTTAAACTGTGATGAATTTTTGTGAACTCAGCTTTAATCTCTGCAATGTTATCAGCATCACTTAATAATTTCATCGTGACTGCTGCAAGTTTTTCAGGCGTAGATTCGTCTTGTAACAATTCTGGCACTACAAATTTCTCAGCTAATACATTCGGCAAACCTACATAAGGTTGTAAACGCATGCGCTTAAGAATTTGCCAGCTAAGCTTAGACATTCGGTAAGTAATCACCATTGGTTTTTTTAACAGAGCCGCCTCTAGCGTCGCTGTGCCTGAAGCGACAATTACAACATCTGCGGCTTCCATAGCATCATGCGCATGACCGAATAGTATTTGTATGGGTAGGCTTTCATTTTCATGAAATATGGCTAACTCAAAAATCTGTCTAGTTTCTCGCGTAATGAGTGGCACTAGAAATATGGCATTAGGGAAATCTGCGTAGATGAGTTTTGCCGTCTTAACAAACAATTCTGCATGTTGCTGCACCTCACTTTGGCGGCTACCAGGTAACATCGCAACAACCAAGGCTGAAGGCTTTAACTTTAAGACTTCACGTGCAGCGGCAGTATCTGGTTCCATCGGTAATATATCGGCTAACGGGTGGCCAACATAAGTAACAGGTATACCAGCATGCTGATATAACGCAGGTTCAAATGGAAAGAGTGCCAAGATATGTGACACAGCATGTTTAATTTTCTTAATTCTATTTTTACGCCAAGCCCACACGGATGGACTTACATAATGAATAGCGGTAATACCTTTATTCTTTAATTTCTTTTCAAGCCAAAAGTTAAAGTCGGGTGCGTCAATCCCTATGAATAAATCAATGCGATTAGCGAGCAGATGATTCAGTAATTGACGACGTAATCTAAGTAGTCCCCAAAGATGCTTAATGACCTCCACATAACCACGCACGGATAGTCGTTCGATAGGAAAGAGCGATTGAGCGCCCTCACCCATCATTTTTGGTCCTGCTATGCCTACAAATTCAATGTCTGAACGTTTTAACTTTAATGCTTGCATAAGATGGCTGCCAAGCAAATCACCTGAAGCTTCTCCAGCTACAATACCTATTCTCACCATGATAATAATTAACGGACGATGCCGCGCGTTGAGACATTCAAGAAATCAGTCAGCAAGCTGATTTCGGGAGTTGTTGCTTGCATTGTAGCTAGTTCAATTTTTGCTTCATCTAAAGTAAGACCATTGCGATATAAAGCTTTATACGCACGTTTGATTTGCAAGATGCTGTCGGCACTAAAGCCGCGACGCTTCAAGCCCTCAGCATTAATGCCGTGTGGCTTAGCGTCATAACCTGCCGCTGTGACGTAAGGAGGAATATCTTTGAACACAACCGAACCGACAGCAGTAATTACATGCGAGCCAACTTTACAAAATTGGTGAATCAGTGTGAAGCCACCCAATATTGCATGGTCGTGAATATCTACGTGGCCAGCCAGTGATGAGTTGTTCGCGAGGATCGTGTGATTGCCAACATCACAGTCATGCGCAATATGCACGTAGGCCATAATCCAATTGTCACTGCCAATTTTAGTTGTGCCTTTATCTTGAATTGTGCCGCGATTAAACGTGCAAAATTCGCGAATAGTGTTGTTATCACCAATCTCTAATAAGGTTGGCTCATCTCGATATTTTTTATCTTGTGGTGCTTCACCTAGCGATGAGTATTGAAATATGTGATTGTTTTTTCCAATGGTTGTTGGGCCATTAATAATCACATGACCAGCTACACGCGTACCCGAATCAATTCTGACTTTCGCGCCAATAATAGAATATGGGCCAATTTCTACACTAGAATCAAGTTCTGCCGTGGCATCAATAATAGCCGTTGGATGGATTTTTAATACTGACATCGCTTATTTTTCTTTTTTCTCTATTGCTTTTAAGATACACATCATTTGTGCTTCGGCAACCACTTCACCATCTACACGTGCTACTCCAGAGTACTTCCAAATGCCTTTTAATATACGGTCAATCTTAACGTTTAAAATGATTTGGTCACCAGGTGATACTGGCTTTTTAAAGCGCGCACTATCAATACCCGCAAAATAATAAACTGAATCATCACTCGGTTTTGCACCCATTGTCTTGAAAGATAATACTGCAGCAGCTTGCGCCATCGCCTCTACGATTAACACGCCGGGCATAACAGGATGGTGCGGAAAATGTCCAGGAAAGAAAGGCTCGTTAATAGTCACATTCTTTAACGCGGTGATTTCTTTACCCAATTCCATTGAAACAATACGATCAATTAATACAAAAGGATAACGGTGAGGCAGATGTTCAAGGATTTCATGGATATCCATGCTGGTAGATTCGATATTAATTGTCATTATTGTCTCAACTTACTTCTGATGGATTATGCTTCTTAAGAATGAAGATTATATTTCTTATAGTGGTTAATTGTTAGATTTTAACAGAGCTAGGGCTTTTTCAAGCTGTTTAATTTTATCTGATAGGTCATCTAAATGACGAATTTTTGCTGCCGTATTAAGCCATGCTTTGTGTGTTTGGAATGGCATCAGCGCTGTGTAGGTATCCGCCGTAGTCAATGAACGTGTAATCATACTGCCAGGGGAGATTGTGACATGATCTGCAATATCCAAATGTCCCAAAATCATTGCAGCACCGCCAATCTTACAATGCTTACCAATTTTTGCACTACCAGCGATACCCGTACATCCAGCAATGACCGTGTGTGCACCAATCACGCAGTTGTGGCCAATTTGAATGAGGTTGTCGATCTTAACTCCCTCTTCAATAACCGTATCATCTAATGCACCACGGTCAATCGTAGTATTGGCGCCTATATCAACATAATCATGAATGATGACCCGCCCAACTTGTGGAATTTTTAGCCAACGACCAGCTTCTTCTGCATATCCAAACCCATCTGACCCAATCACTGCGCCAGAAAAAATATGACAGTTTTTTCCAATATTACAATGGTGTTTAACCGTGACGTTAGGCTCCAAGCGGGTATTATCGGCAATTTTTACGTCATTTTCAATTACGCAACCAATGCCAATGAAAACATTTTCCCCTAGCACCACATTGGCACCAATCGCAACTAATGCAGAAACACTACAAGAATCTGGAACAGTAGAACTTGCATCAACAACAGCAGTTGGTGCGATGCCCAATAAGTATTTTACAGGTGGATTTAAAAAAGCAGATACCTTAGCAAAGTATGCATAAGGATTTTCCACGATAATTCTTGGCAGTGAAGTTAACTCAGCGTCGTTTTCCCTTAAAATAAATGCACTGGCTTGGCTGGCTGCCAGCACTTTTAAATATTTAGCATCATTAATGAAGCAAATATCACCAGAACTGGCATTTTGTAGAGAGGAGACACGTGAAATAATGGTCGAATTATCACCGATAATCCGACCACCTAACTCATCAACGATATCACTAAGAGTGTAATTTTTACCCATAACTATTGCCCTAAAAATTACTTATAGTGATCAAAAATTTGATTAATTTATTTTTTACCTAACATCTTTAAAACCTTATCAGTAATGTCAATTTTATCTGCAGCATAAGCCACGCCACTGTACATGACTAAATCATAGTTCTCAGCTTTAGCGACTGATTGTACAGCCTTGTTTATGCGATCTTGTAAGCTGCCTAACTCTTCGTTTTTACGTAAATTGATGTCTTCGCGTAACTCACGTTGCTTACGTTGGAACTCTGTTTTAATGTTTTGCACGTCGCGCTCTTTACTGCGACGATCAGCTTCTGTAATGGTTAATCCATCTTTATCAAGTGCAGATTCTAAATCTTTGATTTGTTTAGCCATGCGGTCTAACTCTTGTGAACGCGGACTAAACTCCCTCTCCAACTTTTTACCACTTTCAGCTGTTTGTGGTGCCTCTTGTAGAATTTTGTCAACTTGCACATAACCTACCTTTAACTCGGCAGCTTCTACACTCAAAGCAATAGTCATTAGACTTGCTATCAATAATTTTTTTAAGATACTACTCACTTAAATCTCCTAAAACTGCCACTTTTATTTATTATTAATATTATGCCACAAGGCCTAACAACACTACATCACGATTTTCCAGACTGATAGCTAGAATTCTAATAACTTAGAATTGAGAGCCCAATTGGAACTGTATGCTTTGAGTTGTATCAGTTGGTTTACTGTTCAATGGTTTAGCATAAATAAGTTTTAGAGGTCCAAATGGTGACAGCCAGCTAATTCCAAGACCAGTTGAATAACGTAAATCGCCCAGATCATAAGCTGTATCTGATCCCCATACATTACCACCATCAAAGAAAGCACTTAATCTAAATTGTTTAGAATCTTTTAAACCAGGCACTGGTAGAAACAATTCAGCATTACCTAAAAGACGTTTCGTGCCACCAAGTGAGAAGTCGCTGCCTGATGTATCAACACCTTTAGGCCCAAGTGATCCATTGTCATAGCCGCGAACTGAATTCACACCACCTAAGAAATAATTCTTGAAGAATGGGTAGTTTTTATTACCGTATGAATCAGCATATCCAATTTCACCATTCAACATAAAAGTATAGTCTTTATACACATTTTTGAACCATGCTTGTTTATAGTCAAGCTTGTAGTAATTCAAATCTAATACTGGTAATGAAATTTCTGCGGTTAGTTTTTGTAAAACACCATTATTGGTAAACAAAATACTGTCACGTGTATCGTGCGCCCATCCGCCAGAGGCTACGATGGAGTTGCTCGTACAGCCAGAAGCAGTGCCACAAAAATCTATGTATTGCTGCGGGCTCTCTGACGTTAAATCAATTTTTGTAAAATCTGCAGCTAATCCAAAGTTAATACCATCACGTTCATTTAATGGAATACCGAATCGAACACCACCGCCATAGGATGACGTATTATAAGTTGCGACACTTAACGAACTAGTATTAACGTCTCGGCGATAAATATCGAAGCCTCGACTCACACCATCTGGCGTGAAATATGGGTCAGTATAAGAGAGTGAATAGGTAGTATTGACCTTACCTGTATTAACTTGTGCACTTACACGGTTACCTGTGCCCAGAAAGTTATTCTGATTAACAGTAATGCCAAATACAACACCTTCATTACTTGATAAGCCAGCACCAAACTGAATGCTACCTGTAGACTTTTCGGTAACGCTAATATTCAAATCGACTTGATCTGTAGTGCCTGCTACGGCAGGTGTTTCAACATTTACGTCAGAAAAGTAATCTGTACGCACTAAACGCTCTTTTGAACGATTAATCTTATCAGAAGCATACCATGCAGACTCTAGCTGACGCACTTCACGACGTAGTACTTCATCACGAGTTCTAATATTGCCAGCGATATTAATACGTCGAACATACACTCGTTTACCAGGATCTACGAAAAAGGTAAATGCGGCAGTATGTTCTTCTTTATTGACCTCAGGCACAGGGTTAACATTTGAAAATGCATAACCATCATTGCTTAATCTATCGCTGATTGCTTTGCTGGATTCTGTAATTTTTTCACGGCTGAATGTATCGCCCTTTTTAACTGTGATTAATTGCTGTATTTCAGTATCAGGCACAATGGTATCACCAGCGAGTTTCACTTCTGAAATCGTATACTTTTCGCCTTCAGTCACATTAACTGTAATGTAAATATCTTTTTTGTCTGGGGTAATTGAAACCTGTGTGGAGTCGATATTAAATTCAAGATAACCGCGATTTAAATAAAAAGAACGAAGTGCTTCAAGGTCTGCGTTAAGCTTTTGTTTGGAATACTGGTCATCTTTATTCCACCAACTCATCCAGTTAGGCGTAGTTAGTAAAAACTCAGCGCGTAAATCATCCATGCTAAAAGCTTGATTGCCGATAATATTGATGCTACGAATCTTAGAAACTGCGCCCTCTTCAATGTCAAAACGCACAGCTACGCGATTACGTTCTAATGGTGAGACAACCGCTTTAACCGTTGCTCCATATTTACCTTGAGAAAGATATTGACGCTTAATTTCTTGCTCGGCTCGATCTAATTGTGATTTATCAAAAATTTGACCTTCAGCAATACCAATTTGCTTCAAGCCTTCTTTCATTTTGTCTGTAGGGAATGATTTATTACCACTTAAATCGATTTGTGCAATGGAAGAGCGTTCTTGCACAGTCACAACTAGAACATCACCTTCAGCCTCAATACGGACATCCTTAAAAAAACCAGTGTTATATAGGGATTTGATCGCCTGTGAAGCAAGGTCATCATCCATAGTTTCGCCAACTTTAACTGGCAGATAAGTAAATACTGTACCAGCGTCGGTACGTTGCAAACCTTCTACGCGGATATCTTTTACAACAAAGGGTTCAAGTGCCAATGCTGAATTTGCAAACAATCCAGAAACTAACATTAGAATAGACTTAACTTTAATACTTTTGAAAGTATGGTCTAATTTTTTTGAGTTTTTTAATTTTTTTAATGCCATGCAATCAGCCTGTTATTAATCTGGTTATGTCGTTATAAAATGCTAAGATCATCATACAGCCTAGCAGAAAAAAACCAACTCTTTGCCCAATATTCAAGGCGAAATCAGAAGTCGGTTTTCCAGTAAAAATTTCAACTATATAATACATCAAATGTCCGCCATCTAATACTGGTATAGGCAATAGATTCAATACCCCAATACTAATGCTAATTAGCGCTAAAAACCCTAAAAACACATTCAATCCCATTTGAGCACTCTGTCCAGCGTAACTGGCAATTGTTAATGGTCCGCTTACACCTTTTAGTGAGATTTTTCCTGTGATCATTTGCCCTAACATTTTCAATGTAAACAATGAGATATCCCAAGTTTTTTGAGTGGCTTTAATCAGCGCAGCAGATACACTGTAATGAGTAGTAACAAAAAGTTTATCCTTTTCAGCTTGATCCAAGCTGAATGCAACTCCGATGCGACCCAGTGTTTTACCCTTTTCAGTAAATGATTCTGGTTCAAGCGAAAGATTTATCACATTTGCATTTCTTAGAACCTCAACCTCTAATTTTTTATTAGGATTATTCCTTACTACTTGTACAAAATCTTCCCACACGCTGATTTTGGTTTTATTAACCCTTAACACCAGGTCATCCGCCTTTAAACCAGCCAAATCGGCGATACCGCCTTTAATGACTTCACCTATTTTTGCCGGAATATTTGGTTGACTAATCGTGAAGCCGGATGTAGTTAACATATCATTAGCCGCAGCCTCTTGATTAACACCAGATAAATCAAGTAAATGCGTAACAGTTTCTTGACTGCTATTTAATGTGGTAACTTCTACAATATTATTTTTCAGAGACTCATTTAAAAGTATCCAGCTGGCGTCTTGCCAAGAAACGACATTTTTTTCATTAATCTTTTGTATAGTTTCACCATATTGAAATTTTGCAACTGCCGCAGGACTTTCTGCAATCACTTCCCCTAGCGTCGGCTTTATGCCAACGATACCCATCATAAACAATATCCAATATAAACTAATGGCTAGCAATAAATTAGCCATTGGCCCAGCCAGCACTATGGCGATTCGCTTAGCTACTGATTGTCGATTGAATGCATGTTTCAACTCTGCTTCTGAATAGTTTATCGCTGGTGACTCTAAAGTTGACTCGGCAGCCATCTCTCGTTCATCTAACATTTTCACATAACCGCCTAATGGAATTGCGGCGATCACAAACTCGGTTTTATCTTTTCCAAACGGCTTAGTCCATAGTGGCTTACCAAAACCGACTGAAAATTTTATTATTCTCACACCGCACCACTTAGCCATTTGATAATGACCGTACTCATGAACCGTCACCAATATACTCATGGTTAACAAAAAGGTAAGCGCCATTATCATAATGTGCTAATTTGCTTCCTAGTTGCCAATCGCGCCAGCGCATCGACAGCCACCAACTGCTCAATCGATTCAACTTGTTCAATACTAGAGGCTGTCAAAACGGCTTCAATGGTGTTAGGAATATCCATAAAGCCAATTTTTTCAGCAAGAAAAGCTTCAACCGCAATTTCATTGGCCGCATTCAAAATTGCTGGCGCAGTGCCGCCCAGATTTAAAGCTTCATAGGCGACGCGTAGGCATGGAAACCGAATTAAATCCGGCGCACAGAAATCTAATCTAGCCGTTGTTAACAAATCTAAACTACTCACACCGCTAACAAGTCGTTCTGGGTAGCCTAAGCCATAGGCAATGGGTGTGCGCATATCAGGATTACCGAGTTGTGCCAGAACACTTCCGTCAACATATTCAACCATAGAATGAATCACGCTTTGTGGATGCACCACCACGTCTATTTGATTTGGTAATGCATTGAATAGCCAATGAGCTTCAATTACTTCCAAACCCTTGTTCATCATAGTGGCCGAATCAATGGAAATCTTAGGCCCCATGACCCAGTTCGGATGATTTAACGCTTGCGCACGAGTCACATTTTTTAGCTCTTGTAAACTCGCATTGCGGAAAGGTCCGCCAGATGCGGTTAACAAAACACGTTTCACACCTAAGCTGTTTAACGATGCATTTGACAAGTTTTTTGTACGCTGTTGTGGCATTACCTGAAATATTGCGTTATGTTCACTATCAATAGGTAATAAACTAGCGCCGCCATCAATCACCGCTTGCATAAATAAATTGCCAGCCATGACTAAGGTCTCTTTATTAGCAAGCAAAATGCGTTTACCAGCTTTTGCCGCAGCCATCGCTGGGTGCAGGCCTGCCGCGCCTACAATGGCCGCCATGACGATATCTACTTGCTCATGCGCGGAGATTTCATTTAAAGCAGTTTCACCATGTCTTACAACAGTTTTAGAGTCTATATTTTTTAGTTCTATACTTAACTCTATTGCAGCAGTTTCTTGCAACATCACCGCATATTTTGGGGCATATTTATTACATAACGCCAACATTGACTTAACGTTGCTATTAGCAGCTAAAGCAAATACGCTAAACCGTTCTGGATGTTGGGAAATTACATTTAACGTTTGCAAACCAATCGTGCCAGTCGCTCCTAATATCGTTACATTTTGCATTTGGTGAATTACAGTTTTAGCGTGCATGAAGTTGTAGGTTTGAAAACAAAGGGTAATAAATATAGAGCAACACTAATGGCAAGGTTGGGATTAAGCCGTCAATTCTATCGAGAACGCCGCCATGGCCTGGTAATAAATGACTACTATCTTTAACTCCAGCTTGGCGCTTTAATAGGGATTCGAATAAATCACCCATAACGCTCAGCACGACAATTAACCATAAACCAACTATTAGCCAGCGACTATAATGCAGGTAATAACAAAGTGCTAAACCGTAAATCGTTGCCGCAAGCACTGCGCCTGCAACGCCTTCCCAAGTTTTCCCTGGGCTAATTTCAGGAGCTAGTTTATGACGTCCGAAACGTTTACCTGAGAAGTATGCAGCAATGTCTGCTAACCAAACAATTGCTAGTACACCAAGTAACAACCGAGGATTGATACTATGTAATCCAATTAATGCCCGCCAAGTCGCCAATAAAAGCACTAAACCTAAAAATGCCATCAATATTTTTTGATTGATCTTTTTTCGTGTAATCAACAACATGGGTGAAAATACAATCCAAAATAAAGCAGACAAACTCAATATGCTTAATTCAGTCACATCGTGATACAAAGCGAAAGGTGTATCGATAGTGAAAATCCACATCAAACCTATTGCTAAAACTGAAACTACATAAATATGCACTTGTTGCTTATTGAGCTTAATGAGTTTAGCCCACTCCCAAACGCCCACTAGTGTTGCGGCAAGGGTTAAAAAAGTCCAAACCATTTTAGAGGCTAAAAACAATACCATTAAGAAACCAATGGCTAAAATGACTGCTGTGATAACTCTAGTTTTTAACATAAGGAAAGTTTTGATGGTTGGAATTAGCGCGTTATGGTTTTTTGAAGTTAGATTTGCGTAACTTAAGTTTTAGGTTCAATCAATTGTTCGCTAGTGCGGCCAAATCGACGTTCACGATTTTGATAAGATTGGATAGCTAAATTGAAAGCCTCTTCATTGAAGTCAGGCCATAATGTATCCGTAAAATATAACTCGGTATAAGCTAGTTGCCATAAAAGAAAATTACTAATGCGCGTTTCCCCGCCAGTACGTATAAACAAATCTGGTTCTGGCGCGTAACTCAAGGAAAGATACGGAGTAAGGTGGTCTTCTCTATAAAAGCCCGTAAGTTGTGGTGCCGCTAATTGCATCTTGTTAACAGCCTGCAAAACATCCCACCGGCCGCCATAGTTAGCGGCAATTGTTAATACTAGTCCTGTATTATTTGCAGTTAATTGTTCAGATGCTTCAATTTGAGTAACTAGCTCCGCATCAAAACGACTGCGATCACCAATCATAATAAGCTTGATATTATTTTGATGTAATTTTGCAACCTCACGCTTAATAGCGTGCATGAACAGCTCCATCAAGTATGAGACTTCTTCTGTTGGTCTGCGCCAATTCTCGCTACTAAATGCAAAAAGTGTTAAGTATTCAACTTTTAGTGAGATGCAATATTTCACAAGGTCGCGTACTGTTTCTACCCCTCGCTTATGACCTGCGACTCTAGGTAAAAAACGCTTACGAGCCCAACGACCATTACCATCCATAATAACGGCTATGTGCTTAGGAATTTCACCAGCAGTCGGGATAGTTTGTGTCGCGCTAGTAAAAAACCCCACGGAGGCTCCTGTCGATTCGAGCTAATATCTTAAATTGTAAAGTAGTTTGCAAGGGTATATTCGCTATTCTTAAACAGCCATCAATTCAACTTCTTTTACTTGCAGCATTTTATCAATTTCTGACACAGCTTTATCTGTCGCTTTTTGCACATCATCTTGCGCACGACGCTCATCATCTTCAGAAATTTCTTTGTCTTTTAGTAACTTTTTCAAAGTGTCATTGGCTTCACGACGAGCATTACGTACAGAAACTTTCGCACTTTCTGCTTCAGAACGCACAATTTTTGTCATGTCTCGACGGCGCTCTTCCGTAAGCATAGGCATAGGCACACGAATTAAATCGCCATTGGTAGCTGGATTTAAACCTAAATCACAATCACGAATGGCTTTTTCAACCTTACCAATCATACTTTTTTCAAAAGGCTGAACGTGAATTGTGCGCGAGTCACCTAAATTCACATTTGCCACTTGATTGACCGCAACCATAGAGCCGTAATACTCAACCATCACATGATCTAGCAAGCCTGTATGCGCTCTGCCTGTACGTACTTTAGCTAAATCAGTTTTCAATGCCTCTAAGGATCTTAGCATTTTCTGATCTACTGTTTTTTTTATATCGTCTAACATTTCTTTCTCCAACTTAATACTTATAATTTTTTGTACATTAGCCACTATTTCGTAGCTTCAAATCTTTAATAATGCCTGCTGATGTAATGAGCTATGGAGTCACCATTGTGCCTTCATCTTCACCCATTACCACTTTTTTAAGCGCACCTTGCTTGAATATACTAAATACTGATATTGGTAACTTTTGATCGCGGCATAAAGTCAGCGCAGTTGCATCCATCACTTTTAGGTTTTTGTTAATGGCTTCATCAAAAGTGATGGTTTTATAACGCATTGCCTCTGGATTGGTTTTTGGGTCATCGGTATAAATACCATCAACTTTCGTGGCTTTAATAACGATTTCTGCATTTATTTCCATACCACGTAAAGCAGCTGCCGTATCAGTAGTGAAGAATGGGTTACCTGTACCGGCACCGAATATCACCACTCGCCCTTCTTCCAAATAACGAATAGCTTTACCGCGGATGTAGGGTTCGGCAACTTGTGCAATATTTAATGCACTCTGGACGCGTGCATTTAAACCAATATTTTTCATGGCATCTTGCAGGGCCATTGCATTCATTACCGTTGCTAGCATCCCCATGTAATCAGCTGTCGCTCGATCCATTCCTTCAGCCGCAGGAGCAACGCCGCGGAATATATTTCCGCCACCAATCACCACCGCAACCTGAACACCTAAATCAACAACTTCTTTCACTTCCGTTACAATTCGAGTAATGGTGGCACGATTGATACCATATGCATCATCGCCCATTAAAGCTTCGCCTGATAGTTTAAGTAAGATGCGTTTGTAGGCTGGTGCGGCCATAATATTCCTCTTTTTAAAGTTTGCTTATTTAAGCATAAAAACTACTTATATTGCGCAATTTAAGCGCAATTATTCTTAATTTTTTGCTAAAAAAAATGGACTAAGCCATTCGCTTAGTCCACTATTTTTGAATCTACTCATCAATCAAACAGCGTTCTGCAGCTTGATATCATAGGTGGATTTATACTTTTGCAGCCGCTGCAACTTCTGCTGCGTAATCAACAACAGCCTTCTCAATGCCCTCGCCTACTGTGAACATTGTGAATGATGCGACTGTAGCACCTTTAGACTTAAGTAATTGCTCAATCGTCATTTTGTCATCTTTAACAAAAACTTGGCTTAACAAAGTCACTTCTTTCAAGAATTTCGCTACTGTACCATCAGCAATTTTTTCTAGCATCGCTTCTGGTTTGCCTGCTTCTTTTGCTTTTTCAATCGCAACACGACGTTCCGCTTCAATCAAGCTAGCATCAATACCTGAAGCGTCTAATGATTTTGGTTTAGCTGCAGCAATATGCATTGCAATATCTTTAGCTAAGTTATCGTCACCGCCAACCAAATCAACTAACACGCCGATTTTGCTGCCGTGAACATAACTAGCTAATTTCCCTTGTACAACTGGGCGCGCAAAGCGACGTGGTGTAATATTTTCGCCAATTTTACCAACCAATTGTGCGCGTGTTTCTTCAACTGTTGCGCCACTCATAGGTAATGCGGCTACCGCTTCGATATCAGCCGCGGTGCTGTTTGCAACAATGCTAGCTAATTCGTTTACAAATTTTAAGAAGTCTTCATTTTTAGCGCAGAAATCTGTTTCTGAGTTAACTTCAACCATTGCACCAGTTTTACCATCAGCACTGATTGAAATTCCTACTGTACCTTCAGCAGCGACGCGACCGGCCGCTTTACTTGCTCTGTTACCAAAACGTACACGTAGAATTTCTTCTGCACGTGTCATATCGCCTTCAGCTTCAGATAATGCTTTTTTACAATCCATCATCGGCGCATCAGTGCGCTCACGTAATTCTTTTACCATGCTTGCGGTAATTTCAGCCATTTTAAGCTCCTATATTTCTTAAGTCACATTAACTTAATGACTTAATTTATTGATTTTAAATTTTAATTATATATTTAGAAAATAAATTAATAAGTTACGTTCTAAAATTAAAAAAGGGGCTCTTAAGCCCCTTTTAAGATGCAATTAATTACGCAGCTGTAACTTCAGCAACTGCTGCAGTCTCTTCACTTGCTGATTTAACAAGCTCAGTAATTACAGAGTTACGGCCTTCTAAAACAGCATCAGCAATACCACGAGCATACAAACGAATTGCACGGCTTGAGTCATCGTTACCTGGAATAACAAAAGCTACGCCATCTGGTGAGTTGTTTGTATCAACAATGCCAATCACTGGAATACCTAATTTAGCAGCTTCAGTAATAGCACCGCTTTCATGACCAACGTCAATGATGAAAATAGCGTCTGGCAAACCGCCCATTTCTTTAATACCACCGATTGAACGCTCTAATTTTTCAATTTCACGCTTGTAGCCTAAAGCTTCTTTTTTACCGAATTTTTCTAAGCTACCGTCTTCTAGCATGACTTCAAAGTCATGAAGGCGTTTAATAGATTGTTTAACTGTTTTAAAATTAGTTAACATACCACCCAACCAACGGTGATTTACATAAGCACAACCAGCACGGCTAGCTTCTTCTTTAACGATATCACGCGCTTGACGCTTTGTACCAACGAATAAGATGCGACCTTTATTTGCAGCCAATGTACGCACGTGTTTAAGTGCATCTTCAAACAATGGCAATGTTTTTTCAAGGTTAACAATATGAATTTTGTTGCGGTCACCGAAAATGAACGGTGCCATTTTTGGATTCCAGTAACGGGTTTGATGGCCGAAGTGAACGCCGGCTTCTAACATATCACGCATAGTGACTGACATAATAATTCTCTTTTCAAAAGGGTTATATATTCACACAACTCCAAAAACACCTTAATTAACAAGTGATTACTTTAAAGTAATCATTCAATTTCAGGCACCCTTGATTGGGTTGTATGTAAATTTTAATACTGCATTTATAACGTTACATTTTTTCAAATGTATTTCTGCCAAATTGCAGAGGCGAAATAATACCACTAAGCATATGAGTTTACTAGCTTATTCATTTACTTATTGAATACAAATTCTGGCTCGATTATATTAAACTCAATTATTAAGTAGCTAAATTTTAATTCAGACCGCAGCAATTGCAAGGTATACGTTATTTTTGCAGCTCTTATTATTGGATATGAAAATGGTTGACTAGCGTATGTTATGAAGTTACTGAAGGAGATTGTAAATGACATCAACACCTCAAGAGCTTGCCTCAAAAGACATTAACACCTGGATTAACTTTATTAGGAATGCAGAAATCCCAGTACTTAAACATACTGCACGTGAAGTTGCTCGCCTTAAAGAGGATGAAGATAATCAAAGCGCACGCGCTATTTCTACCGCCGTTCTAAATGACCCTATGATGATATTTAGAGTGTTAAGCTTTGCCCAAAATCATCGAGCAAAAAAACAACTACAAGATTTAGCTCAGGCTGATCAGGCAATATTAATGATGGGGACAACGTCATTTTTCACCTATCTATCACCTAAAATTTTGGTTGAAGACATGCTAAAAAGCAACCTTCCAGCTTTAATGAATCTACTTAAACTCGTCCGTCGCGCGCATCAAGCCGCTCATTTTGCTGCGGACTGGGCTACACATTTAGCCGATTTACATGCCGAAGAAGTACGCACTGCAGCATTGCTACATGATTTATCTGAAATGTTAATGTGGTGTTTCGCGCCAGATAAAATGAATGCTATATATGCCTTGCAACAAGCAGATAAATCACTCCGCAGCGCAGCCGCTCAAGAAGAGGTATTAGGCTTTAAATTATTAGATTTACAAAAAGAGCTAGTTGCAGCATTTCAACTACCGCCACTTCTTTCCAAACTCATGCAGGATAGCGCATCAAGCGAGCAGCGTGTGCGCAATGTTACTCTTGCTGTAAATTTGGCAAGACATTCTGCTAACGGCTGGGATGATGCAGCCTTGCCAGATGATTACCGTGATATCGCCGAACTTTTACGCATGGATGTTGCCAAAGTAATGCGTATTGTGGGCACGCCGGCTACTGCCGCCACTAACATTCCTTAGTCTTAGCTAGAAATTGAAATTATGAATAATTGCTATGCTAAAATAGGCTTAATATTCACAAGTTAGCAAGTTCATGGCAATCTCAATCAAAAATCAGCAAGATATAGAAAAAATGCGCATCGCAGGCAAACTTGCCTCAGAGGTGCTTGATTTCATTACCCCTCACGTAGTACATGGCGTGACAACAGATCAACTAGACAAACTTTGTCACGATTACATTGTTGACGTACAACAAGCAATCCCTGCTCCGCTTAACTATGCGCCTGATGGACATAGACCTTATCCTAAGTCGATTTGCACCTCCATTAATCAGCAAATATGTCATGGAGTCCCCAGCGACAAAGCGCTTAAGAATGGCGACATCGTCAATATTGACATTACCGTGATTAAAGATGGCTATCACGGCGACACAAGCCGTATGTTCTATGTAGGTGAAGTGACGAGCCAAGCTAAGCGCTTATGTGAAATCACTTACCAAGCTATGTGGCTAGGTATCAGCAAGGTTAAGCCTGGCGCCACCTTAGGTGATATTGGCTTTGCCATTCAAACGTTTACTGAAAAAAGTGGCTATAGCGTGGTGCGCGAGTTTTGCGGTCATGGTATTGGCAAGGTTTTTCATGAAGATCCTCAAGTCTTACATTATGGCAAAGCTGGTCAGGGCGTCGTGCTCAAAACAGGCATGATGTTTACTATTGAGCCCATGATTAACGCGGGAAAGCGTGACATTAAACACATGCCAGACGGCTGGACTATCGTCACTAAAGACCGTAGCCTATCTGCGCAATGGGAACATACAATTTTAGTCACAGAAACGGGTTATGAAGTAATGACCTTGTCAAGCGGCTCACCAGCAATCCCAGAGTTTGTGCTAAAACTAGAGCCTGCGCCAAAGCCAATCTAGCAAAATGTTGTTGGTTGATAAGAACAGTCAAGTAAATACGCAAAAAATGCCTGAGAAGAATAATATTGCCGCACTTCGGCAATATTTGAAAGACGGCTTTCTTGCGTTAAAAACTGACTTTCTAAAAACGCCAAATAACACGCGTCTATTTAAACAACACTGCAAGCTGATTGATCGCTTACTCATCAATATTTGGGAGCAAGCTAATATTGACAAGCATTGTTGCTTAATTGCAGTCGGTGGTTATGGTCGTGGTGAACTCTACCCCTACTCTGACATTGACTTACTTATACTCATTCCCGATTCTGAAGATCTACAAGCACATAGTGACAACAATATTAAACTCGAAGCATTGGTGGGTTTATTGTGGGATATTGGCTTAAATGTTGGGCATAGCGTACGCAGCTTGAGCGAGTGTATTCATGAAGCAGCAAAAGACATTACGGTACAAACTAATTTAATCGAATCTCGCTTAATTACAGGTGAGGATAGCTTCTATGAAAAGTTTTTAGATGAAATTAATCACTCACTCAGCAACCCAAATGCCATTGCCAGCTTTTTTATAGCAAAACAAAAAGAACAAAATAATCGTCATGCCAAATTTAACGATACTGCTTACAATCTAGAGCCCAATATTAAAGAAAGTCCTGGCGGTTTACGCGACCTTCATATGATATTGTGGATTGCGCAAAGCATAAACATGACAAGTGCGCGTCCGTCAGCAGCTAAGAATATTTGGGGCTTACTTACTCAGCAAAACATTATTTCAGCGCTCGAAGCTCGACAGATTCAACAACATCAAAGCAATTTACAACTACTTCGCATACGCTTGCATTTCATCAGCAAACGTCGGGAAGATCGCTTACTATTTGACTTTCAGAATGAACTGGCTGATTCGCTAGGTTACGTTAACACGCCTCGCAAACGCGCAAGCGAACAGCTCATGCAAAGTTACTATCGCAGCGTGAAATTCGTTAGCCTAATGAACGAAATTTTGCTCAAGTCTTTTCAGCAGATTATTGCCGTTAATCCGCCAATCATAAAGTCAATTAATGCGCACTTTGAGTCGCACGATCAATTATTAGAAGCTAAAACAGCAGGATTGCTGCAACAACAGCCATCAGCAATTTTCGAAGCATTTTTGCTTTTACAGCAACATCCAGAACTCGATGGAATGGGCGCAACATTATTGCGCAATATGCAAAGAGTTAAGCGCTTAGTTAATCGTGATTTTAGACAAAACATTGTTAATAAAAAGCTATTCATTGAAATCCTCTCGCAGCCAAGTGGCGTCAATCATGCACTTCGCGCCATGAACCGTTATGGCATTTTAGGTAGCTACATTCCAGCATTTGGCAAAATTATTGGTCAAATGCAACATGACTTATTCCATGTTTATACTGTTGACGAGCATATTCTCAATGTATTGGCTAATCTGCGACGCTTTGCTAAGCCAGAACTTAAACACGAGTTTCCATTATGCAGCAGGTTATTTGCCGAGTTTGATGCACCGCATTTACTGTACTTAGCGGCTCTATTTCACGACATTGCAAAAGGCCGTGGTGGTGACCACTCCACACTTGGCACGGTTGATGCAATTAAATTTTGCAGACTACATGGGCTTTCAAAAGTAGATAGCGCATTTGTTGCGTGGCTAGTAGCCGCACATTTGCAAATGTCTTCTACCGCACAAAAATCGGACTTGTCAGACCCTAGTGTAATTGAGACATTCTCTCGTTTCGTTCAAAACGAACGTCGATTAGTAGCATTATATTTATTAACTGTTGCTGATATTCGAGGCACAAGCCCACTAGTGTGGAATGCGTGGAAAGCAAGGCTTTTGGAAAGCCTATTCAATGCCACCAAGCACGCATTGGCTAACCAATTACTTTATGTACAACAAGCCATTACAATCCGTAAGTCAGAAGCCGCAGAGCGACTTAATAAGTTTGGCTTAAGCAAACATTCTTACGAGCATTTATGGGAAAAGTTCGGCTCTAATTACTTTATTCGGCATGAAAGTGATGAAATCGCTTGGCATAGCCGTTTACTAACGCCACATCTAGATACCACGCAAGCAATTGTTCGAGCGAGGTTAAGTCCTAGCGGTGACGGTATTCAGGTAATGATTTACAGCAAAGACCAAAACGATTTATTCGCTAGGATTTGTAATTTCTTTGATCGCATGGGCTACAACATTGTAGAAGCTAAGATCTACACGACTGATCACGCCTATGCATTAGACAGCTTTATTGTTTTAGATCAATCAGGTAAGTCGGTAAGTTATAGTGGTTTATTAAAGTTTATTGAAATAGAACTCACACAAAAGCTTGATAAAACTCAACCACTCGAATCACCGCTTAAAGGTCGGATCAGCCGCCAAGTGAAGCACATGCCTATTTTGGCGCAAGTCACTATTACGCAAGAAGCTGATAACAATAATCACAAACTAGAAATCATCGCAAACGATCGCCCTGGCTTACTCGCGACATTAGCGCATCAGTTTTTAATGCTTGAGATACAGTTGCATAATGCAAAAATTAACACTCTAGGTAATCGTGCTGAAGACACCTTTTTAATCTCTGCTAATAAGGGACAAAAACTTGATGCACTACGTATCATTGCGCTAAAAGAAGCGATTATTTCAGAAATTTAACTTCTAGTGGCAGTCAATCTAAAAGGCTAAACATTGAAGCAATAAAAAAGCCTTGAATAATCAAGGCTTCATTTATTTAACGCTCAAATATAAAATTATGAGTGTTTATAGTGTTTTTTCAATTGTTTAGTCACTTCCCAGTTTGATTTCAAACCTTTTGGAAATACTACAAAGTCACCTGCTTTAACTACAACAGTTTCGCCGCCCACTGGAGTAACGTGGATTTCACCTTCAAGCAAGTAAGCGCTTTCAGTTGCAGAATCGAAGTTCAATGGAAATTTAGATGGTGCGCAATCCCAAATAGACCAGCTAGACACGCCTAGTTCTTTTAATTTAGCTTCAGATGGGTTATGGTCAATGATAATTTGAGTCATGATTTATTCCTATTTAAAATGGTTTGATTGAAATACAAATGCCGCATTAAGCGGCATTAAAAAATTTGGCGAAAAACTATTATTCAACGCCAAGAAAATTGCAACAAAAATGCATCTGTAACGACACTATTGAATGATTATAACAATCATCACAATTATCGTCAAAACTAATAGAAATTTAATTGCCACTTACTAGGGGTTTAGTTTTGTTGAGCATGATTAACTCTATTTGACAGCGAATGGCAAGTACAAATTAAAAACGCCCCATCAGGAGCGTTTTAAAATATTCTGGCGGAAGAGGTGTCCCCCTTTCATATAAATCATACAGACCCATAAAGACACAATTAACTAAAAAATAGTACATATATACAGGTACTTGAAACTGTTTCGTGTCTTTATGGTTCTACTAGACAACTCATACAATCCCCTATAAAATGGTATACATTATGGTATACACAGGGTGAAGGCATCATGGCAAAGCGTAATCACGAAGCAGGAAAGCTAGCAGCAGTATCTCTTAAAAAGCTAGGTGAGGGCTGGCATGCTGATGGCGGCAATCTGTATTTACTTGCCAGGGGCGCTAGCCGAACATGGGTATTTAGATACACAGCGCCAGACGGCACGCGAAAGAATATGGGTCTAGGTTCTCTTAATTCCTTAAGTCTTGCAAATGCAAGGCAAATAGCTGCCGATTTTAGAGCGCAAGTAAAACACCCCAGCGATCCTGTAGACCCGATGCTAGCTAGACAAGAAAGCAGAGACGAAATTCGCACTGCAAAAGCCAAACGTACTACTTTTGAGCAAGCGGCAATCCAATATATAGTGTCAATGTCACCCGAATGGAAAAACGCAAAGCACATTAGCCAATGGAGCAACACGCTTAGAGATTACGCTTATCCTCATTTTGGTAACCTGCCGATAGATAAAATTGACACCCCTCTAGTAATGAAAGCACTAACCCCTATATGGCTAACTAAAACAGAAACCGCAAGCCGTTTACGTGGACGCATTGAATCAGTTTTGGACTGGGCTACAACAAGCCAGTATCGCACAGGCGAAAATCCTGCGAGATGGCGAGGCCATTTAGACAACCTTTTACCTAATCGCTCAAAAGTGCAAAAGGTAAAGCATCATGCAGCGCTATCCATTGACGAGATTAACCCTTTTATAGCTAGCTTACGCAGTCAGATAGGCCATGCAGCGCTGGCCTTAGAGTTATGCATACTTACAGCTACTAGGACGGGCGAAGTAATTGGCGCTAAGTGGTCTGAAATTGATCTTAAAAGTGCAACGTGGACGATACCCGCAGAGCGCATGAAAATGCGTAAAGAGCATGCCATACCCCTATCAACTAGAGCGCTTGAAATACTTAAGTCACAAGCAAAAACCCGCAATTCAGACTATATATTCTCAGGCAGAAAGATCGACAAGCCTTTAAGTAATATGGCAATGCTAGAGCTATTAAAACGCATGAAGCGTGATGATTTAACCGTCCATGGGTTTAGATCTACATTCCGTGATTGGGCTTCTGAGCGCACTAACTTTGATAGCAGCGTGTGTGAAATGGCTCTAGCCCACACTATTGGTAGCGATGCAGAACTGGCATACAGACGCGGGGATTTATTCCTGAAACGAACTAAACTAATGCAAGCATGGGCTGACTACTGCGAGTTAGAACAGCTTAAAGATGGCAGTAATGTAATGCATCTGCAAGGGGTGGCGTAATGGCTCATAGAAGAAGCTTACCAAAACCACTTAATGTTGATACACCACAAATGAGAGCAGCTATAAATTTAGTACAAGCTGTAGACGATAATAAAACTCCAGACGAAGGCTCACTGAAGGTTTTACGCGACGCGTTTTATATAATTTTTGGGGGCACTAAGCCTCAAGATATATTTGGTCACCCACTTGGATTAGTCCACCCGCCGCACAAGCCCAAAGGCTATGGATTTACTAGCGACGATATAGTGAGCGCTTGGATTGAACTAACTAAGCGGAATTATGAAGCTAACGGACTGGATGCGGTTAGTGCTCTTAAAAATGCAAAACGTGAAGCAAAGTTCGAATTTAACGATATCCAAAATGATGATGATAGATCCATTCGAAGGCATTGGGAGAAAGGCGAAAATACAGTCAAAAACTTATCTACCGCAGATTTAGAAGAAATCATAGCACCATATAAGATATAAAGCGGTCAAATAGTCCTTTTAATTGTGTCCTGTTTAGATGGGGCAATATAGTTTTAAATGGAGGCACTTACAAGGAGCCAAACCATGCAAACCATAATACCCGCCCCGCTACGCGCTTTACGCTGCGTTAAAGTAGCTGAAAAAACAGGACTTAGCAAAACGCACATATACCGCCTTATCAGTCAAGGAAAATTTCCTAAGCCTACTCATTTATCAGAGCGCGTCAGCGTTTGGTTCGAGCATGACATTGATGCTTGGCTTGCTGATAAGTTTGCTGCATAGCGATTCGTGTACACCTTACTAATTATAAAAAAATGCGCTGCTTGGCAGCACTAAGGGATAGCCATGGATGATATACAAACTTTAACAAAATCGGATATAACCGAAAAGCAGCCTAATAATACTGAGGTTAGATTTTCGCTTGGTAAAAACATTTACGATATCGCACCGATACAGCTCAACGCAAAAAACTTCGATGCATTCGAAAGTAAGGTGCTTTCTACTGTGTCAAACGCCAAGGGTGAAAAATTTATCTGCGCTCCACTTGCTATTGGGCTGCACCCTGATCAAGACAAATACAAGGGTGAAAATAACTGGCGACGTGCATCGTCGGTTCAGCCTCGTAACTATATATCTTTCGACTTCGATGGTTTTTGTAGTTCCGAAATGGCAGATACCATTTTTGATTACCTTGGGCGCTACCGTGGGTTCGGGTATTACACCTCTAGCAGCACACCACTAGCCCCACGCGCACGGGTAATTCTATCTTTAGACCGAAATGCTACGAGAGATGAATGTATGTTGGTTAACGGCGGCATTCAGGCTGATATCGAACTTTTTTTTGGTACAGATGCGGCGAAATTTGACGGTACAGTTTATAGAGGCGAACAGCCTGTATTCACCCCAGTAGGCAATGCTATTAATTTTTCTCTCGAAGGTAAGGCGGTCGAGGTCGATACAGTTTTAAAAAGAGTGCCGAGCTCGAACGAGAAAAAGGTCATCGACCATGAAAATGATCTAGGCGTTTTCAAACGAGAACCCTACCCGTTCACACAGCAAAACGCTGAAAATTTTCTAGATGCTGCTTGGGCTGTGTACCCTAATGGCCTACCCGACGGGGAATCGTTTTATGATTTTGGCGCTGCTTGTGCCGAATTGAATGTAGTACAACACTGGCCAGAGATCGAAGCACGCAAAGTTTTAGATGAAATAGCTAGTAAACCTGAGGGAGCTAATCAGTCTGGTAATAATACGGACTGGGCAAACTATATAAAAGGCACAAGAAACAGAGTAGCTAATGGCGAGCTTGTAGCTGGGCACAGGTCAGTGTTTAAAAAAGCTCGTGATAACGGCTGGAAGCCCAAAAGCGAAACTACTAAGACTGTGGTAGCTGATCGGTACTCTTTGATTAGACTTGGTTCTAAGGTCGGCATTATTGACAATTTACAAGCCGCAAAAGCTAGCACAATTAACCCGCTTAGTGTCTACAGCAGGGACGACGGAGGGCTCTTAATAAAAAGGCTAATAAAAGCCACAAACACGTCTGCGGATGCTAATAAAGCGTTTAACGAGTGGCTGCTTTCGCCAGACACGACTACATATGAAGGCATAGAGCTTAACCCTAATGTTACTACAGCTAGATGCTTGAATCTCTGGCATGGTCTATCCGTTACACCTAAACAGGGCGAATATGGGCTCATTGATAAATTTATATTAGAAGTTATTTGTAGTGAATCAAAAGAAATATTTATATACATATGGAATTGGCTAGCGCACATGGTTCAACGCCCAGCGGAAAAGCCAGGTATTTCACTCATATTGATCGGCGGCCAAGGTATCGGTAAAGGAACTTTCGCGGTTAAGCTATTTGGTGGGTTGTTTGCCGACCATTTTTTACACCTACAAACCGCGGCGGCGATCACGGGCGATTTTAATCAGTCTCTAGAAAGTTCATTTAATCTATTTGTGGACGAAGCCGTTGTTAATAACGACCGTAAGGCTGCTAACGTGCTAAAGGCTATTGAAACTGAACATAGACTACATGTTAACCCAAAATTTCAAGCCTCAAGGCAGATCGAAAGCTATCACCGAATAATATATGCATCAAATAATGAGCACGCTGCGTATGTCGAGTTTGACGACCGCCGTAAAGTTGCATTACATGTATCAAGCGCACATAAGGGCGACTGGGATTATTGGGATCGGCTGGACAAGCAGATTGATAATGGTGGACTAGAGGCATTTGCCCACGCCCTACTTAATACTGACATCTCACAATTTCAAGTTAGAAATAAACCTAATACTGGGGAGTTACTAAAACAAAAAATTGCGTCGCTAGATGATTTTTCTAGGTGGTGGTTTGATAGGTTGTCGATGGGGGCGCAAACAAAATTTACAAACGACTGGGAAAACTTTGCCTCAACGGCCTCACTACATGGTGACTATTTAGATTTTCATAAGCTGCAAAACGTTAGGGGCAAGACCCCCAGCATTCAAGAATTTGTAGATAAACTAAAATTAATATGCCCAAAGGTAACACCTACCCAGCAAGGGAGCGGGCATTCACGGAAAAGGGGCTTTACATTCCCGCCGCTACCAGACGCAAGGGTTGCATTTGAAAAGCGCTTGGGGGGTTCAATCTCATGGGATTAACACTCACATATGCGCGGCAATGCACGGAGCTCCTTGTATGCTCAAAGCCAATAACCACGGGGGTTCTGGCGATATATATGCATTACTCATTACTTTTCAAGAAGGTATATATAAGTACGTCTTATTGCCTTTATACATCGCCAGCATCGGCAGTTGGCGCTAACGCCTCGAAGCCCGTGCATTTTCTATATTTGTACTGGAACCCCCGCCAGCATTGGCTTTGAACATACACACGCAATGCACACCATCACTCACACTGATTACTTTTTAGGAGCTGTTTCGTGATTATCGACCAAAATTTAGTAAATTATTTGCAGACCCTCAACACTGAAGCCATGCAAGATCTTAAAACTACCCAAGCGCCTATCGTGTCTGAAAAAGTCGTCGCCCTTGCTGAAATCATTACTAAGTACCATGCAAATAGATCAATACCCGAACGCTGGCACCCAATCCAATTAGGTCGTTTAGCTGCAATGCTGGGTGTGTCTAGAGAGTTAGCGGCAGCTGCCTTAGTTCATGCGGGATGGTTAGAACATAAAAACGGTGTTACCTCACGCTGGCTGCCCAAAATCTATAAATCTTGACCACACATTCGAACTTACTACAAAAAGGAACACTAAAAAATGAACATATCAAACTTAGCAAAAAACCTGACTAAAGCGCAGGAAGAACATTTACCTTCAACCGTCTTAGAAGAGATGCTAGCAAAGCGTCGAGAAACAATTGCACGCGAGGGTCGGCTTATGCCAGAGTGCGGGGTTAAATACTTCCTCGAACATGACACAATAGGAAACATGTGGGCTACTGAATCTATGCATCTATCTGGCTCACATCGCATGCTTGATAAAGCGGGGGCTAAAGCGCGTGGCACTGCTCCGTCTGCATCGTGGCGAACCAGCTCTGCTATGGAGTTGAGTGTATTTTCACATATAATTGGTTGGCGAATTCTGCCTGCTTTACACGCAATGGCAAAAATTGCTGGTTGCCATGATTTAGTGACTGAATACGAAACAGCTTGGCGCAAACGGGTTGATACTGCCGATGGAGTTTATACTGTTATTGTTGAAAACCACAACAAGACACTTGATGCAAACGCATCTGTTCTCGTGAGAAGCCATTTAGCAAAAGCTAGACGCATGTATTTCGATCAGCTGACTAACCTTAATTTTCTATATATTGAACTACACGACCAGATACCTAGCGACACTTATTTAGAACGCGCACTACAAAGTCCACCCGCCCTAGACCTGTGGGAACAAACTATGGCTGCATAAATTAAATATTTGGGAGTTTATTTAAGTAGAGAGCGATCTTGATTTTAAAGATATAAAAAATGTTATATTTAGAATGCCGCTAACTAAGATACTGAATGATTTGCTAAAGTAACACCTACAAAAGCAACTCCTAAAACCATATTAACGTGAGTGCAAAATGTCTAAGTCTGTATTTAATAGCCCCTATAAATTAGGGCATGTAAACAAGCTTACGTCTGATAGTATTATTTACGATATAAAAAAGCCTATTAAAAAAAATCAAGAAGTCAAAAACTCAGTTTATTTTTAAAGAATTATTAAAATGCCTAATGCCTCAGAGAAAATAAAACTAAGCTTTCCGCTTTCGAAAGCAATTTTTCCGACATTACCCCTGAAAATGCTATCTACGACATTGGTATATGAGTTCTTCACAAATAGTGAAAATTACGAGATAGCTAAAAAGTTACTAAAAAAATCCCCCGACGCGAGTTTAAATGATCTGCTAGATATCTTAAAAAAACTTAATGTTGAAGAAAAAATATGTTGTCCATATTTGTGGGGATTACAACCTTTTGCTCCGTCCAAACGTGCCATATATGAAGATGTACTGGGTAATAGATTTATAAAACTTGATAATAAATGGAGGCAAGTTTTTCAGACTGACTATTTCGGGGATTTGCTAGGAATCTATCTGACGGAAGGAATTGTTCCAAAAAACGCTTATTTTTGGATATACCAAGAATTTGGCTATGCAAAACCTCATATTGTTTAATTACCTAATATGTAAACATCTTTACACATGGTTAAAATAGCCCTCACGATTTACGGCACCCGTGGGCACCCCACCCCCTAGAGTTATGCTTGTCCCACCCCCCCCCTACCCCTGCGGCATCAAACATAAATTTGAAGTCCTAATCAGAAAATAACTGGTAAGTGTATTACATGTGTTTACATGTAAACCTTTGTTTTTATTGACATATTTATGGTTAGCGTTTAAGGTTATAGGTGCTGAATAAGCACCATATAGACCGATGCAGCACATTAAAACCCGCTGAACGGTTAACTATAAACTAACTATTAGGAGTAGAACCATGGCTAACTTAGACTTAAACGATAAAATCACTAACGCACTGATAGACTTACCTAGCGCAGACCTAGATCAATATATAAAAACTCGTCGCAGAACAATGAATGAAGTCGAAATAGAAGCCATACGTGCGGCGCATACGGCGTTGAATAACAAGCGTAATGAGGCGCAAACTTCACTTTGGTGGGATAGG
The DNA here is from genome assembly GCF_029946165.1 of Methylotenera sp. Lineage (GTDB taxonomy): Bacteria > Pseudomonadota > Gammaproteobacteria > Burkholderiales > Methylophilaceae > Methylotenera. The sequence goes on from NZ_JAQSDZ010000011.1 coordinate 139,975, forward strand.
TATACCGAACTCTTAAATAGATGTACTACACGCCGAGAAATGGCTTTGTTAGTATTTGCTGATTGCTGCTTTGAGGCGTCGCTATCGTTTTAGAGGTTAGTGCAAGTATTAAGATTAAGAACTCTTACCGCGTCAAAAATGGTATGCAAAATGGTATACAGAAATAAAAAACGCCCCGTAAGGAGCGTAATCACTAGCGTTCTGGCGGAAGAGGTGAGATTCGAACTCACGGTGGGCTCGCACCCACGACAGTTTTCAAGACTGTAGCATTAAACCGCTCTGCCACTCTTCCTTCATTTCCGCGTCAATTTCAGCGAAAGCAGGATTATAGCAAAGAATTTATAATATGGAAGCCTCAATCGTCAATAATATTTTGTCCGGGGAAAAATACTTCCGTGTAGCCAAAATCTTTTAGGTTTTTAATGCGCATTGGATATAGTACGCCATCCAAATGGTCACATTCGTGTTGCACTACACGCGCATGAAACCCACTCACCAATCTATCAATTGGATTTCCATATTGATCAAAGCCTGCATAATGTAAACGTAGATAACGTGGCACTATGCCTCGCATGCCAGGTACTGACAAACACCCTTCCCAACCATCTTCCACATCATCCCCAATAGGTGTAATCACTGGGTTAATGAGTACGGTGTATGGCACTGTGTCAGCGTCTGGGTAACGAGGGTTTTTACTTTCATCAGAAGTTTTTTGGCCAAAGATAACCACACGTAAACTTTCGCCTAGTTGCGGTGCGGCAATACCTGCACCGCTCATTGCCTCCATGGTATCTTCTAAATCTTGAATCAAATTATGTAGCTCAGGCGTATCAAATTCTTCAACTAGAGCTGCTTTAAGTAGCAAGCATGGCTCACCCATGCGTAACACTGGTTTAACTGCCATATTGTTTAACCGTCCTTTTGCTTAGTGCTTAAACCCGTTTTGTTTAACTAGCTGCGCAATAATGTTACGCACTCGCACCATAGTTTGATTTAAATTCTCGACTAATTCTTCGTATTGAATACCGTGAAGGCTATCTCCACGCCCTGCTGCGTGGTTGGCCACAGGGCAAATAGCCGCGTAACTGATGCCTAACTCTCGAGCGAGGGCAGCCTCTGGCATGCCAGTCATACCCACCATCGTGGCGCCGTCACGCTCAAGTCGATTGATTTCAGCAGCAGTTTCTAACCTTGGGCCTTGCATAGTTGCATATACACCTGTTGTGACTAAAGGCTCACCTATCGCCTTAGCTGCTTGCTCCCATTTCGCACGTAAATCTGGGCAATATGGTTCAGTAAAATCAATATGCTTCACTGGCAAATCAATTCCATCAAAATAGGTGCTTTTCCGACCATGCGTGTAATCAATAATTTGATGAGGCATTGCAATGACACCGGGCGCTAAGTCCTTATGAATGCCGCCTACCGTGGCAACCGCAGCAATTTCAGTGACACCTTGTAAATGTAAGGCAGAAATGTTTGCACGATAATTGACCTGATGTGGCGGAATGGTATGGCCATTACCATGACGCGCTAAAAACAATACTTCGCGACCTTCAATTTCACCAAATATGAGCGGCTGGGAAGGCTCGCCATAGGGTGTTCTTACAATCAAACGTCTTGTGATTTCTAAATTATCTAACTGAGTTAAACCTGTACCGCCAATAATTGCTAACATTACTTACAACCTATCTGTGTGTGTATTTATCACTATGGCATGAGAAAACCTTGATTGGCAAGCCCGAGAACTCTCAATTGCTTGATTAACTTCAGCGACTGCCGTTAAGTGCAATTGAAAATATGTGATTAAATCGTTAAGTCTTAATGGTAAACGATTTTAAGGTTGTGAAAACTTCCGTTTGAATTAACCATTTTCCACTATTTAGCATTTGCCATTTTGCTGAGTAAACTCCAGCCACCAAAATAATCTCTTGATCTTGAGAATACTTACCTGCCCAGCGTCCAAGTTCTTCAGCGCATGCAAATTTCTTACTAACACTTAATCTTGTAGTACGTCTTCTATAACAAACTATGGGATCAGAGCTAAAGGATTCTGACCAGCGCCGATGTTGCTCTGCTATTCCTTGTGATTGAATACCACGCCCCGTCATCACAAAGTAGTCTGAGCTAAAGAAGGTACAAATAGCATCCACATCTCGACGCACAATGGCGTGGTTGTAGCGTTTTCTCGCCTCACAAATTTCGTGTTGATGATTAAGCTTTTTCAATTAATTAAGTCTTGCTGAATGAACCTATTTTTTTCTATGCGCCCAAACGGCTGCTTCAAGCCGACTGGTTAACTTTAACTTACTCAACAGATGTTTGATGTGCACTTTTACGGTAGTGTCACTGATACCTAAAGACCTTGCGATGGTCTTATTATTTAAGCCATTTGCCAAACACTCTAGTATTTCCCTTTCACGTTCTGTTAAGGAAACTTCTTCCTCACTTCTGCTTAAAGATGGGCTGATTAGTGCATTTTTAAGAATCTCCGTTAAGCTCTCATGCAAAACCGTCACGCCGGACATTGCTTTTTTTAAATTATCACAAAGATCTTCTGGCTCCATGTCTTTTAATAAGTAGCCATCAGCACCAGCACGCAAAGCCTCAAGTAAATCGGCTTCAGCATCTGATACGGTTAACACAATACATTTTGATTCTAGCTTTGCTTCTTTAATATGTGAAAGGGTTTCGATACCATTCATGCCTTTCATATTTAAATCAATCAGCACTAAGTCTGGCTTCAACTGCTCTACTAGCAACAACCCTTCGGCACCAGAGGCGGCCTCACCAATTACTACGAACGATGCATCAGCTGAAATCATTTGGCTAACACCCCTGCGGAATAAAGCATGGTCATCGATAATAATGACAGAGGTAGGTTTGGTCATAATGCACTCCACTTATTGATGTTCATTTTATTGATGCTCACTTTGTTTAATTTCTTTTTGGTTAACTTCATATTTTTACGCCTAAATTAATACTAATCTTCACTGTTTATAGCTATTTGGGATGAAATAATAGTCTGACCCGCGTTCCACCTAGGCGTCTGGGGAGTATGTCAATTTTTCCGCCTAGGCAATGCGCACGCTCCGTCATAATCGCCAAGCCGTAGTGATGCGGCTTAGTCTTGTCAAACGCTACGCCATTGCCATCATCATCAATCGTCACTATCACGTCTCCTGAAGACTGTAAGACAAGCGCAATGGTAACTTTTTCTGCACCCGAGTGACGCACGATGTTTGATAACGCTTCCCGTACGACATGCAGTAAATGAAACTCCTCATTAACGCTCAATCGACATTCTTGCAAACGATTATCAAGCGTAATATTCAAGCTCGATCGTTGGGAAAATTCTTCTATAGCCTCTTCCAACACATGATCAAGCCCGCGTACGTCCATCTGCACTCTAAATGTAGTCAGTAACTCGCGTAATTCCCGATAGGCATTATCTAAACCTTCACGCATGTCATTGACGATAGCATCTGCACCAGACTCTATCAGTTGCGTACCAAAATTAGTCTGCAATCGTGCAATTTGAAACTTCATATACGACAGTGATTGCGCGAGTGAGTCATGCAGCTCTCTAGCAATCACTGCGCGTTCTTCTAATAATGCCACACGCCGACTTTCCTGTTCTTTGGCTTGGAAACCCATAGACAAAGCCAACATTTGAGCGGTCACTTCAAATAGTTGTAATTCTGTATCTTCAAAATAATGATTAGCTTCCGTTTCTAATAATAATATGCCCAACCAACCATTAGGGCTTGGCAGAGGAATCGTAATGCATTGCACACACTCACCTTTAATTAACTTAGTTTCGTGATTGACCAAAATTTGATTATTACTTTCATCAAACATGCTCTCATCAAAGGTCAGTGGCCAATAGCTAGAGAACAGCGCGCGTTGTGCCGAGATTCTCGATCCTTTTTCACTAAAAACCAATGCTGCATTACTCACACCTAAAGTACGCTCAAGTGAATAAAGCGTCTTTTTAATGGTAAGTTCGCTTAGTCCTGAGTTTCCAATCAATTTAGTTAGCTTTAACAAGAAATCCTGTGAAAGAATCATTTTCCGCATTTTTTCAGTGCTGGTTTTATTGATCCACTTAGTTTCAACCTGAATACCCTCAAGGCGGGCAGCCATTTCAGCAGTCAGCCTTTCAAGTAACTCAAATTCATCATCAAACTGCTTATTACCTTCACTTAAAATTAAACCATTGGGCACAGAAGCAATTATTTTACCGAGTCGATTGACCAGAATATTCCATGACATCAACATAATGCAGGCGCTTATGCAAAACACGAGTATTAAGCATACAAGTTGAAGTAATGAAACTAAAGATTGCTTGATAACAATATCTTTTTCCGCAGCAGCAACAAAGTCGTCATAAGCCTTAATAACGCCCTGCCCTTTATCAATCAATATTTCTTTTTCATCTCCATGTACTCTTGTATTTGCAAAATCTTTTCGCGCAGATAATAGTTTTTTGTATGCAACATCTAACTTTGTATCTTTTTGATTTTTAGCCCATGAATATAAAACATCTTCAAACTCACTTTGACTTTCATTTAATCGATTAAAGATTTCTTCCTTTTGATTAAAGTTGCTTTCGAGTTGGCTTACGCCTAATTTCCAAGTGGATTGATCCTGATATGCGCGATGAATAACGGAAAGATGATCTGGAATATAGTCAAACAAAAACAACGATCCCGCTTGCATCAATAAAACCGCCAAGACCATAGAAACAACTAATGCATGTAAATTCGCATAAAGCTTATGTTTGATTAAAGATTTGCGTATTAATCTAAGAATATTCAAAATATTTTGCATATTTACTCTGGTTCTTTTTATACTCTAATACTGTCATATTACAGCTTCAAAATTGGGCATAACGTAATGAGTATATTTATTTTTTCTACGCTAATCATTGGTATTATTTTCTTTGTGATACTTGGTTCATGGTACAACATTCAAGGGCCTTTCTTACTACATGTTGTCATGTTAATTTCAACTGCCGTTGCTATATTTTCTGCTGCACTTGTTATTATTATTCAGCCCTTATTCACCTCAAAGAAATTACGTATCAATCAAAATCTGAATCAAGAAGCAGCGTGGGGTCGAGAGGTTTCAAGCACCCTATCTTCACCTGCTGCCATGCTGGATGGCTATGTCGTAAAATTCATCAACACACCATTTCTCCAAATGCTAGGCATGGCCGATATGGCGGATCAAATTATCGGCATGCCCTTTACTAACTTGATACATCCTACAGATCATCAAAGCTTTGCTAACCTCAATGCTGAGGCTACAACAGGTAAAACTAATAATGACCCAACAAAAATTCGATTAATTTGCGCCGACGGTACCACTTTACCTTCAAATGCCAGCCTTACTCGTATGCGCGAAGATGGTCAAAATAGCCTTACTCTCTTTCAATTCACACCAATTTCCGCAACCAGCCCATTAACAAACGATTTTGAATCTCAGTTTAACTACCACCTTATTATCGACAGATTAGAGGAAATCGTTTTTCAAATTAGTGCGGAAGGTAAAATAATTTTCCTTAACCCCGCATGGGAAAATTTACTCGAACTCAAAGTTCATGACTGTCTAAATAAGTCACTCTTGGAGTTTTTCCATCCTGAAGACAGACCTATGCTAGAGGCTAGACTAAATTCCTTAACACAAGGAAAAAGGTCTAACTGCACACTAGAAGCGCGACTTCTCTCAGTTCACGGCTATCCAAATTGGATTGTCATACGCGCAAAAGCCACCTCCTCCTCCGCTGGCGAAAGAACTAGCGTAATAGGCACCATGACCAACATCCAAAACAATAAAGAGGCTGAAGCAAGCATATTAGCGAGTCGTCGAGCATCTAACTCTTTATTAAGTCATATTCCAGCTTTAGTCTATCGTGGTCGAAACGACCGTTTTTGGACATTTGAATATGTCAGCGACGGTTGTATCGACCTTACTGGTTATGACCCACAAGATTTTCTTAATGGCAATAATCTTAATTTCAACTTAATCATTCACCCAGATGATAGGGCTGAAGTATGGGAATCAGTAAATCAGCAACTCGGACTAAGTGAAAAATTTAAACTCATTTACCGCATTGTCACCCGTAAAGGTGAAACCAAAGTCGTACAAGAGTATGGTCGAGGCATCTTCTCTAGTACAGGCGAACTATTAGCTCTGGAAGGTTTTATTACCGAAATTCCAGAGCAACAATTTAAAGTGAAATCGCTACTTAATTAAAAGTGAACTAGATTAAAAGTAATCTAGCGAAAACATTACTCCGGTTGAGTTCCTACATCCATAGCCGAACCGTCATCAAACTTAGAAAGCCACTCAACCATCATTGGGTGGAATTTAGTCATTCCTTTATATTCAATCAAATCTGGATGCATGGTTTTTTGAACGCGATGTAAGCGTTTTGCCCATCTTGGATAGCTGGAAAGCTCTTTTAAACTCATCAAGTAACAACGAATGCTGAAAACAATGGCATTGCTGCGTGGCAATCTGAATAAAGATTGTAATTCCACCCGAAGATGCACTTTATCAGCAACATTTTCTGGATTGACTGTATTCCGCTCGGTGCCCCATAGTGGGTAGTTTTCAGGCGAAGTGTCCAAGCGTGGATTTACTGTCATTGTCCAATTAAGTCTACGCACTGGGCTACCTAATTGTAGGTTGAGTAAATATTTAAGCGCTCTATCCATCACGCCTAATTCAGTTGCGCGGGGCACTGGTGCGTGCCATTCTCTCCATGACATTCCCACGTTAAATGCTAAAGACCAGTCTGCCTGACTCGTGACAAAGCCGCCATCTGCATATAAAGTTTCATCGCGTTGGTCAAGTAAAACAAAATCACCTTGCACTTGTCGGCTCATAAATTCAAATGGATCCATTGGCATAGTTGAAGCATCACCAAATACAAAACTTTGCTTAATGTTTAATGGTTTGTTTTCCCATGTCCAATTCAAGCCATCTTTTTTTAACGAAAAATGCTCAGGGTAATCATTTGATAGCGCCTCCATCGTCAGCTCAACAAAATCCCATTGCGCATCCATCATGTGCGGTAAAACTGCGTATCTACCGCGATCCAAGTCTAAAGTAATCTGCTTATCTAAACACTCTGCTACATAGTGTTCATCTACATCAAACGGAAATTCGCAAACAGTACCTTGCTTGCCTTTAACATGTGGTTCAATGTTGACCGAATACATATACTGATCTTCTGCAAAGGGAAACGGAAAGCGTTTAATTGCACTGGGAGAGTTACTATATTTATAGTCATTGCGAAATGTTTCTTGTTTAAATGCTAATGCCATTTTGTTCACCTTAATTTTATATTTTCAATATCAAGTGGTTTTAAACACTTAAGCCAATCAATCTCTAGTCAATCTTTGGCGTTATAGATCTAAAACCAATCGGTCACATCTAGCGCGAGAAACGCAAGGCATAATCTTTTTACCAGAGGCTTTTTCGGCGTCAGTTAAGAAATGATCGTGATGTAAAAGCGCACCATCTGATTCAAGTACATTAACTTCACAACGGCCACAAACACCGCCTCTACATAAGTAGTCAGCATCCACACCAGCGGCTTCGATAGCTTCAAGCATGCTCATTTCGGCAGGCACATGCACTTCTATGTTAGATTTTGCCAGTTGAATTTTGAATGGCTCACCAATACCTGGTGAGAGAAATTGCTCGCTATGAATATGATTCTCTGGCCAACCCAAATTTCTGGCAGCTTCAATGACTGCCACGACCATAGGATTTGGCCCGCAAACATATACATGGATACCTAATGGTTGTTTGCTGAGTAAATCAATCAGGTCTATTCGCTCATTTTTGCTATCGGCATAACAATGCAACTTATCATTGCAAATTGCCTTTAATTGCGCTGCAAATGCACCATGTTCTGGTGATCTAAATGCATAATGCAACTCGAAATTTGAATTCAACCGATTTAAATCAACCAATTGCGACATAAATGGCGTGATGCCAATCCCACCTGCAATTAAGATATGTTTATGTGCTTTTTTTGCAAGAGAGAAAAGGTTAACTGGATAAGTAATTTGCAGCGAGGTGCCAACCTCAACACTCTCGTGCATAAACACAGAGCCGCCTCTAGACTGCTCTTGTTTACGAACCGAGATATGATAAGCCTCAGTATCTACAGGTGAACCCATGAGTGAATATGGATTGCGATGTACCCTCCCCCCCACATTCATGGAGACTACCACATGGCTTCCACCTGAAAATGCCGGGAAAGGCGAACCGTCCTGTTTAACAAAAGTGAAGTGTTTAACTAGTGGCGTAACTTGCTCAACGGCAGCAACTTTAATATCAATCATACTCATGGATATATTTCCTCTATATCTGGTAATTCACCTGGTGACTCAGCATCTATCATCAAGCCCATGTAGGCGCCTAACTGGCGTGAAAAGTGATCTCGTACAAAAAGCATACGGCCGCAGCCTCTACACTTCACAATATTGGTTGTAACGGCATGCGTGGTAGCTTTGCAATGAACACAATAAATAGGTCTTGCCAATGTGCCTGTCAGCTCTTTCATCATGCCAACATCTTCAATGCCGAACTTATTTGCCACTTTTGCTACTGACCATATAAAGTCTTCAGAGCCAGCAATATAAAGCCGCATACCCATACACATGCCCTGCAAGACGCTATCCAACTTAGTTAAAACCTCTTGCTCAGTTTCTAAGAGTTGCAAACCCTCAGGCACTACTTTTACAAGTGTTTTAGAATAATCTGCCTCAGCATGGGGCATATACAACACAGTGATTGCTTGCTTGGGATGCATTAACTGAAACAATTTCAACACCGCCATGCCACCCTGACCTTGCGCTACTACCAAATGCGAAGTGGCTTTTTCATGCCACAATAATGAAGTGTAAACAGGCTTGCTTCTAATCCAATATCCACGTTCCATGATTAACCTTTCACTCTTTCTGGATATGTACGCAAGCGCATTGGATCGTAAAATGGCGTTTGAGCCACTCTTGCTTTGCAACTAGAATTTTTGCCGACTATTTCAACCTCAGAACCAATGGCTGAGTATTCAGGCTTGATATGCATCATCGCGATGGACTGCATTAAGTATTGGCTGTAACTGCTACTAGTAACAACACCAACTTCAATACCATTTTTCATGATTTTAGCGCCAGCTTCCACAGCCGTTGCACTTTGGCAAACAATACCGCCTTGTTTAACGCGCTCCTTACCTTTGGACTTTAATGCAGCCGCTTTACCTGTATATTCAGCTGCTTTATCAAGATCAATTGCCCAACCTAGACCAGCTTCCCAAGGGGTTGTGTCACCCTCTGGCATTTCAAACGGAAAGAACTGCAAAGCAGCTTCTACTCTAGTTAACTCCAGACAATTCCAAGAGGCTGGCATGATGCCAAAAGCTTTTCCTAGCTCAAGGATTTTGTCCCAAATGGCGACCGTATCTTTTGCTGCACTATATATTTCATAGCCGCGTTCTGCTGCATATCCACCACGGCCAATCATCACATCAATGCCAAATAAGGTAGTTTTAATAAAACTAAAATAGGGTAACTCGGACAATATAATGCCAACATGCGGCGTAAGAATTTCAAGCGATTTTGGACCTTGCAATGACAATACGTGCGTATCATCATCTTTTTGAACTTTAATGTTTTTTCCTACAGATAATTTACTTAAGTTTTCTGGTGTTTTACCACTTCCATGGGAGATTTTAAATTCATTGGCACCTAGACGAATAATCATAATATCGTCACACAAATCGCCAGCTTCATTCATTTCCACCGCGATAATGCCAGTGTTGATTTTAAGTTTGGTAATATCTTTGGCGACCATGGCATTTAATATCGCCTCAGCATCAGCACCAGTGACATCGACTAAGTTAAGTGCAGAAACATCGAATAAAGCTGCACGACTACGAACTGCAATCGTTTCATCATTGGGATCTGTGTTATAGCTCCAAGGAATGACCATGTCGTTCCATTTGTCGCCATCTAAACTGGATCCAAGCGTCGCGTGTCTATCGTTAAGAATAGAATTTCGCATTATTTTCCTTACCTAATAAAATGAAATTGTTAAGAGATTGATTACACATTATCGGAATAGAAAATCAGAGAAAATTCTCTTGAAGGTGTACTACTTAAGAGGTACTGAATATTGAGGGATAGATTTTGAGAAGTTTAATGAAATGGCGTGAAGACTAGGTCTTAGCCTCACGCCATTTAGAGAGTTTAATACTTGTAACTTTTTTGTTACTAAGCAGCCAGTTGGCTGTTCAGTTCTTCTTCAAAATCAAAAATATCTGCCACGATACCGTACTTAGCAATGGTAAAGATTGAAGCGCTCGGGTCAGTATTAACTGCAACAATAGTAGGTACATGTTTCATACCAGCCATATGCTGAATCGAACCAGAAATGCCTAATGCCACATAAAGTTTACATGAGCCAACTACTTTACCAGACTGTCCAACTTGCCTTGATTTCGGTAACCATCCTGCATCAGCAATTGGGCGTGAACAACATAAAGTAGCGCCAGCAGTTTCCGCTAACTCTCTAAACTGTTCAACATTAGTTTCTTCACCAATACCGCGACCGATAGACATAATAAAATCAACGGTGGTGATATCAATATCATTACCACCACCCTGCTCAACAAAGTCTTTGTTTTGGCTGCGCGATTGAACCGCAGGCAAATCAAAGTTACTTACAGTTGGGCTACCTGAACCTTCTAATGGCTTAAACACACTGGCGCGAATAGTCATGACAACAACACTCTTACCTGGAAAATCCACTTCTACATTCACTTTTTGATTATAGCCACCACGTGTTGCGACTAAATCACTGCCTTGATATTCGACGATGAACACATCGGTAGCGAATCCATATCCTGCTTTACTCGCTAATGTAGCCGCATAGCCAAGTGAGTCGACTGAGTGAGGCAGCAAGGCAACACTAGGATTTTTAGCCTCAATTAAAGCAGAAACTGCCGCTTCATAAACATCAGGATCAAATTCTGAAACTGGAGCTGCAATAGTTAATATTTCATCTACACCACTCACAGACAATGCAGTAGTAAACGTTTCAGCCTGACTGCCAATTACCGCAACCAAGACTTTGTCATCTGCCGATTTTTTCAAACCTTGTGCCGCGGAAATGAGCTCAAAGGTGACAGGGCGCAACTCATTACGACGATGCTCTGCAATTACCAAAATTGTACTCATGCTTAAACTCCTTTAAATTCGTTCATAATTTGAATCAACTTAGCCGCTTGCTCAGCTATCGTGCCTTCAATCATTTCTGCGCGACCTTTAGCTGGAATATACATGCGACGAACGTGCGACATAGAGTTACCTGCTCCGACATCAGCACCAGACAAGCCGATATCAGACAATGTAACTTCCTCGATAGGTTTAGCAGCAGCTTGTTTAATGCCACGCAATGAGGCGTATCTTGGCTTGTTAATGCCGAGTTGTATGGTTAATACCGCAGGGCAATTAATCTCAACTTCTTGTAACAAGCCACCTTCTAATTCGCGACGAACCACAGCACTTTTGTTGCCGGCTTGATATTGCAAGTCAGCGACCACTGCCGCATGCGGCCAATTGAGATAAGCTGCTGTTGAAATTCCAGTTGAGGCGTAAGCTTGGTCCGATGATTGCACGCCAGCAAATATCATGTCGGGCGCTTCTTTTTTTGCCACGGCGGCTAAAATCCTCCCAATGGCAATGGCATCCGAACCCTCAATGCTGTCATCCCAAACTCTGATGGCACGGTCTGCACCTTTAGCTAGACATTTACGCAGACTTTCATCCACGCGATCTGGCCCTACTGAAACGACGACAACTTCAACCTCTGTCGTGCCAGACTCTTTAATTTTCATGGCCTCTTCAAGTGAGAAATCATCCCACTCGTTTAAGTCATACAAAAGAAAGTCTTCATCGACATCTTTTTCATTCGCACGGATTTCAAAGTCTTCATCTAATGCCGCCACTTGTTTTACCGCAACTAAAATTTTCATACTTATTTTCTCCTTGAAACTTATATCAAATACTTTTTATAAAATGAACTGCAAAATACTTAAATGCCGTAAATCTGACCTGATAATCTGGATCAAAGCACAAGTGCCATTTATCTTTATCTTTCAATTTACTATTCCCAACTAGCATTAATCGATGTAAGTAATAGTCATCTTCTAACAATGGCAACAAAGTAAATCGCGTCGCACTCGGGTTTAAAATAACGCCGCGCCTGACATCGGCTTCTACAGAAAACGTTAACTTCTTCAATAGTCGCTGTGGTGTATTCGGGTTATTTGCAACGCCACTTAATACATCTACCGCAGTATCTCCTGCAAGTTCTTCCAACAACTGCTTAGGCGTTCTGTGCTGATATGCCACCGCAGCACGTACCCAATAATCTTCATCTTTAGCTAACAAATGCAGTAACTTAATCGGGCATCGAGAGTTTCTTGCCACACCTCTTCGCACATCTGCTTGCAGGTCTTTAGATAACTTATCCAAAACTCCAAATGAAACAGTTGGATTTCGCGCTAACTTTTGCCTTACCCATACATCTTGGTCATTCATTAAGCGGCTAATGACGTGTGCTGTTAAATCAAGCCTTGATGCTATAGCTCGTCTTACCATGTCACTATCGTCACTTACTAACGCCTTAATCACCCTCCTCGAAGCGATTACATTAGAAGCCACCGCACATCGCACCGACTTATCCTGATGCAAACTTAGGCGACTGATTACTTCATGACTCAAACGCTTATCAGACGCCAGTTGGCGCTGAATTAAGACATTTTCCTCAAGTAGTGCCTTATCAATCAATTGCAAAGGACAATTGGCATGTCCAATCACCGCAGCTTTAACGTACACATCGCCTTTTTCATACAACTGCTCAAGCAGCTGAGAAGAAGTAGATGGATGCTCACTTATATTCTTTTGCAGTGCTGCCAATATCGAACTTGACTCAAATCTACCTAGTAAAATACTGAGCACTTCACTATTTGCAGCTAAGTTTTTACTCAGGGCTAACACACTTGCTTCCTCACTCTCAAACTGCGCAATATTTTTCAAAATACTGGGCGAAGCATGCCGATGTTGTGCAACTAAAACCGTCAAACTAGTACTACATTTACTACGCTGATTTTCAGCAACATAAAGCTTTGATATCGCCAAAGTCGGTGTGTTCTGGTTCTTATCTAACCTAACAACAATTGCATCATCAGAAGTGCTACAAAGCGCTTCTAATACCGATGCTGGCGTATGCTCCCATCGAGCCAACGCTAAAGCATCTCGCCGCTTACCAAACATTAACTCTTTCAATTGATGCTTTTGTTTACCTTCTGCAATGCTATAAACGGCAGTAGCACTATAAGGGTCGCGAGCCTTCAATGCTAAATTCACTAATGCTGTAGCACTGTTAGCAAGCCGCATATCAAGCCGTCACTGCAGTGTCTTCCCAAACTTCGTATTCAATACACTCGTCAATTAACTCAATGAGTTCGCGCACTACAAACTGTCCTTCAAAGCCTGATGTTTTAAGTGCATCTTCAAACATTGTTAAGTCTTTCGGGCATGACACCACAAACACTTGCAGACCTTCAATTTGACCAGCTTCTTTCATTCGGTTAGCTGATGGTTTTTCAATACCAACTGGATCAGGAATCCATATGCGACCACCACCCGCGCCGCAACAGAATGAGTTATCACGGTTTCGTGCCATTTCTACTAACTCACAACCCAGCAATTTAATCACTTCACGTGGCGCGTCATAGCCTTTGTTGTAGCGGCCTAAATGGCAAGGGTCATGAAAGGTGACACGATAATCGAGCTTCTTCTTAAGCTTAACTTGACCTGTTTCAATGAGTCGTTTAACCAAAGTTGTATAGTGTTCAATTTCAAACTTGCCACCAAAATCTGGATATTCGTTACGTATCGTATTAAACGAGTGCGGGTCGGTTGTCACAATTGATGCAAAGTCACAAGCTTGCAATGTGCCGATATTCGATGAAGCTAGCAGTTCGTACAAACCTTCCTCACCAACGCGTCGTACATCATTGCCTGCATTAAGTTCAGCTTCAAAAAGCAGGCCGAAATTGACGCCTGCGTGGTGCATTAATTTAGCGAACGACTGTGTTACTTTTTGATTGCGTGGGTCAAAGGATGCATAATCCCCAACGAACCACAACACATCCACTGGTTCTTTACGTGCATCTTTAATTTCAAACGGCAACTCTTTAGCCCAAGCGGCTCTTTTACGTTTTGACTCACCAAAAGAATTACCTGTTTTATGAATGGTTTGCAGTGTTTTTTCTAGCAAAGGCTCCATTTCGCCCGCTTCAACTAGGTTGCGGCGCATTTGTACGATAATCGGCACATGTTCTACGGCCACTGGACAAATCTCCACGCATGCTAAGCAAGTACGGCAGGACCAGAGTGTTTCCATGAACACTTGCCCTACATCTTTACCGTGAATGTCTAACTCGGCTTCTTTCGGTAGCTCTTTAGCGCTCAATGCATGGTTCGCAAATTCACGTAAAGAAAGAATGACATCTCTTGGCGATAATGGGGCGCCTACTGCGTTTGCTGGGCATGCCTCTTGGCATCGACCGCATTTAGTACAGGCATCAAGATGCAGCAAGTTTTTCCAAGTCAGGTCAGTAATAGTCTTGTATCCTGCGGTTTTTTGGTCATCTGGTACTTTTGGCAATCTTCTACCTGCTAGCTGATCTTTAAACATTAAAGAGGTAGCTGCTGTGAAAATGTGTTTGATTTTCGTGTACGGAATGCATGCAATAAAAGTCAGTGAAAGCAAGCCGTGAAACCACCATAAGTAGGGGCGGAATGCTCCAGCGCTTTCAGATGCCATTCCCAATGTCTGCATGATTTGGGCAAGCAAAGCACCCACTGGTGACCACATGCGGTAATCCCAGACTTCTGGCCTATCGTTAAGCCATACTAAACGGGTTGCTTCTAAAATAAAGCCCGTGATACCGATTAAGATGAATGACCAGAGAAATGCCCAGTCTTCACGGCGATATTCGCTACGATCAAAATCGATATCGCCTTCTTGTCTATCGACTCTTTTGTAATCAAGCTTAGGTAAATGTAACCATTTACGTCTATACATCATGTAGATAAGACCAGCAATTAAACCTAATCCAGCTAAATCCAGTACTAATGAGAACAATAGGTAAAAGTTACCGTACCAAAATTTAACGCCAAATAAGGGCTCTAGAATGTCATATTCCAGCGTAATGGTTGAGGTACCAATAAATAGCAATACAAAACCTAAGAATATTAAGCCATGAGCGCGCCCTGCACTTTTATCACGTCGCACCAAGGTGCGATGCGTTGCCATGGTTTTAACCATATCAACAAAACGGTGAAATAGTTCATTCCAAGAGCCATCAGGTTTACCGCGACGGTATTTGCGAATTTGAACGTAAACGCCATAAATGAACACCGCAATCGCCAAATAACCGATGGCATAGAATAAATGTATCGCCTGTGGCTGAAAGTTCTCAAACAGCACGCGGGTGATTTCTTTAGAATTATCCATTTAGCTCCACCTATTGATAGGTATTAATAATTTGTTATTTTTAATGTTTGTACATGAGATTATTTAAAAAGGTTTAATCACGTTCGCTGTAGACACTCCAGCGAACGTGATTAACCGATCTAAACTTTGTACTCGACTTTGAAGGTGCCGCCTGGCATATGCGGTGCGCCCCAAACAGCCACTTCACGTTTGTATGGTATGGCTATTTGTGGATTAGCCTCTTCAATCTCACGTGCTACACGGTGACCTGTGAACGTTGCATCTGCAATCAGGCGTGGCGCTTCAGCATCACCAATCAAATAGATGCCTTTGATATCATTTTCAGCCCATTCTGATTCACGTGCTTTCAGCTCATTCCATAATGCATTTTCAGAATGACGACCTGTTACTAGGATTAATGAGTCAAACTCTAACCAACGATGCGTTGTGTTTGCATCGCGAGGCGAAACGCCTGGGCCGCGATAAGTACGTTTAGAGCCATCACCCCAAATGTTGTAGATTTCAAGACGTCCGCTTTCAATTTTTGAACAGAAATGGTCGCCAATTTCTTCCACATGCAACTCATGCAAACGACGCATCATATTTGGATATTCAAGTGTGAAGTGCATATAGTTCGCCATGTGCACACCTGAAACAACAGTCACTTCATGACCTGCTGTTGCTAATTTTTCAGCTAAGCTCGGTGCCATAAAATAAGTATCCGCATTTAAAATAACAACGCGTTTACCAATTTTCTTTTTACCTTCTAATACTTGTTCAGGCGTTAATTGGTCTGGCAATGAGGCATCTGCACCCGGAATAGGGTCATGTGTTAAGCAGTTGGTACCGTCAGTATTCCATGAAGAACCAGTTGCAATAATCACTTTGTCAGCGCCGTATTGCAGCACTTCATCTGCAGTGATTGGTTTTTGACCGAGTGCAACTTGGCTTTCTTTGTTCTTTTTCACTAGTTTAGTAATTTGAGTTTCACGGTAATCACGGTGATAACTCCATTCACCCAAGCCTGGCAAGGTGGTTACTGAGTTTAAATGACCACCAATTTTTTCAGCTTTGTCATACAAGTGAACAGTAAAGCCTTTTTCTAACAATACACGAGCGGCTTCTGAACCAGATGGACCTGCACCAACCACTAGTACTGAATCTTTTGATGTAGTTTTAGCGAATTTCTCTGGATGCCAACCACGACGGTATTCTTCACCAGCTGTCGCATTTTGCGTACATATCATTGGCGGGCCACCAATTTCCCAGCGAGAAATACATACGTTACAACCGATACATACACGTATATCGTCATAACGACCTTGTTCAATTTTTTGTGGTAAGAATGGATCAGCAATTGAAGGACGTGCGCAACCAATAATATCTGCGTAGCCTTTGGTCACGATCTCAGTCATTTTTTCTGGATCTACAAAGCGACCTACACCCAATACTGGCTTTTTAGAAACTTGTTTAACAAACTTAGTCCAAGGCACTTGGTGACCTTGTTGATAGAAACGTGATGGACCTGCATCTTCACCCCATTCCGCGATGTCACCTACATCCACATCCCACAAATCAACTAATGGATCAGCTAACTCAATGAATTTCATACCGTCAACTTCAACTTCAATTTGACCTGGGCCAGACACAGTATCAACGGCAAAACGTGTTGCAATGGCACACTCGCTGCCAACTGCATGTTTAACTTTTTCTAATGTCTCTAACCAGAAGCGAGCGCGATTCTCTAATGAACCACCGTATTTATCAGTACGTTTGTTGTAGTAAGGATTTAAAAATTGAAGAGGTAAATATGAGTGAGCACCGTATACATAAACAATATCAAAACCAGCATCACGTGAGCGTTTAGCGGCATCCACATAATATTGCTGAACTTGCGCAATATCGCTGAAGTCCATTTCTTTACAGTAGGATAATGTTTCGAATTCCGAAGCATACTGGCTTGGTCCACGAGGCGTTGCGCGTGATTCCATGTTAGGTGCGTGCGCACCGCCGTACCATAGCTCGACACCTGCAAGCGCACCATACTTATGCACCTCATCCGTCATTGCGCGTAAGTTGCGCACATCACCTTCATCCCAAATACGTGCTGACAAACGATGTGTATCATCTGACTCTGGATTGATCGAGCAATATTCAGTGTTCATTGCCGCCCAGCCGCCTTCGGCCTTCATTGAGCGATGCGCAGCTTGGAAGCCCGGCTTATCTGAACCAGCACCAATACAGTGAGGCACTTGATAGAAGCGATTGCGTAAAGTTTTTGGGCCTATTTGAATGGGTTCAAACAAGATGTCATGTTTTGGATCACGTGCCATATTACTCTCCGATGTGTTTAGGAATTTACTGTATGGCTATTCTCAATGTGATGCGCTATGTAAACAATTACCCTCATGGCTTACTACTTTGGTGTTACTAACAAAACCATCAGTGAAAATAAAAAAAAGCGAACGGACAATATGCCCGTTCGCCATTATTTAAATCTAAGAAATTAACTATTACTAATTACAAGCTATGTAAGTACCAAACCAATCCAATACCTGCAGCTAATGCAATGTATGGAAGAATACCTGCCCTGTTTGCTACGCCATCTTCATGCTCATCAAGATGCATATCCTCTAACATTTGTTTAGGGAATACGCCTTTATCCTGAATATAGTGACGATAAACAAACACAGGGAGAATCAAGGCGGCAAATAACAATCCAACCTTCAATGTTCCTGCACCCCATACGTCAGCACCTAAACCCATAATACCCAAGTTAACGAAGCCAAGAATGCCGCCTAATACCAAGAGTATAGTTGGTGCTTTGTATGGTCTATCCCATTTTGGTCTATCAATACGATGGATCCAACCAGAGTTAAGGTTAAGGAAGTTGAAAATGATGTAGCCTACGTTTGATGCTGCAAGAATGAATACATAATCTGACATCATCAACAGTAGTAGATTGAAGCACAGATCTGTCCACATCGCCTTTGTAGGCGCCCCATGATCATTTACATGAGACAAATACTTAGGTAACCATCCATCAACAGATGCTTGGTATAAAGTACGTGAAGAACCAGCCATTGAAGTCATGATGGATAGCATTAAAGCTAACACCATCATAATGACCATCACATTCGCTACGAAAGCACCGCCACCCACAATATCTGAGAACGCTGCTGCTACACCCATGCCGCTGTAGATTGAAGCCTCTAGCATGCCGTCATAAACAGCTGGAGTAGTCACTACGCCAGCTGCGTCCACCACGGCTGGTGTCACCATATGACCCAAACCAAGATGACTTTGAAAGGCAATTGGTACTAACGTGAATACAGCCACACAAAGCAAACCAGAATAAAAAATTGCTTTAAACGTATCTGTCTTTGGATTTTTAAATTCACGTGTGTAGCAAACAGCTGTTTCAAAACCATAGGTAGACCATGCTGCAATAAAGAGCCCCCCTGCCATTAACTTCCAACCTTCGATACCCCACACGCCATCAATCACATTGCCAGCTGCATCATGCGCAAGTGGTGCTAATGGGAAAAAGTTAGCTTGTGAAATATCACCTGTTAATAATGGTACCAAACCAATCAACATCAATGGAATTAATGCAATTACACCAAGAATCATGGTTGTTTTAGCAGAACGTAAAATACCGCCATGCTGAACAGCAAATACGGATAGTAGAACAGCTGCCCCTACAATAAATGTTGCGTTTATTCTCAGCGCCAATCCGTCCTTAACCATACCTAAGTCTAATAAGGTAATCTGCCAAGTATTGATTACCGCATCTGGTGCGAATAAGGCGCTTAACATATAGCCTGCTGCCAGCCCAGAGCCAATGGCTAACACTGGCGACCAAGCAAACCAATTACACCAAACTGAAACAGGAGCAATAAACTTACTGTACTTTACCCATGCAACTGCGCCGTAGATTGAAGCACCGCCAGACTTATGCGGAAACAGGCCTGCAATTTCCGCGTAAGTAAAGGCTTGAATAAAACCAAAGGTGATGGAAATCGCCCAAATCATCCATGCTGGCTTTCCTACTGTAGCGGCAATAGCGCCAATTGAAAACAGAACAAGTGCAGGAACGCCACTTGCCACCCAGAATGCGCCTTGCCAGCCAATCTTTCTGTGTAACGTTGCATTTTGCGCTGCAACGTTTTCTGAAAGATCAGCTGAAATCGCATCAACCGAAGAAATTACACTCAATTTAAGTCCCCTTTTTATAAAATTCCCATTACAACTCCAAATATAACTAAGGAGCTGCCCACCTGGGTGAAGCAATAAAACCAGCCCGTGTCACCTAATCAATAAGTAGTTAATACACCTACATATAAAAACATCTACGGAGTTTAAAAAACTTGCCGCATTGATATGCATTTGATGACAATCATTAGTTGTGTGCAATTCTCATAACGGATTACTCATAAAGTAGTAGTTTGCTTAACACTTGACCTCGTCCATTGTGCGCCCTATTTTTTCCAGCCAAATACTTCTTAAGTATTACACCTTCAAGATAGTGTTTATTCACAATTCCACTGTTTACTATTACGTCGTATATATAAGTTAATCAATAGTGAAGAAAGCGACCAATGACAAGTGTTCAGCCAACAATGCGTGATACTGCAAATAGTTCTTTATATGATTTAGTGGGTGGAGAGGATGGCGTCTTAAACCTAGTAAAGGTTTTTTATGACATTGTTGAAACTGAACAATTTGCTCATCCATTACTTTTATTACATCTACGCGGCAACGGCTTAGCGCATTCACGTGTTGAACAATTTAACTTTCTTTCGGGGTTTTTAGGTGGGCCTAAATTATATGTAGAGAAACATGGTCACTCAAATGTCAGAACCATGCATGAACATGTAGAGATTAATGCTGAGTCAAAAGATATTTGGCTAGAGTGTATGTCAAAGGCTATTAATCAAATCGGGCTGGAAGTGGCAACTAAAAATAAATTAATGCTTAATTTCACCGCTGCAGCTGAGCGTCTAGTGAACAGATCTGATTAACGCATAAATTTATCTGAAAGAGTTTTATTTTGAACAGCGCTGCTCTGAATCACGCCTTACATAAACACTATGCTAGAAATCAACGCTGGGGCTTTATGTGGGCACTTTGGACAGCCATACTTTGGGGCGCTTGGTATGTTCCAGGAACAGCACTTTGGTCTGAACATCCTTATGTAGATATTTCAGCAGATCAACAAACATTGAGATTAGCCGCTACCGCAGTGATGACGTGGATACATGCCATTACTGTATTTTTCTTCTTACTCCTTTGGAATATGGTTCTCGGTAAGGTGAAAGATTACGGCCGAACCATGGTGCGTTTTAGCAAGATTTCCAAGTGGTATGCCCTTGCCTCACTTTGTGGCGGCCCTTTAGCCATCTTTGGCTCGTATATGGCGATGGGCTTTGTTGGCCCTGTGTTTGCTGCCATATCATCACTATTTTATCCAGTCATAGGCGCCATTATCGCAAGGCTTTGGTACAAAGAAAAAATCTCGAAGCGTGCGGCAATTGGCATGTGCATCATTATTTTTGGCGGCATGGTGATTTATGGCCCTAGCCTATTTGGTGAAATGGATGCCAGCAACCCTAATGCGTGGTTAGGTTATGTAGGCGGCATTATGTCTGCGATTGGTTGGGGTACAGAGGGCGCAGTCGCAGGACGAGCTATGGATGTTTCTGACCCAGATGTTGGTATTCATTGCCGATTTTCATTTGAAATATTATTTTGGGGCTTACTCATCTTACCCTTTCTCGCCACATTCACAGACTTACCTATCAAAGCGCTTATTGTGGATACATTTACGCATAGCAAAGCCATGTTATGGATAGTGCTTGCTGCAGCTTGCCACGCTTATTGTTATACGGCTTTTTATAAGAGTTTTAGTTTAATTGGAGTTGGTCGAGGTGAAGCTATTGGCAATTTATATGCAGTTTTTGCACTTATTTTCATTGCAGCATTTACGCTGCAACTACCTCAATGGTATTTTATATTAGGGTTGTTTCTAACGGTATTAGGCAGCTGTGTTATGTTCAGCGAATCTGCTGAATCAGTTGCAGAACTACGCGACAACAGCGATGCCGTTAGCAAGGGTAAAGCATACTCATGAAGCTGCACCAAAAAGGATTTTTATTAGTCGCTATTTCTAAATCTGGTGGAATTTGGGATCAACAACTCATTGAAAAAGTATTTGCTGAATATGGGGAGTCTGGGGGATTTAGAGAGAAAACCTTACGTATTGCTTTAGATGAGTTAGCTTCCGCTGGGCTGATAAAGCGTATTGAAAGCAAACTTGAAACAATCAATGGTCAATCAAATCTACTTTTTAAATACCAAGTTTCAGATTTTGGAATAACACGAATGGTAGATACTGGACTGCTACTACCATAACAAAAGGAGTGATGATGAGTGAATTTTGGGGTTATGCAGGCGCTGATATTTTAGCGATAGTCGTGATAGGTACAGTTAGTTTTATCTGTTTGATTTGCGCCAGAGTATTTGTTTCTAACTACGGTGAATAGCTGTACCTATTTCAGCTATTCTACGCACCGCCTTCAACCTACCAATTAAGCTTCGTAGGCGATAAACTCGGTGACTTCCAAGCCGAACCCTGCCATGCTAGGAATCTTACGAGGCTCAGCCATTAGGCGCATTTTTACCACTCCCAAATCTCGTAATATCTGCGCACCAATGCCATAATCTTTAAGCGTATATTGATTGTCAACTGGTTGACCTGCAGATTTGATTGCATGAACAATATCCTCACTCTCTTCTTGTCGTCTAAGCATCACAATAACGCCAGACTCTGCTTTGCTAATGTGTTCCATTGCATGAGGCAAACTCCAGCTATGGCTCTTACTACTTGCGTCTAACAAATCAATGATAGTTAACGGCTCATGCACTCTGACCAATACACTTTTATTAGCGCTTACCTTACCTTTGACTAAGGCCAAATGTGTTTCGTTGGCGGCGGCATCATTAAAAGCAATTAATTGAAACTCGCCGTAAGCTGTATCGATTTTTCGTTCAGCAACCCTAGCCACCAAACGTTCAGTCTGACTTCTATAATTAATTAAGTCGGCAATCGTGCCTACTTTTAAACCATGCTTCGCTGCAAACTCAAGTAAATCTGGCAGTCTTGCCATTTCGCCATTGTCTTTTAATATTTCGCAAATCACAGACGCTGGCTCAAGTTCAGCTAGTTTCGCAAGATCGCAACCAGCCTCAGTATGACCCGCACGCACCAACACGCCACCTTTTTGCGCGATTAAAGGAAATACATGCCCAGGACTCACTATATCTAGTGGTCTAGCATTCACATCAACCGCTGTTTGAATAGTATGCGCTCTATCAGCGGCTGAAATACCCGTAGTGACGCCTTCAGCAGCTTCAATAGAAACCGTGAAATTGGTACCCATTTTCGTACCATTTTTTTTCACCATAGGTTCAAGCTTTAGTTGCTTACCTCGCTCCTCAGTGAGCGTTAAACAGATTAAACCTCGTCCATGTTTAGCCATAAAGTTAATGTCTGCGGGCGTTACAAATTGTGCCGCCATGACGAGATCGCCTTCATTCTCGCGATCTTCATCATCCAATAACACCACCATACGGCCTTGGCGCATTTCCTCAATAATTTCAATCATTGGGCTAATAGAGACGGTAGGATTTTCCAATACCTTAAACGCAGGTATCGTTTTTACTTGTTCTAAATAACTTAGGTTAACAATATCGTTCATCATTTACTCACAATAGCCATTTTCGCTAGAAACACAGGGGCTCACAGAACTAGCTTTATGCGCTTTAGCGGGATTATCTTCAACATTTACAGATTGCTCACTTGATATACAGGCATACGCGGAATGGTTATGTATAGACTCAAAATTCTCACATTCAATCACGTAGCTTTTTACTCGAGGGTCATTTTTAAAGACTGTCGCGATATCTCTCACCATATCTTCAACAAACTTTGGATTATCGTAGGCCAGTTCAGTCACGTATTTTTCATCTGGTCTTTTGAGCAGACCGTATAGCTCAGAAGATGCTTGCGCTTCAACCATCTTGATCATATCTTCAAGCCACATGAACTCTTTTAAGGCAATGGTAATAGTGACGTGCGAACGTTGATTGTGTGCACCATAAGCTGATATTTTTTTAGAGCATGGGCAAAGGCTAGTGACGGGAATTAATACTTTTACTTTAACGTCATGCTTTCCATTTTGTATTTCACCAATCAATGTAACTTCATAATCGAGTAAACTTTTCACACCAGAAACAGGCGCGGATTTATTAATGAAGTATGGAAAAGTCATTTCAATATAGCCAGATTTCGCCTCTAATCTTGTTGCCATTTCCTGCAAGATTATTCTGAAGCTGTCTACCGATATTTCACGCTCATTTTCGTTAAGTATCTCAACAAAACGAGACATATGCGTGCCTTTAAAATGCTTTGGCAAATGCACATACATGTTAAACATGGCCACGGTATGCTGGGCACTGCCTGCTTTATCTTTGATAATTACTGGATGACGTATTGCGCGAATGCCAACTTTATCAATCGCAAGTTGGCGGGTGTCCGCCAAGTTTTGTACATCTTGTAATGAGAAATCTATGGGCAAATTCATCTATATCTTCTTTCTTAAATTACATTATTCATAGTCGTTTGAATAATGTACGGAGATGCAATGTATGAAACACTTAAAAAAGAAGGAGGCAAGTGCAAACTCACTAGTAAACTGCTTGCCTCCTTTAAGGTTGCTACTCAACGTAAGATTAGGAGATGACTTATCGTCAAACTTACGTAATACATTCTCATTCTTGGCTGCTTTCTTAACAATTCTCTTTAAGTACTACTACGTTTGGGTAGGTATGCCAAACACGCGTTAACGCTTAATCAATGCTCGCTTGAAAATATTTCCATGCGATATTTTGCCCAATAATAAGCATCTAAAATAGAAATCGCATAAATGAAAATCCCGCCCGAAAGCTTGCCAACCATTGAAACATGCGGTTGCGCTAAGTTAAAGGTAATCAGGCCGAGAATAATCATAAAGCACGCCATAAAGAAACCTCGCTTTGGCGCATTATTGATTACCTGTCCCATCCCAGGCAGGAAAATAGCGACAAGTAATACTAGTTTTGCGTCTAATGGTTTTTGTAATATTTGGTGATCGTTTAATGCCATATATTCCCTTTTTAAGCTGCTTGGGCTTTTAAAACAGTTCCTGAGTTTTCTATATTTATACGTATTGCGATAGCCTGCTTTAATAAGGTCTCTACTATATTTTTAGCAATTGGGGTATTTTCGTAAATAGCATTTCGCATGATGAGGTATTCACCTCGTTCAGCCTGCTTAACCATATAGGTCAATCTAGTAAAGTTTGGGGCGACTAATAACTCTTTCATATTCGCATTAGCAAATAGTTTAGGTACGAACGAATCAATTAAATTTAAATCAACAGCTTGATGTTGATACTTCAGAATGGCATGTTGTGGCCAACCTGCTGGAATAGTTAAATTGCCATTCCATTGCCATGAAGGACTATAGAACTCGTTATTAGAAGGCCTTACAATGTAATCTAAGGTACCGGTACTTTGCAGATTCGCTTCCACCTTAATTAATAGCCATAGTGGCGGCACTTTTCGCCAGCCAAGTGTATCTTCTACAATACTTAGTGATACCTTGTAACCACTGTAAACACCTTCAAGTATTGGTAGATTTGCTTTATCTAAACGTTGCTGCGTATTTGCCAGCAACAGCGCACACTCGTCAAATATCCGACCTCTAGCATCGACTCGATAACTGACAGCATGCTGATGTTTGCGATATAACATCACCACCATCACGCTGAGTAATAGTAAAACGACTATATTCATATTAAGCCTTATGTGGCAGCGGGGTTTAAGCCGCTGCCAATGGTTTATATCAATGGGTAAGCTTAATAACCTTTTGGGCGAGGCCAAGGCATCGTGAATTGATCTGCACGTTTTACGAACTTATAACGACGCAACACAAACCAGATAGATGCCAAGATATAGAACGCCATAATTGATAACAGTGAAGCACCGTAACCTAAGAACGTTGCAAAATAAGTCGCGCAACACAAGGTTAACAAGGTAATCGCCGGTATCGGATGAAACGGATGAATATAACCACGGTGTATCGATCCTAATGGCCACATTTTTCTGAATTTAATCATGTTAAATGTCATGAAAGTATAGCCAAGCAAGCCGGATAGGATAGAGAAAGTAATCACTTGATCCAACAACCCTGTAAACGCAAACGAAATCGCGATAGGCACTAAAAATAGTACTGAGCGATAAGGTGTGCGGTATTTAGGATGGATAGCGCCAAAGAACACAGGCATGTAACGGTCACGACCTAATGAGAACCAAGCGCGTGACGCATCGTTGATACAGCCATTTGCTGAAGCAATCGCAGCAAAAGCAGTAGCCACAAACAACATTAACTGCAATTGACTACTACCCAACAATGTAGCCGCATCGTACATAGGTGTGACTGCTTGACCTAAATATTGCCAAGGCATCAAACCAGTTGCTACAAACCACGTAATAGTCGCAGCGACTAACAATGTCATCATGCCGCCCATCGTACCAAGTGGAATAGAACGACCTGCTGAGCGAACCTCTTCTGCCGCCTGACAAGTACCTTCAATACCCAAGTAATACCACATACCAAATTGCAGGGCTGCAACCACACCAATCCAACCATAGGGCAAATCTGTCAGCAGTGCTTGATGTTGAAGTACAACGCCTTGATGCAACGGATCTACCGACAGGAATAAAACTATTAAAGAGGCAAAGGCAAGAAAGGTAATGACTAAGTTAAGCGTGAGTGTGGCAAACACGCCGCGGTAATTCAGCCAAGCTAGAAAAGCAACTGTCAACACCACAAATGGCTTGGTGTCCAAATTGGCGTATCCCATTACCTCGGCGCCAGACTTCATGAGGTCACCCACCACTAAGGCATCGGCAGCGCATAACATGGTATAGGCCATCACTAGGTAAAGCCCCACATTAAACGCCATCAGTGGCCCAACAATATGCTTAGCCTGCGTATATTGCCCGCCTGCCGCTGCAACTGTTGAAGTGACTTCAGAGTCTATCATCGCTACACAGGTATATAGCAAACCAATCACCCAACAAGCGATGAGTGAAGCGTAAGCACCGCCCTTGCCTACTGTAAAATTCCAGCCCATAAACTCACCAACCAGCACGATACCAACACCCAAAGCCCATATATGAAATGGGTTAAGTACCTTAAGCATAGCGATAGGCTTACTATTACTCGTCGTAATTTTATCTTTAGCCATTATGAGTTCCCCTCTTCTAAATGAACGCCGTGAACGACATCGTCTTCACCACCTTCACGTGAACTCATCAAATATTCTTCGTCGTATTGCGAAGAAATCATAAATGCATCTACTACCATCCAAACCAACATGACCGCTGATATGCTCCATGCTGCATACACCAGAATATCCCAAAACTTCATGATATTTCTCCCTTTAAAGTGAGCAACTATTTATTATCGAATTTTTCTTTTATGACTTCGCGGTATTGTTTATCTGACACCTTCAACATAAAAATGAAGTAACCAGCAACCACAAGTATTGTAATAATCAACATCAGTGGATCAATGGTGTAATCGAATCTGCTATTAATTAATGTTGCAGCTTTTTCGGGGTCATAGCCTAGTTTTACCCATTGCTGTTGCTGTATTTCATTCTGACCTAACGACTGCCAACTTACCTGCACATGTGCTGATGCACTTGCTGCTGCAGCTTCGGCTTTCGCTTCTGCCTTAAATAGCAATGGCACCATCAGGCTGGCGTAAACCAAGACTAAAACTAAAATAGTGTCAAAAATTTGACCAAACATGCCCTGTTTTGGAGGGGTATAATTTTTATTCATACGGTTCTCCTAATGGTTGATTTTAGCGGCACGGTTGGCGTCTAGATGTTTGATGTCTAAACCATAGATGAAGTCTTTATCTTCTTTGAAGTGCTTGGTCATCGCAAAAACTGATGCTGTATTGAAAAGCATCAATAGAAAGCTAGCCACATACAGAACAGAGCGAATATTGTCGTCTTTCACGATGCCTAATATTGCGATTAACACAAAAATCACAGCAGCCCATAACAATGCAACATCGAACCAAGCCATCAGGCAATCTCGCATATACATGTCATTCATTCGTTTTTTATTATCATCTCTCATAACACTCTCCTCATTTTTTTGAATACTTGTGAAATAGAACGTGTGACAAAAATCTATTAAAAAAACGACTGGCGTAGTCACCAAAATGGTAGGTTAATTAAATATCGACATAGGTTTGGTAATGAAGCAGTTTCTATAGGCGAAAAAAATGCAGCTATGGTTAAGCTGCACAAATAAAAAGTGAGGATATGCGCATTTAATATGAATGTTTTTTCTACCTTAATTTGGTAGTTGGAGGAACCCGCCTTAAAGTAGAAAAAACTATCCATTACGCATACCCTCATAAAGCCCAATAAAATTGGGTAGGAAAAACTCTTTAGAAAAGAATCAGAATTTAGTCACTCCTGGAATCCAACTTGTACCAGCTAAAGGCACTTGTGCCATTGCTGAAGCTTCGATTGTTAATGCCACTAAATCTTCTGGCTCTAAATTATGCAAATGTGACTTACCGCAAGCGCGTGCAACGACTTGTGCTTCCATGGTCATCACTGCAATATAGTTAGCCAAACGATGACCAGCTTTGATAGGGTCTACACGTTTCATTAATTCAGGATCTTGCGTAGTAATACCTGCAGGATCTTTACCTTCATGCCAGTCATCATAAGCACCAGCAGTCGTGCCAAGCTTGTTGTACTCGGCTTCTAAATGCGGGTCATTGTCACCTAATGCGATTAACGCAGCTGTACCGATTGCGACAGCATCAGCACCTAAAGCAATTGCCTTAGCTACGTCTGCACCGTTGCGAATACCGCCAGACACAATTAACTGCACGCTATCTTTACCGTTGCGATAAACACCTAAGTCTTGTAGCGCTTTCACCGCAGGGCGAATCGCAGCCAAGATGGGTATACCGACGTGTTCAATAAACACTTCTTGAGTTGCCGCTGTACCCCCTTGCATACCATCTAATACAATCACGTCTGCACCGGCTTTAACCGCAAGCGCCACGTCGAAGTAAGGTCGTGTAGCACCAATTTTCACGTAAATTGGTTTTTCCCAATCAGTAATTTCACGTAGTTCAGCGATTTTAATTTCCAAGTCATCTGGACCTGTCCAGTCAGGGTGGCGACATGATGAACGTTGGTCGATGCCTTCTGGCAAGCAACGCATTTTTGCGACGCGTGCAGTAATTTTTTGACCAAGCAACATACCGCCGCCACCTGGTTTAGCGCCTTGACCAATCACTAACTCAATTGCATCGGCTTTGCGTAAATCGTCTGGATTCATACCGTAACGTGAAGGCAAGTATTGATAAACTAGCGTTGTTGAGTGACCACGTTCTTCTTGTGTCATACCACCATCACCAGTTGTTGTACTAGTACCAGCCGCAGTTGCGCCACGACCTAGTGATTCTTTAGCAGGGCCGGATAGTGAACCGAAACTCATACCAGCAATAGTCACTGGTGTTTTTAAATGAATTGGTTTTTTAGCAAAGCGTGTGCCCAACACTACATCTGTACCGCATTTTTCACGGTAGCCTTCTAATGGGTAACGGCTAACTGATGCACCTAGGAATAGCAAATCATCAAAGTGCGGTAACTTACGTTTTGAACCTGCGCCACGAATATCGTAGATACCTGTTGCGGCAGCACGTCTGATCTCAGAGTTGGTATATTCATCAAACGTTGCAGAATAACGTGGCGTGGTTTGAGGGGCTTTATGTAGTTCTTTTGATTTATCGTCGCTCATTTTAGTATGCTCCTGCATTATCGACATGGAAGTGGTACAAGGTGCGAGCAGAGCCATATTGCTTAAAGCTATCCGGGCTGACATCTGCATGACCTGATTTTTTTAACAAATCCGCTAGAATTTGCTTATCTTCCGCGTTCATTGTTTTTTCTTCACAATCTGCGCCTAAGCTTTTTACCGTGCCGCGTACAAACAACTTAGCCTCATAGATTGAGTCACCAAGACCATCACCTGCGTCACCCAAAATAACAAAGTTACCTGCCTGTGCCATGAAAGCTGAGAAACTACCGACAGAACCACCAACAACAATGTCAGCACCTTTTAAGGCAATACCACAACGTAAACCAGCATCACCATCAATGATTAGTAAGCCGCCGTTAGCCGTTGCCCCAGCTGCGTTTGAAGCGAAACCTTTAACATGAACCACACCTGACATCATATTTTCAGCCACACCACTGCCGGCACTACCTTCAATAGTCACTTTAGCGATTTGATTCATCCCTGCTGCGTAATAACCTGCATGGCCTTTAATTGTTACGTCTACGTCAGCTTTTAAACCAACCGCTACGTTATGCGCGCCATTTGGGTTCTCAATGACTATTTTTTTTCCGCTTAGACTACCTGCATCACCGTGAAGGAATTGATTCACTTCACGTAATGGTTTGGTGTCCAAATCAAATTTTAAAGTTTCCATACGTACATCTCCTTAGGTGAAGGCTCGAACACCTTCGCGTTTTTAATATCTGGCAAATGCGCTAATGAGCGGAACTCAGAAGCAATTGCAACATAGTCATCATGTTCAGCGATGATTGCTGGTTTGCAACCATATGGGTCGCGTACTAAAGCAAGCTCAGTGCTTGTGCCCATTAACAATGTGTAAAAACCGTCAAGCTCTTCAAAACCATGATTTAACGCAGTTTTAAGATCATCGCCTTCACGCATACGCCATTGCAAAAAGCGGCAAGCGGCTTCAGTATCATTGTCAGTTTCAAAATTGATACCTTCTTTTTCTAACTTGCGACGTAGGCTATGTGCGTTTGATAAAGAACCGTTATGCACTAAGCACCAGTCTTCACCCGCAGTAAATGGATGCGCATGTGCAGGCGTTACAGCAGATTCAGTTGCCATACGCGTGTGACCAACCAAGTGTGTGCCTTTGAAGTTTTTAAAATCGTAACGATCAGCCACTTGTTGCGGTGTGCCTACGTCTTTATAGATGTCCATTAACTGACCAACAGATAACAAATGCAATTGTGGGTAATGTTCTTTTAACCACACTTTTACTGTTGCTGGTTCAAGAGTTGTTGTTAACACAGCATGATTATCTTTTGGTTCAATCGTAGCCTTGATGCTCAGATGTGTTTCAAAATGATGGCCTAATTTAGCCCAGTTAAAATCTGAAGTACCTGAATATAGGCTGAATTTTCTCGCATCAGCGGCAACTGGCGCCGTAAACATGGCCATACCAGCTGAGTCAGGTCCGCGCTCAGTCATACCGATTAACATCGGCAACATGAGCTCACCAATTGAGTCACGTAATTTTGGATTTCTTACTAATAATCCGACAATTCCACACATACTTTTCTCCTTACAAATATAGTTAAATTTTGCTTTTACAATAAAACCAGTAACTAAAACCTAGAAAAACTCTACATAGCGATTGATTTCCCAATCAGAAACATGGCGCTGATATTCCATCGATTCCGCACGCTTAATTTTGATAAATTCTTCTGATAGAGAGTCACCCAATGCATCACGAATGACTTTATCGCCTTCAAATTCATCTATTGCTTCACCCAAACTTTGTGGCAATATTCCGATGCCCTGCTCACGCATTTGTGCAGGTGATAAATCATAAAGATTATTGGCATGACCAGCGCCAGGGTGTAATTCACGTTTAACACCATCAAGACCTGCAGCAATCACTGCCGCTGTGGCTAAATAAGGGTTGCAGCTACCATCTGGCAAGCGCAGCTCTAAACGACCATACGGAATACGTACCATGGTTGAGCGATTGTTATTGCCGTATGAAATATACGCTGGCGCCCATGTAGAGCCTGTGAGGGACTGACTCACAACAAGGCGTTTATATGAGTTAATAGTTGGGCAAGCTAGCGCTGTGATTGCAGGTGCATGGGCAAGAATACCGCCCATAAAGTGATAGGCTAGTTTTGATAAACCATGTCCTGTTGTATCGCTGTCATCATGGAACAAGCTTTTTTTACCGTCACCAATTGACATATGCATATGCATACCATTGCCTGGACGATTGCCGAATGGTTTAGGCATAAACGAACAAATCATTCCTAACTCATTTGCAATATGGCTAGCAGCCATTTTGAACATCAAGTAATCATCAGCGCTTTTTAAACAATCTGCATAGGTGTAATTGATCTCAAATTGACCGTTTGCATCTTCATGGTCGATTTGGTAAATATCTAAACCAGCGGCAATTAAAGTTTCAGTTAATCGCTCTAAAAACGCAGATTGTTTTGACATGCTTTTATAGTCATAACAAGGCTTTTGTAAGGTATCAGTTGAGTCATAAGGGTGAATAGCACCCTTCTCATCTTTACGCAGTAAAGAAAACTCAGGCTCTAATCCTGTGTAAAGAATCCAGCCGTTTTTAGCAAGACGATCAGTTTGAGCCTTGAGTACCACACGTGAATCGTGACCGTAAGGTTTTTCATTGACATGTCCATCACAAACAATGCGCGCATACCCAGGTTGCCAAGGTATTAATGTCAAGGTTGATAGGTCACCCACCGCCATATAATCTGGACCATTTGGCGCGATGCCCATACCCCAAATTGCGCCGCCAGCAAAACCAGCGCCACCTTTAAGAATGCTGCCGAGATGTTCGGCAGGCACTGACTTAACTTTAGCAACACCATGTATATCAACAAACTGAGCTAAGATGTACTTAACATCATTATCTTTTAAAAACTTTTTTGCTTCATCAAACGTTTTCATTCATTTCTCCCTGAAAATCCAATGTATCTAAACTATAGATACATCAACCTTAAATTAAGTCATCTCCAACGGTTTCTCAGCACTAGCTTTATTTTTAATCGCAAGCTCTTGTTCTGTTTATAAATTTCATTTTTGATACTAAGAGCTTTGATACTGGGCAAGCCCCACTGCACCACCACCTAACTCTGTAGCAATTTCTATTAGTACTTCCCACATATAAGGTCCGTAAGTACCATCACACCAAATGCGATAAACTGGCTCACCATTGAGTGTTTGGCGTATCAGTGTTGCTGATATCCCCGCTACTTGGGTCATAATGAGATCTTTTGCAGCGAGTGATTTTTCACGTAAATCGAGTGAACAAAGCTCTGAAAGCAAGTTAAGAGCCTCGCTACCACTTACAATAAAAGCAGCATCTGCACGTGGCACTTTAAAAACACTTGCCACACGAGTGGTATCACTGGCTAATCTGCTACAAGCAGATCCACCTAATTGATCTTCAATTAAAAACTCACTTGATCCGAGGCGCAAAACCAGTGTCTTTTGTTCGCAGATCGTCCATGAGTTTGGCGTGGTGGGAATCGCGATTCCACGCTCAAGCAACCATTGCGTTGCATTGGGGCCTTTTACGCCATACCTTGCTAAACAGCTAACATCAGCAACACCTAGAACTTTTTTTCTAGCATTTTCAATCGTGGCACTAGCAAATTCCACGGCGGTATTCATGCCGTTAACCACTTCCCATTTAGCCGACTCTCTTGGTTGAGCATGCGCTACAGGTGATGTTTGGATGATACTTTTGACGTCATACTGTTGCATATCATGCTCCCTTTAAAGTCTTAATAAATGGGCTTTTAACCACGGTTGCTGCTACCAACGAGCCACTATCTGCACGAATTTGAAATACACTACCTACTTCTTTTCTAGCGGGTGTCACGTAGGCAAAACCTATGCAACGATCTAAATATTTGCTGTAACTAATACTTGTTACACGGCCTAAAATATCGCGTCCATCGACTACTAAGTTGCAATCCATAGGCATTTCACCTTTGTAGTTTTCCGCCAAAACAAAAGGCACCAGTTGTTTTCTTAATGGGCGTTTAGCTAAAATTGTTAAGCTTCTTTGTCCAATGAAGTAAGGTTTATCCATTTTGATTGCCCAGTCAGCGCCAATTTCAAATGGATTAGTTAAACCATCGGTATCAACCCCTGGCATTGCGTGACCCATTTCAAGGCGTAACAGACGTTGCGTATCACTGCCAAAAGGACACAAAGCATGTTTTTTACCTGCTTCTATTAAGGCATTCCAAAGGTGTGGTATTTGTCCCATCGGTGCGTGCAACTCATAGCCATTGTCTGCCACGAAAGCCACTCTAATCATGCGTGTTTCTACGCCAGCGACTTGGCTTTCGCGCACACTGCTCATTGGGAATGACCCGTATGAAAGATCTAAGTCGGTAAGCGTTGATAGAATCTCGCGAGCAGCTGGCCCAGCAATATTGATAGCACCGAAAGCACCTGTGACATTGACCAAACCAATATTGAGTTGCCACATTTGTTGTGAGCGTTGCATTTCACGGTAAACAGCGGCTGCATTGGATGTACCAATAGAAAGATAGAACAAATCATCCGCAAGGCGGCTTGCAATACCATCGTCAATCACTACACCTGTCTCATCAAGCAACATCACATAGCGGCAAGAGCCAACCTTTTGATCTGTGTATACACCAGTGAAAAAGCGCTCTAAGAACAAAGCTGCATCAGGGCCATGAATCTCAATCTTACCGAATGAGCTACCATCAATGATGCCGGCTGTTTTGCGAACTGCGAACGCTTCTGTTTGAATGGCATCTTCTTTAGATTGACCTGCCGCAGGATAATAAGCCGCACGTTTCCATGCGCCAATATCGGTAAATACTGCGTCGTTTGCCTGATGCCAATCATGTAATGATGTCAAACGATGTGAATGGAAGCCGCGCCCACCTAAATGCCCGATTGGCGTTGGGTGGAAGAATGGTCTTGATGTTGTTGTACCAATTTTCTCAACTGGCAAACCACGGATTTTAGCTAAGATTCGAATGGCATTCATATTGGAATGCTTACCTTGGCTAGGACCCATGCCCACCGTAGTAAAACGCTTCATCAACTCAATATTGTCAAAGCCTTCTTTAGCCGCATTCACAAAGTCTTTAATTTGAATATCTTCATCAAAGTCGACAAAGTTTTTGCCTTTAGGATGAGGCACCATTGGGTAAGCATGACTTGGAGAAATGCCCACATGCTTCTCAACATCATTTTGTGGAGCTTGCCCACCTAAATGACGAATCGCATCATTGGCAGCACGTACACCATCGCGCAAACGTTGCTCAAGCTCAAAAATACCGTTCACTTTACCTGCTGCAAACATGCCATTTGGTAAACGACTAGGTACAAATTGCTCTACACCATAATCAAATTGCATACCTGTACCAGCTTGGTACAGCAAAGCCCCTGCTGGTGCCCAGCCTGCGCTCATGGCTATTCCATCACATTCAAGTGTGAATTGTTTATCAGTTAAGGCAACGCTTTGTTTTTCGTCATATGGACAAATGACTGCGCCACGAACACCAGATTTATCTGAAGAGGCAATCGCTTCATAAACGCAATGACCAATGTAGACTTTGATACCACGTTTTGCAAGTGCGGCGGCATAGACAATGCTTCCTGTTTGGCGCATATCTACCAAAGCTACAATCTTGGTGCCCGCTTGCAATAAATCTAATGCAACGCGATAACCGTAATCGTTAGCTGTCACGACGATGCCATTATTAAATGGCTTTACTGCATAGCGATACAACAAACGCTGCGCCGCAGAACCTAGCATCACGCCAGGTAAATCGTTGTATCTGAATACTGGTGGCTGCTCAAATGCCCCGCTGGCAACAATGACAGATTTAGCCCGTACCTTATTGATACCTGCTTCACTTACAATTGGAATTAGATGATCTGGATAGTAACCAGCCGCATAAGAACCACTCATTACTTTAATGTTTGGTAGACTTATTACTTTACTTATCAAGTTATCCAATCTTGACATAACGCTTGTATCACCAGCACGGTTATAGCCTAAGCTGCCGCCAAGCTGAAGGTTTTCATCTACTATCGTCACTTCAAGACCTGCTTCGGCTGCGGTACAAGCTGCAGTCAAACCAGTTGGGCCAGCACCAATCACTAACACATCACAATGTGAATGTGTTTTACGTTTTAAGATACGAGGATAGTCAAAATTGACGACACCTAAACCCGCAGCCTTACGGATGACATTTTCCCAGAATGGAAACAAACGCCGTGGCGTATGGAAAGCTTTATAGTAAAAACCAACCGGTAATAACGGTGAAATTGAATCAATATAGCTATTTTTGTCTTTTTTAACGCCGCCACTGGTATTCACCGCGGTCAATACCATGCCGTTTTTCACTTCGACAACATCAGCACGAATATTAGTATCTATACCGTCAGTGACAAGTACATTCACATCATGGTTAGCTAAGCTCAACACACCGCGAGCACGGTGATATTTAAAACTACGACCTAATACTTTTTGACCAGCAGCCCATAATGCACTGCTAATAGTATCGCCTTCAAATGCTGAAAATTCTTCACCTTCAAAAGTGAAGTTGATTTTTTTAGTTCGGTTAACCCATTCCCCGACTTGCTTGGGTGTACGAAACATCATTTACCTTCCTCCTGCGTTGTGTTGTTTTGACCAAGAAGATAAGTACGAGTCACTTTATCTGTCAGCGTATTACGCTCTGCAATAAACCAAGTACCGCTTGGTGAGTGA
This sequence comes from Methylotenera sp., assembly GCF_029946165.1. Lineage (GTDB taxonomy): Bacteria > Pseudomonadota > Gammaproteobacteria > Burkholderiales > Methylophilaceae > Methylotenera. The sequence continues at coordinate 176,312 of NZ_JAQSDZ010000011.1, forward strand.
TACCACCACTCTTTTTTGTCGCCAGGTGCGCCACTACGGTTGTGCACAAAAGCAGCCCATTGCGCATCAGTACAAGTATCTTGATCGGGCGCTTGGCGGTATTCGCCGCCAAAGACAAACTCGCTTAGCGGTCTTGTTCCATTCATTGGACAGGTGAGTAATTTCATTTCATATTCCTCTGATTATCTAATTTGCATGAATAAGCCATTAATGACCTACTGATGCTGCACCCTTTTCGCCAGTCAGTTCGTAATCTTCAAAACGTGACAAGCGGAATGAGTGAATTAAATCGGGTGCACTATCATTTGCGATAGTTTGTGCCATGGTTTTGCCACTGATAGGCGTAGCTTTGAAACCCCAAGTACCCCAACCAGCATCTAAATAAAAACCTTCAATCGGCGTTTTACCCATAATTGGTGCAAAGTCTGGCGTCATATCTGCCATACCTGCCCATTGACGGACTACTTTTACATTGGATAAGAATGGGAACATGTCTAACATATGCGAAGTCAGACCTTCTACGAAATCTAAGGTAGAGCGCGTTGAATGCACTTCGTACGGGTCTAGCGATGAACCCATCACCAACTCACCGCGAGAAGATTGGCTAACATACACATGCAGGCTACCTGAAACCAAAATGGTATCTAACCAAGGCTTCATAGGCTCCGTTACGCAAGCTTGTAATGGATGAATCACAATCGGCGTTTCAAGATCAACCATTTCAGTGATGCGTGGCGTAAAACCAGCCACTGCTGAAAGTACTTGTTTAGTCTCGATATAACCTTTATTCGTCTTAACGCCACAGACTTTGCCATTTTTAACATCAATGCCAAGCACTTCTGTGTTTTGATAAATTTCAGCACCCAAACGGTCTGCACCGCGAGCATAGCCCCAAGCCACACCATCATGACGAGCTACTGAACCAGGTGCATGAAACAAAGCTCCTAAGATTGGCGCTTGACCGCTACAGCTTAAATCTAACTGAGGGCAAGCCTTAGCAATTTCATCAGGGCCAACTACGCGGCTTTCTACGCCTACGTGCTTGTTTACTTCAGCGCGCCATCTCATCGTCCGCATGGCTGATTCAGTATGTGCAAGCGTGAAGTGACCGCGTGTTGAATAAAATAGATTTAAATCTAATTCTTCAGATAGACCTTCGTAAATCTTGACGCTGGCATCGTAAAAGTTAACGCCTTCTGGTGTGAGATAGTTTGAGCGAACGATAGTCGTGTTGCGACCTGTATTACCACCGCCAATGTAGCCTTTTTCAAGCACACATACATTAGTAATACCATGATCTTTAGCCAAGTAATACGCAGCCGCTAAACCATGACCACCGCCGCCAATAATCACTACGTCATAGGATTTTTTAGGGGTCTCGTGTGACTTAAAAAAGCGCGGTGCTGGATGCTCTTTTGATAGTGCGAATTTAAGTAATCTTAAGGGCATTTCTTAACTCCATGAAACCTAATTATTAATCTTTAAAGAAACTAAAGCCTTCGTGGCCAATCATTACGTTTCATTAACTTTTTTAATCTGTATGAAACTTTGTTGACGTATTAAGCCATATCCTAATATTGCCTGTCAATGGATAAATGAAACTTTTTTAATCATAATGAAACTTTACCTTGAGACATAGTATGATTACTATATATATTAGTAAGTTAGGTGTATTAGGAACTTAGAAGTACTACTAAAGTAGTATTAATGAATGTATAAAAGGGATGTTAGTAAAAGGAATGGTAGCGATGGATAAAACATATGATTTTTACAGCGGAAACTCTCCGCTACTTATCTCTATGCCACATGTTGGAACAGGCATACCTAAAGATATTAAGAGCAGACTTACGCCAGAAGCATTGCAATTAGCAGATGTTGATTGGCATTTACCCATCCTATATGACATGGCGAAAGACTTTGATATTTCTGTCATATCCGCAGAGTATGCACGCTACGTGATAGATCTAAACCGATCAACCGACAATACTTCACTTTATCCCGGACAGGACGTGACAGGCTTATGCCCTATTGATACCTTTGCTAAAAGTGCCATTTATTTGGAGGGTGAACAGCCAGATGAAGCTGAGGTAGAAAGTCGCATAAAACAATATTGGCAACCTTATCACCAAAAATTAGCCACAGAAATTCAAAGGCTATATGCTATTCATGGCGTGGTGATATTGTGGGATGCTCATTCGATTGCATCTCATGTACCAAGATTCTTTAGTGGGCAATTACCAGACCTAAATTTTGGTACCGTAGATTCAAGCTCTTGCGACACATCATTACAAAATGCGCTAGCAGCAACCATGCATGAATCAATTCATGCAAAAAATTATAGCCATGTATTCAATGGACGTTTTAAGGGTGGTTACATCACTAGGCATTATGGAATGCCATGTATGAACATACATGCAATACAGCTGGAAATGAGCCAATGTATTTATATGGAAGAAAATTTTCCATATAAATACGATTCAGAGCTAGCAATGAAAGTTAAGCCCTTGTTAACCGAATTACTTAAGACTTGCCTCAACTGGGCTGAGACTCAAAAACAGACTAAGAATGAAAATAATTAGAGCTTACTGTCTAAACCCATTTGATAATACTTATGAGTAATTTTGTCTTGATTATCAAGCAACCAATCAATATCAGGTTTATTGTTCATGGCTTTGTGTATTGCCATTGCAGTGGCTTTACGATGAATATCAAACAAAATTTTATGGTCTAGTTTATCGTCTTTTGTCACCATCGGATTCAACCAAACCGAAACAATAATACCCAAATCATTAGCACGCTCTTTAGGAATATCACCTGCACGAACTGCATCTAGAACACCATTAGCGATTGCTGCCTGTACAGTACCCATCAAAATATTGGTATATTTAGTTTCTTTAACAGTCACTTTACTCACCATCAATGTCACTGGTCTTACTTGAATATCTGTATTCAACAAAGCAAAAACACGTGTGTGCCCTGCAACTTGATCACCGGTCAAAGTAGCAATTGCAGTGCCTACTGGCCCATCTAATTCACCTATAATAACCTCGGGTTCTGCTGCCGTACCTGGAGGCCCGCCTGCTACCAACGCCTCACCAGTTCTCATTACAATACGTTCACTCACAATACTCTCCTAATAATTAATCTCTTTCAAATAGGCATTAAATGCATACATTAAAGAAACATAATTTTTAATTTTACATTAACTATTATTACCTGAGTGAAACTTTTTCGAATGTTTGTTATAATTTCTGCAACTTTAGTGAATAAAAGAATTTACAAGTAAGGCGAAGTCTCTTGTAGTATTCGGTCTATTAATAGCTTAGGACGCAAAAAATGGCTACAAAAAAAGAAACAGAAGATGTAAAAGTAGACGAGCGTAATAAATCGCTAGGAAGGCATTTGGGCACAACCATACGCCAACTTAGGTTAGAGCATAATCTAACGATTGCAGATGTATCAGAACGTGCAGGAATAAGTCGTGGCATGCTCAGTAAGATTGAAAATAGCCTTGCAGCGACCAGCTTAGAAACTTTAGAGCAGTTAGCCAACGCTTTAGGAGTTACCCTCTCCAAGCTATTTCAAAACTACAACCTACCGCGTGGTGCAGCACAGCTTGTTAAAAAAGGCGAAGGTATGGAAGTTGTTAGGAGAGGCACGCGAGTTGGCCATACCTATCAATTGCTAGCTTATGACCAAGGCCCACACAAAACCTTTGAACCATTTTTGATCTCCCTTGAAGACTCTTGTGAAGAGTTTCCTGCTTTTGAACATCCTGGTACTGAATTTATCCACATGCTTGAAGGCACGCTCGAGTATAGAGTAGGTAAAGATACTTTCGTACTTAACAAAGGCGACTCCCTTACTTTTCAAGGCGAAATTCCACACCGACCTGAAAACTTGATTGAAACGCCGATTAAGTTTTTAGCCATTATTCATTACGATGCACCAGACAGAGAAAATTTTGAAGAGTAAGTTAAGACTGTAATTATGGAAAATATTAACTATCAAATAGCAAGTGAGTCTGACATTGATGACTTGGTCAGCTTGTTATCAGATTTATTTACGATTGAAAAAGACTTTAACCCAGACTTATCTAAACAAAGAAAAGGGCTTGAGTTAATCGTTAAAAATCACGACACGGCGACCGTACAAGTGGCTAAGAATACTACTGGAAAAGTAGTTGGTATGGTGACTGCTCAGTTAGTCATCTCCACTGCACAAGGCGCAGCCTCGGCATGGATTGAAGACATGGTCATTCATTCCTCCTACCGCGGGCATGGAATAGGCAAAAAACTGCTTCAGCGGACATTAGATTGGGCAAAAGAGAATGGCGCAACACGTGCGCAACTTTTGGTAGATATTGAGAATAAAGAAGCGTTAGGTTATTACGAACACTTAAAGTGGGAACCTACCCAATTACAGGCACGTAGAGTTTTTCTATAAGCCATAAAGAAAATAGCATCTGCAATACTTTTGATAGCATTGCAGATGTGTTTTTTACAAAAAAATATAATGACAAAACACTATAGTGGCACGCGCTGACCGCAGAAGAAGCCAATTGCATAGTCAGGCGTTTCAAACTTAATATTACTTCCAGATGGGAAATAAAGTACATCACCCACGGTTGCAGTCACTTGTTGGCCAGTATCATCAGAAATAATAAATGTACCTTCTACAACAATTTTCATCTCTTCATAATCGTAGCTGTAATTCAGAGCGTTACCTTTCTCTAAACGAAAGAAGCCGGCACAAATTCGTTTATCCGCATCTGCAGATATAAATGTGTCGCCAAGCCAAGCAGGAACGCCAGCTACATTCATCGACGGCTGAGAATCTTTAATAGCCTGTTTTTTATATTGAAACGGTTTCGAACTCATTGCACTTCTCCTTATGGTTGATTAACTGTGTTGTATTTAATCTCAACGCCTCTAATCTCACAATTACACCTAAGAGGTACTCACTAAGAAGGATAAAAAAAGTAGCTAAATAACTTTCTTATGTCAGGCATTTAAATCTCTCAAAATCAACTTATAAAGTTCATTTCGTCATAAAAAAATATCAAGTTTATGGCATACTCACACCATGACAGACATGCATTCCCCCAACATCCATACCAATATGGGTATCGTCAATAATAGTTTGGAAATGGCAAACAGCCATTATGAAAACTTTCCAGTCGCCTCAGTATTTTTACCGCAATATTTGCGTGAGCCAATAGGCTTAATTTACAGCTTTGCTCGCCAAGCCGATGATTTTGCGGATGAAGGTGATTTAAACATTGAGCAACGTATAGATTTGCTTAACGGCTTTCGAAATGAATTAGAGTTGTTACAGGCGTATATCAAGCCAAAATCTAGCTTTTTCAATGCATTAGGTGCAATGATTAAGGCTAAAAAACTGCCTTTTGAGCCATTTTATGATTTGCTAAATGCTTTTAGCCAAGATGTGACTAAAACGCGCTATGCGGATTATGACGAAGTACTAGATTACTGCACGCGTTCAGCCAACCCGATTGGCAGATTATTGTTACATCTTTACGGTCAATCCAATCCTAATAACATCAAACTCTCAGACAACATCTGCACGGCATTGCAAATCATCAATTTCATACAAGATATTGCGATTGATTTTAAGAAAAATGACGGCAAACAACGTATTTATTTATGCCAAGATGAAATGGCGGCATTTAATATCACTGAGTCACAAATTCAAGATTTTGTAGATGGTACACAAGAGATAGATGAAAATTGGCAACAATTTATTCTCTTCAACCTACACCGAGTTAACGCCCTGCTTTACTCAGGAAAACCGCTTGGCCGCATTTTAACTGGCCGCATTGGCTTTGAGATGCGCATGATTATTGCAGGGGGCGAACGCATCATTGCCAAGATAAATAAAGTGAATGGTGATATATTTAACTTTAGACCGACCCTCAATTATGGTGATTGGTTAATCGTATTTTTTAAAGCGTTGATGAAAGTATAAAAAAGATAATGACGCCACAGCAATATTGTGAAGAAAAAACCGCTAAAAGCGGCTCAAGTTTCTACTACAGCTTTATGTTTTTGCCTAAAGACAGACGCGAGGCAATTACTGCACTTTACGCTTTCTGCCGTGAAGTAGACGACATTGCAGATGAATGCACCGACTTTATGATCGCGCAAACTAAGCTTAACTGGTGGCGTACAGAAATTGAAGGTCTGTATGACGGAAAACCACAACATCCAGTTTCTAAGGCTTTATTAAACCCCATTAAAACGTACCAGCTTGATGCAGAACACTTTATAGAAGTCATCGATGGCATGGAGATGGATTTAAAATTCAATCGCTACGAAGATTTCAAGCAATTACAGCTTTACTGTTATCGCGTTGCCAGTGTCGTTGGTCTACTCACAGCACAAATACTTGGTTTTAAAAATCGTAAAACCCTTAAATATGCACATGATTTAGGCATGGCATTTCAATTGACTAATATTATTCGTGACGTTGGTGAGGATGCACGCCGTAACCGCATTTACTTACCATTAGATGAATTAGCACAATTCAAAGTCACAGAAGACGACATTTTGCATAGCCGTGAATCAGAGGCCGTTAAAAACCTGTTAGATCACCAAATTGAACGTGCCGAGACTTATTACGACCGAGCTTTACGTGAATTACCTACCGAAGACCGTAAAAATCAGCGTGTAGGGTTGATGATGGCGGCAATCTACCGAACTTTATTGCGTGAAATTAAGGTAGATGGTGCGCAAAAAGTATTAAATTCGCGCACTTCGCTAGGTGCATTACGCAAGATTCTACTGGCCTTTAATGTTTGGTTGAAAACTTAAATGAATATATCAAATACGCATGTGGCAGTCATTGGCGGTGGATGCGCAGGTTTAAGCACTGCAATGGCTTTAATTGAAAAAGGTTTTCAAGTCACAGTGTTTGAATCTAGCTCTCAGCTTGGGGGGCGCGCACGCACGGTATTGGTAGAAAATAATAGCCTGATGCATCTTTTAGATAATGGCCAACACATCTTATTAGGTGCGTACCGCGAGACTTTAAAACTATTACAAAAAGTGGGTGTGGAAGAAGATAAAGCATTCATGCGTGTGCCTTTGCAAATCAATTTGCAAACCGCTCCGATGAAGACAATTTTTTCTTTAAAGTCCGCCAACTACTTACCAAGCCCATTAAACATATTGGTTGGTTTAATCGCCTGCAAAGGGATTAGTATTTCTGAGCTAATCTCGGCGATTAAGTTTATGCTTCATTTAAGACGAATCCGCTTCCAAATTACTGGTGATAAAGTATTAGAAGACTACCTCCTCGAACAAAATCAGCCCATAAAACTTATAGAAATGTTATGGGAACCGTTATGCTTAGCCGCACTTAACACGCCAATCGCCTTTGCTAGCACGCAAATTTTCTTGAATGTTTTAAAAGACAGTTTCTCGAACGACTCGCTAACGACACGAAAAAAGAATAGTGATTTTTTGTTACCACGCTCCGATTTATCTAAAATCATCGCAAATCCAATTGCGCACTACCTACAAGTCAATGGCGCAGATATAAAGCTTAATAGACGGATTCGCCAACTTGAAATTGACGGTGATGGCTTTAGCTTAACCACACGTGACGGCAAAGCATATTTTAGCCATGTAGTCATTGCTGCACCAGCGGCCAGATTAGATACACTTATAGAGTCTATCCCCAAGCTACAGAATGTGTACAAACAAACGCAAGAATATAGCTATCAACCCATCTACACCATTTATTTACAATATCCGCCAGAGTTCAAACTAGAAAAGGTAATGTATGGTTTGTCGGGCACATTAGGGCAATGGGTTTTTGATAGAGGGCAGCTTTGCGACCAAAAAGGTTTGCTGGCGGTGATTATAAGCGCCATAGGCAAGCATCAAAAACTCAGCCAAGATGACCTTGCATTGCGTATTGCTAAAGAGCTACATCATGTATTCCCAGATATGCCAAAACCCTTATGGCACAAAGTGATTGCTGAAAAACGAGCTACTTTTTCATGCCTGCCAAATTTAGCCAGACCAACCAATAAAACGCTACAACCTAGACTTTATTTAGCTGGGGATTATACTTATGCCGACTACCCAGCGACCATTGAAGGTGCGGTAAGAAGTGGTTTGGCTTGTGCCAATTTAATTGCGAATGACTAAAAGTCAACACGCAGACTAAATCGATTTAGCCATTTCTTAGCTGATTTAAAGCCTGTTCTAAACGTTCTACAGCAATCACTTCCAGCCCAGCGATTTTGCTTTTTGGTGCATTCGCCTTAGGGACGATTGCCTTCGTAAAACCTAATTTAGCAGCTTCTTTTAAACGCACCTGACCGCCTTGCACAGGCCGCACTTCCCCTGCCAAACCAACCTCACCAAACACTATAAGTTTGTTATCTAATGGCTTGTTTTTTAATGAAGAAACGATTGAAAGTAGCACTGCCAAATCGACTGCTGGCTCGGCAATTTTAACTCCACCCACTGCGTTTATAAACACATCTTGGTCAAAACAAGGAATGCCTGCATGACGATGTAAAACGGCTAATAACATCGCTAAACGGTTTTGTTCTAAACCAACACATAACCTTTTTGGGCTAGGCGCATGACTCTCATCTACTAACGCTTGAATTTCAATTAATAGCGGACGTGTACCCTCCATTGTCACAGTGATGCAACTACCCGCCACTTCACCTTCGTGGTGCGATAAAAACAAAGCTGATGGATTAGAAACCTCACGTAAACCATGCTCGGTCATGGCAAACACACCCAATTCATTCACTGCACCAAAGCGGTTCTTAAACGCGCGTATCAACCTGAAAGATGAGTTTTGATCGCCCTCAAAATACAACACCGTATCCACAATGTGCTCTAAGACGCGCGGCCCAGCTAAAGAGCCCTCTTTAGTTACGTGACCAACTAAGATGACGGTAATGCCTAATTGCTTAGCTAAACGAGTTAATTGTGCAGAGCATTCGCGCACCTGCGCCACAGAGCCAGGCGCTGATTGCAAGGCTTCAGAATATACGGTTTGAATAGAATCGATGACCGCGATATTGGGTTTGTGCGTTTGCAATGTCGCTAAAATCTTTTCAAGATTGATTTCGGCTAAAAGCTCGACTTCACTTGCATCAAGCCCTAAACGCTTGGCGCGCATAGCGATTTGTTGTGGAGATTCCTCACCGCTCACGTAAATGGCTTGGCTAGATTTTCCTAAATGACATAAAACCTGCAACAGTAAAGTCGATTTACCGATACCAGGGTCGCCACCTATTAATACCACCCCACCCTCTACCAAGCCACCCCCTAACACTCGGTCAAACTCACTGATACCAGTCGGCTTACGCGCGATATCTGCGGCTTTAATACTGCTAATTTTTTGCAATGTGCTACTTTGTGCTAAACCTTCAAATTTGTTGGCATAGCGATTAGTCGATGTGCTGCTTTCTTCTATGCTTTCAACTAACGTATTCCAAGCCATGCAGCTTGGGCATTGGCCTTGCCACTTAGGCTCGCTAGCGCCGCATTCTGTGCAGGTGTAAATGGTTTTTGCTTTTGCCACACTAGCCTTTAGTATTCATCAGCCATGTGGCCACTGCCAGCATAGTTTTCAAAGCGCGTATGTTGGCCCATAAATGTCAGACGAACACGTCCAATCGGGCCATTACGCTGCTTACCAATAATAATTTCAGCCGTGCCTTTATCAGGACTATCTGGGTTATATACTTCATCGCGATAGATGAATAAGATAACGTCAGCATCTTGCTCAATCGCGCCAGACTCACGCAAGTCACTCATTACAGGTCGTTTATCAGGGCGCTGTTCAACACTTCGGTTAAGCTGTGAAAGTGCCACTACAGGGCAATCGAGTTCTTTAGCTAAGGCTTTTAGTGAACGTGAAATTTCAGAAATCTCAGTCGCACGATTCTCGCCTTGCCTGCCTGCTGGCGCAGCCATCAATTGCAAGTAATCGATTACGATTAGGCCTAACTTGCCTGTTTGACGGTGCAATCTACGCGCTCTTGCACGTACGTCGAAGCTGCTTAAACCTGCGCCTTCATCAATAAAGATAGGAGCTTCATTTAACTTACCTAAAGCAGTCGTTAGCTTTTCCCAGTCTTCATCTTCAAGGTTACCATTACGCATGCGATGTTGATCTAAGCGCCCTACTGAACCAATCATACGCATCGCGAGTTGCGTGCCGCCCATCTCCATAGAGAAAACCGCGACAGGTAATTTAGTATCAAGCGCGACATTTTCTGCAATATTCAATGAGAATGCAGTTTTACCCATCGAAGGTCGACCCGCGACAATAATTAAATCGCCACCTTGCATGCCTGAAGTCATCGCATCAAGGTCGGCAAAGCCTGTAGGCACGCCAGTCACGTCTGATGGGTTATCCCTAGAGTAAAGGTAGTCAATGCGGTCGGCTACTTGTGGAAGTAGAACTTTAATATCCACGAAACCTTGGGTGCTCTTTTTACCACCTTCAGCAATCTGAAATATTTTTGCTTCAGCTTCATCTAACAACTGCTCAGCGTTACGTCCATTGGGTAAATATGCACTTTCAGCAATGCCAGAACCGACCACGACTAACTGGCGCATCACTGCGCGTTCATGAACGATTTCGGCATAACGTCTGATATTAGCTGCTGTTGGTGTGCTTTGTGCTAAAGCGCCCAGATAGGCAATTCCACCTACTCCAGAAAGCTCAGCGGTACTCTCTAATGACTCAGCAACAGTGACTATATCAGCGGGTCGATTATGCTCTACCAGCTTGGCAATATGCATAAATATGGCTTTATGATCATGCCTATAAAAGTCATTGGGCGATAATATGTCGGCGACTTTATCTAAAGCTTCATTTTCAAGCAATAAAGAGCCAATTACCGATTGCTCAGCTTCGACAGAATGTGGGGGGATTTTTAATGCATCTAATTGTTGGTCAGCCATGCAGTGATTATACTCAATATCGCCACATGCTTAGCAGACAAAGTTTAGAAAAGCGCAATAAAAAAGGCTACCGAAGTAGCCTTTTTTAATTCAAACACTTGAGGTTTTCAAGTGAATGTTAATTACGCTTCACCAACTACTGTTACTGTAATATCTACAACAACATCATGATGCAATGCAACTGTAACCACATGGTCACCGATTGTTTTCAATGGGCCATTTGGCATACGTACCAAAGCTTTAGTCACTTCAAAGCCTTGAGCAATTAAACTTTCAGCGATGTCGCCGTTAGTCACAGAACCAAACAAGCGGCCATCAACACCAGCTTTTTGAGCCACTGTCATTGTGAATGAAGCTAATTTTTCACCGCGTGCTTGCGCAGCAGCTAAGATTTCAGCCTGTTGTTTTTCTAACTCTACACGGCGAGCAGCGATTTCAGCTTTGTTAGCTTCTGTAGCGCGTTTTGCTTTACCTTGTGGAATCAAAAAGTTACGACCGTAACCATCTTTAACCTTAACGATATCACCTAAATTACCTAGGTTACCTACTTTTTCTAATAAAATAATTTGCATGGTAGCCTCCGATTATTGGTGTTTATCTGTGTATGGAAGCAAAGCCAAGAAACGAGCAAGCTTAACAGCTGTCGTTAACTGACGTTGATAACGTGCTTTAGTGCCCGTCATACGTGCTGGAATGATTTTTGCGTTTTCAGAGATGAAATCTTTCAATAGATCTACATCTTTGTAATCAACTTCTTTGATGCCTTCTGCTGAAAAACGGCAGTAACGGCGGCGTTTGTACATTTCTCTTGCCATTTGAATACTCCTAAATACTATCTATATGGTTAATGTGCATCACCAGTTGTGTGCTTTTAAGGCTGCGTTTGGCTAAAAAACCACTCGCCTGAATGTGTGAGCCTATCTCTAAGCCTTTTAATGCTGGGCTTCCTAAAAGTTGGTCACCTAATACAACCGCATTCACTTCACATTCCACCTTACGCTTCATGCCAGCTTCAACTTGCTCTGAAACATGACGCAATACAACACTTAACAACGGTATGCCTGCTGGCGTGTAACGAAGCGGCTCAATTTGCACAACTTCTGCTTGCAACACCAGTTTATTCACTTGTTTTACTAATTAAGCTGCAGAAGCCTCTGTGGCAGCTTCAGCTGGCGCGGCTACTGGAGCTGCATCACGGCTTAATACTGATCTAGATTTTTCTTCTTTCATCATTGGTGATGGTGCTGTTACAGCAGTTTTCTTAGACATTAACAAATGACGTAAAACAGCATCATTGAATTTAAAGCCATGCTCAAGCTCAGCTAAAACTTCAAGATTGCACTCAATGTTCATTAACACATAGTGTGCTTTGTGGATTTTTTGAATTGGGTAAGCAAGTTGACGGCGACCCCAGTCTTCTAAGCGGTGAACTGCACCGCCGCTAGCTGTAATAAGCGTACGGTAACGCTCAATCATCGCTGGCACTTGTTCGCTTTGGTCCGGATGGACGATAAACACTAGTTCATAATGTCTCATTAGTACTCCTTATGGATTATAGCCACCTGCAAAAATGCTTTATTTTCATAAAACATTATCAATGTGTTTAATAAAAACACATCAACAAACGGTTGAAACTGATGCAGTGTGACAAGGTTAAATTGTATTTGCCTGATAAGACTACCAAGCAAGCGCGCGATTATAGACAAAAGTGCAACGACAATCAACTAAATCAGCATATTAAGCACATTTAAGACACTATTTTATGTTTTATCTGCTGGAAAACATGTTTAGAAAGTGATATTTCACGGATAAAACAAGCCAAGCCAGAAATCAAACTCGCCATCGCGACAATAAATAGTATTGAGACCAACCAAGACGAATCCCAATTGATGGCGGATCCTAAAAATAGCAAACCAATCACCACAGCCACCAACAACAGTGTGAGCGTGCAAAGCGTGATAGACCAATGCACCCAATTAGCACGACATGACAATATATCAAGTTCTTGAAGATAGTATCCATGCCTAGCATCCTCAGCTTGCATGGTAGCAAGGATTTCGTTTAACACTCGAAATCTATCTACCACTCGCCCCAAGCGGCTAGTTAGAACACCCAATAATGCACTAACACCCATTAATAGAAACACAGGCGCAATGGCAAGCTGTATCACCTCTGAAGCCACTGTAACGCCATGAATAGAACTTAGCATAAACCACCCTTTTTATTTCAAACATCTAATATACAATTTAGTTTGCGTATGGTGCAATAAATGAAAGGCGAAAAAAGCGCTACTTCACAATATACAAGCTTATTTCTATAAAAATAGTTAACGGGTTTACTTAAAAATAGATTTAATCTGATAATCCCTATAATAGCGAGAACAAATAAAAAAGGTGTTCAATGGGTTTAATGCAAGAATTCCAGCAAGCCGATATTGCCGTTAAACGCTTAGGCGATTTAATGGACGCACCACCAGAACCCTACTCGCCCATCCCAACAAGAGCCAATACTCCCTCGCCCTTTAAGGGAGAGGGCTGGGGTGAGGGTAATAATGGCGGTGAGGGTAAAATCACCCTAGAGCAAGTAAGCTTTCGCTATTCAGATAACCACCCTTGGCTGTACCGTAATTTAAGCATCACCATCAAGCCCAATAAATGCACGGTACTCATGGGGCCAAGTGGTTGCGTTAAAAGCACACTTGCTAAACTCCTGTTGGGTTTCTATCAACCACAAGACGGCCAAATTAAATTCAAACTAAAAGCCAAGCTAGATGGTAAAGACATCCGCTACTTAAGTGCAAATGAGCTGAGAAACACTTTTGGTGTAGTACCACAAGAAACCTTATTGTTCTCAGGCAGTATTTACGACAACCTCACTTTAGCTAACCCACATGCTAGCTTTGAACAAATCATTCAAGCCTGTCAACTGGCAGGTATTCATGAAACCTTAGAGAAGCTACCAGAAGGTTACCAAACCCACATTGGCGAACATGGCACAGGCTTAAGTGGCGGGCAGAAACAACGCATGGCGATTGCACGTGCCTTACTCAGACAACCCAATATCCTGATCTTTGATGAAGCGGTCAGTAATCTGGATCAGCATACCGCAGAACAGTTTGCACAAACCATTAACCAGCTTAAAGGCAAAGTCACCATTCTATTTATTACGCATCAGATACCGAAGGGGTTGGCAGTGGATGAGGCGGTTTTGTTGGGGAAAGAAACAACGACAGAAAATCAAGCAAATGCTAATAATGATGATAAGGCAGAGACATGATTGATGCAGCTGCTCACAACGGCGGGGTAGGCAACAACATCTTAATTGCCGTCACCAATGCTCAAATTCTTGATGGCGGCAAAGGCTATACCAAATGCACCACAACCCGCTTACCTAGCGCAGTGGCATATTTACGTAAAGTATCAATACTAGGTGAATGCTTACCAGAAGCCAGCGCGCTTTCTAGCCTTGCCACTGCGGGTGCTTTTGTGCCCATGCGCTCTGCCACTTGGGCTTGCGATAAACCCGCCGCACGGCGTGCTGCCAGCATTTCATCCAAAATTGCAAATTCTTCACGGTTAAGCCGTTCATACTCATCGCGCACTGCAGGTTTTTGCAGTGCTTTTGCTTTTAACTCAGCGTGTGTCAACATGTTTAATCTCCTTCATTCTAGTTTGCGCAATATGCACATCTTGCGCAGGGGTCTTTTGCACTTTTTTAATAAAACTGTGCAACATCACAATGCGCTGCCCCACCAACGTACAATAAAACACGCGGGCAATGCCCTCTGCACTTTTAAGCCGCAACTCAAACAAACCACTGCCAAACGCCTTGGTATGCGGCAAACCAAGGTTAGCGCCATAAACTTCCATGCGGTCAGTCAATGCCAAATAGCGGCTCAGCAAGCCATCGGGCAGATTGAGTATTTCCGCTTGCAAAGCTTCATTGTAATAGATGATGACGTAACTCATAGTGCAAATAGTAACAAATATGTTATTAATAGACAAGCGGCGAATGATAACGAATGGAGGGTAGCAGCATGATGGGTCTAATGGTATTGATGTTTTTTGCGGTTTATTTGTGGGTTTCAATATTTATCACAAAAAAAGCCGCAAGCTGGGCAAAAACTAACAACAAAAAGCCATGGCTGTGGGGTGGCTTAGCTGCCTTTGTGATGTACAACCTAGTGTTTTGGGATCTGATACCGACTTTAGTGATGCACAAATACTACTGTGAAACACAGGCGGGGTTTTGGGTGTACAAAACGCCTGAGCAGTGGAAAAAGGAACATTATCAAGATTATAAACAGATGATGAATGGATTAGACCGCTCATCAATAGAGGGATACAAAGCCTATATGGAGTTTGAGAAAAAATATCTTTTAGTAGATTTAAATCTTCCAAATCAGAAAATTATTCATGCGATAAAGTTACAACACACAATAGTTTATGACACTGATGTGTCAGGTAAAAAAACTGCAATGATGGAGATTAAAAATTTTTTGCGTGGGACACCGCTATGGAATTTTAATACATTTGATGAGTTGAGACAGTCACTAGGATTAGGTTGGGGTAATCGCCAATGTGAACTTAATGGCATCAATTTAAGTAAAGAAGAGCAACTTTTTTTCAAAGAATTAGCTAATTGGGAGGATTTAAAATGACACAAACCACTAAATTGTTTGAATTGGCACAAATTGCTGAAGCTAGCTATGCAAACTTATTCGCCAATATGACATCTAGCCCGCGTAGATACCGTTAGCACTGTCAATTGACTTTCATCACAATTTTGCTTAATTTGC
>NZ_JAQSDZ010000012.1 GCF_029946165.1 Methylotenera sp.
GCGTGTTTTTCGATGGTAAAAACAGAAAAATATGCCTAAGCTATTGATGTAATTTTATTATGTTAGTTAAATTTTGCGTTCACTGCCGCACAGGCAGCTTAGAAAGATAATTAGGTTTATCGCTACTGCTGCAAGGTGTTCACTGCCGCACAGGCAGCTTAGAAATGACGCAAAATCAGTATTACCGATTTTTATCAGTTCACTGCCGCACAGGCAGCTTAGAAACACATGCGATAGAGGACGCGCTATTCCGTGGAGTTCACTGCCGCACAGGCAGCTTAGAAAAGCTCAAACTTCGCCAGCATTTCACGGGTTTTGTTCACTGCCGCACAGGCAGCTTAGAAACATAAGCGCTGATGACTTTTTTGCTTTCGTTTGTTCACTGCCGCACAGGCAGCTTAGAAAAGCTCGCGGTGCTGTTCGCAGCCTGTAAGCCGGTTCACTGCCGCACAGGCAGCTTAGAAAGATAGAATCAGAGGTTGCAGATGCGTCACCCAGTTCACTGCCGCACAGGCAGCTTAGAAAAGTTTTAACGCCCTGTCATTAGCCAGGTCACGGTTCACTGCCGCACAGGCAGCTTAGAAATTTGAGCCAATTTCGATAGCCAGTTGGTCAACGTTCACTGCCGGACAGGCAGCTTAGAAATGGCTGAATGATAGCGTTTCTGTTTTCGCTGCGTTCACTGCCGGACAGGCAGCTTAGAAAGATTGATGTAGCAAGTGAATATCTAGGCTTATGTTCACTGCCGGACAGGCAGCTTAGAAAACTATCAAGACAATCAAGTCCATTGAAAAATAGTTCACTGCCGGACAGGCAGCTTAGAAATTTGAAGATTACGCACGAGATCAAGGCAGGACGTTCACTGCCGGACAGGCAGCTTAGAAATAGCAAATGCGGTGTACGGGTCGCCAGTCCCTGTTCACTGCCGGACAGGCAGCTTAGAAATAGTACAGCATTACTAATGGGATCAAATTTAGGTTCACTGCCGGACAGGCAGCTTAGAAATTTGTGACCAATGAGCAGGAAGTTCATAATAAGTTCACTGCCGGACAGGCAGCTTAGAAATAAAAAATTGATTGATGATGCGGCCACATTGGGTTCACTGCCGGACAGGCAGCTTAGAAAAGTTAACGGCGCGACTAACGTCGCGGAAACGCGTTCACTGCCGGACAGGCAGCTTAGAAAACAACCACAGCCGACAAGCGGGTAGCAAAAGCGTTCACTGCCGGACAGGCAGCTTAGAAAAACGGTTAGGTATTGGATCGGTTGCATTGTCCGTTCACTGCCGGACAGGCAGCTTAGAAAAGTCTGCACTAATGCCCGGTTGACTTGCTGCAGTTCACTGCCGGACAGGCAGCTTAGAAAGACAGAATTGCGCTGCCGGATGTGAAGCATTGGTTCACTGCCGGACAGGCAGCTTAGAAAAATCGCTTAGACAAGCATTTACGTAGCGCTACGTTCACTGCCGGACAGGCAGCTTAGAAAGACTGGAGAAATTTTGCATGGCGCGTGCTACTGTTCACTGCCGGACAGGCAGCTTAGAAATTGCTAACGTCTGGCGGACGACTCCCAGAGTTGTTCACTGCCGGACAGGCAGCTTAGAAAGGCTAATCCGCTGGGTTACTCGGAGTAAGTATGTTCACTGCCGGACAGGCAGCTTAGAAAGGTACAGCAACCGATGACTACACTGGCCCTGAGTTCACTGCCGGACAGGCAGCTTAGAAAAGCAACGGCTGAGATACCCTCAACCCAAGCGCGTTCACTGCCGCACAGGCAGCTTAGAAAACCGCATAGCATCTGGTTATCGGGTGGGATAAGTTCACTGCCGCACAGGCAGCTTAGAAAATCAACTATCGGCTTCGGCATCCATTGCCGTCGTTCACTGCCGCACAGGCAGCTTAGAAATTCTGATACTTCCCATATCACATCAGCTACCGGTTCACTGCCGCACAGGCAGCTTAGAAAAATATCGCCTTGCTCTGGCTGGCTTCGCACCAGTTCACTGCCGCACAGGCAGCTTAGAAAGGTTTAATTCGGCTTGAATCCTGCTGCTGTCTATCTCTACTGTAATCATGGGCTGCCGATGTAGCGTTGTAATTGTCGTAAGGTAGTTTATACTGAAAATGCCGGTCGTCGTAACGCTTACGAGCCCTTCCGCATCTGCGGTTGATGAGGTCTAGCGGGGAGCGCGAGCCCCGTGGCCGGCGCTATCTAATCCGCTGGTCCTGCTTTGGCTTAGCGCCCTCTTGATTCTTGAATAGCGTCAGAAAATAGTTTTTCTTGCCGTCTACCGTGCGTTTTAAGGCGGCCCGATGTTCACTGCCGCACAGGCAGCTTAGAAAAGTCAGCGTCGGAACCGATGATTTCACCAGCCGTTCACTGCCGCACAGGCAGCTTAGAAAAGGCGCGTTTCTTATGGCGGGATGGCATTGGAGTTCACTGCCGGACAGGCAGCTTAGAAAGTACATATCGGAAGATCTCTGTAAATGTAAAAGTTCACTGCCGCACAGGCAGCTTAGAAAGCGTTTACGTGCCAAGGTTCAGGAATTTAAACGTTCACTGCCGCACAGGCAGCTTAGAAATATTGATAATATTGTTACTCTTCTACAGCGAAGTTCACTGCCGCACAGGCAGCTTAGAAACCCATGTCCTTCCGTCCTTAAGAAGGGTCCCGGTTCACTGCCGCACAGGCAGCTTAGAATTACACACTGCTTCCCGACAG
>NZ_JAQSDZ010000013.1 GCF_029946165.1 Methylotenera sp.
TCCGGATCAAAGCTAATTTGCCAGCTCCCCGAAGCTTATCGCAGGCTATCACGTCCTTCGTCGCCTGTAATCGCCAAGGCATCCACCACATGCACTTAGTCACTTGACCCTATAACTTTGACGCCAATGCTAAGGCGTCGGTCAAGGACTGTTGAGCATCACAACAGCACGTTAAACTGTGTGATCTCGCGTTATGCCGTTTCTTCAATTCATCAGAATTCGCCTTTCGGACGAATCCGAAGTTGAAGTTCTGTGACGCAATCAAAAATCGTTACTGGTGGCACGGTGTCATCCCTTTTACAGAACAACTTTCCACCAGCAACGCTGATTATTTCGACTCTACGAATTTTTAAAGAGCAACAGCTTAAAAAGCTGCAAACCAAAGGCCCCGAATCAAACTTGATCCAGAGCATTGGGTTTGCAACCGATGCGTTCAGAGTGAAGGCTTTGTTTTCTTGTATTCAAAGTCTTGGTGGAGGATGACGGGATCGAACCGACGACCCCCTGCTTGCAAAGCAGGTGCTCTCCCAGCTGAGCTAATCCCCCATTTGTCTAACAGGTGCTTACTATGGAATCTGGTGGGTCTGGATGGACTCGAACCATCGACCCCCGCCTTATCAAGACGGTGCTCTAACCAACTGAGCTACAGACCCTTTAGTCAAATCTTTTTTTGATGTTGCTTCTGTCTAACAACTGATAAGTGTGAATGCTTGCAGCATTGGATGTTCTCTAGAAAGGAGGTGATCCAGCCGCACCTTCCGATACGGCTACCTTGTTACGACTTCACCCCAGTCATGAATACTACCGTGGTAAGCGTCCTCCCGAAGGTTAGACTACCTACTTCTGGTAAAACCCACTCCCATGGTGTGACGGGCGGTGTGTACAAGGCCCGGGAACGTATTCACCGCGACATGCTGATCCGCGATTACTAGCGATTCCGACTTCACGCAGTCGAGTTGCAGACTGCGATCCGGACTACGACCGGTTTTCTGGGATTAGCTCCCCCTCGCGGGTTGGCAGCCCTCTGTACCGGCCATTGTATGACGTGTGTAGCCCTACCCATAAGGGCCATGAGGACCTGACGTCATCCCCACCTTCCTCCGGTTTGTCACCGGCAGTCTCATTAGAGTGCCCAACTGAATGTAGCAACTAATGACAAGGGTTGCGCTCGTTGCGGGACTTAACCCAACATCTCACGACACGAGCTGACGACAGCCATGCAGCACCTGTGTTACGGTTCTCTTTCGAGCACCAAGCCATCTCTGGCGAGTTCCGTACATGTCAAGGGTAGGTAAGGTTTTTCGCGTTGCATCGAATTAAACCACATCATCCACCGCTTGTGCGGGTCCCCGTCAATTCCTTTGAGTTTCAACCTTGCGGCCGTACTCC
Source organism: Methylotenera sp. (assembly GCF_029946165.1). Classification (GTDB taxonomy): domain Bacteria; phylum Pseudomonadota; class Gammaproteobacteria; order Burkholderiales; family Methylophilaceae; genus Methylotenera. Next base: position 1,390 of record NZ_JAQSDZ010000013.1, read on the forward strand.
CCAGGCGGTCAACTTCACGCGTTAGCTTCGTTACTGAACAGCAAGCCGTCCAACAACCAGTTGACATCGTTTAGGGCGTGGACTACCAGGGTATCTAATCCTGTTTGCTCCCCACGCTTTCGTGCATGAGCGTCAGTACAGGTCCAGGGGATTGCCTTCGCCATCGGTGTTCCTCCGCATCTCTACGCATTTCACTGCTACACGCGGAATTCCATCCCCCTCTACCGTACTCTAGCCTTGTAGTCACAAATGCAGTTCCCAGGTTAAGCCCGGGGATTTCACATCTGTCTTGCAAAACCGCCTGCGCACGCTTTACGCCCAGTAATTCCGATTAACGCTCGCACCCTACGTATTACCGCGGCTGCTGGCACGTAGTTAGCCGGTGCTTATTCTTCAGGTACCGTCATCCTCCCGAGGTATTAGCCCAGAAGATTTCTTCCCTGACAAAAGCAGTTTACAACCCGAAGGCCTTCTTCCTGCACGCGGCATTGCTGGATCAGGCTTGCGCCCATTGTCCAAAATTCCCCACTGCTGCCTCCCGTAGGAGTCTGGGCCGTGTCTCAGTCCCAGTGTGGCTGGTCGTTCTCTCAAACCAGCTACAGATCGTCGGCTTGGTGAGCTTTTACCTCACCAACAACCTAATCTGATATCAGCCGCTCCAATCGCGCGAGGTTCTTGCGAATCCCCCGCTTTCATCCTTAGATCGTATGCGGTATTAGCCTAAATTTCTCTACGTTATCCCCCACGACTGGGCACGTTCCGATATATTACTCACCCGTTCGCCACTCGCCACCAGGATTGCTCCCGTGCTGCCGTTCGACTTGCATGTGTAAGGCATGCCGCCAGCGTTCAATCTGAGCCAGGATCAAACTCTTCAGTTTAATCTCTGTTTAAAAACTCACTCTAAACGGAATTGATCAGATCTTCACAAGTGAATTTCTTTTCATCTATCCGTGAGTATTCGGATCGATTCAACAAGTTGCCTTGCGAACCTCACCAACGACTGTTTAGTCGTTTGGCTTCTCTCATCCAAACACCCACACTTATCGGCTGTTAATTTTTAAAGAGCGCTTGCTGATCAGTCATCAGCACAGAAGCGAGATTATGACTCACTTCGATCATCTTGTCAAGCATCTGCGCAATCTTTGTTTTGATCGCTTAGAAGCCTCACAACATGACCAGGTCATGTCGCCAACTCAAGCCAACACCACCATCACAGTGAATACCAAGCAGAGAAGACGAAGCCCCCACCTACGTAGGCGGGGGCCTGTGCATTAATAGCCTGACGATGTCCTACTTTCACACGGGAACCCGCACTATCATCGG
>NZ_JAQSDZ010000014.1 GCF_029946165.1 Methylotenera sp.
ACCCTTGAATTAATGCACTCAAACTGCATTTACACAGAATTATTTACAGGCTCAAGAAAAACACGAGTTGCATCACTTAAGACTCAAAATGGCGCTTGCTTCATACAAACTAAAAGCATGGCCCTATGCGGGTAAAGTAGGAATAAAAGAATTAAATCCTGAAACTAATAAAACCGAAATGCATCTATTTGAACACTGGTGTTACTTAGACACAGTAGATTCAGAGGTGGATTTATCTGAAACTGTGAATACGAAATACAGTTTGAAATTCGATTTAGATATTTATAGGCTAATTGGCAAAGCCTTGAGCAATACTCATCATATTGTTGAATTTGATAGATCCGATTTAGCGTTTATTTGACGACAATGGCCTCAATGGAAACATACTCATTACCACTCTTCCCACTTAATGTGGTGGTTTGCCCCAACGGGCGAATACCGCTTAAAATATTTGAGGCTCGCTACCTTGATATGGTGCGTAATTGCATGAGGAACAATTCTTCATTTGCTATCGTTACTATATTACCAGAGGGTGAAACGGATCCAGAAGGCAGCTTTCCATTTGCCCATGTTGGAACCCTTGTAAAAATTGCTGAAGCCGATGTCACTACTGTGGGTTTAATGATGATTACTTGTATCGGTCAGCAGCGAATTAAAATTGAATCGTTTGCGCAACAAGCTGATGGCTTGATAATAGGTCAAGTAAAGGACATTCCAAATGATTTGTCCATGCCAATCCCAGAAGATTTAATGCTCACTCAAAAAGTATTGAAGCAGTTATTAAGTACATTAGCAGATCAAGACTCTAATTTAAAGCATCTACCAATTGCTGAACCCTATGATTTCGATAATGCTACGTGGGTATCAAATCGATGGATCGAGATTTTGGATTTACCAATGCTGCAAAAACATAGATTAATGCAAATGGATAGCCCGATATTAAGGCTGGAATTGATTCATGATATTTTATATGCAAGTAACCTAAGATAGATTTGAATCTATGAGTATCGTCAATATTGAGAATAGTATGCAACTCGAATTTGTTGCTTATATGACTATGCATCTTGAAAATATCTATTGTGAGAAAACATCAAGCAAAGATACTCAGCAGCGCGATAGGTATAGCCAACTTCTCGCCTATATTCAAAACTCTTCGTTTGAAGCTGCCTACGAAAAGTATAAGCAGATTTCAATGGCAGACACCCCATTGGATTTTTTTGACGCACCTATATTAAAAATGGCACAGCGGTTAGCTAGAGTCGATATGGGATTGCCATTGGTATTTGATGAGAAAGATTCAATTTAAGAATTTTTTAAGAGCACATCACTAAACTAGCGCCAAATGTTACGATTTCAGACGATGCTCGCTAAATACTTCGAACTTATGGTTTAACCACTTTCGATATCACAACTTCTCGGTTGTTAAGTTGCTCAATGGATAGTTCGTCACCTATTTCCCAACTCATACTCTTTAACAAGTCATCGGGGAGTGGAACAATAACGTCACCAGTGCCATCATTGCTATCGATGAAGGTCACTTTATATATATTTGGTAAAGATGAATTTTTCATTACTTCTCCAAATTAATAGTATTTAATATACCACTGATGAGTGCGAAGAATCTATTCTGCGAGATTGAATTTCAAAGATTGAGTCTCTCTGATATTAGTAATTTTAATTCTTAAGTATCACAATACAACTTTTATTATATGTGAACATTTAGCACAACCTATCATTTGAGCGGACCTGAGCGAAAAGCTGCACTGATTAGTGAGTTCAAACGCTGACTGTCTACTGAGGGCCCATAGCGGACTACAAAATTTAATCCAGCAACTAATTTGCAAAAGAGTGTTTGGGGGCGTGTTGTGATTAATAAATAATCGCATGAAGAATATGTCGACATAATGTGGCATTGAGATTTTAGGGGATGGCAGAGTACCGCCACCGGAAAATCACCTGCCTATGCTCCAAGAGAATGGCAAGGTGGGCCAAAACCGCACCCTACCCCGCCTGAACCTCAAACTTAAGCAGCCACTTTTTCTTGTGACTTCACGTTTTTGGCATTCTCAATAATCGCAGAAGCATTATCACTAGCGTCATTCAGCGTCTTAATTGAAAGGTGGCTATAGCGCTGAGTCACCGATGGGTCACTGTGCCCAAGAATAGCCTGCACAATAAACAGCGTGGCCCCTGAGTTAATCAAATTTGAAGCCGCTTGATGCCGAAGGTCGTGCAGCCTCAAGTGGGGAAGCCCCGCCTTTAATCTCAGTTTTGCCCAGACTTTGGCGATATTTACATAAGGCTTTTTTGTTTTCTTGTTAATGAATAAATGTTCATAAGTACCCTCCGTGGTTAATTGATTAATAACACCTAATGCGGTTTCATTCAAAGGTACAGGACGCATGCGTTTTGATTTTGAGTTACTAGCAGGTATACGCCATACACGTTTATCTTGATCAATTTGTGACCAACATGCTGTGAGTGCTTCGTTTAAACGACAACCAGTGGCAAGCATGTAGGTAGTAATCAAGCACACTGAACGACATGAATCAGAGCCTGTAAAAAAATCTGTGTAAATGATATTTTACCAATGACCTTCAAAGGA
>NZ_JAQSDZ010000015.1 GCF_029946165.1 Methylotenera sp.
ATGACTTAGCTTCATTTATTTAGCATAACATTTATGCTAATCTACTACAGCCCCTAAATAATTACCAAGTATTTCTATTAGATATTTGAGGGTGAAGCGTTTTAGGCCATATAGCTAATACAAATAAGCCGTTGATTGCGACCCATACATAACTGAGTGGATTGCTAGTTTCTAACAATAAACAATATAAAGCGCTACTGAGTAGTAAAGCACTCAGAATGCGATGAAGCTTTAGTTTGGGCTCAATTTCAAGCTTAAGTAATAGCAGACCGATTGACAATTCTAAAGCCGCGAGAAGATACAAACTGATTGCATAGTCGCGGTATCTACCATCAACGATTAACAATATGCTCGCCAATATAGCTGAAAGTGAAAATATGATTGTTCCCATTTTAAGCAGAGTCGCCTGCATTTTACTAGGTTTTGATATTGCCAAAATTAGGCAGAGTGCTATGACATGACTCAACAACGCCAACCCACCTAGACCAAGCCACTCTTGTAGGTTGCGGCAAGCTGATATTAAATATTCAATTTGCAATAAGCCCGATAAACCCGATATCGAACCTAATGAAGCAATCGTCACTAGCGCAGATGGCCTTTTCTCTTTAAGTAAATACGCTATAAAGAAGAATAAAACTGCACCTAAAGTGGCAAATATAATGGGTTTAAAATTATCTTGCCGTGTTTGCACAGCACCAGAAAAAGGAAACTTAGGCTGTAAATCACTTGTATAAAGCCCCCAATAGCCTCCAACTGTGCCCTCCAAAGTTCGTTTCCATGGCTGATCCATCGCTTCAATAAGGTTGTACTGCCAATTGTTTTCTTGTGCTAATTGCAAGAAGCCTCTGATATAAGATGCCTGATTAACCAAGCTTGGTTCAGATGATTGCCTTGGTCTTCCTACTGAAGGCCAACCTGTTTCGCCAATTAAAATCGGTTTTTTAAACGTTTGATTAAGTAGAAGCATGACATCTTTAGTATGATCAAGTGCATGATCAATGGACTGAGGGTCGTCTTCCCAATAGGGCAGAATGTGCACTGTGACAAAATCTACGGAAGCTTCAAGCGCCGGGTGTTTACGCCAGAATTCCCAAACATCAGCATAAGTCACTGGCACATTTGTTTGTGCTTTGGCTAATTGGATATATTTTTTAAGGGAAGCTTCGGATTGTTCGCCTCGTAACAGAACTTCATTGCCAATAATCAAGGCTTTAATTGTTTTTGGATACTCATTGGCAAGCTTAATGGCAAGATTTACTTCTTCATCATTGTCGGCGTTAACCCAACCAATCCACGCACCTAAGTAAATTTTCAATCCTAACTTTTCAGCGGCTTGAGGGACATAATCCAAACCCTGAGAAACTGAATAAATGCGCACACAATTAAATTTTTGTGCGAGCAAGGCTAAGTCTTGGTCAATTTGCTCGGGTTCAATAAACGTATCAATTTTTAAAGGGGTTAACCCATTTTTGTAATAAGGGGCGTACGATACGCATTGTATTTTTTCGTTATTAAGCAGGGCATCTGGGATGGTGATTGGCTGGTTTTGCTTCCACAACCAAACACTAACTAAACATAATAAGACGAGATTAAACGCTGCAAATCCCCATAAAGATGAATTGCTTGGTAATGAATTTGTACTAACCTGTGTCTCGCGTTGTGCCATAAATTTAAATTTAAGTTTACTAAATAATTATTGAAAGTTTAATACGTCGCCCATCATAATCTAGTGCCATCACAAAGCAAAATATATGGCAAAAAATAACGAGTTATCTACTCTAACAACTTGTCGCACGTTACAATAGAGTACTTTAGAACTTCACCGAGATTTTTATGAAACAACTGTTTTTGCTGATTTTATTGACGATGTGGGTACATGTAGTGCAAGCAGATACAGCTTTCTATGGTGATAACTTTAGTGGCACATACGAATGTAAAGGTAGCAATAACAAGGTAGGCGATTACGAAGTAATGGCAACATTAAAACTTAATCCTCATAGTAGTCATAATAACTTGGGTACATACGATATAACAACAGAAACAGAAAATGCCTTTATTTATAAGGGTCAAGCCATCGCACAAGGCCGTAAGCTGGCACTCACATTTAACTTTTCTGATAGTCACAATGCAGGCTATACAACTGGTATCGCTGACCTAAAGTCATTAGCGCATAAACGCTGGTCTTATAAAAACAATTATTATGAACCAGATGGCGCTTACGGTGTTTATGGTAGTGAGCTTTGTGTAATGAAAAAGCCGCAATTGTTGCCGAGTAAAAGAAAATCTCAAACTAAAAATCCAACAGATCAACCAGTAAAAAAACCTGTTTAGTTTGGTTTTTTGACCAAATCAAATTGTTCTAAAAGCTTCCCCATGAATGCACTGTTCAAAACTTCATATTCAATAAGTCTTGCTTTGAAAATTGGATCCTTATTTGTATCAGTATTGTTTTGTTTTAATGCTGGATGACACATCAGCGCTGGCGTACCAGTGCTTTTGCTTGCTTTCACCAACCAGTCCTTAAACAACAATTTATAATGTGCATCATCTCCACTAAAATCATATATTCCAAGTAACTCAGTATTAAATTCGAATTTAAGCGCTAAAGCCTTTTTCCTCAAAGCGCGTGCACCCAATAATCTAATCACCATAGCTTTAAAGTCTACACTTAAGGGCGGTTTTGCTATTCTTATCCAAGGCAAATCTTGTTGATATCGATCTACTAATACCTTTAATAAAACTTCACGAATTACAGGAAGTTGATGGACATGTTGATGACCATCAATATAGTCCGGCCTAACTCCCATTTTGGACTCAAAAAGGTCAAGTTGCTTGGTAATAATGATTTCTATTACTTCTTTTGGTAATTTGCGGATTAAGCTCAGTGCAATTAATCTGCCAAGTGAATAGGCCTCACCAAATTCAGTAAAATCTAAATGGAGGCCTATGGCCGCCTTTGCCTTAATTTGCGGGGTGATTAATTGCGCAGCTTCTTGCCATCTTGGACTCATAACCATACAGGCTGTGGCGCTCAAGCGATCATTTTCAATAAGCTTGATGATGCCTACATCTATCGACTCACTCATCCCAAAGTCATCAGCACATATAATAATCGAACTCATACTTTGCCTTTAAATGCCCAGTAATGACTAAAAAGATAGGTGAGGACTGCCACAATCACCATCGCGACCCCAAGTACTAACCAAAATGGGAGGATTGTAATGGTAAGAAAACGTGTGACTATGAATTGATTAAAAAGAAAGCCAACGATTGCTATAGAAAAAAATTTAGGGAAAGCTTGCCGATGTGTTGCAGTATGACCTGCAAAACTTAATGTTTTATGTCCGAAATAGCTTAAAGGGAAAGCGAACAGAAAACCTAAAATATTTGCCTTTGCTGGGGTAGCTAGCTGTAAAAATTCAATACTCACAGCGGCAATGTAATGCACCGCTGCGGCACTTGCGCCAATAACAGCAAACCAAGGAATTGATTTTCTGGTCATTTATGCAGGATCTTGAGGCTTTTTAACTTCAGCAACAATATAAGAGGGTCGCCCTTTCACTTCGTCATAAATTCGAGCGAGGTACTCGCCTAATATTCCAATGAATAACAGCTGTACGCCCGCAAAGAACATAATGCTTGCGGCCATGGTTGGCCAACCAGGCACTGACTCATTAAAAAATAAACGATCAATGACCACAATAGCCCCGTAGCCAAATGATATTAAAGACAAAACCGCACCTACTGCACTTGCTGCGCGTAAAGGCATAACAGAAAAACTTGTCACACCAGTCCATGCAAGCTGTATCAGTTTTAACTTTGAGTAAGCACTTTCACCATGAGATCGAGGCAAAGGCGTGTACGGTATACCAATCGATTTATACCCTACCCATGCATACATACCCTTCATAAAGCGATTTCGCTCTGGTAATGAAAGCAGTGCATCCACAACTTGCCTGTCCATTAAACGAAAATCACCCGCATCCCGTGGGATATGAATTTGCCCACCCAAACTGATGGCACGATAAAAAATACGAGTGCCCCAACGTTTAAAATTTGATTCGATTTTACGGTCTTGACGTACCGCATAAACCATATCAAAACCTTCCCGCCACTTATCAAGCATGTCTTTTAAAAGACCCGAAGAATGTTGACCATCCGCATCCATACAAATGACCAAATCACCATTTGCATGTTTCAAACCTGCGGTAATGGCATATTCTTTGCCAAAATTACGTGAAAAGCGCACTAAAGTTGTATTCAAACTTGGTGGCAATTGCCTAACAATATCCGAGGTTTTGTCATGGCTTCCATCATCCACCACAACAATATCCCAATGCGGGCTCAGAAGTTCGAGATGAAGCGCGATATTTTCAAGCGTGGCAGTGATGGCTAACTGCTCGTTATAAGCAGGTACTATCACGGTGATATGAGGCGTTTTATTAACACGATGTATCATAGAATTTCCTGTTCTATTAATTTTTAGGAGCAGGTGTAGGGCGTCTGTCCTTACCACGCAATGCACGTCGGTCTTTTATTACCGCTAGTGTTGCTCCCAAACGTTCAACTTTGCCCACAATCTTTCCTTGCAACACTTTATCGCAATTCATATTAGTACTTGAAATAAAGAAATCTGCCTTTACCCAATTTTCAGTAATTTTAAAACGATGATCTAAATATGCATCTCCTTGAAAGGTCTCCGCACATAGCGCAACCGAATAAGAGCCATCATGGATCTTATTGTTACTTTGTTCAACATCAATATAGGCTTCAAGCATTTTTGAAGCCTCAATAATGCTACTTGACCAGTAATCACCTTCCCAATTATGTTCAGCTTCTTTAATACTGCCAGCTGCAAAATGATTGTAATAAATATATTCATATGGTCTAAGTTCAAATAGCGTAAGCGCGGTGCTTAATGAAAGCACTATTACTAAAAGCCCAAAAGCTTTTTGCAATTTTGCATATTCTGCCAAAATATCCCAAGTTCTGGAAAGGCCGATGCCAGCCATCACAGCAAGTGGAGGAATAATAAAGGTGAAATGCCTCACACCATTATAGAGCGCAGGCCGATCAAAAATAATGAAGAGTAATGGAAATAGAATGGCAATGGCTAAACTCAACTCGCCTAACTTTTTGTTAAGCTCAATATATTTTAGTTTCATTGAAATGAGAATGATGGCACTAAGCACCCCAAGTAAAAATACTTCAGGCAATCTAATGGATAAATACTCCAAAAGATAAGTGCGAGGCACATCACCAATACTCATGAAACGCCCATCAACGATGGTTTGCATATTAAAAGCAAAGTGAGAAAAAGACTTAGCTGCGATTAATATATTATTCTTGCCCATAATTACCCAGGGCCAAAACAGAATCATTAGACAAAATGCTGTTATTCCGGCGGGAATCAAACCGTAAGCACTTTTAAAACAGAAAACCAGTTTTTGTTTTAATGAGCTTGTTTGCAACAAAGCAGCGGCGATGACCAATAATCCTAAATAAATAACGGCGAATGCGCCACCTATGCGTAAGCCTAATGCTAAACCTATAGCGACTCCTAATTTAATGCTGAGTAATACCGGAACGCGAGGCAACTGCTTGCTAATCAGCATGGTGTAATACAAGGCCCATATCATGCATGCACCAAATGTAACGTCTTTGGTATGGGTAAACATGGCACCCGACCACGCACCAGTGAGGCTAAGTAATAGAATTGCTAAAAATGCCGCACGTTCACCAGCCAGCTCTTTAGTGATTTTATAAACAGCAACAATGCCAAAAAAACCGAAAATAGCAGAAAGGAGATGACGGATGTCCCACACCCACATTGGCAGAATTTTCTCTAATATTGCGGCGGTTAAATCAAAAAAACCGCCATATAGATACAAATTTTTATAAGAAAAAGCGGATTGATCGACTAGTCCAGAATTATAAAACTTTAACAAAAGTTGCCCATAAACATGCTGAACATTCTCGTCATTACTAATCCCATATTGCTTAAAGGTCATCAATATAAAAATAGCCAATCCAGCAAACAGTGCATAAGAAAGCTTTTTATAAGTAAATTCATGCATGTTTAGACTTCAATTCGCATTCGTAATGGTTGTCGACTTCCCAATCTGTAATCCATAACAAAAAATAGCTACCAAAAGTAGCTATAAATCTTATTGAAGAATCACTTGTGAATCGAACACTAAAAAACTGAGTGTATGAGTATAAATTAGGGTGCTGAAAGCTTTGGCATCATACCAGAATCCACTTTTAATCTTCAAGTTTGTTATTACATTATTGCTTACTAGAGGAGGGTTCATAACGGTTAATTATCGCGCCCAATAAATATTTCAGATCAGGTATTTAAGGTGTTTTAACGGGTGCTTAATTACTTAGAATCTGACATGCTTTTTTGATATAATACGCCGCAATATTTGAGCATGTCCTTATGCGAGGGCTCTCAAGCAGTATAAGCACTATTTATTGCTACAAAATTAAAAAAATGCCCACTGTAAAAGCTAGTACATGAGTTGAGGCATTCTAAATTTTCGCCATTTAATAATATCAATGAACGCAGTAATTACCTTGCTAGTAGCTTTGTAAGTTTGTTCTTGGTCTGGCGATATGTAGCTAACATACTTAATGAATTTGGTTTGCTTGCACTTACTTCTTATCAGCTTTTGATATCTAACTAATCTAGTTTTTTAATTAGCTTGGTAGTTTCTTAAACCCCATTAGATGGGTAAAAGTTGCTTAAGCAGAAATAAATCAAGATCAAACATAGATCATTAAAAGATGGCGTGCTTATTCTGTAGCATATTCACCAAATTTAGGAACAATATCCATGACCAACGCACAACGTCGAGCGCTCGCTCGAATGGCTGAACTTAATTCGGCAAACACTACAAGCATGCCTACTTCAACCCATAGTAGCGCATTTAATCCTCATGAGGCAGGTACTTATTACTTTGTAAATGTGGACACTGTAAGCAAAATCATCACACAATTTACTAGAGAAATTGAACCGCCTAATTATACTTATACGATTACCAATATTAATTTTGAACAAGAAGCCGATACTGGCAGATGGTTCTGGTTTGATGGTAAGGAGAAGCTATCACCACGCAAAAATCAGAATATCTGGCGGGTCGGTAGTAAAGTACTTTATGACACACGAGTTGAAGCAGAGACTGAACTTCAGCGGTTGATGGCTAAAAATGGTGACCGAGTGACTAAAGTACACGACTTACCAGATGATTTAACACATTTGAAAAAAATCCGTAGTGTCAATCATCCAGATCGTAACAATCCAGACTCTGACCATGATCTCTATCAAGCAGTCATAGAGAAAATTGACCGGATGCGTTTGGCAAGTGCTTGAGGGAAAGTCGATCTATAAATTCTAATATTCAAATATCGTTTTCGCTATTCAGATTAGGATTGATAGTCTCATCTGCTTGAGGTTTAGGATGGTCTTTTTCTGTGCTTTTCTTTTTGGAAGCGTTATTTGTAAACGCATCTAGCTCTTCCCCTTTAGGGAGCGTGCCAGATTTAACCTGTGGTGTTGCAGCATCGTTTTTCTTATTAGACGTGTTGTTATTAGAGTCTTTATTTTTGGAAAACTCAGTATCTAGCTCGGATCCAGGATCTTCGTTTCCATCATTGTTCGTTAAATCTTCCAGTGTAGCTTTGTCAGTATTCGAGTTGATCCCTAAGCGTTCACTTATTGATTTTCTGTTTTCATTTTTTTCAGGTTTCTTAAGCAATTGTTTTTCCTTTAAGTGATGTAATCTTTAAATAAGTTAGTACTAAAATTCAGTTCTTCTTTCTCTATGCTTATTTCGCATGATGAGATAGATTCCAATTCCTATAAGAAGTGCCGCCGTTGCAGTTTTTTTTAATTGCACTAGCGCGGTAAATTGAAATTCAGACTTCAAGCCGGTTTCGGCGATAAGAATAGGAAGATGGCCGCGTTTTAAGTCTGATGCGATACCTTCCACCATATTATGCGATCGGCAAATAATAATATCAGCCAATGTCGTAAGTCATTTTCGCTATATTATTGGATCAGCCTTTTCTTCTACTCCAACTCGATAAGGGCCTCTATAATTCATTGCTAACATACTGAACTCCCTTGCTTAAGGTCCCTGTTAACTCGTTTTATTAATTCGTTAATTTCTAGAATTAGGAACTAAAATATCAAAACATTTTAAATTCATAGTGATGTAATTTTTATACAGAACTGTCTGATATGAATGTAGGATTTCGCTTGGTTATTTGGCGCTAATGAACTCCAGCTGCAGGCTCCATATAAAACTGAGCGCCGAACTTTTCCAAGCGAAGTTGAATGGGAATGAAAACATCTACAAAATTCTAACTGGCATCAGCTTAGTTTTGTGCCGTGAGCTTTAAATGAGTAATTTTATATCTATTGAAAAGTCATTCGATTTGCTGATTTAGTGGTAATTCAGATATCTAATCTTTCATTAGATTTTATATCATTAAATTTATACTACTTATAAACTCCTAAACTCTAATTTAATATCTAATTCGGTTACAAAGTTATTATGAATAAACTAACTCAAACAATTGCAATTAACTCTGAATCTAAACATCATGCATGTTCAGGTTGTAATGACGAGATTGAACTAGATTTTGATTTTGAATATGCATTCCAACCAATCGTAAATATTAACGCTAAGACTATCTTTGCACACGAAGCTTTAGTGAGAGGCCCAAATGGCGAAGGTGCTCAAACTATACTTAGTCAAGTCAATAACCAAAACACTTATAAGTTTGATCAGGCATGCCGTGTTAAAGCGGTAAAAACAGCTTCTGAAATAAATTTAGAAGGGATGCTATCGATTAACTTTATGCCTAATGCGGTATATAGGCCTGAGCTTTGTATAAGAACGACTTTAGAAGCGGCTAAAAAATACAACTTTCCTACTAAAAACATTATTTTCGAGTTTACTGAACAAGAGTTTATAGAAGACTCAAGTCATATTTTAGGCATTGTCACTGAGTATAAAAAATTGGGATTTATGACTGCACTCGATGACTTTGGTGCAGGCTATGCTGGACTTAACTTTATTGCAGATTTTCAACCTGACCTCATTAAAATTGATATGGGTCTGATTCGTAATATTGATAAAAGCAAATCCAGACAATCTATTGTTAAGGCGACTTGTAGAATGTGCGAGGAGTTAAATATTAAGATTATTGCTGAAGGGGTCGAAACCAAGGAAGAGAGAGACATGCTAGCAAGCTATGGTATTTATTTATTTCAAGGCTATTTATTCTGCAAACCAAGTTTTAAAGCGAATGGTCATGTCAATGAAGACGCTTGGATATAAGGTTCTGATGACTACCAACATACCTTAGCTTGATAACGGCAAACGTAAGTATTTAAATAATAGAACGTCTATTTGTTATACACACCCCAATTATATCCAATATGTGTTATCGCACAGCGTCAGCTCTGACAAATTTATAATATTCATTTCACATTCTAAAAAAATTGTCGAGGCTCAACCTTCGATAGTTTTTACCATCATACTCACTTTACACTTAGGAGTTCGATATGAGCATTCTTAGCAATATATTCCGCAAGATTTTTCATCATGAAAGCTTCATCCGTTTTAATGCAAAGCACAGAAACTGTAGATGTTGAATATAGTTTTTTTTGGCTAGATAAATTTGCTACTTCATTAATTTTTACGCCCATAAATTCTAAAGGTGCACAAATTTTTGATCTTATTACACTTGAGTTTTCTCCGATTCCTCCAGTAAATACGACTGCTTCAACCCCTCCAGCTTTGGCCGCTAGGCTACCGATAGCAGATGTAATTTGCCTGCAAAAATAATCCACGGCGAATTTGGCTTCGTCTTTTGGGCTGGCAAGCAAATATTCCATATCGCTACTTAATCCATTTGAAACTGCGAAAAGCCCCATTTCATAATTGACGAGTTTAGATAATTCAGTCAAGTCGTAACGCTTGCATAACTCGAGCATCACACCCGGATCCAAATCTCCAGAGCGTGTTCCCATACACACGCCACCAGCTGGGGTATATCCCATTGTGGTGTCTATGGATTGTAGGTTTTGCATGAGACAAAGACTAGCACCAGACCCAAGATGGGCAATGATTACCCTTTGATAGGCACTTTCCCCAATCAACGCTTCCAGCTGCGTGGCAATATAGGCATAGCTCAGGCCATGAAATCCATAACGATGAATATGCTCTTTTTGGGGAATAGGTAAAACTTTAGCCAAGGGTGGCAATGTATGATGAAAAGCGGTATCAAAGCAGGCAATTTGCCTTGCAGAAAACATGTCAGCGCATAATTTAACCCCCAATAAATTCATGGGTAGATGCAGTGGCGCTAATGGAGTGATTGAGTTTAATCTCTCAAGCTCTTCAGGCGTTATCTCCCTTGCGCTTTCTGCTACATCACCACCATGCACAAAACGATGCGCAATTTTGTCGGGGGATTTCCCGTGCAAATCCTCACCTAGCTTCGCAAAAGCCTCGCGATAATCTGTTTCTGAAGGTTGAGCGCCCAATCGGTAATGCATGTCAACCCGTTGATTATCAGCATCAAAAAAGGATGCCTTGATGCTGGATGAGCCGACATTAACACATAAAATAGCTGGATTTATTTTGCCCATTTCCAATCCTGGATTTCGGGCATATCCTCGCCATGCTCATAGATGTATTCTTTATGCGCAGAAAGCTTGGCATCCATGAGGTTAACAATAGCTGCATATTGCGTAGGGTTAGGTAACCTACTGATTACATTTTTAACTATGTGAAATCTATCCAGTTTGTTCAACACCACCATATCAAATGGCGTCGTTGTGGTTCCTTCTTCTTGAAATCCATGCACATGGAAATTACCGTGATTTGTTCTTAGATAAGCTAAACGATGTATAAGCCCGGGATATCCGTGGAAGGCAAAAATGACAGGTTTATCGATGGTAAATATCTGATCAAATTTTGCATCATCAACGCCATGCGAATGAATCTGGGGTGGCTGAAGCGCCATAAGGTCCATGACGTTGACATAACGTAGCTTTAATTCGGGAATATGCTCCCTGAGCAAGGTAACTGCCGCCAATGATTCCAGCACTGGCACTTCCCCTGCACTGGCAATTACCACGTCAGGCTCGCCATCGTCATTGCATGCCCACTCCCATATGCCCAAGCCCGCTTGCGCATGTGCGACGGCCTCGTCCATATTGAGCCATTGCTCCTGCGGCTGTTTGCCAGCCACAATCACATTAATCAGATTTCGGCTTTTTAGACAATGATCAATGACCGACGTTAAGGTATTGGCATCAGGTGGCAAATAAATGCGAATGGTTTCGGCTTTTTTATTGGCTACATGATCCATGAATCCCGGATCCTGATGGGAAAAACCGTTATGGTCTTGACGCCAAACATGCGATGTTAATAAGATATTCAAAGAGCCTACAGGTTGGCGCCAAGTAATGCTATTGCATTCTTTTAGCCATTTGGCATGCTGATTCACCATGGAATCTACAATATGAATGAAGGCTTCATAACAAGAAAATAAACCATGGCGACCTGTCAGAAGATAGCCCTCCAACCAGCCCTCACAAGCATGTTCAGACAATATTTCCATCACGCCCCCTTGCGTAGCGAGCATTTCGTCATTCTTATCTAGGTTTGCCATCCATTGGCGTTTAGTCACATTGAAAACTTCGCCCAACCTATTTGAAAGCGCCTCATCAGGGCAAAATAAACGAAATGTCCCAGCGTTTCTTTTCATCACTTCGCAGAGATATTTCCCCATAACACCCGTGGCACTCGCCATGTTTTGGCCTGGCGCGCCTACTGCATAGGCATAATCTTTAAAGTCGGGCAGGTTTAAATCTTTTAAAAGAATTCCGCCATTCGCATGTGGATTAGTACCCATGCGGCGATTTTTGGCTGGAACCAATGCTTTTAATTCAGTATTTAATTTTCCAGTAGCATCAAACAACTCGTCAACCCGATAGGAAGCCAACCATTCCTGTAATAATTTCAAATGCTCTGGGTTATTCTTCACTTCACTAAATGGCACTTGATGAGAGTGGAAACTTCCTTCGCTTGGCTTGCCATCTACTTCCTGGGGACCAGTCCAGCCCTTTGGTGAGCGCAATACAATCATGGGCCAGCGTGGTCGTATAGGCGGAGACTGGTGCTTGGCTTCTGCTTTAATGCGTTTAATTTCTGAAACAATGATTTCCATGGTATCGGCCATCAACTCATGCATAGCGAGAGGATCATCCCCTTCAACAAAATATGGGGTGTAACCATAGCCCTCAAACAAGCTTTGCAGTTCTTCATGACTGATACGAGCTAGGATGGTTGGATTAGCGATTTTGTAACCATTAAGATGCAGAATGGGCAACACCACACCATCCGTCACTGGATTTAGGAATTTATTGGAGTGCCAAGAGGTTGCCATCGGGCCGGTTTCCGCCTCACCATCGCCGACCACACAACACGCGATAAGATCCGGGTTATCAAAAACTGCACCATAGGCATGTAAAAGCGCATAACCTAGCTCGCCCCCTTCATTGATGGAGCCCGGCGTTTGCGCTGATGCATGACTGGGTATACCACCCGGGAACGAAAATTGTTTGAACAGTTTGCCTATGCCTGCTTCATCCTCGCTAATGTCTGGATAAAATTCGCTATAACTTCCTTCGAGATAGGTATTTGCAACAATTCCCGGCCCGCCATGACCTGGCCCTGTGATATAGATCATATCTAAATCATGTTTTTTGATAACCCTATTCATATGAGCATAAATAAAGTTAAGCCCTGGGGTTGTTCCCCAATGTCCGAGCAATCTGGGCTTCACGTGCTCTATTTTCAAAGGCTCTTTTAGCAAAGGGTTGGCAAGCAGGAAAATCTGACCCACTGACAAATAGTTAGCTGCCCGCCAGTAACGATGTATGAGGGAAAGCTCTCTCGAGCTTAACTTATCGAACTCATTTTTCATGTTATAAATTCCTTGAATTTTTAGTTGCAAAATTGCATGTTCAACACCATAGGAGCATATTTTTATGAATCAAAATCAAGTGTATACCTACAAACTCTTCAGATGTTAACTTAAAGAAAGTTCATCTATTTGTTGCTAATCAATCAAACGGTAGATGTACAAAAATTGCAATGGCAAATACTAAATTAAAGTGTGCCACTAATTTGCCAAAGGTTGAATAGGAAAAAGGCCTACATCGCTGTAAGCCTTATTCTATATGGTGGCCCATTTGAGTTGAACACAGCACCAACGGATTACAAGTCGGTCGCTAACACATTAAACTATTGATTAATATATATTAACTAGGCGCAACCAATATTTATTTAGCGTAATTTATATTAAACTAAGCAAACTGAGCGCTGTACTGAATTTGTACCGAGACTCACGAATCTTAAGCCTGTGTACTCATACGTGATCGCAATAATTGTGCTTGTTCGCTAGATAATCCATCAGACTCTAAGTCATCAGCCGCAAATTGAACAAGGTATGAGTGAAGTTTGGTTAGCCCAAAGAAAAATGTTAGTAACTAAGTTAAAACTAGCGCAATTACAGTTAGATTATGAAGGAATGAAACAACGGGGTTACGAAGTACATATTCCATTTATGGAAGGTGGTGTGACGATGACTCTGGACGAACGCCTAACTTTGAAAGAAGCGATAGCTGTTAATAGGCAAATAAGTAAAAAACAACATGAGATTAGATTGGCTAAAAAGTAGATACCTACACAGCTCGAAATCGTATTCTAGGATGGGAGTTTATAAATAAACCATTCCAATTGTATTATTTTGCATACATGTATACGGAACTTGTTTACACTTTAACTTCTGCAATTTAAGGTGTAATAAATAGGATATTTTAAGAATGGTGGGGTTTAAGGATAAATCATTACGCGTTATTGTGCCTATTGCTGTTTTAGTCTTAATACTCAATGCACTAATACCCATTAATGCATATAGGATTTTAAATGTATCACACGCCAAAACTAATCACTCACGCGAAACTATAGACAAAGCTACCAATTTGCTCCTTGCCGTGGTAGATGCTGAGACAGGCATGCATGGTTATGTGCTGACAAATAATCAGAAATTCCTTGAACCTTACTACGCGGCGTTAGCTAAATTGGATAGTCAGCGTGATGAATTAAACATACTAACTGCGAATAGGCCGAACTCTAAGAAATCCTTCATACTTCTCGCGAATCGAATTGATACTTCATTAGAGCAAATTAAAAAAATAATTACCATTAGTGAGGACTCCAATAGCAAACTGGCAATCGTCATGATTCGCTCTGGTGAGGGTAAAACGCGCATGGACTTGGTTCGAGCTTCTGTGGCTGATTTAATTAAAATAGAAAATCAACAACTTCAACTAGAAGCAAAATATGAAAGTAAGGTAAATTTATACTCACTATTAAGCCTAATATTCTTAACAATATTTGATATGGTTATGTTTGCTATTGCATTCAGGCAATTATTTAAATCACTAAAAACTGCAAAAGAAATCGAACAAGAGCTAAACCACTTACATCGCTTATCATTGAAACATAGCGCCCAGCTAAAAGCTCGCAATAAAATAAAAGATATTCAAGCGCGATTAACGGATCAATTACACTCTGTACTCACACCGCAAGAAGCTTATGTTGCGATAGAGCGGTTTTGTACGTATTTATTTCCCGACAATTCGGGTACGTTATTTATCAGAAGTAATTCTAAAGACTATTTTCAGATGATGGCACAGTGGGGAAATTCTACCTATGAAGATAATGGCTTTAATCCTGAAGATTGCTGGGCTTCAAGAAGCAATAATACACACATATATATTGCGGAAACAGAAACTATTGCCTGTAACCATCTTAGTAATCTGTCGCAAAAAGCTACTGCATCAACTTGTATCCCCATTTCTTCTTCAGACGAAATGATAGGTATTTTGACGTTATATAGCCAACCACCTCATGAAGGTGGGTTGGATGAAGATACTCTTGAAGTGGCTAACGAAGTTGCATCTCAGATTTCATTAGCAATAGCTAACTTACGTTTACGCGAGAATCTTAAAAAAAGCTCAATTATTGATGTGTTAACTGGTTTATACAATCGCCGCTATTTAGACGAGACATTTATTCGAGAGATCAATAGATCGCAACGATTAAAAGAATCCATTGGCATTATTATGCTAGATATTGATCATTTCAAAAGCTTCAATGACAATTATGGCCATGAAGCAGGAGACCATGTGTTACATGAAGTGGGAGTAATATTAAATCAGGCATGTCGTGCCAATGATCTGGCATGTCGCTATGGCGGTGAAGAGTTTGTAATAGTCTTACTCAATGCTGATTTGAATACAACAGTTGGGAGAGCAACTGTGATTCAAGATCAAGTAAAGAAAAAACAGTTCATGTATGGCGGGCAACCATTACCGACTGTAACTGTGTCGATGGGGATATCTATGTTCCCTTCACATGGAAACAAACCGGACCAGCTAATTCGCTGTGCAGATGAAGCTCTTTATAAAGCCAAACATAATGGTCGAGATAGAGTTGAGATTGCTGCTAATTCGATTGAACTACAACAGTAACCATTACTTAGGAAAATGGCAAAGCACAAGTGGCTCCAACTTAGATTTTTCCTCTGCTAAGGCCCCAAGTTTCAGTTTCGTCCCGCACAATATAGAGCCATCTCAGTATCCAAATAATAAGGTGTGGCTAATATCCACCTAGATATGTACATTCCTTCAAACAGGATGGTAAAACTTGCAAAATTTTTGATAGCGAGCTTATAGATGTCTTTTCTGATTTTATTTTTTTGAGCTTTACTTAGTTTATCTTTATCAGAATGTTGATCCAGTAAGTAACATTGTAAAGCATGTCCTGAAAAGGAATAACATTCAATACCAAAGTCACCACCATACGAATCTGGTATATCTTTGATACTAGATGGGCAGTAAATCTTTCTTAAAATATCTTTAAAATATTTTTCCCATGACTTGGGGTCATTTTTAGGATCTATCTGCATAGTATTTGCTACTCGAGATTTTATTATCCTTTCATCCTAAATTGAGAGCTTCTTAAAAGCCACGTTATTATCAATTTGAAATAAAAAAACGACCTAGAGATTTCTCCCTAAGTCGTTTATTTTGGTGGCCCCCCTGTGAGTCGAACACAGCACCAACGGATTATGAGTTTTAATAACCACTTGATTTATAACATTTTATACCCGCTTACGCTCGCTGATAATCGCTGCGATGTATATAACAATGTCACGTTGCAAACGTGGACTTAATATAAATAGCAAAGTTGACGAATAAACAAACTTATCTATTTGATATAGAGTAATATCCTTTCTCTTATCAATGGCTAGTTAAATCATTACAGTAAGTATTATTTAGCTTTGAAGTAAATTAGAAGTTTTCACTCGATCTGAATTCAATATAACTCTTCTTAATCATCCTTAAACAATTATGTTTAATTATTAGAGGTAGGAGTTGATCAAACTAATAATTAAGGTTAGCTTTATGCATTTAACTTAAAAAAATATACCAATTTAAATAAAAAAACTGGAGTTTTACTTGTCACATCAAAAGTCTTTCACACGCAAGTACATCAGTAAAAGTAGAACTGCTCTAACTATTGCATTGCTCAGCGCCGCAAGTAATGCATTAGCAGCGAGTTACACTGCTGCAGGTATTACAATATCCTCCCCTGACGCTGGATTTTCTCAACAATCTGCAAATACTTTTTACTTCCCAACTAGCAGCTCCGGCGTGACCACTTTCAGTTTTTCTGATGGTAGAGGCTTTACAATTAATAATACTGAGCAAGTTGGCTTTGGTTCTAGCTCATCTAGCAATATTGCAGGCATTCCAAATTCAGGAAACTTAATTAATGTCATTGCTGGCTATGGTTTTGCCTCCTCAATCACAATCCTTGATGCGCTGAATGGGTCATCTCTTGTGTCTGGTCAATTCAGAGCCTTAACTGGTAGCAATTGGTTTGCACCTAGCTTGAGTTTTAGTTATTTAAACGGTACATTGACAATAAACGCTGTTGGGGATGTCCAACAGATTAACGCCGATGGCTCTATAACTTATTCTTCACAGGATGTACCTTTTTTAATTGGTAACTTTCTGTTGTTTGCAGCAGGTCCTACTAGCTTTGATACGCAAACCTCACTTCATATGGCGGGCCAGAAGCTTCGCAGCGTATTTAATACAAGCGCTATTTCTTCAAATTTTGCTAATATGAATACCTATGACTGCAACTTGTTCGATGCTAAAGGAATGTGTGCTTCATTTGGTGGCCGTTTCACCACAGTAGATAATCCTGACTCAAACTCCACAAGTGCGGTTTTGGTGCTTGGCTATAAAGCCACACCGCATATTCGTATTGGCGGTTTCTTAGACCAAAGCGTCAACGATAGCTTGCCTTCTGGCATTAGCCTGCATAACAAAATTCCGCTAATGGGTGCATTTGTTGTATGGAATCAAAATGAGGATGGATTAGGCTATCAAATTAAAATTGCCAATGCTTATCAGTCTAAAGATGTTAAATTAACCCGTGATGTTATTGGCACTTCTGAGGCTGGTAAAGGCTCAACTGACCTAACGACAGAAAGCTATGTCGGTGAACTCAGTTACGCATTTAATTATAAGCTCTCTACACTCGTTCGCCCTTATCTTGCGCTACGATATACCAAGATCAAACAAGATGGCTATACGGAAACTGGCGTATCAACACCGCTGTCTTTTAGTGCACTAGAGGATCGCTCTACCAGCGCATTGTTGGGTTTAAAAATCAATCACCAACTTACGCCTAAAGCCAATCTAACGGCAAGCTTAGGCATCGAGCAAGACCTTGAACATCAGGTTGATAGATTGTCAGCTACAGGTGTAAATGGCCTGACTTCTGAAAACTTTAACAACAGTATTAAACACACACGCCCTGTTGCATCTATCGGTGCCTACTATGCGCTGACTAAGAATCAACGTCTATCAGCAGATGTGTTTTATCAACAATTGCCATTTCAAGGTACTGGCTCTAAAACAGCATATGTTAACTATACAGTTGGCTTTTAATTACATTTTGAGTTAATTTAAAAAAGCATCCTTGGGTGCCTTTTTTATATGCCATATTCACCAGACCCACTTAAGCTCGAGAGCTTCTCTATTTAAGACTGTTGATAGACCTCCTCTAAGTCGCTAATTTTACATTCTGGCTCATGATGTAAATCAATTTGAAGTACATCTCGAACTTTAGACAAAGTAAAAAACGACCTAGGGATTTCTCCCTAAGTCGTTTATTTTGGTGGCCCCCCTGTGAGTCGAACACAGCACCAACGGATTATGAGTACAAGTGAGTGTTCACTATCACACTACAAAGCTAAAGAAATGTAAGTAGTTTTTTCTTGAAAATTTTGATGGGTCCAACAATCCGAACCTATGCCGAACCTTTTTGCAAAAAGCTTCACTTACTTACTTCCTAAAAATAAATTAAAACAATCAGTTAGAGTCACCTAAAGCTGAACCGAACCCGAGCCTGACTTCAAAAGGTTTGTTGTATAAAATCAAGTAAAAATATTGTTTCATGCTGATCTCTATCTAAGCTGCAATATGAAATGGCATTTTCATTTTATAAGCTTGTTAACATCGTCATGTTTGTCCCAAAAGCGGACATTAAAGCTGGAGTTTAGAGGCGGCCTTAGCACCTTTCGTATGAATGACTTGTTGTTGACCTAATATTGGTCTAGTTGATCAACCCTATTGCTCTTAATGTGTTAAGTATCAATAAAAGTTTTAAAAGGATTGTTAAAGCAATTCTTCCACGTGTTTTTTGATACTTGAAGCAATCTTTTGGGTGGGCAAGTCATTAGAATCATTTCCAAATGGGTCTTCAATTTCTTCGGCAATCAGTTCTAAACTGGCCAACACATAGAAAATAAACACTACTACTGGAATGACGAGATATCCCAAACTAACAACATATCCAAAAGGCAATGTCATTACATAGAAGAAAATAAATTTCTTAATGAAAGCGCTGTAAGAATACGGAATAGGTGTGTTTTTGATGCGTTCGCAAGCGCCGCAAATATCAGTAAATGATTGTAATTCTGCGTTAATGATATAAAACTGGTCACCTGTTATTTTTTTTGATGTATATAACTCATTGACCCTTTGAAACAATACCTTAGCCACTTGGTTTGGGTTGTGTTTGTGATGATCGATTTCTAAATCCAAACCTTCAAACAATACTTTGCCAACCTCTTCATTGGACAAATGTTTAGAAAGCACTGAGGCATAAACGGGAATCACTTTTTTGAAGAAATATCTGTCCTTTTCTTCTGGTAGATAGGCAGAAAGTTTAATTGCAAGATTGCGGCTGTTATTGACTAAAGCCCCCCATAGCTTTCTACCTTCCCACCAACGATCATAAGCGGTGTTAGTTCTGTAGGCCAATAATAATGACAATACAAAACCCACTGTTGTGTGCATTAAAGGAATATTCTTGATATGACTTTTGTCAGAAAGCTGCCAAAATTCTAATTCCAAGTAGGCAATGCCGGCAGCATAAAACCCGATGAGGATCATCATGGGGGTGAGTTTACGAAAGGTGTCCGATTCGTGGAAACGGACGATAAAAATAATCCAGTCTTTGGGGTTATATTGAACCATTGTTTGCTATCTGTTATTTGTTGAATTGCTGAGACCAGTTTATCTTATTTGCAAACTAATTTATTGCTGTAAGCTGAATTTTTATAGATTTTGAGTATTACAACCTTCATATCCGATGAGAACAGTCCGCTTTGGGCCCAGAGTGTTTAGCTTAAATATTAGAAGATTTATTTTTGAGAGGCTGCTTACTAAAAAAGTCTGCACTGTCCCCCATTGTAGGCATTAAAATATCAATCAGGTTTTTTGCATTTTAGTAAATTATAATCGAGAATGATTTATGGTTGTGGGCAAATCTTTCCAATCCGTTGTGTAGTTTGGGCTTTTCAAATCCCTGTTCATCACCCACGTTTTTTTAGTACCTTCTGAGGCTAATTTAAAACGATTGTTTGGAAATTTCTTGTTGATCTCATCCATAGTTTTCATTAGAAGTTGTGACTTCTCATTATCAGAATTGTAGCCAAAAATATCCATCTGCTGACCAGCTTGAGGGACTAACTCTGAAAGCATCACCCCAGCTTTCTGAAAATAAATTCCTGCTTTAAATATTTTCCTCACTGCCCATATAGCTGCTTTAGCAATTTGCATCGTGTTATTAGTGGGTGAAGGCAAGCCAAATGTATAGATAGGCCCATGGTAAGGGGCTTTATCGAAAGGGCTATTCTGAATGAATACTGTGATGGCATTTGCAAATAAATTTTGTTGGCGAAGCCGCTCACAAGCATTACTGGCATGATAACTAACGGCTTCTTCTAACTCGTTTAAAGCATCAATCCTTTTGCCAAAAGAACGTGAACTCATTATTTGTTTAGCTTCAAGAAAGGTTTCTTCGATTTCAAGATGAGAGTCACCATTAAGTTCTTTAACCGTACGTTCCAGCACAACATTAAATTCATCTCGAATGCGTTTTGGGTCTGCACGTTTCAGTCTAAGTACATTATTAATTCCAAGTCGGTTTAACTTTTCTTCCATTTTGCGACCTACCCCCCAAACTTTAGAAACGGATAGTTTTTCCATTAAGGTATCCACTTCATTTTCAGTCATTGATGATAAATCGCAAACGCCATTGAAGTTAACTTGTTTCTTTGCAATATGATTGGCTAGTTTAGCCAGCGTCTTGCTGTGCCCAAAGCCAACACATATGGGCAGGCCAATCCATTGCTTAACCGTATTTTTAATTTCTTGGCCATAAACAGTCAAATCCTTGTTTATGCCAGTCATCTCTAAAAATGATTCATCTATTGAATAGACTTCAATACGCGGAGTAAATTGGCTTAATACTTGAACAAATCGGTTACTCATGTCGGCATACAATTCGTAATTTGAACTAAGCGCAATCACCCCTAATTTAGCCGCTTCCTCCTTTAATTCAAACCAAGGTCGGCACATATAAATTTCTAACAGCGCTTTAGCTTCTTTACTTTGAGCAATCACACAGCCATCATTATTAGATAACACCACCACTGGTTTATCGCGCAACTTTGGATTAAATATTTGCTCACATGACGCATACATTGAGTTAACGTCAGCTAACGCAAATATCTTTTGCTTAGTAGGAATTGACTGCATGGGTGACCACACCTTCAATAATTAACTCTTGGCCTTCATTGAGTCTAATATTCGGATAGTTCATGGCTTTATTCATTGACCTTAACTCAACCACTCCTGCGCGCGAATAAAGTCGTTTTACTAGAATCTCACCATTTAATACCACCACTACGGTTCTACCAGTTTTAGGGGTAAGCGCTCGATTAACAATCATTAATGCGCCAGGCAAAATACCATCATCAATCATGGAATCGTCTGACTTACCAACCGTGTAAAAAAAAGTTGCGGGTATATTACTCACAAGTCGCTTGTTTAAGTCTAGGCGCTCTTGTTCATAATCTTGTGCGGGCGATGCAAAACCCGTTGTGCGCCCTGCCGAAACCTTCCCCATATACAGCGGCAGCGCTAATAATGGCGGATTAAAGGCAGCCCCTAGCAAGTAAGCTAGAGGTAGACTGTTTGTAGCTAAGTTTCTAATTTCGCTCATAAAAATCCAATAAAATAAAGCTTGGCAGCGAATGACTTAAAGTACATAATAAGCAACCGAAAACAAATGTTTTCGGTCTAATAGTAAAGATTATTAACCTAAATGTCTATTAACTTTTTATGAAAAACAATAACGCAAAATTTGAAACTAAAACTGATTTACACGAAATTTGGCTTGGGCAGATCCGCGATTTTTACGCTGAATACCGCTACATTCCTACTTATGAGTACATGAGTGAAACGCTAAGAATTGGCGCAAAAAGTACTGTTAAAAAACTAATGGACTTGTTAATAACAGAACGATTTATCGAACATGGTCCAGATAATAAACTTATCCCCAGCACTCGATTCTTTGAAGTCCCTTATTCAGATGAATCCGTACAAGCTGGCCCATTTACCGACTCAGCCGCACAAGGTGGCGGCCATATGTCTTTGTTGGATGTATTAATAAAAAAGCCATCCATCACCAGAATCCGACAAGTCACAGGAAACTCCATGATGGATTTAGGTATTTTAGATGGTGACTGGGCAGTCTATGAAAAGAGAACCGATGCACGCGTAGGCGATATCGTCATTGCGCTTTTAGAGGGTTCAAATGAAGTGACTATTAAAGAACTTGGTAAAGAAAAGAATCAGTATGTGTTGATTCCACATAATCCAAAATTTGAAGTCATTAGACCGAATAAGCCTTTTTTCATCGAAGGCGTATTACTCTCAAGCTTTAGGACGTATTAAATCAAATGCATTGGCTACCAGACTTAGTCTTTTTAGATATTGAAACTACTGGAGGTACGCCGTTATACGACCGTATTACTGAGGTTGCTTTAATTAAAATTGAAGGCGGAGAAAAAACGGTTGTATGGGAGTTTCTCATCAATCCTGAAACACCGATTCCACGCCAAATTACAGGTTTAACGGGCATCTCCAATGAAATGGTGCAAAACGCACCAACCTTTAAAGACATTGCGGGTGATTTATTCAGCCATTTGCAAGGCATGGTACTCACCGCCCATAACTGTAGGTTTGATTATGGCTTTTTGAAAGCTGAATTCAAACGTTTGGGTGGCACTTTAAGGCTACAAACGCTTTGCACCGTTAAGCTATCAAGACGCTTATATCCTCATGTGACAGGTCATTCTTTAGATGCGATTATGCGTCGATTTAATCTTCATACAGACGCACGGCATCGTGGCATGGGTGATACGCAACTGATGTTAGATTTTTTAGAAGCTGCTAAACAAGATTTAGGTTCTGTTAAGGTATTGGAAGCCATCAATTATTTACTGAAAGGTCCAACGCTACCCCCTTGGCTCGATCATACAATTATAGAAAAAATTCAAGACGTACCTGGTGTTTATATTTTTTACGATGACGGCGATTTACCGTTATATATAGGCAAAAGCATTAAGCTCAAAACTAGAGTGTTAAATCATTTTGCGTCAGACCATAAAACGGTTGCTGAAATGGAGGTATCGCAAAAGGTTCGCCGTATTGAGTACAGAGAAACTGCTGGGGAATTGGGTGCTTTGTTACTAGAGGCAAAACTAATTAAACAGATGCAGCCTGCATATAACCGTCTTTTACGTAATGTGACCAAGCTCTTTGCTTTACGCTTATCCGATCAAATGAATGACTTGCCATGGTTGCGTATTGTGAATGTCGAAGATATTGATCCAGAAAGTTTGGATTACACCTATGGCATATTTAAAACAAAGAAAGGTGCCAAAGATTTAATTCATAAATTAGCCGATGAATACAAAATATGTTTAAAGCTATTAGGGATTGAAAAAGGGCATGGCAAATGTTTCGCGCATCAAGTAGGTAAATGTAGTGGCGTGTGCGTCGGCCAAGAAAAAGAGCCTGTAAAAAAATCTGTGTAAATGATATTTTACCAATGACCTTCAAAGG
>NZ_JAQSDZ010000016.1 GCF_029946165.1 Methylotenera sp.
ATTACACGAGAGTTATAATACAAGGGCGCAATAGCTTGCGTATTGCGCCGCATGAGAATTCACTTTGGTGCAATGCGCTTTGCTTATTGTCACCCTACAAGGTATTAATGGTGCTAACTTTCCTCATAATCTATCAATAACTCACCACTACCTGCCCAATCTAATGGGTAAACGCCCTGCGCTACTAAACGATGAAATATTGAGTATGGCCAATCTTTAACCGCATTTACTAAGCCATGCTTTAATGGGTTGATGTGTACATAATGCATGTGTGCGGCATAATCGGCTTCATCTCTAATTAAATGTTCCCAATATCGACGTTGCCATATACCCCGCTCACCCCTTGCCTTGCGCACTGCGATAAGCCGTTCTGTTTTAGGAATACCTTTAGAAAAGTTGCTTTTAATCAACCTCAAGCGTAAGGCAAAGTTACTATCGCCTTGAGGTAACTCAATCATGCAATGCATATGATCTGGCAACACCACCCAACTATGAATAATAAACGGGTGAGATTGCCGTACATTTTTGATAACAGCGCGTAAATGCTCAATATTGCTTGTTAGCAATGTATTATTTTTACGTTGTAACAAATTGATGGTAAAGAAATAGGTGCCACCCAAACACCATGCACGCCGATAATTAGCCATTACTCAATTAAATCTGGCATCTCCGCTCCATAAAACTTAACCCTAAGCTTTTTCAACTGATCTCTAAAATCTGCTGCTTTTTCAAACTCAAGGTTTTTAGCGGCGTCGTGCATGGCTTTTTCTAAGCGCTTCATTTCTTTGGCGATTTGTTTTTCGCTTAACGATTCGTAGTTCGCTTGATCTTGTAGCACTTTACGCTCACGTAGCGCTTCGTCTTTATCATACACGCCATCGATAATGTCTTTGATGCGTTTTGAAATTCCTCTAGGAACGATGCCATTAGCCTCATTAAAAGCGAGCTGAACCCCTCTTCTTCTTTCCGTTTCATCCATGGCAGCTTTCATGCTACGGGTGATTTTATTGGCATAAAATATCACTTGGCCGTTTAAGTTACGGGCTGCGCGACCTGCCGTTTGAATTAAGCTGCGTTCTGAGCGTAAGAAGCCTTCTTTATCGGCATCTAACACCGCAACTAATGACACCTCTGGAATATCCAAACCTTCGCGTAATAAGTTAATGCCAACCAGCACATCAAACTCGCCAAGGCGCAAATCGCGAATAATTTCAACGCGCTCTACCGTATCAATATCGCTATGCAAATAACGCACTTTTACGCCATGCTCACTTAAATAGTCGGTTAAATCTTCGGACATGCGCTTGGTCAGCGTGGTTGCTAGCACGCGCTCGCCAACGGCTACGCGGAGTTTAATTTCGCCGAGTAAGTCATCTACCTGCGTATCGGCGGGTTTAACGGTAATTTGTGGGTCGACTAAACCTGTTGGTCGCGCAATCATTTCAACGACTTGTTGCTGATGATTGGCTTCATATTCTGAAGGTGTGGCAGATACAAAAACGCACTGGCGCATTATTCGCTCAAACTCTTCAAATTTTAGCGGGCGATTATCTAGCGCAGAAGGTAAACGCCAGCCGTAATCGACTAGATTTTCTTTACGTGAACGGTCACCTTTATACATAGCGCCAATTTGTGGCACCGTGACGTGGCTTTCATCAATAATCATCAGCGCATTATCTGGCAAATAATCAATTAAGGTGGGTGGCGGATCACCTGGGTTGCCGCCTGATAAATGACGTGAATAGTTTTCAATGCCTTTACAGAAGCCAATCTCGTTTAACATTTCAAGGTCAAAGCGTGTGCGCTGTTCAATGCGCGCGGCTTCGACTAGCTTGCCCGTTTTAATATAAAAGTCCACACGGTCTTTAAGTTCGTGTTTGATTTTTTCCATCGCACGAATGGTAGTTTCACGCGGTGTGACGTAATGGCTAGAAGGATAAACGGTATAGCGTGGAATCTTGTTAAAAATTTGCCCAGTGAGTGGGTCAAACAAAGTAATGGACTCAATTTCGTCATCAAACATTGAGATGCGCACGGCGGTTTCGTTGTTTTCCGCAGGGAATACATCAATCACATCGCCACGCACTCTGAAAGTACCGCGCGAGAAATCAAACTCGTTACGGTCGTATTGCATGCCTACTAAACGCGCAATCATATCGCGCTGCGGTATTTTCTCGCCCTGCTGTAAGTGCAACACCATGCCGTGATAGTCAGTTGGGTCGCCGATACCGTATATCGCTGAAACCGTCGCGACGATAATGCTGTCTTCACGCTCCAACAATGCCTTAGTGGCTGAAAGCCGCATTTGTTCGATATGCTCATTAATACTGGAATCTTTTTCAATAAACAAATCACGCGAAGGCACATAAGCTTCTGGCTGATAATAATCGTAATAAGAAACGAAGTATTCAACAGAGTTATTCGGGAAAAACTCTCTAAACTCGCTATACAGCTGTGCGGCCAAGGTTTTATTTGGCGCCATCACAATAGCTGGGCGACCCGTGCGAGCAATCACATTAGCCATTGTGTAAGTTTTACCAGAGCCAGTTACACCGAGCAAAGTTTGAAACTTCAGCCCATCATCAATACCTTGCGTTAACTTATCGATTGCTTGCGGCTGGTCGCCAGCTGGCGGAAATGGCTGGTTTAATTGATATTTACTATTAGGGAAAGTAACGAACACATTGCTCTTCATTGAATGTAACGTTTTATTTTAACAGTATATTTAATGATAATTGCTAATAATTAGCATGTGACTCATTGAGAACTTTGCAAGAATATTGCAGTCATTAAACAAACGGTTGCATCCAAAAAGCTATGTAACTCGTATTAAAGTTAACCATCCAAAATTAAACTAAGTCATGATTGGGAATTATTATGCCTAGACTCACACCGAGACTCGTGCTACTTGCAGCTTTATTGGCTTTTACACAAAACGTTTTCGCAATTGACCAACTAAAAGTGCTAAGCGCATTGCAAACAGTAGTGATGGTGCGTGGTTATAACGACACAGGCGGCTTATCTTACGGGTCTGGTGTTGTTGTTGCTCAAAATAAGGTCATGACAAATTGCCATATTCTTCGCAGCACAAAACAACCTTGGGTAGCGCGTGGTGAGGATACCTATGACATTATTTCTGTACAAGCAGACAGATGGCATGATTTATGTTTAGTGACAACGGTTAACTTACCATTTAAACCTGCCAATATCGTTAAGAACCACGATTTGAAACGTGGGCAAGAAATCATCTCTATTGGTCACTCAAATGGCGCGCCTTCACCATTGACTTCAGCGGGCATTATTAACGCGAGTTATATTTTTGAAGGTGGCCGTGTCATTAGAAGTAGTGCGGCTTTTCGCATGGGTGCTAGCGGAAGTGGCATTTTCGATACAGAAGGAAATCTGCTAGGCATTAACACGTTTAAAACACCGGGTAGAACTGCTTACTTTTATTCGCTACCCATCGAGTGGTTAGCTGACATTGAAAAGCTACCAGTAGAAACCACATTCCCTATTATAGGCAAAGCATTTTGGGAGGAAGATGACGATAAAAAACCATTCTTTATGCAAATTGCACTTCCCGAAATTAATCAGGATTGGCCTAAGCTTGCAAAAGTCGCACATAATTGGATTGATATCGATCCTAAAAATTCTGACGCATGGTATGAGTTAGGTAAAGCACAAGAGAATATGGAAAAAACCGATGAGGCCAAAGTGTCATATAAAAAATCTGTCGCGCTTGATGCTTCTAATACTGACTCCTTATTCAGATTAGGCGCTATAGCTCAATCCACTGGAGATACAGCAACGGTGCGTGATATTAATGTCGCTATTGCCAATATCAGTAAAGATTTGGCTCAAGAATACAGCCAAATGCTAGGTTGCAAGACGGAGTGTTAACTAAACTGACTGAAGCTTTTAAAGTGTTTAGAGGAATTACATTCAAACGCCTATTAATTAAAAACTTTCCTTATAGACAATCTTTCTGCAACTACGTGATAACTCAAGATAAATCATTCCTAAAGCACATTTTTATGCGTAAAATAGCGCCCATTCAATTAATTGCAAAAATTTGTGTTAAGGAAGCATATTTTGTCATCTGCAGCTCATCAGGCATCCGTTTTATCTAAACGTGTTCAATCAATCAAAGAATCTCCTACGCTAGCGATTACTGCAAAAGCGGGAAAATACAAAGCTGAAGGTCGCCCTATTATTGGTTTAGCGGCGGGAGAGCCAGACTTTGATACTCCACAACACATTAAAGATGCGGCAAAAACGGCGATTGATAATGGCTTCACTAAATACACACCGGTGGCAGGTATTCCAGGCTTGAAAAAAGCGATTGTTAACAAATTCAAAAATGAAAACGGTTTTGACTATGCGTTAAATGAAGTCATTGTGGGTGTTGGCGGCAAACAAACTATATTTAATTTATGTCTCGCCGTGCTAAATAAAGGTGATGAAGTCATTGTTCCCGCACCTTACTGGGTGTCTTACGCAGACATTGCCTTAATTGCTGAAGCAACGCCTGTCATTATCGAGTGTGGTATTGAGCAAGGCTTTAAATTATTACCGGCGCAATTAGAAGCGGCAATTACCCCCAAAACTAAAATCTTCATGATTAACTCACCGTCCAACCCAACTGGCGCGGTTTATTCATTAGAAGAATTGAAAGCTTTGGGCGAAGTGCTACTTAAACATCCGCATGTATTAGTAGCAACAGACGATATGTATGAGCATGTTAATTTAACTGGCGACAAGTTTTACAATATTCTAAATGCTACCCCTGCCCTAAAAGACCGCTGCATCGTACTTAACGGCGTTTCTAAAGCTTATTCAATGACAGGCTGGCGCATCGGTTATGCTGCAGGTCCTGCTTATATCATTAAAGCGATGGAGATTTTACAATCGCAATCTACCAGCAATGCAACCTCCATCTCTCAAGTGGCTGCGCAAGTTGCACTTGAGGGCTCACAGGACTGCATCACGCCAATGGTCACTGCATTTAAAGAGCGCCATACTTACGTGGTTAACCGTTTCAATACAATGCCAGGCTTAAGTTGTTTAATGGCTGGCGGCGCTTTTTATGCATTCCCTGATGCACGTGGCGCAATTGACAACTTATTCAAAGCTGGAAAAATTAAAGCAGCTACCGATATGGCATTAGCTGAATACCTACTTGAGGAATTTGACGTGGCTGTGGTGCCAGGTTCAGCCTTTGGTGCTGAAGGTTATTTCCGTATTTCGTTCGCCACTTCTATGGAAAATCTAAGCAATGCGCTAGATAGAATTGAAAAAGCACTCAATATTTAAAAAAAAGCATTTTGACATTGACCAAGTACCGCTAAGTCATTAATATAGCGGCTTCACAAAATCAACGGTTTGTGAAGAAGTAGAAGTAGCAAGAAAACCGAATATTCCTCGATAGCTCAGTCGGTAGAGCAACGGACTGTTAATCCGTGTGTCCCTGGTTCGAGCCCAGGTCGAGGAGCCAAATATATATAAAAAAGCACTCATCTCAGGGTGCTTTTTTATCGAATAAAAAAACATCGAATATTCCTCGATAGCTCAGTCGGTAGAGCAACGGACTGTTAATCCGTGTGTCCCTGGTTCGAGCCCAGGTCGAGGAGCCAAATACAAGAAAAAGCCCTATAGCAATGTGGGGCTTTTTCGTTTTAGCTCTAAATTACTAAGCTACACATACAAATGGCTTTGTTAGCTCATCTAAATTTGGTGGATAAAATTGAAAAATTACTACGAAGTTTTAGGCCTTAGCGCTAATGCGACCTTAGCTGACATAAAATCCACCTACCGTAAGCTGGCGTCTCAATACCATCCTGATAAAAACTCGGCGAGCGATGCTCCTGCAAAATTTAGACTAGTGCAGGAAGCTTACGAAATACTTTCCGATACCGAAAAAAGAAAAACCTACGACGAAAACCGCAGGCGTAGTTTATTGGATAGTCCAATAGACACCGCACATGAAATTTGGCAGTACTACATAGATGGAATATTAAAACAATGAGAATATCGCGCTACTTTACTGACTTAATGGCTACTTATGTAGCTGATATTAATGATTTTAAAACTGACTCTGGTGGTGAGGATGTGCTAGCGGAACGCCTTAAAGAAAAACGCACGCAAATACCTGACTTAATGCCTATGATGAAGACTAACCCAGAGATGATGGCGGTTATTTTTCACAAAAGTGTTGTGATAAAAAAACCAAAAACTGTCATGACTTATATCGATAAAGAGCCTGCTATGTTTCCAGCATGGAATGATATATCCTCCAGTGTTGAGTTTCAGCCTTGGGCAACCAGTATCATTGATAAGTTAAAAGTTGAAGCTGGTGGTGAGCATTTTTTATTAACTACCGTGATGCTAGAACACCTCTATGCGCTTTATGAGATTAGTGAAGATGCCATTGAAGAAATGGAAACTGAAGAGTCTGACGACCTTGCTGAGTCTGGCGGCGAATGGTTATCTGAACATGGTTTCGACAGCCATTAGATTCACTCACGATAAATTTTAGTCAATACAATAGGATAAAAATGACACATTTAGTCGTTGTAGAAGCAACTAACCTTATTCAGTCAGGCGACATAGTCAGAGCCGAGGCTTTACTCACCGCCCTAGTTGAAACTGAGGGCGATCATGCTTTGATCGAGGTGCTTGATGATATTCCATCAAAGGATTTATTAGCTGTCATTCGTGAATATGACTCTTCTAAACAATCATTATTGAATTTACTAATTACTCCTGAGCAATTTGCACGCGTTGTTGTTTTAGAACGCCTCTATAAAGATATGTCGCACGAACAACTTCGTGGAATGATGAACGCAGTCATTTTCCGTGAAGATGCTGATGCGAATGAATTTATTGAAGCTATCGCCGAGCTTGAGTTTGGTTATGAAACATTCGTTGACTACTTATCAGATCGTGCAGAGGAAGTGATAGGTGAAACATTTGCCGCGCTTGAAACTGATGATATCTCACGCTCAGAAATTAGCGACCATGACTGGAAAGAACTCACATGGTTACTACGTCATGAACATGAAGACATTTATAATATCGTCCTAGTCTTATTAAAAGCCAAACTCCAGGAGCGAGTGATCGCTGAAATTACTCTCACTAGTGAAGAAGATGAGGACGAAATCGAAGACAACCCCACTACTGAGGAAAAAGACGTTAAAGATGATGAGGAGGAAGATTCTGCAATTTAAACAGAATTTACTCACTCAGCTTATGCATCGATAATAAATTTATATGGCATCCGCCCAAAAAATACATTCTGTTGCCGCTTATGACAATGCGCCCTTCTTTGAAAAGGCGCTAAAGTATGCTGTTCAGAACAACGTTATCGATCAAGCTAGATTAGTCGAAATAATCAATGATGCGGCAACTGGTTCGTTACAAATTGCTGAGTATTTTGATGAATCTATTCATCTGAGAAAAAATCTAGAAACTTCCATGAAGCGCATGGTGAGTCTGGTAAGTTTATATCTTGAAGATGCGACTGATGGTGAGCTAGATAAAGCCGCACAACTTTTGAAAGATAAACCATTTCGAGCACTCTCTCGTGGTGGATCCCAAATGCTCAAAGCGCTATACAATTTGCCTGAAGATGAACACTTTGGCTCAATTAGGCTTGAAAACGAGCGTGATTTTCTAAAAAAAGGCTTAAATAAAGAATTGTCTGTAATTAAATATAGGCAATCGTTTAAAGAATGTGAACACTATAAACACCATATTAATTTAGCTACTTGGTTAGTCAAAAAACTCGGGGCGAGTACCAAGGAATTAAGCGTGACACATGCTCCTGTGGAACATGTTATTCGTACTTCGATTTTATTTTTAACGTATGGCACAAAAAAAGCTTTGTCAAAAAGAACCAAATTTCCTGATGAAACTGTTTTATTTGAGATTTTCAGCTCAATTCGCAGAGAATGGGCACTTCTAGGGGATGTGACACAATCAAACAAGTTCTTAGAAGATGTGCCAGAACAGTTTCAGATTACTATCAAAACTATCCTCCAAAGCATTCAAAATGAAGATATACCTAAGATAGTTAATGATTCAATTGGCTTAGATTCAGTGTTACATCATCTCACAGGCAGTAAATATTTCTACATACCGGATCAGTTAAATGAAGTCAGTCGGTTCGACAAAAGGCTTGCAGGAGAATGGGTTGCACTTACTGGTGACATTGATACAAGTGCCGATAATGAAGATTTGTTACTTCTCACTTTATTTCTCTGTGTGGCAGCCGGCATAGAGCGTAAAACCAAGCTAAAAGTCTTCGAAGCTAAAAAAGCGGTTTTAAATATCCGTGAACATGGGCTTTTACAAAACGAAGTGCTTAATCTCATTAAGGCAGCGCCACATGATGATGTAAAGCAACTCACGTCATTATGGGATGAATTTATCGATGAAGCCGCACCCTACCTACTTGATAGCTCAGATGAAAACTTACATGAAGTGATAGTGTATTTGACCGAACGATGTAATATACACAAAACAAAGAAATAATATTGCTAATTCTTGTTTGCTATTTCTAGATTAGTTGGCTTTACACAGCCGTTTAACAGCAAATATACTTCTAGTCAATAATAATTTATATTGCACCCTTAAGTTAACCAGAAAACTGACGTCATTAACTTAACAGGGAAAAAATAAAAAATTCGGCGTTTTCGCAATTCATCTTAATACTTGGGTTAAACACTTATCACTGACTAGACTAAACGATTGAAAAAGTGAAAAAAGTTGAATGCCTCTTAACACAATAAACAGGTTAATTGTAGAAAAATTTGTAATAAGATTATTTAACTAACTAGGTTATATTGCTCATCTATCATGTTGTATTGATAAAGATATTCTGCTAAATAACATAGCTTAACTGTAGGAAAATTATATGTTAACTCAACACTCTATTCTCAAAGTAAATTTGATTTCCCTTTTACTTTTATCCGCTCATTCGACGGCTTATGCAACAACACTATACGCCTGCAAAGATCCAAATGGTAATATGGGCTATGCTTTCAACCCCTGTAAGGCACCGACCACGGAAGTTTATCATCGCGTGATGGGCACCTATACAAACATTTATCCTTCAAAAACCACTACAACCACGACAACCACGACAACCACGACAACCACGACTATTGCGCCCAATACCTTATTATCGCCGTTGCCCACTTCAACAAGTACCACCTCAATTACCTCTCCTACAGTTTTTGCTAAAACTAGTTTTTGGTACACACCTATCCCTACTGAAGTCGCGCTTGCTACTAACTCTCCAGAGTTGACCAAGGAATTTGTACGTCAAAAGGTAAAGTATTACAACAATGTAAAAATTAACACTTATGATTATGCTGCTCCTGTTTACACGGTTGATAGCACGGTAAAAGGTGTAAAAGTGGGTTTCAACAATTGTCAAAATAAGACCTACGTAGACTCAACATTTACTGCAATGACAAGTGCTGTAGCAATACCAAGCTATGCTCAGCCATCAGCTGGCACAGATGGAGAAATGGCAATTTATCAACCCAGTACAAATACCTATTGGGAGTTATGGAAAGCCAAGTTAGATAGCACTACTGGCACTTGGTCAGCTTGCTGGGGCGGAAAAATTAGTAATGTCTCGACTAGTGCTGGTATTTTCCAAAAAGGTTATGGAACTACGGCTACAGGCTTGCCTTTTGTTGGCGGGCAGGTAACCGCAGAAGAATTAGCGCGAGGTGAAATAAAACATGCTATTGGCATTGCTCTAGTTGATCTCGATAGCTCATGGGTCATTTCTTGGCCAGCTAATCGCTCTGATGGTTACAATCCTTCTGGTTTACCTAACCGCATAGCTGAAGGTCAACGTTTTAGACTTGATCCTACCGTTAACGTGGATGCTTTAAGTATGAGCAAAGCTGGTAAAGTAATAGCTAAAGCTGCTCAAAAATATGGCTTTGTAGTTTGGGATAAAGCTGGGGCTATTTCTATACGAGCACAAAACCCTAAGACATATACTGCACAAGGTAAACCTGACCCTTACCCCGCATTGTATGAAAACAAACCTACTTATGCTGTGTTAAATGGCTTCCCTTGGGAACGGTTACAGTTTTTACCTAAAGACTACGGTAAACCTTAAAAAACTACTATTAACTTTAAACTAAAGGGCTGGAGTTGCCAAAGCGCAGCCCTTTAGTTTTGTGGAAAGTAACTGCAATTAATTAAGCGTAAAATTAACTTTCAAAGCTGGCTTGCACGAAGTAATGGTGTATTTACTGAGAGATGGTATATAAGTAAAGCAAAATAATTTTTGTTTATAAATGGTTAAATTTTATAAAAAATTGGTTGTTTAACAAGATGTTAAATAGCAAATCATGTAACAACCATAAATATTTTTATAAAACCCTAAAGTTTCCCAAAAAACTGTCGATTTAAGGTAAATCAGGGGAATAATAAAAGTTTCGGCGCTGATACAATTTATATTGAATTTTGTTAATTTACTTATTCATAATTACCCTATAGGGTTAAAAGTAAAAAAAATGAATGAAGTATTTACTCAAAGAAACAAACAAATTGCAGATAATTTGTAATGAGATTATTTAACCAACTAAGCTATATCGCACTCCCTTAATTAATTTGTATTTAAAGATACTTGGATATTACCTTAACTTTATTGTAGGAGAATTATATGCTTACTCAACAAACTGTATTCAAAGTAAATTTGCTTACCCTTTTACTTTTATCTATTTATTCGACGGCTGATGCAGCTTCAATTTATCGCTGTAAAGATCAAAATGGCAAGGTTAGCTTTTCAGATATTGCATGTAGCTCAACCTCAGTTCAACTAAACCAGCGGAAAAATTCAGGTTCTACTTCCACTACAACTACAACGACACCAACTACGACTACAACTACGACTACGACTACAACTACAACTACACCAACTACACCAACTACACCAACTACCACTACACCTGAACCTACAACAACAGCATCCCTAACAACGGATGCTGTTTTTGCTAATAGTAGTTTTTGGTACACACCTATTCCTACTGAAGTCGTGCTTGCTACTAACTCTCCGGAGTTGACCAACGAATTTGTACGTCAAAAGGTAAAGTATTACAACAATGTAAAAATTAACACTTATGATTATGCTGCTCCTGTTTACACGGTTGATAGCACGGTAAAAGGTGTAAAAGTGGGTTTCAACAATTGTCAAAATAAGACCTACGTAGACTCAACATTTACTGCAATGACAAGTGCTGTAGCAATACCAAGCTATGCTCAGCCATCAGCTGGCACAGATGGAGAAATGGCAATTTATCAACCCAGTACAAATACCTATTGGGAGTTATGGAAAGCCAAGTTAGATAGCACTACTGGCACTTGGTCAGCTTGCTGGGGCGGAAAAATTAGTAATGTCTCGACTAGTGCTGGTATTTTCCAAAAAGGTTATGGAACTACGGCTACAGGCTTGCCTTTTGTTGGCGGGCAGGTAACCGCAGAAGAATTAGCGCGAGGTGAAATAAAACATGCTATTGGCATTGCTCTAGTTGATCTCGATAGCTCATGGGTCATTTCTTGGCCAGCTAATCGCTCTGATGGTTACAATCCTTCTGGTTTACCTAACCGCATAGCTGAAGGTCAACGTTTTAGACTTGATCCTACCGTTAACGTGGATGCTTTAAGTATGAGCAAAGCTGGTAAAGTAATAGCTAAAGCTGCTCAAAAATATGGCTTTGTAGTTTGGGATAAAGCTGGGGCTATTTCTATACGAGCACAAAACCCTAAGACATATACTGCACAAGGTAAACCTGACCCTTACCCCGCATTGTATGAAAACAAACCTACTTATGCTGTGTTAAATGGCTTCCCTTGGGAACGTCTACAGTTTTTACCTAAAGACTACGGTAAACCTTAAAAACTACGATAAAGCTTAAATTAAAAAGCTGCGGATGCAAATCCGCAGCTTTTTAATTTTGTAGGCCGCGAACTACAATTAATCAAGCCTAAAAGCACCATCAAAACTGTTTTGAAGGTTGTGCTGTATTTAAATCAGAGCGTGTAAATGGCTGGTCATGTCCAGATAAATAAAGGGCTAGCTTTACGGACATATCATGGGCTGGGATATAGTTTGGTGTAGTTGATCCGAATGCAAGTAGTAGACATACGGCTAATAATTGCAAATAAGCTAAACCTTGATGGTGACTTTTTATGGCGTATATTGCTAAATAGCAAACTATTAAGCCTAGAAACCAGCCTGCGAGTACTTCACTTATGCTGTGCATGCCGAGGACTATGCGAGATACGCCTACGGCAAAGCCAAGTAAAAGACCAAGCCATAAGCCGATATTTTTTAATTTATTTTGCGTATTTGCGCCGATTGAAAAAAATAAGATTGGCAAGATAGAAGTAGCTAATAAGCTATGACCACTAACGCCTGTAAAGTCTATTGATGCAATACCAATTCCCCAACCGAGAAAAAGCACTTTAGTGACTAGGGTAATACTGACTGCGATGCTAAGCGCTGCAAGCCATAAAAAAATGGCTTTTTTTTGTTGAGACATCCACAACGTAACCACTGATACTGCTAACACAGGAAACAACAAACTGGATGAGCCAAGTTGGGTAATTAACTGCCAGTAAGCGGCTTGCATTGAGGTTTGCGATATCATTAAATGTCTTTATTTTGGGAAATTTATATTGGCTTAGTTTGTATAAGAAACTTAACCTTATGTCAATATTAGCTCATTAGAGATTGATATAAGATGCGATGGGATTTACTTCTGTTGACTTAAGGTTTATTTCAAAAGAGTAATTCTATTCTATAGACAAAAATTGAATATTCTCATTATTACAATCAAACTTAAATAATGCTAAAAGTTAGCATGGACTTACAAAAGCTATAGACATATCATTGCTCAATTATGACTAGCAACCTACTCCCTAAAGGCATAACAAAAGCACTTTCACTCAAACAGCCTTATGCGTGGTTAATTGCAAACGGATATCTGCTGGTGGATGATCGAACTTGGGGAACGCCATACCGCGGCCCAGTGTTAATTCACGCGAGTAAGGGTCTGTACGAAGTGTATTACGACTACCTAAAGCTACATACTGATATTCCATTACCCGCCAAAGACAAGCTTGAATACGGCGGTGTTGTGGGCATTGCTAATCTAGTACTTTGCTGCCGACCTGGAGCAATCCCTAAAAGTATTAGTCATCAGCAGCGCAACCATTTCGGTGGAATTCATCAGGAGTACTTTGGCTTTCTATTTGAGCAAGCACGCCCTTTAGCGCTGTTGCCATGTCGTGGCAAGCTTGGTATTTTTGAGATTGATATGGACGAACTTTTAGCCGCCCCGCCCGCAGCGCAAGCTGAATTATTTTAAGCTTTAAATAATCATACTTTAATCAATTAAAGCTCCTCAACATCGAAACTAATCGTTAAAATCAACACTCCTAAATATCCCAGTAAATTAGTAAGGATTACCCCAAGTGAATGATTCGATAAAAGTATCTAAAGAAGATTCCCTAACTTCATCAGGCTGGAACTTTGATAATAGCTACACCCGATTAGCCAAAACTTTTTTTGTTAAGCAGAAGCCCACCCCTGTTAAAGCGCCACAAATCGTTCTTTTCAATCAAGCTTTAGCGATCTCACTGGGATTAAAGGCTGAAACTCTTTTAGGTGATGAAGCATGCGCTATTTTTTCTGGCAATAAACTACCACTAGGTGCAGAGCCTATCGCGCAGGCTTATGCAGGACATCAGTTTGGTCACTTAAACATGCTTGGCGATGGCCGTGCAGTTTTACTCGGCGAGCATATTACGCCCGAAGGTAATCGCTATGATATTCAGCTTAAAGGTGCTGGCGTTACTGCATATTCACGTCGTGGCGATGGTCGCGCAGCACTTGGTCCAATGCTTAGGGAATATATCATTAGTGAAGCGATACATGCACTGGGAATACCCACTACGCGTAGTTTGGCTGTGGTCTCCACAGGTGAGCTTGTGTATCGCGAGGGTGCGCTGCCGGGCGCAATTCTAACGCGAATCGCAGCAAGTCACATTCGAGTTGGAACATTTCAGTTTGCTGTTTCAAATGACGACCCAGAGCTTGTAAAATCGCTTGCCGATTACACATTGGATCGACATTTTCCAAATCTTGTAAACGACGAAAACAAATACTTATCGCTGCTCAATGTTGTAATCGACAATCAAGCTAAGCTCATTGCACAGTGGATGCAGGTCGGATTTATTCATGGCGTGATGAATACTGACAACATGTCTATTTGTGGTGAAAGCATTGATTTTGGACCGTGTGCGTTCTTGGACAATTACGATCCGGCCACAGTTTTTAGCTCGATTGACCAGCAAGGTCGATACGCTTTTGGCAACCAGCCACCTATCGCACAATGGAATTTGACGAGATTTGCTGAAACATTGTTGCCGCTGATACATCATGATATAGAAGAGTCAATACGAATTGCAGAAACCGCACTTAAAGCATTTGCAGATAAATACCAACATAATTGGTTAACTGGCATGCGTGCTAAGTTAGGTTTATTAGCAGAAGAGCCTGACGACCTTGAGTTGGTAGAAGAACTGCTAAATTCTATGAAAAAATATCGTATGGACTATACCAATACCTTTCGCGACTTAACTTCAAACTTAACT
This sequence comes from Methylotenera sp., assembly GCF_029946165.1. Classification (GTDB taxonomy): domain Bacteria; phylum Pseudomonadota; class Gammaproteobacteria; order Burkholderiales; family Methylophilaceae; genus Methylotenera. Next base: position 14,686 of record NZ_JAQSDZ010000016.1, read on the forward strand.
TCTGGCTCAATTTCGAATTCAAGCTTGAACATGGAAGAATATTCAGACAGACCTGACTTCGTTACATGGCATCATCGATGGATTAACAAGCTATCAAGACAAACTGAAAGTATTGAAATTGCCAAAACATTAATGTTAAAAACCAATCCAGTAGTCATTCCACGCAATCATCAGGTGGAAGCCGCCTTAAGCGCAACAGAAACAGGTGATTTTACCGTGGTAGAAAAGCTTCTTGCAGTATTATCTCAGCCTTATATTGAGGACGCTAGTAACATAAGCTACAGATCGCCCTCGTTGCCGTCCGCAGTGCCTTACAAAACATTCTGCGGAACTTAATCAGCAGAATACTCTGAACAACTAAAACACTCAAAAGTTAGCTCGTGGTTATTATGACCTTATTTTGTAATTAGCTATAATGCTGCTTTTCATCACATTTATTATCTAGCAGCAATGCAAAAATTAGGAAGAAAATGACCGCAACAAGCAATATTGCACTAAAAGTACCGTTCAATGAGAAAGACCAAGCTAAATCGCTAGGCGCACGCTGGAACGCAGAATCAAAACACTGGTATGTTCCGCAAGGCGTTGATGCAGCGCCCTTTGAAAAATGGTTTACAAACTCGCCTACACAAGTTTCATCTCCATCTGTAGCCAAACCCACAAACACTAATAAACCCACTTCAAACCAGAGTTTTGATGATGACATAGATGCTATTAACGCTAAGTTACGTGATGCCTATGAAACAAATGAGGCTGAACCATTTTAATCATCTATGGCACGCCGCTCCCATCACAACGTATATGTTATTGAGTTATCCAAAGATGTTCTGTTTGAGGCAAAATTCATCAAATGCAATCCCAATTACATGAGCGGCAAGCCTTGCGTTTATGTTGGGATGACAGGTTTAGACCCCGATGTACGTTTTGATAAACATAAAGCTGGCATTCAATCAAACCGGTATGTAAAGCAATATGGTATACGTTTACTGCCAGATTTATATGAAGGATTTAACCCCATGACATATGATGAAGCTGCAAGTATGGAAGTTGAAATTGGCATTGATTTACGCAGCGCAGGTTTTGGAGTTTGGCAGGCGTAGTTCGAATAATATATATTGTGAATTTATATTGTGGCAAAAACTCAAATTACATAATTTTTAGCCGATACGCGTTTAAATTACATAGTAGAATTTACTCGATTAATTTTTATAAAAAGTTCACATGAGCACACCGCTTAATTTACAACATAACAACCCTTTACATGGCATCACCTTAGAGAAAATTGTGACTGATTTAGCTAACTATTATGGCTGGAATGGTTTAGCGAAACATATACCAGTCAATTGCTTTAGCAATGATCCCAGCATTAAATCTAGCCTAAAATTCTTGCGTAAAACACCTTGGGCACGCGATAAAGTTGAGGAGCTTTACCTGCAAATGTTGAGTAAAACGAATACTAGGTAAACTTAAGTTTCTAAGTCGCGGATACCGTATACTACGCTCACAAAATCTATTCTAATGGAATCAACATGAACGAGCGCATTCAATTATTACTTAAGCAAATGAATGCCCTAGAAGATGAAATGCGCACCGCTCTTAGCGAGCAACAATCCACGATGTTTTTTCAAATTAAAGGTAAGCGGGTTGAATTTGAAGAGTCTATTAAAGCAAGACACCGCAAATTTAAAAGGAATTTTTTTCGTTGGTTAGTCACAGACCGTCCGCAAAACTTAATTACAGGACCTATCATTTATTCGATGATTGTTCCCTTGCTAATCACAGACCTTTTTGTTAGTTTTTACCAATTCACTTGCTTTCCAATTTATGGCATCAAAAAGGTAAAACGTCGCGATTACATCATGTTTGATCGCCAACAGTTAAGCTATTTAAACTTCATCGAAAAATTCCATTGCACATACTGCGCCTACGGCACGGGCATGGTGGCTTATATCAGTGAAATTATCGCCAGAACTGAGCAATATTTTTGCCCCATTAAGCATGCAAGAAAAATCTTAAGTACGCATGCACGATACCCTAAGTTTTTAGAATTTGGGGACGCAGAAAACTACGAAGCTAAACTCGAAGAATATAGGCGCGCATTATCACCAGATAACATTGATAAAACATAACCAATTTATCGGCTTATTTTCGCTGTTTTAGCTCCGCATGATATTCTGTAGACTTTTAGCTAAGAGCCTTCAAAATGACTGCCAACTCAACCACCACAGAAACCTTTATTCCTAGCAAGGATGCCTCACTAGAATCATCCATCCGCACGCTACAAGGCAAGCTGGAGGCACTCGGCATTCAAGTAGAAGAAAAGTCATGGCTGAATGAGATTGAAGGCATTTGGTCTGTGCATGTGATTGATCGCGACTGCACTCGCCTATTTACTAACGGTAAAGGCGCTTCTCAATTAGCGGCTCGTGCAAGTGCATTGGGCGAATATTTCGAGCGTTTAAGCACCAACTATTTTTGGACGCATTTTTACCTAGGCGAAACCATTGTTAATAAAGAGTTTGTGCATTATCCAAATGAGCAATGGTTCCCCCTCAAGGGTGATAAATGGCCTGCTGGCTTGCTTACACCTGAGCTACAAAAATTCTATAACCCAGAAGGCACAGCCATTGCCAGCCAACTGATTGACTTAAATTCTGGCAATAAAGAACGTGGCATTTGCGCGATTCCATACAAGCGTTTGCGTGATGACAAAACCGTTTTTTTTCCAGTTAACCTAATCGGCAATTTATATGTAAGTAACGGCATGAGCGCCGGTAACACTTTAATGGAAGCTCGCACACAAGCACTGGCAGAAATTTTTGAGCGTGACATTAAGTATAAAATCATCCGCGAAGGTATTTGCTTGCCAGATGTACCAGAAGCCGTAATTAACCGCTTTCCGCGCATCGCAAAAGGTATTAAAGGCTTACGTGACGCTGGTTATGGAATTTTAGTAAAAGACGCCTCATTGGGCGGAAAATACCCAGTGATGAACGTCACGCTACTTCACCCTGAAGACCAAGGATGTTTTGCCAGCTTTGGCGCTCACCCACGCTTTGAAGTGGCGTTGGAGCGTGCATTGACCGAGTTACTACAAGGCCGCGCCTTAGATAGCTTAAAAGGCTTTGTCGCACCAGGTTTTGATATGGAAGAAATCGCTGATTCACAAAACTTAGAAATTCACTTTGTAGATTCTAGCGGCGTGATTAGCTGGGACTTCTTACGCAGCACGCCAGATTACGAATTTGTCGATTGGAACTTCGGTACTACAACAGAAGAGGACTACAACTGGTGCGTTAACACCATCCATAACAGCGGCCACGATATGTACATAGCCGACTTTATGCATTTAGGCGTGTATGCTTGCCGCATTTTCGTGCCCGGCATGAGTGAAATCTACCCTGTTGAAGAATTGGAATGGGAAAACAATACGGTAGGTAACTTAGTGCGCCCTTTTGCCTTGAAACTACAAAATTTAACGCAAGAAGAGTCTGCTGAACTATTAGAAACGTTGCTGGATTTAGATCTAGCAGATGAACTACCAGTAACTACGCTAATTGGATTATGTGCGGATGCTGGCACCACTTGGGTAGACTTGCGCGCTGGTGAACTTAAAACCTTAGCCGCTTTAGCCGCAGGCGACACAGACAATATTCTCGATGGTTGCGCTTGGATTGCGCAGTTCAACGAGCTTCCAGCTGCACGCGCTAAAGTTTACCGCTGTGTTGCCAATTTAGTGCAAATTGAAGAAGAGTTAGAAAATGGCGACACTGCTTTATTTGAAGCCAATCTAACGCTAATGTATGGCAATGAAACCTTGGCTCAAGCGCAGCGCTTAGTAAATCAAGCAGAGCAATATTTTGGCTTAGGCAATTTAGGCGCCAATATGGAAGGCAGCAAAATGCATCAACAATTATTGGCCGCTTATCGCAAAGTTTGGAAACAGTTAAATTAGGCATAAATAATAACTTATCGCAATTTTATATAAAAATTGCATCCAAAAACTCTTATGAAGCGTAATACTTTATATGAGAGTTAATTTGTTTAAAAACACCATGGTTGAACTTATGTACGTTACACCTACGCATTTGCCCGACCTTTCGCCGCCATCGGATATGATCACCTTGATTGGCAGAATGGCGAAAAAAGACGAGTCATCTCTTGAAGCTTTTTATGATATGACATTATCAAAAGTGTATGGACTAGCGCTTAAAATCACTCGCCGCCATGACTTAGCTGAAGATGTTGTAGGCGACACTTACTGGCAGGTTTGGCATCAAGCCGTCAGGTTTGATATAAACAGAGGCGTGCCAATGGCATGGTTAATGCTCATTTGTCGATCACGCGCTTTAGATGCATTACGTAAATTAGACGAAGCTGAATCTCACCCTGAGCCTATTGAGTTAATGGAAGCATCTGATTTTTCATGCCCTACGCTTGAGAAAATGCTGACTTTAGAAAAAGATTCTGCGCTACATATTGCTATGGCAAAGCTTACTGCCATTCAAAGACAATTAATTGCGCTCGCTTTTTTTAAAGGCTATACACATCAAGAAATTTCTGAACAAACCAACTTACCATTGGGCTCTGTTAAATCCCATATTAAACGTGCGCAAGCCTCACTAAAAGACGCACTCTCGCATCAGGAGGACTAATTTTATGGCTAAAGACAAAAACTTAAGTGCTATAGAGGCATTGGATGCCACTGTTGTTAGCGCAGTAGCTTCAAGCCTACTACCCACCATTCCTGCACCTGAAGTAGCAAGCAGAATGAAAGAAACCTTATTCAATAGAGTTAAGACTTCTGAAGCTAATCAGCGCTTCATGTTTGCCGATCAAGGCGACTGGCACACCATTGCAGAAGGCGTGCAAGTTAAGATATTAAGGCAAGAGTCTGATAGTCGCTCAGCATTGGTTAAAATGGCGGCGAATAGCTGCTTGCCTGCGCACGAACATCATTTTGATGAAGAAGCTATCGTGTTAGAAGGTGACGTTTGGCTCGAAGACATTTTATGCGGTATTGGTGACTATCACCTTGCCCAAGCTGGCAGCGCTCATCGCGAGATTCGCTCTGAACATGGCTGTTTATTATTTATTAGAAATGCGTAGTCTTTTTGAGTCGCACACCTAACTCGCCAATCCGCCTTGAACAAATATAGCTTAACTTTTATGATGATATTTGGATTTATGGCAACACCTAGTGTTGCTGAAGAAGCATATTCAGCGCCATTTTGGCTGCCTAGCGGTCATCTGCAGACTATTTACCCAGCAGTAATCACGGCTAAACAACAAGTTAAATATCGTCGTGAGCGCTGGGAGTTAGATGATGGCGACTTTATGGATGTGGATTGGTTAGATACCGAAAATGACAATGCTAAAGCTATAGATAGTGAAAGCAAACCAACGGTCGTGTTATTTCACGGCCTAGAAGGCAGTTCTAAAAGCCATTATGCTTTAGCGTTAATGGCTCACTTGCAAGCCAAAGGTTGGCGCGGCGTGGTGGTTCACTTTCGGGGATGCTCAGGTGAAAACAATCGTTTACCACGCGCCTATTTTGCTGGAGATAGTGCCGATATAGAAATGGCATTAACTCGCGTTAAAAAAACTGTGGGCAATGCACCCGTCTACGCAGTTGGCGTTTCATTAGGTGGCAATGCACTGTTGAAGTGGCTAGGTGAATCAGGTGAACATGCAGCTGAAATTATTCAATCGGCAGCGGCCGTATCTGCGCCAACTGACCTAGCGGCATGTGGCGTAGCATTAGATAAAGGACTTAATCGCCTGCTTTACACGCCTATGTTTGTTAATAGCATGCGTCCAAAAGCCCTTGAAAAGGCGCGCCAATTTCCTGGTTTATTGGATGAGAAAAAAATTAAATCAGCTTTGACCATCCGAGAGTTTGATACTTTAGTCACGGCAAAATTACATGGGTTTGTTGATGCGGACGACTATTGGGCTAAGAATGCTTCAAAACCTTGGCTACCCTATATAAAAGTTCCAACCTTAATTCTTAACGCAAAAAATGACCCATTTATCCCTGCTGAGTCTCTACCCGATCAATCATCCGTATCTAATTCAGTGACATTAGAAGTTACTGAAGAAGGCGGGCATGTTGGATTTATAAGTCCACCCTTCCCGGGCAATAATAATTGGCTTCCGCAACATATCATTCATTACTTTGAGTCTTTGCAGGTAAAAAGTGCGCTTACTGGTCAAATTACAGATAACCAGTAAGCGCACTTAAAATTAAATCCAGAATATTAACTATTGAGCCGATAAAGTGGTTGGTGGAACTGCCACGCCCTTAGTCGTCTCAATTTCACGATACATGGGTGCTAACTTAGCTAACAAATTGTTTTGCGCAGAAAATGGCACGTTATGCTTATCCATTGCAAATTGAAACTGCTCCACAAGCGCATTAAAAGCCTCACGATTTACTTTCATATTTGCGTGTGATGAGGTCATATCGCGACCTGAATACCTACAGCCACCATTCATTAGCTCGCACATTTGTTCAACCAACATCGCTTTAATAAAGTCTTTTTTTGGATTGTCAAAAAATGGTTTTGTGCGCGGATCTGCAATTAAACCAATCATAAAATCATCCATAATATTAACTAAACCTTCTTTACCGCCAAATGCTTTAAAGGTTTCGGTGCCTTCCATAGGCATATTACCTAAGTTTGGGCTAGCCACAGGCGCTGTGGCCTTCTCGGCGCTCATTGCAGGGATTGCTTGCATGAGTGCTGTACTAGCAAATAGCGCGACTAGTAAGGTTTTTATTTTAAAATTCATCATCATTCCTTGTTCAATCGTTAGTTTAGAAGCCAATCTGAGCAGATAGGTAAATGGACTCTTGTTTACCGTAATTTGCACCCACCGCATTAACCGTAGCAATATTTCCTAATTTGACATAAGCCGCTGTGAGTGAAATATTCTTAGATGGTGTGTAGGCTACAAAAACATCAAATGCATCATCTTCTTTAAGGTCAACAGCACCACCGACGGTATTGTCTAAGTTGTGTGGTTTAGTACGATACTCAGCACCAATGGCAACATTTTTAGCCACTAAGTAAGCGGCTGAAAGTTCAAGTTCAGGGCTGTAACTATCGTGCTTATTTCCGCCAAATCCTAAAAGTCCAAATTGGTTAGCTTTAGTCATGCGCACAGTACCGTTTAACAAGAGATTTTTATCTAACAACAACTTAGTTGCTGCTAAGTAGAAATCCACACCATGATCTTTTTTAGCGCCTATCACGCCGCCAGTTACAAAATCACCATCATGATTCTTTTTGTATTGCACACCAACTGCCAATTGAGGAATCCAGTTATCTGCATCTAATACGGCCTCACCTAAAACACGCACTTTTGCTCCAATAATAGTTTGTTCAATCTCATCACGACCAATCGCATCGGCCCCAAGCCCTGCTTTAACCTTGCCTCTTAAGTCACTCAAATCGAATGATTGCTGCGCAACTGAAAGCTCAAATCGATCATAAAAGCCTAAGGTCACACCGTAGCTATCTAATTGAAAGTCGTTTGTTTTTGCATAGGTGTAATGTACATTTCCGCCTATTTCATTGTTTGTACCATAGCCGCCTATAACAGCCCAAGGCGTCAATCCGCCACCTGCAGCACCTTCAACTTGCGATACTCCGCCAGTCAAAAGAAGTTTATTGCTATAATTTTCCGCATGAGTAATTGATGAACTAAAGCTCACCCCTAGCGTAATGGTCGAAGCTACTGTAGCCAGTAGCCGCTTTTTGAAGCAATTTTGCTTGTTCATATACTCTCCATTAAATTAAAAAATCATGATCGAGATAGCCTATCGAGTCGGGCAGAGTTGATCACTTAATTGATATACGTTAATAAACTAGATTTAGATTCAAAAAAATATAGTTAGATTAATAAGTAAAATTATTTGCATCTAGAAATAGATATACAGCGTATATGAGATGAATTTGTTATGGAAAGGAACCTACCCAATAAAGCCACGTCTACTAGTCGGTAAGTGAAATTTATTATATTTTTCATTCCACTTATTAAATAATTAAGCTCATTTAATTTACTTTAAAAACAATAAAAGGCAATTATGCAATTCACAAGTTTAGCCATTAAGTTAGCTGAAAAAGGCTTAGTGCCAGATAGCGCAATCAGGGCTGGAATTAGACAACTTTCAGAAACTCGACTTAAAGAAATACGTGCGGATAATTGCGAAGCTGGTGCGCAAATTGAAACTGAATTTGTAGCAGCGATGAACAAAGCGCCTATCGCTTTAGTGCCAGAACTGGCAAATGCGCAGCATTACGAACTGCCAACAAAATTCTTTGAATTATGTTTAGGAAAACATCGTAAATATAGCAGTTGCTTTTGGTTACCTGATACATCGACATTAGATGAAGCAGAAGCTAACGCATTGCAGATGAGCTGCGAACATGCAGATTTGCAAGATGGTCAACAGATTCTAGAATTAGGCTGTGGCTGGGGATCGCTGACATTGTGGATGGCTGCGCATTATCCTAAAAGTCAAATTACAGCAGTTTCTAATTCAAATTCACAACGCGAGCACATTACCGCAACAGCCGCACAACGCGGGCTTAAAAATATTACGGTGATTACTTGTGATATGAATAATTTTTCACCCAGTGCATTTTCGATAAACCAAGCATTTGACCGAGTTGTTTCGATTGAGATGTTTGAACACATGCGTAACCACAAACTTTTATATGGCAAAGTGCATGATTGGCTGGTGCCAGGTGGCAAGTTTTTTATGCATATCTTTGTGCATCGCTCAACTCCTTATGCTTTTGAAGTACAAGGCGAAGACGACTGGATGAGCCAATTTTTCTTCTCAGGCGGCATGATGCCTAGCGATGATTTGCCTTTACATTTTCAAGAGAAGTTAAAGCTAAACAAGCGCTGGCGCTGGGATGGCACACATTATGAAAAAACAGCCAATGCTTGGCTGGAGAATATGGATAAACATGAAAGTACGATTACCCTAATTCTAGAAGAAACCTACGGCGCGGATGAAGTAGTTAAATGGCGCAATCGCTGGCGCATATTTTATATGGCTTGTGCTGAGTTATTTGGTTATAAAAATGGCCAAGAATGGTGGGTTTCTCACTACCAATTTGAACGCCCTGCTGAAGAGTAATCAATCATGATTATTATTAATTTTATCTTGTTTCAAATAGCATGGTTTGCGTGTGTGGTAGGCGCAGGCAAAGGCATGCCTTGGTTTGGCGTAATGATTACTATGGTTGTATTAGTTTGGCATTTATCTCAAGCTAAAAGTGTAAAAGCTGAGTTATTACTGTTGTTGTGCGCATTATTGATTGGCGCTGTCTATGACCAATCCATGCTTTCTTTTGGTTTTATTAGTTACGTGAACAACGGTTGGAGTAGCGCCATTGTACCTGTGTGGATACTAGCGCTTTGGCTGGCATTCACAAGCACGCTCAATGTTAGCCTTCGTTGGATGCGCAATAAACACTTAATCGCCGTTATTTTTGGTGCTGTAGGCGGCCCATTAGCTTATTTTGGCGCGCAGAAATTGGGCGCGGTTGTTTTACCCAGCACCGCTAGTTACATTGCATTGTCTATTGGCTGGGCAATCATCACCCCACTGTTGCTTTTAATCTCTAGCCGCTTCGATGGCTTTGTCTATAGCGCTATAAAACCATTAAGAGGCCCCATCAATTGAACCATTGGCAATTATATTTTAGTGGGCTAATCAGCGTTGGTTTATTCGCGCTTGCTGGGTGGCTTATTAGTTTAGCTAGAAAGAATGTGACTCATGTAGATAGCATGTGGAGCTTATTCTTAATGTTAGCTGCTTATACCTACGCCCTATTACTTAATGACTTAACGCCACGTATGTTTTTAGTGCTGTTTTTAGTGAGCTTATGGGCAATCAGGCTCTGTGTGTATTTAACTTGGCGTAATTGGGGGCCACATGAAGATCATCGCTATGTAGCCATTCGTCAAAATAATGAACCTCATTTTTGGTTTAAAAGTATTTATATAATTTTTGGTCTACAAGCCGTTTTAGCATGGATTATTTCAATACCATTATTTGGCGCCATTGAATCAAAAGCCTTCTTAACCAGGCTAGATGTTTTAGGTGGCATCTTATTTACCTTTGGTTTTGTATGGGAAACCATAGCGGATTGGCAATTAAGTATTTTCAAAGCTAATCCTAACCATAAAGGCAAAGTACTTAATACTGGTCTTTGGCGATACAGTCGGCATCCAAATTACTTTGGTGAATGTTGTGTTTGGTGGGGATTCTATCTAATCGCTGTTGCTGGTGGTGCGTGGTGGACAATTGCGGGGCCAATTTTAATGACCTTGCTCCTACTTAAAGTGAGCGGCGTTGCCTTATTAGAAAAAAATATTGCAGAGCGGCGCCCCGGCTATCTAAGCTACATTCAAAACACAAATGCGTTTATTCCTTGGTTTCCTGAAAGGTCTTCATAGCCATGCTTAAGCCTATATTGATTAGCGGACTGTTAATGACAAGTCTAGTTTCTACGAGCATCAGTGCCAAAGAATGGGCGTTTGATGTGTACTTGGACAACAGTAAAATTGGTCAGCATGTATTTAAACTTAGCGAGACTAACGAGCTAACCAGCGCTGCGAAATTTAATGTCAAAGTGTTGTTTATTAATGCTTATCAATATGACCATAAAGCTGTTGAACAATGGCAAGGTGACTGTTTGAACACTTTGGAGTCGCGCACCATAGAAAACAAGGTAGAAAGCAATATTAAAGCAAAGTTATCTGCTCAAGAGTTCACTGTAGACGATGGCAAAGTTAAACAAAACTTACCAGCTTGCACCATGACTTTTGCTTACTGGAACCCAAAAATTATCAAACAAGCAAAGTTGTTAAACCCACAAAATGGTGAGTGGTTAGACACAAAATTTACCAACCTTGGTACTGAAACAATTGCTGTGAAAAACAAAAAAATAGAAGCCAATCACTACAAATTAGATGGCAGTTTGAATGGTAAGAGTAAATTAAAAATTGAGCTTTGGTATGCTGCAAATAACGAGTGGCTTGCACTGAAATCCATTACGCCTGAAGGCTATACAATTAATTACAAACTACGTTAATTTAACTAACTAACCAATTGAAAGTTAACTAAAATATGATTTTAAATAAATTTAAAAGAGTGCTTATTATGTCTATATTTGCCAGTATTTTATCAGCCTGTGCAACGAATAAATTACCGCCAATTGCCACAGTGCCAAAAGTGGATTTACCAAAATTCATGGGTGATTGGTATGTTATTGCTGCCATTCCTACCATCATAGAAACGCAGTCTTACAACGCCATTGAAAATTATAAACTTAATGCAGATGGCACAATCGCCACCACTTTTACCTTTAATAAAGGTAGCTTAAATGGCGAACTCAAAACTTACCATCCACATGGTTTCGTTGTTGAGAATACTGGTAATGCTTTGTGGGGGATGCAATTCATTTGGCCGATAAAATCTGAATACCGCATTGCTTATTTAAACGAGGACTATACACAAACGGTGATCGCCAGAAATGCGCGTGATTATGTTTGGATTATGGCAAGAACACCCACCATCAGTGATACGGAATATACAAAATTAACCAGCTTTATCTCAAACCTTGGCTACGATTTAAGTAAGCTACGAAAAGTGCCTCACAACGCAAGCAAAGTTACTCATCCATAAAATTAGAACGCTCAAAACACTATGCTTAAAAAGATTATTAAATGGTTTGATAATGAAGCCGTCATCATTCCTGATGATGGTCTGAATTATCGCGCAAACTGGCGCAAAATTGACTTGTGGCGAGTGGTTCCTTTTGTATTATTACACTTGGCCTGTTTCGCTGTGTTTTGGGTTGAGTTCAGTTGGTTTGCATTGGTTTTCGCCATTGCACTGTATGGCATAAGAATGTTTGCAATCACTGGTTTTTATCATCGTTACTTTTCACACAAGGCTTTTAGAACCACGCGTGTATTTCAATTTATATTAGCAGTATTCGGCGCCACTGCAGTGCAGCGCGGACCTTTGTGGTGGGCTTCGCATCACAGGCATCACCATATTAAATCGGATGAAATTGATGATGCGCATTCCCCTGTACAACATGGTTTTTTATGGAGTCACTTGGGTTGGTTTCTTTCCAATAAACACTTCTCCACACAAACGGAACGTGTGAAAGAACTGGCTAAGTTTGTCGAGTTACGCTTACTTGACCGTTTTGATGTGGTGGTACCGATACTTTTTGGCCTAAGTATTTATCTATTTGGCATGTGGCTTGAAAGTTATTACCCAGTGTTAAATACCAATGGTATGCAGTTGTTGGTATGGGGGTTTGCAATATCAACCGTGGTGTTATACCACGCTACATTTACCGTTAACTCACTGGCTCATGTGTGGGGAGATCGTCGTTACGCCACCAGCGATCAAAGCCGTAACAACCTATGGATTGCAATTTTTACTTTAGGTGAAGGCTGGCACAACAATCATCATCACTATCCAGGCTCGGCACGACAAGGCTTTTACTGGTGGGAAGTCGACTTAACCTATTATGGATTAAAGATACTTGCGGCCTGCGGCCTGATTTGGGATATCAGAACCGTGCCTAAAGCGATTCGCGAGTCAAAAAAAATAAATAGACCAATCTCAGCAGTTAAAAAGATCACTAGTTCAAAAATAACTAGTTAGACTTTAGGAAAATAGTATTTTGAAAATCGCCATTATAGGTAGCGGTATTGCTGGTAATACTATTGCATACCACTTGAACAAACAACACGATGTGACGGTATTCGAGTCAGAAAGTCATATTGGCGGCCATACTCATACGCATCATATTACGCATGAAGGACAGGAATACAATGTAGACACTGGCTTTATAGTATTTAACGACCGTACTTACCCTAATTTCATCGCCTTATTAGACGAGTTAAAAGTAGCTTGGCAACCAAGCGAAATGAGCTTTAGTGTACAAAGCGAGAAAACTGGTTTGGAGTATAACGGCACCAACTTAAACAGTTTATTTGCGCAACGCCTTAATTTATTTAAGCCGTCTTTTCATCAAATGATTCGTGATATTTTGCGTTTTAATAAAACTTCACTGGAATTACTCTCTGAGGGCAATGAAATTAAACTTGGTGATTATTTAAAACAAGGCCAATACAGCCAACAGTTTATTGACCACTACATCATTCCTATGGGTTCAGCCATTTGGTCTACAGAAGCTCGACAAATGCTCGATTTTCCAGCGCGTTTTTTTGTACGCTTTTTCCATCACCACGGCATGCTCACAGTGAATAACAGACCGCAATGGCGCACGATTACTAATGGTTCAGCAAGCTACGTAAGCGCATTGACTGAAAGCTTTAAAAATAAAATTCGTCTCAATACACCTATAGAAAGTGTGCGCCGATTAGCGGCATCTGTGCATGTTAAGCCGCTATATAGCGAAGAGGAAAAATTTGATTATGTATTTTTTGCCTGCCATAGCGACCAAGCCTTAAAACTACTTAGCGATAAAAAGCCGAACGAAGTTGAAATATTAAGTGCGATTCCCTATCAGCAGAACACTATATTTTTGCACCATGATGTTTCCATGATGCCTAAGCGTAAGCTGGCATGGGCTGCTTGGAATTACCATGTAACGAATCCACATGCTGAGCAAGTGGCCGTGACATACAACATGAATATTTTGCAAAACCTACAATCAAAAGAACCGCTGCTTGTGACTTTAAATCACACTAAATTCATTAACCCTGCCAAAGTGATTAAGCGTTTGAAATATATGCACCCAGTTTACACACTGGCGGGTGCAGCAGCACAAGCAAGGCACGCTGAAATTAGCGGTAAAAATAGAACTGGCTTTGCAGGTGCATATTGGCGCAATGGCTTTCATGAAGATGGTGTGGTCAGTGCTTTAGAAGCCATTAAACACTTTGAACAAGCTAATATTGGTAAAGCCTAAATGCTCAATAGCGCCATTTATCAAGGTTTAGTCACACACAATAGATTCCAGCCTAAGCAGCATGGCTTTCGCTACAAAGTGTTTATGATGTACTTAGATTTAGACGAACTGCCAAATCTATTTCATGGTATTAAAAACTGGTCTGCTGTCACTAGAAGTCTGGCATGGTTTAAGCGTTCTGATTACTATGGCGACCCAAAAATACCACTTAAACAAGCGATTTGTGAGCTGATAGAACAAGCCACAGGCGCTAAACCGCGAGGTGCCATACGCCTACTCACCAATATGCGCTATTTTGGGCATTGTTTTAATCCTGTCAGTTTTTACTATTGCTTTGAAGCTGATGGCACTACTCTGCAAGCCATTGTGAGCCATATCACCAACACCCCGTGGGGCGAAGATTACGCTTACGTGCATGACTTTAATCACGAAACAGCCATTGAAAAAACTAAAAATGGTGAAACTTCAGCATTTAAATTTGATAAACAGTTTCATGTATCACCTTTTATGCCAATGGATATCCAATACGATTGGGCATTTAAGCATGAAGCCAATCAGCTATTCATACACATGAAAAATCTTAAAGCTGGCGAACAAATTTTCAACGCAAGTTTAACCTTAGAACGCCAAGAGATAACGCAAAGCAGTCTCAACTGGATTCTAATTCATTACCCATTCATGACCGTTAAAGTCGTTGCTGCCATTTACTGGAACGCCCTATTACTTTGGATTAAGCGCGTGCCTTTCTATTCAAACCCAACTCAAGTCACAAAATAATGCTCAATACTCAAATTGTTCAACAAGAAACATTAACCGCCAGCTTAAAGCAAAAAAGCCGCTCAAAATGGGTAGCTGATTTTGCAAAGTCGCAAATCCTCAAACGCTTACAGCAGCTACAAAAAGGTCGATTGACACTTGTTGATGGTGATGAACAGCACACCTTTGGCAAAAATGAAGGGCTGAGTGCACGCATATATGTGCACGACCCACGTTTTTATGGCGAAATCGCTTTTGGTGGCAGCATAGGTGCTGGCGAGGCTTATATGCTGGGTTACTGGACAGCAGATAACCTTACCGATGTGATTCGACTCATGTGTGTCAATCAATCTGTCATGGATACACTTGAGGGCGGCTACCAATGGCTAACCAAACCCTTTTTACAAATACTGCATTGGCTTAATAGCAATACCACGGAAGGCAGTCGCAAAAACATTGCGGCCCATTACGATTTAGGGAATGACATGTTTGCCTTGTTTTTAGATTCCACCATGATGTATTCCAGCGCAATTTTTAACGAGAACACACCAAATCTACACGCCGCTTCAGAACTTAAACTTAAAACCATTTGCGATAAGCTGGATTTAAAATCGACAGATCATGTGGTTGAAATTGGCACTGGTTGGGGTGGCTTTGCCATTTATGCAGCAACACACTATGGCTGCCACGTGACCACTACAACCATTTCTAAACAGCAATATGAACTAGCAAAAGCCAGAGTTAAAGCGGCAGGGTTAGAAGATAAAATCACGCTATTACTTGAAGACTATCGCCATTTAACGGGCACTTTTGATAAGCTCGTTTCTATTGAAATGATTGAAGCGGTCGGGCATCAGTTTTATGACACCTACTTTGCTAAAGTGAGTTCACTGCTTAAAGCCGACGGATTAGCTTTGATTCAAGCCATCACCATTGCCGATCTGCGTTATGAAAATGCAAAAGAATCAGTGGATTTTATCCAACGCTATATATTCCCTGGCTCTTGCATTCCATCAAACACGGCCATGCTCAATAGCGTGACTAAAGTGAGCGATTTGCGACTATTCGATTTAGAAGATATTGGCCCGCACTACGCGACTACATTGAGGATTTGGCGTGAGAACTTTTTTGCCAATATCCAAGAAGTGCGCAAACTCGGTTATTCGGAAGAGTTCATTAAAATGTGGGACTTTTACTTAAGTTATTGCGAAGGCGGCTTTATGGAGCGCTCGTTAGGCGATGTGCATTTACTTTTAGCAAAACCAGAAAATCGAAGAGATGCGTTAATTTAACTTATAATAATGTCGAAGTAATGCTTAAACAGACATGAGTAAACGCCATGATTATCGACACGATTGACCATATACAACGCTATGCAGCCTTGCATCCCCTTTTCCCTCAAGTGTTCGAATACATCAAAACCGCAAATTTATTAACGCTACCAAACGGCAAACATGCCATCTTAAACGATGATATCTTTGTGCTTATTCAACGCGGTGTTGGGCAAACCAAGGCCGAAGCTAAACTTGAATGCCACCGCAAGTATATCGACATTCAGCTAGTGCTTGATGGTACAGATAATATGGGCTGGAAGCCGCTTGCAGACTGCCAACAAGCAATAGATAACTTCAACACTACCAATGATGTGCAGTTCTTTGAAGATTTACCTCTTAATTGGCTAAGCACACCGCCAAATAAATTCTGCATATTCTTCCCTGAAGATGCGCACTCAGGCATGGTCTCTGAGCATCATCTCCATAAAGCGGTTTTTAAAATTGCGGTTAAGCCTTAAAATTTAACCTTCAATTAACCCAACAAAAATAATAGTCCGTTTAATATGCAACTCCCTAGCAATACTGCCAACATCGAATGGCGCGACGGGCAACCCTACGCCAGTGAATTTCAAGATGTTTACTTTTCTACAGACAATGGTTTGCTAGAAACTGACTATGTATTTTTGCAAGGCAATGACTTAACGAAGCGCTGGCTTGATGCTGAAATGCAAACTTTCATTATTGCCGAAACTGGTTTCGGTACTGGTTTGAATTTTTTGTGCGCTGTTAGCACATGGCTTGACACAAGCCCTGAGAATGCAACGCTGCATTTTATTAGCACAGAAAAATATCCACTAAGTTTGCAAGATATGTGCACAGCATTAAGTTTTTGGCCGCAACTCAAAGCGGTAAGCGAACCATTTTTGGCGCAATATGAAAACCTAATTAACGGCGCTAATACCATTGCTCTTTATGATAACCGCGTGCAACTGAGCCTTTTAATTGGCGATGCCACAGCAAGTTTCAGCAAAATCACCAGCCAAGTTGATGCTTGGTTTTTAGATGGCTTTGCGCCCGCTAAAAACCCAGAGATGTGGCAACCCGAACTATTTCAACAAATGGCTAGGCTATCAAAAACCTCAACAACATTTGCAACTTTCACCAGTGCAGGCGACGTGCGCCAAGGTTTAATCAATGCTGGTTTTAATGTGACTAAGCGCACTGGCTTTGGCAAAAAACGTGAAATGCTCATTGGAAATTTTATCCCCTAATAAAAATCGCATACTAAAAAATGAATTCAAATCCTAAAACAGCAATCATTATTGGTGGCGGCATCGCAGGTTGTAGCACTGCCTATGCTCTAGCCAGCCGTGGCATTAAAGTTACCCTATTTGAGCGAAACACCCAAATAGCTAGCGAAGCTTCAGGCAACCCACAAGCCATGCTTTATCCACGTTTAAGTGGCGATGATGATGCCAGCCGATTTGCACTTGAAAGCTATTTGTATAGCTTAGAATTTTTTAACCAACTGCACTTGAAGCCTGCTGACTTTAACGTTTGCGGCATGTTGCAACTCGGCTTTAACCCCAGAGAATTAGTGCGCATTCAAAAAGTCGCCGCGCAAAATCATGCTGACGATATTCTGAAATACGTAAGTGCTGATGAAGCCAGCAGCCTTGCAGGCGCAACGTTGCCACATGATGCACTGTATTTTCCAAAAGCTGCTTGGGTTAACCCTGAGCAACTCTGCAAGCGTTTAGTTGCTCATAAAAATATCTCAATTAAAACATTAACTAATATCGATAGTTTATTGAAAAATAATGATTTATTTGAAATTTACTCAAATGGTCAACTCATAGAAAAAGCGGATTTTGCCATTATCGCAAATGCCAATGAAGCACAACATTTAGGCATTAACTTACACCTAAAAACGCAAGCCGTTCGCGGTCAAGTGAGCATGCTTGAAGCGACAAGTGTCAGCCAAAATATAAAATCCATAATATGTAGTGATGGCTATTTAAGCCCCGCAGAAAATGGTCAGCATTGCTTAGGTGCAACCTTCTCGGTTGATAATTTAGACACTGCATTAGATGAAGAAGACCACCAAGCCAATCTTTTCAAACTAAAAAGCTTTTCATCAGCGCTGCATGAAAACCTTAAAAACAATATCAAAGGCGGCCGCGTATCCTTCAGATGCACCTCCTTCGACTACTTTCCATTAGTAGGCAAATTGCTCGATAACAAGCTATTACAAGCCAAGCCGCCCCGCCCAAACGCCAAGCCAGAGTTATTACCCTGGGTTAACGGTCTTTACATCAACGTTGCACATGGTAGTCGCGGCTTTACCAGCGCGCCCTTTTGCGCAGAATTACTGGCGCAGATGATTTGCAATGAACCGATTACCATGAATATTGAATTCGCTGAGTTAATGAACCCCAACCGTTTTGGACTGCGTAAGCTTGGTTTAAAGCGTTTAGCAAAAATGATTTGTAGCACTTGAATAAATGGTGGTATGTTAAGCAATATCATCAAAAAATTTGAAGGCTAAAAATAATGACAAAAAAATTAAGCTTCATAGCCCTGCTCACATTTAGCCTCCCCACCCTCACGCAAGCCGCCCCCGACCTAGACCGCGCAATGCACAATCCCAATAACTGGGCATACCCACGCGGTCAATACAATAACCAAGGCTATAGCGAACTTAATCAAATCAATACCCGCAATGTGAAAGACTTAAAACTGGCTTGGACGTTTAGCACAGGTGTTAATCGTGGTCACGAAGGCGCACCCTTAGTCATTGATGGAGTTATGTATCTACACACAGCCTTTCCTAATAACGTCTATGCACTCGATTTAAACAATGACCAAAAAATACTCTGGTCTTACTTTCCTAAACAAGAACCTAGCACCCAAGCGGTATTGTGTTGTGATAACGTGAATCGCGGTTTAGGCTTTGGTGATGGCAAAATCTATCTACAACAAAACAACGGCATGCTCGTTGCGCTTAATGCCCAAACAGGCAAGCTGGAATGGCAAGTACAAGTCAATGACCCTAAAACAGGTGCAACCAACACCAATGCCCCGCAAGTGATTAAAGATAAAGTGCTGACAGGCTGTGCAGGTGGTGAGTTTGGCGTGCGTTGCTTTATGGCAGCCTATTACTTAAAAGATGGCGCACTCGCTTGGAAAGCCTATTCCACAGGCAGTGATGCCGATGTACTGATAGGCAATGATTTTAACCAAGCCAATCCACAATACAGTGCTTTAAGTGTGTACCAAGACGTGAATGGCGGTAATAAACAAGGCGGTTCATTTAAGCCTTTAGCCAATGAGCAACTTAAAACAGGCGAAAGCGAATTAGGCATTCGTACTTGGTTAAAACCACAACAAGAAAAAGACGGTTGGCAGAATGGCGGTGGCGCAGTCACAGGTTATTTCTCTTTTGATGCTAAAACCAATTTAGTCTATTACGGTACAGGCAACCCAGGGGTTTGGAACCCTGACGTTAGGCCGGGTGATAACAAATGGGCAAGCAGTGTGTTTGCGCGAGATGTGGATACCGGCCAAGCTAAATGGGCAATGCAAACCACCCCACATGATGAGTGGGATTATGATGCGACGAATGAAGTGATTTTGTTTGAAAATAAGGGTAAAACTTACGCCACACAGCTGAACAAGAATGGCTTTATTTATACTTGGCAGGCGAATAATGGTAGTTTGATTGCGGCGGAGAAGGTGCATCCGTTTGTGAATTGGGCGACGGGGGTGGATTTGAAGACGGGAGTACCGAGTAAAGACTCTAAGTTCAACACACATCAGGATTTTAATACTAAAGGCATTTGCCCAACCAATATGGGGGCGAAAGGTATAACCCCTGCGGCTTATTCGCATAAAACTGGCTTGGTATACGTGTCACTGAATCCGTACTGCATGGAATTTGAACCTACAAAATTAGATTACACATCAGGAAAACCATGGGTGGGAACGTTTGCGAGCCTATTTCCTAGCGGCTTTTATACTAAGATTGGCTTCTCATATGAGAAATCACCTCGCGGCATCTTATCTGGTATAAACCCTATAGACGGTAAAACTGCTTGGATTAAAACAGAGACTTATTCGCTCTACAGTGGAATGCTAACCACCTCATCCAACCTTTTAATATACGGGACTTTAGACCGCTGGTTTAAAGCTTTGGATGCTAAAACTGGTAATCAGCTTTGGCAAGCACAATTAGGCTCAGGTGTTGTTGGTAATCCATTTACATATAGTTATAAAGGAAAACAATATATTGGAACAATTTCAGGTTTTGGTGGCTCACCACAAGTGGCGCAAAATCTAACTATATGTCCACAAAATGAACGGTGTTCAAAAAATGACCAGTTCGCAGGTGCGTTTATTACAGAGCCTAGCGGCGGCGCAATAAGCGTCTTCAGCTTATAACATTAACTCGTCATTCTGAGCATAGCGAAGAATCCCGTCGTTTGAACGAGTCTTAAAACTTAGTTTCTTCGCTTTGTTCAGAATGACATTGATTGATGGCTTGTAGCCTTATGCATTGAATCAACATTCCTTTTCGCCTCTAGGCGAGCCACTTTATTTTGCTTGTCCAAAATAAAGTAACCAAACAAAAAGACACCCTCTATCGCGTTCCTGCGGAATTCCCTACATTTCACTTGCTGTTGGGCGGCAATAGGAAACTCGCTTTGCTCAAACAGCCGCTTGCCGAAAGCTCCCAACAGCAAATAAAATGTAGGCGCGATAGCAAGGGAGTTAAAGTCAAAACCCTTTAGCCCGCGTAGGGCGGATTAGCTTGCGTAATCCGCCGCATGAGAGTCTTCAAGTTCTTAAAACCTACAGTCGGCGTAATATGCTTCGCTATTGACGCCCTGCTTTAAAACACTTCAAACTAAGCATAGTGAAAAATAACGAAGTTTTTAGTTTATTTCATCAGCCGCCTCTATTTTCAATTAAAATTGTCTCATGCAAACTTCAAACGAAAACGCGCTTAAACATTATCAGCAAGCTTTATTGCACAACCCCAAAGATACTGTTGCGCAAATCAATTGCGGCAATTTGTGTGTTGAACTGAAACGCTATGAAGAGGCGGCTGGCTATTTTAGGCGGCTGCTGCGGATATTCAAAAATAATGAGAATATTCGCAATGCCTTATGTTATGCCTTGCAAGAACTTGGCAACGAATCTCATGCTCAGGGTCGGTATGTTGTAGCAGAGGCTTGTTTCGAAGAGGCTTTGCAAAATCAACCCAGAAACGCGGCTTATTTGTACAACTTAGGCAATGCGCAACGTGAGCTTGGTAAGCCTAAAGAGGCGGCTGTGCAATATCAAAAAGCGATTCAGCTTAGCCCTGATGATGCCGATATTTACAACAATTTAGGCAATGTGCAACGCGAATTAGGCCTGTTAGATTTAGCGATTACAAGTTACCAAAAGGCTTTAGATTTAAACCCCAAGCTTTACCATGCACAAGTGCACTTGGTTCACCAAAAACAGCATATATGCGACTGGGAAGGCTTAGAAGCTGATATCTCAAACATTCGCGATTGGGTTAAAAACGTGCCAGAAGCGCAAATTTCGCCATTTGCTTTTTTAGCCATGCCAACGACGACAGCGGAAGAACAAAAACTGTGTGCAAATAACTGGGTGAATAATCGCTATGCCACACTCATCAAACAAGCTGATACGCTTAACTTTCAAAAGCCTCGCATGGAAATTAGTCATTCCGTGCCTGACACGGAATCTAGTGGCTTAAAGTCTCTGGATACCGACTTTCGTCGTCATGACGGTGCTGTAAAAATAAAAGTCGGCTATCTATCGGCTGATTTCAGGTTGCATCCGCTTGCATTCTTAATCAGCGAATTGATTGAATTACACGACCGCACAGCATTTGAGATTGTCGCTTTTTCATACGGCGTGAATGACAAAAGCCGTGCCCGAGTTCGGCTAGAAAAGGCTTTTGACGAGTTTCATGATATTCGCAATCTATCTGAAGTTGATGCGGCGAAGAAAATCAACGCACTCCAAATCGACATTTTGGTGGATTTAACAGGTTTTACTCAAACCAGCCGCAGCGGCATTGCTGCTTTACGTCCTGCGCCTATCAATGTGAACTGGCTTGGCTTTCCGGGCACCATGGGAATGATGAGCGATAACAAACCTTTGTTCGATTACATATTGAGTGACAGCTTTATCACACCCGCTGAAACAGCAAACCACTATGCTGAACAACTCGCGCTGCTACCGCATTGCTATCAACCAAATGACCGTAAACGCCCTATTGGTCAATCGCCTAGCCGTGAAAGCTGTCATTTGCCAGAGGGTGTCTTTGTGTTTTGTTGTTTTAACCAAACTTTTAAAATCACACCTGAATTTTTTAGAGTGTGGATGCGTTTGTTAAAAGCCGTACCAAACAGCGTGCTATGGCTGTTAGAGAGCAATCAATGGGCTAAGCAAAACTTAATCAACCAAGCTGAAAAAAACAATATTGCGGCTGAACGTTTGATATTTGCGCCTCGCATGAGCATTGCGGATCATTTAGCACGCCACGTTCATGCCGACTTGTTTTTAGATACAGCGCCCTACAACGCCCACACCACTTGCAGCGATGCTTTATGGATGGGTTTGCCAGTATTAACCTGCGTTGGCGAGACCTTTGCAGCGCGGGTGGCGGGCAGTTTATTAAGCGCGGCAGATATGGCAGAGTTAATCACCTATTCACTAGAAGAATATGAAAATAAAGCAGTTCATTTGGCTAATAAACCTACAGAACTTGAAGCCATTAAACAGAAGTTGCTTGCCACTCAGCTTACTTCTAACTTGTTTGACACCAAACAGTTTGCAGGCAACTTAGAACGTATTTATCAATCCATGTGGCAGCAATACTCAAGCACATCAAAATCAAATGATAAAGCTGATAAGTAGTGTAAAAAATTATGCTAAAGTCACGCAGATAACATTTTTACTCACGATTAGAAAAATAAATAGGGTTAAATTATGGCCGCAATCGACATCAGTCCAATCTTAAAATTCATGCTAGATAAAGGCGGCTCCGACCTGTTTTTTAGTACAGGCGCAAGCATTCATATTGAAGTTGAAGGCGATACATTGCCTATCAACAACCAAGTTATGACACCTGGTATGATTAAAGAAATTGCTTACTCGATGATGACTGCAGATCAAATCATTGAGTTTGAATCAACGCTGGAATGTAATTTTGCAATTAGCAGGAAAGGTGTCGGTCGTTTCCGGGTAAACGTATTCAGGCAACGCGGTGAAGTGGGCATGGTGGTACGTCATATTAAAACAGACATTCCATCAATAGAATCATTAGGGCTTCCGGTGATATTAAAAGATTTAATTTTACGCAAGCGCGGCTTAATTCTTATAGTTGGTGCTACAGGCTCTGGCAAAACTACCACCCTCGCCTCTATGATCGATCATCGTAATGCAACGTCAAACGGTCACATTCTTACGCTTGAAGATCCGATTGAGTTTATTCACCCGCACAAAAAATCAGTGGTTGACCAACGCGAAATTGGTATTGACACTTTGTCTTTTGAAAATGGCCTTAAAAATGCCATGCGCCAAGCGCCAGATGTGATATTAATTGGTGAGGTACGTGATATGGATGGCATGAAAAATGCCATGGCATATGCTGAAACTGGCCATTTGTGCCTTGCTACATTGCATGCTAACAATGCCAACCAAGCACTTGAGCGCATTATTTCATTCTTTCCAGAAGATGCTAGAACAGGCTTATTGCTTGGCTTATCCATGAATTTAGTTTCTATTATTTCACAACGCCTCATTCCAGGAAAACTCAGCAAGCGCGTTGCGGCTACTGAGATTATGATTAATACGCCTTACATTTCAGAGCTTATTCAAAAGCAAAAAATGGGAGATATGAAAGACATGATGGCTGACAGCAATGACATCGGTATGAATACATTCGATCAATCTTTATTCAGGCTATTTAGCAACGGTAAAATTGATGAAGAAAATGCGCTGGCAAATGCCGACTCTCGTAATGACTTATCATTAAAAATTCGTTTTGCGGCTGAAGGTAGTCGTAATTCTAGCTTTGGTTAATCTGCGTACGACTAATCATTGCTATTAAATGCGGCAAATATGGAGGCAGCTACAATTAAACTGCCGCCTATCCATTCGTTTATTTCCATAGTTTCATGCGCTAAGAAATATGAGGCAATAGCGGCAACAACCAACTCAAAAACAAATATTACGGAAGCCTTCGTGGCCGCCAATTTGGTAACGCCATACTGAACTATTAGCGTTGCTAAGACTAGCAAAGAGGTGGCCGCTAACATAATGCCCCATTGGCTTGCGCTAAAAGTCTGCGGCGCAGGTAGAGCAGTTTTGGTCACAGCAATATAAACTAGCGAAACGATTAACACACCTAGCCATACTGCATACGATTTTGCTCTAATACTTATCTGAGCAGAACGCCGAGTAATCACATTCGTCAATGAAAAGCCTATACCCGAAGATAAAGCTAGCCACTCGGAAGTGTTTCTAGGTAAAGGTAAGCTACTCACACTAGGCTGATACAGCATGACGAATGCACCCAATAACGAAACTGCAATCGCGATATAACCCGTCAATTGCGTTTTCTCTTTTAGCCAAAAATGCGCCAAAATCAAAGTCCAAAGTGGCGATAAATAAAACAGCAACATCACACGCATGACTTCACCATCAATCACCGCTAGAACATAAGCTAGGTTAGTCCAACCAGCTACTGCTCCCAACACCAGAATCATAGGAGAAAGTGACAATATGCCGCGCCAATGTTTAGCGCAATAAACACTTGCAAAAAATGCAGCGATCAAATAAGTATAGAAACTTGAAACCGAGCCAGAAATCCCAGCCTCTGCCATCAGGCGATAGGGATACCATATAATTCCCCAGCACACCGCTCCTAATAATAAACCCAAAACCGCTAAGTATTGTTTGGATGCCGGGGGAGATTTGTTATTACCGTTAGTCACATTATTCACTTTTCGATTAATACCTGGGAAACGCCATGCGGGGATATATTGATGACCACTTAACTAAAGAAACAACAGGAAACACTATAAAAAATAACCAAAATGATGGTAGCCGCATACGTTATATTGCATGCGCTATATTACAATACAAGCTATGAATCCAAACTTAAATCTACTACAGCCTTACCCTTTTCAACGCTTACGTGATCTTTTTAAAGGCATTACGCCTAACCCTGAATTTTCACCTATTAACCTTTCGATTGGCGAGCCTAAACATGCCACACCACAGCTCATTAAGGACGCATTGGTGAATAGTTTAGCGGGTTTGGCTAGCTACCCAACTACCGTTGGCTCCTTAGCGTTACGTGAAGCAATTTCCAATTGGATTACACGCCGTTATGGTGTGCCAGCACTTAATCCTGAAACTGCGATTTTGCCAGTAACGGGTAGCCGCGAGGCATTATTTGCTTTTGCGCAGGTGATTATTGATAATTCTAAAACAAAGCCAGTAGTGATCTCGCCGAATCCGTTTTATCAAATATACGAAGGCGCAGCATTTTTAGCTGGGGCTGAACCTTATTTTCTCAATACATTGCCTGAGAATCAGCATGCCATGGAGATTGAGAGCGTACCTGTAGACGTGCTAAAACGCACCCAATTAGTGTATGTTTGCAGCCCAGGAAATCCTTCTGGCAAGGTCATGTCGTTAGCGCAATGGAAAACCATGTTTGAGTTGTCGGACAAATACGGCTTTGTCATCGCGGCAGATGAATGTTATTCAGAAATCTATTTTGATGAGAGTAATCCGCCACTTGGTGCGCTACAAGCCGCTCACAAACTTGGTCGCGATTATAAAAACTTAGTGATTTTCAGTTCACTCTCTAAGCGTTCAAATGTTCCAGGTATGCGCTCTGGCTTTGTGGCAGGCGATGAAAGCATTATTGAAAAATTTACGCTCTACCGCACCTATCATGGCTGCGCAATGAATCCTGCGGTGCAAGTGGCTTCTATCGCGGCTTGGAATGATGAAGCTCACGTGATTGAAAACCGTACACTTTATACGGCTAAATTTAACGTAGTGACGCCATTACTGAAAAATGTATTAGACGTTGAATTGCCAGATGCCGCATTTTATCTATGGGCGAGAAGTAAACAAAGTGACACAGAACTCGCGGTAAAGCTTTACCGTGATTTGAATATTACCGTATTACCAGGTAGCTATTTAGCTCGTGAAGCGCATGGATTAAACCCGGGTGAAAACTTCATTCGCATGGCCTTGGTTGCTTCGCATGACGAATGTGTTGAAGCCGCAAAACGTATGGCCGAGCACTTAAAATAAAATCTCATTAAATCTAGATTGTTCATTAGTGCTTCAGTTTTTGTACCACGGGCACTCCAATTATCTAAGTGCTAAAGCACTTGATAAATTGTATGTAGGAGCGACGCCTCGTCGCGATTTTCACCATAGCTTCGCGACGAGGCGTCGCTCTTACAGTGAGCTGCATGTTATTCGATGCATTAATTATCCAATGGATAATCTCGGTTTAACTTAAATTAGTTTATTAAGTTAACTTAGTAATAAATTGATTTACTTCATTAAATACCAATTCATTTAGTTCTGAATTCAAACAATCTAGTTCCACATTGTCATCCATACCTCGTAACCAAGTAAGCTGACGCTTCGCTAACTGGCGCGTAGCAAATATCCCTCTATCACGCAATTCAGCAAGGTCAAATTCGCCTGCAAGATGCTCTAAAGCTTGCCGATAACCCACACAGCGCATTGAGGTGGATTCAGGCGTTAATGATGGATATTTCGCAATCAGTTGTTTAACCTCATCCACAAAACCATCTTTGAGCATTTGCCCAAATCTAATGGCGATGCGTTCATGTAACACTTTGCGATCGCTTGGTACTAAGGCAATTTTGAGTAGCGTATAAGGTAAAACTTCATTCGTTTGCTTGGCATAAAGCGCAGACATTGCCTCACCTGTGAGTTCAAACACTTCCAAAGCACGCTGAATACGCTGCGTGTCGTTAGGCTCTAATCGCGCAGCGGTGATTGGGTCAACCAAAGCTAACTTCTCATGCATGGCTGGCCAGCCGATAAATGCTGCTCGCTTATCTAAGCGCGCACGAACTTCTGGGTTAGCTTCTGGCAAACCACTTAAACCCTCTTGCAATGCCTTAAAGTACAACATGGTGCCGCCCACCAATAACGGAATCTTGCCGCGCTCCGTAATATCCGCCATCAATCGCACAGCATCAGTTCTAAAATTTGCTGCCGAATATGCACTAGTTGGCTCAATGATGTCGATTAAATGATGCGGCGCCTTTGCCAAGGTTGTAGCGTCAGGCTTGGCCGTACCAATGTTCATATCTTTAAACACCAAAGCAGAATCAACACTGATAATTTCAACTGGAAGCTTTGAAATAAGGTCAACCGCCGCGCCAGTCTTGCCACTTGCAGTTGGGCCCATTAGAAAAATAGCGGGCGGGTACGATTTTTGAGTCATTTGCTCTTCAGTTTTTAAAAATAGTAATGCCAGAAAAACTCACAGAGGTTAACCGATTAATTTCAAATTAAACCAATTAATAATCTGGCTTGTATAATGCTGATTATATATCACTCATTGTTTAGGTAGCCCAGCATGAATTTAGAAAAAGTAGTATTCGGATTTTTTATTGTTCTCGCCATGACGCTTAATTTTGGCTTTTTTCTTGGGGATATCGATAATCCAAGCCATCACCATGTTTACGAGCTGTATGCAGCTATCATTGTGAGTTTGATTGCCACCGTGCTTAAATTTGGTGATCGCACACATTTGGGTGCAATTTTACTCTCAACGAGTTTGGCAGCAGATTTGCAACTGATTACTGCCGCTATTCTATGGG
Organism: Methylotenera sp.; assembly: GCF_029946165.1. Classification (GTDB taxonomy): domain Bacteria; phylum Pseudomonadota; class Gammaproteobacteria; order Burkholderiales; family Methylophilaceae; genus Methylotenera. The sequence goes on from NZ_JAQSDZ010000016.1 coordinate 42,616, forward strand.
CAGCACTTGAAGGTCGGATGGAAATGCAAAGCCTCACGGTATATATCGTTTCTTTGTCAGGAGGCGCACTCATGGCTAATTTCATCTCAGTCATCCTTCTGATTGCCGAAACGATTAGCCAACGCCGTTAATTGATTGATGCTATCGATAGCTTTACTGCGAACAAACCATGAATAGTATTCTTTTTTTAATATTGCGCCGTTTAAGACGGCCCATTATTACGATTATCGTTAGCTTTTCAATCGCTATTATTGGTTTAACGGTAATGCCAGGTTTGGATGATCAAGGCAAACCTTGGCATATGAGCATTTTCCAAGCGTTTTATGTGATCAGCTATACCGCCACAACCATCGGTTTTGGAGAAGTGCCCTACCCTTATAGCCAAGCCCAACGTTTATGGATGACCTTATCAATTTATCTTACTGTGATTCCTTGGTTTTATGCCATCGGTAAAATCATTACGCTTATACAAGATCCTAGCCTTCGTAAAATCATTATTAGTGACCGCTTCGCTAGCAATGTGCGCTTGTTACAGGAACCTTTTTATATATTGTGCAGTTATGGTGAAACCGCCTGTTTATTAGCCAAAGCGCTAGATAATAAAGGCATACGCGTAGTCGTGATTGAGCCCATTCAGGAAAGACTTAATGAGCTAGAACTTAGAGATACACAAAATATCATTCTTAGCTTATGTGCAGATGCCAAAGTTCCAGAAAATTTAATTCAAGCAGGCATACACCACCCCTTGTGTAAAGGTGTGGTAACCCTCACTGATAGCGACGATGTGAATTTGTCTGTTGCTATTGCGGTTAAATTAATGAACCCAGATTTACCCGTATTAGCCCGTGCTGAAAGACAAGACATAGCCGCGAACATGGCCTCGTTCGGTACAGATCTTATTATTAACCCCTACACCTTATTTGGTGACCAATTGGCCATGCGTGTTCATGCCATTGGCACTTATATTTTACAAGAGTGGTTAACTGATGTTCCGGGCGACACAATCCCCCCTCCTGCGTTTCCACCCATTGGCAACTGGATTGTTTGTGGCTATGGGCGATTTGGGAAATCAGTTGTACAAAATCTAAAGCAAGAAAATATCACAACAACGATAATTGAGGCTAATCCTCAATTAACGGATTGTGAAATCTGCATCACGGGAAGTGGTACTGAAGCAATTACATTGCTAGAGGCTGGTGTGCTTGATGCTGTTGGTATTGTTGCTGGCACTAATAATGACATCAACAATCTCTCAATTGTCATGACGGCTAAAGAGCTAAATCCAAAATTGTTCGTAGTCGCTCGAAAAAACAAGCGCGACAACGAAGTTTTATTCAAAAAGTTTAATGCAGACATTACTATGCAAATTTCTGACATTATTGCCCATGAATGTTTAGCGCATATGGTTTCACCGTTATTAGCTCAATTTTTAGCACTTACGCGCAACCTTAGCAATCAGTGGGCGAATGCACTTATTAGCCAATTGGTTGAAAAAGTAGGTGAAGAAGTTCCTGAAACTTGGGGGGTGACCATCAACGCCAAAAATGCACCTGCTGTTACTGAACTGTTAAATAAAAGCATGCATGTTCAGTTGGAAAATCTGACACAAGACCCTCACAACCGCAACCAACGACTAGATGTAGTTGCGCTTATGATCGTTCGCAATCAAAATTCCATGCTTTTACCAGATGCAAACTTGCGACTTGCCGTTGACGATTGCATCTTGTTCTGTGGGCGCCCAAATGCTAAATTTGCGATGCCCCTAGTGTTAAACAATACAAAACGACTCACTTTTATGATTGATGGCATAGAAATTTTTGACAGCTGGATATGGCGTTGGCTAAAACAACGCTAGAAAATTTTAACGAATAAACATCAATAAAAAAATCATGTTTGGTGGCACCTCATTACTTGCCTCGCATAAACATCTTATCTAAATCAGTCATACTCACTTGAAACCAAGTTGGGCGACCGTGATTGCATTGTCCGCTTCTTTCGGTGGCTTCCATATCCCTTAGTAAGGCATTCATTTCAGGTATTGTAAGGCTGCGATTAGCACGCACGGCTGCGTGGCAAGCCATGGTTCCTAATAATTCATTGCGGCGTTCTGTGAGTGCTCTGCTGGCGCCATATTCGCGTAAATCCCGCAGTACATCTCGGGCTAAAGTGACTGCATCAGCATCTTGCAACATAGTAGGTACGGCACGTACAGCTAGCGTGGTTGGGGATAAGATGGCAATATCGAAACCTAATTGTTGTAGGCTGCCATCGTTACTTGCCAAAGCTTCTTGCACTGTAGCGACTTCTAGCCTATCCGCATTAAAGCTCAGGGGCAACAACAAAGGTTGCATCGCAACTATTTTGTTGTGCCCATCTTTACCGTCTAGCGCGTTTTTAAGTTGCTCGTACATAATGCGTTCGTGAGCGGCGTGCATATCCACAACAACCAAGCCTTCTGTATTTTGCGCGAGCACGTAAACACCATGAATTTGTGCAACGGCAAAACCAAGAGGAAAGTTATTTACATCTGTATTTTCATTAACATAATTTGTAAAACTAGCACCGCCAGCAAGCCGGTCCCTATTGGTCTGTAGGGCAGTGTTATTTAATAAGCTGTTTGAATAGTTTTGTGCATTATTAGCACCAAATAAAGTTTGATAAAAACTATTCGGTTCATTCGCAATTAGATTGATTTGCGCTTGATATTGCGGATAAGGGCTAGCTGAGTAACTTGGTGAACTAGCATTTTGAACAGCAAATGGGTTGAAAGCCGCTTGATTAGCTGTACTAGCATTTGAAACGCCTGTTGGCGAAGCTAGCGCTTTGTGTAGGGAGTGAAAAATAAAGCGGTGAATTGCTTGCCCATCTCTAAATCGCACCTCGGTTTTTGCAGGATGCACGTTTACATCCACCAAATTGGGGTCTAGCTCTAAAAACAACACAAACGCAGGATGGCGGTCATGGTGCAACACATCCTGATAAGCTTGACGAATAGCATGTGAAATGAGTTTATCTCGCACATAACGCCCATTCACGTACACATATTGCGTATCAGTTTTATTGCGATTAAAAGTGGGTTTGGCGACAACGCCCCATAGGCGCAAGCCTGCGGCAGACTCATCTACAACGATTGTTTCGGCAGCGAAATCTGCGCCTAGTACTTCACCAAAGCGCTTAGTTGGCTCACTTACTGCATAGCGGCTGAGTGCTCTGCCATTGTGTTGTAGCATAAAAGCCACATCAGGACGCGATAGCACCACACGGTTAAATGCAGCTTCGCAATGACCAAACTCAGTGCCTTCAGTTTTTAAAAATTTACGGCGCGCAGGTGTGTTGAAATATAAGTCATCGACTTCAATAATCGTACCCGCATCTAAAGCGGTTGGTTCGATGAGTGAAATCTCGCTACCATTTGAAGCAATACGCCAAGCGTGTTTAGTATCAAGTGCACGACTACTAATTTGCGTACGTGAAACAGAGGCAATACTTGCTAAGGCTTCACCGCGAAAACCTAAGCTAGCAACAGCTTCCAAGTCATCCAAGCTAGCTATTTTACTGGTAGCGTGCCGCGTCAGCGCCATGGCTAAATCTTCTTGTGCAATGCCATTGCCATTATCTGCCACGCGCAATTGCTTAACGCCGCCTTGCACTAACGATACAGAAATATCAGTGCTACCAGCATCTAAACTATTTTCTAGCAACTCTTTAAGTGCCGAGGCTGGGCGCTCTACTACCTCGCCTGCGGCGATTTGGCTGATAAGTTGGTTTGGGAGTAAGTGAATTAGCGCCATAAAATATAGTTATTTTTTAATATCTATATTTTACCTTGCTTTGATAATTTCGATTTAACTATTCGGCACGTAAAAATAGAGAAATCAAAAACCTAAGTTTGCCCCAACAATGGGCATTTTTTACTTAAAAAAACAATCATGCACCATCAATAGGCGCGTAAAAAAACAATCGATATTAGTTATGCTCTACTTTTTTACGCGTATTAATTAACTAAAATCCTGCAGTGCTGTTTTGACTAAAGAATCAATTTTTTCAGTGATATGCGTCAATTCAGTGGCAACAACAGAAAACTCCCGCCCGATTTCACCTGCGCGCGCAGCAGATATTTGTGCATTAACTGCCACAATTTTGGCTTGCTTTGCGATGTTTTGAATGTCGTTCATTAAATAACGACGCTTCTTTTGACCTAACTTCACAAACTCTTTTGATTCACTTTCATACACCAGTGTTATTTGATTTAGCAGCTTGACGATTGGCATGGCTAATAAGCCCAACTCATCTAGCAAGCCTTGTGCCGTACGATAATTAGACTCATAAGCATTAAGCGTTTGCTCAGCTAAATTAATGAATTCTAAGTTCTTTTTGTGCCCATCAAGATCACTATAGTAAGCGAGCCTCAGGCTTTCAAAGAAAACTCCTGGCATTTCACTATTACCAATCACCAAGGCATGATGGCTATCTCTAAATAAATCCAAATCATCGCGGGCTGTTTTTAACGCATTTTCATGACCATGGGTTGAAAGAAATATGTTCAAAACGATGCGCTGAGACAGCATACGTTGACGCCCTGAAACATTAATTAAGTGACCAAACGTTTCACTAGTAATTTCAAACTCTGGGTTTGTGTAGTTTGAGGCGCTTTGAGTACGTTTTAGCTCTGAGGTCAAAATTATTCTCCAACTTTCATCTATGAATTTTATAGCCGCAAAATTTGCATACTTGCTTTAATAACTGGCTTTTATAGTTATATAAGCAAAACTCATTCCAACACTTACAATTTTTTTTATTGGCAATAACGTATTGTTTACGCTAAATTCATTACCTGTATTTATATTATTAGAAATATTCAATGGCTCATCACTATGTAAAAAGTTTTACTCATGCTCGTTCGCTTAAACGACATCACTACTTTTACCTAGGCCCAACGAACTCAGGGAAAACTTATCAAGCGTTAATCGCCCTAGAAAAAGCAAAATCTGGCGTGTATCTGGCGCCTTTAAGATTGCTCGCCATGGAAATTCGCGATCGACTAGTCGCAGCGGGCGTGCCTTGTAACTTGATTACTGGCGAAGAGCGAGTAATCATGGCTGGTGCGCAACATACCGCCTCTACTATTGAAATGATGAATCCATCCAATGTCGTGGAAGTTGCAATTATCGATGAAATTCAGATGCTGCAAGATGCAGACAGAGGCAGTGCGTGGACGGCGGCCTTAGTTGGCGTACCTGCGAATCAGGTGTTTATCTGCGGCTCAACCGCAGTCACAGCGCCATGCATTGCCGCCATTGAAGCCATGAATGAAACCTATGAAATCACTTATTTAACCCGGAAAACGCCATTGCTGCTAGAGGATGAAAGCATTTGTGGCAAACATTACAGCCGCCAAAAGCTCAAGCCAAAACTGCAAAAAGGTGATGCCATTATTGTGTTTAGCCGTAAAGATGTACTAACCTTTTCCGCAAGGTTCCGCCAATGGGGATTTACCGTAGCGAGTATTTATGGGGCGCTTTCACCCGAAGTGCGACGTACAGAATCCGAACGTTTTTGCACTGGCAAAGCCGATATTTTAGTAGCTACCGATGCCATTGGTATGGGTTTGAATCTGCCGATTCGTCGGATAATTTTCTCCAACATCCATAAGTTTGATGGCATCGCTTCGCGCCACCTTAACTCAACCGAAGTGCGCCAGATTGCTGGGCGTGCGGGTCGATTCGGCATTTATGATACTGGCTATGTTAACGTGCTTGAAAATGATGAGTTAATACATATTGAGCACATGCTAAGTACCGATGACACATCAGACTTAACAAAACTACCCGTGAATATTAGTTTCGGTCAAATTGGGGAAATTTCTCAGAAATTACACACCAGAAAAATCGCCGAGGTCCTCACATATCATCAGCAAAGAACGCGTATTGATTCGGAATTGTTTGCTCAAACATCGCTTAACACGCAGATTGCACAAGCCATATTGGTTGATGAGCATGCACCAACCATGTCTTTTAAAGATAAGTTCACATTCGTCTGCGCGCCTATTTCGCTCAATGTTGCATTTGAGAAAGACTATTACTTACTGTGTTTGCAAAGCGTGCTTAATTCTAAAGCACGTCATTTACCCACCCCGCCCAGCTGGCTGGAATCAGACAGCCCTAAACATTTAGAAGCAGCTGAGCTATTAAGCCATAATTTAAGTTTATACGCGTGGCTAAGCTTTAAATTTGCTAACATTTTTGTGGATGGCGGTGAAGTTCGCCTGTACCGTCAACGCGTTAGCCGTTATATAGAACGTGCGTTACTCACGCAAGCGGGATATGGCGATACCACGAGAGAAATTGATTACTTAATGCTTAAGAAATATTAAATTAGCGTCACTTTTTGTAGGTACTCTGGCACTTCAACCGACCAATGCAACTGCTCTTCAATATGAAGCCGCATTGCATCCGCAGCAACAGGTTCACCATGCGTAATAAAAGTCTTTTTGGGTGGCGACTCAACACTACCCAGCCAATCAATAATTTCAGAATAATCCGCATGCGCAGATAGATTAGAAATCAACTCAACATCAGCGCGAATTGGTACATATTCACCGTGAATCTTGATGCTTTCAGCACCGTTTAACATGGCTGAACCACGCGTACCCGCTGCTTGGAAGCCGACAAATAGAATAGTGTTGTTTGGTTTAGGAGCAAAAGCCTTCAAATGATGTACTACACGACCACCAGAAGCCATACCGCTCGCCGAAAGAATTATCATCGGCCCTTTAGTTTCGTTCAAGCGCTTAGACTCTTCCACACTATTAACCATGTGCGCAGTTCGGTTTAGCGCGCTACATTGCTCAGCTGATAAACGATGTTCACCACTGTGGTTGCTAAATATTGCTGTGGCGTCAACGGCCATTGGACTATTTAAATATACAGGAATGTCTTCTGATATAGCCCCAGAAGATTTGAGTAAGTGAATGTAATAAAGTAGCTCTTGCGCTCTGCCTACGGCAAACACAGGAATAAGTACCACACCTTTGCGTTTAACCGTTTTATTAATCACCGCAGCTAACTTAACTTTAGGATCAACATTTTCATGTAAACGATTACCGTAAGTGGATTCCAACACCAGATAATCTGTACTTTTCAGTCGTGCTGGTGGTTTCATCAGAATATCGTTGGGTCGACCAATATCGCCTGAAAATACCACTGAGGTTTTTTTATTTTGAACTCTTACAAATGCCGAGCCAAGAATATGCCCATTAGGAGAAAAACTAAGCGTTAAGCCATCACCCAAGTCTACTTGTTGCTCAAAATCCACAGCAACTAGCAATTCTAAAGCATTATCAGCATCCTCTTTTGTGTATAGCGGCAACGCTGGATTGTGCTTAGAAAAACCACGCCGATTAGCATAATCAGCCTCTTCTTCTTGCAAATGCGCAGAGTCAGGGAGCAAAATGTCGCATAAATCACGCGTAGCTTCTGTGCAATAGACCTTGCCAGTAAAGCCATTTTTAACGAAAAGAGGTAAATAGCCGGTATGGTCAATGTGTGCGTGGGTTAATACCACCGCATCGACATCTTTAGGATGAATAGGCAGTGCTGCCCAGTTTTTAAGACGTAACTGTTTCAAACCTTGAAACAAGCCACAATCAATCAGAATGCGCTTAGTTCCAATATCAGTTTCACAAGTAAGCAGGTATTTAGAACCTGTTACTGTGCCTGTAGCTCCAAGAAATGTTAATTCCATCTCGACTCTCCTTAATTACTGGCTAATCCCCTTTGGAACAACTTTACATTACTCCAACGCGATATTACTCCAAGGCCGCTTTGGTTTTAGCTAGCGCTGGATTTGTAGAAAAGTATTTTTTAATCCCCGTCAAAATCGATGTAACTAATTTATCCTGATATTGTGGATCATTTAGTCTGCGCTCTTCCTCTGGATTGCTAATAAACGCAGTTTCAACCAAAATCGATGGAATATCGGGTGATTTCAATACCGCAAAAGCGGCCTGTTCCACACGTCTAGCATGTAAAGTATTGATTGCACCAATTTGTGTAAGTACAGCTTTACCTAACTTTAAGCTATCGTTGATTGTTGCGGTTTGCGATAGATCAAGCAGAGTTCGCGCCAGCAGAGGGTCTTTATCGTCCAGACTCACGCCGCCAATCAAGTCGGATTCATTCTCTTTTTTAGCTAAATATCGAGCCCCGGCACTGGTAGCACCACGTTCCGATAAAGCAAATACTGATGAGCCTCTTGCTGCTGGATTGGTAAATGCGTCCGCATGTATAGAGACAAATAAATCAGCCTGCATATTGCGCGCCTTCACTACACGGCCATGCAATGGAATAAAAAAGTCACTATCGCGGGTTAACACACCACGCATATTGGGCTCATGATCAATTTTTTCTTTGAGTTTCTTGGCAATCATCAAAGTGACATCCTTTTCACGGCTACCACTTGCGCCACGTGCGCCTGGGTCTTCCCCGCCGTGACCTGCATCAATCGCAATAATGATTTGACGACCACTCTTCTTAGGCTTTGCTATTGTTGTTTCTGAAGAAGAGTTTTGGTTAGATTGTTGGCTTTTGGCGTCCTGATCTTTAGCTTCTTGGTTTTTTACTTCGGAAGCCTTAATTTCTGGCACTTTTGTTTCTACTTTGCCTATAGCGGGCTCTTCTGGCTTAATATTTTCTGCAGATTTGCTTGTATTAGCTGCATTAGCTTCGGCTGTTTCAGCCGATGTTGGCAAAGGCTCCACAATAACCTTTGGCTGGGTTGAACTGTTGGTTGACTCTTGCGTAGTAGCAACTTGATTAGCAGTGTCAGTTTGAGTTGATGAGCTAGTGGTTACAGGATTAGTCGTCGCATCTCGTTCTGCTATCATTGCCATGAGTGGGTCTTTAAGCGGGTGAATATCGAGTACCAAGCGATACTTATAATCGCCCGTTGGCATTAAATTAAATGCATTGGGTTTAACCTCGGTTTTTAAATCCACTACCAGACGCACCACGTTTTGCTGAAAATTAGCCACACGAATTTGCTTGATGTATGGATCACTCGCTAAAATTTTATCGCTTAAAGATTTAACAGCTAAATTTAAATCAATATTTTCAATATCCACCACCACACGATCAGGATTTTGAATCATTGACATTTTATAAACAAATGGTTGCGCTGATTCTAGCGTGATGCGCGTATAGTCCTGCGCTGGCCAAACACGTGCTGCGGTAACTGTGTTTGCCGCTTGCGCTAATGCTACAAAATTAAGCCCCGTCAGATTAAAACTTATCAATAGCAATCCAAAACACGCGGTCTTTTTACATGACCAGAAAACATTATTGATTTTTTTAAAATTCATTTATTTAAAGCTCATCAAGTTAACTCATCATTTCTGAGTGGAAATTGTGTGCAGACATTTTTTTCCTAGCGTTGAGTGTGCAGATAGAGTAACACTACGCCCTAAGTTTCCACCTACATTTTTAATAGAAAACGTAACATTAAGGTCGGGTGTTGGCAATACGTTTTGCGCCTTTTCAGGCCACTCAATCAAGCAGACACTATGGGCATTAAAGTAATCTCTAAAGCCTGCCGACTCCCACTCTTCTTCATCATTAAAACGATATAAGTCAAAATGATACAACATTAAGCTAGAAGTTACATTATATTTAATTTCATACGGCTCAACCAAAGTGTAAGTGGGACTTTTAACTTTACCTACGTGGCCTAAAGCATGTAGCAAGCCACGTACAAGTGTAGTTTTTCCTGCACCCAAATCACCATGTAAATAAATGGTTAAATTTGGCTGCATAGCTTTCGCGAGAGTAGTACCAAAAGCTAAGGTTGCTGCTTCATCGGCTAATTCAAGTGTAAAATTGCTATCCATGAATGACCTTAACGATTTTAATCAATCTAAGTTTAACAAGCTTGCCAATGACATTAAACAATGGGGATTGGCGCTGGGCTTTAATCAAATTGGTATTACTGATACCAATTTGCAGGAAGCAGAGATTGAGCATGAGGCGTGGATAGCTAAAGGTTTTCATGGTGAAATGGATTATATGGCAAAACATGGGGTGAAGCGCACTCGCCCTGCAGAATTAGTGCCTAACACTCTGCGGGTCATTTCTGCTCGCTTAGACTATTTGCCACCTAATGCCATTGATAGCGAGTCTGTATTACAAGACAGCTCAAAAGCCTTTATCTCGCGATACGCAATGGGACGAGATTATCACAAGGTAATGCGCAACAAACTACAAAAGCTATGTGAAAAAATTCAATCAGAAATCTCAAAGTATCAAATAGAGGATATTAGCTACCGCGCATTTACTGATAGCGCACCAGTGTTAGAAGTTGCATTGGCTGAAAAAGCGGGTTTAGGTTGGCGTGGCAAACATACCCTGCTCATTAATAAAAATCGTGGCTCATGGTTTTTTTTAGGTGAAATCTACACCAATTTACCTTTACCTATAGATGAGGCCGCGCCTAATCACTGCGGCACTTGCACTAGCTGCATAGACGTATGCCCCACTAAAGCAATTACAGCCCCTTACGAGGTTGATGCTAGGCGCTGCATTTCATACCTCACCATAGAGCTTAAAACCAGCATTCCTGTCGAACTTAGACCACTCATTGGCAACCGCGTTTATGGATGCGATGATTGTCAGCTTTTTTGCCCTTGGAATAAGTTTGCCGAGATTACTCATGAATCAGACTTTGCAGTTAAAAATGGTTTAGACAACATCAGCTTAGTGCAATGCTTCGCTTGGACTGAAGCACAATTCAAGCAGAATATGGCAGGTAGCGCAATTTACCGAATTGGCTATGAGCAATGGTTGCGAAATATCGCCGTTGGTTTAGGCAATGCAAGTACTACACCTGAAATTGTAGAGGCGCTGCAAAATCGCATGAACGATGAATCTGCTTTATTGCGTGAGCATATTGATTGGGCATTGGCGCAACACATTAATGTTCATCGCCTCTAAGCCTGCGTTCATAAAACAGACTATTACCGTTGATTCTTTTAGCTTCTTTTTTCGCAACTGTCATGGCAGCGGAAACTTCATAATGACTTACAAACTCCTCTGGGACTATTTTTACTGCGCCAATTGATAAAGAGCTAAACGGGTAAAATGTGCTATTTCCTTGCCTATCCTCAACGTCAATTCCACCGGCTTCGCGATCTTCTACACTATAAAACGTGGGAATGACTTCTTCCAAATGAGAAAGTATAAAGTGACAGCGCTCCTCCCAATCGGTACTTTGGCATATCAAAATAAAGTCGTCGCCTCCAATATGTCCAACAAAATCCAAGCTATTATCTACAGACTTAGTTAAGGTTTCACCAACTAATTGAAGTAATTGGTCACCCTGTCTAAAGCCGTAGACATCATTAAAGGGCTTGAAATTATCCAAATCACAATAACATGCCCAAAAGGTATTTTTCTTTTCCAATAAACGATCTATATGTTCATTGATGGGTACATTGCCAGGCAATAATGTCAGTGGGTTAGCGTAACGAGCCGCACTAATTTGCATTTCAGTAATTTTTCTTAACAAAGCATGACCACTACCAATGCCTATAAACTTCTCATTTTCAGTAATGATAAAACCGTTGGCTAAATGGTGTGGCTCCATTTGAGTAATGATGTCACTAAGCTCATGATAGGTAATGCTTCCGTCAACGATTAAAGGTTTTGTGTCCATAAACTCTGTACACGAGCGCTTACCATATAGTTCTTTTCTGAATGGTCTGACAAAGCTATCAATCATACTAAATCGGCTGATCAAACCCACTGGAATGTCATTTTCAACCACAGGAATCGAAAATAACCTTTCGTTACTCTCAAACATCACATTCACTTCATCATTCGTTGTTGCTGGAGTAACGAAAGGTGCTTTCTCTAATAAATTTACAATATTTCCTTGCCGTTCATTGCCAGAGGCTTTAGGAAAAACACTGATGGTTTTTCGTGTAAAAAGATGTTGAATATCTGCACTTATTTGCTGGATAGGCTCTGATATTGGACGACCCAATAAATATCCTTGGCAAAACGCAACATTTAAGTCACGCAGAATAACGAACTCAGCTTCGGTTTCTACGCCTTCAGCAATCACTTTGGTATTAGAATTATCGGCTATTTGCTGAATGGATTTTACAAATTGTAGTTTGACGGGGTCTGAGTTAATTGAATGAATAAAGTGCTTATCTATTTTCACATACTCTGGACGCAACTCTGACCAAAGCCTTAAAGAAGAATAACCTTCACCTAAGTCATCAAGCGCTATTTGAAAACCAACATTCCGATAACTGTCGATCACCTTGTACAGTTCTGAATAGTCAAAGGTCGGTGAACTTTCAGTGAGCTCCAGCACAATATTTTTAGGGTTTAGGCCTAGGCTCTCGATATAATCCACTGATATAAGTTTGTTATGACCAAACTCTTGTAAACATTCAGGGCTAACATTAACAAATATTTTGTTTGAGTGTGCGTGCTTTGCAAAAGTCTCTAATCCAACATTCAGACTCACTAACTCTAAATCACATACTCTATTTTCAATTTCAGCCAGTTTAAATAAATTTTGTGGGGAATATAAATCTGTTTTTTCTGGCCCCCTTATCAGTCCTTCATGCCCTAGTATAACGCCACTTTGAATATTGATAATTGGCTGAAATACACTCGCTAGCGCTTGACAATCAATAATGTCATGCAAAGTTTCACTGCGGTTAATTTCAAGGTGGGTGCTCTCAAGTAATCTAAGTAATTTCATGTTTTTCCCAAATATTTCAGATGGTTAATGCAGCATACAATCAGAAAATATTGCATCACTATACGCACTAACAGTATCACTGAACACTAGGCCTGAATTATTACGGGGTCATTACAAACGATTACTTTAAATGGTAAATTTAAACTGATGAATTTAAAACTTAGGGTTTTAGAGCTAGATTGAACTGGGCAATTGGAACCGGCCTTCCAAACAGAAAGCCTTGATAAGCATTGCAGCCGCAATTCATTAAAATCTGGCGTTGCTCCTCTGTCTCTACCCCCTCTGCAATCACGTCTAAGTTTAAGGTTTCCGCAATAGCGATCACCGTACGCACAATCGCCTGATCACTAGTGTCAAAAGCAATTTCCCTCACGAATGACCGATCTATCTTTAATTGATAAAGCGGAAGTGATTTGAGATATTGCAGAGAGGAATAACCAGTACCGAAGTCATCCAAAGAGAAATTAATACCAATATTTTTTAGCTCCATCATCTTCGTAATGGTCGCCTCAATATTTTCCAGCATGATACTTTCTGTTAACTCTAATTTAAGCTGCATGGGATTAATGCCGCTATCCTTGACCGCAGCTTGAACCTGATCGGCAAATGTACCTTGGTAAAACTGTTTTGCACTGACATTAATTGAGAGCGTGAGATCTTGCGTTTGCCGTGTTATTTGCCATGCTTTAAGTTGAGCACAGGCAGCCTCCAACACCCATTGCCCTATTGGTAAAATCAAACCTGTCTCCTCAGCGAGAGGAATAAACTCTAAAGGTGAAATTAGGCCCCGCTCAGGATGTATCCAACGAATTAATGCCTCCGCGCCCAACGCTTTTCCTAAGTGATCTACCTGAACTTGATAGTAAAGCTCGAACTGCTTGTCATCTAAGGCTTTACGTAAATCTACCTCCAATGAGGCGCGCAAATTAATTGCTTCTTGCATATTGGGATCAAAGAAACATAAGGTATTTCTACCCATTTTCTTAGCCTGATACATCGCAATATCCGCATGTTTTAACAACACATCTTGACCATGCTCATTTTCACTGAATAGCACGATCCCTATACTAGCAGATGTCTGGTAGGTGCTTAAACCCAGCTGATATGGTCGACTAATGGAAATTAAAATTTTATTAGCAATGGTTTCTGCTTGTGATGCCGCCTCTAGCGGATGGTTGCTCAAGTCTTCCAGCATGACCACAAATTCATCACCTCCTAAACGCGCCACGGTATCGCCTTCGCGTACACACTCGGTCAGCCTGTCAGCCACTTGCCGTAACAATAAGTCGCCAACATCATGGCCAAGCGTATCATTGAGCGTTTTAAAATGATCAAGATCGAGAAAGAGCAAAGCACCACTCCAACCTAAACGCGCACCATTTGATAAAGCATGATTAAGTCGGTCAATTAAAAGACGTCGATTAGGCAACCGAGTCAGCACATCATAAAATGCTAAGTGATTTATTTCAGCTTCTGCGGCATTACGCAATGTCACATCAGTAAATGTCGCTACATAGTTTGTGACAACACCATTATCACCAACGACGGCGGTAATCGTGAGATGCTGCGGGTAAACCTCGCCATTTTTACGACGATTCCAAACCTCGCCTTCCCAGTAGCCACTGACTGCAATGTTTTCCCACATTGAATCATGAAAATCGTCATGATGATGGCCTGAACTTAATAAGCGCGGGGTTTTACCAACCGCTTCTTCAAAGGTATACCCTGAAATTTTAGTGAATGCTTTATTCACTTTAAGGATAATCTTATTCGCATCAGTCACCATCATGCCTTCTTGTGACTCAAACGCAGTCGCCGCGATACGATACTCCAATTCAACTAACTTACGATCAGTAATATCTAAAGTAGTACCCATTGCACGAATAGCGCTTCCATCAGCATCACGAATGACTTTAATAGAGTTGCTTAGCGTACGCATTGAGCCTAAAGACGGATTAGTGCGAGTTTCAAAGTTAATTGAGCCAATGTGTGTTGCTATTTGACGTTGAACGTCAACCACTGAATTACGGTCATCTGGATGGATTAATTCAAGAAACTCATCAAAACTTGGTGTGCCCTGCTCTGGTTCTAAATGATACAATCTAAAATTTTCATCAGACCAAGAGCCAATCATGCTTGCTAAGTCTAGCTCCCAGCTACCTAAATGTGCACTGGCTTGGGCTTTTGCTAAACTGGCAGAGCTTTCAATTAATTTTAATTCAGATTGCTTACGTTCAGTCACATCACGCGACAACAGGATAAAGCGGATATCTTCACCAGCTGCTTTTGGTTTTTTAGCTACGGAAAGCTCAAACCAAAACTGACCCTCAGGTAGTACCAACTCAAATTGCTTGCCTTGTGACCTACCTGCAACATCAGCCTCGTATATAGCTGACATTACAACATTTGCCGTACTTTCTGGCATAACGTCATGCACAGTTTTTCCGATTAAATCTTCTGACGGAATAGGTAACAATTGTTCACTGGGAGAATGAGCAGAAAAGTATCGACCATAGATATCAATTTCAAACAACAAGTCTGGAATAGCATCGATAGTCGCTTGCAACCTAACATCTGAACGTTGTTTTTCTTCCTCAGTATGTTTTAGTTGAGTCACATCAAACATCGCTATGCGTAATATAGGTTGATCAACCTCATCATCCATGCGCAGACAATTGAGATTTGCTGTGGCGATTGCACCGCTGACATGTGTCAATTTAATATCGAAATTTAGCTCTTCCCCACCATCTATCTCTTGCATACTTAAAAATAAGCTTTGCCAACGAGTTTTTTCTTCATCTACCACAAACTCGCTAAAATACTGCTGGTAAAGTTCACTACGCTTAACACCTAGCATTGAAGTCACTTTCCAATTTACTTGAGTGATCATGCCTTGCTTGCTGATTGACAAATAGCCTATAGGCGCGAACTCATAAAGATCTCGATAACGATCGCGTGATTCAGCCGCCTCTAATTGCGCGATCTGCAACTTATCGTGTGCCAAGCGACGTTGCGCTTCGCGATCGAAATTATCCAAGGCAAAACTAATGTCAGATGACATTTCACTCAGTAACGCTATTGTTTCTTTATCGAATGCATCTACTTCAGGACTGTAAACAATAAACATGGCATATGGCTTACCATTTCTAGCAATAGGGAAATGTCCTGAAGCGTTCCAGCCAAATTGTAGTGAATAATCTCGCCATGGCTGGGTGAGCGTATCTTCTAAAAAATTATTAACAACAACGTAATGATTTTCTCTAAATGCAATACCACACGGGCCTTGGCCTTCTTGAATGTCTGCACGACTCGAAATGAGAAGACTATCTAAGAACTCTAAGCCGTCACCATAAGTGCTAACAGGTATAATCAATTGCGTAGGTTCATCTAAAACTCCCACCCAAGCCATTTGCATACCACCAAATTTAACAGCGCACTTACATACCAGAGGAAATAAATCATTTTCGTCCGACATGCGAACAATGGCTTGGTTAGTTTCACTCAGGGCTTCATATAGATTGTTTAATCTAACAATCCGCTGTTCATTCTTTTTACGATTTGTCAGATCATGCAAAATAGCAAAGTAAGTTTGGCTATCTAATTGACGCGCATTCACCTCCGCAATAAACGTAGTGCCATCCTTGCGCACATGCGCCCACTCTTCCGTATGGGACTCGCCAGCCATGAGGCTTTCTAAAACGCGATTCAATCTACTTTTCTCTGTATCTAGCAGTATGCTGGGTAAGTGAAAACTTAAAAGTTCTTCGTGCCTATAACCAAGCATCGTTAGTGCCGCTGGATTTGCTTCAAGTATACGTTGCTCTCGATTGAGCATTAAAATACCAAAGCCCGACTGTTTAAAAAGTTTGAGATAACGGTTCTCTGCAACCTGTTGACCTTTGACTAATACCCAAGATAGCAAAGCCAACATTAAAGATAAGGCTAAGCCCGCGCCAGCAATAGTTTTAGACTGATTAAGATTTGAAACTCGAGATTCAAATTCTGGCGTGGTATTTAATAGCAATGTCCAAGTATGGCCTGCAAAATCCAGCTGGCGTTTAGTTTGTAGCATGCCCTCAGCGTGACTATATTTAGCCAACTTTGTAGAGGAATACATACGAGATTGATCGGAAATCGCATTGCCATCATAAATCTCAAGACCTACATCTTGGTCAAATTCGCCCTTAAGTCCAGCCATTAAATCATTAATGCGGAATGGCACATCCACCCAGCCTGTAATATTTATGCGCCTAGCATTAAGCGTATCAAGATTTGCACCCGATTTAAAAATTGGCAAATACATGACAAATGAAAATACGCTTGGCTTTCCTTCATCTTGCGCCAAGGTAAAGTGATTTGAAATAACGACTTCATTTGTGTCGCGCGCCCTCTCCATTGCCGCTCGGGCAAATGGCACAGCAAGCAAATCCAAACCGAGAGCCTTAAGATTATCCCCAACCATCGGTTCCATTCGAATGATTGGAGCATATAATTGACGGTCACCTTCTGGCTTAATTTTGTAATCGGACAATCCTAGTTTACGAATATTCTCTAAATGCCGATCTTTATCATTACCCAGCACAATCGTGACAAGCCCTATTCCTAAAACGCCGGATTCTTTTTCTTTTAATTTTAAGGCATCTATGTAAGATCGGAACTCAGTGACAGTAACAATATCTGACCCGTCAATTAAACCTTTAACACCCCGCATCACTGTTTCGTAGGCATGTAGACGAGCACGTATATTGTTTTGAGTTTGATCAGCGGCATAGTTTAATGCCGCATTTAGATTCTCAGTATGGTTTTTTTTAGCTTCCCACCAAAGTGTTGTGGTAATGGTTAGCCCAACAAGCAAGACAATAGCTGAAATTAACCATGGTTTAAGCTTAGGTTTAATTGAATCTAACAAACGTTTTTTGTACAAAGAAGCCATATCCTCAATTCGTAAAATTGATTTTTATTTAATTTCCAGCTCTTTTAATACCCTCATAACCATTCATACCATGATACCCATGTAAAACTATGAAATACAATAAATCATAATTATTCAAGTTATTAATGCCTAGCTTATGTGCATTACTATCGGCAACTTAATATAAAAATTGATATCTAGTTTAGTCTGCACAAAATTTTCGTTTTGAATCAATACGTAATAACGAATATTAAATAACGATCTTTTTTTGCACTAACATTGCGGCACCTATAATTCCTGCTTGATCGCGCATACTAGAGATGCTTACATTCACTTTACCGCGTAAAACTGGAATTAAATCTTCGTTTAATCGCTGTGTAAAAGCAGGTTCTATAAGTAACCAAGCAGCGCTCATACCGCCGCCTATCACTATATTGGTCACATCGAGCACTTTTAAAATGTGCGCTAATGCTTGAGCAAGTGTTTTACCCGCTAAAAAATACGCAGCAATAGCATGTGTGTCACCTTGATGAGCGAGGTTAGCAATCTTATGCGCGCTAAACTGTTGACCCGTCGCTTCGAAATAGCTAATAGCTACGCCACTGGCTGAGGCGTATTGTTCCATACAGCCATGATTACCACAGCCGCATAATCTACCATTTGGTTGAACGGTAATATGCCCAACTTCCATAGCTACTCCATGCTGACCTTGAAACGACTGACCATTTAAGATCAAGCCACCTCCAACTCCAGTGCCTAAGCCCAAATAAATGAGATGGTCGATTTGGGCCATGCGCATGACATATTCGCCATAAGCAGCCGCTAATGCATCATTCTCCGTCATGACAGGCAGTTCAATCAGTTGACTTAAATCAGTGCTTAAATCGACATCGATTAAACCAGGCAGATTGGGAGATTGCGAAATTTTTTGTGTATGTGGATTAATAAATCCTGGAAAACCTATCCCAACAGCTGATATTTCTGGATATTTTACATGCATGCTGTCTATTGCCACTGCTGTGGCATTTAAAATGGCTCGCCAAGCTTGCTCGGGAGGATGAATTTTACAAAAATTAGAAAAGTCAGTTTGAAAACGCTTCTCCTCTATCAAGCGAGGGTGAGCATTTGTGGCAGTTTCATCATAATCCACCACGCCCAAACGCAAATTTGTACCACCAACATCAATGCCGATTAATACTGCCATGCTGACATCTCAATCATTTTGACCTCTTCCTGTTCTAGCATTCACTTCAGCAATACTTTCTATTTGAGCCTGAGTTAATTGTTGCCAATTAAAACGCCAATGCCAATTGTCTGAGCATGTGCCCGGGGTATTCATACGGTGACTAGAATCTAGCGCTAATATATCTTGCATAGGAACAATCGCTAATTGTGCATGAGAATCAAATGTCATGTTAATCAAGTCAAAAGGCATGTGCGCCTCATGATCTTCAGAACGTGAAGAGTGCATATAGGCCTGCACAAGGCCACGTAGATGATCATCTAAACTGTTATACCAGCCAAGTGTGGTGTCATTATCATGAGTACCCGTGTAAGCCACACTATTGGCTTCAATATGATGTGGTAAGTATGGGTTATCTTCTTGACCACTAAACGCAAACTGCAAAATTTTCATACCTGGCAAGTTAAATTGAAGTCTTAATGCATCAACTTCGGGCGTGATAATTCCCAAGTCTTCTGCCACTAAACAAATATGAGGTAAGGCTTTAAAAATGGCTGTCAGCAAAGCTTCACCTGGCGCCACCACCCACTGACCATTAATCGCAGTCTCTTCACTCGCAGGAATTTCCCAAGCCGCTTCTAAGCCTCTAAAGTGGTCAATACGCACGATATCAAATAAGGCATTTTGTGTGGCCATCCGCTTAACCCACCAATTAAAGTCATCAGCCAACATGGCATCCCAATTATAATGAGGATTACCCCAACGCTGACCTGTCGTGGAGAAGTAGTCTGGCGGCACGCCTGCTACTACTCCCATATTCTTATATTCATCTAACTTAAATAAATGCGAGTGCGCCCAAACATCGGCACTGTCGTATGCAACAAAAATTGGAATGTCTCCAAACAAATAAACATTCTTATCTGCAGCATAGGTCTTTAGCGCCTGCCATTGAGTGAAAAATATAAACTGCGTGAATTGGATAATGGTGATTTCTAATGCTAATTCTTTACGCGCCTGTTTAAGTGTGGCTGCGCTTCTATTCCGATAGCCATCAGGCCAGTATTGCCAGCCAGCTTGGTTAAACTTATTACGTAATGCTAAAAATAAGGCGAAATCATTCAGCCAATGCGCTTGTTTTTTGCAGAATTTTTTAAAATTTAGCTGTTCACTCTCAGCTAAAGATTCCGTTTGTTCAGCTTGGCTGCGAAAAGCCTCGTAGGCTTTAGCAAGTAAATCGGTTTTACTGGTTAACTCGCCGCTTAAATCACCTTTAGTGAGCAGCCCTTGTGATTGCAAGCTTTCCAAGCTAATAAAGTCTGGATTACCTGCAAAAGCGGATAAACATTGATAAGGAGAGTTATCTGCGTGCGTCATATTAATTGGCAACATTTGCCAAACACTGATGCCAACGCTATTTAAGAAATCTACAAAGCGGTAAGCTTCTGCACCTAGATCGCCCATACCCAAATCAATTGCGTCAGGTGAGCTAGGCAAAGAGCTAATATGTAACAACACACCTGATCGGCGCTGAGATAAAAGAGATAAATTAGTGTGTTTCATTATTACCTACATAAATTATGTTGACGTGAATCTGGTTAACACTAATTACATCTAAATGCATACCCTTACATTGAGCTTAAACCTGCCCTCTACGCATTGTGCCAGCATTATCTGCATTACCACCGCCTGCACTAATCGATTTATTCAAAATCATTGGTACTGGTTGTTGCAACAAGGTATACAAGTTAATTAAATTGCGACGATAGAGTTGATCAAAGCTCGCCACGCTATCAGATGAGTTGTAATCTCCAAACCACCAAAACCAATCTGATCCTTCACAAATAGACAACTGACGTTCACAGGCCTTCAATTGATTGGCGTCTAAAATATTACTCAACATCACATCATCGTAAGTTTTTTTCGCAGCACAGAGTAAATCCCATGCTAAGTTTTTATCTTTACTGCCAATCCAAGTACTAAATGTGCCGTATACCCAACTACCTGCCGCTATTTGCGACAATGCGGGGGCGGATATTCTATGAGTTTTATATTCTTTGGATTGATATAAATCAACGACATCACTAAAAGTTGTCATTTCAATATCTGGGTGATTGGTCAATGCCGCATACAATTCGTTCAAAAAGTAATAACCATTGTAGGGATAATATTCCCAAGCATTTTCACCATCTAGTATTACGCTAACAATCTTTGCGCTTCCATTTGAATTTGCTTGATGAATGCCCTCAAGTGTTTGAATGAAATCTCGCACCGCATCAGGCGTGTGCATTTTTGCATATTCAAAGCCAATTTTATCTGAAAGATTATCGTCTCTAAAAAAGCATAAAATATCTTGTTTTCCGTTAGTCACACGATATGGTTGGTAGAGATATTCGCTTTTGTCTTGTAAACCCATCTGCGATTTCAACAAACTATTGGCCAATACTGCCTGGCCTGTAGCTGCCCATTCCACGCCTTGTTCCGCCATTAAGGAGAGCGTAGCATTCGATACTCCACCCTCTGCAGGCCACATTCCACGAGGTACTTGGCCAAATAAATTGGCATGATATTTACTCGCAGCAATCACATGTGCCGCAGCGCGTTCTTGCCCTCCCGCATATCTGGCAAATTTAGGTAAAGGGGCATACGGCATGGCATCTATCGTAGATTTAAAATCAATTAATAATGGCAATATTGGGTGATAGTATGGCGTGGTGGAAATCTCAATTTGCTTAGTTTTCATCAGCGCTTTATAGCGCGGAATCAAGTTTGTAATGGTTTCGGCTATCACGTCAAACAGTTCAACTCTATCCTCTAAAGTAAAGTTTAGCCCCTTTGTCATTAGCGCTTGCACTACTTTGTTATTACGTCGCAAACTCTCGCCACACCAAGCTAAGTGATACCACACTAATAAATCCGCTTTATATTGTGCTGATAAATAATGGAATTCCTCTTTATCATCCGCAATTGGCTCTATAAGCTGGTAAAGATGCAGTAAGCGTTGATAATGCGGAAACGGACTCAGCATTTTCTCGTGATGGCTCTTGAAGCAGCTTTTCACAATTAAATGACATTGTTCATAGCTAATATTGCCTAAATCTGGCTCTACTAACAAAGCCAATAGTGGATCACGAATATGCTTTTGTTTAAACTGAGTGGTGTAATCTTCTAACTGCTCAAGCAAAATGGGCACAAAATTAAAGCTGACGCGCGCTTTTGGGTTGGCTTCTAGGTGATATGCCATATCACTATAATCTTTTATCGCATGCAAATATGTCCACGGCAGCACGTATTCATTGCTGACAATGTCCCGGTAATCTGGCTGGTGCATGTGCCAATAAAGATTAATATAAAGTTTTGGGCGTGTTGGTTTCATTTCAATTAACAACCTTAAATTAAATAAAAATAGTTAAAAATTATTTTTTAACTATTTAATTTATATTCAATCAATTACATTAAATTACCCTATACAAATCTTGTCCCAACATATCTGGCGTCACAAGAGTGATACCTTTTTCTGATACATAAAAACGTTTAGCATCTAAAGCCAAGTCCACGCCTATTTGCATACCTTCAGGAATACTACAACCCCGATCTATCACTACATTTTTGAGTATCACATTACGATGAATGGTCACTTTTGGCAAAATAACCGCACCTTCAATATCACAATAACTATGCACACGAACATCAGAAAACAGCACAGAATCAGTCACAGAGGCACCGCTAATTAAGCATCCGCCAGATACTAAGGAATCTGTTGCCTTGCCCGTTCTACCCTCGTCATTAAAGACAAATTTAGCTGGAGGTAACTGTTCTTGTGAAGTCCAAATCGGCCATTCTCTATCGTATAAATTAAGCTCTGGAATCACTCGAGTTAATTCCATGTTTGCTTCCCAATAAGCATCAATCGTACCAACATCGCGCCAGTAGTGGTTATCGTTTTTAGCGCCTACACAGCTTTCGGTAAAACGATGGGCTTGGACTTTATATTTTTTGATAATGTAAGGAATAATATCGCCACCAAAATCGTGGGTTGATTTTGAGTTGCCAGCATCGCGGATGAGTTGTTCATAGAGGAATTTAGCATTAAATACATAGATACCCATACTCGCAAAAGCCTTGGAAGTATCGCCAGGCATATGCTTTGGATTGTCTGGTTTTTCAGCAAATTCAATGACGCGGTCAGTATCATCTACCGCTAAAACACCAAAACCTTTGGCATCTTCTAATGGCACGTTGATGCAAGCCACGGTCATATCAGCATTGCTTTTGACATGGGTGGCTAACATTTTACCGTAATCCATTTTATAGATATGGTCACCCGCTAAAATCAGAATATATTCACCGCCGCCTTCACGTAATATATCAATATTCTGATATACAGCATCTGCGGTGCCCTTGTACCACTCTTCAGAAATTCGTTGTTGAGCTGGAATAATATTCACATACTCATTAAATTCACCACGTAAAAATCCCCAACCGCGTTGCAGATGTTGAATTAAACTTTGCGCTTTATATTGAGTAGCTACGTTAATACGGCGAATACCAGAGTTGATACAGTTTGATAGGGGGAAGTCAATGATTCGGAATTTACCACCGAATTGAACGGCAGGTTTTGCGCGCCAATCGGTTAAGTTTTTTAAGCGGCTCCCACGTCCACCTGCAAGAATAATAGCAGTGGTGTTTTTGGTTAATGTACTAATAAAACGGTCTGAATGCTGATCTTTCGGCATGGTGCCCTCCTGAAGTTTAATTAATCATTACTTAACTAGCCGGGCTCACTAGTTTAATTTTTTGTTCTTACAGTGTTCGTTTACATTATAATCAGCTTAAAGCACTATAATCCAGCTAATCACTAGCAATCTAGCAAATATTATTAAATATATTTTTTAGAAAAAATGAAGGGAAATGTATCTTGGATAAATCTGAAGCGACTCCTGTTGATTCAACAACCAAAGTAGCCGCAAAAACACGCGCTAAAGCCACATCGGTCTCTAACGCAAATTCAGATGCTTTGAAACTGATTTTAAAAGCACAACATCACGATCCTTTTAGTTTTTTAGGTTTACATGCTATTGAAAACTCCTATATTTATCGGGTTTTTCTTCCAAGCGCATCTGAAGTTTGGATTAAGAACTCTAGAACATGGACCAAGCTAAATAAAACACACGCTGATGGTTTATTTGAATTTGTCAGCGAAACCGCTTTCAAAATGCCATGCCTTCTAAAAGTTAACACTGGTGCTAACGAGTACGAAACCTATGATCCATACACCTTTTCATCAAGCCTGACGCAAGATGAACTTCACTTGTTCGGCGAAGGCCGACTATTGCAAGGCTATAAAACGCTTGGTGCACAATGTATCTCTCAAAAAAATATTGAAGGCGTTCGCTTTGCCGTTTGGGCACCTAATGCTGAACGCGTCAGTGTAATTGGTAGCTTTAATAACTGGGATGGCAGAGTACACTCCATGCGGGCACATGGCTCTAGCGGTGTTTGGGATATTTTTATCCCTCATTTAACCACAAATGACACCTATAAATTTGAAATTCGCAACCGTAACACTGGCCATATTTTAGCTAAAACTGACCCTTATGGCTTTGAGTTTGAACCTCGTCCTGGTACTGCTGCAAGAATCAGCAAAAGCAATCATCAATGGCAAGATAAAAACTGGTTAGATGCACGCCAAAAGCGTGACTGGCTTCATGCGCCATTCAACTGTTACGAAGTGCATTTAGGTTCATGGCAACGCAATGAACAAGGTCACTTTTTAACGTATCGCGAACTAGCAAGCAAATTAGTGCCTTATGTCACTGAAATGGGCTATACGCATATTGAGTTGATGCCAATTTCAGAACATCCGCTTACTGAATCTTGGGGCTACCAAACCACAGGTTACTTTGGCGTAACTAACCGATTTGGCTCTCCCGATGATTTACGTTTTTTGATTGATGCATTTCATCAAGCTAATATTGGCGTGATTTTAGACTGGGTGCCAGGTCATTTCCCAAAAGATGATTGGGCATTAGCACAGTTCGATGGCACAGCATTATATGAACACGCAGACCCGCGTTTAGGAGAGCATCAAGACTGGGGCACACTGATTTTCAATTACGGCCGTAATGAAGTCCGTAATTTTTTGATGTCTAATGCCTATTTTTGGCTAAATGAATTTCATATTGATGGTTTACGTGTGGATGCCGTTGCATCTATGCTTTACCTAGACTACTCACGTAAAGCTGGTGAATGGTTACCAAACAAATTTGGTGGGCGTGAAAATCTAGAAGTTATTGATTTCTTAAAACAACTTAATGTGATGGTCGGCGAAGACTTCGCAGGCGTTTTAACTATCGCGGAGGAGTCTACCGCATGGCCTGGCGTATCACGTCCAGTATATTTAGGTGGTTTAGGCTTCAATATGAAATGGAACATGGGCTGGATGAACGACACCCTTGCTTACATTGAACATGACCCAATTCATAGACGTTATTATCACGACATGCTGACCTTTGGTCAGTTATATGCTTATTCCGAGAACTTTGTACTGCCCTTCTCGCATGATGAAGTGGTACACGGCAAGCATTCACTATTAGACAAAATGCCGGGTGACGCATGGCAAAAATTCGCTAACCTCCGTTTGTTAATGACTTATCAAATGACAACCCCAGGGAAAAAACTTAATTTCATGGGCAATGAGTTTGGTCAAGGACGTGAGTGGAATGTTAACAGTAGCCTTGATTGGCATTTGCTAGGCCAAGACTATGAAGGTCATCAGTGGCATCAAGGTGTTAAACAAGCCACAACTGACTTAAATAGAATTTATAAGAGTATTAATGCGCTACATGCGCTTGATTTTGAAGTGCATGGTTTCGAATGGATAGACTGCCATGATAGCGATCAATCGATAGTTAGCTATATTAGACGTGGCTTAGACAATAGTTTTGTTATAATAGTGTTGAATTTTACACCTGTGCTACGAAATGAGTATCGCATTGGTGTGCCGCAAGCAGGTAACTATCATGAAATTTTTAACAGTGACGCTCATTGCTATGGCGGTAGTAATCAAGGCAATGGCGCTGGACTACAAACTGAGAGCATTGCTTGGATGAATCAAAATCAATCGCTTGTCATCACACTGCCACCTTTAGCAGGTATCGTTTTACAATTAAACTAATTTTTTTAACATCAAATTTAAAGTAATTTCACAAATGGCTGCATTAACTACTCTTCCAGTCTGGCAAAAACTTTGCCAGCATCAACTAGCAATCGCAAAAACTCATATGCGCGATTTATTTGCAAACGATGCAAATCGTTTTGATAAATATAGCCTAAAATTTACCGATATATTGTTTGATTTTTCAAAACATCGCATGAATGACGAAACGCTACCTTTGCTTATGCAACTGGCACGCGAAGCGAATATTGAAAACTGGCGTGATCGGATGTTTGCTGGTGAAAAAATCAATATTACTGAAAATCGTGCGGTGCTACATACAGCACTTCGTAACCGCAGCAATACCCCAGTATTGGTAGATGGCAAAGATGTGATGCCCGATGTAAACGCGGTACTTGCGCAAATGCGCCAATTTACAGACAAAGTGCGTAATGGCACATGGCTTGGCTACACCGGCAAGCGCATCACTGATATTGTTAATATTGGTATTGGTGGCTCTGATCTTGGCCCAGTAATGGTCTGCGATGCGCTAAAACCCTATGCGAGTCCAGATTTAAACGTGCACTTTGTATCAAATATCGATGGCGCCCATTTAATGCGCGCCTTGGAAAAATGTAATCCTGAAACCACCTTATTTATTGTGGCTTCAAAAACATTTACCACGCAAGAGACAATGACTAATGCGATGTCAGCGCGAACTTGGTTTTTATCTACAGCACAAGATAATGCGCATGTAGCAAAACACTTTGTTGCCCTCTCTACCAATGCAAAAGCTGTACAAGAGTTTGGTATCGATATTGCCAATATGTTTGCATTCTGGGATTGGGTTGGAGGTCGCTACTCACTATGGTCAGCTATCGGCTTATCTATCGCCTTGTATGTTGGCATGGATAACTTTGAAGCATTGCTCACTGGTGCGCATGAAATGGATAACCATTTCAAAACTGCGCCTTTAGAGGAAAATATGCCTGTCATTATGGCGTTGATTGGTGTTTGGTATAACAACTTCTTCCATGTTGATACCAATGCAATATTACCTTACGACCAAGGTATGGCGCGCTTCCCTGCGTATTTACAGCAAGCCGATATGGAAAGTAACGGTAAATTTATTTGCCGCGATGGTAGTCGTGTTAAGTACAAAACTGGCCCAGTAATTTGGGGTGAAGCTGGCACCAATGGTCAGCATGCTTTTTACCAACTGATCCATCAAGGCACTCAAATTGTGCCATGCGACTTTTTAATGCCAGTGCATAGTCACTATGCGATTGGTAAACATGGTTATGCTCATCACAAGATTTTACTGGCTAACTTCTTAGCGCAAACACAATCTTTAATGCTGGGAAAAACCGCTGAAGAAGCTCGCGTTGAGCTTGAAAAACAGGGCATGAGCGGAGAAGCGCTAGAAAATCTATTGCCACACAAGGTATTTGAAGGCAACCGCCCTAGCACTTCTATTATGTTTGATAAACTTACGCCAAACACGCTTGGTAAACTTATTGCTTTATATGAGCATAAAATATTCGTGCAAGGCATGATTTGGGACATTAATAGCTATGACCAATGGGGCGTAGAATACGGCAAACAAATTGCCCAAGAAATTCTGCCTTTGTTAACCAACGATGACAAAATCAGCGACTTTGATAGTTCTACAAACGGTTTAATTAATTACACCAAAGCACGTAAATAATTACATTATTTCCGCGTATTTTGTAATAAAAAGGCCCAACTAAACTTTAGTTGGGCTTTTTTACATATAGAATCAACGATGCTTCATTAACAAACTTAAGAGAGATTCACGATGGCAAACTTCGATCAATATCGCGTTAACTCAAAAAAATTCTCGCTAAAAAATTACAATCCACAAGATAAAAGTGAGCGTTCGAAAACAAAGGAGCAAGACTTTTTAGAGTTAACGCAACTTGCCACTGAGATTAACAGCCTTCAAGACATTCTACATGCTGAAGGTAAACGTAAAATTTTACTAATATTGCAAGGCATGGATGCTAGCGGCAAAGATGGAACAGTGCGACATGTATTTAGTGAGTGCGACCCACTTGGCATAAGGCTAGCAAGCTTCAAAACACCAAGCAGCGAAGAGCTAGCACATGATTATTTATGGCGTGTACATCAAGAAATACCCAAAGCTGGCGAATTG
The DNA here is from genome assembly GCF_029946165.1 of Methylotenera sp. GTDB lineage: Bacteria > Pseudomonadota > Gammaproteobacteria > Burkholderiales > Methylophilaceae > Methylotenera. Next base: position 70,808 of record NZ_JAQSDZ010000016.1, read on the forward strand.
GTCATTTTCAACCGCAGTCATTATGAAGATGTGTTAATCGTAAAAGTGCACGACTGGATTGACGATGCCGAATGCAAGCGTCGCTATGCGCAGATCAATGACTTCGAACGCTTACTCGCAGAAACTGGCACCGTTATTATTAAATGCTTTTTAAATATCTCTAAGGAAGAGCAAAAGGCTCGAATGCAAGAAAGACTAGCTGATCCAAGCAAAACATGGAAATTTAATCCTGGTGATTTGAAGGAACGTGAACTATGGCCGAAGTATATGCAAGCATATGAACAAGCGATTAAAGCCACATCCACAGAATATGCCCCGTGGTATGTGATACCTGCTGACTCTAAAACCAATCGTAACCTGCTAATTTCTAGACTATTACTAGATGCTTTAAAAAGCATGAACTTAAAATTTCCACCGGTACCTACAGAATACAAAAATATTGTCGTAAAAGACTAAGTCTAGATTTTCATAGTGCCATGCAAATTATTATGAAAAAAATCCATACACAATATTCGTCAAACACATTTGACGTTATCACCTCCGGAAATTAATAATAAATGAAACGCAACAATTTTATAGCATTGATCCTTTGTGGAATAACATTATCACCACAAAGTAATGCGACAAACGGCATCAATTTAATTGGTTACGGAGCAGAATCAACACTTATGGGTGGTGCAGATACTGCTGTAGCGCGTGACTCCAGTGCATTAAACACCAACCCAGCAGGTTTGGCGCAAATCAAAGGCAAGCTATTTGATGGTTATGGATCATTACTGCGTACTACCGATTTGGCGCATAAGGACGCACTCAATGATCAGCATGCCGACAATCGTTACGTTTTGCTCGCTGGCGGAGGTTATGCGCAACAATTGGAAGACTTGCCGTGCACAGCTGGCCTTGGATTTTTCTCTCAAGGTGGCGCAGGTGCAAAGTTTAAACATATCAAAACGCCATTTGGTACCGATGATGAAATGAACTCATTATTTGGCATTGCCAAAGTGACGCCAGGACTTGGTTGTCAAGTAACAGACAAACTTTCAATAGGTGGCTCGGTTAGCTTAATCTACGCAAGTATTGAACAAAAGTTTTTTTACCACACGCCTCCTGTCGGTAATTTTGCAGGCTTTGAAAATACAGGCGCAGATACCATCCGCTTCGGCTTTAAGCTAGGCGCTCAATATAAATTAGACGAGCAATGGACTTTGGGGGCAAGTTACACAGAAAAAACTGAATTACCGCTGACTGGCGGTACCGCCAAGTTTAATTTTGGCCCGCTAGGCATTGTTAAATATGACAATCTTAGTATTAAAGGATTTGCGCTACCACGCGAAGTAGCCATTGGTGCAGCGTTTAGACCCAATGCCGATTTATTACTATCAGCCAAAATCAATTGGATTAACTGGGCGGACGCCATTAATGATGTAACGACTAAATGGAGCGACCCTTCAAATACGCTTGCACAAGCAACTATGATAAGTGTCACCCCGCAAGATTGGCACAATCAAATCGTATATGCGCTAGGTGCAGCCTATGCTTATGATGACAAAACCACCTTATATGCCGGCTACAACTATGGCAAAAATCCTGTGCCAAAGAAAAACTCGAGTGCTTTGCTTGCTGCAACATTAGAAGACCACATTACACTGGGCTTTGCTCGCAAGCTAGATGAGACGTGGAAGCTAACCAGTGGTATTGAATTCTTATTACCTAAGAAAGTGACTTACGATAGTCCATTATTTGGTAATAATACAGAAGTACGTAACGAAGGGTTTTTTATACATTCCATGTTAAGTAAAAGCTGGTAATTGCTTTCCGTTATTCCCATCTACAAGTGAATAACGGAAGTAAAATTTACCATTAGTGACCTTTGCCATCAGCCAGCAAGCTAGAATTAAAATTGAATACCTTACCTGCCCAAATAAACACTACCCACACCAGCACGCCAAAGGGCAAGTAACCAAAAAATCCCAGTAATGGCATTTCCGCATGAATATGAATCACGTTCACATATGGAATATCGTACACCCAGTAATTCGGGTTGCTGACGGGAAGCACTGGGTGTGCGCTGCCAAAATTCCAAATTTCCCAAAAAAATCCGTTAAATAACGAACTTAAAGCAATCAGTAAAGTTGGGCTCCAATTGCCATTTGATATTGCGGTGAATGGCGTCCAAACATTTTGCATCATTAATATGCCTGCAATACCAATCAGCGGCGCAATCCACATTGCCCAAAATAGCGGATAAGGCCAAAAAGGAACTGCTGCAAACAAAATAAAGCTTAAATACAACATTGGCTTGCCTGGCAAGCTCAGTTTAGGACCTTGCGAATAACGATTGGCAATTTGAGGAAAGGCGTTAAGCAAGGTATACCACTCAAACACTGCTGGCCAAACGGTGCTGTAAGCAATGAAAAACAGCCCTACAATATTGGCATGACTTAAGCCAGGAATTACCGTGTTTGGGTAATACCAGTTACCTAATGCAAAATAGTCAAAATATTCAAAGAAAAACCAACCCCCAACAGACACAATCGCACTGATTAAAAATGTCTTTGGCTTACTTGCAAATAACGAATAACCGCCAGAATAGCGATAAGTCAGACCGTCTAATACAAAAATAAAACCCCACCATAAGGGGGTAAATGCATAGTAAACCAAGCTGCCAAATACTGTAGTACGTGTCCACATAAGCCACCAAAAAAACAAAGTAACGCCTAATCCCAGCCAGAACCAAATAGGCAAGGCTTTTAAAGTTGGTTTTGGAGGTGGCGCGACTGGCTTAAAACCAAACCATTGTGGAAAGACAAGAAAGGTAACAAAGGCTGCTTCAATTAATGCCACCCCTATAAAAACTATTAGATTAAATCCTGGCGGATCTTGTACAAATAATGGGGGAAATACCCCAAAACCTGGTGGCAAATGTATGACTGGGTAAGCGAACCAAGAGGCAATCAAGGGCAATATAATCATTGCAACCACGGCTGCTATTAAAGTTAGACGAGATGAGTCATTTGGCATACGGTTTTCCTAAATCATACCGATTTATTAAATTGAAAAAGTGCTCGTATATTATCTCTCTCAAGCTTGCGTAGTCGTTTATTTGCATACATGCGCTCATCAGACAAGCTCATAAGACTAGCAATATTATGCGCCTCATAGCTGTATGCCGAACCTACACTGGCACCTGCAAACTCAAACCCAGTCGCTTTCATGGTTGCTAGCGCTTCGTCCAGCGCATTTTCAATGAGAGGTATTTCTCCTTCATGACTGAGCACTGCAAACTCATCTCCACCAATTCGATATAATTTAAATGCATCACCAAGGCTATCTTGATAGCAATTAGCAAAACTCACTAATAACTCATCCCCACGAACATGCCCATAAGTATCGTTATAAAACTTTAAACCATCTAAGTCGACAATAGTAAGACTGCCGTGTGAGGGTAAGTGCACCACATCTTTGGTTAAGGCATGACGATTTGGTAAATTGGTTAATGCATCGGAGTATGCTGTTTTATAACTTGCATCGCGCTCTTCTAACGCTTTTTGTTTATCTGAATGCAAATCTGAAAATTGGAATGAGAGTACGAGCGCCAGTAAAATAACCTCAACAGCCACGCTAACTAAACCTATATGCTCAATATAATAGGTAAACTGACTGGTAATTTTATTGAGGCTGATAGCCACCAAGCCTAATATAAAGAAGATACCAATCGCTATAAGATAGCGCTTTGCAGTGGCATTGTTATTAAGGCTTTGTGTGATAGCAGCAATTAACCCATAACTTAAAAACATTGCAACGCCATAGCGGCAAAATTCTAAAGCCCAATTTGGATAGCCTATTGCCAAGCCTAAAAATAGCAACATGATTGCAATGATACTAATGCCTGCCCAATACAAGTGTTTATGTATGTGTTTTTTAATTTCCAATAAATGCATTACAAATAGAATATAGGCAATATTTGATAGCAGAACAGGCATGGAAACTAAATAAATTGAGTGAAAGCCTAAAATATCCGAAAATACTAATAAAGCAGCACTGTTAAAAATAAAGTTACCCGCAATAAAAATAGCATACATCGCCTCTACCTTTCGGTTGCGAGTAGTAGCCAGAGCTGCGTAGTAAATACCTAAGCCCAAAAATATGCCCAAACCAAAAAATGTAAGAGCGTTACCAACTTTAATCGCAACTTGATAATGTGCTCTATCATCAATATAAGGCTCTGGAATCGCCAAATAGTTAGCGGAAATAAGCTCGGTCGCTAAAGTATAATGACCAGGCGCTAAAGTTAAATCACGCCCATGTCTTACAAAATAAGGGTTAGAAACGGTGTTCTCAATACCACCTTCTAAAGTATGAATTAATTGATTTTTATCATTAAATACCTGATGCCTGAATTTTCCGATCGTGCTGGTATTTTTAAAGTCCAGTACGTATTCATCATATTTTGTGATGTTAATTGAAGCTATGTAAAGATAATGTCCGCCCGTGAGGCCAACGCTATTAACCACAGAGCTTTTTGATGCTAAAGGATTGTCAAGAAAATCGGCTTTGCTATTATCAGCCGAATAAGGGTGAATTAGATGCCAAGTACCTAGAAGGTGCTGTGGGGTTGCGTATGCAGATTGTATGCTGAGCTGAAGAGCTACAAGGCAAATAGCGATGGTGAGAATAAAATTGATGAGGGAGCGCAACTTGGCCATAAACACTTTATTATTCAATTATTTTTTTAGTGGCTAACCTAGGTAACTATAAAGCAAAATACTCAAGCTGTACACATTAAATAATGTTGTGGTAACAAGCATTTAGCACTATAGAGATTGTATTAATGCCATAAAATCACCCTTAAAAGAATAAGGTTTTTAAGAGATTTGAATGATGTAAGAGTGAACAGGTTCACCCTTACATCACATTTCTTGCATATCATTCAAACAGAATCTATTACACCCTTATAACTTATCGCAACTGTATGCCTTTTGTTAGCGCATCAAGACCAACCTCCTTTGCCATACTTGCCCCTATGCGCTTTGCGATGCGACTTGTAAAGTCTTCTTGAGCGGTAAAGTCGACGATCTTATCTTCTTTAATGACATCTCTAGCAACATAATCTGTGCTACCGAGTGCATCTGCTAGACCCATTTTAATGCCTTCTTCGCCACTCCAGAACAAACCACTAAAGGTTTCTGGTGTTTCTTTTAAACGACTACCACGACCTTGACGCACTACTGTTATAAATTGTTCGTGGATTTGATTCAACATCGCTTGTGCTAAAACTTGATGTTTTGGATTCACTGGTGAGAATGGATCTAACATCGCTTTATTTTCTCCAGCAGTCATCAAACGGCGCTCAACGCCAACTTTTTTCATCACCTCTGTAAAACCATAGCCATCCATTAACACGCCTATTGACCCAACGATACTGGCTTTATCCACATAAATCTTATCAGTCGCCGCCGCAATGTAATAGCCGCCCGAGGCACAAATATCTTCCACTACCGCATAAACTGGTATTTTAGGATGCAATTTCTTTTGGCGCTTAATTTCATCATTAATAATGCCTGCCTGGACAGGGCTGCCACCTGGGCTATTAATGCGTAAAATAATGCCTTTAGTATTTTTATCGTCATAAGCATCGTGCAGACTGCTCATAAACGAATCTGCGTTTACCGCACCACCCGCTTCAATCACACCAGCTACTTCAATCAACGCAGTATGTGACCCAGTGCTAGCTTTGCCGCCACCTAACCAGCCTAGCGCATAAAATAAGATAATAAATAAATAAGCAAACATGAGTCCCTTAAAAAAGATGCTCCAGCGTCGCGCTGTTCTTTGTTCGGTTAAGGCTGAACCAGCAAGCTTTTCAATTGCATCACGTTGCCATTTAGTATCTTCTGGCTTAGTGTTGTTTAGCGACGTATTTTGTTGGCTATCTTCTGACATTATTAGCTTTCCTTAGTGTTTCTAAATGAATACTACTTAATTGAATCTAGGTTATTGAATCTAGATTGATTAATATTTCTTGATTTTGTTCAGTCACTTCAATTGCTTTTAAACTTTTACCTTTACACGGCCCCATGACGCAAAAGCCATTATCAGGTCGGTAATGCGCGCCGTGCGTAGAGCAAATCAAATAATCTTTTTGAGCTGTAAAAAAGTCGCCTTCGTTCCAGTCTAATTCTATTGGCACGTGCGCACATTGGTTAACATAAGCATAAGGCTTGCCATGAAAACGCACAACAAAACCTGAGACAAACTCACCTAATGCAGGTAAAGGAAATCTGATTCCTTTAGCACCATCTTCAAGTGCCTCACTTTTTAAAATAACGGTGTTTTGTGTCATAGCACTTGCATCATATCAATGGATTAAGCATGTTCAAGCAACCATGTACTCAAACCAGCAAAGTCATAAAACTGCTGCACAGGTTTGAAATGCTGCCATTGCTCAGCGGTTTGAGCGCCGTAAGTCACTCCCACAGCGCTAACACCTGCATTTTGTGCCATTTGCAAATCATAACTGGTATCGCCAATCATCAAGGTACGTTCAGGCATAACAACCAAATGCTCCATCAACTCATCTAGCATTTGCGGATGTGGTTTAGAAAAGCACTCATCAACGGTGCGGGTAGAGTGAAAATACTTAGTTAAACCAGAATGCTCTAAAGCTAGATTAAGCCCCCGCCGACCTTTACCAGTGGCGACCGCCAATTTAAATCCACGTTTATGAAGCGCCTTAATGGTATCAGTAGCGCCTGCAAATAGAGGAATCTCGCTTTCACCTGCATAGTAATTCGTCGTATATTGTGCAGCGAGCGCTTGTGCCTGCTCAACAGGAATATCACCATATAAGGACTGAATAGATTCACGCAAACCAAGCCCAATAATATTACTCGCAGCCTGAGGTGTTAATGCTGGCAGCCCTACTTGCTCTGCCGCTTTTAAAAGTGCATTGGTAATCATCCCTGTAGAATCGGCTAAAGTACCATCCCAATCCCAAACAATTAAATCAAACTGCTTTGTCATTCAAACTTACTCTTTCTCGAACTTAAGACTCTAATTTTACTAAAAACTTACTTAACTCAGCTGGCAACGGCGCAACTAACTCAAGTTTATCATTGGTCAAAGGATGGCGTATTTTTGTGACAGATGAATGTAAAAACATGCGTTTTAAGCCACTTTTTACTAATGATTTGTTCACGGCAAAATCACCATATTTATCATCGCCAACAATCTGAAAACCTAAATGCGCCAATTGAACACGTAGCTGATGCGTCCTACCTGTTACCAACTGTGCTTCAAGCAGACTAAACTTACCTAATACTGGATGACTATAGTTTTTTAACAGTTTAAACATCGTTTCAGAGGATTGACGCTCATTATATTTATCTTTTGAAATATCCGTCACCACGTTTACACGTCGCTCGCCATTAGGTAAGAGATACTTTTGCAAGTCTAATACCACGCGTTTCTTTGCTTCTAGCCACTCACCGCGAACCAGCATTAAATAACGCTTATCTGTTTGGTTATTACGTATCGCTTGATGCAAAGCAACTAGCGCGCTACGTTTTTTTGCCAGCATCAGTACACCAGAAGTTTCACGATCTAATCTGTGCACCAACTCTAAGAATTTCGCTTTGGGGCGCTCTAAACGCATCTGCTCAATAACCCCTCGGCTCACACCACTGCCACCATGCACCGCAAACCCAGCAGGTTTATCGATGACCAACATCGCGTCATCTTCAAAAATAATCGTGTTTTCGAATTTAGAAACGGCTGGTACATTTGACTCAACATGCTCAACAATCGTTGCACGTATTGGTGGTACTCTCACCACATCGCCAATCGTTAATCGGAAGTCGGCATCAATGCGTTTTTTATTAACGCGCACCTCACCACTACGCAAAATTCTGTAGACATGGCTTTTTGGTACACCTTTAAGGGTTTTGGTCAAGAAATTATCAACACGCTGCCCCTCGCTCGCTTCATCGACCGTGAGAAAAGCTGCCGCTAATTCACTTACCTTATTCTTTAACTTATCCATACTATGATGCTGATTTTGTGGTGTTATATTGTTCATACTTTGCTTAAATGTTTGTAGTAGCCTATACTTACACGATTATCTATTAAGGTTAAAATTAATTGATAATAAAGAATACTCTCAATTACTTAAAAAGCGTTTTATAAAACGCAAGCTTATGTAATTAATAGTAAAACAGACACTTGGTTAACGCCGCTCGCCATAATTATAAAGTAGCAGCAAGTAAAATAGCGCTCAAGCCGCCGCAGATAAATAAACATAAAGCGCGACTTAAGGGAAAGTTTAATTTAGCTGTTAGCTAAATTTACATTTACTGAAGACAGAATTTTAACGAATTTAAGCCTCAACAGGCATAAATTTCAATAATTAGTTTGATTTAACGAAATAATAAACGCGTTTTAATCTGATTTATTCAATTAAAACAAGCCATTAAAAACTGAGGCTAGCTCTAAAAACTTACTGAGGTAAGTTGCACACTTAGCAATTCTTTAAGCTAAAGCTTTTAAGAATCATTTTTTAAGAACTATATTAAGAGTACTGCGACATTTGTCACCTACTCTGAATTTTATCGTTAGATTTCACATTTGCGCACCGCGCCTTCAGTATCTCGGCCAGCACCTCTGGCACCTACCCTTAATTAGCCTTCAATATCAATCGCTTACTTAATAAGCATTGAATCTGCCACCTGAGCCTAACAGGAGCAAAAAAATGAAACGCATGTTATTTAATGCAACGCAATCTGAAGAGTTACGCGTTGCGATTGTAGATGGTCAAAAACTCATCGATTTAGATATTGAACACGCTGGTAAAGAACAACGTAAGAGCAATATTTATAAAGGTGTTATCACCCGTATTGAGCCTTCACTAGAAGCGGCCTTTGTCGATTATGGTATGGATAGACACGGCTTCTTGCCATTCAAAGAAGTAGCGCGTAGCTACTACAAAGAAGGCGCAGATGGAAAATCTCGCATTCAAGACGCATTAAAAGAAGGTCAAGAACTCATCGTTCAAGTAGATAAAGATGAGCGCGGCAACAAAGGCGCAGCACTCACAACATTTATTTCACTCGCTGGTCGTTACTTAGTATTAATGCCAAACAATCCTCGTGGCGGTGGTGTTTCACGCCGCATTGAAGGCGAAGACCGTGACGAATTGCGTGATGTATTAGCGCAATTAGAAGTACCAAAAGGCATGAGCATCATTGCTCGTACTGCTGGTATTGGCCGCAATGCAGAAGAATTACAGTGGGATTTAAATTATCTAACGCAGTTGTGGACAGCGATTGATGGTGCGTCCGCAATGCAAGCTGGTGCTTATTTAATCTACCAAGAGGGTAGTTTAGTGATTCGCGCGATTCGCGATTACTTTAGCTCTGACATTGGCGAAATTTTAATTGATACGCCAGATATTCACGAACAAGCCGTGCAGTTTATGAATCACGTGATGCCTGGCAATGTGAACCGTGTAAAGCTTTACCAAGACGAAATCCCACTATTCACGCGCTTTCAAATTGAACATCAAATTGAATCAGCATTTGCACGTGAAGTGCGCTTGCCTTCAGGTGGCGCAATTGTGATTGACCATACTGAAGCTTTGGTTTCTGTTGATGTTAACTCTGGCCGCGCAACCCGTGGTAGCGATATTGAACATACTGCTTTCAATACCAATATTGAGGCTGCTGAAGAAGTGGCTCGCCAATTGCGTTTACGTGATTTAGGCGGCTTGGTAGTGATTGACTTTATTGATATGGAAAGCCAACGCAATCAACGTGAAGTTGAAAATGCACTTCGTGACGCTTTACATGTTGACCGGGCGCGCGTACAAACAGGTAAAATTTCACGCTTTGGTTTACTAGAATTATCACGTCAACGCTTACGTCCAAGTTTGGGTGAAACTAACCATATCCCTTGCCCACGTTGTAGCGGTACTGGACACATTCGCGGTATTGAATCTACCGCATTGCACATTTTGCGTATTACGCAAGAAGATGCAATGAAAGAAAACAGCGCAATTATTCAAGTGCAATTACCTGTTGAGGTCGCTACATTCTTACTTAACGAAAAACGTGCTGACATCCACAAAATAGAACAACGCATGGGTGTTGAAGTGGTGCTAATTCCAAACATTCATCTTGAAACGCCTAACTACAATATCGTGCGCATCAAACATGATGATGTAAATGAGGAAACTAATCGTGCAAGTTACCAACTGGTAGAAATGCCGGCTGAAACTACGTTTATTCCTACTGCAGAAGAAACAGCAAAAGCAGTAAGACCTGTGGCTGCCGTAAAAGGCATTACACCTGCGGCACCTGCGCCGATTGTGGAGGAAAAAGAAGCCGAAGTTGTCGCTGCGCCAAAAGTGTCATTCTTTGCGAAAATTAAACGCTTTTTTGGTGCTACGCCTGCCGTGGTAGAAACACCTAAAACTGAAGCGGAAAAAGCTGAAGATACGCGTCGCGAAAACAATCGTAATAGTCGCAACCGTAACAATCGTAACCGCAACGAACGCAGCCGTGGTGATCGCCCAGAAAAAGACATCAATCAACAAAATCGTCCAATTCGTAACAACGAGAACGCACGCCCTACAGAAGCTAAACCTCAAGAACCGCGTCAACAAAAACCTCAGCAAGCTAAAAATGAGCAAGTACGTCCAGACCAAAGTCGGGGTGAAAAGCCTCGTAATATCCAGCCGACCAATGTTCCGTCAGAGGCTCCTGCAAGTAACGCACCAGCTGCCATTGTAACTGCTGAGCAAACAGGTGAACGTGCTGGCACTCGTCGTAATCGCAATAACCGCCGTGGTCGTCGTGATCGCGACGATTCAGTGGCTCGTGATGCCAATCGTCCTTTCGTTCCCAATGAGGAAATGATTGCTGATCAGCCAAACGTGAATGTTGACATGGCAATGACAGCTACTGAACAGATCAAACTAGAAGAGCAAGCCAAACCAAATGCTCAAGAAGTAATTACTTCAGTTGAAAATGTTGCGAATGAAAGTGCTCTACCAGCTTTAGAAACTAAAGTGAACGAAGCACCCAAAGCAAGTAGCAGAAAACCTAAAACAGCTAAAGCGCCCGCTCCTAAAGCCGATGTTAATAATGACATTGAAAAAGCCGAGACGGTAGAAGCTATTCCAGCCAAAGCGGACAACAAGCGCCCTGCACGCCCACGTAAACCAAAAGCTGAAGCGAAACCCGTTGACTTAACTGCTTCAGGTTTGCAATTAGTAGAAACTAAAGCAGACGCGCCAAAAGCAGCAACTGTTGAAGAGACTAAACCAAAAGCACCACGTAAAGCCGCAAACTGGCAGAAAAATGCTAAAGAAGATGCAAGCGCAGAACCTTTAGTCATGGTGGAAACACAAAATAAGTAAAAAAATGCATTAAGGTGAGAACCTAGCAATAAAAAAGCCCTGAGTCTTCAGGGCTTTTTTATTGCTAGGTTCTTAATGTAAAAAAATTAGTGCTAATGCATATTAGCTGCGTATGATTTGCACTGTATATATACCCAATCCTGTCATAGCTAACGAGCCCAATACATGAATTAATATATGCATTGTTGCCCAGCCATATTCCCCTCGAGTTAAAAGAGTCACGGATTCAGAAGAAAAAGTAGAAAATGTTGTTAACCCGCCTAGCAATCCCGTCACCAAAAAAAGTCTAACTTCTGGTGCTAAAGTTGAAGAAAGTACCGAAACTCCCATGAATAACCCTATAAGATAACCGCCCACCAAATTGGCCACTAATGTGCCTAATGGTAAAGCTGGAAAGCTTGCATTAAGCATGAGACTTAATCCCCAACGCATCCATGCGCCTATGGCAGCACCAATGCCAACTGCTAAAAATCCATTAAATCCCATGCTCGCCCCTGAAACAATGTCATTGCTGTTATTTTATACAATATAATAAGGCATCTATGTCATTTTGCAGAAAGTATATTTTGCGCGTTTTATTTGTCACCTCTGAAGTATTTCCATTAATAAAAACTGGCGGCTTAGCTGATGTAAGCGGCTCACTACCTTCCGCATTACAGAACTTAAATGTTGACGTACGTATTTTAGTGCCTGGTTATCACTCAGTATTAAAGCAACTTGATGACTTACATCACCTCGCTATGCTAAAAAATTTACCCGTCATTGAAAATGCTGAACTTATGATGGGAACAATTTTAGATACTGACATCAAAGTCATGGTGATAAAAGCAGCAGGTTTATATGAACGCGATGGTGGCCCTTATATGGATGCAACGGGGCAGGAGTGGTTAGATAACCCGGTGCGCTTTGGTATATTATCAAAAGTAGCTGCGGTGATTAGTGGCCCTAACAGCCCAATTCCTGATTGGCAACCTAACATTGTGCATTGTAACGACTGGCAAACAGGTTTAACACCAGCGTATATGAAGCTAGTAGAGCACTCGCCAGCAAAGTCGATTATTAGTTTGCACAATATGGCATTTCAAGGCTGCTATGCGCCAGGTTGGCTGACAACCTTAGCTTTACCTCACAGCAATTTCACCTTGGAAGGTTTTGAATACCATGGTCAATTATCCTTTTTAAAAGCTGGCATTTTCTATGCGGATGCTATTACAACGGTAAGCCCAAGCTATGCAAAGGAAATTCAAACTGCAGAGTTTGGTTTTGGTCTTGAAGGCTTACTCAGCAAACGCAGCAATGAACTAAAAGGCATTCTTAATGGCATTGAAACTGAGGAGTGGAGCCCTGAGACAGATTTTCATCTAAGCAGTAACTATAGCGCAAGTAAATTAGCTGGCAAAAAAGAAGTTAAAAAGGCTTTGCAGCAAAGACTTGGGCTTCAAATTGATGCAAATGCACCATTATTAGGCGTAGTTAGTCGTCTAACTCATCAAAAAGGCTTAGATATGCTGGTGCCTATCGTACAAAAACTGGTGGATGCTGGTTGCCAATTAGCCTTACTAGGGAGCGGCGAAAGTGCACTTGAAAATGCCTTCCGTCATCTCGCGAATGATAATCCCAATAAAGTCAGCATCACTATTGGCTATAACGAACAGTTATCACATCAAATCATGGCTGGTTGCGATATGTTCATCATGCCATCACGTTTTGAACCCTGTGGATTAAACCAATTGTACGGCTTGGCATACGGCACCCCGCCTATCGTAAACGCCACTGGTGGGCTTGCTGACTCAGTGATTGATACCAATATCATCACCTTTAAAAACAAAACGGCGAATGGATTTGTGATGAGCGAAGCCAGCCCTGCAAGCTTGTTAAGTTGTATTAAACAAGCCTTAAATGTATTCACTAATGATACAAAAGCTTGGCAGCAGATTCAAAAGAATGGCATGCAACAGAATTTAAGCTGGGATAAAAGTGCTTTAGAATACTTGGCCGAATATAGAAAATTGCTTGTAGATAACTAAAACATAGTTAAAAAATTGTTAAATCCAAGGAGCTTATAAACTTGGCACGCTAAATGCTTTATTTATACTATGCTTCTCCAAAGCAAGTTTCTCCTCCCTCTAGGGCGTCTTAACAGACGCCCTCTTTTTTGCTTAAGCCATTTCTAATACTTACTTAGCAATATAACTTTTACTTAACAATAAAGTGCTCACGATAATATTTTAATTCATCGATAGACTCATAAATATCAGCCAATGCCTCGTGCTTACTGGCCTTTTTAAATCCTGTGTAGATTTCTGGTTTCCAACGACGAGCCAACTCTTTAAACACACTGACATCCAAATTACGATAATGGAAATAGCTTTCCAAATCTGGCATATAACGCGCCATAAAACGTCTATCCTGACAAATTGAGTTGCCGCACATTGGTGATTTATTAGCAGGTACAAATTGCTTTAAAAATGCAATCATTTGAACTGTGGCTTGAGCTTCATCCAAAGTTGAAGCTTTCACTTTTTCAATCAAGCCAGAACGACCATGCGCCCCCTTATTCCATGCATCCATACCGTCTAAAACCGCATCACTTTGATGAATTACAAACACTGGTGACTCACCTAATACATTCAAGTCCGCATCGGTAACAACCGCAGCAAGTTCTAAAATACGGTCAGAATCTGGCAACAAGCCACTCATTTCCATATCAAGCCAAATTAAATTATTCTGATTGGTACTACTAGTTGTTTCAGCCATCATGATTTCCATTAAAATATAAGTTATTAAGCAAACTTGATGAACTAACATCAAGAAAATGCTTCACAATACCAACATATTAACTTATTTCACTTCACCTTACATTTAACGATTACACATATCTATCCATCAATGATAGTTAGATATTAATTAGAGACATTTAAACACATGCCTTTTGCACCAACATCAATCCTAACCTATACATTCGTCAGCTTACTTGTTGCCACGACTCTAGTTCGCATATGGCTAGCGCGCAGACATATTGCCCATGTACAGCATAATCGCAATCAAGTGCCTATGGCGTTTAAAGATAGTATTGCCTTGGACGCTCATCAAAAAGCGGCTGACTACTCCACTGCTAAAACAAAATTGGTCATTACCGAAACCGTAGTGCAAGCTTTGTTACTAGCAACGCTTACCCTAGGTGGCGGCTTACAGTGGATTGATGACATTTGGCGCAATATACTTCCAACACAGGAAATCATTCGCGGTGCATTGGTCATTTGTAGTGCAATGTTGGTTAGCAGCGCAATTGACCTGCCTTTTGAATACTACAAAACATTTGTTGTGGATGAAAAATTTGGCTTTAACAAAATGACACCCGTCATGTTTTTTAGCGACCTTGTTAAGCATAGCTTAGTAGGATTAGCGCTAGGCGCACCCATTTTATTTGCGGCTTTGTGGCTTATGCAAGGTGCGGGGCAATACTGGTGGTTGTACCTTTGGGTAATCTGGAGTGTGTTTAATCTTTTGATGTTGGCGGTATATCCCACATTTATTGCACCCTTATTTAACAAATTTTCTCCATTAAAAGATGAAAATCTAAAACACCGCATTGAAACCTTACTCACAAAATGTGGCTTTAAGTCACAGGGTTTATTTGTTATGGACGGTTCATCACGTAGTAGTCACGGCAATGCTTACTTTACTGGCTTCGGCTCGTCAAAACGCGTTGTGTTCTTCGACACCTTACTCGAAAGATTAAATGTAGACGAGATTGAAGCGGTGCTTGCGCATGAATTAGGTCATTTCAAACATCACCATGTCATCAAACGCATTATCTTATTGTTCTCTATGAGCTTTTTAGGCTTGGCTTTATTGGGCTGGTTAATAAATCAACCATGGTTCTACGCAGGCTTAGGCGTAACACAAATCAGCAATTACATGGCATTGATACTCTTTTTGCTCGTCTCGCCCATCTTTTTGTTTATACTACGTCCGCTAATGGCTAGTTACTCACGTAAAAATGAGTTCGAGGCCGATGACTATGCTGCCAATCATGCTAGCGCTAATGACTTAGTAAAAGCCTTGGTTAAACTTTATCGAGATAATGCCTCTACACTGACGCCAGATCCCTTGCATTCAGCTTTTTATGACTCACACCCACCTGCTAGCATTAGAATTTCTAAGTTAGCAGCGTATACTAGCTAATGCAGAAATGTAAGGAAGTAATGATGAAGTCAATAATTTTGAGCTGTTTAATATCAATAAGTTGTTTCGCATCTGCAGAAACGCTTATATCTGCAGACGCTAACGCGGGCAAGGCACTTGTCGAAAAGAATTGTGTTAGTTGCCATGCTGAAAGTTTCGGTGGCGATGGTTCGGGCATTTACACGCGTGAATTACGCAAGGTAAAAAATTTGAAGGAATTAGTCGCACAAATACGTAGTTGCCATACTATGATTGGCCTCAAATGGTTTGAAGACGAAGAATTGAATGTCGCCAAATATCTTAACCAAAGCTACTATAAGTTTACAGAATAATTTGACTAATATTCCAGTGCTAACAAGCAACAAAACCTCACACAACAAAGACTCAATTATTAAAGGCACAGTAGTTGCTGCTTATGGCAAACGCTTTCAAGTTGAGTTAACCGACAAAAAACGAATTAGCTGTGTGACTCGAGGCAAAAAAACCGATTTAGCATGCGGCGACGTCGTTATAATAAAACTCACCGATAAACACGAAGGTGTTGTTGAATCAACATTGCCACGCAAAACCTTGTTATATCGTAGCAACGCCTTCAAAAGTAAGATGCTTGCTGCTAATGTGACACAGATTATTATTGTTCTTGCCACACAACCCAGTTTTTATGAAGCTTTGCTCAACCGCTGCCTGATTGCTGCGGAAGCAGCAAATATCAAGGCATTAATAGTGTTAAATAAATGTGACTTAGCTGACAATGATGATGCTAAACAGAAACTAAAGCTTTATACGGATTTAGGTTATCGCGTACTTTCACTTTCAGCAAAAGAAGATATTTCAATACTCAGACCTTACTTGCAGAATGAAGCGAGTATTTTAGTTGGTCAGTCTGGCATGGGTAAATCGACCATTATTAATGCGCTTTTACCTAATGAGGATGTGCGCACGCGCGAAGTCAGCCATGTTTTAGATAGTGGAAAGCACACCACTACGGCCGCACATCTATATCATCTAGATGAGTATAGCCAATTAATTGATTCACCCGGCTTGCAAGAGTTTGGTTTGCATCACCTCAGCACCGATGAGCTTGAACACGCATTTCTAGAATTTAGACCGTATTTAGGTAAATGCAGGTTCAATAACTGTAAACATTTACAGGAGCCAGATTGTGCGATTACATCTGCGGTAGATGCTCACAAAATAAGACCTGAAAGACTCGCTACTTATAAAATGCTGCGTTTAGAAATTTAACCAGAGCAATCTTTAAACTTACTAAAATAAAATTTACTATAAGCGCTTGGAAAAAGGCAAAACGCAGATAAGTACATGTAAAATTACAGGCTATGAAATTTAAAAATTCAATAAATTAATGACATGCAATATAATTTCATTGTCTATGCACGTAATGACTGAACCAACAAAAAGCGACTTTGCATG
The DNA here is from genome assembly GCF_029946165.1 of Methylotenera sp. Classification (GTDB taxonomy): domain Bacteria; phylum Pseudomonadota; class Gammaproteobacteria; order Burkholderiales; family Methylophilaceae; genus Methylotenera. The sequence continues at coordinate 87,840 of NZ_JAQSDZ010000016.1, forward strand.
ATCGACATTAGACGCGAAAAAATACAAGTATCCTTACTAGATATCGGGATGTTTGTATGTGAGCTGGACAGGCCTTGGTTGGGTACACCTTTTATGCTTGAAGGCCTACTTATTGATGACAATGAGCAAATCAACACGATTGCATCGTTGTGCGATTTTGTCTATATTGACCGAACCGTATCGGTTGGCCAGCATTTTGCTGCGGTGCCTAAAGAACAGGTTGCTATAAAGCGTGAAGGCACCATTAATAGAGTGATTTTAGACTCTAGCACAGTCAATAAAGCCAAAAACTCAACGAAACTCGATGCACCAAACGTTAAGTTTTCTTTTCTTGAAATTCTTAAAGAAATTCACTCGGGAAATCAAGCAGTGCTATCTGGTGAAACCAAAACGTCTAATTCTGAGGACATATTTAAAGTACAGTATATCAGTGATAAACAAATCATTGAAATCAGTGATGATAAAATTGCGGATACCACAACACTAGGCTCACAAATTAAAACTGATTTTTCTAATTTCATTTCTGGATTAACTAGTTGGGGTGGAAAACAGAGAAAACTAAAGTCTAATAAAGATAATAAAAATTCAAAAGCTGATTTAGCAAAAAATGAAAATATTCAGGATGGTTATTCAATCACTATCTTTGATGATGCCCCGCCCGTTGAGGACGAAATAGCCGCTATTTACCCGATTTATGAAAAATCACAAATTGCTACCAAAGAGATGTTTGAAGCGTTAGCGCTAGATCATGAAATTGATTTAACAAAAATTCATGAAGCCCTAGATGGTATGGTTGAAAGCATAGAGCGAAACCCTGACGCATTATTATGGCTTGCTAAACTGAAGCAAACTGACGATTATTCCTACAATCATGCTATGAGTGTGTCAATTACGTTAATGGCATTTGCAAACTTTGTGTCGTTGCCTAAAAACCAGGTGAAAGATTTAGGCTTGGCCGGATTACTACAAGATATAGGCAAAGCAAAAATTCCAATTGAGCTTTTAAATAAACAGGACAAAATTTCGCAGGAAGAATTTGAGATTCTGAAGCAACATGTTGAACATGCACTTACTTTATTAGCTGACACACAGAATATTTCTAACACTGTTATTCGGACGGTTGCGGAGCATCATGAGCGCATTGATGGAAGCGGCTACCCTTATAAGCTATCAGGCAACCAAATTAGTTTGACAGGTCAAATGGCAGGCCTGATAGATACATATTGTGCGCTGACCACAAATAAAGTGTATGCAAGAGGTGTTTATAATCAAATTGCTTTAGAGGAAATTCACACTATGCGTGGTGTGAAATTTAACGGCGTTTTAATTGACCAACTTGTTCAATTTTTAGGTATTTATCCAGTAAGCTCACTAGTAGAGCTCAATTCTGAAGAGGTTGGCGTTGTCATACAACAAAATAGCGTTCGTCGCCTTTTACCAAGAGTAATGATTTTACTCAACCCAGACAAAACTAGAAATGAATTCCCTGCGATTATAAATTTAATCAATTCCCCATCTACACCTTCAGGTGAGCCTTATAAAATTATAAGAGGATTGCCGCCAGATAGTTACGGTTTGAGTGCTAACAATTACTATGCCTAACCTTACCAATATCACCTTACATGATGCGCATCAATCAAACACTACAACACTATATCAAGATTTTGTAATTGAATTAGACTCAAACTTACTTTTGCAGTTGATGGCTAGTTACAGCCTAAAAGCAGCTGATGTCACAGGTGATTATGTTTTTAACGCTCTTGTGTTCGAGCAGTTTATTAAAACTGAGCCTTACAACAGTGGAAATAGTGTTTTAAAAAACACCACAAACGCTATAAGCAGTTGGCCGCAGAACTTAAGTTGGTCTCATCTTAATCAACATATCAACCATTTTTTGCTTGCTTGGCTTAATGATTACAAACTAGGTGCAAATATAGATGCAGCCTTTCTACTATCGCGCTGTTTAGAATTAAAATCTAACAAGAACACTCAATTTCAAAGCTTGCTTATCCATTTAATTGCGCGGGTCACACATCAACTAGAGCAATATAAATTCAGTTATGTACAAAATTTTGATTTAGATACTGGTCTCCCCAATCAACGTTTATTAATCAACTTACTTAACTTAGGTTTAAGCCATAGCCCGAATTTAAATAACAACTTACAGAGTAATTTATCTAGCTCGGATGATTTAGTTGAATCAACTCATTTAGGGTTAATATTAATCAATCTTAATATCAACTTTGGCGAAGTTTCCCAACAAATCTCAGCATCTTCCACCTTAATGCTGGCGGTTATGCATACCATACAACGACACTTAAATGAAGATGCTACCTTATTTCACATAGGAGCCACAGACTTAGCAATTTTGATTAACCCGCTGAAGTCGCCATCGCAATTGAATATCATTGCAACGAAACTCTTACACGCATTTGAAACAGCCCTACCACTAGACAATGTAACTTTAATTTTAAACCCTCACTTTGGTGCAATAAGTACTTTTAACGTTCATACAAATGGCATTTCTCTATATGAATACGCTAGATTGGCTCTAAATCAAGCCATCGCAAATAATGAACAAATTAAAATTTACGACAAGAATATATCCTCATCATTCGTAAGTTCCCAACTTCTTGAAGAAGCTATTATTGAAGCATTCCAGCAAAATGAGCTATCGCTGTTTTTACAGCCTATAGTCTGTATTAATGATAAAGTTAATAACAAAGGAATTCGTAATTCCGAATTCTGCAATAGTGCAGAGGGTTTATTGCGTTGGCCAAGCCAACAAGGGCAATCAGTTTCACCTCAGAGGTTAATTGATGTTATTTATAAAAAAGGTTTCGGCAAAGTATTTATACGCTGGTTAATTAATAGTGCGTGTCAACATTGCGCTGAATTAGCATCTACCTATCAGCACCAAATATCCTTAACACTGAATTTTAGTAGTAGCGACTTATTAGATTCCGACTTACCCGAATTACTTTCACAATCTATTACGCTTTGGGGAATCTCTGCAAGCAGCCTAACCATTGAAATTACTGAGAGTGACATTCTAGCTGACGAAGTAAAGGTATTGCAGGTACTTGATGACATTGTACAATTAGGTTGTAAAATTGCGCTAGATGACTTTGGAACGGGCTACTCATCCATGACACGTCTACGCAATTTGCCCGTAAGCATCGTCAAAATTGATCAGAGTTTTGTGCGGAATATTTCAAACTCAACTCAAGACCAAGCCATTGTTAAATCTATCATTAAATTAGCCCATAGTTTAGATAAAGAAGTGATTGCAGAAGGTGTTGCAGATTTAGCATGTTTGAATATATTAAAAGAAATGAAATGTGAAAAGATGCAAGGTTATTACTACGGAAAACCCATGTCGTTCAATGAGTTTGTCACTTGGCTAGACGCATTTAAAACGCTATAGTTCGCTTAAGCTCCAAAACCGCCTTAAATTTTTGAATTGCACTTAACTCAAAATAATTAACAGTCAGCGTATAATTGCCATAACTCACAATTAAGTCGTTACCATGCAAATTACCACCCGCCTAGAATTTGACGCTGGGCATCGTATTCCAAGCCATAAAAGCCAATGTAAAAACTTACATGGGCATCGCTATGCTATTGAAATCACCCTCTCGGGCGATATCATTCGGCTTGAAAACGCTTCTGAGAATGGCATGGTCATGGACTTTTCTGATGTGAAAGCCATAGCAAAAAGTGCCGTTGTGGACGTTTGGGATCATGCATTTCTAGTATATCAACATGATAAAGAAATATTGGACTTTTTAAACTCTCTACCTAACCATAAAACGGTGGTATTCCCTACCGTTCCAACTGCAGAAAACATGGCTGCTGAAGCATTTAAAATACTTAAAAGTCAGTATCAAGATACTTATGGCAACCATTTAAAGTTAGAAAAAGTAAGGTTATATGAAACACCCAATAACTGGGCAGATGCACTAGGTTAAGTTTATATACTAAGTTAAGTCCTATATTTCAGCTTAAATCCTGATTCTTATTATTCTTAATTAGCTCTGGAAGCTTATATTTATATCGCTTCCAGAAACTTATTCTTAAGCCAACTCTTCGCCACGCTCGGCATAGTGCTTGGCTACCCAGTGACGGTACTCACCACTTGTCACATTAGCCACCCATTCTTGATGATCAAGATACCAATTTACGGTTTTCTCAATCCCCGTCTCGAAGGTTTCTTTTGGTTTCCAGCCTAACTGTGTTGCTATTTTTGTAGCGTCAATCGCATAACGTTGATCATGCCCTAAGCGATCTTCAACATATGTAATTTGATCGATATATGACAAACCATCTGCGCGTGGTTTTTTTACATCCAGCATTCTGCAAAGTATTTTTACCACCTCAATGTTAGGTTTTTCATTCCAGCCACCTATATTGTAGACCTCACCTACCTGCCCTGCTTCTAAAACACGTCTGATTGCTGCACAATGATCCTCCACGTACAACCAATCACGAATCTGCTGACCAGTACCGTAGATTGGCAATGGTTTGCCAGCAAGTGCGTTATGAATGACTAAAGGTATCAGTTTCTCGGGGAAATGATGAGGGCCATAGTTGTTAGAACAATTTGTGGTTAAGGTTGGCATGCCATAAGTATGGTGATAAGCCCGCACCAAATGATCTGAAGCCGCTTTAGAAGCCGAGTAAGGGCTATTTGGTGCATAAGGATGAGTTTCAGTAAATGCAGCATCTTCTTTACTAAGGGAGCCGTATACTTCATCAGTTGAAACGTGTAAAAATCTAAAGTCTTGACGATTCTCTAAACTTAAGCCAGCCCAATAAGTACGCACGGATTCTAACAAATGGAACGTACCCACCACATTGGTTTGAATAAAATCTTCAGGGCCATGAATAGAGCGGTCTACATGGCTTTCTGCAGCAAAATTGACCACTGAACAAGGCTTATGTTTGGCTAATAACTCAGCGACCAGAGCGTGATCACCAATATCACCATGAACAAAAATATGCTCAGGATTATGCTGAACTTCGACAAGGTTTTCTAAGTTACCTGCATAAGTCAATTTATCAAGATTAACTACTGGACCTAAGCACTGCTTAATCCAAGCTAATACAAAATTTGCACCAATAAAACCAGCGCCGCCAGTCACAATAATCGTTTTGTTCATACAATTAACTTTCAATATTTTGGATTTAATTTATTAGATATCATATTGATATATTTAGTATTTTTATGTTTACTACTCTGTCGCATTTACTTCTAATTTAGCCCATAAACAATCGCTAGACTTTGCTAATGATGCGATGTATTCATCATGCGCAGTAATCTCTGCTTGATTAGCTAACTTAACTAATACTGGTTGCTTAATCTGTTGCAATGCATCGCTACTTTTTTGTTGGGGTTTATCCAACTCCATCATTAAGCTGTCTTGACCGCGCGTCATCGCCATATAAACATCGGCAAGTAACTCAGCATCTAGCAATGCACCATGCAGCGTACGCTTAGAGTTATCAATGCCATAATGTTTGCATAGCGCATCTAAACTATTACGCTGACCTGGGCGCATTTCTTTGGCAATTTTAAGCGTATCGGTAATTTTTGCAGTAATCGACTCAACGGATTTCTGCTCGATTAAGCCAAACTCTCTGTTCAGAAAGCCTACATCGAACGGCGCGTTATGCATGATTAACTCAGAATCTGCAATAAATGCAATTAACTCATTCGCAATATCAGCAAACCGTGGTTTGTCTTGCAAAAACTCCAATGAAATGCCATGAACTTCTTGGGCACCTTGGTCAATTTCGCGGTCTGGATTTAAATAATAATGAAAGTGTTGCTTAGTTAACCGACGATTAATGACCTCAACTGCTGCCACCTCTATTACACGGTGCCCTTGCGCATGATACAAGCCGGTGGTTTCGGTATCTAAAAAGATTTGACGCATTATGCTACAACTCCTTGTAAAACTTGCTCTACACCTTTATTTGCGAGCATATCTGCCCGCTCATTTCCTACATTACCCGCATGCCCTTTAACCCAAATCCATTGCACGGTGTGTTGCTGTGCTAACACATCCAAAGCACGCCATAGATCATCATTTTTAACTGGTTTTTTATCTGCCGTACGCCAATTACGCGCTTTCCAGCCGACCATCCATTCCGTCATCCCCTTTTGCACATACACAGAATCGGTAAATACTTTAGCGTGACACGATTGATTTAGCGCTTCTAAGGCTCGAATAACTGCAGTTAATTCCATACGATTATTAGTCGTCAATAACTCTCCGCCAAACAATTCTTTTTCACGTCCTGCGTAGCTAATCCAAGCCCCCCAACCACCAGGACCCGGGTTACCTTTACATGCGCCATCTGCATAAATTTCAACTTCTTTACTGTTGCTCATAACTCTTTAGTTTTCTTTACCACTTTGTTTTAATAAATTTTTTTGTGTAGGTTTTGACTGGGTTGGACTTGGAATCAATGTCGACTTCAAAGGTGAACGCTTCCAGTTTGGTTTAATTGGCATCATACCCACTACGCGCTTTTTAGCGACAATGAAATACACGCCGCCAAGCATAGCACAGCGTCTACTGCTAATCTTATCAAAAAATGAAAAACGCTTTTGCCAAGACGGCTGTTCAAAAGGTGGAATATGGCAGCACATTTCAACCGACACCACTTCAAAACCGAGTAATGCCAACCAATCTTTTAAACGTGTTAAGCCTATAAATTTGCCATTCCAAGGATAGGATAGTTGATTTGAAACTTTTTTCTTAAAGCCTGCCGTTACTCCCCATAAGCTTAAGCGATTGAAACCTGAAATTACTAGATGCCCGTCAGGCATCATCACCCTCGCCGCTTCACGCAAGGTTTGATGGGGGCGCTCACTGAACTCAAGTCGATGCGGTAATAACAATAGGTCTATGCTCATATCTGCAAAAGGTAAAAAGTCATCGCTACAACTAAGCTGATAATTTGCAGTATCAGTAGCAAATTCAGAAGCTACAAATCGATTAGGAATTCGTGAGTTTCGTAATAAATTCATTTGAGCACAACCCATTTGCAAGGCATTAAAGCCAAACAAATCCACTACTGCTTGGTCGTACAAAACCTGTTCTTTAGCTTGTAAATATTGACCCGCTGTAGAGGAAAGCCATGCCTGCAGTTGTTGCTGATTTGAGCGATACGCTATTGACATTTGAGTACACAGGCCAAATGATAGATAGTATGAATCATAATCTGCAAATTATACCAATTCCAGCATTTAAGGATAATTATATCTGGCTTATGCATAACGGTGCGCAATGCACTGTAGTAGATCCAGGAGATGCAGCGCCTGTGATTGAAGCTTTAAAGCGTTTAAACTTAATACTGACGACCATTTTAATCACCCATCATCATCATGACCATATTGGCGGTGTGACAGAGTTGCTTGAAGCTTTTCCCAAGGCGCTCGTTTACGCACCCGCACTTGAGCAATACGATTTTAACCACATCGCCATTAACGAAACGAACACAATTGAACTAAAAGACTTAAACATCCCGTTTACTATTTTAGATTTACCAGGACACACATTAGGTCATATTGCTTATTATTCTGCCGCCCATAAACTTTTATTTTGTGGTGATACTTTATTTGGTGCGGGTTGCGGACGATTGTTTGAAGGCACTCCAACTCAAATGTATCACTCACTTCAAAAACTAGCGGTATTACCATCTAACACCGCCGTTTACAGCACGCATGAATACACCCTGCATAACCTTAGCTTTGCATTAATGTTTGAGCCTCACAATCACAAGTTGCTAAATCGACAAAAAAGCACGCAAGAACTACGTGGAGCTGGTATTCCAAGCTTACCATCTACCATAGAACTAGAATTAGCAACTAATCCTTTTTTGCGCTGCAATAATAAGGAAATCCATTCGGCGCTTAAACTAACAAGCGCAACAGAAATTGAAATTTTTAGTAAATTAAGAGAACTTAGAAATCATTATTAATCATATAGTTAAATGATATTATTAAAGTTAATTTTAATAATAATTAACTTGACTTTAAACGTCACATTTTGTTAACATTTGCCAACTTTTTGACAATAGTGCTTAAATATTAAATTAAATTTTGCACTAATGCATCAATTTAACTTCAACCAACATCGAATTATCTCGAGAACTCATATCAAACTTTCACGCAAGTTAATTTGGTCAACATTAATGGCTATTTCCGCTGTATTACCTAGCTTAGCAGCAATTGCGGAGACCAATGTATTGGGCGAAGAAATCATTATCTTTGCTGATGATAGCTTTAAACCTGCACCAAAAGACTTAGGCCCAACTGATAAATCTAACAACGAAAAAGTTAGCAGCGCTAAAAAACCAGAGGTAAATCACTTAGGCGATTCGTTTGAAACAGAGCTTCACGTCAACGATATCGAGACGCAAGAATCGATTGTAGTTAACAACGATGATTTATGGCAACGCATACGTAATGGTTATGCGATACCTGACAGCACTTCTAGATTAGTTTCAAGGCATGAAGAATGGTATAGCACCCGCCCTGACTATATAAAACGCATGGTTGAACGTAGCCAAAAATACTTATTCCATATAGTAGAAGAGGTTGAAAAGCGCAAAATGCCAACGGAAATTGCGCTATTGCCAATGATAGAAAGTGCCTACAACCCTCAGGCCAACTCTACTAGCAGCGCTTCTGGCATTTGGCAATTTGTACCCGCAACTGGCAAACACTTTGGGCTTAAACAAAATTGGTGGGTAGACAATAGACGCAATGTGACATTTGCTACTGACGCCGCACTGACTTATTTGCAAAAACTCTATGGCATGTTTGGCGCTTGGGATTTAGCATTAGCTGCGTACAACGCTGGCGAAGGTACGGTTGGCAGAGCCATAGAGCGAAACCGCAAGTTAGGTTTGCCTACTGATTATGAAAGCCTAGATCTCCCCGCAGAAACAAAAAATTATGTGCCTAAGTTACAAGCCATTAAGAATCTAATGACCAATCCCGAGAAATACGGGCTCAAAATTCAAACCATTGCTAATACACCTTACTTTGCTAAAGTTTCTGCTCCCGCGCAAATTGATGCGCATTTAGCAGCAAAACTTGCCGAAATTAGCGATGAAGAGTTTTTAGCACTTAATCCAAGCAGCAAGCGTCCTGTTATTACTAGCAATGGTGAAAAGCATGAGTTGCTATTACCGATATTATCTGCACAAACGTTTAGAAACAATCTTGCTGGCTATGACAAGCCCTTAGTGAGTTGGCGCACGTATTTAGCTAAACGTGGGGAGCGCATGGAAAGTATTGCTTCTAAATTCGGCATGCAACTTTCTCAGTTGCGCATAATTAATAATCTACCCAGCCAGAATAAAATTAAAAATTCTGGCACTATTTTAGTACCAAATGGCAATAAAAACGATTTCTACACAGCTAAATCTATCCCTAAATCCAACGATGTTATAGCGTTACCACCTTTGGAGAATAATGAAGAGATCAACGCTAAACAAGGCTCAGCAAATATTGACCTTAACAACACTGAAAGCCCTGTCGAAAACTATATTGAAAGAATTGAACCTGCTAAACAAGTCAGCGTCACACACAAAGTTAAAAAAGGTGAGAATATACAAACGCTCGCTAAGCGCTACGATGTTAGTGTAAAGCAAATCATGACTGCAAACTCACTTAAAAATGACAAGCTAAAGATTGGTCAAACTATAAAAATAGAGCTTGAAACGGTGAATGCGGCATCCCCAAAGAAAGTACCAAAAAGTAAGTTAAACGATAAAAACGCCAAATATAAACTAATTAAAAAAAATCAAAACATCAGTGAAAGTAAAATTAAGAAGAAAAGCAAAACGACACCAAAATAATCAGAGTGAAAATAAGACAGTGTATAAATAATTCAGCGTAAGAGTCTTCATATAAACTACAACGAGTTAGGCAATGTTGATAAAGGCAAGAATAAGAATGATGTATAGATACATTAATTTAGGCAGCATTAAACTAGCATTTATTGCCCTACTCACGCCTTTAATAATTGCAGCTTGCGGTGACTCATCCTCAAGCAATCAAACTAACAATAAGATTGATTACACAAAAAACTACCCTGCTAGTAACAGCGGCACTCTCATAGATGCAATGACGGGTGAACCCAGCGGTTTGATTGCCATGATTGCAGGTGAATCAGCGGCATCTGCGATTGCAAGCAATATTTTTAACAGTTTATTAAAATATGATAAGAATCTTGAATTAACAGGCGAGTTAGTCGAATCTTGGGATGTATCAAACGACCAAAAGACTATTACCTTTCATCTAAAGCCAAATCTTAAATGGGCAGACAATCAACCATTAACCAGCAATGACGTGCTATTCACTTGGCAAAAAGTCACTGATGAAAAAACCCGTACACCTTATGGTTCAGACTTCAAATTAGTCACTAAAGCGGAAGCTCCAGACGCTAATACTTTTCGAGTGACTTATGCTGCACCTTATGCACCAGCGCTGGATACATGGGCAGGCTTACATATTTTGCCTAAGCATTTACTTAAAGACCAAGATATCAACACGACTGCATTTGCACGTAACCCTGTCGGCAGCCATTACTACAAGTTAGAAAAATGGAAGAATGGTCAATTTTTAAAATTGACACGTAACGAAAATGCTAGTCAAGGCCAAGCTAAGATAAACAAATTACTATCACGCATCATTCCAGACAAAGCTGCACAATTCTTAGAGTTAAGTGCGGACAATATTGACTCGATGGGCTTAAACCCAATTCAGTATGCAAGAATCTTTCCTGCAAGACCTGACCTCAACAAAAACATAGCACTTTACAAAGAGCTAGGTAATAGTTACACCTATTTAGGCTTTAATCTTAAGCGTAAGCCGTTTGATGACGTTCGTGTGCGTCAGGCGATTAATTACGCTATTAATAAGCAAGAAATCATAGACGGCGTACTCTTAGGCCTTGGTGAACCTGTGGCTTCACCTTACAAGCCAGGTACCAGATGGAGCAATCCTGAACTTAAACCTTACCCGTACGACCCCAACAAAGCAAAGGCATTATTAAAGACAGCTGGATATGAAGATCATGATGGTGATGGCGTTTTAGATAAAGATGGCAAACCTTTCACGTTTGAAATTCTAACTAATCAAAATAAAGAACGTGAAATGACTGGTGTATTAATACAGCGCCGCCTGAATGAGATTGGGATTAAAGCTAACATTCGTGTATTAGAATGGGCAAGTTTCCTAGGTCGTTTTATCAAACCTAAAGAGTTTGATGTAGTCGTGCTAGGCTGGAGTTTGTCGTTAGATCCTGATCAATACAGCATTTGGCACTCTAGTCAGCAAGCACCAGGACAGTTCAATTTTATAAGCTACAGTAATCCGCGCGTAGATAAACTGCTCGAAGAAGGTAGGCTAGAACTTAATCCAGATAAGCGCATGAAAATTTATCACGAGTTTTCAAAAATCTTGTTGGAAGACAGTCCTATCGTTTATTTATCAGCAGGTTACGGCTTAACAGCTATTCATAAACGAGTCCGAGGCATTAGTAACCCTGCTCCACCCGCAGGCATTGGTCACAACACATATGAATGGTATATTCCGAGTGCCTACGCCCGCAATGAAATGAGTGATCATTAAATGATAGACATAAATCCTAATGCTTAAATACTTAATCAAACGTATTTTTTGGATGATTCCGCTACTCATTGGAATCAGCTTAATTTCATTCTTTATTATGCACTTAGCGCCTGGCGACATTACCACCAGCGAAGCCGGCTTCAACCCAAAAGCGAGCGAAGAGTCACGACAAAAACTACTTGAACTCTATAGCCTAGATAAACCCGTAATTGTGCAATATAGCCTGTGGATTAAACGCATGGCTACGCTAGACTTTGGTAGCTCATTTGCATCACATCAACGTCCTGTGTTTTGGCAAACAAGAGATAAGGATGGAAATATCACACTGGGCATGATTCAAGAAGCATTACCTATCACATTGTTAATAAATGTACTCAGTTTAATACTTATTATCAGCGTAGCCCTGCCGCTTGGCGTGATTTCCGCACTAAATCAAAATCAGCCAACAGATCGGGGTATCACCCTATTTGTATTCATAGGTTTTGCTATACCAGGCTTTTGGCTTGCTTTAATGCTGATGTATTGGACTGGCGTACAGCATACTTGGCTTCCAATTTCTGGATTGCAAAGCATTGGGCATGAAAACATGAATTGGTTCGGGCAAATCAGAGACACTTTAAAACACTTAGTTCTTCCTGTATTTATTTCTGGAATTACGGGCTTGGCTGGTATTTCGCTATTTGTAAGAAACGGTATGCTTGAAGTACTGCATCAAGATTACATCACGACTGCCCGTTCAAAAGGTTTAAGCGAAAAACGCGTGATTTATGGTCACGCCTTGCGCAATGCGCTATTGCCGCTCATTACCATTTTCGGGTTAAGTATTCCAGGCTTAATTGGCGGCTCTGTCATTGCTGAAAGCATTTTTGCTATTCCAGGCATGGGCAAGCTGTTTTACGATGCAGTATTAATGCGCGACTTCCCAGTCATTATGGGCATTCTTACCATAGGTGCAGTGTTAACTTTAATTGGTAATTTAATAGCTGATCTGGCTTATGCATGGGCCGACCCCCGCGTAAGACGTGGAGTTGTGCAATGAGAAAGCTTTTTTCCAACCCATTAGTTCTAATCGGCTTTATTATAATTGCCAGTATTCTCTTACTTGCAATCATAGCCCCATTGATTGCGCCATATGACCCCGACGCGATTGATGTAAAAGCGATATTGCTTTCCCCCAACTCTCAACATTTAATGGGCACAGATGGTTTAGGCCGAGATGTATTCTCCCGCATGCTATACGGTGCCCGTATATCGCTAATGGTCGGCTTTGTAGCTGTTGGTATTGCTACAGCCATTGGCATCGTCCTAGGCGCAATTGCAGGCTTTTATAGAGGCTGGGTAGATACTCTAATCATGCGAATTGTTGATGTGATGTTGTCTATTCCCACATTCTTTTTAATTTTAGCGGTCATCGCATTTTTAACGCCATCGATTTGGAACATTATGATTGTGATTGGCTTAACGTCATGGATGGGAGTTACTCGTTTGGTTCGTGCGGAATTTTTAAGCTTACGAAATCGAGAGTTTGTATTAGCGGCACAAGCACTAGGCGCCAAAGATGGCCGCCTTATTTTCACTCATTTACTACCAAACAGTTTAACGCCAATTATTGTCAGCTCAATTCTGGGCATCGCAAGCGCGGTACTTGTAGAATCTGGCTTAAGCTTTCTCGGCTTAGGCGTACAAGCCCCACAAGCGTCATGGGGTAATATCTTAACGGATGGCAAAGAGTATATTCAGTTTGCTTGGTGGCTTTCACTTTTCCCGGGCCTTGCAATATTGATTACGGTGTTAGGGTATAATCTGCTTGGAGATGGTTTGCGCGAGGCGTATAACCCCAGAAGCAGTCAACATTAATATTCAACATATTTAAGAGTTAAACATAGGAATAATGTCATGGGATTTTTAGCAGGTAAAAAAGTATTAATCACAGGTTTATTGAGTAACCGCTCAATAGCTTACGGTATTGCAGCCGCAATGAAGCGCGAAGGTGCCGAACTAGCTTTCACTTACCAAATGGAAAAACACCAAGAGCGTGTTGCAAAACTAGCCGCAGACTTTGACTCAACATTAGTATTTCATTGTGATGTTGCCGAAGACACCTTGATTGATGCCCTATTCCCTCAAATTGCTAAACATTGGGATGGCATAGATTCAATTGTTCATTCAATTGCGTTCGTACCAAAAGACGCGCTTGATGGCGATTACCTAGAAAAAGTAACACGTGAAAATTTCCGCATCGCGCATGATATCAGTTCATACAGCTTCGCTGCGCTTGCTAAAGCCGCATTGCCAATGATGCAAGGTAGGAATGGCAGCTTATTAACATTGAGCTATTTAGGTGCAGAGCGCACAATGCCTAACTACAACGTCATGGGCTTAGCGAAAGCCAGCCTTGAAGCCAATGTACGCTATATGGCACAAAGCTTAGGCCCTAAAGGCATACGTGTTAACGCAGTATCTGCAGGTCCCATTAAAACACTCGCAGCTTCTGGTATTGGTGATTTTGATAAAATGATTAGCTTTAACGAAAAACATGCAGCGTTGCGCCGCAATGTAACAATTGAAGAAGTTGGTAACGTATCTGCATTTTTATGCAGTGATTTAGCCTCAGGTGTTACAGGCGAAATCACTTATGTTGATGGTGGTATGAATATTACGGCTGCGGGCGTGATTGATTAAAAGTGGGTTAAGTTTAACGGTACCGTCCTAAAATAAGTTGACAGTTATTCACCTGTTTTAGGTCTATTTAAAAACGCCTGATGTACTGCATCGGGCGTTTTGCATATTAGGCTTAGATGCTGACTGCCCTCATTATAAATCTGGATGGATTATTTCACCATCTTTCTAGCCTCTACCAAATCCCTAGGTTTACTGAGTAGAAACTCGTTCTTTAAGATGCCATTCATGCTCTCAGCTAATGCATTTTGATAATAATCATACCCCTCTGTTATTGAACGCCTGATTTGATGAAGCTGATGACCGGTTTGATATTCGGCTCAACAATACTGAATACCCCGATCAGAACGGTGAGTCAATGGCGATGCATAGCGTCTTGTAGTAATCGCCATTTTCAACGCTTGACTCTCCGCACTGGTCTGCATATTCTGGTCTTTCAGATATAACTTGTGCAGTCCTAGCTTGAGCAAGTTGGGGGGGTAAAAGCGATGACAGCTGTGCGTAGTAAGCTATAAACAGTGCACACGGCCCATCTTAATCTGGCGCTCAGCTAGCGGAGCTTAGAACTGATGTTGCAACTTGCGAGTTCATTTGACTCTCCTTAATTTGATTCAGAAAGTGTCAACTTATTTCAGGACGGGTCATAGGCAATAAAAAAAGGCACTCTAGAGTGCCTTTTTTTATTGCCTAAATTAAACTATTTAGCGGCATTACTTAACAACAGGCTTTCGTTCACTGTCACTTTAGCTTTTTCACGAAGTGACTGTTTATATGCCGCAAGATATTCATTTGCTAAAGCCGCGTTTAACTGTGCCTTAGCTGCCTTTTTAGCTTCTTCATTCGCTAATGAAGATGTATCAACTTTAATCACCTTAACCAACAAATAACCTTGCTTACTATCAGCCAATCCTGAGTAAGCCGGCAATTTTGCAGTATTGGTTTTGAATACTTGATTCATAGCCAAATCTGTTAGGCCTTGAGCATTTTTACGATCTACCGTTACTTCATTAATCCACTCGATACCTTCAACATTTTTGCCATCACGCAAGTCTGTAAGTGCGGCCTCACCTTTTTTGACTGCAAGCTTAGACGCTGCCTCTAATTTAAGCAAAGCTTCAATACCTGATTTCACTTCATCAAAGCTCTTTGGAGCAGCAGCTTTATAATCTATTACACGTGCTGCAACCATATTATCTGTAGAAACTTCTATAGCCTCAGTATTACGACGCTCTTTAAGCACTTCATTTGAAAAAACCAAACTCATGATTTTGTCATTATTTTTAAAGAACTTAGCTCCCGATTCACGACTAAGCCAATCAGACTTCTGCACCTGACCACCGAAAGCTTTAGCAGCGGGCTCTAAACTACCTGATTCCGTATAAACAAGGTCACTAAATACTTCTGCTTGTTTAGCAAATTCATCTTTAGCTTTTTGAAACATTAAATCGCCTTTGATTTGCGGTTTTAAGCTATTGAAATCAGCAGTTTGACCAGAAATTTCTGTGACTTTAATAATGTGATAGCCGAACTCAGACTCAACTAAATCGCTCACTTGATTAACTTTCATGCTAAATGCAGCATCTTCAAATGGCTTTACCATCGCACCATGACCAAAGCTGCCTAAATCACCACCTTTAACTGCAGAGCCAGGGTCTTGTGATTCCTTAATAGCTAATTGCTCAAACTTGCGTGGGTCTTTTTTTATTTGAGCTAAGATATCCTCAGCTTTAGCTTTTGCTTGTTGTTTTTGCTCAGGCGTAGCGCTCACGCCGAAGGCAATTAAAATATGACTAGCACGTCTTTGCTCGTTACCCTGAAATTTCGCAGCGTTATCATCATAGTATTTCTTAACGTCCTCATCGCTAACATTCACATTGCGCATAAAGTTTACTGGCGCAAGTGATAAAAACTCAATTTTCACTTGTTCTGGAACGATAAGTTTACTTTTGTGTTGCTCGTAATAAGCCTTAACGTCTTCAGGCTTAACTGTAACTTGATCAACAAAATCTTTTGTTTTGATTTCAGACACAGTTACTACACGTTGTTGATTAGCCAATTTAAGCACTTCATCAGCGCGCGTGTTAGAAATAAAGCCTAATCTAGTAATACCATCCTGTGCTTGTTGCGCTAGCAAATCAGTACGCATGGCCGCTTCAAATTTAGTAGGTGATAGTTGATTCTGTGACAAGGTAAGATCATAAAGCTCTTGTGAAAACTTACCATCTTTCTGAAACTCAGGCATTCCAGTAACGTAAGTAGCCAACTGTAAATCACTGATAGCGTAATTAGCATTATGTATTTCATCATTTAATAATTGCTTATTAATAAGCTGATCTAACACTAATGACTTTACTTCAGGACTATCTAATTGAGCTTGCTCAAATTTGCCCTCAGACTGCAAGCGATTACGCATATTTTTTAAAGCGTTATCATATGCTTGCACAGAGATATTATTACCGCCGACTTTAGCTACAGTGGCATTATTACCAGCGCTACTCAAATACGAGTCAATACCAAATAATGCAAAAGGAATAGTAATTAAAGCTAATAGAGCTTTGCCAACCCAACCTTGGGCTACGGTACGAATTTGATCTAACATAAAAACTTTCTATCCTTAATAATTACACATTCTCTAGACTTTAAGTCCACTCAAAATTCAGACTTTAAGCTTTAATAGTCATTGAAAGCTTTGGATTAGGACTACGTGAAAATCCAAAACGTCACTAATATATCATAAGATAGGCTTAGTAATTTTCTTAGCTGCACAATAGATTTGATTTACACAGTTGCTTGTCGGTATACAGCAAAAGTACAAATAAAAATAGCGAGTCATAAGACTCGCTATTTTTATTTGGCGGAGCGGACGGGACTCGAACCCGCGACCCCCTGCGTGACAGGCAGGTATTCTAACCAACTGAACTACCACTCCATAAAACTTTAAGTATCAACGAACCTAAATTAATACGTTTTTACAAATATCACTTAAAATGTGTGCTTTTATTTTTTACAAAATAAAAGAGTGCTTAAAAACCAGCACTCTCAAATTTGAAATCAGGAACGGCTTAGTCACACTTTTTGTATTTTTGGTGGGTGCTAACGGGGTCGAACCGCTGACATTCGCCTTGTAAGGGCGACGCTCTACCAACTGAGCTAAGCACCCTGCTTAACCAACAAAAACGCTAGTTTACAGCATCTTTAAGAGATTTACCAGCCCTAAATTTAGGAGAGTTTGCTGCGCTAATCTTAATAACTTCACCTGTACGCGGGTTACGACCATTACGTGCTTCGCGCTTACCCACATAAAATGTACCAAAGCCAATTAATGTTACTAAATCGCCTTTTTTCATTGCAGCTGTAATTGCGGCTGTAGTAGCATCTAACGCACGACCAGCTGCAGCTTTTGAAATGCCCGAAGCACTTGCAATACTGTCTATCAGTTCTGATTTATTCACGAGTAGTCCCCTCTTAAAGGTTGTTAATAAAAACTAATTTGATTTGGGGTATTTACTACCCGTTTAGCTTTATATCAAGCCTTTAAAGGCTATGTCAAGCGTTTTAAATTGAAGATTCACACTTATTGCCACTAGTGCTTAATAGCCTCTACATCTGCACTTTTATTTTCCACTGACTTATCAGCAGCTTGCACGTCTTTTGTAACAATGTCATGAACTTGGGGTATTTCTGACAATGGTATTGGCTGTGAAGCCAGCGCGAGCGCTAGCACTTCATCAATCCATTGCACAGGATGAATATCTAAATGGTTTTTGATATTCTCAGGGATATCAGCCAAGTCTTTCACATTCTGACTAGGAATTAACACAGTTTTAATGCCGCCGCGATGCGCTGCCAGCAACTTCTCTTTTAATCCACCAATGGGTAAAACTTCACCACGCAAGGTAATTTCGCCTGTCATCGCAACATCCGCACGTACAGGAATGTTAGTTAAAATTGATACTAAGGCGGTAGTAATAGCAATCCCTGCACTTGGACCATCTTTAGGTGTAGCGCCTTCAGGAAAGTGAATATGGATGTCGTTTTTTTCGTAGAAGTCATCGCTAATACCAAGACGTTTAGCGCGACTACGAACAACACTCATTGCAGCCTGAGTTGATTCTTTCATCACCTCACCCAGTTTACCGGTAGTAGTCGTTTTACCTTTACCCGATAACAAAACAGCTTCAATCGTTAATAACTCTCCACCAACGGATGTCCAAGCCAAGCCTGTCACTTGCCCAATCTGATTTGCTTTTGCTGCAACTCCATAGTCGTAGCGTTGCACACCTAAGTATTGATCTAAATTTTTAGGTATAACAGTGATTTTTTTAGGTGCTTTTGCACCTTCTTTAGCTTTAACCGTAATCAGCTCTTTAACTATTTTACGGCATACTTTTGCAATCTCTTGCTCAAGTTTACGCACACCAGCTTCACGTGAATAATAGCGAATGATATCGCGCACAGCAGCCTCAGAAACGCTGGCTTCCTGCTCTTTTAAACCGTGTGATTTAAGTTGCTTAGGCAATAAATAACGCATTGCTATATTCACTTTTTCATCTTCGGTATAGCCAGAAAGATGAATGATTTCCATACGGTCTAATAAAGCCGCAGGTATATTCATTGAATTGGCAGTTGCCACGAACATCACATCTGATAAGTCATACTCAACTTCGACATAATGATCTGCAAATGTATGGTTTTGCTCAGGATCCAACACTTCCAATAATGCAGAAGAAGGATCACCACGCATGTCTTGACCCATTTTATCGACTTCATCGAGTAAAAATAATGGATTTTTAACACCTACTTTACTCATGCTTTGCAAAATCTTACCTGGCATAGATCCAATGTAAGTACGTCTATGACCGCGTATTTCAGACTCATCACGTACCCCACCTAAAGCCATACGCACAAACTTGCGATTTACAGCTTTTGCAATACTTTGACCTAATGAAGTTTTACCGACACCTGGTGGGCCAACCAAACATAAAATAGGCGCTTTAATTTTTTCTACACGCTGCTGAACTGCTAAATACTCAACAATGCGTTCTTTAACTTTTTCTAAACCATAGTGGTCATCGTCTAAAACTTTCTCAGCGGCTAACAAATCCTTACTGATTTTCGTCTTTTTCTTCCAAGGCAAATTAATCAGAATATCAATATAGTTACGCACCACTGAAGCTTCCGCAGACATCGGTGACATCAATTTCAGCTTTTTAAGCTCACTGGCAACTTTAGTCAGCGCTTCTTTAGGCATGCGAGCCGCTTCTATGCGCTTCTCAAGCTCTTCCATTTCGGCATTTTCATCTTGCTCGCCCAATTCTTTTTGAATTGCTTTTACTTGTTCATTTAAGTAGTATTCACGCTGAGTTTTCTCCATTTGGCGTTTTACACGCCCGCGAATACGCTTCTCAACTTGTAAAATATCAATCTCACCCTCCATCAAATGCAGCAAATGTTCTAAACGTTCAGCTACACTAAACATTTCTAATATTTTCTGTTTTTCATCTAACTTAAGTGTTAAATGTGCCGCAATAGTGTCAGCTAAGCGCCCTGCCTCATCAATAGTAGCAAGTGAAGTTAATATTTCAGGTGGAATTTTTTTGTTAAGCTTAACGTATTGATCAAACTGAGCGAATACGGTCCGCATTAAGGCTTGAATCTCTACATCATTGACAGATTCGGCGATAAGTTCAGCATTAGCGGCAAAGCACTCTTCAGTCTCAATAAAGCCTGTAACCTTGGCGCGTTGTACGCCTTCAACTAATACCTTAACCGTGCCGTCAGGCAACTTCAACATTTGAAGTACAGTTGCTATGGTGCCGACTTCATACAAGTCAGCAGCATCTGGTTCATCTTTATTAGCTGATTTTTGTGCAACCAATAAAATCTGTTTATTACCTTCAGAGGCAATTTCTAAGGCCTTTACAGACTTTGTGCGTCCAACGAATAATGGAATTACCAAATGCGGATAAACAACCACGTCTCGCAACGGCAATACTGGCAATAAGCCATTATCAGGAGTATATACAGGTAATGATTTTGTCATGGAGACTTCCAAATTAAGCTAAAGAGTAAGCCATTTATGCCTACAGAATCATTTATGGGGCTGAAACCTTAGAGTTCAAGTCTAAAGCTTCAGCAGATGCTTTAATTTTCAAACAAAATAATTTAAAGACAAAAGCAATGAAGTGAATTAACTACGCTTAACCAACCGCTTCTTCTGTAGGTTTATCTGCATAAATTAAAATGGCTGGCGAGTCGCCACGAACAACACCTTCGTCAACCACAACTTTGCTCAAATTCTCTAAAGAAGGTAGCTCATACATAATATCAAGTAGAGAGTGCTCTAGAATTGAACGCAGGCCTCGCGCACCTGTTTTACGTTCGAGTGCTTTTTTAGCAATTAACAGTAAGGCTGATTCTCTAAACTCCAACTCTACGCCTTCCATCTTGAATAGCTTGATGTATTGTTTAGTAAGCGCATTTTTAGGTTCAGTTAAAATAGTCATGAGCGCCGCTTCATCAAGAGACTCTAATGTTGCGACTACTGGTAAACGACCAATAAACTCTGGAATTAAACCAAACTTAATCAAATCTTCAGGCTCTACATCGCGTAGCACTGCGCCAACCTGACGAATATCTTTTTTACCTTTTACTTCGGCACCAAAACCAATACCACCCTTTTCAGAGCGCAAGCGTATCACTTTTTCTAAACCGTCAAAAGCACCGCCACAGATAAAGAGTATATTTGTTGTATCAAGTTGAACAAACTCTTGATTTGGATGCTTACGGCCGCCTTGTGGGGGGATAGAAGCAACTGTACCTTCTATCAACTTGAGCAAGGCCTGTTGTACGCCTTCACCTGAAACATCACGTGTAATAGAAGCGTTTTCAGATTTACGTGAAATTTTATCCACTTCATCAATATAAACAATACCTCGTTTGGCTTTTTCAACATCGTAATCACATTTCTGCAATAGTTTTTGCATGATATTTTCAACGTCTTCACCTACGTAACCCGCTTCAGTCAAGGTGGTAGCATCAGCCATCACGAATGGCACATCTAGTAACCTAGCCAATGTTTGCGCTAATAATGTCTTGCCTGAACCTGTTGGTCCAATCAAAAGAATATTACTTTTCGAAATTTCAACTTCGTCTTTTTGACCACCATCTGACAGATTATTATGACCCAGACGTTTATAGTGGTTATACACCGCAACCGCTAAGTTCTTTTTAGCGTGCGTTTGACCAATCACGTATTGATCTAAAATTTTACAAATTTCTTGCGGCGTAGGTAAGCTCTGATCCGTTGATTTCAAACCATCAGTACTCTTTACTTCTTCTCTGATGATGTCGTTACACAAATCTACACACTCATTACAAACGAACACTGAAGGTCCAGCAATGAGTTTTTTTACTTCATGTTGGCTTTTGCCACAGAATGAACAATAGAGTAGCTTGTCGCCGTCGGCTTTATTCGCCATGTGTAATTCCTATTTAAATGGTAACTTTTTTAACAACATCACTATCATTACAACTTCAACACTTTGAACTTTAAAGTAATATTATGCCGCTTCTGTACGACTTTCAATCACTTTATCAATCATGCCATACTCCACTGACTGCGTAGCGCTCATAAAGTTATCACGCTCAGTATCACGGTCAATCTCTGCAGAGGTTTTGCCTGTATGGTGCGCCAAAATATCATTTAATCTCGCACGCAAATACAAAATTTCTTTTGCATGAATCTCAATGTCGGTAGATTGACCTTGGAAGCCACCAGACGGCTGATGAATCATCACTCGTGAGTTTGGCAAACTAAAGCGTTTACCCTTTGCGCCAGCAGCTAATAAGAACGCACCCATACTTGCTGCTTGACCAATACACAAAGTGCTTACATCGGCTTTAATGAACTGCATAGTGTCATAAATCGACATACCCGCAGTCACAGAACCACCTGGAGAGTTAATATAGAGAGAAATATCCTTATCTGGATTTTCAGCCTCTAAGAATAGTAATTGAGCAACTACAAGGTTTGCTGACATATCATTGACTGGGCCAACAAGAAATATCACACGCTCTTTTAGTAAACGCGAATAGATGTCATAAGAACGCTCACCACGACCACTCTGCTCCACAACCATTGGGATATAACCCAAACCCTGAGGGCTCAGATCTAACGTTGACTGCGATTGTTGCAATCCATTCATATTAAAACCTGTCATTTAGGCATTTCCCATTAAATCATCGAATTTAACTTTTTTATCAGATACTTTAGCTTTGGACAACACATACGCCACGGCGTTCTCTTCAGTAGCCAAAGCTGATGGTTCATCTAAACGTTTAGGATCTGCGTAGTACCAAGTCACCACGTCAGCTGGACGCTCAAAACTTTGTGAGAACACATCAACCATCGCACGAATTTGATCTGCATTGGCGTGTAAACCATTAGTATTGATTAACTCGCCTAAAATTAAACGAAGAGTAGTGCTACGTTTAGCCTGCTCTTCAAACATTGAAGGCTCAAGTTTTATGGTACTCAAATCAGCGCCACGTTGTTTTAGATTTTGCGCAGTCGTTTCCATCATGCGATTAATTTCAGAACCAAGCAATATACGAGGAATCTCAAAGTCAGCGCTATCGACCAAAGCTTGGAATACTTGCTCTTTCAATTTAGCACTTACGCGCTTAGTTACTTCTTGATTCAAACTTTCAGTGATTTCGGCTTTCATTTTTTCAACATCACCATCTTCAATACCGAGACTTTTAGCAAAGTCAGCATCTAATTCAGGCAATTTTGGCTCAGAAACGCTCACATAAGTCACATCATAAGTAACAGTTTTACCAGCTAATTGTTCTGGTGTGTGGTCTGCTGGGTAGCTAATATCAAACTGTTTTGAAGTACCAGTTTTGCCACCAGTAAGTTCCGCATCGAATGTCTCTACACGACCAGCCTCACCCAACACTAAATCAATGCCTTTATCGCCAGTTGATTCAACCTCTTTACCATCAATAGAAGCTTTAAGTGTCACGTTAACGCGATCACCTTTTTTAGCCGCGCGTTTAACAAGTGAATAGCTCACGCGTTGCTTTACTAAAACGTCTAATGTTTTTTTAACATCAGCCTCACCCACTTCAATCACTGGGCGCTCAATTTTCATTTTAGCTAAATCGCCATAAACAACGTCAGGAAATACTTCAAAAGTAGCCGTATATTCTAAATTCTGAGTAGCAGCATCGAACGGCTTATGTTCAATATTCGGATAACCTGCAACGCGCAATTTAGCTTCATCCACTGCATCACCAAAGCTTTTTTCAACCGCACCAGAATATACTTCATCACGCACTTGGTCACCATAATGCTGATTCACCAAACCCATAGGTGCTTTACCTGGCCTAAAACCAGCGAATTTTGCAGTACGTGACATTTGAGACAAACGCTGATGAATCTGCGCCTGAAGTGGTTGGAGTGGAACTGAAATCGTGATACGACGTTCTAGTTTACTGATAGTTTCAACATTCAATGCCATGCGGTTTATTCCTAAAGTCAATATTCTAAGTTTTCAAGTACGAATGTGGATAACACTCTATTACAGGTGATAACCAAAGCCGTTCTTACAAGTAAGTTGGTACGAAAAAGAGAGCGTCAAGACCATGCTAAGCAGCAACTATACTAGACTTTAAACAAGCCTTGTCTATTTTTGCCATTCTCAATAACTCTATTGGCTCAAAAATTCGCGTAAATTAAGCGGGAAACTATAGCATATTAGACTTTCCTTCACAAACAACACCTGCATTTTTTCACTATGACTTTAACATCATTTAGAAAAGTGTTGATTCTTAGTTTTAGGCGGAGTATTTAATCTAAACATCCGTTAAAACTCTGAAGTTAAGTATAGCTGCAGAAGCTTCAAAAGAATCCTCAGCTTTATTAGCAATTTGATGATTACCCATAAAAATGCCAACACCATTATCAAAGTAGCTGCATAGACAGAGAAGTCAGCTTCAAGAAGATTCCGCTCTAGACTTAATGGCATCGCCGAATGTAATATCAAACCCAGAATAGTTTGTATGCGAATTTTTAAAACTTGTTTTAAAAATTAGGATGATCTTAGGTAACAAAAAGGGCTTCCCTTGGGAAGCCCTTATATATGGTGCGAAAGGAGAGACTCGAACTCTCACGCCTTACGGCGCTGGAACCTAAATCCAGTGCGTCTACCAATTCCGCCACTCTCGCAGGTAGATAACGACTAAAATAACCGTCGTTTCAAACAAGCGGGCATTATATATCAACTAGTGAAAATGGGAATAGATAAAATAAAATATTTCTTTATTTAAGCATAAATGCATTTTTGCCTGTGTTTGTGGCTGATTTTCTAGCAGAGCGAGCTACGATTATGCGAGAATGTCACCTAAAGTTATATGAATCATTAATACCATTAATATAGAGTCGAGACCATGCAAACTAACATCAATCAAAACGAAATCAATATGCTGCGTGCTGAATTAGAGCTATTAATGCGCGAACGTCAATCATTGTTGAAAGTAACGGGTGCTGCTGCAGGCTTGATTGCAGAAATGGATAGTCATGACTTATCTGTTTCTACTATAGAAGCCGCAGACTTACTAGCTACGACAATTAACGGCTTAAATGAAGAGACTCTGCAAGATGCTTTAACTGCTGTACATGCAGAAATCATCGATTAACTCTCCTTAATAATGATGCCTAAATTACTGCATTCATTATTTATACTATCGCCATTGCTACTGTTTTGATTAAGCACGCGCATCTAAACACATACGATCAACTCAGGCCAATTAAAATAATTGCCTTAGCAGCTTGCTTTTCAACAGTTTTAACAGCATGTAGCTTTCAAAAATATGTTGCTAAACCCATTGAACCTTCAACTGCTATAGCCAAATTTGAATTAAAAGATCCTTTTGGCAAGCCGTTTATTGAATACCTCTCAATTAATGGTTATACAAGCGATGAATTGCCAGTTCGTCAATGGGGGCTAGATGAGCTTACTTATTGTGCCCTTTTCTTTCATCCCAGTTTAGATGTTGCCCGCGCACAGTGGCGTGCTACTCAAGCATCAGGAGCCAGAGCTGCACAACGCTTAGCGCCTACACTTAATGGTAACTTAGCACACAGCGATGATCCCGATCCATCAAAAAAGCCATTTGCCTTCGGCTTAAGCATTGATATACCAATAGTAACCGCGAATAAACGTGAAATACGTATAGAGAACGCCCAACATTTATCAAAAGCAGCCAAGCTTAAAATTGCGCAAATCGCTTGGCAACTACGCAATAACATTGCGCAAACGCTGACTGAATATGCATTCAATGAAACTCAATTACACTTACTGCATATAGAAGAGTTACGCCACGAAGAAATAGTGAATATCTACCAAAAGCGTGTCAGCGTTGGCGTAGCCTCTAATATTGAGTTAAGTAATGCTAAACTACGATTACAAACCATCAGCTCTACAGTCAACTCTGCGCAGCAAACTAAACTGATTCTGCTATCTAAACTTGCTAGCAATATAGGAGTCCCGCTTGCAAATGTAGTAACAATGTCACTAGATATTGATCAGAAGCGACCAGAATACAACCTCACTAACACCGAGCTTCAAACCACGACATTACTTAACCGTCTTGATATTAGAATTGCGCTAGAGCGCTATGCGGCGGCAGAAGCTAAATTGAAATTGGAAATTGCTGGGCAGTATCCTGATCTGGTTATTAGTCCAGGTGCAGCTTATGAATTTGGCGATAACATCTGGTCACTTGGTTTATCTGGTCTGCTTAGCTTGCTGAATAAAAACAAAGTGGCAATTGCTGAGGCAACTATGTTACGCGAGGTTGAGGCTGCCCAATTTGAAGACTTGCAAACCAAAGTCATTTTAGAGGCAAATATTGCTAATGCAGAAGTCATTCAAGCTAAGAAGGCGCTAGAAAATCAGCAGCGCTTACTGGCTCAACAGCAATCTAACACCCAACGCATGCAACGCAAGTTTACCGCAGGGGATATTGACAGGTTAGAAATGACTTATGCTCAACTAGAAGTTATAAATGCGGAGAAGAATGTAGCCTTAGCCAACTTTCAGCTAAACAAATCATTAGACCAATTAGAAAATACTTTGCAAAAGCCGCTAGCGAGTGAAGTTTCTGCGAGTTCAAAAAGTGTTAACGCTGCGTTTAATTTAGAGGGTGAGAAATGAACCGTAAGGCAACCATTATTATCGGCCTGCAAGCGGCTTTAATTGTCATTTTGTTTTGGTTTTTAATTTTCTACGGTAAAGACGAATATGAAGCAGCGACCACCAATGGCGAAGAAGAAGTTGAGACTAAAACACTGGTAGTCGATAATCACGTAAATGAAAAAGGTGTAGCAACGCTCATTTTACCTGTCGCATCACAACAGCAAAGCGGCATACAGACTATTAAACTGCACGCCACTCAATATCAAGCGGTAACAGCCTCATTCGGCACGGTTGAAGCTATGAGCAGCTTAATTGAAATGCGCACCCGTTATTTAGCCGCGCTTGCCGAAGGCAATGTGACACGTTCAACCATGACAAGTGCTGAGCAAAATTTACAACGTTTGCAGTTATTAAACCAAGATGATAAGAACGTGTCCGACCGCGCAGTACTAGAAGCACAAGCAATTTTAAATGGTGAAAAAGCAAAATTAAGCACTTCCGCTACATTAGCCAATGGCATTCGCGATAATATGCGCCAGCAATGGGGCGCCACGCTCGCTAATTGGGCAACACAAACTACAAGCAATCCTGAGTTTGAATCACTTTTGCAGTCACAAGATGTCTTATTAAAAATCTCATTACCTTTTGATGTGACGCCAAGTAAAAATACCACACTACAAATTGTACCAATGGGTTCGCAAACGCAAGTGATTAAAGCGCAATTTATCTCAGATGCCCCACAAGCTGATAGCACCCTTCAAGGTAAAACATACTTTTATCGCGCGCCAGCTGGCAGTCTGCGTGCTGGAATGCGCGTAACAACGCGCCTTAGCACAGAGGGCAAAGCTAGTTCTGGCGTGATTGTGCCGCACGAGGCTGTGGTTTGGTACGCTAACCAAGCATGGGTTTACCAAAAAATTGGTGCAGATAAATTTGTTCGCAGACGGATTAGTACTGAAGTTGAAATTGAAAGTGAAGCGATTAGTGGTTGGTATAACACTTCGGGTTTGGCGGTGAATAATGAGCTAGTCAATAGCGGTGCACAGTTGCTGTTATCTGAAGAGTTGAAATACCAAATTAAAAATGAGAACGAGGACTAAGCTACAGCATGATGTCCGCCCTCGTTCGCTTTTCCATTCGTTTTCATGGTGTCATTATTGGCTTGGCTTGCCTACTCATTGTGTATGGCTTATATGGTCTTAGCCGCACCAATTTAGATGTTTTTCCAGAATTTTCACCCACGCAAGTGGTCATTCAAACAGAGTCTCCAGGTTTATCCTCTAGCCTGGTCGAGCAGTTAGTCACACAGCCTATAGAAACTACGCTGTCGGGCACAGTGGGTATTGAGTCCATGCGCTCTCAATCCATCCCAGGCTTGTCTATAATCACCATTATTTTTGACGAAAACACTGATATCTATCGCAATAGACAAGTGGTCGCTGAACGATTGGCCACACTTAACAATCAATTACCAAAGAACATCGTACCTACTATCACGCCATTAGCTTCGAGCGCCAGCACGGTTTTAGGGATGGGTCTTACCTCCGATAAACGCAGCTTAATGGAGCTGCGAACATTGGTCGATTGGACAATACGCCCACACATTATGGCTGTACCTGGCGTGGCAGATGTGAACGTATTGGGCGGCGATGTAAGACAATTTCAAATTCTGGTGGATCCTAGCAAACTCATACGCTACAACTTATCAATTCAAGAAGTGTTAACGGCAACGGCACGTGTTACAGGCGTGCGCGGAGCTGGTTATATTGAAAATAATAATCAACGTATTTTAATTAATACTGAAGGCCAAGCTAAAAATGTAAGGCAACTTGGACAAATGCCCATTATGCATCGCAATGGGCAAACCGTGCGCCTGAGCGACTTAGGCCAAGTGGTAGAAGGTGCGGCACCAGCAATTAGTGCGGCAGCCATTAACGGTAAGGAAGGTGTGTATTTTTCGGTACAAGGTCAACTTGGGGCGAATACTAAAGCCGTGACCGAAGCGGTTGAAAAAGCCATGCAGGAATTGGCACCCGAACTTAAAGCGCAGAATATCACATTTTATCCTGCATTGTTCCGCCCTGCTAATTTTATTGAAACTGCTATTGATGGCGTTAAAACTGATATTTTAATTGGCTCAACACTGGTCATCGCCGTGTTATTTTTATTTTTGTTTAATGTACGGACCGCGTTTATTTCCGCCACTGCTATCCCACTTTCATTACTCGCAGCCACCATTGTATTGGGCTACTTTGGCACTGGCTTGAATATTATGGTGCTAGGCGGTTTAGCTATTGCATTAGGCGAAGTGGTCGATGACGCGATTATTGATACTGAAAATATTTTTAGGCGCTTACGTGAAAATCGACTGCTTAGCAATCCGCTTCCTGCACATCAAGTCGTATTTAATGCCTCTATGGAAGTGCGCAGTTCAGTTGTATATGCCACGATTATTGTGGTGCTGGTATTTTTACCGCTACTAACTTTATCAGGTGTTGCTGGAAAACTGTTCGCACCATTAGGCTATGCTTATATCAGCGCGATTGTCGCCTCTTTAGTGGTCGCACTCACCTTAACCCCTGCTCTTTGCTACCTATTGTTCTCGCGTGGAAAGCTTGATAGTAATGACCCGCCACTTATCGCGTGGATGAAGAAAGGCTACGTGCGCTTATTGAAACGCATCGAGCGCAACTACGTGATGGTGATAAGCCTAACAACCATCTTTATTGCGCTAGGGCTGGGTATTTTACCGTTATTCAAAAGTCAGTTTATTCCAAATCTACATGAAGGTCATTACATCATGCACATGACTGCCGTGCCTGGGACGTCTGCACGAGAATCTTTACGTATCGGTGAAAAAGTGTCAAAAGTTGTGGGTAACATCAAAGGCGTTACATCCGTAACGCAATGGGTTGGTCGCGCACCTAATGCTGCGGATACATTTGGCACACATTACAGCGAATTTGAAATTGAGTTAGATAACTTGTCAGGACCTGAACAAAACCGCGTACTCAACAATATACGGGAGGAGTTAGCGGGAGAAACTGTAGATGACGACAATGATGGAAAGGCTGAAATTGGTTTTATAGGGGTGACTTTTGCCATCAATACTTTTTTAACCGAACGTATTGAAGAGACCATTTCAGGCTTTACTGCTGCCATGGTGATTAATATTCATGGGCAAGATTTAGATGCTTTAGACCGAGATGCACGCGAAGTAGCCGATTTACTTAGCAACATTTCAGGCGCGTCAGAAGTACAAATTCAATCGCCTCCAGGCACTCCAGAGCTCACCATACGCTTACGCCCAGAGCGACTTGCATTATATGGCTTACAATCGCTAGACGTTCTGGAGAACATACAAGCGGCCTACGAAGGAGTACAAGCGACACAAATCTATCAAGGCAATCAAGTGACCAGCGTGAATGTGATGTTCAGCCGCTCAGTGCGCGATGATTTGCGTGAAATTGGCTCGTTACCGCTTAAAAATCCTGACGGTAAGATTGTGTACCTCAAAGATATAGCAGATATTAGTCAAGAAAATGGTCGCTCAAAAATATTACACGCTGGGGCTAAACGTATCCAAACAGTGACTTGCAATATTCATAACCGTGACATTGCGAGCTTTTCAAGTGAATTGAAAAAGCGCATGAATATTGATGTTAAGCTCTCAAACGGAAACTTTGTGACTTACACAGGCGAAGCTGAAGCGAATGCAAAATCTCGTGAAGATTTAATTGTGCATTCATTGCTTGCAGCCGTGGGTATCTTTCTGATGCTCTATATTGCCTTCGGCAGATTACGCAACCTGTTGCTTACTTTCGCTAACCTACCCTTTGCACTCATTGGTGGTGTAATTGCTGCGATGTTTACTGGCGGCTGGATTTCACTAGGTTCATTGGTGGGCTTTGTCACACTATTTGGCATCACCCTTAGAAACTCAATCATGATGGTGTCGCATTACCAACACCTCGTCGACGAAGAAAATTGCGTTTGGGGATTAGAAACCTGCATACGTGGTGCATCTGAACGGCTACCATCAATATTAATGACAGCTCTGGTCACTGCGCTGGGCTTGCTACCGCTTGCCCTCGGTAGCGGTCAGCCAGGGCGAGAAATCGAAGGCCCAATGGCAACGATTATTGTTGGAGGTTTAGTAACCTCTACGATTCTAAATTTATTAATCTTACCTACTATCATGTTGCACTTTGGGCAATTTAAAAAAGAGACCTTTTCTTAAATATTGCGTATTAGCCTAAATTTTTGCCTTTCATTTCGGAAGTAATTATTTAGACGGCGTAAGTTAGCGGACAGGCTTACGCATCGTCACAAACTCCTCAGCCGCAGTCGGGTGTATGCCGATGGTACTATCGAATATTGCCTTGGTAACGCCTGCACGCATAGCTATTGCCATACCTTGAATAATCTCCCCTGCATCGGTGCCAACCATGTGAATACCCACCACGCAATCAGTACTTTTGACCACAATCATTTTCATGAAGGTGCGCTCGCTACTGCCAGAAATAGTATTTTTCATTGGCTTAAAATTGGCAATATAAATATCAATATCTGCACCATACTTTTGCTTCGCTTGCTTCTCAGTTAAACCAACAGTGGCTATATTCGGCTGACTAAAAACCGCTGTAGGTATGAGGTCATAATCTACTATTGCGCTCTTGTCTGCATATAGTTTATTTACAAGTACTGAACCTTCAGCCGTTGCTAGTGGGGTAAGTTTAACGTGATTGGTAACGTCACCAAGTGCATAAATTGAAGGGATGTTTGTTTGGTAATCTGAATTTACAATAACTGCGCCTACTGGGTCTAACTTAACACCAATTTTTTCTAAGCCGAGACCTTTAGTATTTGGCACACGACCTGTAGCGTACATTACCAAATCCGTGGAAATATAATTGCCGACGTCAGTATGGGCAATTAAGCCATCTTGTACTTTTTCTATATGTTGAATGATGCTATTAAATCTGAAATTAATGCCTTTTTTGGTCATTTCTTCAACCAAGAAATCGCGCACATCTTCATCAAAGCCATTTAGCAATTTTGCATTGCGCTCACATACGGTCACTTCAACTCCAAGACCATGCATAATGCCAGCAAATTCAGCTGAGATATAACCACCGCCTACAATGAGCAAACGCTTAGGCAACTCTTTGAGAAAAAACATTTCGTTAGAGGTAACAATGAATTCTTTACCTGGAACATCAGGGATATAAGGCCAACCGCCAGTTGCTATAAGAATACGCTCAGCGGTATAGGTTCTACCGCCAACACTCACGGTATGAGCATCAATTAAATGTGCGCGGGCTTCAATAATTTCAACACCGCTTTCTTTCAATAATCGCTCATAAACCCCCTGCAATCGCTCGATTTCCTTATTTTTACTCTTTAATAAGGTTGTCCAATCAAAAGAAGATGCTTGTAATTGCCAGCCATATCCCTTAGCAGCCGCAAAATTCTCGCTAAATTGTGAGGCGTATACAAATAGTTTCTTTGGTACACAGCCCACATTTACACAAGTGCCGCCGAAATACTTTTCTTCCGCAATAGCTACACGTACACCCATCCCAGCGGCTGTGCGTGCTGCGCGCACACCGCCTGAACCTGCACCAATGACAAACAAATCAACATCATATTTAAACAATTAACTTTCTCATTTCAATGACTATAAAAAACTGGGCGATACATGATATGCATCGCCCATATTAAATAAATCCCATTTAACCAATTACTTGTTTTTCAAGTAATTCAGCATAGTATCTACATCACTCACTGTAAATGAATCATCGCCACAGTTATCGCATATGCCTGGCTCTTGTAATAGTTTCACAATTTTTTTGTTATCCACAAACATTGAGTAGCGCCAAGAGCGCTCGCCAAATCCTAGGTTTTCTTTTTTCACAAGCATACCCATCATACGAGTAAAGTCAGCATTGCCATCTGGTAGCATTTTTACATGGGTAACACCTAGATTTTTAGCCCATTGAAACATAGTAAAAGCATCATTAACGCTGATGCAGTAAATCTCATCGATACCTAGGCTTTTAAATTCAGAGAATTTAGCATCAAAACCAGGTAAGTGCTTGCTGGAGCAAGTTGGCGTAAAAGCGCCTGGAAGTGCAACAATTACAATTTTTTTTCCAGTAAAAATTTCATCTGTACTTACATCTTGCCAGCGAAATGGATTCTCACTTGCAACACTTTCATCACGAACACGCGTTTTGAAAACTACATTAGGCACAATATCTGTCATGACCATTTCCTTTTACTGATTAAAAAATTTAAATGATTAGTCTAAAACATGAAGGCAATATTAAATGAATTTTAAAGATGTGGTTAAATTATTGATTATATTGGTTTTCAAAAATTAAAATTATAACCAGAGAAGATATTATTGAGCTTATATAACCATAGTTTTTAAACCTCTAGACTCACATTAAACTTTAGACATTTTTTTGTGGAAATATCTTGTATAACCAAACGCCGAGTAGTTTAGAATCAATACTCTTGTGATACCTTGCTAGCAAAGAAATGCTGATCCTATAAATCATGAAAACCAACACTTTATCACCACATCAACTTGAACTGCGTGTTTGTGACTTTGCACAAATGTTTAACTCAATGGATCCAAGCCCCTTTCTCGTCAAAGATCTTGATAAAGAGGCCGAGACATTTATAGAAACTTGGGCGCTGGGACTTTCTCCAAAAAGCAAATTACAAATCATTATTCATATTGAGCATATGCCAACTGATGGCGACCCTAGCTCACTCTTGACGGAAGCAATTCATAATCATTTCAACTTCAAGGCGGAACTAGTACGCCGAGAATTCAAACAGCTCTTAAGACGGGGCCGTACTAGCTTAATAATTGGTATGGTCTTTGTTTCATTATGTTTAGTAGCGGCAGACATTATTGGGCAATTCGGATCCAGCACCGCTTTGACTATTGCGCGCGAAAGCTTAACAATCATTGGCTGGGTTGCCATGTGGCGACCACTACAAATCTTTCTTTATGATTGGTGGCCTTTTGTTCATCGCATTCGTATTTATAAAATGCTTGGTCATGCGCATATTAGAGCCTTGCAAGGTAAGTAAATAGCCTGAAACTGCTTCAGGCTAAACTATTAATTACTTCTAATTTAAGATTGGTGACTTGGGATTAAGTCCAGCATCCGTCCCGTAACTTCAATTTTATGTATTCACCTCGATTATTTTCTCTTTTACACTTAAACTCAGATGAGTTTAATCATACTTAATATACTTAAAACGTGCGTCTTCATTAGGGGTTCCTTTTAACGCACCTCCTTCTAATGCAGGTTGCCAAGCAATCACAGATTCAATTTTTGCTGCCAACTCAAAATCTTTATCGGTGATGCCTTTAGCGTCATGCGTGCATAACTTCACAATGACAAAAGCATATGAAACCGTTAAATCAGGATGATGCCATGCCGCTTCAGCCAAATGCCCTACCGTATTTACCACCATCAATGTTGCTTTCCAGCCGCTAGTTCTATACTTGCGACGTATCCAACCATTTTCTAAGAACCAATGTGGGAGGTCTGCTTTTAATTTATCCTCAACCTCTTGATCTGAATACACTTTACTTGTTGTCATAGCTTCACCTTTAACTGATTATTTATTGAGCTGCAAGCCTTTTTCTTGCAGCTTCTGCACACTAAAACCTTGCTCAAAAATAGTATAGTCTGCCTTATTCAATGCCCATGCTTGAAAACTCTTATCCGTAGAAAAGTGAACAAATTGACTATCAATCAGTTCATCCTCCACTAGATGTTGCAACTTGCTTGGCGCTTCTTTTTGATAGGTAATTAAAGACTTAGACTTGACTAATATCAAATGCTCCGCACCTAATTTATTGGCAAGCCAAGCACTCAAGCTATCGGATGTCACGTCCCAATTTTGCGGAATACTAGAGTCAGCCAAAACCATTTTGCTGGGTAACCAAATAATTCCGCGATGCTGCCAGCCGCGCTCGGCAATCTCTAACTCACTACTAGCAGTCACCAAGTCAGTATTCAAACCAGCAAGTAATAAACCAAATTGATCCATTGCCAAAAGTGCCAACTGATGGGCAACTTCATCGCTAGTATTTGAAATTTGCTGCGCCTCGCGCACAGCGTTTGCGAACAAGCCACCACCGGGCACAATGACTACTTTACCATCGCCAAATTTCACTACCAGCGCTAGCCAGTGTAACAATTCTGGTGCGCCTAATAAACTACCGCCTAACTTGATTATCAACATGTGATTTCCTCAAAGGCTAGCTAATCCGCAGGTGTAAAAAACCGCATAGTCTTCATCATACTTGAAGCTTTATCCAAAGTTTCATCGAACTCTTTTTCCAAAACAGAATCGGCCACAATGCCGCCGCCAGCATAGAAATTGATTTCGCCAGCGCCATTCTCATCTGTTGAATAGACAGCGGTTCGAATCGCAATATTGGTATCCATATTGCCATCAAAACCAATATAACCAATAGCGCCACAATAAACACCACGTCTGTTGGGCTCTAATTCCTCAATAATTTGCATAGATCTTAATTTTGGCGCTCCAGTAATGGAGCCGCCTGGAAAACAACCACGGAGTAAATCAATCACAGATTTACCTGGTTTTAATATGCCTGTGACAATGCTCACCAGATGATGCACATTAGCAAAACTTTGTAGTACAAACAATTTATCAGCTTTTACAGAGCCGATCTCACAATTTTTGCTAATATCGTTGCGCAATAAATCAACAATCATCAAATTTTCAGCACGGTCTTTAATACTTGCTTGCAAATCATCCGCATATTGCTGGTCTTGTTTCGCATCTTCAGAACGCGGCCGAGTGCCTTTAATTGGCCGCGTCTCTACATGATTAGCCACCACTTGCAAAAATCGCTCTGGCGAGCCTGAAAGTACCTGCAAATGACCAAAGTTCATATAAGCCATAAATGGTGCGGGGCTAATCTCTCTCAATTTATTGTAAGCAATCCAAGCATTTCCATGCGCTTTAGCTGAAAAACATTGCGCTAAATTCACTTGATAACAATCGCCTTCAGTAATATAACGTTTAATCGCGGTAAACGCTTTGGCATACTGGTTAAAATCCATATTGCTGGTGACAGCAGTTGTTAATTCAAAAGTGTCTTTATGTTCTTGATTAACAGGCGCATCAAATAAGGCACACAAATCCGCCCAACCATCACGTGTAGACTGCTGAAAACCATTTGAAACCAAGCAAGCTGTTTTCTCACGATGATCAACCACCACTGCCCAATCGTAAATACCCACCATCATGTGCGGAATAGTCGGATTGGGTAAACTCAAGTTGGGCAAAGTTTCAACTTGCCGCGCTAAATCATAAGCGAAATAGCCAACCGCACCACCGCAAAATGGCAAAGCGCCTTGTGCGGCTTTGTAGGGTGCCAACAATCTATTCAGAATCTCAAATGGATCTTCAGTACTCACTTCTACCTGACCTTGCCGATTAATTTCCGTCTTGGTATGAGTGCCAATTTCAGTGGTAGATACAGTGATGAATGGGTCTGCAACAATAATGTCATAGCGCCCATATTGGCTTTGAGGCTGACCGCTATCAAGTAATATCGCCCATGGTTGATGACTTAAGCGTGCAAATAACTGCGCTGTATTCACTTGATATTTTAAATTGTGTTTAAGCAAATTCATGTCCGCTTCTAATTATTATGGAATGCTAAATAAGCTACAGCATAGGCAGGCAAACAAACTGTTGCCCAATGGTTTAACTCACGCTCGTTAAGCGTTTGTGAGTTAATAATAAAATCTGAGACATTTAGATATGGTAAGTTCATATGCTTAGCAATTTCTCGTGCCAAAAAACTCCCAGCACCAGCCCCTACTATACTTAACTTAGCAGCACTGTTAACGCGCAAACTATGTTTAGTTGCGACCTCTTGCAAGCGCGATAGTTGTTGCTGTTTAAATGCTTGCGCTAACGCTATCCATGTATCTAAAGGCTTATCAACAGCATCGTGCCCTATCATACGTGCAATGCGCTGTGCACTTGCTTGGACAGTCTTTTCCTTACCATCTGCAGTGTCAGTCATATCGTCTTCATCTACTAAATCATGAGTCAAACGATACACATCAGCCGTAGTAGAAAAATATTCTGCAGCAACAGAAGTGACGGTGTTCTCAAACTGAATTTTTTGCGTTAGCGCCATCAGCGGCGTGCGTATCACGCCAGTGTAAACCAACTCCTCGGTCTGCATACGCGCCGCATCGGTTAAGCCCAAGCAAACTGGCTGATGCGCTGTCACCAGAACAAAGTCTGAGGTTGTACTGCCAATATCAATCAACAAGGCATGCTCTACTTGCTTCGCGACAAAACCAGCACTTGCTAACCAATTAGCAGAGGCAATGTGTTGCCAATTGGTATTTACTTTATCAATCGTAACAAATCCTGAAAAATCTGAATCATGTGCGCCTGTATAAAACTGCTTACTACCTACAAGTTTGGCGTGCATTACGCGACTAATTTCATTAACGCCAGTTTGACGATTAGCGAATAAATCGACCAGCTCGCCTGTCATGGTAATTGCATGTGTTACATTAGATATTGGAAATTGACTTAACACATCATCGATGGCAGCTTCTAATTCATTTAAACCTCGCCACAATGCACAAGAGACTTGAAGCACCTGCAATAAGTTACCTTCCGCATCAAGCAAAGCCGCTTTAAGATGCGCCCCACCGACATCCCAGCCTATGATAGGTGATTTTTTCATAATGAAATTTCAACCATGTTTCTCTGCAGCACAGGCATCGTAAACTTGGTATCTTTAATACTTTCTAAAATTAATTTGGCGGGATTATGCCCGATTGCTTTGCGCAAGCCGACATAACTAGTAGTGAGTCGTGGATTAATTTCAACCACATAAATTTTGTCGTTTTCAACATCGACAATCACATCGACCCCTATATAACCAGCGGCGTCTGGCAACATTTTAGCAACTTTTCGGGCGAGTGTTTCAAATCGCTGCCAATAAGCCTGCATGCCGTTTAGTGCAACGCCACTTAGGCTAAACGTATCGGCATCAAAACGAATATGTTGTTCATTACAGCTCAATAACCAGCCCTTACCTGCTCGACATATCATTGATAAGCTCGCAGCAATACCTTGCTGATATGGCTGAACGATGTAGTTTAAATATCGATCATCTTGTTTTAACCAAGCCATTAACTTTTGTAGATTATCAAATATTTTAATGCCATCGCAGCCTGCGCCATCTTCAGGCTTGGCAACCCATCGATTGTGGCTAGATGTTGCTAGAGATTGAACCGCCAAGAAAGCCTCATCTTGTACAAAGTCATCACCAGTTACAGTTGGTATTGTAAATATTTTAGCTTCTTGTAAAGCCTCGTAAGCTAGAGATTTACTGGTGCCAATCAAAGTGGAATCAAACTCACAGCCTAAAAAAACCACATCGGCTTGATAACACAGCTCACTTAATTTTAATAAAGTACCATTAGACTCTGGTGCAATCAGCCAAACCAAATCAACCTGAGTGAGTATATTCTTGAAGTAGTCTTCAAAATTGCTGTCAATTGGCAAGCTGCTTTTGACTAAGGGCGAAAAAGTTAATCTAGCGTCATGTGTAGTTACAATCTCATAACCTTCAAGCTCAATTAAGTCAGCCAGCAAAGCATCACGCATCAATGTACCCTCTTTCACCAGCGAGGCTGGTAAGGCCTCTGCACATAAACCGCCACCAGTGATAAACTCGCATACAAACAGTTTTAACAGCGGCTCTATTTTAGGCGGTTCCATTGAAAGTTATTCCAGTAATCGATGTATTAAACGGTGTAGTAGTTCATGCAAAAAGAGGTGAACGAGCGACATATCAAGCGATACAATCAAAGCTCACTCACTCTTCGAAGCCATTAGATATTGTAGCGGCTTTATTAGATATTTATCCGTTTCAACAGCTGTATATTGCAGACTTAAATGCTATTCAGAAGTTAGATGCTAACTGTGAAAATAATTATAACGTGATCGCTTCAATTAAAGAACGCTACCCGGCGCTTGAGTTGTGGGTTGATGCTGGCATTAGTAACCAAGCCGAACTTATCTTTTGGCAAAAGCTAGATATTCGCTTAATCATCGGCAGTGAAAATTTTAACCAGATAAGCCATTTCACTTCGCTAATCACTCCAGAAAAAAACTATATTTTATCGTTAGACTTTATGCCGCTTGGTTACCAAGGGCCAATTGAGCTTCTTACCAATACACAAAACTGGCCGCAGGATGTCATTGTGATGTCGTTAAGTAACGTAGGCTCGAATAATGGCGTAAATATTGAGTTAATGCGTAATACAATTGCGCGTGCAAAAGGCTTTAATCTAATTGCTGCAGGTGGCATTAGAGATGCCGATGATTTAAATTTGTTAAAAGAAATGGGTGTATGCGCCGCACTACTTGCCACTGCGCTACATCAGAAACAAATTTCAACAGAGCATCTTGAAAGCATCAACTAATAGAGTTTAAACAAAAAGCCCGACAAGTCGGGCTCTTAACAAACAAAAATAATTATTCCAAGTAAATTACAAAGAATAATTAGTCTATGACAATTACTCTAAGTTTGCGTGGATTGCGCGCATACCTTCTTCAGTTAAACCTTTAGCTTCAATTAAATCAGCAATAGTGGCTTCTAAGAATACCAAAGTTGAAAGCTCAAATTGTGAGCCCATTGGCATACCTTTGGTTAGTGGGAAGCTATTATCATTACCAATTTGGATTACTAGATCTGCAACATCAGCCATTGCAGATGATTTCTTCATTGAAACAACGACTAATTTAGCGCCAACAGATTTTGCTTTCTTAACGAATGGCAATAATGTTTCAGTACCGCCTGAACCTGAAACTAATAGCAATAAATCGCCAGCTTTAATTGCTGGAGTGACCACTTCACCAATCATGCTAACGTTGTAGCCTGCGTGTACTAAACGCATCGCAAAGAAACGTGAAACTAATAGTGAGCGACCTGCACCACCGATAAATGTGCGGCCAGCACCTTCAACTAACTTTAAAAGCTCAGCTGCTTTAGTGTTGTCTGTTTCAGACAGAATGCTAGTTAATTTGTCTAAAATTAATTTTTGACTGCTACTCATGATTTTTTCCTCAATTATTCAATGGCTGAAATTTAGCCAGATCTAGTGATTAAGCTAGGCAGTTTTAATAAACTGCCTAGTTAATTACTTTATTAAAAAAAATCCCGACTCGGTAAAGAGTCGGGATTTTTTAATTACTCATTTCAATAATTACTTATTGAGTTTGGTTAATTAAAACCAAGCTTAAACTTAAGCGTGAGCAATAGCTGTGATTTCAGCAGCAGAAGCAGCAGGATCAGCAGCACCGTAGATAGCAGCACCAGCAACAATGATAGTTGCGCCAGCGTCACGTACTTGTGCAGTTGTAGCAGCTTTAACGCCACCAGCAACTGAGATTTCAACGCCTAGGTTCAAAGCAGCAACCAAAGCTAAGTCAGTGAATGGTGTTTGACCAGCAGCTTGTTGATCTAAACCAGTGTGAACGCCAATGATGTGCGCGCCAGCAGCAGCAACTTCTTTAGTTTTAGCAGCTTTATCAGCAACGTTGATCAAGTCAACTTGAGCTTTTTTGCCGTATTTGTTAGCAACATCGATTACGCCTTTGATTGTACCGATATCAGCACAACCTAGAACTGTACAGATGTCAGCGCCAGCTTTGTAGAATGGCTCAGCTTCGTAGAAACCAGCATCCATTGTTTTTAAGTCAACTAAGATTTTGTTGTTTGGGAATTTAGCGCGTAAAACTTCAAGCAATTTAACACCGTTGTGTTTAATGCAAGGTGTACCAATTTCAAGAATATCAACGTGTGGTGCAACTAATGTTGCTAATGCCACTGTACCGTCAAAATCTAATGAATCTAAAGCCATTTGTGTTAATGCCATGGTGTTTCTCCGTTTAATAATTTTTTAAAATCTTACTAATTTATTGCTATTTTAGAAAAAAACTACATTTCTCCCTTGTTTAAGGCTGAAATGCCATTTAAAACTATAATTTTTTTACTACACTAAAAACTGGACACTTATAGTAAATGTCTAGCAAATATAAGTCAATTCTAAACTTGCAACATTACAGTCAAATTACAAAATTTAGAATTTGACTAAATTACAATTTTGCGCTTAAAGCAGCCTCAAGTTTGTTTTGATCCGCTACAAAGCCACGAATACCTTCTGACAATTTCTCAATTGCCATTGCATCTTGGTTTAATTCAAAACGGAATTCAGCTTCAGTCATTTTTGCTGGGGCTGCTTTAGTCGCGCCAGTGTCTTTCAACATTTGTACTAAAGTACCTTCTGTTGCTGCCAAATCTTGCAATAAGTTTGGTGAAACAGTTAAACGATCACAACCAGCCAAAGCAATCAACTCACCAGTGTTACGGAATGAAGCACCCATTACCACTGTTTTGTAGCCATGCTCTTTGTAGTATGCGTAGATTGCGCGCACTGAAACCACACCTGGATCTGTTTCTTGTGTGTATTCTGTTGTTGGGTTTTTAGCTTTGTACCAGTCTAAGATACGACCAACGAATGGTGAAATCAAGAATACGCCAGCTTCAGCACATGCGCGCGCTTGGCCGAAACCGAATAATAACGTTAGGTTACATTGGATACCTTCTTTTTCAAGAATCTCACCAGCTTTAATGCCTTCCCATGTTGATGCTAATTTAATCAACACGCGGTCTTTGCTGATGCCTGACTCTTCGTAAAGTTTGATCAATTTACGGCCTTTAGCCACCATTGCATCTAAATTGAAAGACAAACGTGCATCAACTTCAGTTGAGATACGACCTGGTACTTCTTTAGAAATCTCAGCACCAATCAACACCGCCAATTTATCAGCTGCACTGTCAATTTGTTCTGCTTTAGTACCGCCTTGTGCTTTTGCATAAGCAATCGCGTTTTCAATTAAAGGTGCGTATTGTGGCAATTGGCTTGCTTTTAAAACTAAAGATGGGTTAGTTGTTGCATCCACTGGTTTAACTGCTTTAATCGCTTCTACATCGCCTGTATCGGCCACGATAGTTGTGATTGCTTTGAGTTGGTCTAATAAATTTGCCATTGATTGCCTCCTGAAAATTATTTGAAAGTATTCTTGCTTTTCAAACCAGTTAATTAGGCAAGCTAATTAAATATTTGAAAGTCCTGAAGTCATGCATAAAATCTAGTGCAAGATTATATCTTAAAATCTTAGCGCTGTCGTTATAAGCGCTGTTTGAATTAAGTCATTATCGATAACAATTTTGGTTTAATTGCTTGAGAGCCCTATATCTTACTCGATATTACTCGTCATTATGCAAGCGACTGTTAAATCTGCGCTAGTTCCAGGATTTATACTGCGAGCCTTTAAAGAAGCATCCCAAGCCAAAAGATGCTTTTGTACCAACTTGGGATTTTCAGTTTCCCAATAAAGAGTTTGTATGTCTATAGCTTCTTGCATCACTACGTTAGCTAATGCTTCACCGTATTTACGAACAACATGACTATCTAATTGCCTTGCTAAGTAACCTAAATACAAAGCTGTAGTGGCCCATGCTTGATTATTCCACTTCTGCATCGCCTTATTGTAATGAGGCAAACCAAACTCAAATATATCGGAGAAAGCATGGGCATATTGCCATGCAATGCGGTCTTTATGCTGCGCAGAAGCCATCATCTCAAGTAGGCTAACACTTGAGGCTTCATGAACATCATTCGCGTTCGACTTGCCCAAACCTGCGGGATTTGCCAGCACTATCGCTTGCGCAGTTAAGTTAGCATCTTCTATTGTTAGTTGATTTAAAATGAAACCTAGACGCTGCTGTAAACTTAGATTTTCATCTTCGATGTTCTGATTAACATATAAAGCCGCATGAATCAAAGGCGCACACAATAAAATAATACCTAAATTGGTGTTCATCCCTACGGCCATTTGCGTGGCTTCT
Source organism: Methylotenera sp. (assembly GCF_029946165.1). Lineage (GTDB taxonomy): Bacteria > Pseudomonadota > Gammaproteobacteria > Burkholderiales > Methylophilaceae > Methylotenera. Next base: position 130,405 of record NZ_JAQSDZ010000016.1, read on the forward strand.
ACTGATTGAAATATCCTTTCACCCAAACTTAAGTTCGATTGAGCTATTATTGTCGCTGAGGCATCAGCGCTCTTGATAAAATCATGTATCGTCATTCCATGACCGTCTGCAAAAACATGCACATTGCCTGGCTTTAATGCTTCTAGCTCAGTCAAGCAGGCGTTTCGATAAGCTTGCGCTAATTTTGCTGAAGTCAGCATAATTGAGCCTTTAACTTACACATAAAATCATCTACTAACAATTGTGCAATATCAACCTTAGACACACTCTGCAATCCTTTCCATGCGGGCACACTATTAACTTCCAATACATAATACTCACCCGAGATTGACTGAATAATGTCAACACCACAATAATCAATATCAAGCGCTAAAGCGGCTTGTATGGCTAGCGCAGTCATCTCGTGACTATCGTCTAGCTCAACCCCTTCACAGCGACCGCCTGCCGCAACGTTGTTAACCCAAGTACTGCCTACGCGCTTCATGGCGGCAACTACTTTGCCATGAATGACAAATACACGGTAATCATGAGGTGCATCGCCTGTTTCAATAAACTGCTGGAGATAATAGACGCCATCCACAAATTGCTGCATGGGTACAGGCAAGGTTTCGCTGTCCAATAGCTGACGAACTCCCAAGCCTTGTGAACCAAACAAAGGTTTTAATACCAACGTTTGATTATTTTGTTTGGCCGTTTGACGAAAGCTTTCAACTTGCGCTTTGTATTCACTCACCCAAGTTGCGGGTGTAGCAACACCATTTTTATGTAATAAAAAGCTTGTCATCGCTTTATCTACGGTGCGCTCTATTGCTTTTACATCGTTATAGATATTGACGTTGAGCATAGACAACATGTGTAAAACATTTAAACGTGTAATCACTTGCTGCATGGTACCGCCTGATACACCACGGACAAAAACCGCGGCAGGCAGTGTATCAAAATGGGGAATTTCGATGCTAGGCTGAGCGCCATTTAAATTGATGACACAGTCTTGCAAAGAGACGTAAATAGCTTCTACATTATGTTTAGCAAAAGCTTCTTTTAAACGCGCGCCATGCCAGCCTGGGTCATCAGTAAAGATTGGGATTTTCAAAATAAGGGCACTTCTATAAATACATTCTTTGGGAGGATTACGTCGTTGCACGGTACTCGCAACCTCGCTGTAAAACACATACTATCTTGGCTTCTGCGTTCCGTGCGCCTAGTACTGCATCCCAAATAATACATTTACAGAAGCAGCCTAAACTCACACCATAAAAATTAATCTCCGAATGATAGCGCAATTAACTCTGCGTTTAATTGACCTCCCTCAAAAACTTTGCCTGTTTGTAGATTCGCGACAGTCACTTTAGCTGGGCTAAATAACATGGCATCAATTTGATAAAAATCCATATTGTAAAACTTAAAAACTTGCGCGAAAGTTTTGCCATAATCTTTAGATGAGCTACTTGGTAAATTCAAAGCTAGCTCTGCAGCAGCAGCGTCATCACAACGCACCTGCAAACTTACTTCACCACCAAATAGAATCGCATCATTGGTGCGCCCCATCGCAGTCATAAAGTCTTTAGAGACTGGCGGCAATACAGCTACAGCTGAACCACTGATAATATTTTCTAAAGGAAAATGAATAGTATGTGCTTTGTGAAGCGCTACTTCTAAAACACGACCCACGATTTGTACAACGCCAGCAATACTGGTGGTTGGCGTGAGAATAATAGTAAGATTTTCAGCTGAAACTTGTGTATCACGAACAATTTTGTCTATGACTTCCAGAGGCGGAATCTTGTCAGTTTCCAGCACAATGCAAGTACTATCTGCAGCATCTTTATAGGCTAACTCTTTAAATAAATCTTCACGCTGCGCTAACGCTCTTGCAGGGCCAGAACCTAATGAGAAGAATTTTTCATGGCTCAACGCCCAACCTGCATATTGACTTGCTAAACAAGCTAATACTGGTTGATTTGACGCCACTGCAATCGCCTCAGTGAAACCAGCAAAACGATTGTCTGCTTGCAAGCTGACTTCACCTAAGCCGCCCATACAAATTTCAGCAATCAAGCGCCCTGCTTCTGCACAGCCAGCATGCTGAATCCCTGCATCGACAATCGTACAGCCAGAGTCATGAATAGATACCCCTAGTTTCAATACATCGGCCTGCGCCAGCAATTGCGTCACAATAAGGTTAGCACGTTGATTAACGCTAATTGGATTAACACTTAGATTCGTCGTATCACTTTGAGTCATGAAGCAGTTCCCTCTTTAATATTTTAGTTTTTTGTAATACTAATTGCTGTGCAACTAAAGCATCTTGCGCTTCCGCAAACACAGTACAAATAGGTTCATTCTTAGCAATGTTAATGCTCTTGTTTTCAAAATTCGGTATATCTGCAACCCATTTTGGCCAGCTAAAGTCCACTGGGATATTTAGCGCCTGTTCCGCATATACAATCAATTCTGCTTTAGATGTACTCTTTTTAGCTAGGTGGAACTCGTTCGCTAGCTCTTCAAAATCGCCAGCACTTGCTTGCATATGCACTTGTAGCAAATTTGGATAAAGATGAAAAGTCGCACTTAGACGCGGGTTCAATTCTAATATCCATAATTGATCGCCATCAAGCACAGCATCCAGGCTATTAATACCCTTTAAACCCAATGCAGCCGTTAATTTTTCAGCAACCTCAATAAATTGCTGCTGCACCTGTCGAGGCAAATCAACATTGCTAACGGCACCAGCAAAACGATAAGGCAACTCAGCTATAGGCGCACTAAACTGTTGATTAAAACCTATCGCTTTCGCAACTTTTCCATCTGCAACAAACAACAACGAAACAGCCACGCCTTCAATTTTTCGCTGAAAATAATCATTTATTTTGTACATTGAAGCTGGCTTTACATGCATTCCACCAGTACTAAATAAACTTTTCGCCAGCCAATTCTCAACATCATCTGGCGCGTTTAAACGCACCTCAGGATGCACAATATTCAAATCATCTAATAATCTAAAGAAGTCAAAGCCTCTTACTAACTGCAATGTTTCAGCTGAGTTACCTATCACCTTTACCTGTTCAGCAACCCATTCTAACAATGCAGAATTTGTATCAAACAGGCTGCCGTAAATAAAGTAACAATTACTGTCTATCTCTATTTGCGAGAACTGATGCTTAAAATCCGCTTCATCAACACCCTTTTCGTCAAACTTAATCTTAAAACATTGTTCTGCAAACGCTTGTGTATCAGCGTCAGCAAAAGCATCTAATGTAACCACACGGTAAGTATGCTCATGTGCTGCTTGCGCATACCCACGTGCCGAAATCGCCGCAATAATAAGCTTTTCTTTCACGCTATAAAATTTAGGCAGTTAACTATTAATGTAGCTAGTTAACTTAAACTACGCGCCATTTCAAATGCCGCCATAAATTCTAAATAGCAGGGCTTGTCAGCTGCGAGCATTTGTTTAAGCAGATTATGCTGGGTTGTGTATTTCAAATTACCAATCGCTAATGCGCCAATTCCAACAACTTGGGTGCCTTCAACTGAAGTACCTTCAATCATCACGCCATCTGCCATCACATCTACGCCCTCTGCACCTGTCGGAGCTACAGCATTCACATCTGCAATCACTTTTAAGGTTTTAGACTCTGCAATTTGTTGAATGGTGACCACGCGAATTCCAGCTGCAGCCGCACACAACACAACATCGGCAGTGTTTACGATGGCTTGTTTTGCATTTTCATTAGTACCATCGGCAAAGCCGATTCGAGTACCATAACGCTGATTGTAACCATCGGCTTTTTCACGCACTTCTTCCACTGTTTTGTGCCCAACCAGAATAGCCTCTGCACCTAAATTCGCCGTAATAACCGCTACACAACCACCAACAGGGCCAGTTGCGCCAAATATGGCAACTCTCTTACCTGCTAAATCTGTGTGAAAATGTTTTTTTAGTTGCAATTCCACCTTAGCGACCATTGCTGCTGCGGTAGTAAAAGCGCCTGATGGATCGGCCAATACGGAAATTTCGAAAGGTGAAAACATGGATTTTTCTGCTGCGCGTAGCATATCCATGGCTAAATCAATATCGCGCCCACCTATGAATATCGATTCACGCTTAATGCCAGAAGGACTTCGTGAAAAAATCGCATCTTGCGTTAAACCAACCACCTCATTAAGTGCAACGTTTGTGTAAGGAATCACTTGGTCAAAACCGGCATCTATAGCCATGTTCACATCAAACGGGCTGGCATTTTTTGCCGCAGTGATTAAATGTAAAATACTATCTTTTTCCATGATCTCAGTTTCTCTAAAAAATTTTGGTGCGTTTATTTAATCTGTGAGTACTCTTTAAGCTGTGAGTACTTTAGAGCCGTTATTGTTGGCACTACATATTTGCCATATTAAGTTAGGTTCAGTAAATTTCATTTTAAGTTGTAACATGTATTTCTGTGCCAATTCTTCACTTTCAAATACAGCGAATCCAGTGGGTCCCCAGGAACTTTGCCCATAGCATGCCACACCCAAAGCTTCCAAATGCTGCAAAACTGCACCTACATACTTGCTAGCATAACGCCCACCTTGGGCCGGTGCAAAATAATCTCCAACATGCATTTGTAGCTCTCTAATACTATAGCCAAATGCGGTCAAATCTTTCTCCACCATTGCTGGCATTGCCTGCATCAAAACGCTGCGACATAAATGTGCCGCTATGTTTTCCGGGAAAATAGGCAATGTTTTAAATGCTGCTAACTCTTCTTCACCATGAATACCTGGCTGATGATTATCCAGTATTAACAATATTCGCCAATCTTCTGGAAAATCATAACGCGCGATTAATGGCGGAGCCTTTAGAGCGGTCATATTAACTGAATTTAACTGCATCTTACTTGCAAGTGAACTAGGCACAGGAGAAACTCGGCCACCATCAATTAACAACCCTCCGCAATCAAACGCAGCAATACCGATGCCTGAGCGACCACCACGGCCGGTTAACTCAGCTATTTGTGCCGTATTTAAATTCAAACCATATAATCGGCTAATTGCAGTACCTATCGTTAATGCAAACTGCGTACCAGAGCCCATGCCAGCATGTTCGGGGATCGTTTGTTTAATATCAAGATTCACTGCACTAGTAAGATTAAGCTTAGAAATCAATTGGCGCGCAATCTTTTCAGCACGAAGACTTGCAAAACCGCTAACGCTTAGCTTTTCAGAACGCATCGCAGATAACTCAATACCAGGCGTAGCTAAGCTTAAGCCTATGCTCCCAAATTTACGTCCCAAACCGCCATGCAAGTCAAAAAAACCCATATGTAATCGAGCAGTGCTCTTAACAGTAATTTCGGTAAAGTTAACTAGTGACATAACTTTTTCATCAGTTCATTTTTCTTGTTCATTCAGGTGTTAGTGTAAACTTCATGCATCATCAATGCGCGTACATTTTAGCTGACAGTCATGAATTTTGGTGTATAAAGGCTAGTATCAAAGAAACTTTTTAGCTGCAAGCGCTTATTTTCAGGTGACAGCGCTGCGTTATTTAGGCAAAATGACACCTAAATATTAAACCAAACTAATCCTCCCGTTCGAACATCTAAGGAACTATCATGTCAGTCCACGTTATTCCATTTGAAAATCTCAGAAATATAGACGTACCTTCAGTTGGCGGTAAAAACGCTTCATTAGGCGAGATGATTTCGCAACTATCAGCCAAAGGCGTGCGAGTGCCAACTGGTTTTGCAACTACAGCAGACGCATATCGTGAGTTTTTAGCACAAAATGGTTTAGACGTTAAAATCAACGCAGCACTTGATGCTTTAAATGTGGATGATACACAAGCACTCGCCATCTGCGGCAAACAAGTACGTGACTGGATTATGGCAGCACCCTTCCCAGCAGCACTGGATAAGGCAATTGCTGAAAACTATGAGTTGCTTACTGCAAAATCTGGCAATGGCGCAACTTTCGCGGTACGCTCATCTGCCACAGCAGAAGATTTACCAGACGCTTCATTTGCAGGTCAGCAAGAGTCTTTCTTAAACATCCAAGGTTTAGATAATATCTTGCACGCAATTAAAGAAGTGTTTGCTTCTTTATACAATGACCGCGCGATTTCATACCGCGTTCATAAAGGCTTTATTCATGCAGACGTAGCCTTATCCGCTGGTGTGCAACAAATGGTGCGTAGTGATATTGGCTGTGCAGGCGTGATGTTCACGATTGATACAGAATCTGGTTTTAAGGATGTTGTGTTTATTACTTCATCATATGGTTTAGGCGAAACAGTGGTACAAGGTGCGGTAAACCCTGATGAGTTCTACGTACACAAACCAACCCTGGCATTAGGCAAACCTTCAATTGTTCGCCGTACTATGGGTTCTAAACTTATTAAAATGGTATTCTCTGACGCAACTCGCGCAGGGAAAAGTACTAACACCATTGACGTAGATCCTATTGATAGCGATCGCTATTCATTATCCAATGAAGATGTACTTGAATTAGCTCGTTACGCCATGACGATTGAAGCCCACTATGGCTGCCCAATGGATATCGAATGGGGTAAAAATGGCGTTGATAACAAGCTTTATATCTTGCAAGCGCGCCCAGAGACTGTGAAATCACAAGAGTCACTCAATAATGTGACTGAAACTTTCAAATTAAACAAACACAGCGAAAAACCATTAGTGGTTGGTCGCGCTGTTACGCAAAAAGTGGGTGTTGGCCCTGTGCGTATTGTGTTAGATCCAGCAGATATGCACTTAGTGCAACCTGGCGATGTTCTAGTGGCCGACATGACTGACCCTAACTGGGAACCTGTGATGAAACGCGCTAGCGCGTTAGTCACTAACCGTGGCGGTCGCACCTGTCATGCAGCGATTATCGCTCGCGAGCTAGGTATTCCTGCAATTGTTGGTTCTGTTAACGCAACAGATGTATTACGTGAAGGCGAAATTGTTACGGTTTCTTGTGCTGAAGGTGAGTCTGGCTTTGTCTATCACGGTGCGATTGATTTTGATGTTAGCACACAAGCAACCGCGACGCTTCCACCAGCACCTTGCAAAATCATGATGAACGTTGGCAACCCAGACATGGCGTTTGGTTTTGCAAAAACACCTAATGACGGTGTAGGTTTAGCGCGTTTAGAGTTCGTGATTAACAACATGGTTGGTATACATCCGAAAGCTATCCTTAACGTTGATGCAATGCCACAACATATACAAAAAACCATCAGAAATCGCGCTCGCGGTTATGCTTCACCTAAACAATTTTACATTGATAAAGTTGCTGAAGGCGTAGCAACCATTGCTGCGGCATTCTATCCAAAACCAGTGATTGTGCGTACGTCAGATTTCAAATCAAACGAGTACAAAAAGCTAGTGGGCGGCGAGATTTACGAGCCAGATGAAGAAAACCCAATGATTGGTTTCCGTGGCGCAGCGCGTTACATGGCAGAAGACTTTCAAGAATGCTTCGCTATGGAATGTACAGCCATGAAAAAAGTACGCGATGAAATGGGCTTAACCAACGTAGAGTTGATGATTCCATTTGTGCGTACGTTAGCAGAAGCCAAAGCTGTGACTGAAATCATGGCGGCTAATGGCCTTGAACGTGGTCAAAATGGTTTGCGCTTGATTATGATGTGCGAAATCCCATCAAATGCCATATTAGCCGAGCAATTCCTTGAATACTTTGATGGCTTCTCGATTGGCTCTAACGACCTTACACAACTTACATTAGGTATGGATCGTGACTCAGGTATTCTCGCTGACGGCTTTGATGAGCGTAACGAGGCGGTAAAAGAGTTGATTAGAATGGCAATTCATACATGCAATCGCTTAGACAAGTACGTAGGTATTTGTGGTCAAGGCCCATCAGACCATCCTGACTTTGCAGAATGGTTAGTGGCTGAAGGCATACAATCAATGTCATTGAATCCTGATACAGTGGTCAGCACTTGGCAAAGACTAGCAAAGAAATAACAGGCTAAAATAATAAAGGTTGCTGTAATGCTAAAACGCACTGTATTTTTCGTTTCAGATGGTACTGGCATTACAGCGGGCGCCTTAGGGAAGTTGTTGGAACATTTTCCCGGCACCCACTTCACGCCAGTGCGCCTGCCTTTCACTGATACTCTAGATAAAATCAAACAAGCGCAAGAGGACATACTCAAGGCGGCTGAAGAAGATGGTGGTCGCCCAGTAGTGATTATGTCTTTAGGTAACATGGAGTTACGTAACACACTTAAGCAATCTAACGCATACTTCATTGACTTATTTAATACATTTATTGATCCACTAGGCTTAGAGTTAGATCAGCAACCTCTCACAGGCGCGGGTATTGCCCATAGCGTGATGGGTACGAAATACAATGACCGTATGGAAGCCATTAATTTCACGCTGAATCATGATGATGGCATGACTAATTCTGGTTTAGAAGAAGCACAAGTTATTCTCATTGGTGTTTCTCGTTGTGGAAAAACTCCAACTAGCGTTTATCTGGCGATGCAGTTTGGCATTAAAGCTGCTAACTACCCGCTGATTCCAGAAGACTTTGAACGTGGTACTTTACCAGCTGTGCTGAATAAACATATGGATAAAATATTCGGCCTCACCATTAAGCCTGAACGCTTGCATGCGGTACGCAATGAACGCAGATCTGGTAGTTTCTATGCCTCACTAGATAATTGTCGTAAAGAGATTGCCACAGCAGAAACTTTAATGCGGAATGCTGGCATTACATGGGCTGATTCAACCAGTCGCTCAGTGGAAGAACTCTCTGCAATCATTATGGAAAAAACACGTAAGCACGTTTAAAAAATATTAAATGACCAACAAAAAAGGTGCTATATGCACCTTTTTTGTTGGTCATTTAGACAATCATTATTTCAAACTTGGTTTTATCTTAGCTAAAATTTCCGAAGACTGGGGCGTCACCTCACTGCTATACGCGTAAACATTTTTTCCACCTGGTTGAATCACATATTTATAAAAATTCCATTGCGGTTCTTGGCCTGTTTTAGCAATTAACTGCTTATAAAATGGATTGGCTTTCGTACCAGTGACCGAGCTTTTAGTCATCATCGGAAACTTAACCGCATAAGTTAATTTGCAGAAGTCGCCGATTTGCTTATCATTACCTGGCTCTTGCTTAAAATCATTGGATGGAAATCCTATCACCAACAAGCCTTTGCTTTTATATTGGCTATACAAACCCTCAAGCGCTTCAAACTGCGGCGTGAAGCCACATTTACTCGCCGTGTTCACCACTAAAATAGGCTTATCTTGATAATCACATAGATTGATTTTCTCACCTTGCAAAGTTGTAAACTGATGATTATAAAGATCTAAGCAAGCAGCGTTAGCCATATGTGATGTTCCAAATAGTAGAACTGAAAGTAAAGTTTTTTTCATGTGAAATTGCCTATTTATTTTATATCAACATTATGTTTTTAATTTAACAACTGCATTTCAGACTAGGCAACGCTAATTTCGTTCTTAAATCAGATAACTTAATGCCAAACCAATCAATGCATATGCCAGTATCAGTTTAATAATACTGATTTTAAGTTTATATAAAGCCATAAAACCAACGATGGCTAAAACTACTGCTAACCAATCAATATGCATTGTCGATTGCGGAATAGTTAATTGATTCGGCATAAAAACATGCATAGCAAAGAATAACGCCAGACTCAAAATCACCCCTACCACGGCCGCTGTAATGGCGGTAAGGGGTGCAGTAAATTTTAGATTATTTTGCGTACTTTCAATGAATGGTGCACCTAAGAATATAAACAAAAATGAGGGCAGAAACGTAAAAAAAGTCACAACGCTAGCCGCTACCACGCCCGATAGCAATAAGTTATCAATACCGAATACATGTTGCGTCCAACCTCCCATAAAACCTACAAATGCCACCACCATAATGAGTGGACCTGGTGTGGTTTCCCCCAAGGCTAAACCATCTATCATTTGAGTAGCACTTAACCAATGATAATGGTCCACAGCGCCTTGATACACATAAGGCAAAACCGCATATGCTCCGCCAAAGGTTAGTAGCGCAGCTTTGGTAAAGAACCAGCCCATTTGTGTAAGCGTCGCTTGCCAACCATAGACCGCCATTAACACAGCCATGGCGAGTATCCATATTGTTATGCCCACCACGAAAACCTTTACTAAATGTCGCAAGTTAAATTTTGCATGTTTAGGCGCAGGAGTATTATCATCAATCACAGCTTTACCAAAGCTTTTGTCAGAAGCTTGATGGCCACCACCCGCACTAAATGTAGCGGGTGAATATTTACTCCCTATATAGCCAATTAAAGCGGCAAACAGGACAATTAATGGGAAAGGCAGCCTGAGTAAAGTAATCGCCACAAAAGCGGCTAGAGAAATCAGCCACAGCCATTTATTTTTTAAAGCACGACTACCAATTCTATAAGCTGCGAATAGTACAATCGCCACCACAGCAGGTTTAATGCCATACAATACGCCAGCAACCAAGGGCTGATTACCGAAGCGCAAGTAGATGAAAGTAAGAGCCATGAGAATAAAGAATGATGGCAATACAAATAAACAGCCTGCAATTAAGCCACCCCAAGTTCGATGCATGAGCCAACCGATATAAGTGGCCAATTGTTGCGCTTCAGGACCTGGCAAGACCATGCAATAGTTTAACGCGTGTAGAAAGCGCTTTTCAGAAATCCACCGCTTTTTCTCCACCAAATCGTGATGCATGATAGAAATTTGCCCTGCAGGTCCACCAAAGCTAATAAAACCAAGTTTTAGCCAATACCAAAAAGCTTCCTTAAGCGTTGGTGTGGCAGGCGCCTCTTCATTTGGTGTTTGAATATTATGATGAAGACTCACGCATGACCTCGGCTATAGTATATTTGTGTTGAGAAATACCCGTTTCAGATTAATGTCTGAACAGGTATTATCTGATTTTATCTTGGTTACACGAATTAATCACATGTGCTCACAAAATTTTAAGGTCGCGTATGTTCAGTAATTTAAAAAGCTTATTAAAGTATGCTGTTCTGATAGTGGTTATTCCAATTACCCTTTTTGGACTTTACACATGGGCAAGCGTTAACTGGGTTTACTCTTCAGGCGAACGCGCAGGCTATGTACAAAAATTCTCCTTAAAGGGTTATATATGTAAAACATGGGAAGGTGAGATTGTTCTAGTTTCCATGCCAGGCACTCAAGCTGAGAAATTTTTGTTTACCGTTAAGGACGACGCCATCGCAAAAATGGTGAACGACTCCTTAGGAAAGCGCGTAAAAATCAGCTACGAAGAGCACAAAGGCATTCCAAGTGCATGCTTTGGTGAAACACCATATTTTGTTAATAACATCAGCGTTTTAGAGAAATAGCTTTTGCAAAAAAAACCAGTATCAGACGAAAAGAACTACATCACGCCTGAAGGCCACGCGGCGATTGAGGCTGAGTTTACCGAGCTACTTAAAGTGGAGAGACCTGCGCTAGTGAAAGTGGTTTCATGGGCGGCAGGCAATGGCGACAGAAGTGAAAACGGCGATTATATCTATGGCAAAAGACGCTTGCGCCAAATTGACAGCCGTTTACGCTTTTTAATGCAACGCATGGATTTAGCGGTCATTGTAGACCCCGCCGCGCAGCAAGGCTTAGAGAAAGTGTTCTTCGGCGCATGGGTGACCTTATTCTCACTTAAAGACGACACTGAGCATACTTACCGCATCGTTGGTAAAGATGAATTACAGCCGTCACGTGGCTACATTAGTTGGATTTCCCCACTGGCGCGCGCCCTACTCGGCAAACAAATTGGCGACACAGTCAAAGTCAGCGTACCCGCTGGTGAAGAAGAGTACGAAATCATCGACGTTCAGTACAATCCACCTAGTTAAACCATCGCTATATGAGTCATCACAAAGCCAATCGCTGGGATGTTTTTTGCCGTATTGTCGATAATTTTGGCGACATTGGTGTTTGCTGGCGCCTTAGCCAGCAATTAGCGTGTGAGTACCATTTGCAAGTCAGGCTCTTCATTGATGATTTAGCCGCTGCAATTAAGATTATTCCCGCATTAAATTGCGAACTTAATTCTCAGATAATCAATCATGTAGAAATCCTAACTTGGCAAAGCGCCATTACCATTCAACCGGCTGACGTTGCGCTAGAAACATTCAGTTGCGAACTACCCGCTGATTATTTAGCTGCAATGCAAGGCAATACGGTATGGGTGAATTTAGAATATTTATCTGCCGAGTCTTGGGTAGCAGATTTTCATGCTAGGAGCTCGAACAATACCAAGCCTGCACGGCATTTTTTCTTTCCAGGATTCACAGAAGCCACTGGCGGCTTAATTCGTGAAGCTGATATTTTTCAAAATAATCAGTTAACTGCAAAGAATAAAGAAGTAGAAACTGGTGTTTTAAAAGTATCTCTTTTTTGCTATCCACATGCACCTGTATCTTACTTGTTGAATGCCATGGCTGAATCAAATCAACCTGTTGATTGTTACGTACCGAACAGTAGTATTTTGCCTGCCATTGCTGATTTTTTTAATTTAAATACCGTTGAAACAGGTTCTAAGCTAAGCACAAAAAACCTAACTTTACATGTTTTGCCTTTTTTAAGCCAAGCTGATTACGACAAACTCCTTGTGAGCTGTGACATTAATTTTGTGCGCGGTGAAGACAGTTGGATACGCGCCATTTGGGCAGGCAAACCCTTTATTTGGCAACCCTATTTACAAACAGAAAATACACACATTACTAAACTAAATGCGTTCTTAGATCTGTTTTACGCTGAATATAAGACCGATGCCAAAGCCGCTATCTACAATGCCCATTCAGCTTGGTCCACAGATGATATAACTACCGAAATCTGGCAAAGTTACTTACAGGCACTCCCAGTAACGAAGCCATATACGCTCAATAAAGCAAGTGAGCTAGCGACACAAACAGACCTAGCCTCTAAGCTGGTGATTTTTTTGCAAAAATTGTGAGTTAAGGTATAATTCGCGGCTTTATTATTTAACCTAATTCAATCAGTAAGGCATCTCATGAAAACAGCTCAAGAACTCCGCGCCGGTAACGTTATTATGGTCGGCAATGACCCATTAGTAGTGATTAAAGCCGAATATACAAAATCTGGCCGCAGCACGGCTGTGGTAAAAATGAAATTTAAAAACTTGTTAACTGACACCCCTAGCGAAACTATCTACGGTGCTGGTGACAAATTTGAAGTTGTTATCCTTGAGAAAAAAGAAGCCACTTACTCTTACTTTGCTGACCCTAGCTATGTATTCATGGATGCAGAATACAACCAATATGATGTAGATGCAGAGTTTATGGCAGATGCGCTTCCTTACCTTGAAGATGGAATGGCAGTTGATATTCGCTTTTACAATGAGAAACCAATCTCAGTAGAGTTACCAACAACAGTGGTGCGTGAAATCACTTACACTGAACCAGCAGTTAAAGGTGATACATCAGGCAAAGTAATGAAACCAGCTAAAATTGCATCGGGCTTTGAATTTCCAGTACCGTTATTTTGCGCACAAGGCGATAAAATTGAAATCGATACTCGCACTGGCGAATACAGAAACCGCGTATTGAAATAAAGCACTAGTAATTTTTTCCTACTGGAAATATATAATCAGGGAGCAAACCAGCTCCCTTTTTTTATGCCCAAAAATGCATATTCACGTTAATATACCTAGACACATAAAAAATAAATATAATAAAAAAAGAATTGGAGAATGTAATGAACGACAAACAATTGGTCGCTTTACAGGCCGCAAAGTACGTTAAAAGCGGTATGCTTATTGGTTTAGGCACAGGCTCTACAGCGAATTATTTTATAGAAGAACTCGCCCGACTACAGCGTGAAGAAGGTCTAAAAGTCACTACGGTAGCCAGCTCAACCATCAGTGCCATCACCGCACAATCACTTAATTTACCTATTGTCGCTTTAGAGCATATCAGCAGTATCGACTTATATGTAGATGGCGCCGATGAAATCACACCTGACATGACTTTGCTAAAAGGCCGAGGTAGTGACTTAGTTAAAGAAAAATTACTGGCTAAAGCTGCCGCAAAATTCATTGTGGTGGCTGATGAAAGCAAGCTAGTAAGTCAGATTGGACAAAATTTTGTAATTCCGATTGAAGTCATTCCGTTTGCTTGGCAACTCACAAAGAAAAGCCTGGAACTAGCAGGCGCACATGGTAACTTAAGACCGAATGCTGCAAAAGATGGTTTTTGGGTGACCTCTCACGGCAGTTATGTGCTCGACATGACATTTGAGAAATCACTAGATGCCAAAACTCTGAATGATTTAATCAGCAATACTCCTGGCGTGGTTGAGCACGGCATTTTTTATGGCTTAACTGATGCAGTATTTATTGCAGCAAATGGCCTTGTAAGTGAGCGTTGGATTTAATTTACGCGATGCGTATATATAATAAAACATACGCTAGTCAATTTAGCCATTTGATGCGCTTGTCTTTTTTTGTGATTGTTGGTGTGTTCGTGGCGGCTTGTGATACATCCAATGATCAATCAAAACAATCAGTTAAGCAACACAAACAGCCCGCATTAAACAGTAATGAATTGGTATTTGTCACTCATAATGGTCCTGCCACTTATTATCTAAATGGTGATAATGAATATGCTGGCATTGAATATGACTTAGCGACGTTGTTTGTAAAAAAGTACGCTCCCGAGTATCAAATCAGATTTCTATTGGTTAATAGCATTAGTGAAGTTATTCCTACCTTACTTAAAGGTCAGGCAAATATTGCCGCCGCAAATCTTTCTGTGACACATCTGAGGAAGGAGCTTGTCCAATTTGCTAAGCCCTATCAAGAAACGCAGCAGCAGCTCATTTACAATAATGAAAATAATACCAAGCCGCGCAATTTAGCTACCATTGTCGACAAAAGCATCGCTGTACCCATAGGAACAAGTTTTGCTGAACGCCTGAGCGAGATTCAAAAAGATCAACCTCAATTAAAATGGCAAGCTTTACACCAAACCAACTCTGAACTACTGTTAGACCAAGTGGCTAATGGCGTTTTAGATTTTACAATCGCGGATAGTCATTTGGTTGCCATGATGCAAAACTATTACCCAAACTTATCAGTGGGCATGTCTTTAGGCAAACCAGAGAAAATAGCTTGGGCCTTACCAAAAAACTCTGACCCAAAACTAGTTAAAAAGGTAAATAAATTCTTCGATAAAATTCGTCAAGACGGCACATTACGCAACTTGTTAGACCGTTATTACGGCAACAGCAAAAGGTTAAATACTCAAGACATTACAGCGTTTCTTAAGCTATCAAATAGCCTGTTGCCTAAATATGAACACCTATTTAAACAAGCGCAAGAAACCACAGGAATTGATTGGCGCTTACTAGCGGCGGTGAGCTATCGTGAGTCGCACTGGGATACATTTAGCACCTCTCCTACTGGCGTACGTGGATTAATGATGCTCACGGAAAGTACCGCTGACTTAATGGGCGTGACAGATAGACTAGATCCTAAACAAAGTGTGCCTGCAGGCGCTAAATATATTGTGAAGATGATAGATACCGTACCAGAGCGTATTCCAGAACCAGACCGCACCTATATGGCGCTGGCAGCCTACAACATTGGTTATGCCCATGTTGAAGATGCTAGAGTATTAGCAAATCGGTTGAATTTAAATCCAGACAGTTGGGCTGATGTTAAAAAAACTTTGGTTATGCTTAATGACCCTGAATATTACACCACATTAAAATACGGCTACGCCAGTGGCGGCGCACCCGTAATTTTTGTGGAGTCTATCCGTAGTTATCAGCGTATTTTAGAGCGCTATCAACCAAGTCACCCGTCCACCAACAATTCGTTTAAAATTGCGCAGACTGATTAACTTTATTTAGAAATACTCAGTTTTTCCAAACCGTTCATGTATGGTCTTAATACTTCAGGCACTGTTACACTGCCATCTGCATTTTGATAGTTTTCTAGCACAGCTACCAAAGTGCGTCCGACTGCCAAGCCAGAGCCATTAAGCGTATGCACTAATTCAGGTTTACCGCTTTCATTTCTAAAACGCGCTTGTAAACGACGTGCTTGAAATGCCTCGCAGTTTGAAACTGATGAAATTTCACGATAAGTATTTTGCGCAGGCAACCATACTTCCAAATCATAAGTTTTAGTTGCACCAAAGCCCATATCACCCGTACACAGTGAAACCACGCGATACGGTAAAGCTAAAGCTTTTAAGATATTTTCAGCGTGCCCTACCATCTCTTCAAGCGCGGCATAGCTGGTATCTGGATGAACTATTTGAACCATCTCAACTTTATCAAATTGGTGTTGACGTATCATGCCTTTGGTATCGCGGCCATAAGACCCCGCTTCAGAACGGAAGCAAGGCGTATGCGCAGTGAGTTTAATAGGCAATGATTCTAAAGGCACGATTTCGTCACGCACGGTGTTTGTGAGTGTGACTTCAGAAGTTGGGATTAAATAAAGCTTACTGTCGTTATGCTGTAAGCTAAATAAATCTTCTTCAAATTTTGGTAACTGACCAGTCCCCGTCAGCGTTTCCGCATTGACCAAATATGGCGTATAGCACTCTTCATAACCATGTTGATTAGTTTGCGTATCCAACATAAACTGCGCCAATGCACGATGCATTTTCGCAATCTGACCACGCATTAAGGTAAAGCGTGAACCTGAAAGCTTAGTGCCAGTATCAAAATCTAAACCTAATGGCGTGCCAACATCGGCATGGTCTTGCACTTCAAAATCAAATGTGCGCGGTGTTCCAATTTTACGCACTTCTACGTTATCTGCTTCTGACTTACCTTGTGGAACACTTGAGTGAGGTAAATTTGGTACGTTTAATAGTAAATTTTGTAAGTTAGTTTGCAACTCAATCAAACGCGCTTCATCCGCTTTTAATTGGTCGCCTAAGCCTGCTACTTCAGCCATAATTGCGCTTACATCTTCACCTTTAGACTTTGCGATGCCGATTTGCTTAGACGTGTTATTGCGTTTAGCCTGTAATTCTTGCGTGCGGGTTTGTACGGTTTTACGTTCGTTTTCTAAAGTTGTAAAACTTGCTGAGTCAAACTCAAAACCACGCGCTTTCAATTGGCTAACAACGCCGTCCAAATCAGTTCTTAACGCTTGTATATCTAACATCTATTTTCCTAAGGTTCTGTCATTCCGTGCTTGACATGGAATCCAGCGTCTTTAAAGCAGCTAGATTCCGACTTTCGTCGGAATGACATATTAAATATATTATTTCTTCGTTTTATTACTTAATTCCGCTTTTTTAGCTAATGCTTGCTTATCGAGCTCTTTTAAGTGTTTCAATTTTTCCGTAATTTTACCTTCTAAGCCGCGTGGTGTGGGTATATAAAATTGGGGTACAGTATTTTTATCGTGCAAATCATCAGGAAAATAATCCACGCCTGCCGCGTAAGCCTCTGGCTCATGATGGGCGTAGCGATATTCTTTGCCGTAATCTAAAGCCTTCATAAGCTTGGTTGGCGCATTTCTTAAGTGCAGTGGCACTGGGCGTGACTTGTCTTGCGCGACGAAGGCTTTAGCCTGATTGTAGGCGTTATAAGATGCGTTACTTTTTGGCGCAACGGCTAAATAAATGACCGCATTAGACAATGCCAATTCGCCTTCTGGCGAGCCAAGTCGCTCAAAAATTTGGCAGGCCTCAATCGCCATTCCTTGCGCGCGCGGGTCAGCTAAACCAATATCTTCAATCGCCATACGTACTATTCGGCGACCTAAATATAAAGGATCTGCGCCGCCATCAATCATGCGTAAAAACCAATACAAAGCCGCGTCTGGATTAGAGCCACGTACCGATTTATGTAAGGCTGAGATTTGGTCGTAAAATGCTTCGCCGCCTTTATCGAATCTACGTAATTTGCTCGCCATTGTGGTTTGCAAAAAAGCTTCATCAATCTCGGTGACCCCTGCGCCCTCAGCCGCATTAAACAAGCCTTCAACAAAGTTTAATAAGCGCCTTGCATCGCCATCTGCATAGGCTAATACTTGTTCGCGAACGTCATCTACGAGTTTGACATTTTCAGCAACCAATTGCTGAGCGCGGTCTAACAATAACGATAATTCAGCCTCAGATAAGGCATTAAGAACAAACACCTGCGCACGGCTTAATAAAGCACTGTTCACTTCAAACGAAGGGTTTTCGGTAGTCGCACCAATAAAAGTGATTAAGCCGCTTTCAACAAACGGCAAAAATGCATCTTGCTGACCTTTATTGAAACGGTGTACTTCATCAACAAACAATATCGTTTTACGACCATGCTGCTGCAAGGTAAGCTCAGCGCGCTCTACCGCCTCACGAATATCTTTAATGCCAGATAGCACGGCAGAAATAGGGATGAAATTAGCCTCTGCGGTATTGGCAATTAGTCGAGCTAGAGTAGTTTTACCAACACCAGGCGGCCCCCACAAAATCATGGAGGGCAACTTTCCCGACTGAAAGGCTAATCTAAGGGGCTTATTGGCGGCTAGTAAATGTGACTGCCCAACCACTTCATCTAAAGTTTTGGGGCGCAAACGCTCGGCTAGCGGCGCATCTGGCTGGTTTGGGGTAAATAAGTTACTCAAAATACTTTCATTCAATAGTTAAAGCGCTTATCACTCACCAACAACATCAACGCCTTGTGGCGCTTTGAATAGAAAAGTTTTAGGATCAATTACTGGATTATGCACAACGTTGCTAAACAAGATTTTGGTTTGATGGCCGAAGCTGTCTATCATGTCCATTTCCTGCAAAACATCATTTTTAAAAGCTAATAATATTTGATTAAAACCCGTGTCAGAATCTTTAGGATTGGTGCTCACCCAATCAAGACCGTCTTTTCTGAATGCATTCACTAAATTAAAGTTTTTATCTAGGCTATCACCACCCGCTAAAAGTGCCGCAGGACTTGAACCTAAGGCTTTACTTAACTCGCGTACAGAAACCTGAGCTAACTCAGTATCGTAAAGCCATACTTGCTTACCATCACTGATAATTTGCTGTTCATACGGTTTATGATAATTCCATTTGAATTTATTTGGGCGCTTTAACTGCATCTCACCAAAAACTTCTTGAATTTTTTGCCCCTGTTTATCCGTAACAATTTGGTGAAAATCCGCTTTAACCGCATGCGTATTCTCATAAAACTTTTTAAGGCTAGATACGCCATCAGCTTGTGCAGCGAATGGCAACATTAACAAACAGCTCAATACTGCAGCTTTTAATTGACTCATTTAATTCCTTTAGTTTTTTGGATATCAGGAGTCGTGATGCGGTACTAGCACTTCACGGTTACCGTTGCTTTGCATAGCTGAAACCAAGCCCGCGCGTTCCATGTCTTCTATCAAGCGTGCTGCGCGGTTATAGCCAATACGTAATTGACGCTGAACACCTGAAATGCTGGCGCGGCGGGTTTTGAGTACGATACCAACGGCTTCATCATAGAGTGGGTCAACTTCTGAACCAGCACTTGAACTAGAAACGCTGTCAGCGAAGTCTGCTCCGCCTTCTTCAGCCTCATTACTTAAGATGCCTTCAATATAGTTTGGTTCACCTTGTGCTTTGAGGTAATTCACCACTTTGTGCACTTCTTGGTCAGATACAAATGCACCATGAATACGCACAGGATAACCAGTACCTGGTGGCATATACAACATGTCGCCCTGCCCCAATAAGGCTTCCGCACCCATTTGATCCAAAATGGTACGCGAGTCAATTTTACTGGAAACTTGGAAAGATATACGTGTAGGCACGTTGGCCTTAATCAAACCTGTAATCACATCTACTGATGGGCGCTGCGTAGCAAGTACCAAATGAATACCTGATGCACGCGCTTTTTGCGCTAAACGGGCAATCAATTCCTCTACTTTTTTACCGACTACCATCATTAAGTCGGCCAATTCGTCAATCACTACAACGATTAATGGCATTTCCATCAATGGTTCAGGATCATCTGGCGTTAAGCTAAATGGGTGAGGTATTTTCTCACCCGCTTTTTCTGCATCTCTAATTTTTTGGTTGTAACCCGCAAGATTACGCACACCCAAACTAGACATCAATTTATAACGACGCTCCATCTCTGCTACACACCAATTAAGCGCGTTTGCCGCTTGACGCATATCCGTTACAACAGGTGCTAATAAGTGCGGAATACCTTCATAAACTGAAAGCTCAAGCATTTTTGGGTCGATTAAAATCATGCGCACTTGGCTAGCATCGGCCTTATACAACCAGCTTAAAATCAACGCATTAATCGCCACAGATTTACCTGAACCAGTTGTACCCGCAACCAATACGTGCGGCATTTTTGCCAAATCAGCAACAACAGGTTTACCTGAAATATCTTTACCCAGTGAAATTGCCAACGGGGATTTAACCTCTGCATACGCTTGGCTACCCATAATCTCGGATAAATAGACAATTTGGCGTTTGGGATTTGGAATCTCTAAACCCATGCAGGTTTTGCCCGGAATAGTTTCGACCAATCGCACACTCACCACAGAAAGTGCGCGCGCCAAATCTTTAATTAAGTTGGTAACTTGGCTACCTTTTACACCAGCCGCTGGTTCCAACTCAAAACGAGTAATCACGGGGCCTGGCTGAGCGGTAAGCACTTTTACTTCAATACCAAAATCCATTAACTTGCGTTCAATTAAACGTGATGTAAAGTCTAATGTTTCTGCGGATGGCAGCTCAACCATGCCAGATGGATCATCCAGCAAATGCAAAGGTGGCAAGGCTGAGTCTGGCATCGATTCAAATAATGGCGCTTGTTTTTCTTTTTGTACACGCTCACTTTTTTCGACTTCTAATATTGGTGTTTCAATAAATACAGGCTCGCGGGCTTCCACACGTTTGCGCTCTGTTTTTACAAATTCAGTACGTTCCTGTTCAACCACTTTGCCCGCTTGTCTATCTTGTCTGTCTTGCCATTTGAATTTCAGATATTCATAGCTTGAAATAATCGCTCCGCCTAACTTTTCGGTCATCATGATCCATGACCAGCCCGTAAATAAGCTGAAACCCACGACAAACATCACCAGTAACAACATACTGGAGCCAGTGTAACCAAACAGGTTTCTTAAACCAGCATCTAAGCTCGTGCCCAGCATGCCACCACGCGCATCTGGCAACATGGCTGGCAGGCTAACAATATGCCCTGCCTCCAAGGCACATGAAGCTACAAAAAGTAAAGTAAAGCCAATAAAGTTGAATAGCAAAAATGGTTTTTCACTGCTGGCCACGACTTCTAATTTTAAGTAAACCAACCACATGGCGTAAAACGCCAAAACTGCCCACCACCATGCTGAAAATCCAAATAAATACAACATCATGTCAGAAAGCCATGCACCAGCGCTACCACCTGCATTATGAATTGGTGCGTTGTCTGCCGCCATGTGCGACCAAGATTGATCTTCGCGATGATAAGTAAACAGAATCACCGTAATGAAAAGCCCTGCTAACACTAAAATTAACCACCAAGCCTCTTTAATAAGCGTAGCGCCTATCATATGTGAAGGGCTCACTTCTGCCTCTCGGCGAGCATTAACAGGAGTTGATTTTTTGAAAAACAAGATAGTCGAACCTTACAAATTTTTAGTATCAAATTTAATTATATCAGTATCAAAGTCGCTTGGTAGCTAATACAATACTAATCTAACTCTAAACCACTCTGCACCTACATTTCTCTTAAGGAAACTATCATGGATATCGGCATTAAAGAACAAGACAGAAAAGCCATTGCACAAGGTTTATCACACCTTTTAGCTGATACCTACACGCTTTACTTGAAGACACATTATTTCCACTGGAATGTCACTGGCCCAATGTTTAACACCCTTCACTTGATGTTTGAAGCGCAATATACCGAATTAGCCTTAGCTGTGGATTTAGTGGCTGAGCGCATCCGCGCATTGGACGTTTACGCACCTGGCACTTACCGTGACTTTGCAAAATTATCTTCTATTAAAGAGTCTGAATCTGTGCCTAGAGCGCAAGATATGATTGCAGAACTAGTTGCAGGTCATGAAGCGGTTTGTCGCACGGCGCGTAGCGTATTTCCAGCGGCTGATACTGCGGCTGACGAAGCCACTAAAGATTTGTTAACGCAACGCCTGCAATTGCATGAAAAAACCGGTTGGATGCTGCGCAGCATGCTTGAAAAATAAGTCAAATGACCCCAATTAAATTAAACAATACTTAACAAAGAAAGCAATACAAATGGCAACACGTCACGTCAAATTACTCATTTTAGGTTCTGGCCCAGCTGGCTATTCAGCCGCCGTTTACGCTGCGCGAGCAAACCTTAAACCTGTACTCATCACGGGTATTGCACAAGGCGGTCAATTGATGACTACAACAGAGGTCGATAACTGGCCTGCTGATGCTGATGGCGTGCAAGGCCCTGAGTTAATGGAGCGCTTTCAAAAGCATGCAGAGCGCTTTAACACTGAAATGATTTTTGACCATATTCACACCACACATTTGACTGAAAAGCCAATTCGTTTAGTAGGCGATAGCGGCGAATATACTTGCGATGCTTTGATTATCGCGACAGGCGCATCAGCGAAATATTTGGGTTTACCTAGTGAAGAGGCATTCTCAGGCAAAGGCGTTTCAGCTTGTGCCACTTGCGACGGTTTCTTTTACCGCAATCAAGAAGTTGCTGTGATTGGTGGCGGCAACACTGCTGTTGAAGAAGCATTGTATTTAGCCAATATTGCAAGCAAAGTGACATTGGTACATCGCCGCGATAAATTTAAAGCGGAAGCCATTTTGGTTGATAAGTTAATGGCGCGTGTAGCTGAAGGCAAAATCGTGCTTGAAACATTCAATACACTAGATGAAGTGCTAGGCGACAATACTGGCGTAACTGGCATGCGCATCAAAAACGTGACTGATGGCAGCACTAAAGACATCGCACTTCAAGGCGTATTTATTGCCATTGGTCATAAACCAAATACCGACATTTTCGAAGGTCAACTCAACATGGAAGGCGGTTATATCGTCACGCAAATGGGTCGTGGCGGCAACGCTACGGCAACCAGCGTTCCTGGTGTGTTTGCCGCAGGTGATGTGCAAGACCATATTTATCGCCAAGCGGTGACTAGCGCTGGTACAGGTTGCATGGCTGCGCTAGATGCTGAACGATACCTCGACAAATAAGCTATTAAGCGCAAAAAAGCGTTTAAAGCAGGCTGAGGCAGCAAAAAAGTTAGCTGAACAAAATGCCGCCAAAAAAATCAGTGAGCTTTCTAATCGAGAATCCACTGATGAAGCCTCACTTTTTCGTGCTGCGGTAAAAGACGTCAAACCTTTTACCGCACCACCAAAAGATGAATACAAGCTAAAACCAAAACCCATCCCATTACAATTTATTCGCGATGAACAACAAGCGCTTGTTGATTCATTGTCGGATCACTACATTCCAGCCCATGAAATTGAAACAGGTGAAGAGTTACTTTACCTTCGCGATGGGCACTCACCCGACATTCTAAGCAAACTACGCCGCGGACACTGGGTGATTCAAGCCAAAATTGACCTGCACGGTTTGATTAGCGATGAAGCTAGAGCCTACGTTTCAAGTTTTATTAGCGATTGCAAAAAACGCGGCATTCGCTGCGTTCGCATCGTACATGGCAAAGGCTTAGGCTCCCGCAACCGTGAACCCGTACTCAAAAATAAACTTCGCGGCTGGCTCATGCAAAAAGATGAAGTCATTGCCTATGCCGAAGCTAAACAACAAGATGGCGGCAGTGGCGCGGTGATTGTGCTACTAAAGGCTTAGCAGTCCTCGATAATGACAACCAAAAACGACAATTTAGACGACGAAATCATATGCACATGCAGCGGCACCACGCGCGCCAAAATCAAAAAACTGTTTAATGAAGGCATGGATATGGAAGCTATTTCAAATTGGTCTGGCGCACTTTCAGGCTGTGGTGGCTGTGAATGGGATGTTGAGCAGTATTTAAATGAATTAGCTGAACAACAAAAACAATAAAATCACGCAGTTTGAAATGCATTGCGTCTGTCATTACTATTGATTATAGTAATGACAGACCAACACTTAACCATCAGATTTAAAAAGAAAAATAATATGTCAAAATCAATATTCACTATATTCTTATACGGACAGATGCGTCCGTATAATAACTGTAGGGCATCATAGGATTCCGCCATGCGGTGCATCTTCTGTAAACAGGACTCATCCTCGTCTCGCAGCGTTGAGCACATCATGCCAGAGTCGATTGGCAGCAAAAGACGAGTGCTACCTTGTGGCGTAGTCTGCGACAAATGTAATAACTACTTCGCCCGAGAAGTCGAAGGCCCGGTGCTCAGCCATCCATCAATGAGAAACATCCGGGCGTGGCATCAAGTTCCAAACAAGCGGGGGAAAGCGCCGTCATTGCGAGGCTATATCGGCGGCACCGAAGTTGCCGTTGGTTTTCGTCGAGGCCGCGATGGAAAACTCGAAATTGAACCAGAGAGACAACGAGACCAAGAACACGTGGCTGCTGAATGGAAGGCGGGTCTTCCGAACGGATTTATATTCACGGTCGACATGGATCCGCCAAAACGAGAAATGTCCCGCTTCTTATGCAAAATGGCTCTGGAAACCGTTGCAGAGCTATTTACGCACAATGAGGGTGGCACGGAAACGATGGTTGATCAGTCCTACTTTGACAACATTCGAACCTATACCCGCTACGGAAATAGCTTCACGGAATGGCCGTTTTCACAACGGCGCATATACCCAGAAACGACGTTAATGCGCCATCCCGAGACAAACAAATGGGTTCCTGTTGGCTTCGGCTGCACCGTATTTGCAACGAAGCGCCTAGAAACGCTATTCGTGTTCTGCCTCTATGGCTTCGAGTTCGTTCTCAACGTCGGCGGTCCCTCAATTCGGGGTTACGAAGAATGGTTGGAAGACCACGGACACATCAGCCCAATGGTTGAACGTCTTGGCTGCCGCCTCGTAACAGAGGGTGAAGGCAAGTCACAGCGGCATTATCTTGATGGCGACTTCAATGTGCGCAACGGTCTTGCGTTTGACCAACGTCACGGATACCGCCCATGATGCCCAACCCTGCGGTGCAGGGGACGCTGCGCGATAAAGCCGCGCAGCGCCTCTGACCTTGAACGTTATAACCCCAACTCACTCAAACTCACATACTCATCAGGTCTGCGACCTAATGGCCAGTGAAATTTACGGTCAGTTTCGTTAATGGCTAAGTCATTAATGCTGGCGTAGCGTAACTCCATCAAGCCATTTGCATCAAACTGCCAATTCTCGTTACCGTATGAGCGAAACCAATTGCCAGCATCATCGTGCCATTCATAAGCAAAGCGCACAGCGATGCGGTTGCCGTCGAACGCCCATAGCTCTTTGATTAATCGGTAATCATGCTCTTTTGCCCATTTTTTAGTTAGAAATTCGACTATTTCAGCGCGTCCTTTTGGAAACTCAGCACGATTACGCCATTGCGAATCTACGGTATAGACCAATGAAACACGTTGTGGATCGCGGCTATTCCAGCCATCTTCGGCCATACGGACTTTTTGAATTGCAGTTTCACGCGTGAACGGTGGAACTGGAGGGCGAACTTCTGCTTCAATATTCACAAAATTAACTCCTTACATTAATAAAACGTTGCCTTAAAACTACTCGTCATTGCGTGCTTTGGCGTATGAATAATGTGCTTTAGCACATATATTCTGCGGACAAGTCCTTTACGGTCTGACACGCAATCCAGTGACTTTTGACGACACTGGATGCCGACTTTCGTCGGCATGACGGCTAACCTTACTCACCTAAAAAGCCACCGCTCTGATGCGCCCAAAGACTAGCATAGAGGCCACCTTGTTTGAGCAACTCTTGGTGATTACCCTCTTCTACTATTTTGCCTTCGTCTAATACAATTAACCTATCCATCGCCGCGATGGTGGATAAGCGATGTGCAATGGCAACTACGGTTTTACCTTGCATTAAATTATAAAGGCTGGCTTGTATGGCTTGCTCAACCTCTGAATCCAATGCACTGGTTGCTTCATCTAATAAGAGAATCGGTGCGTCTTTTAACATGACACGGGCGATGGCAATACGTTGCCGCTGCCCGCCAGAGAGCTTCACTCCGCGCTCGCCAACATGCGCATCGTATGCGGTGCGCCCTTTTGCATCTTGTAGCGATAAAATAAAATCATGCGCTTCAGCACGTTTAGCGGCGTTAATCATCTCGGCTTCTGTGGCGTCTGGGCGGCCGTATAGAATATTATCGCGCACACTTCTATGTAAAAGTGAGGTATCTTGCGTGACCATGCCGATATTCTCGCGCAGACTGTTTTGTGTGACAGAGTTTACATTTTGATCGTCAATCAAAATACCGCCTTGCTCCACCTCATAAAAGCGTAATAGCAAATTAACAATGGTAGATTTACCCGCACCAGAACGACCGACCAGCCCTACTTTTTCACCTGGTTTGATGTTTAAGTTAAGGTCTTTAAGCACTATTTTGCTACCACCATAACTAAAATCGACTGCATCAAATTTAATGCCTCCTTGTTTAACTTGTAGTGGTTTTGCATCTGGCGCGTCGCTAATATTATTGTGCATGGTTAGCGTATTCATGCCATCCTGTACCGTGCCGATTTGCTCATATAAAGTAGTCATTTCCCACATGACCCAGTGTGAAATACCATTTAAGCGCAAAGACATAGCAGTTGCTGCGGCTACGCCACCCACTGAAACTTGACCTTTGCTCCATAAATACAAGGCAGTTAAACCCGTTGCAATAATCAACAACATATTCAACGCGTGATTGATGATTTCTACCATACTTACCAATTGCATTTGCGCATGCACCGTGCCGATAAATTCTTGCATAGCATCTTTTGCATAGCCGCTTTCACGACCCGCGTGGCTAAACAATTTAACTGTACTTATGTTGGTATAGGCATCGGTAATGCGCCCAGTCATTAGGCTGCGAGCATCTGCTTGCATCCGAGATGTTTTGCTTAAACGTGGCACAAAATAACTTAAAGAGGCAATATAAGTAGTTAACCAAACTAAAAATGGAATGGCAATCAGTGAGTTAAAGTACGCCACGATACCAACCATGCTGCCAAAGTACACGACGACATACACCATGATATCGGCCACAACAAACCACACATCGCGCACCGCTAGCGCGGTTTGCATAACTTTTGCAGAAACACGACCAGCAAATTCCTCTTGATAAAAACTCATGCTTTGATTCAACATTAAACGGTGAAAATTCCAGCGCATACGCATAGGAAAATTTGCCGCCAATGTTTGGTGCTTAAACATAGTCTGCAAAATAATAAAGAAAGTACTCAAGATTAGAATTAAGGCTAACGCGCTTAAATAGCTTGTGTATTGTTGCCATAATAATTCTTTTGGCACACTGCTTAACCAATCGACAATTTTGCCCATCATGGCAAATAAAGCAGCTTCAAATGCAGCAATTAAGCCCGTAAAAATCGTCATGCCCAATAGATATGGGCGTAAACCTTGCGTGCAGGCCCATGCAAATGTCCAAAAGTTTTTGGACGGTGTGGTGATAAGAGTTTCGGGGAAAGGCGAAGCTAGGTTTTGGAAC
Source organism: Methylotenera sp. (assembly GCF_029946165.1). GTDB lineage: Bacteria > Pseudomonadota > Gammaproteobacteria > Burkholderiales > Methylophilaceae > Methylotenera. The sequence goes on from NZ_JAQSDZ010000016.1 coordinate 158,065, forward strand.
CATTTAAACATGTGCGTTCAATTCAAGTAATTTGTTTCAAGTAAGGTGTTAATTAATCAAAATATCCAATAGATATTACCTATCAAATTTGAAGAGATTTAAGTTGATTTAACTTTTAACAATCGTGCAAACTGCCTCAGCCGCGATACCTTCGCCACGACCAGTAAATCCTAGCTTCTCTGTAGTGGTGGCTTTAACATTAATTTGTGTTATTTCAACAGCGCAATCGGCGGCAATGTTGGTACACATTTGCGCCGTATGTGCTGATAATTTAGGCGCTTCACAAATAACTGTCGCATCAATATTATTGACCACAAAGCTTTTAACTTTTAATAAGGCAACAACATGGCGTAATAATTCACGAGAATCTATCCCTTTAAATTTATTATCACTTGGTGGAAAGTGCTTACCGATATCACCCAAGCCAGCAGCGCCAAGTAAGGCATCGCATATTGCATGCAGCAATACATCAGCATCAGAGTGACCATCCAAGCCTTTTTCAAATGGAATCTCAATCCCGCCAATAATGCACTTTCTGCCAACCACTAATTGGTGCACATCAAACCCATGCCCGATACGTATGTTCATGCTCTCATCATTTCATTTATTAAGGTTGACTATCTAAGAGTGCAGACAATACCGCTAAATCTTGCGGATAAGTCACTTTTAGATTCCGCAACTCACCTGTTACCAACTTGGGTTTTAAACCCAAAGCTTCAATCGCTTCAGCCTCATCAGTTGGCGTGCCATTAAATTCTGTAAGCGCTTTTCTTAACGTGACGTAACGAAACATTTGCGGTGTTTGCGCCTGCCATAAATTATTGCGTGGAATAGTGGCAGAAACACGTTGCTCATCATCTGCACGCTTCAATGTATCTGCTAAAGGCATTGCTAGTAAACCACCTACCGCATCATTCTCTAACGTATTCAATAATTGATTAAGCAGAACATTGCTTAAACCTGGCCGAGCCGCATCATGTACCAAAATCCAGTCATCGTCTTCAACTTGGCTCTTAATGACCTCTAAACCATTTAACACCGTACCAGCGCGTGTATCTGCGCCGCAGTAATGCACTTGCAGTTTGCTACTAGAATGTAAATAAGCACTACGCCAATGCTCATCTTCTTGATTAATGAGAATATGGATTGAGCTGATCCTAATCGACTGATCAAATACTTTGATGACATGCTCAATTAATGTTTTGCCATGCAAGTTTAAATACTGTTTAGGTGCATCCGCCCCCATGCGACTGCCAGTTCCAGCTGCAGGAATAATCACATGAAAACGCGCCATATTTAAAGCTCAAAGATTGTAATTGTCATACTAAATTTTAACATGGTGAGGTGGAGATGAAGGAACAAATACTAGCGTTTGTATAAACAAGCATTAAATTCTGAAGAGCATTTTTAAAAATACATAATGCTTGGGTGTGGTTAATAGATAATTCTGAAATTAATGGCTCAAAGACTACCCGCAATGTAGGAAAATTGTAGTTTCTTACTAATTAGATGATCTAAAACAGACATGATATTTATCTCAAAACACTATATTTTGAGATAAATATCAAATGAGCAAGGCTTTAATCTTACTGACTTAAAGCCTTATGCGGACATTATTAATGGGCAATATTAGTTTTCACTAAATCACTCAACTATTGATTTACTGGTGTAAGTATCCTATGCATTCAATACAACTTCCAATAGTTTGGCAGGATTATCTACAAAGCCAAAATGTCCAGAATTCTCGATGGTAATTATTTTTGCATTTCCCAGTTCGCTAGCTGTGCGCTGTCTTTCCTGCAAGGTTGACCAATCATGGTCACCATACACTAAGGTAACAGGTGCTTTAACCCCAGAATAGAGCGCTCTTGCTTTACCCCACGATCTCCAGTTAGCGAATACATTTCGTTCTACATAGCGAAATCCTTTTCGATAACCTGCGCGATTTATTTTAGATAACAATTCATTTGGCAGCCAACTTCTATTTTTTAACCCACCACTCAACACCATACCTAAAAACAACCAATTTTCTAAGGCTGCGAATATAGCGCCATGGATTGGAATTGCGTAATTTGCAAGGACAAGGTTTGAAAACATACTGCCACGACGGACTCCATCTGCATATCGCGTTTCGTAATCGTAAGTGTTGGAAGACACTACTTTAATAATGCGCTCTGGCATTGTGCTAGCCACAGTTAGCGCTAATACAGCACCGATTGATTCACCAACCAACGTTACATTATTCAAATCTAGTTTTTTGATAAAGGCAATTACAGCTTGTCTCATATATGGCTCATCGTAATTAGCCTGTTTGTCTATGCTTGATTTTCCATGACCTGGTAAATCCAATGCATACACTGTGTAGCGTTTAGCCAGTTCAGGGATTACCTCTTTAAAATAATCCAACTGCGTGCGTATGGTATGCATCAAGATAATTGGCTCACCTGCACCAGTTTTAAGCACTCTTATTTTCTGATCATTGCTTATATTTACAAATAGTTCGGTTTCACTCAATGTAAGGTCATTAGGTTGATTCATTTGTTACCCCTTTATGATTTCAATTGTTTCATTGATTTAAAAAAGTTATAGCTTTATAACTGATACAACATCAAATACTAATACTATGGTCAAGCTCTTAGAAGTTGTTGACCACAGCTCAAACGGCTATTGAACGGGCTTCTTCACTTTGAACCATATTGCATAAAGCGTTGGTAAGAATAATAAAGTAAGTACCGTGCCGACCGCAGTTCCGCCAATCAAGGTGTAAGCCATGGAGCCAAAAAACACGGAGGATGTTAGTGGGGTGAAGGCTAATACCGCCGCGAGTGCAGTCAGAATCACCGGTCTGGCCCGCTGCACTGTAGCTTCAATCACAGCTTCGTATGTGGGCAAGCCTTCTTTCTCGTTGGTGTTAATTTGACCAATCAAAATCAGCGTGTTTCGCATCAAAATCCCTGACAAACCAATTAATCCCAAAATGGCATTAAAGCCAAATGGCTGATGAAAGATGAGCAAGATAGGCACTGCTCCCACCAGACCAAGTGGCGCAGTTAAGAACACCATGAACATGCCTGAAAACGAGCGTACTTGAATCATAATCACCACCAATGTCAGGATGAGCATAATCGGGAAGATAGGCAGCAAGGCATCATTGGCTCGGGCGGCTTCCTCAATTGAACCATCCAACTCAATTCTATAGCCGGAAGGCAGTTTTTCAATAATTGGTGTCAAGGATTTCCAAATTTCCATAGACACTTGAGGCGGCTGTAAACTTTCATCAATATCGCCACGAACAGTAATTGTAGGTAATCGATCGCGTCTGATAAGTTTCGGTGATTCATTACGCACTTCAACTTCTCCCACTTGACTCAATGGTATTAGCTGACCCGAACGTGTCGTGAGGCTAAAGTCCTGAATTCGTGAAGGATTGAAACGCTCACTGCCTGCGCTTCTGGCAACAATGTCCACCGTACGGATATTTTCACGCACTTGTGTGATGGGTACGCCCGTCAGTAAGAACTGTAATTGCTCGGCGGCTTCATTGGGCGATAAGCCAATGAGCTTTAAACGCTCCTGATCAAGTTTAAAATGCAATGTGGCTTGTAACGCACCCCAGTCTTGGTTCACTTGGCGCATATTTTTATTTTCACGCACCACCGTACTTACTTGATTGGCTAAGGCTTTTACCTTGTCAACATCAGGCCCCATAATACGGAACGCCACTGGAAAAGGTGAATATGGTCCAAACACTAATTGAGAGGCACGAATTTTACCTTCTGGGGCTAGACCTTCGGACACCACTTTACGAAAGCGAAGTTTTAGTTCGTCGCGAGCGGCTTCGTTTTTCGTTAACACAATAATTTTAGCGAAGGATGGATCAGGCAGTTCTGGATTGTATGCCATGAAAAACCGCGGTGCCCCGCGGCCAATATACGTGGTCACTATTTCTGACTCTGGTTGTTGTTTTAACCAAGCTTCAACTTTAATCGCGGTTTTACTGGTCGCCTCAATGCTTGTGCCTTCAGGCATTTGTACTTCTACCAATACCTCGGGACGGTCGGATTGAGGGAAAAATTGTTGTTTCAACGCCCCCACTCCAAGTCCAGAAAGCAGAAGTAAGCCAATCACAATACTGGCTACAGTGAACTTATGATCTACTGCCCAAGTGATTAATTTACGTAGTTTTTTGTACCTTGGTGTTGAATAAATGGCTTCGTGCCCACCCTCCACTGGCTTGATATTTGGCAAGAGTTTGTAGCCAAGATACGGCGTAAAATAAACGGCTACAATCCAAGAAATAATCAAAGCAAAGCCTACAATCCAGAAGATATTTCCTGCATATTCCCCTGCCGTGGATTTAGCGAAACCAACGGGCGTGAACCCGATAATCGTAATCAAGGTGCCAGATAACATAGGGGCTGCGGTATGGCTCCAAGCATAGGCCGCGGCTTTAGAACGCTCATAACCTTCTTCCATTTTCACTACCATAATTTCAATGGCGATAATCGCATCATCCACCAACAGTCCGAGTGAAATTATTAATGCACCTAGTGTGATACGATCAAACACGCGGTCTGTCATCATCATAATAATGAATACACAAGCTAAGGTTAGTGGCACAGCGGCAGCAATCACCAATCCGCCACGCCATCCCATACTCACTAAACCCACAATCATCACCACAGCAAGTGCCACAAAGAATTTCAACATAAATTCATCAACAGATGCTTTGATATTGACAGCTTGATCGCTGACTTTAGTTAGTGATAGTCCCAAAGGAAGGCTCGCTGTAATTTTTTGGGATTCGCTCTCTAATGCTTTGCCGAGATCAAGACCGTTCCAACCCTCCTTCATGATGACACCTAGCAACAGACTAGGCTCACCATTATGTCGAATCAAAAAGGTCGCAGGATCTTCATAGCCACGTTTAACTTCCGCAATGTCGGATAGTTTGATGCTTTTTGACCCAGAAGTAATAGGTGTATTTCTGATGATATCTAAATCGTCATAGCGACCTTCAAGACGCACAAATACTTGCGGACCTTTCGTCTCAACAGAACCAGCGGGCGTGATTAAATTTTGGCGAATCAACGCATCAAAAACATCTCTGGCATTGATGCCCAAAGTAGCCAGTTTTTGATAGGAAAACTCAACAAATATGCGCTCTGGTCTTTCCCCAATTAAATCTATTTTCTTAACGCCATTCACACGTAAAAGCTGTTGTTTGATGGCTTCCGCGTGTCGCGTAAGCATACGCGGTGCCATGCCATGCGCTTCAACGCCATAGATTGCAAACGTCACATCGGAATATTCATCATTAATAAATGGGCCGAATGCCCCGTTCGGCAGGTTTCGTGCCTCATCTCCCAGTTTCTTGCGTGCTTGATAAAACTGCTCGGGCACCACTGCTGGCGGCGCTGTATCTAGCAATTTTAAAGTTAATAAAGCGATACCAGGTCTCGTGATCGTTTCCACCCGGTCATACCAACGAAGCTCCTGCAGGCGCTTTTCAAGCGGCTCAGCTACAAGGTCTTGCATTTCCTGCGCGGTAGCCCCTGGCCAAACGGCAGAAATAGTCATCACTTTGACTGTAAAAGAAGGGTCTTCTGCCCGTCCTAATTTTAAAAATGCATAAAAACCTGCGGCACTTAACGCGATGATGAGGAATAAGGTGATGGCGCGTTCGCGGACCGCCAATGCAGATAAATTGAAGTTGCTCATAGTGCACCCAAAGTATCTTCAAGGACACGTACCACTTCATTCTCATGTAACAGATGTGCACCTAAGGCAATAACTTCATCACCGGGATGTACACCATTCGTAATGATTGCCTGATCATCTGTGAGGCTCGCCACCTTTACTTTATTGAAGTGCACATTAGAGGTTGGACGATTGAACACCCAAACGCCTGGGCCTTGTCCTTGGCCAGGGTCATATAATGCGCCAAGAGGTACTACAACTGAGGTGTTAGCTTTATGCGAAAAACTAATGCTAATGGTGGATCCTAAAGGCGCGTCCGCTGCAGAGCCTTGTAAGATATATTTAGCCGAAAATGTTCTTGTGGCTGGGTCTGCAGAGTCTGAAAGTTCACGCAGCTTTGCTGGGCTTGATTTGCCATTATCACCGTACAAAATGGCTTGCCCTATTGAACCAATAGAGGGACGTATGGTTTCAGGTAAGTTAATGGCAGCTTCTCTTGGCCCGTTTTTAGCCAGCTTTATAACCACTTGGCCTGCTTGCACCACTTGTCCCGGTTCTGCCATTGTTGTCACCACAACACCATCGGTATCTGCAATAAGTAATGCATATCGCTCAGCATTTGATGTCATGCTCTCAGCGGCTTCTGCTTCAGTTAACTTAGCTCTTGCAGTGGCCGCTGCCGCTTTGGCTAAATCATACCTCTGCGCTGATATTGCACCTTGTTCGACCAAACCTTCTAGTCTTGATAAATCAGCGTCCGCTTGCACTTGAATGGCCTTGGCCGCGGCGACAGAGGCCTTTAGACCAGTAGTAGATAAATTAAGATCGGTCGGATCCAATTTCAGTAGTGGCTGACCTTTTTTTACGGCTTGCCCAATATCCACAAAGCGCTCAGTTACTTTTCCGCCTATACGAAAACCTAAATCGCTTTGCACTCTAGCGGTCACAATACCCGTAAACACATTTTTGCCTGCATCCCCAGCCATTACTTTTGCGATTATGACAGGCTGAGGATCTGTACGAACATCATGCGCGGGTGATTTTGAACATGCTGCAACAGCTAATAGCAGGGTAAAACTAGCGCCTTTTAATAAACTACTCATGATAGCTCCTTAGATAATTTAGAGTAATCATAGTTACAAGTTACAGTTATGTCAACTTGTAACCTAAAATATTTTAAATTTATGGCGCAAGACTTCTCAGCACTAAGTTTGAAACAGCAACAGCCCGTATTTTTAAAATTTCCGGCTCATTTTGTTGCAATAAAATAGGGTGTGCAAATGGCTGTAGTGTTTCCAAAATAGCCACGCATACTTCATCGATAGGCGTTTTTCGTTCAAACTCGCCCATGTCTCTTCCATCAGCAATAATTTTATGGATGACATCGAGTTTTGCTTGCTTGTAGTCTCGGACTGTACTCCAACCTTCCTCGACAGCACATATCGCTATATCATGCAGCTTCTTTTCATTAAAGAAAAGATTAAGCCCTTGTTCTACTATCACTTTATATAGATTTCTAATGCGATTTGTAGCACTTGTTTTATCGTTCGAAACTTGCTGAATAGCATCTACAATCCGACCTAGCGTCATTGCGCAGATAGCCTCACCTATTGCCTGTTTTGATTCAAAAAAACGATAAATATAAGCATTAGAAACCCCAATTGCCTTACCTAAATCGGATACGCTAGTTTTCCTATAGCCATATATACGAAAATGCTCGTCAGCTGATTGAATGATTTGATCTCTGCGCTCATGTTCTGCGGGTCCACGCTGTCCTGCAGTAGTCGCCTGATCAGTATTTTTACTTTTACGCATTTCTACTCCTTCACTTTAAGCTTTAAATTCTTGGTTACAATATATTAAAAGTGTTGACATATAGTAACAGTTTAATATAATTGTAACTCATTTTACTCATATATGAGATACCTCATGTCTTTAAAAGTCAATATTATTAACGTTGGTACCTTAGCAGCGTTAACCCTGCTTAACGGTTGCATGATAGGTCCGAATTATCAAAAGCCAGATATGCTATTACCTTCAACGTTTCACAATGCTGTTGAAGTTCAGCATCGCCTAGCGTCTGAAAAGTCAGATTTATCTACTTGGTGGATGAGCTTCAATGACCCCCTTTTGAATCGTTATATTGAAACAGCTTTAACGAACAATCTTGATTTAGAGCAAGCTACAGCAAGAGTAAGCCAAGTAAGAGCAGAGGTACAAGGTGCTAAAGCGGCGCTTTTACCATCAGGGCAATTAAATGGCCAAGCAACATCAAATCGCCAATCATTAGAAGATCCACTAGGTAGATTATTAAATGCCACACCTAATTATGATCGCAATGGTGAGTTATATGACATCAATGCCTCTGCAAGCTGGGATTTGGACATCTTTGGCGGTTTGCGCAAAAATCAGGAATCAGCAAAGGCTGAATACGCAGCTGCTGATGCTTATAAATCTGCAGTGCAATTAGCTATAGCTGCTGAAACTGCAGATACTTATGTACTGATCAGGACATTTCAAACTCGTATTACATTAACCAAAAAAAGAATTGAAACCCAACAAAAACTCGTTAACTTGGTGAAACTACAATTTTCGAGAGGTCTTATTCCGGAACTACAATTAAACCAAGCGCAAGGTGCATTATTTGAGATATCCGCGGCTATACCTGTTTTAGAAAATGGGCTCGAAGTATCTATGAATGCTTTAGATATTCTACTCGCGTCTCCACCAGGCACACACTCAGCAGAACTAAGCCAAGAAATAGCAATCCCTAATGCGCCAGCCATAACCTCAGCTGATGGTCCCGCAGAACTTTTGAGAAGGCGTCCAGACATTATTGTTGCTGAAAATAAATTGATAGCTGCCAATGCAAGAATTGGTGTGGAAATGGCGGAGTATTATCCAAAATTTTCCCTATTTGGTCTTATTGGCACGTCTACAACTCAATCAAGCAATATTTTTAGTAATGCGGCCGAACGAGCCATGGGAGTCATTGGTTTGCGTTGGCGACTATTTGATTTTGGCAGAGTTGATGCCGCCGTTGCTGCTGCTAAAGGGAGAAATAACGAAGCGATTGCTAGTTACCGTCTATCAGTGTTAAGGGCAACAGCAGATGTGGAAAATGCGTTTTCAACTCTGGTTAAACGCGAGGCACAAGAGACGAATTTAGCGCAAGGCGAAGCTGCCTATGAAAAAGCAAGAGGCTCCGCATTTACAGCATACAAGAATGGTGCTTTAAGTCTTATCGAAGTATTAGATGCAGATGAACGCCTTTTACGTACGCAAGACGCAAGAGTTCAAGCTAAGTCAGACGCAACAAGAGCGGCTATTTCATCATTTAAGGCACTGGGTGGCGGCTGGAGCGCCGACAAATCAAGTTAAAAGTAAGGATTATTAGCAAACTATAATGGAGATAAAAGATATGAAGTTTACTTTTAAAAATGTTGCGACTATCAATGCACTATTACTATTTTCGTTAGCGGTTATTTGGATGTTCGCTCCCAATATATTTCTATCAATGTGGGGCATTGATTATACATATGATCTGGGTTTGCTTAGTAGACGTGGCGCTGCAGCCTATGCTGGGGTAAGTGCTATGCTTTTCTTTGCAAGAAGTGCGCAACCCTCGCCTATTCGGTCAGCTTTAGTTACAGGATTTATCGTCACATGTTTTATTCTATCAATACTAGGCATAATCGAGTTTGCAACAGGTCATGCTCGCGCTGAAATATTGATATCAGTGTTTATTGAAATTGCAATTGGAATGTCACTTTGGTTTGCTAATAAACATAAGACAGCGGGTTAATACGCTTGAAGTATCTGTATTGATACGAAGCTTTTATAAAAAACTAAATGGGGTGTTGCTAATTTTAGCCCCAATTTTTTTAAGCAATAAAAAGATAACCTGCTAGTAGCAAGCCCACTATTGCAATCGAAAAGCTCAATAATGAAGCCAACCAATGAATTGCTAATTTGGGTACATCTTCAGGTGGAACCGTTTTAACATAAAGATGATGGTTTAATTGCGCTCCTACTGAAATGATAACTCCAATCATTACCAACGAAATGCCAAAGATATCTGCAAGACCATTACTCGGGTGCAATGTGTTGTTAGTTTGATTTGATAATGACAATATCGATAAAAATAAGCCAAATTTAGCTACAACAAACCCAAGCGCCATGATTGCCATACTCGACCTTAGCCACGCTAATAAAGTACGTTCTGCAGCAAAAAAGACTCTTGGTCAGAAGCAATTTTTATCCTTAATCATTAATGTGCAAATAAATCTTATTAAAACTATTGACCATCGTCAGGTTGCTCCGCTTCTAACCACATGACGTTAATAATGCCAAAGGCTAGTGCTAGTCCAACGCCTAAAATCCAAGTGAAATACCACATTTTAATCTCCTAAATTGTAAAGTTTAATACGCTGTATGCGTATTGTCTTTAATCGATTGAATAGTCACCTTGCCTCTCAGAACGCGGAATACCCAAGCGGTGTAAATTAAAATCAGTGGCAAGAAAATAATCGTCACTACAAACATAATACCTAACGTTTTTTTACTTGAAACGGCATCCCAAATTGTCAAACTGCTGGTGGGGTCTGTGCTGGAAGGCATGATAAAAGGAAACATGGAGAACCCTGCTGTTAGAATAATTCCCGCTATGGTAATGCTGCTAAAGAAAAATGCAGTTCGCTCATTTTTAAATCTTGCATTTATTAGAGCTAATGCAATACCTATAAAGCCTGCAACAGGTGCCAAAATCATCCATGGGTATGTGTGATAATTAGTCAGCCAGCCACCAGCAGATATTTCTACGGACTTGGTTAATGGATTAAGTGCAATATTTACATCTTGCAAAGATGTAATGGCGTAGCCATCTAGCCCGTAGGCAACCCAAACACCCGCAAGTGCAAATGTAATCGCACAAACAATGCCAGAGAAAAGTGCGGCTTGTTGTGCGCGCTTTTGCACAATGCCATCGCTACGTAATTGTAAGTAAACAGCTCCATGCATCATGAGCATGGATAGGCTTACTACCCCACATAAAAGTGCAAACGGATTAAGTAGTTGCCAAAAGCTACCTGTGTAGAATGAACGTAAAGTATTGTCATAATGAAATGGCAAGCCTAGTAATAAGTTGCCAAAGGCAACGCCAAAAACTAAGGCTGGAATTGCGCCGCCTGCAAATAGCGCCCAGTCCCAGCCGTTACGCCAATTCTGATTGGCTAGTTTGCTGCGATAATCAAAACCTACAGGTCTAAAAAATAATGCGAACAGAACTAGCAGCAATGCTACATAAAGCCCTGAAAATGCCGCCGCATATACCAGAGGCCATGCCGCAAAGACTGCCCCGCCAGCAGTAATTAGCCAAGTTTGATTGCCTTCCCAAACGGGGCCAATCGTATTAATAATGACCCTACGCTCATCATCTGTCTTACCTAAAAATGGTAGCCAAGCCGCAACCCCCATATCGAAACCATCCATTACTGCAAAACCAATCAGCAAAACTCCAATAAATAGCCACCAGATGAGTTTTAGAGTTTCATAATCAAAAAATGTCATGATATTTCCTTAGGCTTGAGTAATGATTGGCTGACTTTTTTCGAAAAAGTAACGTCCTGTATGCAAGCTTGATGGCCCCAGCCTTGCATATTTAAACATCAGAAACATCTCAACTATCAACAGTAGCGTATAGAAGCCAATAAACCCAGCTAAGCTAAAATATAAATTACCAACCGTTAATGATGACGTGGAGAGATGCGTTGGCAATATGCCAGAAATCGTCCATGGCTGACGTCCCATCTCTGCGACTACCCAACCCATTTCAGCAGCAATCCATGGCGCTGGAATTGCATACAGTGCTAATCGCAATAACCAAGTTTGCTTTTCCATGCTACGTTTGATGGTGAAATAAAATGACGCTGCGAATATAAAGAACATCAGGAAAGCCATGGCCACCATCACGCGAAAAGACCAGAATAAGGCGAACACATTGGGAATGGTGTCTGAAGCAGCTAGTTTTATTTGCGCCTCTGTTGCGTCTGTAACATTAGGTGTATATTTTTTGAGCAGTAGACCAAAGCCTAAGTCCTGCTTAGTTTTATCAAATGCAGCCATTGAAGATTCGGACTTATCACCCTCTTTTAAGCGTTGTAAATCTGCATAAGACTGCATGCCATTGCGAATACGTATTTCATTTTGGTTTTTAATATCAACTAAGCCAGTTACCTCTTCATCAAGTGAGCGAGTGGCGATTAATCCTAATAAATACGGGACTTTAATCGCGTAATCAGTACGCTCCTCTGCTTGATTAGGAATCCCAAAGACTGTAAATGCGGCTGGCGCTGGTTCGGTATGCCACTCGGATTCAATGGCAGCCAGTTTCACTTTTTGCACCTCTCCCGTGGCATAGCCTGACTCATCACCCAAGATAATCACAGACAGGATGGACGCCAAACCAAAACCAGATGCAACAGCTATAGAGCGAAGCGCAAAGCCAGTGTCGCGCTTTTTAAGTAGGTACCATGAAGAAATGCCTAACACGAACATGGAAGCAGTTGTATAGCCTGCCGCAACGGTATGAACAAACTTTACCTGGGCCACTGGATTGAAAATGAGTGCGGAAAAGCTAGTCATTTCCATTCGCATTGTTTCAAAATTGAATTCAGCGCCCACAGGATTTTGCATCCAGCCATTTGCGATTAATATCCATAATGCTGATAAGTTGGAACCTAACGCAACTAGAAAAGTAACCATCAAATGTTTTTCTTTTGATAATTTATCCCAGCCGAAAAAGAATAAGCCAACAAAAGTTGACTCTAAAAAGAACGCCATGAGCCCTTCAATGGCAAGTGGTGCGCCAAATATATCGCCTACGTAATGTGAGTAATAAGCCCAGTTGGTTCCAAATTGAAACTCCATGGTGATGCCTGTGGTGACCCCCATGGCAAAGTTAATGCCGAATAACTTTCCCCAAAACTTGGTCATGTCTTTATAGACTTGCTTGCCAGTCATCACGTATACGGATTCCATGATGACCAAAATCCATGATAATCCTAGCGTAAGTGGTACGAACAAAAAGTGGTACAACGCTGTAGCACCAAATTGTAAGCGGGAGAGATCAACAACTTCGGCGGAGGGTAGCATTGGCAAACCTAACTAATTAGAGTGATTTAATATGATGCGAGTAACGGCCAATTGCCTGGCGTCTTTAGCGATTGGGTGAGAAAAACAAAGTGCCCATAACAGCCATAAAAGGAAAATTTTAATGGCTAGAATAAGGCTAATTTCAATAGCCAAGCGACCAGGTTTTTTGGACTCTTTAAGATGTTTAAGGTGATCAAAATACTGAGTAATCATGGGTGTACCTTAAGTGATTAAGCCGCTGTAGTCGCATTCTCTAAAACAGCTCTCAGTCTAAGTGAAATCGTTTCTAAAAGGAATGCGACAAGATGTCGCATTCCTCAACTTTAAATGATCACATGATCTATCTTATGACCTTGGCACTAGAAAGATTGATTTTTCCTCTATGGATTGATTGCTCTCAATGGCTTTAATATGAAAGTTAATCTTATGAGAGCCTGGTTGTATAGTGCCATCAGGCACTTTTAAATCAACAATTACCCAGCGAGCCTCTGCTGGTTTAACCATAACGGACTCACTATTTTCTTTGTTTTTTGAACTATGGTCACTATCAGCCATTTCTATTTTAAGTCCTTCAAGGCCGCTGACACTCATTTGATAGTGTTGAGTAATCTCGGTGCCATTCATAATTTGTAAGCGGTATACGTTTTCTAGCATACCATCATCAGAGAGCCGCGACATGACACCACGGTCGCGGACAACATCCACACGGAAAGGGGTTCTTAACCATAGGCTTGTGAGTAGGCTGCCCACTAATATGCTTAAAACAGCAGCGTAAATAATGACACGCGGTCTAAGTATTCGTTGCAACATTTCTTTCTTGGTCCAGTTATTATTCATGGCATTTTGCGTTGAATACTTAACCAATCCACGTTCATAACCTACTTTATCCATTACCGTATCACAAACATCCGCACAGGCACCACAACCTATGCATTCGTATTGCAATCCTTTACGAATATCTATGCCTGTCGGACAAACTTGAACGCATAGTCCGCAATCAATACAAGAGCCTAATTCTTTAGATTTTGCATCATCTTTACGTGAACGTGCGCCACGTGGTTCTCCGCGAGCTTCATCGTAAGTCACAATCAAGGTGTCATCATCAAACATTGCACTTTGAAAGCGCGCATAAGGGCACATGTATTTGCAAACTTGCTCACGCATAAAACCTGCATTGCCATAGGTAGCAAAGCCATAAAAACAAATCCAGAAAGTTTCCCATGGGCCAAGACTCAGGTTAATCACTGAATGAGCCAAATCACGAATGGGTGTGAAATAACCTACAAAAGAGAAGCCAGTCCATAACGCAAAAGTAATCCACACAAAATGTTTAGCACTTTTTTTAATCAGTTTATTAGAGGACATTCCAGCGGAATCAAGCTTCATCCGAGCCCCACGTTCACCTTCTATTTTATGCTCTATCCACATAAAAATTTCTGTATACACCGTTTGTGGGCAGGTGTAACCACACCACAAGCGACCTGCGATTGCAGTAAATAAGAACAGTGAAAGTGCGGAAATGATGAGAATTGCCGTGAGATAGATTAAGTCCTGTGGATACAAAACTAAATTAAAAATGTAAAAGCGTCTTGTGCCCAAATCAAACAACAAGGCTTGGCGGTGACCCCACTCAAGCCAAGGTATGCCATAAAATACAATTTGAGTAATCCATATCATTGCCCAACGCCATTTTGTAAAAAAACCAAATGTGCTGCGTTGGTAGATTTTCTCTTGCGAGGCGTATAGTGAAATCACAACTTCATTTGCTACGTCTGGTACTTCTGTTTTGTTACTAGCTAACGTTTCTTTCACACATCCAACTTTCTTTGATTTACTGGTTTGTACTGAAATAACAGCATTAAACGTGCCATGCTTCAATTGAATGAATTTAACTAATTGTTTTAATGGATAAATAATGTCTATATTGGCTTCCATATAATAATTAATATGAAATATATAAATATATTTGCCAAATATGGCGGTATATTTTCATAAAAATGGCATAAACTGCCAAATATGGCAGTTTTATGGAGTTGTTGAGATGAATGAAGAACAAATTTCGGAGCTATTATCTTATCTAGATAGTCAGCCTCAACCATGCATTGTGCTGAGTAAGGATTACACAATCCTTGCGGCTAACGTAGCTTATCGTCTTGAGTATGGTGGCAAAGCTCAGATGGTAGGTCGGCACTGCTATGAAGTATCGCATCACTTTGATAGACCGTGTGATGAGGCTGGTGAATCATGCCCACTTAAACTTAGCTCAACAACCAAACAATCGCAGCGTGTATTGCATTTGCATCAAACGCCTCGTGGCGAAGAGCATGTAGACGTCGTGTTAACGCCTATTTTTAATAGCGTTGGGGAAATCGCCTATTTTGTAGAGATGATACAAACCATTCATGATGCCAGTGCGCACCCTTCCGCAAGAGGCTTGGTTGGTCGCTCTTCATTATTTAACAATATGCTCGGCCTTGTTGAGCGTGTAGCGCCATCTGAAGCTACCGTATTGTTACTGGGTGAATCTGGTACTGGTAAAGAGCTAGTTGCGCAAGCCGTACACAATGCCAGCAAGCGCGCCAAAGCACCCTTTGTGGCCGTGGATTGCTCTGGTTTAACTGAAACCTTATTTGAAAGTGAGTTGTTTGGTTATGAGAAAGGCGCTTTTACTGGCGCTTCGCAACGCAAGTACGGGTTAGTAGAAAGTGCAAGTGGCGGTACATTATTTTTAGATGAAGTGGGTGATATTCCTTTAAGTTTACAAGTTAAGTTATTACGCTTAATTGAGACGGGTACTTATCGTAGAGTTGGTGGAGTTGAGCCTTTGCGAGCAGATTTCAGATTGATATCGGCGACTCATAGAGATTTGAAAAAGATGGTGGAACAAGAGAGTTTTCGTAAAGATTTATATTATCGCATTAGCAGTTTCCCAATTCATTTGCCTTCACTATCAGAGCGTCGAGAGGATATACCGCTATTATCTGCAACGCTACTTTCACGTATCAATCCTGACCGCAAATTAAATCTGCATCCTGATACTTTAGCCAAACTTATCGCTTACGACTTTCCTGGCAACATCCGTGAACTACGCAATATTCTCGAGCGAGCTAGTTTAATGACCGATGGCGACATCATCATGCCTGAACATGTCACCCTAGAATATAAGCCGCCCAAGCTTAATGAAAGTCCGTTATCTCAAGAAATTATTTCTCTGGAGCAAGCTGAAAAACAGTATCTGACTTGGGTTGCTGCTCAGCATGAAGGTGACCGCCGTGTGTTAGCTAAAAAACTAGGTATCAGCGAACGTACTTTATATAGAAAATTGCAAAACTAAATTTCATAAATAAGCTGCGACAATATGTCACATTCTCAGGTGATGGCAGAATCTATAAAATGGACCTTACTTAAAACCATTTTAAAGTTAAGGTTATGTCGTTTAATTGTTCAAAGAAAATCTTATTAGTTAATCGCATTTTCACATCATGTTTACTCGGTAGCGCTCCAGTCATTACGCACGCAGAAGCACTTATTTTGCCAAGTGTTGAGGTGCATGCGGAAAGATTGCAAGAGATTAGCGCTTCATCACTTAATACGAGTGACACAGCTGCACTACTAGAAAATGAGCCTGGTATAAGTTTATATCGCGCTGGTGGCGTATCAAGCTTGCCAGCTATTCACGGTTTAGCTGATGACCGCATTCGCATTAAAGTGGATGGTATGGATTTAATTTCCAGCTGTGCCAATCACATGAACCCGCCTCTTTCGTATATAGATCCAAGCAATATAGAGAATATCAAAGTCTATGCAGGCATCACGCCAGTCAGTGTTGGTGGCGATAGCATTGCAGGTGCGATACAAGTCAATTCTGCTACACCTGAGTTCGCTAAAGATGGACAGGACTTATTGATTAAAGCCACTGTAGGTACTTTTTACCGCAGCAATAACGATGCGCGTGGTGTTAATTTATCTACCAGCGTTGCTAATGATAAAGTTTATATGCGCTATACCGGGTCGACCGTTGAAGCTAACAATTACACCTCAGGTGGAAATTTTAAATCGACTGCGGCCGCCTCTTCAGATAAACCTAATCATATTCTCGCTGGTGATGAAGTTGGTTCCAGCGCCTATAAAGCGCGCAATCATGCTTTAGCTTTTGGTGTAAAACATGAAAATCACTTAATAGAATTAAAACTGGGATTGCAGGACATTCCTTACCAAGGTTATCCCAATCAACGCATGGACATGACGGGCAACGATAGCAAACAATTTAACTTAAGCTATAAGGGAAAATATGACTGGGGCAAGTTAGAGGCTCGTGCTTATTATGAAAAAACCCGTCACAGCATGCAATTTGGTGATGATAAGCAGTTTCTTTATGGAAACGCGCCTGGCATGCCGATGGAAACGGAAGGTCAAAATGCTGGCGTAGTAGTGAATGCGGATATCTTGATGACGGCTCGAGATACTTTGCGAATCGGTGCTGAATATCAGCGTTATCGATTAGATGACTGGTGGCCAAAGTCTGGTACTGGCATGATGATGGCACCCCTGACTTTTGAGAATATCAATAATGGGCAACGTGATCGCTACGATATATTTGCCGAATGGGAAGCTAAATGGAGTGAACAATGGCTTTCCCAAGTTGGGGTAAGAAGTAGCATTGTGAAAATGAATGCTGGCGATATTCAAGGATATAACACCACTGCGGCTAACGGCATGAGCGCGTATAAGGTTGCGGCAGCTGCATTTAATGCTTTGGATCATAAAAGCACAGACAACAATCTTGACCTTACCGCATTGACACGCTATCAGCCAAATGTAAATCAAACATATGAAGCTGGATATGCCATGAAAACCCGCTCGCCGAATGTTTACGAGCGTTTTGTTTGGGCAAATACCAACACCATGGTCATGAATATGAATAATTTATATGGTGATGGCAATGGCTATGTGGGTAATTTAAATCTAACACCAGAAACTGCGCATACCTTAAGTGCTACAGCTAATTGGCACGATAATAAACAACAAAACTGGAACTTAACTGTTACGCCCTACTTCACTTATGTGGATGACTACATAGATGCAGTTGCTTGCGCTAAAGTAGGTAAAAACTGCATGGCAAGAACCGATGGCTTTGTTAACTTAAGTTTGGATAACCAATCTGCACGTATCTACGGAGTTGACATTTCAGGCAGAAAAGAACTTAGCGGTGGCTATAGTTTAGGCAGTTTCGCTGTTTCTGGCGGGCTCAATTATGTACGTGGTAAAAACAACACGTCGAATGATAATCTCTACAATACCATGCCGTTAAATGCCAAATTCGCGCTAGAGCATAATATTGGCGCGTGGATGAATACCGTTCAGCTTAAATTAGTCGATAGCAAAGACAATGTACAAGCTATCCGCAAAGAGCTCAAAACGGCAGGCTATGGTTTGTTGAATATGTATTCAAGTTATGAATGGAAATCTGCGCGTTTAGACCTAGGTATTGAAAACGTCTTTGATAAACACTATGCGGATCCATTAGGCGGAGCTTATCTAGGTCAAGGTGCAACGATGGGAACAGGCGTTGTTCATGGCACTCAAATTCCAGGCATGGGGCGTTCGGTTAATTTGGGGTTAACGCTTAAGTATTAAATTTATCTAAACTACTTAACAGCATGGCTCGCAAGGGTGCTTCATCTGCGAGCCTGCTTCCAATTTGTCCGCAGACTAATTCGCATAAAGTGTAAATGCTTGGATCAGCAATATTGTAATAAACACTTGTGCCGCGCGACTCTCGTTTCACTAATCCAATTTTTGCAAGCAGCGATAAATGTTTAGATACATTGGCCTGCGTGCATCCAGATAGCTCAGTTAACTCACTAACATTGCGTTCACCATCTTGAAGTGAGTGCAAAATCTTGAGCCTAGTAGGCTCTGATAAGGCTTGAAAATATTGCGCAATATGTTCAAGCGCGATGTCGTTTAGTTTTTCCATATTGCTTGCCATTATATCAACGATAAAGAATGTATGTTTAATTACTTATTGACTATATAACTATATGGTTATATATTAAGCGTTAATCTATAAATAATCAATGGAACTATCTGAATGGATCTATCGATGTGCAGCCGAATTTTTAAAAGTTATGCTTCCTTACTATTGTTTGTATCAATCCCTGCATTTGCAGAACCTCTGGTGACATCCCCAGTATTAAATGTGAGTTCTGCCAGTCTATACAAGGCTGAAGGTGTAGTTGAATCAGCTAAAAGCACTCAAATTGCGACGGAAATGCAAGGCGGTATCACCATGCTATCTGTAAAAGCAGGTGATATTGTTAAAGCTGGTCAAGTATTAGTCCGCATCGATGCGCGTGCAGCTCGACAACAAATTGCAGGAAGTCAGGCGCAAGCCGCCGCTACTAATGCCCAGCTATCGGCGGCAAAGCAAGCTTATGAACGTAAAAAACGCCTATATGAAAAGAATTACCTTAGTCAGGCGGCTTTAGAGCAAGCCGAAGCTGAGTTTAAAACTGCACAAGCTCAAGTGAGAGCACAACAGTCTAATATTTCAATTGCAAATGTGGGCGCTGATTTACATACAATCGTTGCACCTTATAGCGGTGTGGTAGCCGAAGTGAATGTTGAGCTAGGTGATATGGCATTACCTGGAAACCCATTATTGTCAATTTATGATCCTAAAGTGCTACGTATTGTTGCTAGCGTACCGCAGAACCGCATATCTCAACTGAATGACAATTCTGATCTTAATATAGAAATTCCCGATGTTAGCAAGTTAAGTTTCAATCTTCCAGTGAAGCAGATGATTGTGCTACCTACGGCAGATATGGCCAGCCATCAAGTAAAGGTGCGTATCAATATACCTGAGTCACTCATGGGTACCACTCGTTTATCACCTGGGATGTTTGCACGTGTTGGATTGCCCGTTGTGGGGAGTAATGAAAGCTCACATTTACTCGTGCCTGCTACTTCCGTTATGCGACGTGGGGAGGTTTCATTGTTATATATAGTGAAACAAGGCAAGCCGCAATTACGGCAAGTGAGAGTTGGGTTAAAGCAAATGCAAGGCACAGCTCAATATATTGAAATTCTCTCTGGTGTAGAAGCTGGCGAGCAGGCTGCAGTAAATCCGCTAGCCGCGCTAAATTTAATTGCAAAGAGCAGGAGTTAAGTCAGAAATGACAAAACTTGACTCTCCACTAGCACTTGGCATCTCTGGGAAAATTGCCGGCTACTTTCAAAATGCCCAAATTACGCCACTATTAGCCCTACTAGCGCTGCTAATGGGACTGTTTGCAATCATTGTGACGCCGCGTGAAGAAGAGCCGCAAATTGATGTGACGATGGCTAACGTATTGATACCGTTTCCTGGCGCACGAGTGAGTGATGTCGAACAGATGGTGGCTGTGCCAGCAGAACAAGTGCTATCGCAGATGTCAGGCGTTGAACATGTCACCTCTGTTTCAAGCTCTGGCATGGCGGTCATTACTGTGCAATTCAAAGTTGGCGTATCTCGCACATTGGCGCTAGTCGAGCTTTACAATACGATACACTCTAATCAGGACTGGCTCCCCAAAAACCTCGGTGTCGGTGAGCCGATTGTTAAGCCCAAGGGTATTGATGACGTACCAATACTGACCGCCACGTTATATGCCAAAAATCAGCAACAAGGTGCTTATGAGCTTGAACGCATTGCGCATACACTTGAAGCTGAAATTAAACATGTTTCAGGTACTCGTGAAGTCATCACATTAGGCGGACCAGGCCGCGTTATCAATGTAAAATTGGATCCAACCCGAATGGCGGCTTATGGCGTCACGCTTGCGGATTTGCGTCAAGTTTTACAAAGTGCAAATGTCGGAGCGCCGCTAGGTGAGACCACGCAGTCTAACCATACTCTGGCATTAGAGTCTGGAGAGTATTTAGCGGATGCAAAGGATGTCGCTGATTTAGTTATTAGTGTGCATGATAGCCACCCAGTGTTCTTAGGCAGTGTCGCAACTATTGAAGATGGACCGCCACCCGCTACGCGTTATGTCTGGCATGGCGCTAAAGTTAACGGTGCAGTAGAAGCCATTGAGTATCCAGCGGTAACCATTGCCGTCACAAAAAAACCAGGACAAAATGCAGTAGAAGTGACCAGCGCTGTCATCCAGCAGATTGAACAGCTAAAAAATGTGTTAATTCCATCTGATGTTGGCTTAGAAATCACAAGAAATTATGGTGATACAGCCAATGAAAAAGCCCAAAAACTTATCCATAAATTAATTTTTGTCACACTCGCAGTGGTCGCTTTAGTGTTTTTAGCATTAGGTAAACGTGAAGCAGCGATTGTCGGAATTGCGGTAATTCTAACGCTTGCTGCCATGCTATTTGCTTCATGGGCATGGGGATTTACCCTTAATCGTGTTTCACTATTTGCATTGATTTTCTCAATCGGAATATTAGTTGATGATGCAATTGTCGTGGTTGAAAACATACATCGCCAAATGCAGCTTAATCAAGGCAAGCCACTGTTAGAAATTATCCCCAAAGCTGTGGATGAAGTCGGTGGACCAACCATACTCGCAACGTTAGCGGTGATTGCCGCGTTATTGCCGATGGCCTTTGTGAGTGGGTTAATGGGGCCATATATGAGCCCTATTCCAATCAACGCCAGTATGGGCATGCTTATTTCCCTTGCCGTCGCATTTACAGTTACACCTTGGTTATGCCATCAATGGTTAAAAGCAGATCATCAACAAAATAAGCTGACTGGACATATTTCAAGATTCTTCAATCGAGCATTTACACCACTTCTAAATGACAATCGAGGCAAGCGTAACCGCAGGTTTGTATGGCTTGCTGTTGCGGGACTCATCGTGATTTCACTTGCACTACCTATGGCAAAGTTGGTTGTGTTGAAAATGCTACCTTTTGATAATAAGTCAGAGTTTCAAGTAGTGGTTGATATGCCTGCTGGCACGCCGCTAGAAAAAACCGCGAGCGTATTACACGCGATGACAGATTACCTTGCTACAGTGCCAGAAGTAGCAAATTACCAAGCTTATGTAGGACTTGCTTCCCCAATTAATTTTAATGGGCTGGTGCGTCAATACTATATGCGTAGCGGTGGTGACGTAGGAGATATTCAAATTAATCTGGTGGACAAAGCGCACCGTGATTTGCAAAGCCATGCAATTGCGAATCGCGTTCGCCCAAGTTTGCAGAAAATTGCAGATGAAATGGGCGCAAAGCTTAAAGTGGTTGAAGTCCCTCCTGGACCACCTGTGTTATCACCAATTGTGGCTGAAATATACGGCCCAGACCAAGCTGGGCGTGAGGAAGTGGCGCACAAGGTTAGGCAAATATTTGCAAAAACTACCGATGTGGTAGATATAGACGAAAGTGCAACTTCAGTAGCACCTAAGCAGGTATGGGTAGTAGACCGTAGAAAAGCAGCTTTGCTAGGTATCACTCAAGAGGCAATTGTCAGCACACTGCGCGCAGGTTTGTCTGGTGAGAATGTGACCTATCTGCATGATGCAAATAAGTATCCAGCGCCTATTCAACTACGCTTACCCGCAGAACTGCAGTCCGATTCTGAAGCCTTACTCAAGCTTAGCGTACGTGCCGCCAATGGCAAACTGGTGCCGATAAGTGAGCTTGTTAATAAACAGGACACACAACGCGAACAGCCGATTTACCACAAGGATATGTTGCCTGTGAATTATGTCGTTGGTAATTTAGGCGGACAACTGGATAGCCCCTTGTACGGATTATTTGCGATGCGTGGCGAGATTCTCAACATTAAAGCACCTGGCGATGGAAAGCTTGATGAGTATTTTATTCGTCAGCCTCAAGAAGCTCAGCAGCATTTTTCGCTGAAATGGGATGGTGAGTGGCAAGTCACTTATGAAACTTTCCGCGACATGGGCGCGGCCTACGCTGTTGGCCTGATATTGATTTACTTGTTAGTGGTAGCGCAATTTGGCTCTTATTTAATGCCATTAATCATTATGGCGCCGATTCCATTGACCATTATTGGCGTCATGCCTGGTCATGCCCTTTTAGGTGCACAATTCACTGCAACATCCATGATAGGCATGATTGCACTCGCGGGCATTATTGTTCGCAACTCAATTCTATTGGTTGATTTTATTCAATTGGAAACGGCGCAAGGCAGGCCATTAAAAGAAGCTGTAATCAACTCCGCGATTGCACGTACACAACCAATTCTGCTAACAGCCTTATCGGCAATATTAGGTGCGTTATTTATTCTGGATGATCCCATTTTTAATGGCTTAGCTATTTCATTAATTTTTGGCATCTTAGTCTCAACTTTATTAACGTTAATCGTGATACCGCTGTTGTATTACACGGCATATAAAACAAAAGTTTAAGCATTTACATCACACTCAAAGGAGAAATAACATGACTTCATGGCAACTGGTTCGCATTATTGCAGGTAGTTTAATTTTGCTTTCACTGGCACTAGGCGTACAAGCTAGCCCTTTATTTGTGAGTGAAAATTGGCTTTGGTTCACTACCTTTATTGGCGTAAATTTACTTCAAAGCGGCTTTACTCGCTGGTGTTTGATGGAGAAAATTTTACGTAAGTTAGGTGTGAGCGCAGGCTGCTAATGATGTACTTCAGACTATTAGCACTAGGTATGGCAATTTACGCTAACCAAGCGCAGGCCTATGATTTGTTTGATGCTTGGCAAGGCGCGCTAACACATGACCCGCAATTTGCAGCCTCGAAAGCTGGTGCTGAAGCTGGCAAGACAAAAATTCAGCAAGCGCAAGCATTAAAAAGTCCGCAAGTGACACTTAATGCAGGCGTGGCTGGCGTGAGTAATGATAATAAAATTACCGATGCGCAATTCTCCAATGCGCAGTTTGCTGGAGCAAGCAGTGGTAGCAACGGCACGACCAATTTCCGCACGAAAACCAATGGTGGTCTAGATCTTAATATGAATCTGCGCGCTGAGTATCCGCTATATGATGCTACGCGCAATAGCTCTGCAACACAGCTCAACAAGCAAGCAGAATTAGCTGAGGTTCAATTAAGTGGCGATGAACAACAGCTTATGTTGCGCGTCGCTCAAGCCTATTTCGATGCCCTGCTTGCACAAGACTCTTTGGCTACCCTTAACAGTCAACAAGTGGCAATCACTGAGGCGCTTGCTAGCGCAAAAGAGCGCTTTAAAGAAGGTGATGTGGCGATTATTGATACGCACGAAACACAAGCGCGTTACGATATGCTCGCATCGCAAGTGCTTGAGGCGGCAGGAAACTTGCAACTTGTCCTAGCCGCACTAGGGGACATGACTGGGGAAGATATTGCAGCAAATAATAAAGTGATATTAGCGCTGCTGCCACCAAAAGTTGACCTACAACATTTCTCTGGTGGTGATTTACAGAGCTGGATTAATCGTGCGCAAATGAATCATCCGCAAGTGCATATTCAACAATTACAGCAAGATATAGCGCAAGCTGAGATTGGCAAGCATCAAGGTAGCTTATCACCCATTGTTAATCTAGTTGCACTGGCAGGTGGCGAGCGCTTGCAAGGTCTGGATAGTCATGATGCCAGCCTTACAAATCGGCAAGTTAGCCTTGGTTTGCAGCTCACTATTCCACTTTACAGTGGTGGGATGCGAGATGCGCGTTACCAAGAAGCGGTTGCCTTACAGGATAAAGCGCGCAATCAAACTGAAGTCGCAAAACAACAAGTGGCTCATCAAGCAAGGTCTGCTTGGATGGCGCTTAATGTAGGCCAAGGGCAGGTAAAGGCGCTAGAACAAGCAGAACATTCTGCAGAAGTTAAGCTTGACTCAACCCGTTTAGGGCGCGATGTAGGCGACCGAACAATGCTTGATGTGCTTAATTCCGAGCAAGAACTTAATAACACACGGCTGGCGCTTTCTCGCAGTCGCTATCAGGTTCTGCTGGCATTACTTAACCTTTCGGCTTCAGCAGGCGAGCTAAATGAGGCGCGTTTAAAAGAAATTAATCAACAGTTAAATAGCAAGGCAGTGCAGAAATAAAAATAATCAACGATAACTATAAAGGATAGTAAATGGCACATATCGTAATTCTTGGAGCAGGCATTGGTGGAATGCCAACGGCATACGAATTGAAAGAAAAGCTGGATAACACGCATCAGATTACCGTGATTAATTCAGTAGATTACTTTCAGTTTGTACCCTCTAACCCGTGGATAGCGGTTGGATGGCGAGAACGCGATGATATTACTTTTCCTATAGATCCTTACCTTAAAAAGAAAGGTATTGCCTTTATTGCACAGCCGGTTGATAAAATCGATGCTGAACATAATTCACTCACACTGAAAAATGGCGAGCATGTTAAGTATGATTATCTCGTCATCACGACTGGCCCTAGGCTAGCTTTTGAAGAGGTATCTGGATCTGGCCCAGAAGGTTTTACTCACTCAATTTGCTCTGTAGACCATGCGGTAAAGGCCGCCGAAGCATATCAAACATTCTTACAAGAGCCTGGCCCAGCTATTATTGGAGCAATGCCAGGCGCTAGTTGTTTTGGTCCAGCTTATGAGTTTGCTTTCATTTTTAATAGAGATCTGCGCAAGCGCAAGCTACGTAATAAAGTACCCCTCACCTATGTCACCAGTGAACCATATATTGGCCATTTAGGTTTAGGCGGCGTAGGTGATTCTAAAGGTATGTTGGAGTCGGAATTCCGTCACAACGACATTAAATGGATTACGAATGCGAAAGTAACCAAAGTTGAAGCTGGCAAGATGTATGTGACTGAGCTTGATATGCAGGGTAAGTTGGTTCAAGAGCATGAGCTACCATTCAAATACTCAATGATGTTGCCATCGTTTAAAGGAGTTGATCCAGTTGCCAATGTTGAAGGCTTATGTAACCCACGCGGCTTCGTGCTGGTAGATGAGCATCAACGTAGCAAAAAATACCACAATATCTTTGCAGCAGGAGTATGCATTGCCATACCACCAGTAGAAGTCACCCCAGTTCCAACAGGGGCACCCAAAACTGGCTATATGATTGAGTCTATGGTCACAGCGATTGTGCATAATATTGCTGCAGATATTACAGGTCAAACAGCAGATGCAAAGGGCTCATGGAATGCTATTTGTTTAGCAGATATGGGAAATACTGGCGCTGTGTTTGTTGCATTACCTCAACTACCTCCACGCAATGTTAATTGGATTAAAAAAGGTAAATGGGTGCACTGGGCGAAAGTAGCTTTTGAGAAATACTTCATCTATAAAATCAAAGGAGGCAGTTCAGAACCTATTTATGAGAAGTACGTTTTGAAGTTACTTGGGATTGAAAGGCTTGATAAGTAGTTTGCCCTATGACTATCTAAAAAAGTATGGAATACAATTTATAAGATTGACAGATTGTTATAACTTTACAAAATTCCTATAAAAGTATCAAATAAAGGCTCATTGCAAGAGCCTTTATTTGAATTACGACAGACTTAACTAATACTTAACCGAACCTATAAGACTTGATTAATTATCAGCAGTAGCTGCAATTTTGTGGATGCTCAAATCCGCTCCATCAAATTCCTCTTCTTGAGTTAAGCGGATTCCTATTAAAATTTTCAGGCTGCCGTAAATAACTATCCCACCAATTAACGCAATAGTAATGCCCAAGCCAGTACCTATCAGTTGTGACATGAAACTGATGCCATCAGCACCACCGCCAGTTCCACCAAGAGCTTTAGCACCGAAAATCCCAGCAGCAATACCGCCCCAAGCACCACATAATCCATGTAGTGGCCAAACACCTAATACATCATCAATCTTAAGACGATTTTGTGTCAATGTGAAAGCCCAAACGAACAGCATGCCCGCAATGCCACCAGTGACTAATGCGCCAAGTGGATGCATTACATCTGAGCCAGCACATACTGCAACTAAACCCGCTAAAGGACCGTTGTGAACAAAACCAGGGTCGTTTTTACCCATCATTAAAGCGACTAGAGTACCACCCACTAAGGCCATCAGTGAGTTAACCGCAACCAAACCAGAAATCCCCTGAACTGACTGTGCTGACATCACATTAAAACCAAACCAGCCGACAGTAAGTATCCACGCACCTAGTGCTAAAAAAGGAATATTTGAAGGTGGGTGAGCATGTAAAAGACCATCTTTGCTATACCTGCCTTGGCGAGCACCCAGTAAGATCACGGCAGCAAGTGCGATCCAGCCTCCCATAGCATGAACAACAACCGAACCAGCAAAATCATGAAACTTAGCGCCAAATGTCGCGACAAACCAATCTTGAATGCCAAAATGATTATTCCACGCAATGCCCTCAAAAAATGGGTAAACAAAGCCCACAATTAAGAAAGTGGCTGCGAGTTGGGGATTGAATTTAGCACGCTCAGCAATGCCACCAGAGACGATGGCAGGAATTGCTGCAGCAAAGGTCAAAAGAAAGAAAAACTTTACTAGCCCGTAACCATTTCCTTCCGCTAACACCTCTGCACTGCTGAAAAAATTGACGCCGTAAGCAATGCTGTAACCAATAAAGAAGTAAGCAATTGTAGAGACTGAAAAATCTACAATAATTTTAACTAGCGCATTCACCTGGTTTTTCTTACGTACCGTACCAAGCTCCAAAAATGCAAAACCCGCATGCATAGCAAGCACCATAATGGCGCCTAACAATACAAATAATACGTCATTTGACGAAACTAACGCTTCCATTTCTCAATTTCCCCTAGAGTTTTCTAAAAAATTATCCAGATAAAGAAAGCAAATAGTACGCCAACACTTAAGCTATTGATTTTAAGCGTGTATTAATTTAGGGGGAATAAAAAAGGCACTTTAATAGTGCCTTGCGTAGTGCATCGCCCTAATTGAGTGCAAATTATTATTAATTCATTAAGTGTTTTTAGTTAGAGCAAGATATTTCCTGAGCCATCTTTAAGCACCATACTTGCTGCATCGGGATGACCAATCCAGAAATGATAGAACTCGCGCACGACCACCAAAAACAAACGCCTATTATTTTTAAGGGGCTGTAGTAGATTAGCTTTAAATCTCAGCCCACTCCTTCAATATTAACAGTT
>NZ_JAQSDZ010000017.1 GCF_029946165.1 Methylotenera sp.
TAAGTTTTGGATTTACTCGACTTAACAGACTTAACTTATTTTAACCATGTTTTCTCACCATCACCTTGATAAACAGTACGAATATAAGCAATTGATTTTAGAATATCGTCGGTTGGTAAACCTTCACCCGTTTTGCCTGGCAATTGATTATGCCATACAAACATTGTGCCGCCAGATAGACCTGGTGTACCGCCAGCGATTGTTTCAAACATGCCTTTATCTGTAGCATTTTTTTCATAAACCCACTTAGTATCAAATGCACCAGTACCACCATTTTTAACTAAAGAAGGCGCCATAAGTCCGCCTAAATTACCACCGTGACAGCCTGTACAACCGTTATAAGTCATTACTTTTCTGCCAGCTTTAGCTGCTTCAGCATCAGTAGCGTATTTTTTAGTATATGGGTTTACGCAAGTTGCCAAAAACTCTTTAGCTTCTGGAGTATCGGTATCAACTACTTTAATCGCCAATGGGCTGTTATCTTTTGTTGAAACTAATTTACAAGTTTCAGAAGAACTTGCAGTTGTACTAGTCCCGCTAGGGTTCTCTGTTTTATCACCACAACCACCTAATGCTGCCAACACTACTAATACGGCTAAGCTTAACGTACTTTTACCCATTTAAAATCTCCTGAATTAACGTTAGTTAGAATACTGAAAAATGATTCTAGCATTTATAAGTTTTACAAATTCCTACATGCACCTCGACATTTGTCTCATTAATCGTCAAGGCTGATGCATGAAAAACGGCTGCTATAATTATACAGCAGCCGTTTGACTTATTACAGCACTACGTTTTTATAACCAGTTAGATTATTTAAACCTTAACTCAGCTAACTTATTAACTCAGCTAATTTATTTCATCCAATCCTTTTCGCCATCACCTTTGTATACGGTACGAATATAAGCCACTGCTTTTAAAATTTCATCCGTTGATAAACCATCACCAACATGTTCAGCTTGTTGGGCGTGCCAAACTGGCATCAATCCACCTGAAGTACCTGGTGTACCAGCAGAGATACTTTCAAACATACCCTTATCAGTAGAATTTTTTGCATAAACCCACTTAGTATCAAATGCGCCAGTACCACCATTTTTAACTAATGAAGGCGCCATCAGGCCGCCTAAGTTACCACCATGACAGCCTGTACATCCATTAAATGTCATTACTTTTCTACCCGCTTTAGCGGCATCTGCATCTGTTGCGTATTTTTTTGTGTACTGGTTCACACAGGTTGCTAAAAATTCTTTAGCTTCAGGGGTGTCAGTATCTATTGCCTTAATAGTAAGTGGGCTATTGTCTTTAGTTGAAACTAAATTACAAGCGGCGCTTGCCTGTGTTGTTGCAGTTAAACCTACAAAACCAAGCATTGAAATTAATAACGCAGCTTTTACTGATTTAAAACCTAACATATTATCTCCTTATTGTAATGAATTTTGTTACGATCATTTTTGCAAACGCATTACTGAACGTGTTTTTATCTAACGTACATATTATTTAATTGGTTGACACTTCAACTTCTATTAGTACGTTAGAAATTCTTTGTGGCCACTGCATAATTGCATAAAATAGCGGTTGCGATTATACAATAGCCGCCGAACTAATTACAGTTCGTCAAACCTATGAAAGATGAAGCTACGCTTTGATAGCTTATTTCATCCAATCTTTTTCGCCATCACCTTTGTATTCAGTGCGAATATAAGCAATGATTTTTAAAATTTCATCTGTTGATAATCCATCACCCACATGATCTGGCTGTTGCATATGCCAAACCGGCATTAAGCCCCCAGAAATACCTGGCGTACCTGCAGCGATTGATTCGAACATACCTTTATCAGTAGAATTTTTTGCATAAACCCACTTTGTGTCATATGCACCTTGTCCACCTTGCTTATTTAATGCTGGAGCCATTACACCTTCTAATTTACCTCCGTGGCAGCCTGAACATCCATTGTAACCAAATAGTTTTTTACCACCCGCTTTAATTAAGCTTGGGTCTGTAGCATAAGCTTTTGTGTATGGATTAATGCAAGTCTCTATAAATGATTTAGCTTCTGGTGAGTCTGTATCTACAGCCTTAACCGCAAGCGGCGTGCCATCTTTTGTTGAAATTAAATTACAAGCGGCACTAGCTTGTGTTGTAGCTGTTAAGCCAACAAAACCAAGCATTGAAATTAATAAAGCAGCTTTAATTGATTTAAAACCTAACATGCTATCTCCCTGATTGAATAAAAATTGCTACTAGTGCACGTGAGCACATTGTTACAAAAGTACATCTAACATATAAAAAATTGCTTGGTTGAAAAATCAACCAAGCAATTAGTAAACTTACTGAAATTCTTAATTATTTAGCTTCAACTTTCTTAGAATTCGCCCCATATTTTTTATATGAATTCATCAAACTATCACCTTCTACTACTGGCACATGTGGAATTCCATAATCATCTAAAATTTTCATAATTTTATCTTGGTTTCTATCTAAAGCACCTTGAATCATTGCCATACGATCTTTATCTTTTTTACGAACACCAACTGAAATATTCCAGTATTCTTTACCTTTAGCATTTTGTGTTTCATATTCTGGTACTGGCACAACCATCATAGGTACTTTTGATTGTTTGGCATAATAACCCCCTATTGGACCCCAAGCAATCGCTATATCGATATCGCCTTTAGCTAAATCATCAATCATAAAACCTGCAGGTAAATTTAAATCTCGCTGCATACGATAAGGTCTGGCATTACTAATTAAACCATTTGCATCCATTGGAATGGTAGCTGGGCTGTGATCTACCACCCCAATAAAGCCTTTATGTAGATCAGGTGATGTCCAATCAGTAATATTGAAGTTGCTTTCTTTACGCCAAACAAAGACATTGCCGGTGCGATAGTATGGTTTAGATGTTCTCATCATGTCATCATCTGAAACTGTACCAATAACCACATCGCAACGGTTAGCACCTAAAGTATTTCTGAAAAAGCCTTGGCGACTATATGCATAGGTGTAAGTTAGCTTTTTACCTAGATCATTAGCTAACAATTCTGCAATCTTGTCTTCAAACCCTTGTTTTTTTATATCTGCATAAGGCAAATTTTCTGGATCTGCGCACACTTTAAATTCTGATTCATCTACGACGCGCCTCACTTCACCTATGCGTCCTTCATCAGGACTAAGTGATGGAATATCAGGATCAGCGGCATAACTGATGTTTGCTGTAATGGCTAACAGTAACGTCAAACCCAATTGCTTCTTAACATGCTTAAACATTATTTATTCCTTAATTTTCAAATATGCAGTGTATTACTGCCTTATTGCATAGAGTGCTTGGCTGATAAAAAAGTTCTTATCCTTGTAGCCCATATGGATGGAGCATTGTAACCAACTTAATATTGTAACGAATTTGCTACTTTATAAGCACTTTTAAATTAATAAAAATTGGATATTAATTCAGTTTATTTGTTTTTACATATAAAAAAACACCCCGACTAGTCGGGGTGTTTTTGTACTACGTTTGAACTAACTTGTATTTAGTTAGAATCTAATCTTACGATTAAATTATAGGCTGAATACTGTCAATGCACCGCCGCCAGGAGCAGCGTTGTATTTTGTTAATTCAGCATAACCACCAGCAGCGCCTAAAGCATCTGTTGGGTTAGTCATACCAAGGTTCATCGCAACGCCAGCCCAGCCACCGATACCTGATAGTGTACCAACGTATTGTTTACCTTTTAAGCCGTAAGTGAATGCATTACCAATCACGCCAGAACCCACTTGGAATTTCCAAAGTTCTTTACCTGATTGAGCATCAACAGCCTTGAACCAACGATCAAGAGTTCCGTAGAATACCAAGTTTGAAGCAGTTGTTAAAGCACCACCCCAAGCAGAGAATTTCTCTTTGTTGTACCAAACTTTTTTGTTAGTCATTGGATCATAAGCGCCGAAGCCACCCATAACACCGTCTGGACCAGCAAACATAGTCAATGTAGCACCAACCCATGGTTGACCAGCAACATATTTAGACTCAACTGGCTCGTATGTCATACATACGTGGTTCAATGGAGAGTAAATCAAACCAGTTTTTGGTGAGTAAGCAGCTGGTTGTTGATCTTTAGTACCCAATGCAGCTGGGCAAACGCCTTTAGCATTGTAATCTTGGTGAGTTGAAGCTGAAGCTAGTTTTTTAGGCACGCCTGTTTTCAAATCAACACTAGAAGCCCAGTTTACGAATGGGTGTACTTTTTCAGCAGCGATCAATGTACCGTTTGCAGCATTCCATGTGTACGCAAAACCGTTACGGTCATGGTGCCATGCATATGTTTTACCACCTTTGTCGAACAAGATTACTTCGTTAATACCATCATAATCCCACTCATCATGTGGAGTCATTTGCATACCCCATTTAGCAACGCCTGTATCTAAATCACGTGCAAATACAGTCATTGACCATTTGTTGTCGCCTGGACGTACATCTGGGTTCCAAACTGATGGGTTACCTGTTCCGTAGTAAACCAAGTTTGTGCGTGCATCATACGGCCACCAGCCCCATACAGAGCCACCACCATGTTGCCAACCATCTTTAACTGCTTGTGGTTTTAACCATGTGCGTGTACCAAGATCTTTTTCACCAATTTTAATTTGGTCATTTGGCAATGCGTTGAAAGAACCGCCTTGTTTGTTACCACCGTTTACGTCTTGGTAAACTGATAATGCACTGTATTGTGGGTTTTCTTTATTGAAATCTGCACCGATCAATACTTCAGAATCTGGACCTGTTGAGTATGCTTTCCATGCTAATGAACCATCTTTGATGTTGTAAGCTGCGATAAAGCAACGAACACCAAATTCAGCACCTGAACAACCTGTCAATACTTTGTCTTTGATCACGTGTGGAGCGTTAGTGTTTGTAGCACCAACTTTTGGATCATTGATTAATGTAGACCATACTTTAGCGCCAGTTTTAGCATCTAAAGCAACCAAGTTACCATCATTTTGTTGTAGATAGATTTTACCGTCGCCGTAGCCTAAACCACGTGAAACGTTATCGCAACATAGTACAGCTTGTACTGATGGATCTTGTTTTGGGAAATATGACCATACGATTTTTTGATTGTCGTTTAAATCAAGAGCGTATACGTTGTTTGGGAATGCTGTATGTAAATACAACATGTTACCAACAACAACTGGAGAACCTTCGTGACCACGGTTTACACCAGTAGCGAATGTCCATGCTGCTTTAAGGTTTTTTACGTTACCTTTATTTACTTGAGCCAAAGCACTGTGTGCTTGGTTGTTGTGCTGACCACGTGGGTGAGCCCAGTTGTTTGAGTTTGCCATTGCTGCTTCTTGGTCTGCCGCTGCTGATGCGATCATTGGCATTGCCACTGAAAGACCTGCAACCAAACCTAATGCTAATTTGATCTTGTTGATTTGCATATTAATCTCCAAAGTTGAACTACTAAGGGTTATAAATAATCTCTTTTACTTGTTGAAGTTTTTGATGTTATCTCAAATTTTCTAGCAACTAATTGATACTATTTCTCATCACATTTTCATGTGCGTACAGCACTATATTCCAGTCACACACGAATTGCAATACATTCGTTACAATTTACTTACAATTTGTTCTATATTTTTTCAAATAAGTGTTTAGCCTAAGGTTAGTTAATGTTAATATTTCTTAAAAGTCATTTAAAATCAATTAGAAAGCATGTTTTTTGTTATGCAAAATAAAACTTACAATTTGTATCCTGAAGTCAATGAATTTCAGAAATTCTATTTAAAAACAGGAAATTTTCATGAAATATATTATGAAGTTTGTGGAAATCCAAACGGCAGCCCAGTCGTTTTTCTGCACGGAGGTCCCGGCAGTGGATGTAGCCCTACACAACGTCGTTTTTTTGACCCCGCATACTATCGCATTATCTTAATAGATCAGCGAGGTTGCGGTAGAAGCGCTCCACAAGGGGAGATTGTTGATAACACTACAGATGATTTAGTGAATGATATTGATGCGATACGTGCAGCGCTAAATATAGATAAATGGTTAGTATTCGGCGGCTCGTGGGGCAGCACCTTAGCTTTGGCTTACGCCTTAGCACATACAGACAGAGTAACTGGCCTAATTTTACGTGGTATTTTCTTAAGCCGTCCGACTGAGCTTAGCTGGTTTTTAGGCCAAGTGCAGGCTTTCTTCCCAGAACCTTGGGAATCTTTATGCACTTACTTACCCGCAAACGAAAGGCATAACCCTATTGAGGCGTACGAAAAGCTTATTTTTTCAGATGACATAAAGTTGAGTATTCCAGCAGCCATACAATGGAATAATTTTGAAAGCAGCATTATGACTTTATTGCCTAGGCAAGCTGACCCTAGTAGCGAAACTAATGGAGCGGTGGAACTTGCCCGCGCAAGAGTGCAAATACATTACATACAAAACAACTGTTTTGTTGGTGAGCGCGATTTACTGGCTGAAGTGAGAGATAAGCTAGCGCATATTCCAACTGACATCGTACAAGGACGCTATGACATGGTGTGCCCACCGATAACTGCTTGGAAACTTAGCCAAGCGATGCCGCATGCTAGCTTTCAAATGGTTGAGGATGCTGGACATTCGGCAATGGAAACTGGAATCACCTCAGCTTTAGTAGCAGCAACTGAAAAATTCAAATCACTTAATATCAATTCGCTTAATATATAGTTCAGAGTAAGACAATTGAAGAGCGAAGAAGCCAATATCAAACAACAATCAACCTTGCAAAGCGCAATCAATAAACCGCGCGAGGCTTATGATAAGCAGCGATACAGTACGCCTCTGTTTGTTTTGCATGAAATGTTTGGTGCTTTTCGTCGGCATAACGTATTAGGTTTATCGGCTTCACTCTCATTTTATGCGCTATTTGCGTTGATTCCTCTGGTGCTACTGTTATTCTTTTTGCTAAGTCATTTAGTCTTTACGTCAGATTATGCGGTGGTCGAGCTGGCCATCATTACAGGCAACTTGGTACCAAGATTCAGTAGCGCAATTATGGTTGAGGTTTACAATACCGCTCAGCAAAAAGCCGCATGGGGTGCCGCAGGGCTTTTTGTGTTGCTTTGGACGGTTACGCCATTAGCAAGTGCAATGCGCACAAGTTTCTATACTATCGCTTCTTTAGTTGAAGCACCTTCCTTTATTCGCCGCAAGATAAAAGACATCATTGCCGTCATCGGCATGTTAATACTGTTCTTTCTGTTTACTTTTGCGGGCTTCATGCTAGAAAAAGTAATTACTTTTTTAGGCGCAAATCATCAGTTCTTTCAATACGACATTATTGCCGCACTCACTTCACTAGTGGTAACTACGTTGCTGATTGCCATCTTTTACTTTGCGTTTTTCCCCGTTAAACTAATCCTAAAGCATATTTTGATTGGCTCCCTATTCACAGCAGTGCTGTGGTTATTGATGCGACCAGCTTTCACCTTATTCTTATCACTCAATGAATCATACGGCTCGGTATTTGGCAGCATGAAGAATCTCTTCATCTCAATTACTTGGCTATATTTTAATATTTCAGTATTTTTGTTAGGTACGGAGCTTATTGCAACATTGCGCAAAAAAGATGTGCTGATATTAAGAGGATTGTTTGCGGACAATCAACAGGAGCCTCAATCCAAATCTCAAACAAACTACTTAGAAAAGCTAATGCAACGATATGGCAGAAGCTATCAGCAAGGTGAGCTCATCTTTAAGCTAGGCGATTTATCTCGCAATATGCATTATTTGGTGAGTGGTGAAATTCAATTGCTGAAAAATGGCATCCTGCTTCGTACAATAACAGCCGGTGAATATTTTGGTGAAATGGCAATGCTGACCAATAAGCCAGCCATTGCTGATGCTGTAGTGAGCTCAAACCAAGCTGACGTGATTCTCATATATCCGGATAATATCGAAACGCTACTTTTAGATGAACCTAAAGTAGCCATGAAATTTTTACGCGAGATGGCGGCTAGATTACAAATGCATAGTGACATAGATGTAAGTTAATTAATTTTGCTCTAGAATAAGCTAAATTATAACAAGCGATACAACTCACATCATGGTAAAGCCAGCTTCATCATTCGCGCAGCAACCAAGTCAAATTGAAATACAACCCGTATTGAACTTATTCAATGCTGGCAAACTTGCAGAAGCAGAAGCCGCCGCTAAAAAATTAGTCGTTCGCCACCCTAATACTTTTATTCTTTACCAAATATTAGGCATTTCTCAAGATGGTTTATCTAAGTTCCATGAAGCCGCTGAGAACTACTCAAAAGCACTTGCCTTACAACCCAATACACCAGATTTACATTTCAACTTAGGCATCACCTTAACTAACCTCAACCAATTTAAAGACGCTGAAATCAGCTATCGCAAAGCTATTGTATTGCAGGCTGGTTTTTTTGAGGCATATGCCAACTTAGGTACGGTGCTGCAAAAACAAGGAAGGCTTGAAGAAGCTGAAGCAAGTTACCGCAAGGCGCTTAGCATCCACGAAGATCCAAGAGGTCACTTTAATCTTGGTACTGCGCTTAGAGATGAAGGCAAATTGGACGATGCTATCAATCATTTTAAACATGCCATTGAAATGTTTCCTAACTACGCTGATGCGCACAATTACCTTGGAGAGTGTTATCGCGACCAAGGCAATATGGAAGATGCGATTAAGTGTTATTTTGACACCTTGGCGCTCAACCAAAATCATGCGGGCGCAAACTACAACATGGGCGAGTTTTTATATCTTGCTGGACGTTTTGATGAAGCCGTTGATTATTTAGAACGCTCAAAACTCGATGACTGGCAAGAACGTGCGCTTTACTGCACTTATAAAGCAGAGCATTTTGACTCATTTAAAACCAAGCTAGATCAGATTGTTAAAACCCGTGAGAAACACAATGCGCCTTTTTTACAAACCTTATCCACACATCATGCGGTAAATTTCGGCACAGAAGATCAATATAACTTTTGTAAAAATGGTTTTGATTTTGTTTACCAACACAGTATTCCAGAGCTGGCTGAACCTGATAGTCAGCTACTAAAAGACCTGTTAAACGACATTAACAACACCGCAATAGAAGTCCGTGCCCAAGGCATGATTGTTAATGGCAAACAATCAGCGGGGAATTTATTCAAACGACCCGAAGCCTCTTTTAGAAAGCTAGGTGAAATTGTTAAACAGGAGTTTCTCAATTACAAAAATCAATTTGCAGGTGCAGATTGTGAGCTTATTCAGTCATTTCCAAAAGAGTTGGAATTTACCAGCTCTTGGTATGTGAGGCTGAGAAGCGGTGGCTATTTAGAAAGACATATTCATGAAGTTGGTTGGATAAGTGGCGCGGTGTACCTAGTTTTACCAAAAGAGAAAAAAGACCCGACAGAAGGCTGCTTTGAATATGGCTTGCATGGTGATAATTACCCGCTAAAACACAATAATTTCCCAGTGGGGATTGCTAGCCCCAGCGTTGGCGATATTGTATTATTTCCATCATCATTATTTCACCGCACGATTCCGTTCACTTCTAATGAAGAGCGTATCTGTATTGCTTTTGATTTAAAACCAGAAGGAAATATTTTTATTAAGTCTAGTTATTAATGTTGATAGTAATATTCAGTATTAACTAGACAAATTGTGTCAATATAAGTTACTTTTCTGCCGTAGATTGAACACTTGACGTCTACGATATAATCGTAGAATCACACAAAAGCTTAAAGCAATCATCTGCTATAACACTTACTCTTTGATTTATTTGAACTATTTTGTATAACTTTATTTAATTTTATAACCTAGCCATACCCTCTATAGTAATGGCTTAAATATTGCTTTTGAGTAAGTAAAAATACTCTTCAGCTAGCTTCAGGATAACTACTAGTGATAAACCTACAAGCATTTGACGATTCCTCTGTACTGATTGTTGATGATCAATCGACCAGCCGAGCGATACTTGCGCAGGTAGTAAAAAGCATCAATCCCAAAATCACCGTAGCTGAAAAGAGCAGCCCTGAGCAGGCGTTGGAGTGGGCACGAGAACATGTAGCAAATCTAGTATTTGTAGACTTCCTAATGCCTGAAATGAATGGTATCGAGTTTATACGCTTGCTTAAGATGCTTCCACATTATGATGCTGTGCCTGTGATGATGATCACGATTAAAAAAGATACCGAAATTCGCTACACCGCGTTAGAAGCTGGGGTAACGGACTTTATCAATAAACCTGTTGATATGCATGAGTGTGTAGCGCGTAGTAAAAATTTACTGACTATGCATATTCAGCACATTACGCTGCAGAATAAAAGTATCCTGCTTGAAAATTTAGTCACTGAAGCTACAGCAGACATTAAAGCGCGAGAAAAAGAAACTTTGATGCGGTTAGCCCGTGCAGGCGAGTATAAAGATTACGATACCGCTTTGCATTTACAGCGTATGTCTTTATACAGTAGAGCCCTAGCAGATGCTATTGGACTAGATGAAGATGAAGCTGAAACTATTGAACTTGCTGCACCCTTGCATGATATTGGTAAAATTGGAACGCCAGATATTATTCTGTTAAAAAAAGGGCCTTTCGATGAGGAGGAGCTTAAAATCATGCGTAAACATCCTCTTGTAGGCTTTAAGATTTTGGAAGGTAGTCCGTCTAAGTACTTACAAATGGGTGGTGAAATTGCCCTCTCGCATCATGAGCATTATGATGGCTCGGGCTATCCGAATGGCAGTAAAGGCGATGAAATTCCACTTTCTGCCCGAATTGTAGCGATTGCAGATGTGTTCGACGCGTTAACCAGCACTCGTCCATATAAAAAAGCATGGAGTTTTGAGCAAGCCTATCAATATATATGTGATGAAAGTGGTAAACACTTTGATCCGAAATTGGTGAAAGCCATGATTAAAGCTAGAGCGAAATTTGAAAAAATTTATTCTGCGAATTCAACCCATACAGAATTACTATAACCTTTGAAATAAATGAGCGTTAGCAGCATCAGGAGTGCCCGAAAATTTAGGCAAACAGTTTTACTAATTGATGATCAATCAACTGTATTGGACATTCATGCGGCAATTTTGAAATCGCTAAAAATGGATCTCAAAATTGTAAAAATGACCGACCCAGTTGAGGCCTTAGAATGGATGCAAAATAAACAAGTGGATTTGATTATTACCGACTTTCGTATGCATCAAATGGATGGCATGCAGTTTATACAGGCAATCAAAAATGCCTGTAATGAGCTATGTTCTTCGACTATGGTCGTGACCGCAATTAAAGATCAAACCACCCACCAAGAACTCATTGCCGCGGGCGCTTCGGCTTGTCTGAGCAAGCCAGCACAAACACTAGAACTTGCCAGTATTGCTAAAGCTCTATTAGAAAAAAGCAGGGATCACTATAGCCGCCCTCTGTTGGAATCGAAGTAAAAACATGCTAACACTTCTTAAAAATTGGTACAAAAACTCTGCCGCACAATGCGACCCGTTAGAGCTTGAACAGGCAAATATTAGAATTCCAGCGGCAATTATAATATTCGTACTAGCGACTTACAGCTATTTTACCCAAGCGCTGGGACAACCAGATTTCGTTGCATTTAAAATTTTATTTATATATGCAGCGCTTTCTTTGCTACTGATTGCAATCATTCTAAATAATAAATTAAATTCAACTTCCCGAAGACTAGCGGGGGCATGGTTGGATATAGTTGCAGTTTCAGTATTTATGTCACTTACCGCAGATATTGGCGTCATGCTTGTGGCTGTATATCTATGGGTAATTTTCGGTAATGGGTTTAGATATGGGAAAAAATATCTCTACCATGCACAAGCACTTAGCATTATTGGTTTTATATTTGCAACAAATCTAAGCTCATATTGGGAAACCCACAAAACCATTGGTTACAGCCTAGTAACAATGCTTATAGTGCTACCTTTATATATTGCAAAACTTATCGCCCGCCTTCATGAAGCAAAAGATAAGGTTGAAATCGAGCGTCAAAAAGCGGCTGACGCTAGCATGGCAAAGACTCAATTCGTTGCCAATATGAGCCATGAAATTCGCACCCCACTTAACGGCATAATTGGCATCAGCACATTACTTAAAACCACTTCACTGAATGCAGACCAGCAAGATTTACTAAAAACACTGGAAGGCTCATCTAAATTATTACTTTCATTACTAAATAATGTTCTAGATTTTACTAAAATTGAGGAACGTAAATTCACAGTTGAAAAAATTGCGTTTTCCCCTAAGGAGGCCATCTATGAAACCATGGAAATCTTCCAAACCCACGCCAAAGCAAAAGGCATCCAATTAGGAGCCAGCGTTTCCGATTCACTCACCACGTTAAACGGTGACGCCTTTGTGTTACGACAAGTGTTAGCTAATTTACTGGGCAATGCGATTAAGTTTACGCTTGAGGGTAGCGTCACAATATCTGCAACGGTATTACAAGACGACGATGCTAATTCAACGGTTCGTTTTGAAATTGCTGATACTGGAATTGGTATCCCAGCAGATAAGCAAGATAAGGTATTTGAAAGCTTCACTCAGGCTGACTCCTCTACAACACGTAAATTTGGGGGTAGTGGATTAGGACTTACCATTGCTAAACATATGGTTGAAGAAATGGGTGGCGCACTTTGCTTTCAAAGTACAGAGGGTGTTGGTAGTCACTTTTGGTTTGTACTTTCACTAGAGAAAACTAAGCAAATAGGGGCATCTGCACAAACCAGCTCTCCCCGACAAACAAACATCTTCGCAGAATCGAATGTCGAGAAACCAGCAATAGCCGCTATTGAGTCGATTACCAAAGGTCAAACCAATGGCTTTTCAAACTCTCTGAAAATTCTAGTATGTGAAGATGAAACTACCAACCAAAAAATAATTACCCGCCTACTTTCCCTACCTGGTCACCAAGTTAACGTTGTCAGCAGTAGTGATGAAATGCTAGATAGTTTAGAGCTCAATAAGTTTGACCTTGTTATTACAGACCTAAATATGTCGGGTATGAATGGTGCTGATGCGTTAAAACTTTATAGATTTACTCAACCAAACGATCGCGACACACGCTTTATACTATTTACTGCAGATGCAACTTTATCTGCTAGAGAAATGGCTAGTGATGCTGGCTTCGATGCTTTTTTAACTAAACCAATCGATGCAGCCACCTTATTTAACACGATAGAACGCATTCTAAACTTGGCACCAAACACAGCAACGCAA
Source organism: Methylotenera sp. (assembly GCF_029946165.1). Classification (GTDB taxonomy): domain Bacteria; phylum Pseudomonadota; class Gammaproteobacteria; order Burkholderiales; family Methylophilaceae; genus Methylotenera. The sequence goes on from NZ_JAQSDZ010000017.1 coordinate 13,220, forward strand.
TGGATGAATAATGCGCTTAATAGGCCAGTGAGCAGCAAACATATCTCCGAACCTGATGCCACTTCACTAGATTTAGCAACGCTAAAAGAACTTGAAAAAATTGGTGCGGGCGATGATTTGTTTATGCACAGGTTACTTCGAAATTATTTAGCAGACTCCACAAAACAGATTGCTAAAATTGAAACAGCAGTCAAGCAAAAACAGTTTGGCGCAATACAAGATTACTGTCATGCACTCAAAGGTAATAGCCTGAGCGTAGGCGCAATACAATTGGCAACAACGGTTGATGCTTTTGGCAAATTAAATGCATCAACCCATGCCTCTCGTACAATCGAAATGCTAGATATCTTGAATAAAGACTTTTCTCTACTCGCTATTGCCATAGAAGGTTACCTCAAAAGTCCAGAGGCAGCTTTCACTAAATAGTTATCTTAAGCAGATTGTTTTTCATGAATATGTAAAACGTCTGCATTCACTTTACTATTTTGCGCGCGAACCAAACGATCCATTACTTTTAAATTACGTTCATCCAATCTAAGTGCTGCATCCACCCATATTTCTGTAATGTCATTTAGCTCATCGACAGTAAGCGGATTCACACGTTGCTTGGCACGGTTGATTGCTTGGAAAGAGTTTAACGAACGATGATTTTTCTTAATCCAAGTAGTTAGCGCATATTCACCTTGCCCATCTTCTGCTAATACATCTACTACTCCCATCTGATATAACTCTTCACCTGTATAAATTTTACCTGAGCGTACCATTTTTTCAGCCACAGACATTCCAACTTTGCGTGATAAAAAGCTAAGCGCACCCATTCCAGGAAATAAATTGAAAAGTACTTCAGGTAGACCCATCACAGCGCTTTTTTCAGCAATCAATACATGTGATGACAATGCTGATTCAAATCCACCTCCCATTGCTTGCCCCTGCACTAATGCAATCGTAGTAATTGGCGCGCGCATGTTATAAAAAGTCCATAAATTTTCGACACACAGTTTTGCGTACTCGAATAAGTGCTCTCTATCTTGAGCTTGGATTAACGAGCGGAATACTGACAAATCACCTCCTAGGTTAAATACTCCCTCTACGCTCGATGCCAAAACTAAATAATTCACTTGCTCTGAAATGCCTTGTGAAAATATTACCCCATTTGTATTTTGCAAGTTAGTGTGATGCAGCAATAAATCACTTAAGCAGGTTTTGTTAAAACATGGACGAGGTGCAGGCTTCATAATTGACCACATCACACCAAACTCGCTATCAAAGCGCGTGTCGATTTGTTGAAAATTTGCAATGCTAAATTTATTAAAATCTACAATAGTATTCATGTTAAACCCCTTAAATTATTATCATTTGAGAATTAAAAAACTAACGTCTACGACTATAGGCTCAAAAAATTACTCTCTCAAGTGAATGATTTTTTAATTAAATATTCATTCACTCTATTTGTGGGAGGTTACAACAAAATATTTCTACCGTGTTTGTAACAAATCTGTATCAAAAACCATCTTGATGTGTTATTTTTTGCTTCTAATTAACTCTAAAAAATCCGTAATTATGAAAAAAATATTACTATCTTTTGTGATTTTTTCTATGCCAATGGCGGCGCAAGCAGCTGGGTTTGCGTTAATTGAACAAAGCGCCAGTGGCTTGGGGAATGCTTTTGCGGGCGGCGGTGCGGTAGCTGAAGATGCCAGCACGATATTTTTCAATCCAGCAGGAATGACCTATATTCAAGGAACTCAATTAGTCGGTGCAATTCATCTTATTAAGCCTAGTGCTGAGTTTAATGGCTCTATATCTGGGACTGGCAAGGCTGGTGGTGACGGAGGGGATGCAGGCGATTTATCATTTGTGCCTAACTTTTATTATAAAATAGATTTAACTGACTCTTTAAAATTCGGTGTAGGAGTTAATGTACCTTTTGGTCTTAAAACGGAATATGATAAAGATTGGATTGGTCGTTTCCAAGCGATTAAGTCTGAACTTAAAACTGTCAACATTAACCCTGCTATTGCGTTTAAAACCAATGACCAATTATCAATTGGCATGGGTGTTTCCGCGATGTGGGCACAGGCAGAGCTAACTAGCTCAGTTAACGCTGCTGGAGATCCACAGGTAAAAATTAAAGGTGATGACTGGGGGTTCGGTTTTAATTTAGGAGCAATTTATCAAGCAACCATGGACACGCGTGTAAGTATCGCCTATCGCTCAAAAGTAAAACAAAACTTAGAAGGCACCTCACGCTCCACTTTTAAGGCACTTGATGGAATACCAAGCCAAATGCTTAATACTGATATAACTGCAAAAGTGAATCTTCCTGAAACTTTTTCAGTAAGTACTTTTAGTAAAATAGATGATAAGTTTGATTTAATGGGCGATGTAACATGGACTCGATGGAACCAACTTAAAGAGCTCAATGTGATACGCGCAAATGGAACTACCCTTAGTGGAACCAATGAAAATTGGAGTAATACCATGCGCTACTCTATTGGTGCAAATTACCATTATAGTGACGAGTTAAAACTACGTGCGGGTTTAGCTTATGATGAAGAAGCTATCAGCGACCAGTATCGCACTGCACGCATTCCAGGTAACGATAGAAAATGGGTATCTTTAGGAGCAAACTGGAAAGTCTCGCCAAATTCTAATATTGATGTGGGTTTCGCTCACCTGTTTATTAGTGATGCAAGTATTGATGACAATAGAATTGCAAATGGAAAAGGTGAGGGTCATTTAATTGGAACTTATGATGGTAGCGTTAATATTCTAAGCGCACAATATACACATAATTTCTAATCGCTAGGAGCGGCATAAAACCAAAATGCTTTTTTACAAGTTTAATGGTTATTAATCACTAGAATTAGAGTCACCAAGGAGGATTCAGCAATGAAAAAACTATTCTACATAGATTACCCTCAAGAACATTTAGAAGGCCATATGCATCGCTATCGCTGTGTTCACTGTAAGGAAGAAACCACCATCATTAACGGCAGACTGGAAGGTCATCTTTCTTCATGTGAATATCGAGTCAAGTTAGAAAGTGCTGGCTATGAATCTGAAAAGGCAGCGTCCACTAATACATTAGTTTCACATGATGCAGATGATTTTGATTAAGCGCGCTTAAGCGATGCGGATCATTTCAAAAGCTGGAAAAATAAATGGCTGAAGTAAATCCAGCCATTTAATAAACTTAAAATAGTGAATGAATTCAAGTTAAGGATTAACTTTAGTACCGCCATCCTCTGGTGTTTCTGTTAATCGTTTACTTTTTTCTAGATTAGTAGCATTTGAGCCTTTAGGCTTAGAATTCATTTGTATACGCTTTTGTTTATCAGTGGTATTAGTTGTAGCGCCATTTTCATCTGGTTGTGGCTCTAAGTAATTGCCGTTAGCAGTTGAGTCAGGTACTTCATTTTTCTGTATGTGTGCGGGTGGTACAACATCAGTGTTAGTAGTTTCAGCAGCTAATACTTGTCCCGTTGAAACCGACCCTAACGTCAATAATACTATTGCAAGTAATTTAGTCATAATATTCTCCAAACAAGTTAATAATCCTAGCAAAAGCCAGCTAATAAATATTAACCAAATCAATCAAGCTTGACTGTCAGATATGTAAGGATTTCTGTGTAGGACAGAGTTGAATTAGGTTATTAGAAAACAATCGGCCATGACGGCCAAAACTATAAGTTAGACAATAAAGATCATTGTTAATACTTAATCAAGTTCATGGGTAATTCGAATTTCTTGCTCATCTTCCACTTTGCTTCACCAGTAAGCTTATTCTAAGCATCTCAACTATTAAATAACAAAGGTATGTAAATAATTTAAGTGTTATTTACCGTACAGATACAGCAGACCATTTTCTTTAATATTAATTTTTGCAGTTAAAAATTAAAGGAGAACTAAATGCTTACAGAACAACAAATACTACCTGACATGCCAGTGGTCTGTTCACAAGATGGTCAATTTGCCGTTGTTGACCATATGGAAGGGCCGACTACCATTAAACTTAAAAGAGATGAAAATGGGCAGCATCATTACATCCCATTAAGCTGGGTGACCTCGACCGAAAATGGTAAAGTTAAAATTGATCGTCCAGGAGAGCAAGCTATGCAAGAGTGGTCCACAGGAGTTGTGGATTAAAGGTAAACATATGGATTTATCTACACATAAGATAAATAGTCTTTTCGATCAACTAGGTTTAGCGTCTGATCAAACGTCTATTGAGAACTTTATAGAAATGCATAGACCGCTTGCTGCTGATATTTTGCTGGCTGATGCTCCTTTTTGGACATCAGCGCAAGCATCATTTCTACGTGAAGAGATTCTAAACGATGCCGACTGGGCGGAGGTGGTTGATCAATTAAACGTAAGTCTCCACTCTGATTCCCTAACCATACTAAATTAATAACCTTCAGAATCGATAACTTAGTGGAGCGCACATCTCCACCTTGTTACCTATTCAAGCTCCAATACAAATTCACACAGGTGCAGAAACAGTATCTAATGGAGCGCCAGCAAATATCTCAATTTCTTTTTTTGCTATTTCAACTTCTTGCTGGTTCGTTGTTGCCACGACCAAAACAAACTGGTTGTTAGTAATTGCATCTGTAATGAAGTCTGAAAACCAGCCACTTTTGCCCTCAGATTCAACTTTGGAACCAATGGTTGCACCAATTGTTCCACCGAGGCTAGCACCCCAGCCAAGTAGCGTTAATGGAGCAAGTAGCGGGCTTGCAACAAAAAGTGTGACATTAGCAGCAATAAGTGCAACGCCTGTTAATCCTGCTATACCAGTACCTACAGCTGTCCCTATTGCACCATCCACAATCATGTCTTTAAGTACTGCGTCACTTTCTGACATTTGGTTTTCAATGGGTGAATTAGAATCTTTGTCAAAAATCTGTATATTTTCTTGTTTGAAACCTTTTTGAATAAGTCGGAAAGCTGCATTATTTGCAGTTTCTCGGCTTTCAAAAACACCCGATACATAGTGAATATATTCTTGCATGATATTAATCCTAATTAATCTTATAAAGGTATTAAGACAAAAGTCTTAATACCTTTATAAATGACTTGCACTTAGCGAAAAATTTCTTAGAAGCATTCATAAGCAATTAACTGTTTATTTTTTCCCGCATTTAGAAGATTTAACAGACTCTAACTCTTTCACTACCCCTTTTTTGTGCTCAACTTCAACGCAGGAGCCAACTATCAAAGGACCGTCATCTTGATCTATTTCCGTTTTATCTGTTACTTCAAGTTGCTGACCATTCACAATCCAAACACCAGCATTTTGAGTGGGACGACTTTCCACTGTTCCATAAAATTCCTCATCAGCATGGGCTGGACTATTTAATAATAAGCAACTGGCAGCAAGTAAAAATGCTGATTTTAGTGCAGAACTGGAATTAACTTTTACTGTATTCATGAGATTCTCCTAACTATATGTTTAGATTAGCTGCGTAAAAATTATGTTTATGGGTTGTAAGCTTAATTGAAGCAGAATACAAATAGTTTAGAAAGTCATAGGGATTTGAGCTATAGGAGAAAGTCGTATTATCTTGTAGGAAATGATGAAATTAATTCATTAATTCCCACAGGTTGCTTCTAACTTTTTCTGTCTTAATTCCATTAGTTTTGTTAAGTCATCCTACTTGCTCTTCTAAAAAAGTTAATAAAGCTAACTCTCCTAGCGAAAGGCCGTTTTCCAAAATACTTTCGAGGTCTTGGCTCTCGTTAGCTAAGCAATTTTTTTTGATAGCATTTTCTATGGTTTTCGAAAAAACGCCATCAATATATGAGGAGATTACAACTGGATGAATGTAACACTTCCTACATATAGCTGGGGTATTTCCAAGTTTTTTAGAGGTGAACTGAATAGCATTAAGTATGACTTTTTTAGCATCATTTGGGTTTTCACATTTCTCAGAAAAATATAAGCTCATAGCGGTTAACACGGTACCAAACCAAGTTCTAAAATCTTTTGCAGTAAAGTCTTCATTGGTAATTTCATGCAAATACTGATTAACGTCAGTGGAAGTTATTGAATGGCGCGCTCCAGAGTCATCCACATATTGGAATAGCTCTTGCCCAGGTAAATCTTTAATTCTCTGAACAATTTTAGCCAGTTTCTTATCTTGCACGGTAATTGAGTGCTCTACTCCGCTTTTACCTTTAAAATGAAAATTAATCTCACTCCCGTCAATTTTCACATGTTTATTTCTTAAAGTGGTCATTCCGTACGAGTGATTTGTCTTCGCATATTCATCATTGCCCACACGTATCATTGTCAGCTGTAACAAATACACTACTGTGGCTAATACTTTTTCTCTGGGTAAACCCTGCATCTTTAATGCTTGGTTTAACTTTTGTCGAATGAGGGGTAAATGTTTTCCAAAGTTAATCATTCGATCATATTTGACTTCGTCCTTTAGTTTTCGCCATACAGTGTGATAACGGTATTGTTTGCGATTTCTGGCATCTCTTCCTGTGGCTTGTAAATGGCTATTCTCCCAAGGAGAAATCCACACATTTTCCCACGCGGGAGGAATGACTAAAGCATTAATTCTTTTAAGTACAAGTTCATTTTGAACGATCTCGCCGTGTTGATCTAAATAAATGAATTTCTTATTCCTTCTTATTCGTGAAATCCCAGGAGATTGATCAGTGCAGTAGCGCAGCCCATTAACCTTAATTTGCTGCTGTATATCTATATCTTTAATTAAGTTTGAGTGAATCATGATTTAACGAACCCATTAAAAAAACTCTATTATTCTCGTTTCTATGAAATTAAGATTTAACAACTAACCCTAATTATCAGTAAGAATATTCTTACTGATAATTCTGCATTTAACCTATACCTTTCTATGCAAGACCTGCATATACTTAATAAAGTTATATTTTATAGACTAGATAAGTTTTTTTCTAAACCAGAAATTTATCAGTGAATAATCCCTTATCCAGTCTGGTAGTTCTTGGAGCTTCGGTATGGATATTACCAATCAATCGACAGATCTATTAAAAAGATTATTTAAGAGTCTTAAAGGGAGCGTTAAGCTCCGTTTATGGAATGGTGACTCTTTGAAATTAGGAAATAGTTCCGATAGGCTTGAACCTACATACGTACTGGTTTTTAAAAATGTGAAGGTTGTGAATGCCTTAGTTTTGGGTAACGATCCATTAAGGTTTGCTGAAGCTTACTTTAGAGATGATATAGATGTTGAAGGAGATTTTTTTGCTGCAATCAAACTCAAAGATAACCTTTATGCTCTACGAATTTCATTATTTGAAAAAATTCAATCCCTATTTTCCGCGGGCAAATTGTATTTTATTACTCAAGCAAATCGCATACAAAATTTAGCTTCAACATCTTCAGTGGATACTATGGTTATGGAGGCTGCTGATGATTTAGAGGGCACAACGGTTCGCCATCATACCAAAGCTGAAAACAAAAACGCCATCTCATTTCATTACGATGTTTCTAACGAGTTTTATAAGCTTTGGCTGGATAGAAATATGATTTATTCTTGTGCGTATTTTACAGAGTCTAAAGTTGATTTGAATCAGGCGCAAATAGATAAGCTAAATCATATTTGCAAAAAATTGATGCTAAAACCTGAAGAAAGTTTTTTGGATATTGGCTGTGGTTGGGGTGCTTTGATTATCCACGCCGCAAGAAATTTTGGGGTGAAATCTCATGGAATCACCTTAAGCCAACAGCAATTTGAATACGCGACCGACCGAATTAAAAGAGCAAACCTGCAAAATAGAGTAACGGTTGAGTTAATTGATTACAGAGATTTGCAAGGCGAGGCAAGCTACGATAAGATTTCAAGTGTAGGTATGTTTGAACATATTGGTTTAAAAAATCTTCCGACCTACTTCTCCACGGTAAACCGACTATTAAAGCCATGTGGCCTCTTTTTAAACCATGGGATTACGCATTTTGATATAGGTTGGAATAAGAACTTATCCACAACATTTATTAATCGGTACGTATTCCCTGATGGGCAACTAGATACCATTAGTAATATACAAGTTCAGATGGAGAAATCTAACTTTGAAATTGCAGATGTAGAATCTTTGCGAATGCATTACGCACTTACATTGAGACACTGGGTTTCAAATTTAGAGAAAAATCACGAGCAAGCGCTAGAATATGTGAGTGAATCTACCTATAGAATATGGCGAACTTATATGGCAGCTTGTGCGCTAGAATTTGAATCAGGTGATATTGGCGTATATCAAATACTATCCAGCAAAACCCATCATGGACAAACTAAGTTACCTCTTACACGTAAACATTTATATATCTAAATCTGGCACGCAATTAAGTTTATCCCATTTAATATATTCGATATTAAGTAGTGAAACTTCCACCATGGATCGAGCCCGTTACAATTTTAAGCTGGCTCAAGCCTATTTATCCTTAACCAATAACTTATGTGGATGCGTGTTGATAGGAATGCATAATAACGCGGTAATTAACGCTAAAACAATATGGATGGAATAGATCGGTTTGAAGTCTGCTATTTGTAATGACGACTTTGTAAGTAAAAGCACGGTAATTGACACCCCAATAACTGCGCCAATCTGGCGCACTGCATTGTTGATTGCAGAACCTACAGCATAGTCCTTAGCCGGTAAGCCAAAGACTGCAGCAGCGGATAAAGATGGCATAACTAGACCAACTGAAATGCCACTTAACAGCATGCCAGGGATCCACTCGGTAAGATAGTCAGGGCTTTGATCAGGAATTAACAAATACCATAATCCGCTTAAAGCATAAGTGATGGAGCCAGCAATAAGCAATGGACGATGACCGATTTTGGAGGCAATCTTTCCCGATAAAATTGCGGTTGGTACCACCATTAGTGGCCCTGGCATAATGGCCGCGCCTGCCATCGTTAGACTGTAATGCCATATGCTTTTCATCCAAAAAAAGAATGAGAAAAACATAATAGAGAAAGCTATACCAAACGAAATGCCAGCTAGATTTGCAAACAAAAAGGTTTTATTTTTAAATAGACTTAGATCAAACAATGGCTCAGGATTGATTTTTGCCCAAGGGATATAACTTAAAATTAAGATAAGTCCCAGTATTATGATGCTAGTCAATTCGAATTGACTCCAATTTGCCGACTTCATTTCCACAATGCCAAAGGCAATGGCACCAACGCCAAGGATTAATTGAAGCATCCCGACAATATCAAATCGCATTTTCTCTCTAGGTTGTACTGATTCATGGAGGATAGTAAAGCTTTGCCATATACAAAATAAGCCAATTGGAATATTGATGAAAAATGCCCACTCCCAGCCGCCAACATCAATAATAAATGACCCAATACCCGGGCCTAATGCTGCAGCTAAAGCGCCCACTGCACCCCATGCGCCCATGGCTACCATACGTTTTTCCCTAGGGAATGCCTCCAGCACCAAGGCCAATGCCGCGGGAGTGAGTAAACATGCGCCTATTGATTGAAATACTCTAGCGACAATTAACCAAAATACGCTGTGCGATGCGCCACATGCAAATGAGGCTGTAATAAACAGCATCGTACCCAACATGAATATCTTTTTTCTACCGTATTTATCAGCTAAGCCACCTGCTGGAATCAGCATGGCTGCATAAACGATTGAATAGGCACTCATTGCCCATGATAAGTTAGCAGCTGACGATGAAGGGAAGCTGCGCAGAATATTATCAAAGCCTGCATAAAGAATTGTGGTGTCGAGCGAAGCCATGAAAATAGCAATACTGGCAATTGCAAATACGCGCCATGAAGTTGGCATTTTTTTAACTATAGGTGCATACGTTTGCGCTGTTGATTTCATTGCTTATCTCAATACCAAATTTAAAATAATTACTGGTACTGACCACAAGCTACAAGCAAGTGGCCAGCTTAATATTAATGACCTAAGAAAAAGTTTGCTGTGTTAACAAACGAATCATGATATTGAAAAATTGAACCATGACCTGAGTCAGGATAAAGCACTAACTGAGCGTTTTTAAGATGTTTATACAGCGTGATTGAACCTTCAGTTGAGCCTGTAAATAATTCTGTGTAAATGCAGTTTGAGTGCATTAATTCAAGGGT
>NZ_JAQSDZ010000018.1 GCF_029946165.1 Methylotenera sp.
TGACTTAGCTTCATTTATTTAGCATAACATTTATGCTAATCTACTACAGCCCCTTCCATTTAGTTTACTTTACAATACATTTTTAAATTAAATATCAGTTTAAATCTGAACAAAAATGCAATATCAGCATGAGCTCATTTCAATATACTGCCTTAATTAGAACGCACAACAGCTTTCCACTCGTGGCTGAAGTGGTTGAAAAGCTACGCGCACAAACTTTTCCACCAGCTATGATACTAGCTGTTGATTCAGCATCCAGTGCTGAACAAAGACTATCACTCGAAAAAGTTTTTGATCAAGTAATCGACTACCCTAATGAACCTTTTAATTACTCAAAAGCGATTAATATAGGTGTTGAGGCTTGCCAAACAGAATATGTATTAATCATTAGCTCACATGTCGTTATGCAATCTGAAATTATGATACAGAAGGCATTAGGAGTGATCAAATATGAAAAAACTAATTGCCTAGGTTTTTGCCTCTGCGCCACCACGAACCCAGACAAACTGTGGAGTGAACAAAAAATTGATACTCAAAATTTCTCTCCAGCAATTGGGCTATCTAACTCCTGTGCATTTTTAAAAGTTAAACCAATATTAAATCGTCCATTTCGTGAAGATGTATTTTCTGCCGAAGATCAAGAATGGGCATCATATTATTTACGTAAGCATAATGCCTATTTCTTCGGTATATTAAGTTATCACCTAAAATATATAAATCAACACATGAATGACTTAAAAAAAATTAATGAAGAGATTTCAATGGCTTATTTCACACATCAGCAATTACGCAGCCCAAAAAATATTACACTCAGAGTTATAAGAGCTGCACTTGCGCTAGTAAGAAATAGACCTAATAGAGCTAAATTACATATCATACTTGCAAAAGAGCTCTTTCTATCCTACTTCAGAAAACCAGTTAGAAAGTCTTCTTACTACAAGTAGTTCCACCATACTAAAATCATTGGAGGATCTCTAACTTACTACTTTTAATATCTTAATCTTTAGGTAGTAAATTCAACTTAGCTAAAGCTTCATCTGATGTTTTTGCTGTTTGAACTGCTGGGTAAATATGAGTCCAAGCGCTAATATAGCTAGAAACTTTTCCATAGCTATTATCTAAAGCGACATGTGGAATATCGAGAAGCGTTGAGAGTATGTGTGCGTGCAAACGATCAGTAATGATATGTCGACCATTTGATAGTAATTTTAGACCACGATTAACCCTACCCTGAGCTAGTAACTGATAATAAGTTAAGCGTGCATCACGCTTATTCCAGTGACCACTATATATAGCCTGAAATACAGCCGAGTATTTGGTTTTTTTATTAAAACTATAGGGCTCTTCAAGCCAGTCAGCATGTTCTGAATTTAGTATCGTATACAATAAACTACGATCATATTCTGCACGCTCTGCATCGTCGCGCAATAACATAAAAACATCTTTACTTGCTTGTATTGGTCGTTTAATCGACCCAATAACAAATGCACTATCTGGAACAAGTTGCAACGAGCATTGAAAGTGTTGCTGAGCAAATTCATAGCTATTTTGATCTCTGACTAACAAATGATAGTTCGAGTGTTGCTCGATAATTCTTGCTGTTTTATTAACTGATGCAAGATTACTAAAACTAATTGATTGCGGTAACTGAATGATCATCCTATCTTTGAATCGTCCTATGATCATCTCTCTGAAATCTTGATGCGATAACCAGATATCCCCAAAATTTCCACCACCATGCATAATAATTGGCCCTGACGGTAGAGCTTTTAATAACTCGTCAGCATCAAAATTTTGTAACGTACATACATATGAAGGCTTATTTCCTGTCAATTGCAAAAGCAATTCAATTTGCCCTAACCAGATTGCACTATCACCAACATTAGAATGATCAGGAAAGTCAATTAGCGCATAACATGTTCCAAATGGTATTAACTTGCCTAGTACATTTTTTAATCGTTCCACTTGCATATTAATTACGGCTTCATTTCTCTTCATCCAATTTTCCTCTTTCTATAATGCTATGCGTTACTTACACGTCGAATTTTTTCAATTAATTTAAATACTATTTTTAAAATCTCATTTTCTGGCCCTTGGGGTCTACCAGCAATAATCCATAAAATAAAGTGTGTTGATAAGTATATCAATGCACCAAAAATAATTAATGCAACAATTTTAAACAATAAATCTAGTTGTGCTCCACCTTGTCCTAATATGCTTTCTAGGTATAGAACACAAATTGCCATCAACAAAATACTAATCAATGAACGCCCATTGGCTGCAATTTGCGAGCTTATTGCCGTACCAATAAGACGACGTACTAAGTGCATATTGATAAAAATCGCAATTACTCCTGTAATAGCACGAGCATAAATAATGCCAAGCAGTCCGCCCATGAACATTCCGGCAACGATAATTGGTACTCTCATACCAAAGCTAAACAAATCTCGTTTAAACAATAGTTTTGTTTCACCTTTAGACATAGCAAGCGGCTGTACAGGAGAACTCAATGTCTGCAAAGCAAATACGCATGAAAGCACTTGAATAACTTGAACTATAGGCAACCATTTTTCACCCATTACCAAAAGTACCATGGGATGAGCAATAAGCGCGAAACCTACGCCTATAGGTAAAACAATTGCGGTAATTAATGATTGAGCAGATTTATAGGCAGCTTTGAGGCGCTCATTATCATCAGATATTTTCTTAAAACCGGGGAACAGGGTTGTTTGCAGTGGACCTATTGTTTCACGGGTAGGCAGGCCAGCTAAATTATCCCCTACACTGTAAAATCCTAATGACTTAACACCTAAGTAGCTGCCTATAAGTAAGTGATCTAACTTCCAATTGAGTGTATTAACAATCTGCCCAAATGTTAACCAAATTGAAAATGACCAAAGTTCTTTTGAATGAGCGAATGAAAACTTTGGTTTAAAGGGAATAATAATATAAGAAATTACAATCCCTACAAATTGCGAGGCGATCATACCTCCAACTAATGCCCAATAGCTTTTATATATTAAAGCTATCGCAACGCCAACAATAAACCCTGCGAACTTTTGTGAAACCGTTAGTGCAAACTCTTGCCAGAAAACTAAATCTCGGGTCAATAGTACCATTTTAGGATTATTCAATCCACTCATCACAATCGATACGGCTAGAAACAACATAATGCTTGTTAATCTAGGTTCATGATAAATCTGCGCCATGATGGGCGCAGAAATAGAGAAGATAATGCCTATTATTAACGCACGCGACAGATTTAATGTCCATGCGGTATTAAAGTGTATATCTGTAGGACTTTTATGATGTATTAAAGCATTCGCCATCGACAATTCAGTAAGCGCACTAATAATCGTTAGCATGGTAAGGGCTAAAGAGAACAAGCCAAAATCTTCTGGTGTGAGCAAGCGTGCTAATATTAAAGTACTGCCAAGCGCTAACAAGTTGACAATTACCTTGGCCGCACCTAACCAAGCAACGCCTTTGGCAAGTTTATCTTTCATGTTGATTCTTTTGTAAGTAGAGTCTTTTTATCAATTCAATCCTTAAATTTCATTAATTAAGCAAGTTAAATAATCCATCACTGCATTCCAAAGCATATTGCCACACTGCAACCGTCTTTCAACCCTAGGTTTTACTGACAACCCTTCCGCTCTATTTTGAGCCAGCACTGCACCGTACTTTCCAGCAATCGCAGGTCGACCACGTCTAGGTTCTTCACCCATCCATTGCGGCGAAGCTTTCGGCTAATCGTCGAAACAGACCTACCCAATCCAACCAGCTATCCAACTAGGCTAAAACCCTAACGTTAACTGCGCCTGTATAAGGCTACGTTCTTCAATACTTAATTACTTGTAATTTCCCATGCAACATTTTCCTTCGAATAAGTTGCACTTCAAATTTGAGCGCGCCTAGTATATAAAATATTCAGCACAACTTTAAAATAATCTATGCTATTTGATTAAAAGTAGTTTTTTAATTAACTTTTTTAAAGGTCTTAAAATACTTTTATGGGTATAGTGTAAAAAGATTATAAGATAGCCTTCAAACCAAAATCCTCGCCTTACAAAATCAACTACCTCTTTGAATGTAGGTGCGAAACCATAATAAGTAGAATAAACCTGTAAATTCAACCTTTGCTGGGCTCTAGCATCATTAGGCACATGCAGTTTAATCATTAATTCGCAAGCTTTAGAAATCCTTGTCTTTTGCCCAACTGAAAGTCTGTCGGTTCTTGGTGTAGTATCAAATACATAGGTCGCCATGTCTAACAACCTAGCAGTGCCAAATTTCTTTAAAACTCGGTAAAAACATTCTAAATCTTGCCACGCAGGCATCTGTTCATCGAATAATCCAGCTTCTATAAAGTGATGCCGTGGAGCAAAAATCTGATTGCCAATGTAATTCACACGGTGTAAATCAGTGTATTCAATATTGCTCAATTTTTGGCTTTCCTTCAAACGTGCACCATTCCTCGAAATATATTGACAATATATACAAGCAATTTGATCAGTTGAGTTTTGAGATAAAAAATTCCAATATCCTACTAATGCACTAATATGATTGCTCTTAAACTCGTCGTCATCATCTAAACCTGTAACAAATACACCAGAAGAGGCTTTAATTGCAAGATTACGCGCATAACAAGCACCCATACTCACTTCGTTTCGGAAAAATCTTACGCGAGAATCAACTTCTGAAATATGTTTTAGATACTCTGTCGTACCATCCGTTGAAGCTTCATCCACAACAATTAATTCGAAATTCTCATATGTCTGATTCCTTACCGACTCCACAGCAGCCTTAAGCATGTCAAGGCGATTTTTTGTAGGCATGTAAATTGAAACTAACATGATGTTTCCTTTTTTGTATAAATCTATCCAAGAATTTCAAATCTGGATTCAAGAGTAATTTTTTTAATATTTTGCTCTTGGTAATGATTTCGCTAGTAACTTAGCAAATTGCGTTTCTGGGCCATGTGGCATACCTAATTTAAACCAAATGATTAAGCTTGTTAAGACATATGCCAAGCCGCCCAAGAGAATAAACGCAGTAATCTTTAGCGTTAAGATGAGAGGCGTTCCTTCACTCCCAATAAAGTGTTGCAACATCAAAACAGTGCCAATCATGATCAATATACTTATGAACGATCTTGCATTAGCCAGCACTTGGTCAATAATCGAGGTTCTAATTAATCGGCGAACAATAAACATATTCATTGAAATGCTGATAAAAGTTGATATTGCTCGACCATATAAAAGTCCAATTAAGCCGCCTAACATCAAACCAATAATGATTAATGGCACACGAATCAAGAAGCTAATCAAATCACGCTGAAACAAAAACTTCGTCTCACCTTGCGCCATAGCTAGCGGTTGCGCAGCAGCACTTAACGTTTGAAAGGCGACAGTAACGGCAATAATCTGAATCACCTCTACGGCAGGCAGCCATTTGACCCCCATCAGTAACAAGACTACTGAATGTGCAACCAATGCAAATCCCACACCTAGTGGTAAAGCTATTGCAAAAATGAGGGTTTGGGCTGTTTTATAGGCTGACTGCAGGCGTGAATTATCATCTCTAATTTGAGAAAATGCAGGAAAAAGTGTAGTTTCAAGTGGCCCAATAATTTCACGGCTAGACATGCCGGCTAATTTATCACCAACGCTATAAAAACCTAGTGTAGCTTTACCCAGATGTGCGCCAACAAGCAATTGGTCAAAATTCCAATTCAGTGTGTTTACAATTTTACCAAAGGTCAGCCAAATAGAAAAAGACCATAACTCTTTAGCGTGAATGATTGCAAATTTAGGTCTAAAAGGAATGATTACATAAGAGACTATAATCCCTATTATTTGTGAAGCAACAATACCTCCTACTAAAGCCCAATAACTTTTATAAACCAATGCGATAGCAATACCCACGATAAAACCTACTAACTTCTGTGTCACGGTCATGACAAACTCTTGCCAGAACACTAACCTCCTAGTTAGGATTACCGTTTTAGGATTATTAAAACCAGATAAAATTACTGAGCCGCCAATTACGAGCATCACATCTAGCAGTCGAGGTTCATGATAAGCGTTACTAGCGAGTGGTGCGGCTGCGCAAAAGATTAACCCAACGATAACAGCACGACATAAATTTAGTGTCCACGCAGTATTGAAATGTAAATCGGTTGGATCTTTATGATGAATTAATGCAGATGCAAGTGACAGCTCAGTCACCGAGCCAATGATTGTTAACATTGTCGTTGCCAACGCCACCAAGCCAAAGTCTTCTGGGGTGAGTAATCGAGCAAGAATTAAAGTGCTAATTATCCCGAGAAAATTGACTATTACCTTGGCCGCGCCTAACCAAGCGACACCTATCGCGAGTTTATTTTTAATCATTATTCATTTTACTGATGCACTACTTGTTAAATCAATAGTAAGATAATTTTTAAATGATATTGATTGGTGGAAATGACTTTACTAAACTATCAATCGCTTTAATTTGCGTTAGAAATGCTTCAAGCTGATCAATAGGCAATGCACTAGGGCCATCACATTTAGCCTCTTTTGGATTTGGGTGTGACTCTAGAAACAAGCCCGCCAAACCTACCGCCATGCCTGCGCGTGCCAAATCTACAACTTGCTCGCGTCTGCCGCCTGATGCTGCGCCTAGAGCCTCTCGTTGCTGTAAAGCATGTGTTACATCAAATATGATAGGCGTACCTGGGCATATTTTTTTCATCACACCAAACCCGAGCATATCCACTACGAGATTATCGTAACCAAATGCGCTGCCACGTTCGCATAAAATTACTTTCTCGTTGCCGGCTTCTTTAAATTTCTCAACAATATTTAGCATTTGATGGGGGCTTAAAAACTGGGGCTTTTTCACATTTACAGGCTTGCCCGTTTTTGCCAATGCCACAACTAGATCTGTTTGACGTGCTAAGAATGCTGGTAATTGCAATATATCAATCACTTCAGCCACTGGCGCGGCTTGCCATGGCTCATGCACATCTGTAATCAACGGCACGCCAAACTCAGCTTTAACCGCTTGAAATATTTTCAAGCCCTCTTCCATACCTGGGCCACGGTGTGAGTTGATTGAAGATCGATTGGCTTTATCAAATGAAGCTTTAAATACTAATGGAATATTCAATTTTTGAGTCACTTTTACATAGTGCTCACAAGCCTTTAGTGTGCTATCAACATCTTCAAGCACATTGATACCACCAAACAGTACAAAATCTTTTTTATTATCTAAAACAATGTCTTTCGTTAATTGCATATTTATCTCAAAATTAAAAAGTTAGTTTTATTTTTTACTTAAGCAAACACCGCACCCATTTTTGACACAAGGGTCGCTTAGGGTATGTCGAGTGAGATTTAACCATAAAAGTGCTATTAGTGTTGCTGGTAAGTTTATTTATATGGATTTAATGGATGTCAATATTAGTCATTAGTCCGCATGAGATAAAGTAAAGCTTAGGCCAAAATAAACATTGGGTAATTTAGGTAAGATCATTTTTGCCTGCAAAGGCGCTCTAAGCATTTGATGCCGAGTATTTAATACAATGTTGAAATTAGAACGTATGAAAATTAAGCCTCACCACAGGGTTATGCGCACAAATTTACTTTTCAGCAATTAGTATATTGGGAATTGCGAGTTTTGTTTCACTGACTAGCTCCATCAAGAACGCTTCTTGCTTTTTATAAGCGTCATCAGCCTCAGTAGGATCACTAATTGCGGTTGATACTCTGACTAAAATGCCATCTAAAACCTTACCTTTTAAACCATCACGTAATATTTTCAATCTGGCGGACATTCCACTTGTGGGGTAGTCGTCACCGATTCTTATCCAATAACTCACTGTTTCATAGCGCCTTTGATTACTCACTAATAGTCGTAGCGCCTTGATTGGCTTTTCCGAAGATAAATGCATGGTGTTATTACTTTTACTTAATAACTGAAAACCTTGTGCCACATAGCATACTTCTGGACGGTGAATTTTAATATCTTGTTTCTGTTCTCGTGCATAAGCTAAGGCGAGCATGATTCTATCGCCACTTTTATTGGCATAAGTGCGCATCAGAATTTTGTCGTATAGTTGACTAGCTAAATCATTGCCGCCTGTAGTCAGACTAACTTGGGTAAAGGGGTCTGCAATCTGTTCCCATCCTCCAAATTTCACTGGGATAAGAGCGTCAAGGTCGGGCGTGCTATTTACTGCATGCGTCGTAGGCGTCAATTTAATGGCGGATAATGCAGCCAAAATTAAAAATGCTGCTACTAACAGACTTTTTCTTTGTGTTATTTGAGGAAATATGAACATATTTATTTGCATCATGTTCTTCAAACATTAACCACTGTAGGTGTGCGATTTTCAAACTTACCAGTTAAATATCTTAATAAACTATCCACACCAATAATAAGCATTAGTGCAGTCATGAATAAAAACATACCCGAGAATTCATGTACGAATCCTTGCCCTGCCTCATCCCCCCAATAAAAAGTGATAAGCGCTAATACGATGACTCTCGTGACATTCGAGGCAAAAGATATTGGTATTATCAATATTGCTAGCAAGGCATTGCGCAGGGGAGATTCGTGTCTCATTACGTTCATATAGAGTAAGCCCAACGCTTCCAATGTAAATAATGAGTTTAAGCCCGCGCATGCATCTGCAACTAATAA
This sequence comes from Methylotenera sp., assembly GCF_029946165.1. GTDB lineage: Bacteria > Pseudomonadota > Gammaproteobacteria > Burkholderiales > Methylophilaceae > Methylotenera. Next base: position 8,692 of record NZ_JAQSDZ010000018.1, read on the forward strand.
CTGATATTGCCCGATATAGATAATGACTCCATTTCGAGCTACGGGATAATCCATGCGATATAGCAGATGTTCAGACGCATAGGAAACTGCCATTTTCATGGGTTGCGTAATAATATCAATCACCGAAGGTGGCAATGGCACCATAAAACACATAAAAAAGAACGCAAACCAAAAGTGTTTAGCCACTGCCACACCAAAGAACAACAGTGTTAAGCCTAGTAAGACCATTACTAATGAACCGACTTCAAATATATAGAGTGATTGAGACCGGCCAAGGGCATAAAATGCACAGCCTAATATTAAAATAGGCCATCCTAATTTTGGTGCGGGAATAACAGGGATGTTACTGTTAATTAACAGCTTAGCTTTGTAATAAAAAAACCATAAAGCAACCGCAAATACGATAGGTCCATGAGCTTGTTGGTCAGTTTTCCAAATGCCATGAAATAAATCTGAAAACGTAGGTACATATACCACTAGCAAACCAAGCAAAATTGTAAGCAAGGGCAATAGCGGCACTATGGGGTTTTTACTTAAATTTGAAGCTGAAAAGTTAATGGCTAAATCCCCCAATGTAGAACGATGGTATTATCGCCTAAGTTCCTGATCTTACTCTGACCCTTAAAAATCGTTAACAACTGCCCCAACAATTTGCACCCCAGCCAGCGATAGCTGATCGCGAATATTTGTTAAATCTGACAGTCGCGTTTGATTAAGCCTTGAAGTTAATAAAGCGCCTTCACAACGGCTCGCTACAGTTTGCGCATCCGATGTTTCAATGGCAGGCGCTGTATCGACAATTACTACGTCGTAATGCGCGTTAGCCTGTTTCATGAACTCTATAAAATTAGAACGACTTAATAGCTCCTGCGGGTTCGGCGGTACGGTACCAGCACCTAATACGGTTAAATCCACAAATGAATCCACTTTTTTCACAACCTCAAGACCTGCGCGACCAGCCAAGATATCTGACAGTCCTCTTGATTCGTTTAAATTGAAAATCTTATGTTGAACTGGCTCTCTTAGATTTGCATCGATTAGCAGAGTTTGCTCACCTAATTGAGAAAACACTACGGCCAAGTTTGCCGCTAAATTACTACAACCATCGCCAGAAGTTGCCGAAACAATTGCTAACGACTTATAGCCTTCATTAAACCACCGAAGTATTAGCTGACTTCTTAAAGCCCTGAGTGCCTCAACTTGTTTAGAAAAAGGCTTGTAAGCAGCTACTAGCTCTTTGCTAAATTGACCTTGATTAGGTTGTAGATAAGGGTAGTCAAATTGCAAGGACAATACTTGTTTGATATCTGCCTCAGTAATTAAACCAAGTTTTTGAGCAGCTTCTCCAAAGCGAATATTTTCTACTTTTTGCAATCTAAGTACGCGTTCTGCATCTTCTGGCTTTATTTTACCTAAATCAAGCAGTAACTTACCCATGCTTGAGTCGGCTTTACGAGCATCATTTTGCACCAATTGTTTATCCACGTTAATATCACCCATATATTTAATTAGAAGTAAGCAATTTTCTTGCTTGCCCTAGTAATAAGTTTTGATTAGTCTTTGAGGTATTACCCTCAATCACGGCGAATACTGGCACACCCAGAATAATAGAAATATCATCTCTACCACGAACACGTCTATCCAATAATTCTGCTAAGAAACCGAAACCTAAACCTAGCACCAACCCAACAAAAGCACCTAAGACTATATTAATAAATAGTTTAGGGCTGCTCGGACTAGTTGGAGGAATTGCTGGATTTAAGATGGCAATATCACTCTGATTAGATTGCCCCTCAATACTAGTTTGGCTATAACGCTGTGTTACCGCATCCATAGCTTTTTTAGCCACCTCAACGTCTTTCTGCATAACACCCATTTCATCTCTCAATCGGTTCAAATTTAACACTTTTTTCTTTTGAATCTCGACTTGGGCTCTGAGTTGTGACTCACGTTGCTGATTAATGCTAGCTGAATTACCGATACTATTTGATAAACGTTGTGCCTCCTCATTCAACTGGCTTCTAATTTTAAGAGCTTCGCCCTCTGCAGACCTATATGCAGGGTGATTTTTACCTAAGCGTTGGCCTAATTCAGCCAATTTTGCATCTGCCCGAGCTGAGTCAGATTTTAAACCCTGTATTGTTGGACTTGATACAATATCTGGGGAATCCAATGCGCTTCTCTGCGCATTTGAACTACGAGATTGCGAATCTATTGCAGCAACTTGCACCATACTCAATTGCGCAGATAGTTCATTCATTCGCATATTTTCAATATCTAAGTTTTGCTCTGGATTGGTTATCCCTTTTTCTTGTTGATATGCAGACAATCTTGACTGCGCTTTCTCTAGATCATCTCGCAAAGTCTTGATTTGTTGCCCAAAGTATCCTGCTGCCTGTTGAGCCGGAGCAACCTTTAATTGAATACTAGTTTGTTGGTAGTTTTCCGCGAACGAATTAGCGATAACAGTGGCAAAATTAGGGTCGGCGCTTTTGAAAGAAATCTCGATAACACTACTTTCTTTAGATGGCCTAACGACTAAGTTATTTAACAATAAGTTTGCTAGCCAGTTTTTAATATCACCACTCCCATTACTTTGATTAAATTGCATTTGGGCCTGTTCTGACTTATCCAGCCCAAGCTGACTGACCACTTTAAGTGCAATGTTCCGACTTTGAATAATATCATTCTGCGTTGCCATATAACCAGGCATTAGTTGTGCAGGTAACACCATTCCCGTAACGGGATCCATACCTTTATAATTGAGTAATAATGAAGTGGTTGCAGTGTAATTTTTGGGCAAAAATAAAGTGACCACTGTAGCAGTCGTTACCGTAATTAGGAAAGTAATTAGAATAACTTTATATCGCGCCTTTAATATCAATAGTAATTGAAGCAAATTCATAATAATCCCTAAAATAGACTTTCTTCAACATATAACACATCATTTGGTTTGATTAAGTCCGTCATCTTAGGTACAAATTTTTCTACTTCACCAGCTTCATTACGACGCATTAATTTAATGTTACGTTGTGTACCACGAACAGTTGGGCCACCACCCTGAGCTAAGGCTTGCACCACCGTCATATTACGTTCAACTCTATAGCTGCTTGGTCGTTGCACTTCACCATAAATATAGTAGACAGATGCACGCGGTACGAATATTTGGTCATTGGCAACAATGGTTATATCTTCAGCTGTTTCATTCGGTACGAAGAGCGATGCGATATCAAATTCTTTTTTATATGGCTGGCCATCATGTATTCCAGTCACGACAACCGAATCTGAAGCCGTGGGAGTCATGCCTCCAGCTAAGGCAATTGCGTCAACCAATCGCATTTTAATGCTGTCTAAAGGGAATCTACCAGGACGCACGACTTGCCCTATGATTGAAACTTGATTTCCAGGGGTGATATAGATGACATCGCCATTATTGACTTTAATATCTTGTGATTTTTTATCACCTAAAAATAGAGATGCAATTTCTACCTCATATTGGTAAGGCTTACCATCGCGGGTACCTAACACTAATGCCAAACCATTACCAGCACTAGGTGCTACGCCTCCAGCCAAAGCTAAGATATGGCTAAGTGGAATATCTGAAGTTTCTAATGCATAACGTCCCGGCTTACCGACCATGCCTAAAACGGCTACCTGATTACCTCTAACGAGTACTAAAACAATATTAACTTGTGGTTCTTTAACATACCCACCTTTAACTAAGGCTTGAGCAATTAATTGCTCTGCTGCTTGAATGCTCTTTCCGCCAACATTCACTTTGCCAACGAGAGGGAATGTCACTACTCCAGAGCCAGAAACTTGAGTATCAGTTGTTAACTCTGGGTTTTGAAAAACATTAATACGAATTGAATCACCCGCCCCCAAAAGATAGTCCTGCTGGTCATCAGCATTTGCTAAGTTATTAAATGACAAGATTGTCAAAAATAAGCCTATTAGTGTGATTAACTTAAGAAAATGTATTTTCACGATATGTCCTTGAATGTAAAGTTATAAGATTTAGTCACGCTTATTTCAACCCTGCTACACCAGCTTCAATGGCCGAGTCAGTCTTTGTGCCCACTTGCTCGTTTTTAAGACTTGTTTTTGCTGGCACAGTTTCTGCAACAGCTGGTTTCACTTGGCTAGTATCTGAAGAATTAGCGACCGTTTGATTTGCGAAGGCTCCCATATACTCAATTTTTGCCTCTTGTCGGAACTTCTTAATCTTATCTTCTACAATTTTTTTACCACGAGTATTAATGAAGTAATTCTTAATCATTGGTGTCGCTTCAATAAAACTGACTGGAGATTCTTCTATGTTAGTTAATTTGAGGACATGCGCACTCTCTCCAGACTGCCAGAGAAACATATCTCCATTTTTGAGTAACTGCATTTTAGGTAAAATATCTAATGGTAGTTGCTCTGCTGGGCGTATAAAGGCCGCACTTGAGAACTTGACGCCTTTTGCCTTTAGACCTTCTACAATATCCATCATAGGTTTCTGAGCAGCTACATCTTCGTTTAAAAGCGCTAATGTCTGCGGATTATTTTGTGTACTGATATCTTGCAAGGTATATACGCGGCGTTTAGAAAAAAGCTCGACGTGCTCATTGTAGTATTTTTTAAATTCGCTATCATTAATTTCTGAGGAGTTAGCTAACATTTTCTTTAGATAGGCTCTTGCTAATATTTCTTTTTTTGCGGCTTCAATCTCTAAAGTAACTTCTGGTGTTCTATCTAGACTTTCCTTATTTGCTTTTTCAATAACAAGTTGTTGATCAATTAGCTTGTCTAAGGCTTTTTTTCTGAATTCCGCCACATTTTCTGCAGTTACATTTTGAGCCGTCTTCATTACAGAATCAATTTGATGCGTGGTAATTTCCGCTCCATTTACTTTAGCAGCTATTTGTGAACTAGCGGTTTTTTCACCACCTTTACCACAGGCAGCTAGATTGCAAAAAACGATAATAAGAGTAAGTTTTAAAAGTTTATTCGTCAGCATAATAAAGACCTTGCAAGTAGATTAAAAATTAAGCTGTCCATTGACACCAATCGTATTGGATGAGAAGTCCCTATTTCGAACAACATCGTTTGAATTTCTTTCGTCATGTTGCAAGCTCACGCCGAGTCTCATAGCCCTTCTTGGCCTCCAATTTGCCTCAACGCCATACTTGTAACCATCATCAACTCTTGAGGGTGTTCCAGAATTTGATAAAGGTCCATCGCCTAGAAATTTTCTTTTGCTCGCCAATGCATATACTCCAATGTTTACCTTTGAAGTCAAGGCCCAGGTTGGCTTAATACTAAGCACGTCACTTACCGTGTAACTACTGAAATCATCTTGAAAAGAGGTGAGACTTCTGTACAAACTTACCCCAATGTTTAATTTCGCACTAGGATCCCAAGTGTAAAGTACAGATCCGAAGTAACCAGAATAATCTCGTAAAGAAAATGTATCATCCATGTGTTCATTACGACCTAAGTTTGCAGCTACCTTAGACTTGCCCGACAACTTCCATAAAGAGCTTAACTCAGCTTCATTTTCACTAAAGCCCTTGCCAACTTGTCTAACAAGATTAATATCTTGGTTCTCACCGTCTTTTTTACGTAACTTTAACGCAACAAAACTATCGGAAGGGAATGTGTACTTAACGCCTACTTCGGCTGCTTGTAATTTAAAACTGGTTTCTTGCAAGAAAGTTTGGCTATTAATGCTTTCAAGCTGGGTATAACCGCCTAATAAATGCCAAACGTTATGAGGCGAGAAATCAAAATCGAACATTTGTAAATCGAGAGTCCGAATATTTTTTCTATTAATATCTCTATCCCTATCCGTAAATGGTAATAAATCCACATTGCGTTCAGAAGACAGATTTCCCTTCAAGTTAGGTGTTATTGCCCAAAGCCATGCCGCTTTATAGTTATTGGCTTTAAAATCTAAAAAATCAGCGTTATCATATTTGCTTTCAAGATGAGTGTAATCAAATTTAAACTCTTGTAATGAGTATTTTTTATCCACCTTGATTATAAAATTAGTCCTTAGCACATTATCCGATCGCTCTGCGTCACCTCCTGGAGATTGCCCATCTGGCAGCAAAAACAGATTATCGTAATGTCTATAGTCAGTTCCAATCAAGAAGTTAATTGTATCGCCACTATCAGCATACACAGAAGTGATATTGAACTGTAATAAAGCGCATAAAACTGTTAAAAGGGATTTTAACAATATTTTTTTATTAGCTTTATATCCCAAATAGGGAAATTTAAATCGATGCAACATACAATCCATTGGACGAATCTACCTTTGACTTAATTATGACTTCTCGAAGCCTAACGCTCATAGTTTGAAGCAAAGTTAACAGTAGCTTGTTTCCTAATCTCGGCATTTGTAAAAGAATATCATTTAATGTTTCACGCGTTAATACGGCAAAGTCTGTTGGCAAAACAGTGACACAACTGGCAAATCTTGGACACCCATCTATCATAGACATCTCTCCTAAAGTTTCGCCCACACCCACGTGAGAGATAAGCTTAACCTCTTCATTAGAAAAGTTTTTAGTGACCTCTACACTGCCAGTTAATATTAGGATTAAATGATCCTCCACATTACCTTCTTTTAATAAGGTTGTATCATTGGGGGCTGCATAACAATGCATTAATTGACATAGTGTTCTTACTTCGTCATGGCTGAAAGCCTCGAAAAGCTTAATGTCTTCGATTATTTCAAAGATTTCTTCTTCATACTGATCGGCTCCACCTAAATAGACTAAATCAGGATACAACCCTATTGATTCTTTTTTCATAATTTTACTTAGCACCCATATTCGCATACTCTAACATAAGCATTGCCAATGTCTACTATGCAAGATTTCTCTTTAATTAAGATCTTTAAAAAAAGTTGGCACATTTCATGCACATATTTTGATGTACCCCAACAGAACTGCATGCATTACCTTTACAAAATACTAGTATTTGATAATATAGCCTTTAAACACCACTTTCAATAGTCCGAATGTATCTATGCCAGCTAAAATTGTGACTAAATCCGAAAGAAACAGCGCATGATAATTGAAGAAAATTTAATGAATAGGCGTGAATCAGGTCTAAAGAAACTCATTAATGAGTCTTTGCATATACGCTCACACGTTGAATTGCTTTTTTGGTTACAAGGAGATTTTCAACGTTATATCCCTCATGAAGTGATGATTGCTGCGTGGGGCGACTTCTCTCTCGGTATAGTGTATGTGGATATTGCATCAGCGCTACCCGGAGTTAGAACTGGTAAAATTTCTAGCAAAAGTTTGACCGTACTAATGCAAAATATTTTTAAATATTGGATGGATAACTCTAAATCACCTTTTACACTCAATGTAGATAAAGGTATATTTCATGAGCACGAATTAGGTTGTATCGAAGCTAATATTAATCTAAAAAAAATGAAATGTGCTATCGTACATGGTATTAAAGATTTCAGAGGCGGGCATGATTGTTTATATGTTTTCATTAATTCTTCAGCACGAATACTTAATCGCACTAGTAAAATAACACCTATATTACTGCCTTTTATTGACTCAGCTTTGAGGCAGTTGGAGCATTTGCCAGAGCAGCTTCCGAGGATACCAGACATTCAGGAAGAACCTGAAAGTGAGTTTGTTGGTATACTGTCTGATAGAGAGTCAGAAATCATGCTTTGGGTTAAAATGGGCAAAACCAATCAGGAAATAGGCATGATACTTAACATCAGTGCATTTACTGTTAAGAATCACTTACAACGTATTTTTAAAAAATTAGATGTTTTAAACCGAGCACAAGCTGCCACAAAATTTAATCGAATATATCAAAATTAATGAGCAATAAAAATTACCTCCCACTCGTTCGTAAAGCATCAGGCATTAGATTAGCACGCGATAATATTCTTTCAATTATAGAGTCCTTGACTGACCCATTTGTTGCTGTCATTGGATTATGGGTAGTAGCTTTCATTCAAGATGGTCACCTAGACCCTATTTACCTGTTTCTTTCTTTGATTATCTTTTTTCTCTCCTATCCTGGTGAGTCTAAAGTAACTCTGCCGCTTAACAAAGGTGTAATGAGCATTGTCGCCACCTGGGTAATTTTATCTACTTTATTAATACTGTTTGCATATACCACTCGTTATATGTATTTGTTTACTACACAAACTATTGTTCTTTGGGTGATTCTAACCCCTGTCATGCAAATACTAGCTTTGCTATTCCTTCGAAGCATAGCTCCGCTCATCATGACAATTCAAGGTCCAATAAAACAGGCTGTTATTGCAGGAATTAATACACAGAGTATAGAACTTGCTTTCAGACTTAATGATACAAAACTTAAATCTACGAACGTAATTGGCTTTTTTGAGGACCGAACTTTAAAGCGTGTTTCAGAAACAACCGACGTTGATGTATTGCTTAATGGTGACATGGGCATCTCAATTTTAGGTCACACAGATGGTCTCGCGGACTATATCAAAACTCATCAAGTAAATATTATTTACTTATCTTTACCAATGTCTGGTCATCCGCGCATACTTAAACTGCTTGATGATCTTAAAGACACTACGGCTTCAATTTATTTTGTTCCCGACATTTTCATGACAGATATTATTCAAGGTCGCATGGGACAAGTCGATGATATTCCCGTTGTAGCAGTATGTGAGACGCCTTTTACTGGCTTTAATGGTGTTATCAAGCGAACAACTGACATACTATTTTCATTAGCAATACTTTTACTTATATTGCCAATACTTATTATTATTGCACTAGGTGTTAAATTAAGTTCTCCAGGCCCTGTTATTTTCAAACAGCATAGATACGGACTAGATGGAAAAGAAATCCTCGTTTATAAGTTTAGGTCTATGTCCGTTTGCGAGAATGGAAGAGCCGTCACGCAAGCAATAAAAAATGATCAGCGCGTTACAAAATTTGGCGCTTTCCTTCGCAAATCGTCTTTAGATGAGCTTCCACAATTCATTAACGTACTTCAAGGCCGCATGAGCGTGGTGGGGCCTCGCCCCCATGCAGTTTCTCATAATGAAATGTATCGTAAACTCATTAAAGGCTACATGATCCGTCATAAAGTAAAACCTGGCATTACAGGCTGGGCTCAGGTGAATGGACTACGTGGTGAAACTGAAACTCTTGATAAGATGAAAGCACGTATTGATTATGACTTAGAGTATCTACGTAACTGGAGCCCTAAATTAGACATTTACATCATATTTAAAACGATAAGCGTAGTATTCAAAGGTGAAAAGAATGCGTATTAACCTTCTTTACCTGCCTCAAGTATATTGGTGAATTTACTTGATAAATGATTAATTTGATGCGGCTCTGAATTTACCTAAAACTTACGCTTATTTTAAAAAGAGTATTCTAATTGAATGCCTCTATCCGAATGATGAATCTTGATAAATCAAGGCAGAGGTAGAACGTCTCGCACTAATCGCGCCAACTTCAAGGCTTGACCAATAGCACTTGTCTCATATGTCGTTTTTTGATCTATGCAGCTCCAGCAGTCGCGCATTGCGTAGTAAGCTAAGCAATGCACGGCTCATCTTAATTTGGCGCTCAGCTAGCGTGGCTTCTAACAGCAGGACTTTGGATTGCATCTTTTAATTCAGCCTCTAGTGCTTTAATACGCTGCTATGGTGTTTGGGGTAAAGAGGCTGGATTATTCATCTCGGGGCTCAATAAATCTGATGAGGAGAGATTATACCAATCCAGATTACCATGCTTACTACCATGTCAATCAGGTTGACCGACCTTGGATTCCATAACGATTTTGTGCTCTTTATAAGTCAGCTCTCCATGTTCAATTATTCAACCACTGATAGTTTAAAAGCTAGACTGTAGTCATGTTGTGTTCTCTTAATCCCAATGTTCTTTTGACTCTCCTTGTGTCAATTCAGAAAGTATTAACTTACTTCAGAACAGGTCACTACACAATAAAAAACCCGCTCATAGAGCGGGTTTTTTATAAATTTCCATAACTAGGTTAACAGTTAACCTGTTATAAATAACTTATACAGATTTACGGCGACGTGCTACGAACCCCATTAAGCCTAAACCTGCAAGAAACATTGCATAAGTTTCAGGTTCTGGAACAGCAGACACACTAATCAAAGTGTAGTCAGATTGGTTTGTGCACGCACCTCCAGCGGTACCACATACGCCAGGAAGTGCAGTGAATGATAAAGACTTGATAAGAGCGTTACCAAATGGATTGCTAAAGCTCCATACTGCTCCCATGCCATTAGCAGCTACACTTTCGTTCACAAAGCTTCCTGAGCCACTCCAAATACCAGTATTAATACCTGTAGCTGTGAATAAATAGCTATGTACTGAGTTATCTGAAAAAGTTGCAGTAATTTGGGCTTGTTCGTTAACATCACCATACTCTGGACCATCAAACAACAATCCTAATGTAAAGTTGCTAATAGAGATGCCTGAAGAAAAACTTGCATTAATAGACTCGCCAATATCAATTTCGCCATAAGTTCTCTCTGAACCTGTTACTGGAGAAACACCCACACCTTGGAAACCATCTTGCGCGCCTTTATAAGTAAATTTACCATCTGCAGCGCCTACTTGTGCAGTAAAGGTAGCATCTATATCACCGAGGAATGTGGTTGCGTAACTACTACCACCGCCGAAATTTGTACCGTAGATAGTATTGAAAGTATTGGCTGTAGCGTTGGCTGCTAGCGATGTGCTTGTTAAGGCCGCTATTAAACCCCATTGTATAAGTTGGCTTGTTTTCATGATTTATCCCATATTTAGTAAGTTGTAGAAGAATCTAATTTTTTAGTTTGCTTCAAGTACAGCCACATCATACTAAATTGGATTTTCTCTGCAATAGTCCGTTAGTACTAACAGAATAAGTTGTGAGGGGATTGGCATGAATTTACAGCCATTTTGTATCAAAACTCAAGCTATACAATTTAGCTTTTCAATAACTTGAGTATTTAAATATTCATTTTTAACTAATTCTAATTCTTCTAAATCACCCAATAGTGATCTATTAACAAAACAGCGAAAAGTAATGTTAAATAAATAATTGAGTATTTAAATGTTCTTTTAGCCAGATCATCAGAATACTTACGATAAAGACCAATGACATAGGCCATAAAAATCGCATTGAGAATAATTGCTGATACTAAGTATAGTAACCCGCTCATACCTAGTCCGTATGGCATGAGCGATACTGCCACCAAAATGATGGTATAGAGCAAAATATGTAATAGAGTAAAGGCCTCACCATGCGTTACTGGTAGCATAGGCATGCCTACTTTTGCATATTCCTCACGTCGATATAGTGCTAGCGCCCAGAAATGTGGGGGCGTCCAAGCAAATATAATCAAAAACATAATCAATGATTCTGGTGATACCGTATTATTAACGGCTGCCCAACCTAGTATAGGTGGCATAGCGCCTGAAGCACCGCCGATGACTATATTCATCGGTGTGGCAGGTTTGAGAAAAACAGTATAAATAACTGCGTATCCGACAAATGTTGCGAAAGTTAGCCACATAGTAAGTGGGTTAACGTAAAAATATAAAATCGCTAAACCTGTGCCCCCTAATATCGTAGCAAATATTGCAGTTTGCATTGAAGATACTTGCCCTGTAGGTAATGCACGCGCACGTGTACGCGCCATGATTGCGTCAATTTTATGTTCAATAAGGCAATTAAAAGCGGCGGCGGCGCCCGAGGCAAATGCAATGCCCAGAGTTGTTGCAATAAGTAACGGCCAATACATAGTAAGCTCAGCAGGTTTTGCCATGTACATCCCTATGATCGCGGTAAATACGATGAGCGAGGTCACTCTTGGTTTACATAAGGAGAAAAAACTTTTAAAGCTTAGACCTATGTTTTGCATGACACTGACATTGTTACTCATTTTACTTTCTCGCTTTTTTTCATTTAACTCAACTATCATTGTTTGCTTCCTACTTTCTAGATCCAGTTATTTTGGAATTCATTGTCACTAAAATAATGACTAATAACCCTGCCGTAAAATTGTGTGCAACGGCTAATCGTAATGGTAAAAGTAGGATTAGATTGGCAATACCTAATGCTATCTGTGCGCCAAGCGCTATCAATAAAATAAAGCCTAATCGCTTTAACTGCCAGTACTTGATAATAGTAAGCGACATTAGCCCCAAATAAACAAAAGTCACCAAGGCGCCTACTCTATGCGCCCATTGGATGGCTGTGAGAGATGCTAATGTTAATGCGCCGCCAGTAGCATTCTGACCAAGCTCCCGCACCATATGGAATGCATCTTTAAAATCCATTTCTGGTATAAATAAACCGTGGCATGTAGGAAAGTCAGTACAGGCTAATGCCGCATAATTAGTGCTAGTCCAGCCGCCTAAAAATATCTGCATAAACAAGATCAACAAACCAACCCGTATAGCGACCTTTAATCGAACGGATGTGACAATAGTGGCAGAATAGTGCCCCCAATGCCTATGGGCTAGCCAAGTGAGAATTGCTAGTGTAGACATTCCCCCTAACAAATGTGAACTAACGATTGCAGGTTTTAATAGCATTGTCACCGTCCACATACCCAATATGGCCTGAAAAGCAATCAACACTAGTAAGAAACTCGGCGTCCATGGCGAGCTTTTAATTTCTGCCTTAGCCTTCCAGCCGAGTACGAAAATAGCCAAAACAATTACACCTAAAGCCCCTGCAAAATAGCGATGGGTCATCTCCCGCCACGCTTTCCCAACCACAACCATATTGCTTGGGTAAGCGCTTTGTGCTTTAGCAATCGCGGTTTCACTTTGCGGCACAGTAAGTGTGCCGTAACATCCTGGCCAATCTGGGCAACCTAAACCTGCATCGGTAAGCCTCACGTATGCACCCAGCACAACAACGCCTAAAGCGAGCATGGCACCTATTAATACTAGCGCCCTGAACCATTTATAGCTTTTTGAATTTCCGTACATGGTCAACCTGCCCAAGAGTATCTTAATAAGCGCGTGATATCTTTACGTATATCTGCTAAAGGAAAGCTAGCTGGGTAACTCATCATCAAATAACCGAGTGAGTCAACGAGGTAAATTCGGTTACTAACCAACGGGTTTTCTGCATTAATTTGAAATTCTTGAGCAAGATTCGATACGCTAGCAATAGGCTTATTGATAACAATTAAGTCAGGATAATCGTTTTTAATTTTTGATATATCTTGCGTATTGGTAATCAACACGCGTTGCGCGCGCTGAATGTCTTTATAAAGCGACGCATGTAGTTGACGTAAATCGTGTAATTTATCCAAACAAGTTTGCTCACATTGATCAGCCACATAAACAATACTCCATTTGTTAATCCAAAATTGTTCTGTTAACTCTGAACCTTTATCATCACTGAGCTGATTTGGACTATTGATTAAACGTGGCGGATTAACCAACTCACCCAAACTTCTACCATTGGGCTTCCAGTTGAATTGGTACATTAATATCACCACGAGGACAGGTACAACAAAAAATACAACCATCAACATAAACACCTTGCGGCCTTTACTTTGCAGTTCTAATTCAGTTAATTTTTTTTCGTTTTGCATGTTCGCTCTAATATTAAAGTTGAAGATTAATGTCATATCTCGTTGCTACTCAATCTCTAGCCTGTTGCTGAATTGTTTTCTGGTCTAACTTTAGTGGTACTAATATAAAAAAATATTAACAATGCTGCAAAAGCAAAGCCAAACCACTGATAGGCATAACCAAGATTGTTAGTAATTCGATCAGCTGGAATTTGCCAATTTCTTACAAAACCCCCAGCAGTACTTTCTTGGTCTAACTTTATAGCTAATTCTGAAACATTGAATGGCACGCTACGTTTGTATTTTTCCATACTTATATTCTGCCAAACTGGTTGCCAATGTTGATTGCCCAATTGAGCACTTACTTCAGATGAATCAACAGGCCCCTCTAAAGTAAAGATTTTTTTACTAGGTACCCATATCTGCCCAGTAAGTGTTTGCTTACCTTCTGGAGTATTAAAAACTGGTAACTCGGTATGGGTATCCTTACCCAATATCCAGCCACGATTGACCAGTACATACTCATTAGAGTTATCAATTTTTAGCGGAGTAATCACATGATAACCGACCCTGTCACCCTCGACTTGATTGTCTAATAAGAACTGATAATTTGTATCATACACACCCTGTACAGATACTTTTTTATATTTCCAATCATTAACATGATTTGCGCTACTGTCAGTTATGCCTAATGGAAATTCTAATGCTTTATCCAGCTTTGCTTGGTCATAAGCCTCATGAATTAACTGCTTTTGTTGTGCTTTGCTGTATTGCCATAAACCTAGTTTTATAAACAATGGAATGCATAGTAATGTAATAGCTATACCAAGCGCGGTAGGTTGAAAAACATAGCGGTGCATTCTAAATTGCATTTGTTTCATTAGGGTCTCATAATGCTTGTTTAAAGATTAATTGGACAAAGTAATGTTTATAAAGATCGTTGTTGTATTAACTTTAATTGTCATAGTGGGGAGCTTATTGTCGGCTCTATTCTTTTTGTCTAAGGACAAAACGGGGGGCAATCGTACAGTTAGAGCGCTGACTATTCGAATTGGACTCTCAATTATATTATTCATTCTCTTATTAATTGCAGGTAAATTTGGTTTGATTGGTCACCCACTTTAAATCAATAATATTTATTTAATAAAACAAAATAAAAAGGGCGATGCTGTTGCATCGCCCTTTTTATTGAGATGATTTATAGCCAGTATACGAAAATAAATAAACCCAACCAAACAACATCCACAAAATGCCAGTACCAAGCAACACCCTCAAATCCAAAATGATGCTCTGGTGTAAAATGTCCCTTCATGCAGCGAATCAAAATTACAATCAACATAATTGTACCCAGCATCACATGAAAGCCGTGAAATCCAGTTAGCATGAAGAATGAAGCACCATATGCGCCTGACCCTAATGTTAAGCCCATTTCACTATAAGCCTCATGATATTCCATAGCTTGACAAGCCAAGAACGCTATACCAAGTGCTACTGTTAATGCCATACCAATGACTAATTGCTTACGATTATTCTTAATTAACCCCCAGTGTGCCCACGTAATTGTAGCGCCTGAAGTAAGTAATAATGCCGTATTAATTGCTGGTAAGCCCCATGGCGACATAGGATGAAAATTCTCTGGTGGCGTATAATCTCCTGCAACACTTGTGCCGCCTGGACCAATAGAAGGCCAAGTAGCTAAAAAGTCTTTATAAGGCGTAATATCCATATCATAGCCTGCTAAGTCAGGTACTGAAATAACACGCATATAAAACAACGCCCCAAAAAACGCCGCGAAAAATGCTATTTCAGAGCAAATAAATACAATCATGGCAATACGAAATGACTTATCTTCCCAGCTTGTAAACTTCCCTGTCAGATTCTCAGAGATCACTGAACCCATCCATTTAAAAACCATAGCAAGGATAAGAAGTGCTCCCAATATCATCATCCATTTACCGGGTGTTTGCAAATACGCTAACTCTTTGCTTCTATCTGTTGCTACACTAAAAATAAAGCCTGATGCTAGTGATAATAAGCCTATAGATATAATAGACGGATAAATACTACCGTGAGGTACATAATAGTGATTATTAGAATGTGTCGCCATGCAATAACTCCTGTGCATTTTTATAATATTTTAAATTCACAATGGCTTATAGCCGCCATTTACGCCTGAAACTACTTTCGCATCTTGCTAAACTATTTACTTTCATTTACTGCTGGAAAAAATGAATATGACAATGTCATATCAGTCACATCTTTTGGCAATTCTGGGCTAACAAAAAATCTTAAAGGCATTTCTTTTTCTTCGCCTGGGTTAAGTGATTGCCTTACAAAACAAAAACATTCAATTTTTTTAAAATTAGCTGAGGCAATACCGGGCGTAATGCTAGGTACGGCTTGACCAATCACCACTTCATTAGTGGTATTTTTTGCTACAAATAATACTGTTTCTATTTGTCCAGGGTGAAGCCTAATACTTGCCTGCTTAGGATAAAAATTCCAACCTAAACCCGGCATCACATTTGAAGTAAACTGCACATTCACCCATCGAGTATTATCAACTTTAGCTTTAGACATTAAGGCCGCAGAGTTTTGTGTCTTACCATTTAAGCCAGTAAGCGTACATAACACGTCATATAATGGTACTAAAGCAAATGCAAACAATAAAGACCCGACAACCAACCACAACAGTTTACGTACTAGTTTCTTATTTTTTAAATCTAGCTGCTCTTTAGTCGTTAAATTTTCGAGCTTTTCTACTCTAGATTCATCTACTTTAGACTCTTCAATTAATGCCATACTGAAAACATAGACACTACATACCAGATCAAAGCAATGCCTCCTAATACGAATGCGATTTTTTTATTGCTACGTTTAGTTTGTGTTTCTTGGTCTTTCATATTTATCCAACTTAATATACATATTACTAAACAGCTAGATTCAATTTTAATTGAACCTAGTTGCTAAATTTATTTAATCACTGGTTGCTCAGTAAAGCTATGGTAAGGAGGTGGTGATGGTAATGTCCATTCCAGACCTTGCGCACCTTCCCATACTTTGTCGGTCGCTTTTTTACCGCCTCTTGCACAACTTATAATGTTGTATACAAATAACAGTTGTGACAAACCAAGTGTAAATGCCGCAATTGACGAAATCATATTAAATTCAGCAAACTGCAAGGCATAGTCAGGAATACGACGTGGCATACCAGCTAACCCTAAGAAGAATTGAGGAATAAACGTCATATTGAATGAAATTGCAGTGAGCCAGAAATGTAGTTTACCTAATTTCTCGCTATACATATGACCAGTCATTTTTGGTAACCAGTAATAAGTACCGGCCATAATCCCCATAATACCTCCGGCAAAAAGAGTGTAATGGAAGTGAGCTACCACAAAATAACTATTATGATATTGCGCATCTGCCGCTACGTCTGCTAAAACTAAACCAGTTAAACCACCAATACCGAATAAAATAATCCAGCCCACTGCAAATAACATAGGGGTTTCAAAGCTCATTGAGCCTCTCCACATGGTTTTAATCCAGCAGAAGAACAAGACAGCTAATGGTAATGAAATCGCCATTGTGCTGTACATAAAGTAAAGTAAAGCAGGCACAGGCATACCAGCGGTAAAGAAGTGATGCGCCCAAACAACAACTGACAACGCACCAATACCCCATAGTGAATACACTTGAGCCTTGTAACCATACATGGGTTTACGTGAGAATGTTTCTAGAATTTGTGGAATGAAACCCCAAACTGGTAATAACAAAATATACACTTCAGGATGACCAAAGAACCAAAACAAATGTTGGAACATGATTGGGTCACCACCACCCGCTGCATCAAAGAAATGGGTACCGAAGTGGCGATCAGTGAGCAACATCGTTACAGCACCAGCTAGAACTGGAATAGTGGCGATTAACAAGAAAGCAGTAATTAACCAACCCCATACAAACATAGGCATTTTCATTAAGGTCATGCCAGGAGCGCGCATATTAAAAATAGTCACAATCACATTGATTGAGCCAAGTACTGAAGAAATACCTAATAAGTGAACTGCAAAAATCGCGAAATCAACGCCGATCCCTCCCTGTATAGATAGCGGCGGGTAGAATGTCCATCCTGTTGCTAAGGCACCATCACCGATGCCAAATAATGCAAGTGTAAATGGTAAGGTTAAAAGAATTGCTGATGGAGGAAGTAACCAGAAACCCCAGTTATTCAAACGCGGCAAAGCCATATCTGGCGCGCCAATTTGCAATGGAATCATCCAGTTAGCAAAACCAGTCGCTGCAGGCATTAATGCCGCAAAAATCATGATAAGTGCATGCACACCAATCAATTGATTGAAAAAATCTGGATTCATCAATTGCAAACCTGGCTTAAATAATTCGGCACGAATACCTAAAATCATCGCACCGCCAACCAAGAACATGATCAGTGAAAACGTTAAGTACATCGTACCGATGTCCTTATGATTGGTGGTGGTTAGCCAACGCATAATCCCTGTCGGATGTTCAGCATGATCATCATGATGTGCTACCGTTGTTGTACTCATTGCTTTCTCCTAATTACTCAAACTATAACTAATAGTTAATGCTTAAAAATTTAATTGCCATTTTATTATTGGCGCGCGGCTTTTACTTGTGAAGGCTGCAACACGTCACCTACGCTATTACCCAAGGCGTTGCGCTCATAGGTGATGACCGCTGCAATTTCTGTGTCGTTCAATAAACCTTTCCATGGCGGCATAACATTTTTACCATTTAAAACACGATCTAAGTGGCTATCTTTTAAGTATTTACCATCTGCATCAAAAATTGGTGAGGTTGTAATTTTACTACCAGTTAGTGCTGGGAATGCTGGCGGAAGTCCCGAGCCACTCACTTGATGACAAACAGCACAGTTCTTCTCGTAAACACCTTTACCGTTTGTAATTAAATCTTCTTTTGTCCACTCTTTATCAGCGCCTGCAGAAGCCTTAGCGAGATCTTCTTTCATAGTTGCAACCCAAGTTTTATACTGCTCTGCGGGCATCGCATCCACGACTATTGGCATGTATCCATGGCCTTTGCCACAAAGCTCTTTACATTGGCCACGATAAGTTCCTTCTTTTTCAACTTGCACCCAAGTTTCACGTAGAAAGCCAGGTACCGCAACGCGTGAAGAGCCAAATTGTGGAACCCACCAGTTATGTAAAACATCAGTCGAGGTCATCAATATGCGAACTTTTTTGCCTACAGGCAACACTAAACGATTATCTACTTCTAGTAAGTATTGCTCATCTTTTTTCCCATCAAAACCCTTATCCATTTGGTCTTTAGGTGTTGATAAGTTACTTACAAATTTAATGCCTTTAGCATCACCATCTAAATACTCATACTGCCAGCGCCATTGGGAGCCAGTGATTTTGATTACCATGTCTGCTTTTTCACGTGTATTCTCCATCATCACGACACTGTGATAAGCAGGTATACCCATAATAACGAAGTCAATCAACAGAAGAATTGCAAACGGAATTAGTGTCCAAAAAATCTCGACTGCTGTAGATGGCGCTTTGTCTGCAACGGCTTTATAACCTTTACTTTTTCTATGCGCAAATATAGAGTAAATCATGATAGCTAATACAGAAACAAAAATAGCCATCGAGATCAACATGAACTTATTATGTACATGCAAAGTATCTAAGGCCATTGGGGTAACTGGTGTAGGGAAATTCCATGAATAATCAGCACATGCATTTAATGAAACCAGCATTGCTGAAATACCTAATCCAATTTTTCTAAATACCTGCATAAAACATGCTCCAAAACTTATTAATCAAAATTTTCTAATTTTTGTTTGAGCTCGCTCGCCAACAAAGCACGCTGCTCATCATTCATAAAATGCTTTCCAAACTCAATTTCTTTTCCATGCGAGCGGATAAAAAGCCCGTTCTTACCAATCATTCCACCTACACTTGCAACTTCACGCAAACTTACTTGCGCCCAATGCCTTTGAAAAACCATTGTAGTTACTTCTTTATAATTTCTTTTTTCTACAATGACTCTGTCATTTTCAATTGTAATACTTTCAAAATCACCTGAATGCAAATAGATGTAATTAAAAGCATACGCAAACGCCAGTATTTCCAAACCTGCAAAAGGCAACACTAACCAAGCGCCTATACTAGCAAAACCGATACCAACCACTAAAATCATGCCAGCCAATGCTAATAAAAGCTTCACCGCTGCTTTCGGCGCAAGGGAGTTATTGTGTCTAGCAATGATTTTGTAACCTAAATCAGTGATCGCCATAAACCGCCCTTCACACAGAAAACTTATTTTGTTAAATTTTCATACACTTCTTTGACATGCGACAATTTGACGCATGTCAAAAGTATCACAAAAAGCAATTAGGCTCAAGTGGAAAGTTACACTTATGTAACAATTTAGCAATACAAATACAACATTAAAGTGATTATTAACAAACCTGGATTAGGTGTGTTAAGTTAATTTAAAGCTTATTAATTTAAGCAATTAACATGTAAATTCAAAGTATCAGTTTGATTAAGTAAATCGCAGACAAAAAAATGGCCTACAAAAATGTAAGCCATGATTTTATTTGGTGCCCGGGGCCGGAATCGAACCGGCACGCTGTTGCCAGCGCGGGATTTTGAGTCCCGTGCGTCTACCAATTCCGCCACCCGGGCATTTGGAATATACATTACTGTATAATTGCAACGGTCGCCATTATAGCAAGCTATAGCATTTATGAGAACAGAAGATTTCAATTTTTATTTACCTGACGCATTAATAGCGCAACACCCTACTACAGACAGAACCGCAAGCCGCATGCTGCACCTTAATAGTAGCAAAAGTGAACTCACCGATACGAAATTTATCAACCTTCCAGAATACCTTCAAGCTGGGGATTTATTAGTGTTTAATGACACTCGCGTCATCAAAGCACGCTTATTTGGCGTGAAACTTACTGGCGGTAATGTTGAAGTAATGATTGAACGTGTTATTAATCAACATACTGCATATGCACAAATTAGAGCATCTAGAGCACCTAAAGTTAACTCTCGCTTAACTTTATCAAATGCTTTTGATGTAGAAGTTACTGCACGTCACGATGATTTATTTGAACTCCGTTTTTTAAGTGACTCGTCGGTGCTGGATTTATTGGAGCAACACGGCGCATTGCCTTTGCCACCTTATATAACGCATAGCGCGACTGCTGACGATGAAGAGCGCTATCAAACGGTTTTTAGCAAACATCTAGGGGCGGTGGCTGCGCCTACTGCAGGTTTACATTTTAATGATGCGATGTTTGATACACTTAAAGATAAGGGCATCAATATTGCTTATGTAACCTTGCATGTGGGTGCGGGTACATTTCAGCCAGTGCGAGTGGATAATATTAACGAGCATAAAATGCACAGCGAGCTTTATAGCATTTCACAAACCACGGTTGATTTGATTCAAGCGACCAAAAATAGTGGTGCAAAAGTAACTGCGGTTGGAACGACTGCGTTGCGGGCTATAGAAAGTGCAGCGAGAGTGACAGAATCTAATACGAAAGGCGACTTAATAGCGGGTAATGGCGATACCGATATATTCATTACCCCAGGTTATCAATTTAAAGTAGTGGACCGCCTATTCACTAACTTTCATTTACCTAAAAGCACCTTACTCATGTTAGTGTCTGCTTTTGCTGGAGTGGAAAATATTAAAACAGCTTATGAGCATGCCATTAATGAGCAATACCGCTTTTTTAGTTATGGCGACGCCATGCTGCTTGAGAAGCATCCAAGGGCATAACATTGAATTGAACGATTAAGAACAATAGGCTGACTAAACTCAGTCGCACTTTACAACTAAAGATATTAATTGAGTTACAAAAGAAAGAATAACTATGCGCATCCCAACACTGATAGTCTCTATTGCCTTAGCTACCACTTTGCAAACTACACAAGCTGAAATTTTTCCAGAAGCTCAGGTCGGCATTAAAATTCCTTTGACACAAAAACCAACTACTCGCCCTATGACTGTTGCTTACATTCCCAGTTTGAAACGTTACTATATTGCTGATGGTGGCTTAGCGCCTATGGGTAGTGAAACAGAAGCGCCAGTTTCTAAATCTGAAATTCATACATATGATGAGGCAGGTAAATATGTGAATTCTGCAAAACCTGGCTATGACAATCGCTCTATTTATTACAACCCCAACTCTAACAAACTAGAAACCATTACTTATAACATTTCTAGCTTTGGTGGCTTCTCGCCGAATACGGGCATCTATTCTATTGATTTAACTGAAACTGGCGAAGTGAAAGACACCTCTTCTGATGTGTTTGGTTTTAACCCTGCTTTTGGTGACGCCAATACGATGCCTAGCTATAACGCAGAACAAAATGTTTATTATGCGAAGCAAGGACGCAGCAACAAAGTACTCGTCATTGATTTAAAGGCTAGAGAACCAATCAGTGAAATTAACTTAGATTTAGCGAAGGCTGGAGTAGCTTTTGACGATGTAAGTGATTATTTTGTTGCTTACACTGGCATTAAAGGTGAAGAGTTAGAGCTACTAGATATTGATCATAAAGCGGTATTGATATTCGACATAAGCGGTAAATATATGGGTAAAAGTGAACTTCCTAAAGACTTAAAACTTCGTTCGCATAATCATCTAAATGGGGCTGGATACGCTAATGACATGTTATTCGTATACCATGATTCAGAAGGTGAGTTTGGAACTTACTATGGCTTTAAAGTACAAAAAACCAATTAACGCTAACTGAAAACCAGCTTTAAAACAAAAATTGCGGTGAAAGAACTGAATCCAGAAAGCTGGACAGTAATATTAAGAGCTAGCTACGCCTATCGTCTAATGTGCATTTGCTCAAAAAAAATGCACCTACGGATGGATTAATGTCCAACCGTGGGTGCATTTCATTTTGCGAATTTACGTATTAATATTAATAAACAGTTAGCCTACGTAGGTATCCTCCAAGAAATCAACTTCACCTGTGGAAAGATCATAAACTGACCCGATAATGGCAATTTGACGTGCCTCTATCATGTCATTAAGAATATCACTTTGGCGAATAATGGTGTCAATCTGATGCTTTACATTCAGCACATTAATTTTTTGAACAAAATCTGGATTTTTAGATGTTCTATCATCCTTATTTAACACCGTTTTTTCATGACGGATAGACGGCTTAATAAAGTTAATAATTTCGCCGATATGTCCATCTCTAAAGTCATCGCATGCAGCTTTAACGGCACCACAACTTGTATGCCCCATCACCACAATTAATTTGCTACCTAGATATTTAGAACTGAACTCTAAGCTACCTATCGCTTTATCTGAAGCAATATTACCTGCTAAACGTACGCTAAAAATATCACCTAATGCTTGGTCAAACAGTAATTCAACAGGCGCACGAGAATCGCTACAACTTAAAAAAGATGCAAAAGGGTGTTGTTTGTCTTTAGTAATATTTAGCAAACTTTGAAAGTCTTTGTCATCAGAATAGTTATTCATAAAGCGAATATTACCTTCGGTGAGAATATCTAAAGCTTCCATTGGTGACATTAAGTCGCGATTAAGTAATGGGTGTTTGTACATTTTTTATTTCCTATCATTGATCTTTATTAACAAACTGACCTTCGTATCATTAATGCTATTAATACTTAGGCTGAATAAAATTAATTGTTTCTACTTCAATATTGTTTAATTTTGCGTGAAGCGGGTAATCTCGAATGAACTCGACGACATCATAGGCAATGGATTTACAATTAGAGCAGTCGATAATTACTTTTGCATTTTTAGGTATTGCCTCTAGCACTTGTAAAATGCTCGCCTTATTAAAGAATGACACCTCTTCAGCTAAAACAATGTGATGCACCTCACGTCCATCTTTTGTCGTTTTGATATCTTTAAGATAGTGAGAATTACGGTAACTATGGTGCAATGTATAAAAGATACCAACCACTAAACCGATAGCTATACCTGTTAACAGATCTGTTAACAAAATAGCAACGACAGTAGCAATAAATGGCGCGAACTGCTCCCAGCCCAACTTATACATATGTGAAAACAATGATGGCTTCGCTAATTTGTAACCTACCATAATCAATATGGCAGCCAAACTAGCCAGAGGAATCATATTTAACAAACTTGCAATCGTCACTGCACTCAATAACAGCCAAATACCATGCAAAATCGCCGATAATTTTGTTTTAGCTCCAAAAGTGATATTTGCAGAACTACGAACTATCACTTGTGTGATTGGCAAACCACCTATTAAACCTGACAATATATTACCAATCCCTTGCGCTTTAAGCTCTGTATTCGTAGGCGTAATACGTTTTATTGGGTCTAATTTATCCGTTGCTTCTACACATAAAAGTGTTTCTAAACTTGCCACAATAGCCATCACTAAACCGACTTTATAAACTTCAATGTTAGTGAGTTGTGAGAAATCTGGTGTAGTAAACTGACCAAAAAACTCCCCTAGATTATTGGCAACAGGCAGTTGTACAATCTGATTTTCTGCTAAGGAAAAATTAAGAACACCCATTTGAAATAGGTAATTAAATAGAATACCAACAAGCACCACCACAATCGGCCCCTGTAACAACTCAAATAAGCGATGTTTCTTTGTTAAGGTTGTATCCCACAAAATCAGAATCACCAAAGAAATACCCGCAATTAATAATGCACCTGGTGTAAGTAAATTCCATGCCTCAGTTAATGCAGAAAAAGTATTGCTTCCGTCTGCCTGCTCAAAAGACTCGCTACCTTCATAGTCAAAAGCATAACCTAATGCATGAGGTATCTGTTTAAGCAGAATCAGTAAGCCAATACCCGTCAACATGCCCTTAATGACAGATGAAGGTACGAAATATGCGATGAAGCCAGCTTTAAAGTAGCCTAGCAAAAACTGAATCACCCCAGCGACCACCACAGATAATAAAAATGCTTCGAAAGAACCCAAGGTGCCAATCGCAGTGAGCACAATAACTGCAAGACCAGCGGCAGGACCACTAACTCCAAGCTGTGATCCACTAAACATACCCACAACAATACCGCCAACAATTCCTGCAATCACACCTGAAAATAAGGGTGCGCCAGAAGCAAGTGCGATACCTAAGCACAACGGTAAGGCCACGAAAAATACGACAATACTTGCTGGAAAATCGCTTTTAAATTCTTTGAATAAATTCATTCTTTATTTTAGTTCCTGTTATAAAAATGATTAATGATTAGTTTACTAAGCTAATCAACAGATTAGCTTAGTAAACATGAGGTAACGCTAAGAATACTATATCAACTGCTTACAATCGCAAAAGCCCTGCCAGTTAAATAATGGCAGGGCAAGTTTAAATGCTAAATATTACATTAATCTGTATTTCTTTCTACATATGGGCGTTTACCCAACATATGAAGGCGCATTGACTTATGTTTATCGTCCGTCTCAGCACCCTCGTCAATCAATGTAGCACCTTCCCATTGTTGGTCTTTTTTCTGGTCACTTTTTGTGATCGGTTGCTCATACGGTCTTTTTGAAAGAAAATTCTGGTTGTGTGAATTATTCTTAAGATTGCTTTCAGCATGTGCTGCACTAGCTACTAAAAAAACTGCTGAAGAAACAATTGCTACTAAATTTGAAGCTTTCATTTTTATCTCCTTGTAAAACTGTCTGTGTCTCATTTAATTACTCTGTTCATGGACTGCATTATGGACGGTATCCGTCAAGTAAAAATCTACCGTTATAGGTATAACGGTGTATACTGATCAGCATATGACAATTATCCTACAAAAAAATCTAATTCAGCCTAGCAGCGCCCGTGCGCTTAGACAAAGCCTAAAAGAAACGCAGGCAAATGATACACATTTGCGACTGTATCTGAACTTTGGCCAGCAGCTATTTACCAATGGCTGGAGTGTAAGTGCTGCCACTAGCCTATTAAACTCTTTATGCAATTTACTCTCAGCACAACATGCGGTATTAGCCATCGAGAATTCAGGGAAGTTAGTCATCTATACCCAAGTGGGACAAACGCTACCAGTAGGCGCCAGAATCCCGATGATGGGAATATTAGCAATGATGCTAAAAAATCCAGTTCAATTTTCTGTCCATGAAAATAAAAATACACAATTATGGACACACGGAGACATAAATCATCATGAATGTTTAATCCCGATTGCTTTAGGTCAGCATGGCAAAGGAATCATTGCGCTATCAGGTAAAAAACTCGTCCTAAACCAAGCTGAGATAGAAGCCCTGGAAGCAACATCTGGGTTAATTGCATTGGCGATTTCACAGCATCAGGGTCCTGTTCGTAGCGAAACAGACTTATCTATTTTAGAAACACTAACGCCACGTGAGCGTGAGATTCTAGCGTTGCTACCACGGGGTCTAAGTAACAATGAGTTAGGCGTCAAGCTAGGCATTGCATCTGGCACTGCTAAAATACATGTAGAACGCGTTTTAAATAAGCTGGGAGTCAAAGATAGAACTCAAGCGGCTGTTAAGGCGGTTGAACTAGGTTATAGATCTTAATAAGCTAGTAATCTTAAATTGCATAAAACCTATGAAGATCACTAAGCAACCCACCTCAGAGAAAACAAAAAAAATACTTCCCTTACACTGGGCAGCACAAGCATGGCAAGATTTGCCGCTGGGTTTTAAAGGAGTGTTTGTCATCGCACTACCGTTGGCTGTTCTGCTGGCGTCTTTGGCGTCACTGTATATACGTGAACTAGAATCAACCATGCTGGAAAACAAACTAAAGCATGCCTTACAAAATCAACGAGACATTCAAACTGTTCATTCACAGCTTTTAGAAGCATCAACAGGTGTGAGAGACTACCTGCTGACAGGAGACAAAAATTTCTTAAACATTTTCTTTGAAGCAGAAAGAATATTGCCAGAGATTATCAACACATTAGAACAGCGCTTGGAAAGCGATCAGCAAATACACCGTTTATCAATTATCATACCCTTGGTTGCTAAAAACTTAGCCGATTTAAAAGCGCTTTCAAATCATGACTCAGAGATAGCATCCGACTATTTAATCACGCAGTTCAAATCTCAAGTAGACACACTAGACGAGCTTAGAAAAGAAATTGAAGCACTGAATGCAGAAGAGGCACTACTAGTAGAGCAAGATCAGCAAAAAATTTTTCTACAGCGCCAGCGTAGCATCTCCGCCACGCTTATCGCCACACTGGCTGGTATTGTCGGTTCACTTGTCGCTGTGTGGATCTTCTCGCGCACCATTGTCAAACGCGTGCGCTTACTGCGAGACAGTGCAGGACATTTGGCACGTGCAGAAGCTCTCGACTTACCCTCAAGTAGCAAAGACGAACTGGGTCAACTATCTAATGAGCTAGATCACGCCTCACAACTCCTCGCTAAAAATATTAGCGATGCCATCCAAGCTAGGCAAGAAGCAGAAGAAGCTAGTGCCTCAAAAAGTATGTTTTTATCCAGAACAAGCCATGAGCTCAGAACACCTCTGAATGCAATTTTAGGGTTTGCTCAACTGTTAGAAGAAGATTTACCATCAGGAAAGCAGCATGACAGTGTCACGCTAATTAAAGGTGCTGGACAGCACTTACTTAAGTTAATTAATGAAGTGCTAGAAATAGCCAGAATTGAATCAGGCGAAGTTTCATTAGAATTAGCTCCGACACTGATTAATAGCTTATTAGAGGAAGCAATCCACTACATTGCCCCGATAGGAAAAATACGGGACATTGAAATTAAATATGAAATTGCGCCAGACCTATGGGCAATGGCTAACCGACAGAAATTATTGCAGGTAATATTAAACTTATTATCAAATGCACTGAAATACGGACCTGTCAGCTCCGTCGTTTTATTAAAAGCTTACCGTCGCCTTGATGATATTATCATTGAAGTCCAAGATGCTGGAAAAGGCATTCCAAGTGCGTTGAGAGAAAGAGTATTCACCCCTTTTGACAGACTAGGTGCAGAAAATACCAAAGTGGAAGGGACCGGTCTCGGCTTGGCACTATCCAAGCAAATTATGTTGGCGATGCATGGAAGTATTCATCTTGCCAACGATAAAAGTTTATTTTGGGTAGAGATTGCAGCTTGCAATCCTCACACAACATCAAACGAATTATCCCAACCAGCAGAAAGTACAAAACAACTTAATCTATCAAACACACATTCTATTCTTTATGTAGAGGATAATATTAGTAATCGCGCACTAGTTGAAGCCATTATTCTACGTCAACGAGATTTACGCATTCATTGCGTATCTACAATCAAAGATGCTAAGCAATATTTAAATGAATTAGCACCATCGCTAATATTAGTTGATTTAAACCTGCCTGACGGCTCAGGAGAAAATTTAGTACATTATGTGATGTCAGATCCTAAATTGAAAAGCATCCCCATGATGATCTTAAGTGCTGATGCATTACCAGAGACAATCTACCGTTTACAAACGGCCGGGGTGGCGTATTACATGACAAAACCATTAGATGTTGCCCTTTTTAATAAACAAATAAGAGAATTAATCAAGCGTTAGGAAGTAAGATGAACGAAGCAGATATTTTAAATGCCAAGATTTTAATAGTAGACGATGCAGAGGCAAACTTAAAACTACTCGAAGACCTTTTAACTAGAGAAGGCTTTCACCAAGTCATCAGTACGGCTGACTCTACGCGCGCTTTAGATTTATATAAAGCGTTTGAACCCGATTTAATTTTGCTTGATTTAATGATGCCAGAATTGGATGGTTACGCGGTATTAGAAATGTTATCACGTCACATCCCAAAAGATGAATACCTGCCTGTATTAGTACTCACAGCAGATGCAACGATTGGTGCAAAGAGAAAAGCTTTGGCTCTCGGTGCCAAAGACTTCTTAACTAAACCCTTTGATACCATTGAAGCGATGTTACGCGTGTGGAACTTACTAGAAACTCGTATCTTATATCGTCATTTAAAATCTCTCAACGCTGGAATAAGCCCAGCACTGCACCTTCACAATACGATTTAGTAGTTAATTACTAAGCATTACGAGCACTTAGCTAGCAATGCCACTTGGTTAAGTGTAAGTCATGCACCAGTAGTTTTTTGGGTAATTTTATTCAAATAGGCAATGGCTTGAACATGATCCTCGTTAAGTGACAGTACTTTATTCAAGTGCTCTACAGCTTTATCGTAGGCATTTGTTTCATACTCTGCCATTGCTAAATAAAACCAAGATTCGGCAGTATTAGGCTCAGTGCTTACCCACTTAAGTGAAATGGCTAATAAAGACTTCCAATCTTTTGAAACATAAGGTTGCACCACTTGCATAAAGTAAGGTTTTTGCATGTCATTGGCGGCCCAAAAAGGTTTTTCACTTTTAGCACCTAATACTTGGGCAGGTTTTTGCATCAAAGCTTGCACCCACTCTACTGGCATGTAGTAATAGTGCGCTTGGGTGCCACGGCTTTTTAAAGTGATAATGCCGACCAGAGACCCTGATTCATCAAACACACCTCCACCACTAGCACCTAACCTAAATGGACTCGTGGCGCGAATTACCACACTACCATCCATAGGGAACATCTCTTTTACCACACCGAAGGTGTTAACAGGTTGCGTTGTTTTATCAGGATAGCCAACCGTAAATACCGAAGCCTCATATTTCAAGCTTTTGGTCCCACCCATTTTTGCAATTGGAGCGTTTAGGTTAGCAACAGTTAAAATGCATAAATCATGATGCCAGTCAGGTTTAACTTCAGTGGCAACATGTGACACACCGTTCACTATCACTTCAACATCATGGGC
The DNA here is from genome assembly GCF_029946165.1 of Methylotenera sp. Lineage (GTDB taxonomy): Bacteria > Pseudomonadota > Gammaproteobacteria > Burkholderiales > Methylophilaceae > Methylotenera. The sequence goes on from NZ_JAQSDZ010000018.1 coordinate 38,085, forward strand.
ATCAGTCACTACATGGCAATTTGTCACAACATGATCTTTACCAATCACTACTGCCGATCCTAAGCCATGACTCCCATTATTATGTTTAACTTGCACACGTAGCACTTGTGCATTGAGCTCTTGCACCAATGCAGCTGATGGTGAAGCTGAAGCAATACTGGCAACTAGGCAGTTAACCAATATGGAACATAAAAAAGCTAGGATACGTTTATTCATGATGCTCTCCACGCTACTATTAAACCGAGTCTGAGTAGACTCATTTAATACAAAACAGGATTACTTACATGAATAATTAGCAATTACCGTTCCAACTATTTAATACGAGCTGTGGGTGGCTTCAATACTGAATACTAAAATTATAACTACGAATTTTTAATGAAAAAGAGACGAGGCATACCTTCATTGTGCACATTTACAGTGCATACTTGTACAAACTAGTGCGTAATATATGACAATAAAGCTCATAAGCTTTAATGTAAGTGATAGTACATAATAGCTGTTGATATAGAAGAATTACTTCTATCTTATATATAATTGATTTGGGTGGGTACACATCAAAAATCAGGGTACTTAAACAGCTGTTTGCATTTGACTTGGAATAAGGCGTTGATTCTACCTGCATTATAAATTTGCTCCCACGTGCGGATAATAGCAAATGTAGGTATGTTGAATTGAGCTGCTGTCTAGCCTATTGATAAATGGTGTTGCAGCTTAAGCAGTATGGCAGACGCCTTGGATTCAGTACAATAAGGGCCAAGGCGAGTTGTCAGCCCTTCCTTTCCATGTGGTTGGTGTGCAGCAACCTACTGCGCGCCGCACCTGCATCTATGCCGAAGCGCTTGAGTGTGGCTAACTGCCCTCGATGCTCAATTGTTTATGCTGTGTAACTTTAACTTAACTCTAATGTTTACTTGCTCATAAAAAATGCCCCCATCGCTTGGATTGATATCCAACCGATGGAGGCAGTTCAATTTAAGGCGGTTTTTTTGGTCTTCACCTATTTATTATTTATGCAAAATTACTTACCCAACATTCCAGCTAATTTACCAGAAAGCATGCCAAATACTGCACCAATAATTGTAGACACTATCACGAGTAAAACAGGATTGGTCAGATTCATTGCCGTTGAGTTACCTGCTGTGCCTGCAGTTAAAGCCAAGCCAGCAGTTGCCGCATAGCCATATACGTTTGCTGGAACAACTGAGAGCAAGTTTATACCTGCCACAATCACCAATACAAACACCGTGACTGCAATAATAACAGGTGCGGCTAAAGTGCCCAAGGCAGCGAACATTCCTGAACTTACTAGGTATAAAGCAACGCCTGCGATTAACGCACCAAAAGACATACCCGCTATTGTTTTTTGTAGCGCAGCATTATCGCCACCTGTGTGAAAATAACAACCCCATGCTATAAACCCCACCCAAACTAGCGCAATTGGCGCAGATCCACCCAACGGACCTAATGCTAAAAATGCCCATACCCCACCTAAAACAGCAATACTTAGTGCTAACGCAGTTAATTTCGACATACTTTTCTCCTAATTTTTATATTGAGTAGCAAGTTTTTCGAACAGCAACGTCATACGCTGGGCTTATTGGAATAGTGCAAATTTTGCCTTAGTCATATAAACGCTAGGGGCATACTGAATGATTTTTATAGAAATGTAAACTTTTTTGAGGTGGTTTTTAGCACTAATCTAGCGCGAAAAGCAGACGAATTGAGAAAATACTTAATAATTTAGGTATTTTTTGGTGCGTAATTCCAATTTTTGGTGGAGTAATTCCAGTTTTTACGCCAAGCACCAAGCACCAGATTTGGATACTGCGGCCTTCCTAAGCTACCATTATAACGACCTAAAGCACGATATAAATCACCATGCTCTATATCGATATAGTGCCGTAGAATGGTGCAACCATAACGTAAATTAGTACGTAAAAGGAATAAATTATGGTCTGTTGCACCAATACTACGCGCCCAAAATGGCATGACTTGCATAAACCCACGCGCACCTACGGAAGATAACGCGTACTTTTTAAAGCCGCTTTCCACTTGAATCAAACCTAAAACCATTTGCGGATCGAGCCCCGCACGCGTTGCTTCATAATGTACGGTGCGAAGTAAATCTTCACGATAATTGGTATCAGGAATGCGCTTTTTTAAGCGTTGAGACATTTCATTAAGCCATGCTTTCCCTTCTTCCTGGCTGGCAAAAGTGAGTGTTGGCACGGCTTTATCACTAATGCTGCGTTGCATCATCGCTTTTACGCTATTAGACAACGGCTCTTCAATCTGCGCGCCAGCATAGCTGTTGATTGAAGCCAAAGCTCCAATCAATATCAGCAAACAGATTTGAATATTTTTAAGCATAATTTGATTATAGTGCCACTTTTTGCATAAACTCAATTACATTAGTCAATGAAATCATCTGCGCTTCCGCATCAGTTCTACCTTTGTACTCCACTGTTCCATCGGCCAAGCCTCGCTCACCAATCACTAAGCGATGTGGAATACCCATTAAATCAGCCTCGGCAAACATCACGCCTGGGCGCTCACCTCTATCATCTAGCATGGCTTCTATACCTGCAGCATTCAAATCTGCATATATCTTATTTGCCGCTGTTGAAACCGCCTCAGACTTATCATAGCCAATCGGGCAAATTGTCACGGTAAATGGCGCCATGCTTTTTGGGAAGATGATTCCGCGCGCATCGTTGCCCTGCTCAATCGCGGCACCAACAATACGTGAAACACCAATTCCGTAACATCCCATTTCCATCACCTGCGTTTGACCGCTTTCGTCAAGATAGGTCGCATTCATCGCTTCAGAATACTTAGTGCGCAACTGGAAAATATGTCCAACTTCAATACCGCGGCAAAGCGATAAAGTACCTTTACCATCTGGGCTGGCATCACCTTCAACCACATTTCTAATATCTGCAATTAAACTTGGCTCTGGTAAATCTCTAGCAAAATTCACTCCAGCCAAGTGAAATTTAGGTTTATTTGCGCCGCAAACGAAATCACTCATATTGGCAACCGTTCTATCTGCAATGATAGTCACGTTTTCACCAACATTAACTGGCCCAATAAAGCCTGGTGGACAACTTAAATTGTCACGTATTTCATCGCCTGTAGCTAACCTAAAGTCTGACAAACCCGTCAATTTTCCAACTTTTATTTCATTTAAACTATGGTCACCACGCAATAGTGCTAGATAAAACTGACCATTCTCAGTTCCGTCTTTGGCAATTAGCGCAATCGCTTTTACTGTGCGCTCTATACCAATACCAAGCAACTTCGCTACATCTTCACAAGTAGTTTGCTTTGGAGTATCAACTTCACGCATTGATTCTTTAGCCGCTCCTCTTACGGTGCTTGTGGCTATGGCTTCTGCAAGCTCAACGTTAGCTGCATAATCTGAGGTATCACAATACGCTAAACCATCTTCACCTGAGTCGGCAAGCACGTGAAACTCATGAGAACCATCACCGCCTATAGCACCTGTATCGGCTTTTACCGCGCGAAACTTTAGACCCAAGCGATTAAACACATTGCTATAGGCTTGATACATATTGGCATAAGTAGTTTCTAAAGAGGCAAAATCGGTATGGAATGAGTAAGCATCTTTCATCATAAATTCCCGCGCACGCATTACGCCAAAACGTGGGCGAATTTCATCGCGAAATTTAGTTTGAATTTGATAGAAGTTAAGTGGTAATTGTTTATAGCTGCGTACTTCTGAACGTGCGATATCGGTAATCACCTCTTCATGTGTTGGACCAAAGCAAAATTCACGTGAATGCCTATCGGTAATTTTAAGCATTTGTGGACCAAACACTGCCCAGCGACCTGTTTCATCCCATAGTTCACGTGGCTGCACTGCTGGCATTAACAACTCTAAGGCACCCGCTTTGTTCATTTCATCACGGACGATAGTTTCAACTTTACGCAGCACGCGCAACCCTAGCGGCATCCAGCTATACAAACCAGAACCCAAACGTTTAATCAGCCCTGCACGTACCATTAAAATATGGCTTGGCAACTCTGCATCGCTTGGAGCTTCTTTTTGGGTGTTGAAGAAAAATTGTGAGGCGCGCATGGTGGTATCTAATCTGAGCAAAAATCAAAGACCGAATTTTACATTTAATCAGTCATTTAGTCAGCAATTGTTATAAGCCGTTATCACTTCGCTTATTAAATAAAAAGCTATTGCTTGCGAATCGGACTCTCGTCAGGAATATAGCCAGATTTCCACACTTCGAATGGTACTATCGTAGCAGCCACACCATTATCATAAAACCAACTATCTACGGCAAAGCGTTTACCTGTGACTTTTTCATGCATCACCGCAGTGGAATGTGGCCAGCCGTTAAAAAAGAAACTTCTTGTGCGCATATCTTCGGCTTCATGCAGCTTAATCAAGCCGTAATGCTGCATTAAATGCATATAAGTTGTGGTGTTAATCGCCTCATCATTGCAATCTAATTGACCTGGAAATTTTGAATTATTGAACGTCCCAGCACGGTCGCCTGATGTGCCTATTTTAGCGCCGACTATTGTTTCTAATATACCGATTGCATTGGCAATCTGCTGACTCTCGAGTATGGCGTCGTCAGTTTTAAGTGCAAAGATTGTCTCTACTTTAGCCCATTCTTGCACATCAATGCTGATATGTCTGATTTCCGCACAACCTCCGCCAAAGCAAACGTTTAATCCTTCTAATGTTGGTGTTTCCCGAAATATTTTTGATATGTCAGAAATTGCTGCAGTTGAATTGATTGAAATAAACGATAAAAAAAAGCTAAATAATAATCGGCGCATTATTTATCTCGTTAACGTTTTCTTTATCGGAGGGAAAATACTGATCCAAATGCTCAGTAATCTTTGCAATGCCATGTAAAACACCACGCTCAAAATCACCATGCTTGAAGTGCTTTTCCATTTCCTTACTGATTTGTTCCCACCCCTCATTACCCACGTGATGATGAATACCTCGGTCGGCTACAATTTCAAAATCATGATCTGCTAATAATAAGTAAATTAACACCCCATTATTTTGCGCGGTATCCCAGACATGGAATTTTGAGAAAATCTCAATGGCACGCTTTTTAGCAGATACATTTCTAATAATATCAAATGTATCCAAGTTGGATTCCACTACAAAACAAATTTCCCCGAGGTGGCTTTTCTCACTAGCAGCAATGGCTTTTTCAATACGCAGCATAGACTCTTTTGGAAAGTACTGCTTAACAATGCTAGGCCATATAACCAGATGCTTAACTAAACGCTTCAAAAGCTTAAGTGACATTACCAATCTCCTGACGCGCCACCGCCACTAAAACCACCACCGCCGCCGCCAAAACCACCACTGCCTCCAGATCCACCGCCATAGCCACCTCTGGAGTACGTTCCGCCGCCTAGAGCCCCGCCAAAGAAAAGTGGCATTATTAAAGTGAAAACAAACGCCATCATGCCAACAAAAATTGACATGCCCAAAGTGCCTAAAATAAACCAAGAGACAGCGCCAATAATACCTGCTGTAGCGCCTGCACCAAAAAATCGGCCTAAAATTGAACTAAGAAAGCCCCCTAGGACCACGCAGCCAATAACAAAAAATGCTAGGCTGTTATCAAAGCCCATGCTGGCAGATCTTGCTTGAGGTGGAGGCGGTGCTAGTTTCTCACCTGAAATCAAACCCATCAGTTTATCTACAGCGTTGTTAATACCACCGTAAAAATCACCTTGCTTAAAACTTGGCGCCATCACCTCACTGATAACGCGCTTTGCGATTAAATCTGGAATCGGACCTTCTAAGCCTTGACCAACTTCTATGCGCATTTTATGGTCATTTTTTGCCACTAACACAAGAATGCCATCATCCTGTTTTTCGCGACCTAACTTCCAAGCATCGACCACTCGAATACTATATTGCTCAATTTCTTCGGGCTTGGTGCTAGGCACAATCAAAACTGCAATTTGACTACCTTTTTCCAGTTCAAAAGCATTAAGCTTGTTTTCTAGCTGGCTTTGCTGGTCTGGGGTAAGCGTTTGGGTTAAATCAGTAACACGCGCTTTTAGCGGTGGAATAGCAATGAGTTCAGCATGCAGATTACACGTTGCAAATAACAACATTGTGCAAACTGCAATTAAACTCGTTTTAATGTGAGTAATCACTTACAACTCAATATGAAGTGGATAAATTAAACAGCAACCGCTATTTTTTATCGCCAAAATCCACTGTCGGAGGTGCTGAAATCGCTTTCTCATTTTCAACAGTAAATGAAGGTTTAGCTTGATAGCCAAACATCTTTGCAGTAAGGTTTTGAGGGAAAGAGCGAACGGCAATATTGTAAACTTTGATCGTTTCAATGTAACGATTGCGTGCAACAGTGATGCGATTTTCAGTACCTTCAAGCTGCGCCTGCAAGTCCCTAAAACCTTGATCTGCTTTTAAGTTTGGATAATTTTCAGAAACCACCATTAATCGAGACAATGCACTGGTTAACTGACCTTGTGCTGCTTGAAATCTTGCAAATGCTTCTGGATCATTTAATAACTCTGGCGTGATCTGCATGCTACCCACTTTTGCACGCGCCTCAGTCACTTGCGTCAGCACGTCTTTCTCATGCGCTGCATAGCCTTTCACAACATTAACCAAATTAGGGACTAAGTCGGCGCGACGTTGATATTGATTAAGCACTTCTGACCAGCTGGCTTTTGACTCTTCGTCTAGCGATTGAAACTTGTTATAGCCACAACCACTCAGACTCAACAAAAGTAACACCGCGAATAGTTTAAAGTAAATTTTCTGCATGTTCATTCCTTAATGAATAAATCAAATTTAAAGACTTATTGCTATTGAGATTGTGCCGTATATCTGATATTTCAAGAGTTTAAGTTTTAGCTGTTTTAGTATTTGTAATTTTTAAGTCTTGTATTATCTGCAAGCCCATACATAAATCGCGCCATATTTTTGCTTTATCTACAGGGTTTTGCAGTAAATGCTCTAATCCATAAGTAGCAACTAAAGCTACGCCATGTAGTTGATGTGTCGCACCACGTAATTGAGCAATGGACTCAGCAGATTGCAATATAACCTGTGCTACGGCTTCGCCCATGACTAGCAACAATTTTGTTTGCATTTCACTGATAGACGCCAAAATATCAGAAGAGGTTTCAGCTGGTTTGGTTTTAATACGTAATGCTTTGCAAATATTTTGAAATAACTGGAGCTCGTCTGTACTCATTGCGGCATTTGGCAGTAAAAATAAATATTCGCCATCCTCACTCACAATATGGGTGAATTTTTGCGGTTCAATAGCTACTGGCGTTAAAGCTTCTACTGATTCATCAGGACTTGCCAACGATGTATCCTCAATAATTTCTACTAGTTGTGGTTGTGGGTTGGCTTTTAAAACGATGTCTTGTCGGGTTAAAACCTGAGTTACTTCATTGATTGCAGCCGCTTCAGGCAAGGGAGCGCGCAACCGCCACACTGGCAACAGCTCTAATTCTCGCATCATATCTTCGCGCGTCATCATGGCTTTTCTTTCAAGATATTCATCAAAGTTGCCATTAAAGTACCAAGCCCATTAAAACCGCGTCTTCGCGACCGTTTGCAGCAGGATAATATCCGCGACGAACGGCCATTTCATTAAACCCCATATTCTCATACAAAGCGATGGCAGAAATATTACTTGGGCGCACTTCCAAAAACATATTAGCCATTTGTTTGCTTTTGGCAATGCTCACCATGTGCTCTAACAGCGTTCGTCCTAAACCCTGTTTTTGATAAGATTTTGCCACGCTCAAATTAAGTAAATGCGCTTCATCCAACACCAGCATCATCAGTGAATAACCGATAATCTGCTCGTTCAACATCAATACCCAAGCGCTATAACCTGAAGTCAATGAATCACTAAAATTACCGCGCGTCCATGGATAAGGGTAAATTTGTGGCTCAATCGCCATAATGGCATCTAAATCATCCATTTGCATCAGGCGGAACTGATATTGTGTTTTTAGCACAGCGCTCATAAACGTAAACCTTGCTCGCGTTCTGCGGTTTTAAGCGCTACGCGGTTACGAATATAGAGTGGCATGGCTTCGCTTGCTGGTTTTGCTTCACCTTTGGCAAATTTCGACAAAGCAAGTTGGAGTATCGCAGTAGCTCCTGGCAACAATTGTGGTTGCGTCGATTGTAATTGCGCTGCATAAGCAGTACTTAATTGTTCAGCATATGTTTGCCAACCACTACCTGCGCCGACCCAATTTATACCTTCAATAGCTGGCACGGCATCAGGTTTATATAAGCCCGGCTCAATGATGCATTGCCATGCATCATTGGTTTTTTCATATGCTGCGTGATACACCTCACCCATGCGCGCATCTAAACAAGCGATGACTTTATCTGAGCCGCTCGCCTCGGCCAGTGCTAATAGTGTGCACACACTAACCACTGGCAAATTGGCGCCAAAGCCTAAGCCCTGAGCCACTCCCGCAGCAATACGTACACCTGTAAATGAACCTGGACCTGCGCCAAAAGCAATGCCTTGCAGATCGCTCAATTGCAAGTATGCCGAATCCAGTAAGGTTTGTATCTGCGGCAAGATAATTTGCGAATGCGTTTGGCCTGCATTGCAATCATAGCGAAACGTTTCGTCGCCTTTTAGCAAGGCTAACGATAAGTATTCAGTTGAGGTATCAAAAGCTAATATATTCACGTTAAGTTAATGCTCGTTTTTGTCAGACGCTATTTTGCCACGCATCTGCTTAATTTGCCCGCGTTGTGTTTTACTTTCTAATCGACGCTGTTTTGAACCGTAACTTGGTCGCGTGGCATAACGGGTTGGCTTTACTTGATTTGCGGCGTTAATAATTTCATGTAAACGTGCAATAGCATCTTTCTTATTCGCTTCTTGCGTGCGATATTGTTGCGCTTTTAGTACCAAAACACCTTCCGCCGTGATGCGGTTATCTTTCAAATGCATTAAGCGCTCTTTAAGCCATTCGCTCAGTGTTGACGCTTGAATATCAAAGCGCAAGTGAATTGCACTCGACACTTTATTCACGTTTTGCCCACCAGCACCCTGTGCGCGGATTGCGCTAAGCTCATACTCGGTTTCGGGGATTAAAATCATCGGCTAAATTACACACTATTTGGAGTTGCTGGAAGGCTAAGTTTACCTATCCTATTGTAGCCCAGCAAAATACATATCGCCTATTATATAGGCTACTAAAAAATCAAAAAGCCCAGTCAGGAAAGGCTGGGCTAAAACGTATCTAAAAAACTATTGTTATCACCCCATCATACAAGCTGCCCATTTTGATAATCCGCGATTGCCTGATCGATTTCTTCTCGCGTATTCATCACAAATGGGCCATATTGAACTATAGGCTCTAATAGTGGTTTAGCCGCTAAGAGTAGGAAGGATACCGGCGTTTCTGATGCGCTGATTTCAACAACATCTCCTTCTGAAAGCACCCCTACAGATTGTGGTTCTAGTAAGCGCTGCTCAGCCTTTGCACCAATCAGCACTTTGCCTTCATAGGGATACACAAACGCATTATGCCCTTCTGGAATTGACTGGCTAAAACTTTCATACGCAGACAAATGAACATCTATGAATAATGGCGCAGTGGTTAAACCTTGAATTGGGCCAGCAACGGCATTACCATCCAGCACAGCCGTGCCAGCAATTACTTTAACGCTACAAGAATTAGCTAAGTGGGCTAATGGAATTTCATCAGGCTGAATATCTAAATAACCTGCTGGTTTCATCTTTTCATTGGCTGGCAGATTTATCCAAAGTTGAAAGCCGCGCATACGGCCACTTTCTTGCTGTGGAATTTCTGAGTGAATAATGCCACGGCCCGCCGTCATCCACTGCGCACCGCCACTTTTTAGATCGCCTTGATTGCCCAAATGATCTTGATGCAACATATGACCATCTAGCATATAAGTAACCGTTTCAAAGCCTCGATGCGGGTGATCAGGAAAGCCAGCAATGTAGTCATCCGCATTTTCAGAAGAAAATTCATCTAACATTAAAAATGGGTCTAGTCGCGTAAAGCCAGATTGTCCTAGGCTACGACGCAACTTCACACCGCCGCCATCTGTCGTTGGAATAGAGTCAATTACCCGTTGCAATTGCCTTGATTTACCTTGCTGATATTGCATATTCAACTCCACATTTTGCGACTGACCACTAAACTTATTTATTGCTTAATCGCCTCAACAGGTAGAGTAATTGTCACTTCATCACTCACGTAAGGCACATGTTTCGCCATATTAAAATCCGAACGTTTCACTACTACAGTTGCATTTGCACCACAGGCATCTTTTTTCAACATTGGATGTGGCATACACATAAATGAAGTAAGAGTAAGTGTCTGTGGTTTACTAACGCCTTTAATGGTCAACGTGCCATCAATTGAAACTGGCTTATCACCCTCAAAGTTCATTTTGCTAGACACAAATGTTGCCGTTGGAAATTTTGCTGTATTAAATAAATCTTCAGCTTGAATATGTTCATTAAATAAAGCAAAGCCTGTATTCACGGAGGTCGTGTCAATAGTCACATCAACAGAGCCAGTTTTAGCGGCACGATCAATCACGATTTTGCCTGTTGCTTTATCAAAACGGCTTAACTGCGTTGAGTAACCTAAATGGCTATATGAAAATCGCGGCATACTGTGATTGCTGTCAATCACATAGGTTTCAGGCGCAGCAACGGCTGCAGTAGAAATGGTAGCGGCAATAGCTAATAAAATAAAACGGTTCATAAGGTTTACTCCAAAGTGAATAGTGTTAAAAAATGAATAATCTTGAATAAATTAATTTCTAGAAGCCATTAAATACTTTAACAATAAGATATAAAAGTATAATAATCTGCTATAAATTATCGATTAATTAGATAGGTTTCTTAAATGACTCCGAATATCACCTTAGAACAATGGCGCACTTTGATAAGCATTGTGGAAGCTGGCGGTTACGCCCAAGCTGCGGAAGTTATGTTTAAAAGCCAGTCCGCCGTTACCTATGCGGTGCAAAAAATTGAATCAGTGCTTGGCGTTAAGGTATTTGAAATTCAAGGGCGCAAAGCAATGCTGACCCCCACAGGCCAAATGCTATATCGTCGCGCATTAGCACTCGTCAATGAAGCCAGTGAGCTTGAACAAGCTGCTCATGCCCTATCTGCGGGCTGGGAAGCCAACATCAACATTGCGGCTGAGATTCTCTTTCCGCCGCAATTACTATTAAGCTGCGTACAAAAATTTGGCATAGAAAGCCCGTGCACGCGTATAGAGCTTATTGAGTCAGTCATCGGAGGAACCGCTGAAGCTTTACTCAAAGGCGAAGCTGACATTGCCATTTCTCCGCAGCCACCTCCTGGCTTTTTAGGCAGTCTGCTAATGCGCATTAAAATAACTGCAGTAGCGCACACCGACCATCCTCTTCATCATTTAGGCCATTCGCTTACCTATAAAGATCTCAGAGCTTATCGTCACCTCGTAGTAAGAGATTCAAGTAAGACTCGCGGAAAAAGCCCTGCGATTGTTGATGTCGATCAACGTTGGACCGTCAGCCAAATCGCCACTTCGATTCAAGCCGTATCGATGGGCTATGGCTTCGCATGGCTGCCCGAAGAACATATTAAGCAAGAACTTGAAGCTGGTTTACTTAAACCCCTACCGCTACTTGAAGGCGGCTCCCGCGAAGTTCCGCTCTATTTAGTAATCGCTAATCCAGATTTTGCGGGACCAGGCATTCGACGCTTAGCCGAAATTATTAAAAACTCTGTAGCCTAGAAAACACTCTCCATTTTGATGGACACTGGTCACGGCATATTTTGGAATATGAACCTTTTGTGAAGATTTCATTAGCCTATCAATTATGAAGATTTAAACCCGTAAGATGTTCAACGCTTAAATGCTGTTGAATAACCCTCGAGGAATAAATCTAAATGAAAAAGTTTTCTGTTTATCAGCAATTGTCATTAATCTGCATAGTGGCTATGCTTGGGCTGATTGTCTTAGGTGAAGTTTCTAAGCTTCAAATCAAACGTGTGTTTGATTCTTCTACCGCATCTGTTGTAAAAACAACGCCAACCTATATTCAATTTTTTGAAATCAACAAAAACCTTAACGCCGTGATACAGCGATCACTAGTTCATATGATTGCTTCCGATGAGGACAGCATGATGGAATTACAGCTTGAGATAGATGACGCGAAAGAAAAACTACAAATATCCATAGATAAATTAAGTAAAGATGCCTGTGGTGGAAAAAGTTGCATTCAAAATGAGGATGAGCAACGCAGACTGACCTTAATTAAAAGTGAACTGTCTAATTATGAGCAAATTCGAGCGCATGCTTTTGAATTAGCTCAAAAAAAGAATCACATCGAAGCTGAACAGGTACTCAAAAATGAACTCATGCCTGCTTTAGACAGCTTACAAGATGCGATTCAATCAGAAATAATTTACAACGAAAAATTAGCGACAGAGGGCATGGCAAAGGCAGCGCTTGAAAAGAATGCTTCAGAGAAGTTTTCAATGATCGTTGCCCTCATTTCTTTAGGATTATTATTTTTAATCTCCTACTTCGTATTTAAGTCACTAAAGCATCAATTAGGGCTAGAGCCGCGAAAACTAACCGAGCTAGCCAAGGAGTTCGCTAATGGAAACCTTGCAAGCCCTATCGCACTGAGTAAAGGTGACAACACCAGCGTTGCCTATTCAATCAAATCACTACAGGACACTTTAAAAGAAATCGTTCAGGAATTAAATAAGGTAACCAGTCATCACGAATCTGGTGATGTAGAGGTGATGATTGATGATAAACGATTTAAAGGCAGCTACGGCGACATGGCTAGCGGCATTAATCGCATGGTAAAAATGCATGTCAACTCAACTAAAGAAGTTGTATTGGTTGCTGATGCATTTGGAAAAGGTAATTTTGATGCGCCCTTGGCTGCATTTCCTGGAGAGCAAGCTTATATCAATGTCACGATTGAAAGAGTGAGGTCAAACATTAAAGACTTTATTGTAGATATGAACTTGATGAGTGAGCAACATGAAGTTGGTAACAATGAAGTATTTATAGACGAAGACAAATTCAATGGCGCTTATAAAGAAATGGCCTTGGGTCTAAACAGCATGGTAAAGGGTTATCTCGAAGTGAGCGACAAAGCCATGACGGTAGTAAGAGCCTTTGGCGAAGGGGATTTCAGTGTTCAAATTGAAGATTTACCTGGTAAAAAAGCTGAAATAAAATCAACCATAGAGAGTGTACGTCACAATATACAAAGCTTAATTGTCGATATGAATATGATGAGCCATTCGCATGATTTAGGTGATATTGATATCAAAATTGATACGAGCAGATTCAACGGCGCCTATAAAGAAATGGCCGAAGGCGTTAACAATATGGTGGCTGGTCATATCGACCTCAACAAAAAAGCCATTCAAGTAGTTGAGGCCTTTGGAGATGGCGATTTTAGTCAGCATTTGGAGCAATTTCCTGGTAAAAAAGCCTTTATTAATCAAGCAATAGAGCAGGTTAGGTCAAATCTGCAGATGTTGAGCGAAGATGCCATTATGCTTTCAACGGCGGCAGAAAAAGGTGAGATTGAGGTACGCGCCAATATAGAAAGACACCGTGGTGATTTCCGTAAAATTATTGAAGGCGTGAATACAACCTTAGACATTATTGTTGAACCAATTTTAGTAGTTAAAGACGCGGTTTACGCCATTAATAGTGCCGCGCAAGAAATATCAAACGGTAATAATGACTTGTCTGTAAGAACGGAAAAACAAGCCTCTAGTTTAGAAGAAACGACGGTTAACATTGAGGAGTTAACTTCCAAAGTAAATGAAAATTCTGACAATGCTAAACAGGCAACACTCCTTGCGAATGAAGCTTCAAGCGTTGCCACACATGGTTGCCAGTCATTTGATGAGATTATTTTGATGATGTCTAACTTAAATGAAAGCGCTAAAAAAATCGGTGATATTACTAGCGTTATTGACGGCATTGCGTTTCAGACTAATATACTAGCGTTGAATGCAGCGGTTGAAGCTGCACGAGCTGGGGAGCAAGGCCGAGGATTCGCAGTTGTTGCTGGCGAGGTTCGAAATCTAGCGCAACGATCAGCCGATGCGGCAAAAGAAATAAAGTCACTTATTAATGATTCAGTTAATCAGACCTCCGTTGGTGCTACGCAAGTGCATGCCGCTGGTAAAACCATGACAGAGATTGTTAACTCAGTACAAAAGGTTAACGAGATTATAGATGCAATTGCCTTCGCCACTTCCGAGCAAAGTGCTGGGATTAGACAAGTAAACGAAGCCATCAACCAAATCGACGAGATGACTCAACAAAACTCTGCTTTAGTTGAAGAGGCCGCAGCCGCGGCAGAGTCATTAGCGGAACAATCACAGAACCTGAGTGACGCGGTAAGTGTTTTTAAATTAACTAGAAAACCCGTAAATTCAATCAGAACTAATGCAGATACTAATGCAAATAATAGTGACTGCACCAAATCTAATGCCAGTTTAAATCAGCAACATTATTTTGCTGTTGCTTAACTCCCACTAAATTCCATAGCTGAATTATGCCTAAACATAATTCAGCATGCTAAACTTTTAAGAATTGCTTTTAAAGTAATGCGTGAATTATTTTGCATTACTATGCTCTTAATAAGCAACCCTTTCAGTCCTTTATTGAGACTTGAAATCGACACTACCCTATCATAATGGACCATATAGCATGACTACTTCTATACCGCTTTAGCGAAGAAGTCGTTAACTCTGATGCCATTCTCAACACCGATGACAAAAGATAAAAAACCGCTATACAGCTTTTTATTATGATGAATTATTAATGTAAATTGAGTAAAAATAGTGGTGCAAAGTTATAAGATTAATAAATATTATCATTTGTCTGATATACCCATACTAATTGGTATTTCCTTAACCTATGCGCTACTCGCTAGAATAGCACTGGAATTTTTCTCGACCAATGGCGTGGTCTCGATGGTATGGCCATCTAGCGGCTTAGCTCTGGCGGCCCTCATAATCGGCAAGAAAAAATACTGGCCTAGCATTTTCATTGGGGCGCTCACGGGCAACATCCTGCAAGGCAGTTCAATTGGCATCTCCACGGTGATTGCTTTTGGTAATTCATTAGAAGCACTCAGCTGTGTCTGGGTATTGTCAAAAATTTCACGATTCAAACCCACGCTCCAGCAGCCACAAGATTTTTTATGGCTTTCAGCAGTGGGTGCATTGGGTTCTGTGGTTAGCGCAACAATCGGGGTTGGTACGTTAGTACTCAATGGAATAGTTACAAAATCTGCAGCTTGGCATAATTTTTTAAATTGGTGGCAAGGCGATTTTTTAGGCATATTACTTGTAACACCGCTAATTTTAGTCTGGCGACACTTACCGTACGACTGGGTAAAGCGTGAACGCATCACAGAGGCTATTATTTGCTTTGGACTTTCTCTGCTTGCTGGTCAGATCATTTTTTTTGGTTGGTTTCAAGATATTTTTGGCGTTACCGCTAGAGGCTACTGGCTATTCCTATTTGTGACATGGGCTGCAGTGCGCTTTGGCCGTCACGGCACATTACTATTATTGGTCATGACCGCAATACAAATGCTATTTGCAATGGTTTTGAACGTAGACGGTGTGATAAATAACCAAGCGCCTATTGGCCTGCTTAACTTTTGGTTGTACATGTTAGCATTAACGATTGTTGGGATATTAATTGCACTAGTGATTGACAGGGTCAAATCTACAGAATCATTGTTATTACAAAGAAATACGCTTTTCAATAAAATATCCCAACACGTACCAGGGGTAATTTATCAATTCAAATTGAATCCGGATGGCAGTTCTAACTTCCCTTTTGCGAATGAAGCCATGCAAGAGATGTTTGGTATTTCACCTCAACAAGCTAAAGTGGATGCTAAAGGCGCATTCTCAATCATTCATAACGAAGATTATGAGTACGTTTTAAGCTCCATTAAAGAGTCCGCTCGTACTTTACAGTTATGGCAATGTGAGTTTCGTGTAGTGTTACCAGAACAAGGCGTGCGATGGAGGCGCGGCGAGTCACAACCTGAAAAAATGCAAGATGGCAGCATCCTTTGGCATGGTTTCATTACCGACATTACCGAACGCAAACAAGCTGACGACAGAATTAAACGCCTTTCCAAGTTGTATAAGGCAATCAGTGAAATCAATCTGGCCATTGTGCGCATGGAACAGCAATCTGAGCTATTTCCACTCGTGTGCAGATGTGCTGTTGAATTTGGTGGCATGAAAATAGCGTGGGTTGGGCAGTTGGATAGTACAGGTGAAATTATTTTGCCTGTAGCAAGCTATGGCGACACTAAAAGACACCTAGATAATATAAAGGTATCCTCCAGAGCAGACGTTCTTGAAGGCAGAAGCACAACTGGCACAGCGCTGAGAGAAAACAGACCAGTCATTATCAATGACTTCATGAACCATCCAATGACTGCGCCATGGGTCAATAATGCCATCGCTATTGGCTGGGCTTCAGCAGCAGCATTCCCTATACAACGTAATGGCAAAAAATTTGCCGTGCTGACTGTTTGCCATGAATCAGCAAATGCATTTGATTTAGAGGCTATTTCTTTACTAGCAGACATGTCGAAAGATATTTCTTTTGCGATTGATAACTTCGATAGAGAAATGCAACGTAAGGCTGGGGAAGAGTCTCTAAGAATTGCCGCTTCAGTTTACGACACCAGTAGCGAGGGCATTCTGATTACCGATGCCGATAACGCAATCATTGCCATCAACCCAGCTTTCACAAAAATTACTGGTTACAGTCCTGATGATGTCATTGGCAGAAATCCAAGTATGTTGAGTTCTGGTCGTCATGATGCAACATTTTTTAAGAATATGTGGCATGAAATTAATACCAAAGGTCATTGGCAAGGTGATATTTGGGATAAGCGAAAAAATAATGAAATCTACCCAAAGAGGATGACGATTAATACGGTGTATAACGAAGATGCTGTTATACAAAGGCACATTGCCATGTTTACAGATATTACGCAAAAAACAGAAGCAGAACAGCTTATTTGGAAACAAGCTAATTTCGACTTCTTAACGGGTCTACCTAACCGTCAGATGTTCCATGACCGCCTTAATCAGGAAATCAAGAAAACCAATCGAAATAATCTACAACTAGCACTACTGTTTATAGACTTAGACCGATTCAAAGAGATTAATGACAACTTTGGCCATGATGTTGGCGACGCAATGCTTAAGGAAGCATCAACGCGATTAAGTCAGTGCATACGCGAAACCGACACATTATCACGACTTGGCGGAGACGAATTCACCATTATTCTGGGTCAGTTAAATGATCTCAGCATTGTGGGGCGAGTGGTTCAAGATGTTTTAAACAAAATGGCAGAAGTCTTTCATCTTGGCGACGAAATCGCTTATATCTCAGCCAGTGTTGGTATTGCGCTTTATCCAGATGATGCCACCTCCAATGAAGCGCTATTAATTAGTGCAGACCAAGCCATGTACGCAGCTAAACAAATGGGGCGTAATCGTTATCATTACTTCACACAAGCCATGCAGATATCTGCCCATAACCGTATGCGGTTAACTAATGAATTACGTGATGCAGAAGAAGCTGGTCAGCTAATACTTTTTTACCAGCCAATTATAGAACTTGCTAACAATTCTATTCATAAAGCTGAAGCATTAATTCGCTGGCAACATCCAATACGCGGACAAATTAGTCCCGCTGAGTTCATCCCTATTGCTGAAGAGTCTGGCCTGATCAATAGTATTGGTGAGTGGGTGTTTCAAGAAGCTGTAAAGCAGACAGGTCTATGGCGCGCAAAATATCATCCTGATTTTCAAATCAGCATCAATAAATCTCCCGTGCAATTTCGTAATGACAGCTCTAAGTATGCTTCATGGCCAAATCAACTTAAAGCGTTAGGCTTATCAGGTCAAAGTATCGTTGTAGAGATTACAGAAGGCATGCTAATGGATGCGAGCGACATTATCTCTGACAAGTTGCTTGCTTTTCGTGATGCAGGCGTTCAAGTTGCTCTTGATGACTTTGGGACTGGTTATTCATCACTTTCTTATCTCAAAAAGTTTGATATTGATTATCTTAAAATAGACCAATCATTTACCCGTAACTTATCCCCTACTTCGTCAGACATGGCGCTTTGTGAGGCCATCATCGTAATGGCACATAAACTTGGCATCAAAGTGATTGCAGAAGGCGTTGAAACTACCGAGCAGCGAGACTTGCTGATTGCAGCTAATTGTGATTATGCACAAGGGTATTTATTCTCTCGGCCAGTTCCTCCAGACGAGTTTGAAAAACTGTTAACCAAAAGCTAAGACTTTATATGCTTGAAAATCTCAGCTAGGTTAATACTTGGTTAACAGCAAATAACTGTTAGCATCTGCCTTTTTTAGCCTGTCCTGGTGGGCAATGTCCCTCTTCAACAATGACACAAGCACTGACTAAAAAGCTCAGAGTTAGTAATAAGGCGATAGTTTTTTTCATATTTAAGGACTCAATGTTTAATTTTTGTAGGTCTGGTCATAATACCGCCTCAAGTGGATTTTGCAAATGAAAAAGGCCCTGAACATTCAGGGCCTCTCAAGTATATTGCTTGTTAAACTATATTATGAGTTTTTGCGTCTGCGAGCTACAAAACCCATTAAACCAAGACCTGCAAGCATCATTGCATATGATTCTGGTTCTGGTACAGGAGATGAAACATACCATGCACTACCGCCTTGTGCTTCTGTCAAACCTTGCACATGCAATGCGAATTCATCACCAACAAAGGCTACTGGACTAGCAAATGTTGCAGTGAATGATACTGTTTCATTAGCTGTTAAACGTGCTTGCTGGGGGCCAGTTAAGTCAAAGCGGAATTCCCATTGACCAGTAGGGCCACCACCTGGAGAAACACTTACAGGAGCGTCACCAACAACGTTAGAAATTACTGGCGTTAAGCCAGGATCCGTATTAACAGCAATCGCTCCAATGAAAGCACCCGTTGTGAAAATACTGTTAAGGTCAAAGGCAGTTAGCGTGAAATCGTAAACACTACCACCACCTGTTACTGACAGGCTGGCAAATGTTTCACTTGGCTGATAACTGCCAGATAGAAGTGTCCCGTAGTCTTCTGTGGTTGCCATTGCAGGCGCGGCAGCAAGCACGGTGAGGGTCAATAGCAAAGCTTTTAACTTGTTTAGCATGATTAATCTCCTTGGGGTAATTGAGTCGGCGTTAACCGTTATAAGAGTATTATCTTTGCTATAGACTTCGACAATAGTCCAAATGGACTTTGGCATTAGTCCGAATGGACTAACTAAAAAATGAAAGTTGCGCAAGAGCCATTGGCAGTTGAATATGAGGTAGTGAAGAACTATAAAAGGCTAATATTCTGATTTAAAATCAGAGCAATTGGTAGGGCGTGCGAGGATCGAACTCGCGACAAACGGATTAAGAGTTCTACAAAATAGGTATTATTGCATTTTATCTAGTTTGAAAATGTTTTATAACTTACTGTTTTATTTGTATATTTATATTAATAACATTTAATACGCTTGACGTTGTTTTAAATATCTGGCCTACTATATGGCTACTAAATTATGATTAGTAGGCTAAAGATGGCAAACAAAATAACAAAGTCCTTCGTCGATAATATCCCCTTTCCAGATACTGGACAAAACTTCTATCGTGACACCGAACTCAAAGGGTTTGGCTTGCGGGTAGGTACTGGCAGCAAGGTTTACTTTGCAGAGGGCAAGGTCGACAATAAAACAGTGCGGGTAACAATAGGTCATCATGGCGTATTTGCACCTGAGCAAGCACGCACTGAGGCAAAAGGCATTTTGGGCATGATTGCCCGCGGCATTAATCCCAATGATGCAGATAAAGCCAAAAAGGCTAAAAGTGTGACTTTAGCCGAAGTCTATACCGCTTATCTTAAAGCGCGTAATAGTCTTAAACCTCGTACGATCCAAGATTACGACCGATGTATGAAAGCCTACTTTGAAGAATGGCAAACTAAGCCATTAGCAGAGATCAATAAAGATTTAATCGAACGCAAGCATCGCGAAATTGGAGAGCGTAGCGAAGCTCAAGCAAATCTAGCGATGCGTTTTATGCGGGCCATATTTAACTTTGCACTTGGTCAATACGAGGATTCCGCTGGCAATCCAATTATTTCAGACAATCCTATCAAAAGACTATCCCAAACCCGTTCATGGTATCGCGTGGAGCGTCGCCAGACCGTTATTAAGGCTCACGACCTGCCAGCATGGTTTAAAGCCGTCAATAGCCTTCCAGACATCGCCATAGGACGCAACAAACATCTTGCGAAAGACTTTCTATTGCTACTTATTTTTACAGGGCTTAGGCGTGAGGAAGGACTAGCCCTGCAATGGAAGCTAGTCGACTTTAAGGCCAAAACACTCACTATTCCAGATCCTAAAAATAGACAAACCCACACATTGCCATTAAGTGACTTTTTATTTAATTTACTCGAAGCACGAAAAGCACAAAATAAAATTGATGCTGCAGAAAAAGGTGAGGATGAAAGTCCTTTTGTCTTTCCAGGAACGGGCGAAAAGGGCTATATGGATGATCCACAAAAGTTGATGAAAAAAGTCATTGAAATATCAGGTGTGCAATTTACACCACATGATTTACGAAGGACATTTATCACGATTGCTGAAAGTCTGGACATATCAGCCTACGCATTAAAAAGCCTTCTTAATCATAAAATGGCAAATGATATTACTGCGGGTTATATCATTGTAGATCCAGAACGATTAAGAGAGCCTATGCAAAGAATTACCAACTACCTACTAAACGCTATGGAGCAAAAGAAGAATGATTAATACATTACCCCGCCAAAGCATTTGGGAAATTGCTTGCCGATCAAATGATCTAGATCCATCTATGGTTGATATTAAAAATCTGCCTCTAAAGTTAAAAGATGCACTTAAGTCGATTGCGCGCGCCACTCATTACGATGAAAAAATGAGCGTATTAAATTCGAATGGAATTGAGAATCACAGCGCATTCCATCCAAAAACGCATAAACGATATGACCCTAAAGACATACATTCAAAAATTAATGACTGTTATGAAAAAGAGAGCTTTGATAAAGAGTTTCTAGAGACTGTTTTTATTGAAGATGAACATTTTGCAAACTGGTGTATCAATAAAAATATTCCATTACCTACATTCTGGTTCCCGAATGGCTGGAAACCATTCGACTTTGAAGAAAAAACTCTCACTGTAAATGTTGTCGATAAGGATAACAAATTAGATATAAACCTACGCCCTAGTCAGGCTGACAAAATAGCCTGTCAAGCTATAGGCAGAACATTGTGGGATATGTACCCGAACATGACTATCGCTGCCATGTGTATGCATGAAGCAATTCAAAAATATGGCAATGGCAAAATATACAAAGGTGCTCATACACTCAGAGACTGGCTAAGTGAGGTTGCGCCTGAAAACGTTAAGGGCAAAAAGGGACGCCCGAAAAAATCCGAGAGCTAGTATCTATGCGGGTCAAAAATACACGTTAAGCCAAAAAAATACATTTATGGAATTCACGTTAATTTTTTAGTTTAGCCAATCTCTTCAAACTGTGTCCACGTTATCAAACAATACGAGGACACAAACGATGCAAGTCAAACTACTAAATACAAAAGAGGCCGCTAATTATTTAAGCCTCAGCAAAGCCTTTCTCGAACGTGATCGCTGGGCAGGCGCAAAAGTACCATTTATTAAAATCAGCACTCGTGCTGTGCGTTATCGCTTAGACGATTTAGAAAAATACATCGAATCACGTATTCGCAAATCTACTAGCGATCTTGGTCGTAGCTAGGATGGCCTTCGCTAAATCAAATAGGTTTGATCCCTTTAAGCCATTCCCAGAGTCCGCATCACAAGCTGAAAAAATAGCCCATCAAGCCGATCAAGAAGGGGTTTGTGACTGGACGTTTAGGCGCCCTATTTTGAATGCACTCCCTGATCGTTTTGCGATTCCAGTCGCTAAGCGTTATACAGAAATTCATAGTACTGAAAGTCGTTTCGATGCGAATACTTATTTATTAGATACGCAAGACGATTTATCACAGTTTGCATTATCGTTATCTGCCAGTGATGATGATTTAATCAGTTACGCTAAATCAGCCGCAACTCGATGTGCTTATCATCGTAAGGTCTTGAAAGAATCAAAAGCCGCTTATGAGTTTCTAATTAGCTATATCAGTAATCGTTACAGTATAAACCCTCCCCTATTCTACACAGTTGAAACGATTAAAATCCCTGTAACCGTTACAGACGAAAATAGCACCGTTGCGGGTACAGATACCGTTACAGACAAACTTACGATCGTACGTAACGTAACGGTATCGATCGAAGGGATGCTTAATCGCTTTTGCGATGAGTATTGGTGGCGTCGTATGTTACGTAACATCACGTCACGTAACGTAGAGAAGTACTCAATTGATTTAGGCTTAGTCCATCGTTACGCTGGAATCTATATTAGCGAAGAATCAATGCAAAGACGACGCCAGCAAAAGCGCCGTAATAAGCGTGCAATGGAAAGCTGCCTGTTAACCAATGAATTAGGTCAGGAATATACCTTACTGGAACTTGCAGAGCATTCACTGGCTAATCCAGCCAATCGACGTGCTGAGTTAATGGTCAGAATTCGTGGTACGGAAGAAGTCTCCAAAAGCCTTGGACATAAGGCGGTACTGTATACGATCACGGCACCTTCTCGCATGCATGCAAGACGGTCTAAGTCAGGTGAGCCGTATCCTAAATACGATGGCACTACCCCACTAGAGGTGCAAAAGTACTTTACTAAGTTATGGGCGCAAATACGCGCGCAATTGGCCCGTGATGGGGTGATGTATTATGGGTTTAGAGTCGTGGAACCGCATCATGATGGAACGCCGCATTGGCATTTGCTGCTATTCATGACAAAACCATCGATGAAATTAGTGACTAACGTATTACGCACTTATGCCATGCGTGAAGATAGTAATGAACGAGGCGCATCTAAACACCGATTTACCGCAGTCAAAGTTGATCCTAAAAAAGGCAGCGCGACGGGTTATATCGCTAAATACATTTCTAAAAGTATTGATGGGTATGGGATTGATGAAGATTTGTATGGGTATGATGCTAAGGACTCTGCAAGGCGCATTAGTTCATGGGCGTCTATATGGGGTATCAGGCAGTTTCAGCAGCTAGGAGGGCCGCCTGTGACGCTCTATCGAGAGTTACGCCGTATTCAAGGCAATGAGCTAAGCGGTCTATTATTGGAGGCGTGGCAAGCTGCAGATAAGGGGGATTGGGAAACATTTATTAAATTAATGGGTGGCCCAAATATTAGCCGTAAGGATTGCCCATTAAAAACGGCTCGCTTATGGAGTGATGAACCTAATCGTTATTTAGAGCCTAAAGGGTTTAAAATCACTGGGGTTAATTATGGCAACGTGCTAGTACCCACTAGACTGCATCAATGGACGGTTACTTATCAAGCAAAACAGAAAGATCATAAGGGTGTTATAGAGGGGTCTAGACCCCCTCATATAGACCCCTCTAATTCCATACACTATCTAATAGATACTTCTCCATTGGATACCTCCTTAGCCCCCTTGGAGTTCTGTCA
Organism: Methylotenera sp.; assembly: GCF_029946165.1. Lineage (GTDB taxonomy): Bacteria > Pseudomonadota > Gammaproteobacteria > Burkholderiales > Methylophilaceae > Methylotenera. Next base: position 61,828 of record NZ_JAQSDZ010000018.1, read on the forward strand.
ATAACTGTACGAATTTGATAAAATATAAGAGTAGATATATACGCAAATAAAACAGTTAGAGTGTATTATTTAGTAATAATTTAAATAATAATAAATATCTTTAATATGGGCTTAGAAATCAGTTTTGCTGAAAGGCAATTAAGAGACATATGTGAAAATGAAACCAAAGCAACAGAAACTTTTGGTGAGGCATGTTCAAAGATTTTATTTTCAAGACTTTCAGACTTGAAAGCAGCTGAAACAATCTACGATGTAGTTGCGGGCAATCCTACTAAAATAAGTAAATCAGAATTTTCAATTGATTTAGATAAAAAGCTAAAATTAATAATTAAAGCTAATCATTCCTCAAATCCACTAACAAATAATACTGAAATTGATTGGGCGCGGGTTAGCCGAATTAAAATAATAAGCATAACAGAAGGAAACTGCCATGACTGAAAGTGTTGTATTTAACAATGACTGGATATCTCCGACTGGGAATACAATTTTAGATATCCTTGAATCAAAAAATATTACCATTAGTGCATTTGCATCTAAAATTGGTTTTAGCATTTCTGAGGCCAACTTATTGATTCAAAGTGAAGTCGCCTTGACCGATGAATTGGCTGAAATACTTTCTGCAACTATTGGGGCTAGTAAGAGCTTTTGGATAAATAGAGAGTCACAGTTCAGACAGGATCTCGCTAGACGTCAAGTCGCAAAAATAAACTCAAAAGTAGAATCTGATTGGTTAAAAACTTTACCAATTGATGATTTAGTCATTAAGGGCTGGATTAGTAATGTAAGCACTACAACAGATAAGATAAGAGCCTGCTTAAAACTTTTTAATGTGGAAAATATTGCTGAATGGACTAAAGCCAGCGAGGAAAAATTAGCTTCATATGCTTTCAAAAAGTCAAATTCTCATAAGCAAGAATTTGGGGCGACTGCAACGTGGCTTATACAAGCAGAAATAATAGCCTCAGAAATAGAAACAGAAAATTTAGATTTAGAGTTATTTCATAAAAAGTTATCTGACATCAAGGAATTAACTAGAGAGCCAAATCCACAAATTTTTTTACCTAAATTAAGAGAGATTGCTGCTTCTTGTGGAGTAGCGATTGCAGTTGTAAAGACTCCAAAAGGCTGTCGAGCTAGCGGTGCTGCAAAAATAATCAATCCTAACAAAGCAATTTTAATCCTTAGTTTCAGATACCTAAGTGATGATCAATTTTGGTTCGCTTTTTTTCATGAGGCTGGCCATTTAATACTTCATGGAAATCAAATAATTTTCGAGAATGACAATTTATCTGCTCAAGAAACTGAAGCAAATGATTTTGCATATGAAACTTTAATTCCTAAAGAACATCAGGATGAGTTACAAAAAATATCTGCAAGTCACATAGCAATTATTAGATACTCCAGAAAATTAAATATATCTAGAGGAATAGTTGTAGGTCAACTTCAGAAGAGTGGTAAGTTAAGATTTGGTCAATTTAACAACCTTAAAATTAAGTACAATTGGTTTGGTGATTCACCTAACCACGAAATGCAATAAAATGACTTGGGCTTTTTTGCCAATTACACATTGAATCCTCTAGCACCTGCATTCCAACACCTAAGTACTCATCTAAGCTATTGTTCATTACCTCGAGTTCGCCAGCGCGTAAATTACACAAAACTGAGCCTCCAAAAAGTAGCTTTGCTCCTCTTAGCGGACCAGTCGCCCCCTTCAAGTAAGTAGAATCAGCTGTAATTGGAACAATATTCAAATTGGACAATGTGGTTAGAAAATCAAATTTCCCTGTCCTTGCAAAGGATAGTACTGAACTCATTGAGTTATACATAGCTTGAAATAACTGCTTACTATCGTTACCAACCGAATTATAAAAAACCTCTAAAAATGCTTGATGAGATCTTGTTTGCCCAATCCAACTAATATAACTATTAACTACTCTCCATGTAGATCTAGCAGATGTTGGCCTAAGCGTTTCATATTTACGATGATTACCAAAATTTCTTGCTACACCATCATTTTTTAAATTGTCATAATTACTTCTAAGCCAATCAGTAAAGTAATTAGGATTTTGACTAACCCTTTGCCAGCTCCAACAATATCCTTCACCTAATGCCCAATAAACATCTCTAATCAATTTCCAAGCCGTACGTCCATTCTTTCCAAAATGGGTAGCTAAAAAAATCAACCAAAATGCCTCATCTAAATTACCAGATTGGGAGTGGTAAACAGCCGCTTTTAATGGATCAAAATCCTCTCTAAACGATGCTTGACTAGCTGACATAGTCCGGGATTGTATATACTGATAGTATTTAACTCTTCGTATACTATCTATAATTTGAAGCAAAAAAGCGTGTCTATTTTCTTGACTAACTATTCCCTCCAACAATTGTTTTTCCGCCTCAAAAAGATTAAGAGAATTACTTAATTCTTGATATAAAGGTATATCTCTATTTCTCATCTATTTGCTTTCTTTAAATGATTCAGTAATCCAGTTTTTTATCGACGCCTTAACTTGTGAAGATACTCCAAAGCTACTTTGTAAATTATGATTAAACCCGAGAACAAGTATTTCTCTATTTAAGGTTGGGAAGTTGCAGTTGTTAATTTTAGATCTAAACGATACACCATTTACATATTTATTGTTCTTTTGATATAGCGTCCAATCAGACATAGACTTAGTTTCATATTGAATATTTGCCAACTTCTGGAAACCATCCACCACACTCTGTCCATTAAGTACGATTAACTTGATGCTAGAGCCGACCAGAACATTCTCAAGAAATACTTTAGAAAGGCCTAATAGCGAGTTCTTTTTTTCTTTACCGAGCTTTCCCCATTTTTGGTAAGTGGCGTATGGTATCAAATCAAGATGACAGGCTTTATTTTTATAAAGTGAAAAGCCAGTTCCAGATATTATGTTTTCCATATCTCGAAACCATATATTGTAGGGATTGTTTGAAAAGTAGCTCTCACAAGAATTTTGTATTAGAGTGAGATGCTCAGATGATGCATCACCCCAATGATTTAAGCCAAGTGAGCTTAGAGTATGAAACCTTCTAGCAATTCCAGAAAGCTCTCCCCCAAGTGCATCTAAAAATTCTTTATCACTTGGATTTAACCCCATAGTTGCAACAATTGAACTCTTATAGTCTCCAAAAGAAATAATAGGGGATGCGAATGGAATAATTGATAATTCTTTTACTGACTCATCTGTGAGCTGATATGTTAGCTTCTGGAGCAAACCTTCCCAATTATTTTCATACAAAGAGATCACTTTGTGTATCTCCTTTTTGTTCTAACTTATCAACTTTCTTCTTCAAATAGGTTAAATAAACATCTGATGACATATTTTTTATATATTTTCGAGCAACCATAATACTACCCGCAGTTTTTGTTAGCCTAAATATAATCAGAATCCTAGCAAAATCAGCCCAGTAATTATCAAGCTCATCAAGCACCTTGTCGTCAAAAGGTACACCCAGTCTTATGGCTTTTTCAATTTCCAGAAGCTTTTCTATTGAAGTCCAAGGGTTGCCTTCAGGCATTCTAGGCATGGGAACATTTGATTGCCAATCTTCTGCAATATACTTATGAACGCTTTCAAAATCCGTAGTATATAAATGTAAACTACCTACATAATGTTTATATTGGCCAACTGGAAGTCCTAATGAGCGAGCCATGATTTCTTGAAACATAGTAAATGCAAAAATATCGTGTGGAAGACCCTTATATGCATCATTTGATCTCATTGTAACGGACAAATGTAGGCGTTCATCTCGAATGAGGAACTGGAGTGTGCATGTACATGGGATATCCAGAGAGTTACCAACTAGATCACCAAATCCAAAAACTTGTATAACAGCCTGTCTAGTTGTTGGTTTCTTACTAAGCAGATTTAAAACTGAAAAAAATTGTCCTTTTCTATCACTCCCAAAAACTCTTGGCCCATACGCTCCATTTAAAGTTTCCCCATCATCAGAAAACTTTCGATAGATAGATAAGTAGTACTCTATAAATCCAAGGTCATTAGTACCTGAAAGATACCAAAGCAACTCTCCCAGACAGCTAAATATTGTACCTTTAATTTCTGTCCGACTTATTCTTGCATTTGGATTGTCAAGTTGAAGAAGTATTCCTGATATTTCATGAGTTTCTCCTTTGGTGGCTTTTATTTTACTTCTTGATTTTAATAAAAGTTCAAAAGTTTCCCTCATTAAATCATCTAAAATTTTGGCCTTATTGAACATTCATGATGTCTTTATTATTGTGTTCATATTGATGGAAACGTAAAATTTACTAAAATAGCATTTCTTGAAATGGCGGAGGCGTCGCAACTCTTGTTTGATCTTGCTCAAATTTAAGAAGCTTAGCGCATCTAATAATATCCTTTCTTTCACCTTCTATTGCGCCTAGCTTTAATGCGAAAATGCGAGTTTCAGTTGTGACATCATAATGGGGATAAGATGCATCAGTTTGAAACCATTCAGGTTTCAAACTAAGGGCTTTTGCAAAAGACTGAAGTTCATCAATTGAATCCGCCACCATATGACACCACTTCCTACCACGCCATTTAATTTGAACATTATCAATATATATAGCCATTGATTAACTCTCTTTATTCTTATTCTTAAGTAACTTTAACATATCCATACTTCTAGCCTGCTATATGAGTTCCAATTCCATTAATTAATATCAAGCATTTTGGCAAGAGCTGCATTATTGATAATTTTACGAAGATCTTGAGTTTAACGGGGAAATTTATTTGCAAAAGATAACGTATAGCAGCCTAAAGAATTTAGGCTACTATGTGGCTACTAGAAAATAAAATGGAAGGCCAATTAAAAGCTAACTTATTGATTTTATTGGTAGGGCGTGCGAGGATCGAACTCGCGACAAACGGATTAAGAGTCCGCTGCTCTACCAGCTGAGCTAACACCCCAAATAACTATTAAAACCAGCTGGCATTATACCAAAATTAGAAGTTAACTGTTTGCATAAGATATTAATAGCATATCTATTAACAAACCTAATCTGCATAACAAAAAAGCCTAGTCATTTCTGACTAGGCTTTGAATTGGTAGGGCGTGCGGGGATCGAACCCACGACAAACGGATTAAAAGTCCGCTGCTCTACCAGCTGAGCTAACGCCCCATTGTGAAACTAACTACTTAATGGGTAATTCTGTGTTTCTGGTATTTCTCAGAGCTACTTTGTTATTAATAAAGCATCACTTACGAAAGGGCGCAATTATGCTAGAAACTTAGTACTTGGTCAATGCTAAATTAGCAATTTATGTAAACTTTTTATATTATTAATGAGAACCACGCCATAAACCCCGCCGAATATACGTTTAGAGCAAATATCGCATGATATTTGCTCTAATTTCTAACGTATAGTTAACTATTGCTGGCTATCGCATGCCGGGCATTTTTCCGCCCATTAAATTTCCCATGCTACGCATCATTTTAGCCATGCCGCCTTTTGCGAACATTTTCATCATTTTTTGCGTTTCTTCAAACTGTTTGAGCAAACGGTTCACTTCTTGCACTTGCACGCCTGAGCCGTCTGCAATGCGTTTCTTGCGGGTTGCCTTAATCAGCTCTGGTTTGCGGCGCTCTAGGGGCGTCATGCTGTTAATAATGCCCTCTATGCGGCGAACTGCTTTATCTGCATCGTCTGGATTCATTTTATTCGCCATACCCGCCATCTGCGCGGGCATTTTATCCATCAGTGCGCCCATGCCACCCATTTTACGCATTTGTGACATTTGAGCCTTAAAGTCATCCAAATCAAAGTTTTTACCAGATTTAACTTTATCGGCGAGTTTTTGTGCCTCCGCCATGTCGACATTTTTATGCGCTTGTTCAATTAAGCTCAGCACATCGCCCATGCCCAGTATGCGTGACGCCATACGCTCTGGGTGAAACGGCTCTAGTCCATCTACCTTTTCACTTACACCGACAAATTTAATTGGCTTGCCCGTTATGTGGCGTACAGATAAAGCAGCACCGCCGCGTGAGTCACCATCCAACTTGGTGAGTATGACACCCGTCAGCGGCAATGTGTCGCCAAAGGCTTTAGCAGTATTGACGGCATCTTGACCCTGCATGGCATCGACCACAAACAGCGTTTCAATCGGGTTAAGTAATGTGTGTAGCGCTTTAATTTCCGCCATCATGGCTTCATCAATACCTAAGCGACCTGCGGTATCGAAAATAATGACATCGTAATATCCGCGCTTAGCGAAATCTAAGGCCGCGGTAGCAATATCTGCTGGCTTTTGAGTGGCATTGCTGTCAAAGCAATCAACCTCTAATTGCTTGGCCAACGTTTTAAGCTGCTCTATCGCAGCTGGGCGGTATACGTCAGCACTGGCAAGTAGCACTTTCTTTTTTTGCTCTTTTAGTAATTTTGCAAGCTTGGCTGAAGTGGTAGTTTTACCTGAGCCTTGCAAACCAGCCATCAAAATAATTGCTGGGGCAACCACTGCTAGATTCAAGCCTACATTTGCCTTACCCATTAACTCAGTAAGTTCGTCATGTACTACCTGAATAACTGCCTGCCCTGGCGTTAGACTTTGCAATACCTCTTGACCCTGCGCGCGTAGTTTAACTTGTGCAATAAACTCTTTAACCACAGGCAAGGCAACATCGGCCTCGAGCAGCGCCATACGCACTTCACGCATCGCGTCGGTGATGTTTTCTTCTGTGAGCCTAGCTTGACCACGTAAATTTTTGATGACGCCCTGTAGGCGGTCGGTTAGATTTTCTAGCATTGCATTCTCTTACAAATCATTAGATACTCGATTTTACATCAACCTATTATATTTACAGCATATTTGCGCCATAATCACGTTATGCAAAATTTAATTCCATATTTAGTCGTTTTCGTTATTTATATCGCGGTAGCAGCTGACTTTTGGCGCACCGCCAAAACAACAGACAATTCACAATCTCTTAAGCTGCATTCAGCCATGATAACGCTAGGATTAATCATTCATGGATGGTTGATCTATCAGGTGATTTTTGAACAATACTTCAATTTAGGTTTCTTTAATATGTTGTCAGCCATTGCTTGGTTAACTGTATTAATTTACTGGCTAGCTGATTTGAAACATGAGTTAACCAGTTTGCAAGCATTTGTTTTACCACCCGCAGCTGTTTTCGCAGTTTTACCAGCTACCAATTCTGTAAGTCATTTCATGCCAGTGGCTGAGTCTCCCTTATTTTTAGCCCATATCGCGATTGCGCTACTGGCCTATAGCCTTTTCACATTCGCCACATTTCATGCTTTGCTCATGACATTTGCCGAACGTGCTTTGCATAACAAGCCGACCCTATTCAAATTTCCGAGTTTTCCACCATTAATGGTAATGGAAACTTTGTTATTTAGAATCATTACCTTAGGGTTTATTCTGCTAACGGTTACGCTCATTAGCGGTATTTTATTTTCTGAGCAGATTTTTGGCAAACCAATGCAGTTTAATCACAAAACCGTATTTTCAATTGCCAGCTGGATTATTTATGGCGCCCTTTTATATGGGCGTTTCAACTATGGCTGGCGTGGTATGAAAGCTATCCGCTGGACCTTAACTGGCTTTATGTTGCTAGTACTGGCTTATGTCGGCAGTAAATTCATACTTGAAGTGGTACTTGGTAGATAATATGCTGATTAACAACTAGTCACGCAGGCTGATCTCTGGCCAAGCTTGTTCTTTTGCATATGCTGTTAATATCTCGTCTGCATCTACCGCAACTGGGTTGGTCACCAACTGCATCAATGGTAAATCATTGTGCGAATCACTGTAAAAATAGCTAACTTCGTAATCGCTTAATTTGCTAGCGCGCGCCTCTAACCACTGATTAAGGCGAATGACTTTACCTTCTTTGAAAGTCGGCACGCCAGTTACGCCACCCGTATATTCACCATTCACCATTTCAGGGTCGCTGCCAAGTAAATGTTCAATGCCGTAAGCTGTGGCGATTGGTTTTGTGACAAAGCTATTGGTGGCGGTAATGATTACGCACAAATCACCTGCGGCTTTATGCTTATCTACCAAGGTTTGCGCTTTCTTTGTCATCATTGGGCGAATCACTTTATCCATATATTTCACATGCAGTTCATCTAAGAATTTTTTAGAATGCTCTGAAAGTGGCTTTAACTGAAATGCTAAAAATTCTGTAATATTCAAGGAGCCATTTTTATAATCTTGATAAAACTGCTCGTTACGATCTTGATGTGTTTTTGCATCAAGCAAACCTTCACTGATTAAAAATAAGCTCCAGTTGTAATCGCTATCGCCTGCAAGCAAAGTGTTGTCTAAATCAAATAGTGCTAAATTTTGTTTCATATTTAAGGTCTTTTTTAAAAATCTTTGTAAATTAAATTTTATAAGCTAAAGGCTAATTAAACTTCTTTGCTAGTTTCCGATTCACTGCTTGCAGAAAGCACTAAGAAAACGCCAACCAGAATAATTGCCAGCGCTATATATTCATTGGTAGTGACCTGCTCGTTCGCAAACCAAATACCAACAATGAACGCCACTACAGGGTTAACAAAAGTATTGCTACTCGCCACTAAGGTGCGCACTGTTTTAAGTAGATATTGAAAAGCGCTATACGTCACCAAAGAGCCTAACACCACTAAAAATAACATGGCTAACCATGATTTATCACTTATGTGATTTGGCCAAGTTTCACCAAAACCTAAACTTAGCGCAAAGGCGATTAACCCACCACATAGCATTTGGCAAGCCGCGCCCATTAAGCCTTGTGGCATAGGTAAGCGCTTACCCCATACAGAACCAAAAGACCAACTCGCCGCAGCAAACATTAATAACAAGGCACTCGTAATATCGCCTTTAAAACTACCGCCCAAGTTTAATAACACGATGCCGACAAAGCCGACTGCAATGCCAAGCCATTCCTGACGGGTAATTTTGTGCCCAAAAAATGATGAGAAAATCGCCATCCATATAGGCGCAGTGGCAATTGAAAGCGCCGCAACGCTGGAAGATACGGTTAATTGAACATGTGTCACCGTACCATTACCCAACACAGGTAGCAAAAGACCTATAACTGCCGCACCACGCCATTGGCCTAAAGTGGGCATTGGGCTACCTAACAAACGCATCACCACAAACAATATTGCACCAGCCAAGGTAAAGCGTAGCCCCACCATTAGAAATGGTGGAAAACTTTCAATGGCAAAGCGAATAGCAAGATAAGTTGCACCCCAGAAAAAGTAGGTACAAAAGAGGCTAGATATGATTAATAAGGTTTGATTTTTATAAGACAAATCGATTTTTTTCAAAATATTCCTACCAATAAATTTGATAGGTGCATATAGCATGGAAACTTTATTCACGTACTGAATGCTAAACCAGAGCAAAGACAAGGCGCTTAACCGTAAACATTACTTATTGATACAGCAAGCGCCTACAACAAACACTATGCTCGTACTAAACCCTCGTTACAACTGCGGATTAAGTTTCTCAGATTTCGTGTAAAGTTTATTCAAGCCATTTAAATAGGCTTTCGCTGAGGCAATCACAATATCCGTATCGGCGCCCTGCCCGTTTACAATACGCCCTCCTTTAGCCAAACGAACTGTCACTTCACCTTGCGCATCCGTGCCGCTGGTGATGTTATTAACTGAATATAACTGCAACTCTGCACCACTATTCACTATATTTTCAATGGCTTTAAAGGTTGCATCTACAGGGCCGCCACCGTCGGCTTCGGCTTTCTTTTCTGTAGCATTATCTGAAATGGTCACAAAAGCATGAGGCACTTCTCCTGTTTGTGAAGTCACTTGTAAGTAAACTAATTTGTAATTTTCTGAGGCCTCTTGAACAAACTCATCGCTCACCAAGGCGTGCAAGTCTTCATCAAATATTTCTGATTTTTTATCGGCCAAATTTTTAAATCTTGCGAAAGCGGCATTTAAAGCGTCTTCACTGGCCAACTCAATGCCCAATTCTTTCAAGCGAGTTCTAAAAGCATTTCTGCCAGACAATTTGCCCAAGGTTAATTTATTAGCATTCCAGCCCACATCTTCCGCACGCATAATTTCGTAAGTCTCGCGGTGCTTCAACACGCCATCTTGATGGATGCCGCTTTCATGGGCAAAGGCATTTGCACCCACAATCGCCTTGTTTGGTTGCACAGGGTAACCTGTAATGCTTGAAACCAATTTACTAGCTGCTACGATTTGCGTTGCATCAATACGCGTAGTTAAATTAAAAACATCACTACGGGTTTTAATCGCCATCACAACTTCTTCTAAACTGGCGTTGCCCGCGCGCTCACCCAAGCCGTTAATGGTACATTCCACTTGGCGTGCACCATTCATTACTGCGGCCAATGAGTTAGCCACAGCCATGCCCAAATCGTTATGGCAATGCGTAGACCACACCACTTTGTCGCTATTTTTCACGCGCTTAATTAATGTTGCCATGCGCTCGCCCCAAGGTGCGGGGATTGAATAGCCAACTGTATCTGGTACGTTAATAGTCGTTGCACCCGCCTCAATAACCGCATCAAACACGCGTACTAAAAAGTCCATCTCTGAGCGAACTGCATCTTCGGCTGAAAACTCTACGTCTTTGGTATACTCCAACGCCCATTTAACAGCTTGCACGGCACGCTCGACCACTTGGTCTTCTGTCATGCGCAATTTGTTTTCCATGTGAATTTTGCTGGTAGCAATAAATGTATGAATGCGGCCACTTGCGGCATGTTTAATCGCTTCGCCTGCACGTCGCACATCATTTTCACTCGCTCGAGCCAAAGAACAAACCGTTGAGTTTTTAATGATTTTGGCGATTTCAGAAATCGATTCAAAATCACCTGGGCTTGCAGCGGCAAAGCCTGCTTCAATCACGTTAACTCCCAATTTTTCAAGTTGACGCGCAATACGGATTTTTTCCTCTTTGGTCATTGCGGCGCCTGGGCTTTGTTCGCCATCGCGCAAAGTGGTGTCAAAAATAATAATTTGATCTTGTTTAGCTACTTGATTCATCGCTGTGTTCATGGTCATTACCTATCTTTTATTCTGTTTAATTTTAGCGCTATTTAACTCAAATGCATTGAGCACAAATAATAGCATTTCGCTGCGATTATTACGCAACGGCATTTAATACAATGGGGTGTGGGGGTTTAGTTTGCGCGCTAGCGCAGGTTGTTGCTACGGAGCGCAGCAGTACGTAACGCAAAAAGTTTACGCAATAACAATGCGCTAGCGATAACGCTAGCCGCATAAATAACTGATGAAATATGTGAAATAAACATAGTGATAGAAATATAGTATTTTTTACAAAGTTGTGCAAGTGATTAATTTGACTGACTCAAGTTCAAATCACTAGTGTTTTGCGAAATCCCAAAATACGTAGCTAACGATTTACTCAGGTTTAACTTTCTCAAATTTTTCCATTACCCACATGACGTAACCTGACAACGCATAAGAGGCCATCACGAACAACAAGACCTCTGGCGGGCTGTATGAAATCAACACTATCACCAACATAATGGCCAAAATAACAAAAAATGGCACGCTTTCTTTTAGGTTGATGTCTTTACCACTGTAATAGCGTAAATCACTCACCATAGAAAGGCCAGCAAATATAGTTAAACCCCAAGCCATCCATTTCCATTGCAATACACCAAAGAACACATCGCGGCCACTCACGCCGTATTCGTATGAAACCCATACAAAGCCAGCCAGCAACGCAGCTGCGCCAGGGCTTGGTAAGCCTTGAAAATAGCGTTTATCTTGATTATCATCTTCTAATTTAGTGTTAAATCTAGCTAATCGCAAGGCAGCACAAGCACAATAAGTAAAAGCCGCAAGCCAGCCCAGTTTACCCAACGGCTTTAATGCCCATATATATAGAATAAGTGCAGGTGCCACGCCAAAAGACACCATATCTGAAAGGCTATCATATTCTGCACCAAAAGCGCTTTGAGTATTAGTCATGCGGGCTACACGACCATCTAGGCCATCTAATACCATCGCTACAAATACCGCAATTGCGGCAAGCTCAAAGTTTCCATTCATGGCCTGCACAATGGCAAAAAAACCTGAAAACAGTGCAGCGGAAGTAAACAAATTTGGCAATAAATAAATGCCGCGTTGGCGCAATGTGGCGCTATCGCTGTCTCTACGCTTTGTTTTCTCGCTATATTCAATCTTGTCGTTAGGTTCAGCCATGCGTGGAAATCTTCAATAAATTAAGTTGAGTTGTAATAATAAACACTTTTTACTTAAGGCGTAAAATAATAACGCACTAAGTGAAAGAAAACTGGCGCAGCAAAACTCACTGAATCCATTCTATCTAACATGCCGCCGTGACCTTCTATCATATTACCCCAATCCTTAGCACCTAAACTTCGTTTAATGGCAGACATTACTAAGCCGCCCAAAAAGCCCATCGTTACGATAACCGTAGCCATGCCTGCGCTTTGTATTGGTGTAAATGGCGTAATCCACCATAAACCAGTTCCGACTAAAATCGTAGATAAACCCCCGCCAATCAGACCTTCCAGCGTCTTATTCGGGCTAACGATAGGTGCAACTTTTGTTTTACCAAACAAGTTACCGAAGACATATTGCAACACATCGCTCAATTGAACGATTAGCAAAAAGTAAAACAACAGTAAGGTATTTTGACCTTCAAAGTTTGTAATTGTTAGCAAAAGCAAGGCGGGTGCATGGCTGATGCAATATATGGCAATCATCACGCCCCATTGAATTTTGGCTGCACGCTCTAAGAAATGCTCAGTGTCCTGCGCTAGCACTGAAATTGAAGGCATCAATAAAAAAGCATAAACCGGAATCAGCACACTAAACAAGCCGTACCAATCGGAGTAAATCAAATAATAATGTAAAGGTATTAACAGAAAGAAAGCCAACGATAAGGTGCGATGATCGCCTGCGCGCGTTGGTGTAAGTGTCATAAACTCACGCAGTGCAAAATACGAAATAAAACCAAATAGAATAATGGTGCCCAACTTGCCTGCCAAAAAGGCTATAACAAGAATTGCCACCATTACCCACCAAGCATTCACCCTAGAAACAAGGTTATTAATCAGCTTTAAAGATTTTTCTAACGGGTTATTTTTGGCTAATGTCTTGCGCTTTAGCGCCCAACCAATAATGGAAGCAACAAGCAATAATGTAGCTACCGCACTAATAAGCCAATAAAATTTATGTGTTGGGTCTAGCGTTACAAGCGTGTTAGCAAGCTCAGTTAACATATTTCTACTCTCATAAATAATTTACCCTAAATCAAACTCAGTATTGCAGCACGAGCGCGCGTTAAAAATGTCTTTTTATGCTCATCTGCTTGCCATGTAAGAGTGGCACCGAAACGCACCGTACAAATTAACGGTACCGGTAAATAACTACCCTTAGGCATGCTGCGATGCAGTGTATCCAAATAAACAGGGATGAGTTTCACCTCAGGAAAGGCCTCTGCCAAATGATACAAACCACCTTTAAAATCGCTAGGTTCAGCCTGCGCCTTACGAGTGCCTTCTGGAAAAAGAATCAAAGAATCACCCGCTGCAAGTGCGGCTAGTAGCGGCGCTAATGGATCACTATGGCGCGAAACTTCCCGCTCAATTAACACTGCATTCAGCACTTTTAATGCAATAAATTGTTTAACTTTGCCGCGCCCCCAGTAATCCTTAGCGGCTACTGGTCTGGTTTTTGCGCGAATATTTGCAGGTAATGCGACCCATAAAGCCAGTGTATCTAAATGACTAGTGTGATTAGTAAAATAAATACTTTGTGCAAAACTAGGCGCAGCACCCACCCAGCGCGGATGAGCGCCGACTAATAGCCTAACTAAAGCTATCATGGCTAATCGGGTAATATTTATGAGCATATTGGCTAAGTTAATGAATCAACATTGAATTTTTATAGCTTTTTATTGTGGTTTATTGATACAAAAATGAGTATAGCAAAGGCTTGTGATAAAATCGCGGGTTCTTAAAAGACGGTTCAAATATAGCCTTACCATGCAATTTACCTTACACAAACAAGATGGCCTTGCCCGCCGCGGCACTGTTCACTTAGCGCACGGCGATGTGCAAACCCCAGCCTTTATGCCAGTGGGCACATACGGCACGGTTAAAGCTATGTCACCACTCGAGCTTGAAGAAATTGATGCGCACATCGTTTTAGGCAACACTTTTCACCTGTGGCTACGCCCAGGCCTAGAAGTGATTGCAGCGCATGGCGGATTGCATAAATTCATGGGCTGGGATGGCCCAATACTGACCGATTCTGGCGGGTTTCAAGTATTCAGCTTAGGCGCGATGCGTAAAATCACTGAAGAAGGCGTAAAGTTTAAAAGCCCAATCAATGGCGATACCTGCTTTTTAACGCCAGAAGAGTCTATGCGCATTCAAAAAGTGTTAAATAGTGACATCGTGATGATTTTTGACGAATGCACGCCGTTTCCAGCGACATTAAAAGAAGCTAACGATTCAATGCAGCTTTCGCTGCGCTGGGCAAAACGCAGCAAAGACGCACACCAAGGCAATAGCAACGCACTATTCGGTATTATTCAAGGCGGCATGTACGAAGAGTTACGCGATGTTTCGCTAGCTGGTTTAACTGAAATTGATTTTGATGGCTTTGCTATTGGCGGTTTATCCGTAGGCGAGCCTAAAGAAGATATGTTGCGCATTCTCGCGCACACCGCGCCTAAAATGCCGCAAAACAAACCGCGCTACCTAATGGGTGTAGGCACACCTGAAGATTTAGTCGCAGCAGTTTCGCAAGGGATTGATATGTTCGACTGCGTGATGCCAACTCGCAACGCGCGCAATGGCTGGCTATTCACGCAATATGGCGACGTAAAAATTAAAAATACTCGCTATAAAACTGACACCCAACCCTTAGATGCTGATTGCACTTGCTACACCTGCCAAAACTTTAGCCGTGCTTATTTGCACCACTTACACAGAGTAGGTGAAATTCTAGGCGCACGCTTAAACACCATACACAATCTGCATTACTACCAAGTGCTGATGCAAAGTATGCGTAGCGCGATTGAAGCTGGCACATTTGAGGCATTTAAAACAGAATTTGCAATTAAGCGCACTCAGCTCAATACCTAAATAACGCTAGAGTGACGAGTCTGCAATAAATAACAGTCTGTGCTAAAATCCGAAGCTAATTTTTACAATATCCAGTTCATTTTTAAAGAGAGTTCAACGTGTTTATTTCAAATGCATACGCAGCAAGCGCTACAACAGGTAGCGATTTAATGAGTTTTCTTCCACTCGTTGTTATTTTTGTATTGTTTTTCTTCATGATCATTCGTCCGCAAATGAAAGCAGCAAAAGTACAGCGCGAAATGATTACCGCTTTGCAAAAAGGTGATGAAGTGGTAACCAGCGGCGGCATTGTAGGCAAAGTGACTAAAGTAACCGAGTCTTTTGTGAGCCTTGAGATTGCCGCTAATACTGAAATTACTGTGCAAAAACAAGCGGTACAAAGCGCTCTACCAAAAGGTACGATTAAGAGCATTTAACCACTACAGATTTAAGCCTTTTTCAACACCACAACGTTATTAAATAGAGCTAACTATGAACCGCTATCCAATGTGGAAAAACATCCTTGTTGCAGTCATGATTTTGATTGGGCTGATTTACACGATTCCAAATTTCTTTGGTGAATCTCCAGCCGTACAGATCACTCCTGCCAAAAGTACCACCAAGCTTGATTCAGCTTTACTGAGCAAAGTTGAGGATATTTTTAAGCAAGAGAAAATCGAATACGATGGCGTATATCAAGATGCACGTGGTGTTAAAGCCCGCTTTAATAACACCGATACTCAAATCCGCGCTAAAGATGTGCTTCAAGCAAATTTAGGCTCTGATTACACAGTTGCGTTAAACTTACTTTCTCGATCACCAGACTGGTTGCGTAGCTTGGGTGCTAAACCTATGTACTTGGGTTTAGATTTACGTGGTGGCGTGCACTTTTTAATGCAAGTAGATATGAAAGCCGCATTAAGTAAAGCGGCTGAACGTTTTGTAGGTGATTTCAAAATTGCACTGCGTAAAGAGCGTATTTCTTACGTTGGCGTATCGCGCGAAGGTGAGACAGTGCAAATTCGTTTTAATAACACGGATGAGTTAACTAAAGCCCGAGCACTGATTGCAAAAGAATATCCTAACTTAACACTTGAAGAATCAACCATTGGCGAAGAAAAAACTTTAAAGGCTTCACTTAATTTAGTTGAGCAAAAATCAATTCAAGATTTTGCTATTAAACAAAATATTCAAACACTACATAATCGTATCAACGAATTAGGGGTAGCGGAACCCATCATTCAACAACAAGGTGCTGACCGCGTAGTTGTCCAGTTGCCTGGCGTACAAGATACTGCAAAAGCGAAAGAAATTTTAGGTCGTACTGCGACACTAGAAATTCGTATGGTTGATGAAGAAAAAAGCGATGCGGCTACATTAGAAAAAGCTGAAAAAGGTCAAGCTCCGATAGGGGACGATGTATTTAAAGATCGTGATGGTCGCGCAGTTTTGGTTAAAAAGAACGTAGTACTAACTGGTGATTACATTACTGATGCAGGCCCAGGCGTAGATGGTCAATCAGGCAGATCAACCGTTAATGTTACCTTAGATGCTCGCGGTGCACGTATTTTTCAGCAAGTGACTCGTGAAAACGTGGGCAAACGCATGGCGATATTGCTAATTGAAAAAGGCAGTACCGAGGTGATTACCGCTCCAACAATTAACGAAGAAATTGGTGGTGGTCGTGTACAAATTTCAGGTATGGCAAACACACAAGAAGCTACTGACGTTGCCTTACTGCTGCGTGCTGGTGCGCTTGCAGCGCCTATGGATATCGTTGAAGAACGTACCGTTGGCCCTAGTATGGGACAAGACAATATCACTCGCGGCATCCATTCAACGCTATGGGGGTTTGCCGCAATTGCAGTGATGATGATTGTTTACTACTTAGCATTTGGTGCAGTTTCAGTAACAGCGCTAGCGATTAACCTGCTACTTCTGGTTGCGATTTTATCTATGTTACAAGCAACCCTTACCCTGCCAGGCTTGGCGGCGATTGCCCTAGCACTTGGTATGGCAATTGATGCTAACGTGTTAATTAACGAACGTATTCGTGAAGAAATGCGTAATGGCAACACGCCACAAGCTAGCATTCATGCTGGATACGAGCGCGCATGGGATACCATTTTAGACTCAAACGTAACGACGTTGATTGCAGGTTTGGCCTTATTCATGTTTGGTACAGGCCCAATTAAAGGCTTTGCGGTAGTTCACGTGTTGGGTATTTTGACTTCCATGTTTAGTGCTGTGCTGGTATCTCGTGCATTGGTAAACTTCATTTACGGTTATCGCCGTAAGCTTACCAAGCTGTCAATTGGTCAAATCTACAAAGCTTAAGCGCAAACTTTTTAAAAGATTAGAGTAAATACTATGGAATTATTTAGAATCAAAAAAGATATTCCCTTTATGAGTTACGGTCGCCTAACGACCGCAATTTCATTAGTGACTTTCATATTGGCCGTTTTATTTTTAGCCACTCGCGGCTTAAATTTTGGCGTAGATTTCACTGGCGGCACGGTAATGGAAGTGAACTATCCGAAAGCGGCGAATTTGGATAGTGTTCGCAAAGCGGTAGATAGCATAGGTTTAAAAGAAGCCACAGTACAAAACTTCGGCTCAAGCCATGATGTATTGATTCGCTTACCTGCTAAAGCTGGCGTTTCAGTGGCTAAACTTTCAGAGGAAGTGAAAACGGCATTAGTAGCAGCAGATGCTACTGCTGAAATTCGCCGTGTAGAAGCTGTGGGCGCTCAAGTGGGTGATGAACTTTATGAAAACGGTGCGTTAGCACTATTTTTCGTCAGCTTAGGCATCATGCTTTATTTGTGGTTACGTTTTGAATGGCGCTTCGCGGTGGCTGCGATTATCGCTAACATGCATGACGTGGTGATTATTTTAGGCTTCTTTGCGTTCTTTCAATGGGAATTCAACCTAACGGTATTGGCCGCGATTCTTGCTGTGCTAGGCTATTCAGTGAATGAATCAGTCGTGGTGTTTGACCGAGTACGCGAAAACTTCCGCAAAATGCGTAAAGCTAGCGTGGTTCAAGTCATTGATAACGCGATTACTCGCACGATGTCACGTACAATTATTACTCACACCATGACACAGACTATGGTTGGCTCAATGCTATTGTTCGGCGGCGAAGTCTTGCATAACTTTGCATTAGCACTAACAATTGGTATTTTGTTCGGCATTTACTCATCAGTATTGGTTGCTTGCCCAATCGCCATGTGGTTAGGCGTTAATCGTGCCAACTTAATTGGTGATGTTGAGAAAAAAGAAGGCGCAAAAAAAGAAGTAGTAGTTGAGCCAGATCCTTCTGAATTCGCATCCTAAGCTTTTTATAAACTTTAAATAAACAATCAAGTGCAGAAAAATTGCACTTGATTTCTTATCCCCCCGCCATATACACTCTCTTTTCCCACTCAAAAGACACCCTTTGGTAGATCCCTTTGGATAATATTTCCTTAAGCTCGCAGTTTGGCATTCTAGTATTGCTACTGCTTTGTAGTGCTTTTTTCTCAATTTCAGAAACCAGCCTTATGTCAGTCAACCGTTATCGGATGAAGCATTTGGCAAGACAAGGTCATCGTGGCGCACGGCTAGCTAGCGTTTTACTGTCCAAAACGGACAAATTATTAGGCGTCATTCTATTAGGCAATACGCTTTGTATTGTAGGTTCATCCGCCTTAGAAGTAGTCATCAGTCACAAGTTGTTTGGGGAGGGCGAATATGTGCTTGCAGTGGGCTCACTTGCCATAACATTCATCATATTAGTGTTTAGCGAAATATCCCCTAAGGTCATTGCCGCTGCCCATCCTGAAAAATTTGCGTTTGCTTGTAGCTATTTGCTTTATCCTTTGCTTTGGCTATTTAACCCTATCGTTTCGTTCGTTAATCTTTTTGTTAGGGGCTTTATGTATTTATTGGGCATGAAAGCCAATTTTGCAGAAGTCCATCACGCTGTCACAACAGAAGAGTTGCGTAGCATTGTGACTGATGCTGGTCACTTCATTCCTAAAAAGCATAGATCGATTTTATTAAACCTCTTCGATTTAGAAAAAATTACCGTCGACGATGTGATGACCGCTCATACAATGGTAGAAAGTATTGATTTTGATGCTCCACTAGATCAAATTATGCAGCAGATTTCGAACAGCCAACATACGCGCTTACCCGTTCGACAAGGTGAGCAAGAAGAGATTATTGGCATACTGCATCTGCGTAAAGTAATGTCACAGTTGCGTTCGCACCATGAGAGTGATGATTTTGATAAAGAAACATTACGCGAAGTGATTACTGAACCTTACTTTGTGCCTTCAGGCACCCCGCTTTATACGCAAATACAACAATTTCAAGAAAAACAACAACGCGTAGCGCTGGTGGTAGATGAATATGGTGAATTTAAAGGTTTAGTGACGCTAGAAGATATTTTAGAAGAAATGATAGGCGACTTTACAACGCAATCGCCTTCTCGCTTAGGCAGTTACCGCAAAGATGAAGATGGTGGATGGATAGTTGACGGTAGCAGCTCGCTACGCGACCTGAATAAAAAACTAAATCTAAACCTACCTCTTGAAGGCCCGCGCACGCTTAATGGACTCATTCTAGAGCATTTTGAGGATATTCCAGAATCTAACACCAGTTTTAAAGTTGGTACGCATGTGATTGAAATCATCCAAACGCAAGACCGCATTGTTAAAAGCGTTAAAATTTACCCTTAATCCATCTTTTATTTCACTTATCTCTCACTACCCCGCTCAGCACTTCTACCAGCTCATCTATTTACATAAATTAATGGCTTGCAATCAGCCCCTATTTAGCATGTTTATTCCATGTAATGAATTTTATTTAATGATTTAAGATAACCCTAATGAAATTGGGCTTGAAATTTCTGTGGTTTGGTACAAAATAGATTCATATGACAAAGCTACAAAAAAGCGCTAACCCCTTTGAAAATGATGTTGCACTTAAACCTGAGGTGGCAAAGCCAAAGTTGCCGCCAATGTTTAATGTTTTACTGTTAAACGATGACTATACCCCTATGGAATTTGTCGTTGAATGTATAGAACGATTTTTTAACAAAAGTCGTGAACAAGCGACGCAAATTATGCTCAAAGTACATACAGAAGGCTTAGCAGTGTGTGGAGTATACACACAAGATATTGCAGAAACCAAGATGAACCAAGTTCTTAGCTACGCAAGAGACCAGCAACATCCTTTGCAGTGCGTAACAGAGCCAGCTTAGCATCTACTTTCTAGCAAGACACTGCAAATTGATTTATGGAATTTAAAATTAGAGGGTTATGAAATGATTGCTCAAGAGTTAGAAGTAAGCCTTCACATGGCATTTATGGACGCTAGACAAAAGCGTCATGAGCTCATTACGGTTGAGCATTTGCTACTTGCCATGATTGACAACCCAACCGCAGCCGAAGTGATGCGGGCATGCGGTGCGAAGCTAGAAGTGCTACGCACCGAACTAAACCAATACATTGAAGAACACACGCCAACTGTGGACGGCCAAGAGGATGTTGATACACAACCTACCTTAGGTTTTCAGCGCGTGATTCAGCGTGCAATGTTACACGTACAATCTTCTGGTAAAAAAGAAGTGACTGGCGCAAACGTGTTGGTCGCAATTTTTGGTGAAAAAGATTCCCATGCGGTATTTTTCTTGCATCAACAAGGCGTAACGCGTTTAGACGTGGTGAATTTCATTTCACATGGCGTATCTAAAATTGGCGAAACTGCTAAACCTGAAGGCGCAGATACTGAAGTTGATGTTGAGGCTTCGCCGGCTGGCGCGCTTGAAAATTACACACTCAATTTAAATGCACAAGTGGCAGCAGGCAAAATTGACCCGCTTATTGGCCGTGCACCAGAACTTGAACGTGTTGTACAAACCTTATGCCGTCGCCGTAAAAATAATCCATTATTAGTGGGTGAGGCTGGTGTAGGTAAAACTGCGATTGCTGAAGGCTTAGCGCGTCGTATAGTGGAAAAAGATATTCCTGAAGTATTGGCTAATGCCACTGTTTATTCCTTGGATATGGGCGCTTTACTCGCTGGGACTAAATACCGTGGCGACTTTGAACAACGCTTAAAAGCAGTCATGAAGCAGCTTGCTGAAAACCCAGATGCGATTTTGTTTATTGACGAAATTCATACATTGATTGGCGCAGGTTCAGCCAGCGGCGGCACTTTAGATGCCAGCAACTTGTTAAAACCAGCCTTATCAAATGGTTCGCTCAAGTGCATAGGCGCAACCACTTACCAAGAGTATCGCGGTATTTTTGAGAAAGACCATGCGCTCTCACGCCGCTTCCAAAAAGTGGATGTGACGGAACCTAGTGTGGCTGAAACTATTGAGATTCTAAAAGGCTTGAAATCAAGGTTTGAAGAACATCACAGCGTGAAATATTCTGCTTCTGCATTAACTACAGCCGCAGAGCTTTCTGCTAAATACATTAATGACCGTCACTTGCCCGATAAAGCCATTGATGTGATTGATGAAGCTGGCGCTGCGCAACGTATCTTGCCAAAATCTAAACAGAAAAAAGTGATTGGTATCAAAGAGATTGAAGATATTATCGCGAAAATTGCGCGTATTCCGCCCAAAAATATTTCTGCGGATGACAGAAGCGCACTTAAAACTTTAGAGCGCGATTTGAAAGCCGTAGTGTTTGGTCAAGATAAAGCCATTGAAGCACTGACATCAGCCGTTAAAATGGCACGTAGCGGCTTAGGTGGCAATAATAAACCGGTTGGTAGCTTCTTATTCAGTGGCCCGACTGGCGTGGGTAAAACCGAAGTAGCTAAACAGTTAGCCTATATCATGGGCATTGAGTTGATTCGCTTCGACATGAGTGAATATATGGAACGCCATGCCGTGAGCCGCTTGATTGGTGCTCCTCCTGGCTATGTAGGTTTTGAGCAAGGCGGCTTGATGACCGAGGCGATAACTAAGCATCCATATTGCGTATTGTTGCTTGATGAGATTGAAAAAGCACATCCTGATATTTTCAACATTCTGTTGCAAGTGATGGATAACGGCACGCTCACTGATAACAACGGTCGCAAAGCTGACTTTAGAAACGTTACGATTATCATGACCACTAATGCTGGTGCTGAGAACTTGTCTAAAGCGAATATTGGCTTTACCAATGCCAAACAAGCAGGCGATGAGCAAGCAGATATTAAACGCTTATTCTCACCAGAGTTCCGTAACCGTTTAGATGCAACCGTGTCATTTGCTGGCTTATCACAAGACATTATCATTCGTGTTGTTGATAAATTCTTAATTCAATTAGAAGACCAATTGCACGACAAAAAAGTAGAAGTGACTTTTAGCGATGCCTTGAAAGCTTACTTAGGCAAAAAAGGCTTTGATCCATTAATGGGCGCAAGGCCAATGGCTAGATTGATTCAAGATACGATTCGCAAGGCGCTTGCCGACGAATTATTGTTTGGAAAACTAGCTAACGGCGGCAGCGTGCATGTGGATATTGACAGCAAAGATGAAGTGAAATTAATCTTTGTTGATGATAAAACACCTTCAGAAAGTGCGTTAGCCGAAGTTTAGTTTTACTTAACTTTTAGCAAAAAAATAACAGCCAACTTATTCAATATAAGTTGGCTGTTTTTCCATGACGCTAATAAACAATTCAGATTGAACGAGTCTGTTCAGCCAAAGCTGCAGTTTTGGGTAAGGCGCCATTTCAAACCAAGCAGTATCAACCCCAGCAAACTGCCGAACAAAGGGGAAAATTGCAATATCGGCCAAGCTAGGCGTTTCGCAAAATAAATAAAGATGTTCAAGCAGCAAATTTTCAAGCTTCAACAAAAAAACTTCACCATCCGCCCGATGCTCTATCTGCGTTTTACTTGGGTAACGCTCAGGGTATTTGTAAGCATCCAAAGCCTGTTTAAACGCCGTATCATTCTGCGAAATAAGTGCGTCAGCACCCGCATAAACATTAGCTCCTAGCGCATGCTGCTGCAGTGCCCAATGCATAATATCCAAGCTCTGTTCAATCACGGTGCCATCTTGTAGCACCAATACAGGCACGGTGGCTTTAGGTGAAACTTGCAGCATGTGTGCTGGTTTGTCACGTAGTGAAATTTCACGAATCTCAACATTAACTCCAGCCAGCTTAAGTGCCATACGCGCACGCATGGCGTAAGGGCAACGGCGGTATGAATATAATATTGGTAGAGCCATTACACTTTTAAATGTTGCAGTAAGTTAACCAAGTGTTCTGCAAATATCATGCACTAGCCTAGGCCCTTTATAAATCAGCCCGCTATACACTTGCACTAGATCTGCCCCCACTGCGATTTTTTCAACCGCATCAGCACCACTCAAAATGCCACCCACGCCAATAATCGGCAAAGCTCCTTGTAAGCGTTGCGATAATTGCTGAATCACCAACGTTGATTTCTCACGTACTGGCGCACCAGATAAACCCCCTGTTTCATCAGCATGTTCCATGCCCTGCACCATTTCGCGAGATAAAGTGGTGTTAGTGGCAATCACGCCGTCGATCTTATGTTGTATCAGCAAATCAGCAATTTCATTTACTTGTTCAAGCTCTAAATCTGGTGCAATTTTTAAGGTGATAGGCACATACTTGCCATGCTGATCTGCAAGCTTGGTTTGCTCTAATTTGAGCGTAGCCAGCAACTGAGATAGCGCCTCTTTTTCTTGCAAAGCACGTAAATTTTTTGTGTTTGGTGATGAAATATTCACGGTGATATAACTCGCATGCGCATAGACTTTACGCATGCAAATCAAATAATCATCCACGGCATTTTCAATCGGCGTATCAAAGTTTTTACCTATATTAATGCCGAGCACGCCTTTGTATTTAGCGGCCTTAACATTCTCAATTAAGTTATCCACGCCCAAATTATTAAAACCAAAGCGGTTCACAATACCTTGCGCTTCTTTTACCCGAAACAAACGTGGCTTAGGGTTACCTGGTTGCGGGCGTGGTGTCACCGTACCCACTTCAATAAAACCAAAGCCTAAGGCTGCCATTCCATCAACCACCGTACCATTTTTATCCAAACCCGCGGCCAAGCCAACAGGATTAGGGAATGTAAGTCCCATGACTGATCTTGGCTGGCATATAGTCGCCTGATTTAAGCATTGCGTTAACTGTAATTTGCTCGCTAGCTTTAAGCTCTTAATAGTGAGATCATGCGCGACCTCGGCATCTAAGCAAAACAACAAAGGTTTTGCCATGGCGTATATGTTCATATTGTGCTTAATCTCATGAATTGATAGGTAAAATTGCTGATATCAGGGAAATCACATTTAGCTAAGCGCTATTATAATTAAAATTACTGAAATGCTAACCTTAACTTCCCAAGTTACTCATGTTGAATTATAAGAAAGAGATCATCTACCCGCTTCTTGCAGCGTCACTATTAATTAGTGTGGTCATGCTCAGTCTTTTTTATACGATGTACAATTTGAATAGAATCGAAAAGAATAAAGATTTTATCGACAAGCAACGCTTCAATATTATCACTTTAAGAAGCGCTATATTAGATGCTGAAACCAGCCAGCGCGGCTATTTAATCACAAATAATGCCACCTTTCTTGAGCATTACAAAGAAAGTAAAATTCAAGCGTATAAAACTATAGATGACCTGACTAAAGACGGTCACGAGTTCCCTGCGCTAACACCAATTGTAGAGAAAATTCAGCGACTGTCTGATGACAAATTTAGCATTATAGAAGCTAGCACCTCAGTACAATTGAATGCAGGATCTTACGCCTCGCACCTCAGCTTATCTAAAGACCGTGGCAGAGTAGTCATGGATAACATCCGCCTAGCATTGATGAAAGCAGATGTAATTCTGCTAGAACGTCGAAATGTACTTAATATACACATGCAAACGACCATCCGTGACAGCATCATTGCGGGTGTAACACTGGCGCTAGTGATTTTTGGTGTTTTATTATTTTCATACTTACATACACTACACCTATTTAAAGTTATTTTATCTAGCTCAAACAAGGTTGATCATCTCAGCCATCAAGCCACCCATGACCCACTCACTAATTTATTAAACCGACGTGGATTTGAAAACAAGCTACATCACATTCACGATAATGCCATTATTGAAAAACAGAAATATGCCATTTTCTACATGGACTTAGATAATTTTAAAACCGTCAACGACCAATACAGCCATGAAATCGGCGACCAACTTCTCATTACCGTCAGCCAACTATTCCAAAGTTGTTTAAGGGAACAAGACGCTTTAGCGCGCTTAGGCGGCGATGAATTTACTTTAATCGTGCCAAAATTCAAAGACAAAGACGAGCTAGAAACATTAGCCAACCGACTTATCAATGCATTAAAAAACCCGATTCCAGTTGAAAATTCCATGTTATCAGTAGGCGTAAGTATCGGCGTCGCCATTCACCGCTCAGATGCATTCACTCCTAAAAAGCTCATGATGGCCGCTGACAAAGCGATGTATCACGCCAAAAATTCAGGTAAGAATAAAGTCGTATTCTTAAATAAAGCAGCAGCTCAGAACTACAAGCCGTTAGATTCCGCACACCACTAAGAATGACGGAATGTTTAAGATGCACCAAATATCAGCCAACTGAGTAGCGCAAACACTTACTGACATTTCCTAGCAGGAAAAAATCCAGTGGCTTTTGCAATATTTCGAACTGATTGAACCATGTCGGGGGTAGCCCGACAGCTAGTCACTTTCTTTTAACTGCCTAAAAAGTACCAGTACTTGGCATGTCCGCCAAGTGCCCGCTGTTACACAGCGACCTTGGCGCCAAAAGTAACCCAAGAAAACGGCACCCCAACACCACTGCCTAAAGGCTTCCTTGCGCTACTCAACACAAAGGCAGCAATCGGTAACCGTAAAGGTCATCCCCATCATCACGAATTGCTAAAGCAATTGTTCTGATGTGAAAACTAGCTTACGCTCAAACAGCCGCTTGCTGAATGCCCCTTTATGTCTGCGTTGCTCAGCGTGGCGTAAAGGGGAAATACAATGAAATGGCGAGGTTTCAGAAATTCAAATAAATCCACAACCTCATGATTTTTACCTTAAATCCCATGCTACCGCGCCTGTTCTGCTCAGTTTCATGGGAGCTTTCGGCAAGCGGCTGTTTGAGCGCAGCGAGTTTCCGATTGCCGCCCATGAAGCTCAGCAGAACAGGAATTAAGCGGGAGGGGGTAGCCTTTTCTTTGGTTTCTTTCTTTTGGCTACGCAAAAGAAAGAAACTCGCTAGTCGCGCGAAAGCGACATATTCCAATTGAGTATTGCATTTTCCTTAGCTAAATAATGCTCTTAAATAGTGCATATTATTTGATAAATTACCATTGACGTACACAATATAAAGGCATAAATTGTAAGCACTACACAAGATATTGATTTACCCAGTGATTTTTTAAATGAAGGAGATTTAGAAAAGCCTAAGCCATCATGAAATAGCTTAGGCTGGATTAATACAAAGCTCTGAACCTTTGTATTAATAGCTGGTTCTAGGACTGCCAGCGCATTGTACTAACGCGAAATCAATGTTACACCATTGATTTCAAAATACAAGCCAATTTGTCCTTAGCTTTTTAAGGAGATTACAATGCAAAAAAGCAAAATAATTCCAGTATGCCAATATGTAAGAACTCGCTTCGGCAAGTTAGAATATGTTTGCCAACACTGGCGCTCAGCACCTAGTTTCTAGGTAAGTTGAACGATGCGGGCTTAATCAGCCCGCTTTCCTACCCCAGCGCCACCTCCACCAAATTATCACTAAACGTAGTCGAATGCCCCATATCCCCAAACTCCGCTGAACTAATACAATTCACCGTACCATTATTCAATTGACGCCAATATCCAAGCGTTGCCACAATAATCCCCGCATTCACATCATCCGAAATTCTCGCCAAGCCCTCAAACGCACCTCGGTCATTAAACACCTTCACCACATCACCCGCTTTAATATTACGTGCCGTAGCATCTTGCTGATTAATCATGACGAACTGCTCACCCTGCCCCTTAATTTTCTCCGCCACATTGGCATAGCATGAGTTTAAAAAGCCATGACTTTTAGGCGAAATAATATTCAAAGGATACTTAGCCGCTAATGCTGGGTTGCTGGCTGGCGTTTCGCGCGATGCAACGTAATCAGGTAATGGGTCTATATCCTCACCTGGTTGAAAGCCTTCGTACATTTGACGGAAGGGCCCTGCTACAAAGTTTTTAGCGCCTTCTGCAATGAAGTGGCATTTACCGCTAGGCGTTGGAAACTCACCTTTGGCATGCCGCGCACGCGTATCTTTATCACCGAAGGCTTTTAGACGTGCGAAACCATGTTGGCGTAGATAATCTAAATCGATGCCTTCGCAGGTGGGTGAAGCCCAATCCACGTAGTTTTCTAGGCATTCGGTATCGTTCCATTTGAAATTATCATCTTCATAGCCCATGCGCTTAGCAAGCTGCCTGAAGATTTCATTATTAGGAAGCGCCTCGCCCGGTGGGTCTATGCATTTTTCATTATAAGTTAAGTATAAATGCCCCCATGACAGCACCATGTCCTCCATCTCCGCACCCATCGCGGCTGGCAGCACAATATCGGCATAGGCTGCGGTGTCAGACATAAAATGTTCTGCGACCACAGTGAATAAATCTTCACGCTCTAAACCTTTAATGATTTTATCGGTTTCGGGCGCTTGGGTAATGGGGTTGGTATTCCATACCATCATCGATTTAATCGGCGTATTAAGCTTGGTTTCACCAGTAAGTACGCGACCTAACTGTAAATTGTTAACAACTGGCGTGCCTTCCGGGATTAAGTCTGGGCGAGAAATCACATCAAACTTATAGGGATGCTCCCATACGGGGAACTGCAAAGCGCCACCACCCACGTGACGCCATGCGCCTATCAATGCGGGTAAGCATGTGACCGCTCGAATGGCTTGACTACCGCCGTAGCTTCTTTCAAGCGCTACGCCTAAGCGAATCGCCGCTGGTGGCGTGGTGGCATATTCTCGTGCAAATTTACGAATATCATCCGCTGAAATCCCAGTAATTTCTGCCGCCCATTCTGGCGTACGTGTTTTAGCACGTTCAGCCAGTTCTTTGTAACCCACGGTGTAGTTATCCACGTAATCTTGGTCAACTAAACCTTCTGCAATAATCACGTGCATCATCGCCATAGCGAGTGCGCCATCTGTGCCAGGTTTTGGCGCAATGTGCCAATCAGCTTCTTTTGCAGTTTTAGACGCATAAGAATCAACCACCACGACTTTGGCGCCACGCTTTTGCGCCTCGTGAATAATGTGCCAGTGATGTAAATTAGTACTTACTGAGTTACACGCCCAAATAACAATATATTTAGAATGGCTAAAACTTTCAGGGTCAACGCCGGCAGTTGGACCAACGGTTAATAACCATGCCGTACAGGAACCTTCACCGCAAAAAGTGCGTTCGCAAACAGTTGCACCCATGCGGTTAAAAAAGGCATCGCCACCGTTGAGACCATGCACTAATCCTTGATTGCCCAAGTAGCTGTTGGGCATAATGGCGTGTGGGCCATCGGTGGCGATAATCGCTTTCCATTTACTGGTAATTTCAGTCAGCGCCTCATCCCAAGTAATGCGTTTGAATTGCTTGCTACCTTTAGCGCCTGTGCGTTTAAGTGGGTAGAGCAAACGATCTGGGTGATAATGACGTTTTTCGTAATCTTTGAGTTTGACGCATAAACCACCGCGCGTCATGGGATGGTCTTTATTGCCTGTGACTGAGATAAGCTTGTTATCTTTAACGGTATAGACCATGCTGCAAGTGTCTGGGCAATCGTGCGGACAACCGCCGTGAAAGGTTTTAGTTGATACATCTGCTGGTGCGTTCATACTTCTCTCCATAAAGATTATGTCAGGCAACTTGCTAAGATTTAATCACTTTTATTTTTGCATTTCAGTCAATATATACCAACCTGTATAGCAATGCAATGGCATAATTATCAACTAAATAATTAAGTAAACTTTATACAAATGAAAACAAAAAACAATCCATTGCAATTATTGGGTGGCTTAACGCCAGAGGCATTTCTAGCAGAATATTGGCAAAAAAAACCTTTGCTCATTAAAAATGCCATTCCAAACTTCACGGGCTTACTAACGCCTGATGAACTTGCTGGTTTGGCTTGCGAAGACGAGGTGCAATCTCGCATTGTTAAATATAAAAAAGGGAAATGGCTTGCGGACTTTGGTCCATTTGATGAAGATGATTTTGCTAACTTAACTGAAAAACCAACGCCTGAAAACAATTGGACTTTACTGGTACAAAGCGTAAACCATCACTTACCCGCAGGCGCTGCGTTATTGCAGCAGTTCGATTTTATTCCACATGCTAGGCTTGATGACTTAATGGTGAGCTACGCGCCCAATGGCGGCGGCGTAGGCCCGCATTTTGATAGTTATGATGTGTTTCTATTGCAAGGTCAAGGCAAGCGCATTTGGCGTATTAGCGAGCAAACGGATTTAAGTTTAGTAGAAGGCGCGCCATTACGTATTTTGAAAAATTTCGATACTGCGCAAGAGTGGCTAGTTGAAGCTGGCGACCTATTATATTTGCCGCCACATCTCGCACATTGGGGCATTGCGGTCACAGCGGATGGCATTGACTGTATGACTTACTCCATAGGCTTTCGCGCCCCAAAAAATCAAGAACTTGCCACAGAGTTTTTAGGTTTTATGCAAGACCAATTGAATCAGGATAAGCTAGTTTTAGATGGCATTTATGATGATGCTGATTTAAAACTACAAGACCATGCTGCCGAAATCGGCAAAGAAATGATTGTGAAAGTCAGTGAGAATTTAAGTAAAATTAAATGGTCAGATCAAGTAATTGCTGACTTTCTAGGGACCTATCTTTCTGAACCTAAAGTTGATGTGATGTTTGAACCGAATAAAAAAATGTCTATGCGTAACTTTAGTGAGAAACTAGCCAAAGTTGGCATCTCGCTGGATTTAAAAAGCCAAATGCTATTTTCCGCAGATAACTTTTACCTCAATGGCGAAGCTAGCAAATGGACTGGCGAGCCAGCAAGCATTCTAACCAAGCTTGCCGACAACCGTCATCTTGAAGCTAGCAATATTCAAGATGCGCCATTGCTACAACAACTTTATGATTGGTATATTGCTGGTTACCTGAGTTTTGATTATTTATAAGTTATTCAAATTAACTCAGGCAAATTAAGACATTTAAACCTATGACGATTAACAATATTAATATCGAGCTCACTCCCGATCAGGTTATAGTCGGCGAACATCTTTACGCTGAAGCCATTAATCTTATTTTAGCCACTGCAGAGCACGAACTATTGATTTTTGACCAAGATCTCAGTCATGGAGATTTTGCCAGCAAACAAAAACATGAGTTGTTTCAGCAGTTCTTAAATAAAAGCCCAAGCAATCAATTAACGATTGTTTTACAAGACACTGGATTTTTTCAGAATAAATGCCCTCGTTTGCTAGATTTACTCACCATTTACGGACACAAAATGACCGTGTACGAAACTAATCAAACGGCAAAACATGCTAAAGACTGTTTCATATTGGCGGATGATAAACATTACGTTAAACGCATTCATATCGACCAAGCCCGCTTTCGATATAGCTTGGATGACCTTGCGACCGCAAGCTTACTCAATACTAGATTTAAAGAGTTGCTTGAAGCTACGCAAGATGTCGTCACTATTTCAAGGCTGGGTTTATGAAACTACTTAATTTAGCAACTGGCAAATGCGCTCGAATTCTTTCGCTTGCGAGCTCCTTATTAACGCTCTCATTGTTCTCACTCAATGCATTCGCTGCAACCGAGTTTAAGATTATTGACTTACAACATCATTTTGCAGAAGATATTCTGCCTATCATTCAACCTCTAGTTGGTAGTGATGGTACGGCAACTGGCATGCAAAACCACTTAATCATTCGGGCTAGCCCAGAGAAGATGATAGAAATAGAACAAATGATCTCTACATTGGATGTTGAGCGTGAGAATCTGAAAATTACCGTAAGCCACCAAAATAATCTCCAAACTAACGATGAAAATTTTGCTGTGAGTGGTCGCAAACGCATAGGTAACGCGACCATAGGCACAAATAGATATCCCAGAAATACTGCGGATGGCGTTCAGCTTGATATTGAAAACAATCAAAGCAGCATTCGCAAAAACGGCAACCAGTTTATTAATGTGCTGGATGGGGGGAGCGCGTTTATACGAGTTGGGCAATCTATACCATATACTCAAGAATGGATCACACTCACGCGACGCTATGCAAGCATCCAACGTACCACCGAATTTGTAGACATCAGCACTGGGTTTTCTGTGCGGCCTCGTAGCATTGGGAATCAAATCGAATTACAAATCACACCAAGAATTGCGCAACTCAACCAAAATAGTTACATAGACTTTGAGGAGCTCAGTACCATTGTAAGAGTAAATCGTGGTGAATGGCTGGATTTAGGTGGCATCATGCAACAA
Source organism: Methylotenera sp. (assembly GCF_029946165.1). Lineage (GTDB taxonomy): Bacteria > Pseudomonadota > Gammaproteobacteria > Burkholderiales > Methylophilaceae > Methylotenera. The sequence goes on from NZ_JAQSDZ010000018.1 coordinate 93,472, forward strand.
AAAGATGAAGTGAGTCGAACTATTTTAAGTAAACAAAATATAGGTCAATCTCAGAGCAATGCATTGTCTATTCGTGTTGAATAGGGAAAAATAGATACAAATTTATTAAATGTTGTGAAAATAATACATTTTGTTGGAAATTTTGTCGTTTTCTTATTGAAAGACACTGGTTTTTTAAAAAAAAACTGGTAAAATTTGTGCCACTCGGTATAGCTAATTAGGTAAAACTTTTAAGCGGTTATCGAAAAAAGTTTTTTAACTAGTTATAAACCTTAAGGAATAAAAATGACACGTTCTATTTTACTTGCTGCATTATTAGCTCTTGCTTTAACTGCTTGTGGCGAAAAAGCTGCTGAAACTCCATCTGCTGAAGCTGAAGCTGCTGCTGAAGCGGCCGCACCTGCTGCTGCTGAAGCTGCTGCTCCTGAAGCTGCTGCTGAAGCTGCACCTGCTGCCGCTGAAGCTGCAGCTCCTGCTGCTGCTGAAGCTGCTGCTGCCGAAGCTGCTAAGTAATTAGCTTCTAGTCAGAAGTGACAAAAGCCGACTTTTAGTCGGCTTTTTTGTGATTATAGTTTCTGTATTTACGCTCTTTAGCTCTTAATAATCTCTCGCCAATTAAAACCTTGTACCTGATCAGCAATTCCAATCCAATCGTCTTGGCAACCTAATACATTTGCCAAGCTAGATTTAGCAAGTGCTGGTGTATTGTTTTTTGCACTGAGGTGTGCAGCCAAAATATGCTGTAACTGACTATTATCTAATTTTGATAATAAATTTGCCGAATCTTGATTTTCAAGATGTCCAAAATCACCACCAACACGCTTTTTGAGCGCCCAGCTATATGGCCCAGATTGCAACATACTGGCATCATGGTTACATTCCAGCACTAGCGCGTTACAACCACTTAATTTTTCAGTGATATGCGGCGTGGTGCGACCAACATCTGTGAGTACGCCTAACTTGTGGTTACCATCAGAAAATACGCATTGCATTGGTTCACGCGCATCATGCGGCACGGGGTATGGCAGAACATGAATATCACCTATAGAGAACTCACTATGGCTATCCACAACATTTAATTGAAGATCATGTTGTGCGGGGATATATCGAGTAGACATTTTGAGTGTGCCATAAGTGAGCCACACAGGAATTTTGTACTTAGCGGCAAATTTAAACGCGCCGCCAGCGTGGTCATCATGTTCATGGGTAATGACGATGCCAGCCAAATCATCTGGTTGTAGATTTAAGCGCGTTAATCTAGCGAGCGTTTCTTTAATACTAAACCCACAATCCAACATGAGTCTAGTTTGATTGATTTCTACGACTAGCGCATTGCCAGCACTGCCGCTACCCAGCGAAGCAAAGCGCATCGTCTATTTATCAGAACTTTATCGAGGACAGAATCCTGATAAAGCTATTTCAACTGCTCGTACATTAGCGCAATAATACGGTTAGCTGTAGTCGTTTTAACTCGCCCACCGTCTTTATCCACTACTGTTACCTTAGTACCAGCATTTTCAGCATCAGCTACATAAATGCGGTATTGTTTTTCTGGGTTAGTTTTTTGTTTATCATCATTACCCCAGAACTTTAGTTTTTCAACCATACTTTTTTCTTCTTTTGCCTCTTTAGTAGCCCCTGAAGCTTCTTTTTCATCGTCACCCCAGAACTTCAAGGTTTCGAACAAGCCTTTCTTTTGCTTTGGCGTATCGTCGATATCTACATCAGCATAACGTACAAAGAACAAACCATTCGAACGATCCTTATCTTCAATGACAAAACCCACTCTGTCTAAAGCTAAACCGACTCGGCGCCATGCGCGGTCAAAAGCGTCATTTAAGTTTAATGTTGCGCTACCATCAGGCTCCTTTACCACACTAGCACGTTTTGGTGTGCTAGCTTGCGCCAAAATAGTTTTGGATTTTTGTTCTTCAACGCCAAGTTTTACCATTAAGCGTCTTAATAATTCGGCATCTAATTCTGCATCTCTGGCATCGGCAGTAGGGGCAGATTTTGCAGATTTTGCATCAGCTCTATAACCAGTGTCAATTTCACCTAGTTGCGTTTGCACACGATTCTTACCATCATCAGGCGCAGCATTCACTGAACGATGAGTCATGTAGATTTCAGTGGTATTTGATTCATCACCCCTATCTAAACGTGTACGGAATTTTTTCTTATCCGCTAAACCAGAAAGTCTATCTAGCCATTTATCAAATTTTTCACCCATATTGCCTGAATCATCTTTTTTAATGGCGTCCGCATCAATCCATTCAGTTTCCATCACACCAATTTGTGCATCTTCTGAACGCACAGCAAATCCTTGGTCGGTCCAGAATTCGCGTATTACTGGCCATATTTTTTCAGCAGGTGCGTTGACGACTAACCAACGCTGCGCACCAGCTCTTTCTAATCTCACTCCATCAGGATTCGTTAAGACCTTTTCAACCCCCACTTCTTGGCTATCTTGTGCTTGGCTATAAGCTGAATAGCTAGTATTGCCAGGAATAGAATATGCATCACTGACTGGGCTAGCTGTTAAATCTGGCGGCACTTCTAATGGTTTAGATCTGCTGGCACCCTTATAATCTGACTCGTTATTGATAAATGGAATAGAGTCACAGCCGACTAAAGTGGCAGTGAGTAGCAAGTAAATGGCTGTACGCTGGATATGCATTTGTTTCATTCAGACCTCTTGAGAAAACGATTTTGCTTTATGTAAAAAATATTTCTTATAAAATACCGGATGGTTTGCTGGCATTGCGTAAAACATCATGATATTGCGCTGACAAATGCACCATAGGTAAGCGAATACCCATTTTAATTAAGCCCATTTGTGCTAATACCCATTTAACTGGAATAGGGTTAGCCTCAATAAATAATTTTTGATGTAAGGGAAATAGCTTAGCATTAATTTCGCGCGCTGTGATTGCATCTCCCGCCACAGCTGCAACACACATTTCGTGCATTAACTTGGGCGCTACGTTACCAGTGACTGTAATCACACCTTTGCCACCAAGCAACATTAAAGACATCGCTGTAGCATCATCGCCACTTAACACAGCAAAGTCTTTTGGCGCGCGTAAGATTAAATCCGTACCGCGTTCGATGCCACCTGTGGCATCTTTAATACCGATAATATTTTTATGCGTCGCTAAACGAATTGTTGTGTCATTGGCAATATCACAGCCCGTGCGACCTGGCACGTTATATAGAATTTGCGGAATATCCACGGCATTGGCGATGGCCATAAAATGCTGATATAAGCCTTCTTGCGTGGGTTTGTTGTAGTAAGGCGCAACCAGCAAACATGCATCTACGCCAAGCTCTTTGGCTTTTTGGGTGAGCTCAATGGCTTCTTTAGTTGAATTTGCACCTGTACCAGCAATGACTGGCACTCGACCATTCACTTGGCTTACTGCCGTTTCTATCAGCAAACAGTGTTCATCAAAATCTACCGTAGGTGATTCACCTGTAGTGCCTACAATGACAATACCATCTGTACCTTGATCAATATGATAATCAATCAACGCATTCAAAGAAGGTATATCTAAACGCCCGTCTTCGAACATAGGCGTAACGATAGCAACTAGACTACCTTGAGCGACTGAACTACCTTGCAGCATAGCAAACCTAAACTATTAGTAATTCAGTATTTTAACTTAAAAGTTCAGTAAATAAACAGCTTCTATATGCAAACTTATTTACCCGCTAATTTGCTGATTGCTAATAATTATTCCATATCGTTATATCTGTATAATTACTGATGCTTTGTTAATCGCAAAACTTAGCGCTATATTAGTCGTCATATTAGCGACACCGCTGTTTTAGCAACCGCTTTACGGTGCACGAACAAGGCCTAAACGAGGTATAATTCGCACTCATTTTATTAATACTCAGATTCACTTATTTAGTATTGCACAGAAGCTCACATGACTTTTGATTTCCACCATTACATTATGATCTTGATTGGTACAGTGCTTGTAAACAACATTGTACTGGTTAAAATTTTAGGGCTTTGTCCATTTATGGGCGTTTCAAAAAAACTTGAAGCGTCAATAGGTATGGCTGGTGCGACCGCATTTGTATTAAGTATAGGCTCCATGACCAGCTGGGGCGTTAATCAGTACCTACTTGAACCAAACAATTTGCAGTACCTGCGTACGCTCTCTTTTATTGTCATCATCGCTAGCGTGGTGCAGCTTACCGAAATGATTATGGAAAAAAATTTCCCGCCGCTTTATCAGGGCTTGGGTATATTTTTACCTTTAATCACCACCAACTGCGCGGTGCTGGGCATTCCATTATTGAATGCTCAAGCTAGCCATAGTTTCCTCGAATCTTTACTTTTTGGTTTGGGCGGCGCCATTGGATTTTCACTGGTACTTATTTTATTTGCTTCCATGCGTGAAAGACTGGAAGCAGCGGATGTACCGATTGTTTTAAAAGGTTCTGCAATTGCCATGGTAACTGCTGCTTTAATGAGTTTAGCTTTCATGGGTTTTGCTGGGCTAGATAAATATTAGGTCAATTAAGCTAAATATCAGTTAAAAACCAAGTACTTAAAAATATCTACATGTTAATTTCACTTTACATTATGCTTGGCCTTGCTTTGGTGCTCGGCACTTTATTAGGCATTGCCGCTTTGCTATTCAAGGTAGAGGGCGACCCGTTGGTCGCGCGTATCGACGCAATTCTGCCACAGACCCAATGCGGACAATGCGGCTATCCGGGCTGCAAGCCTTATGCTACCGCAATTGCCGCGGGTGAGGCTGACATTAACCAATGCCCACCAGGCGGTGATGCTGGCGCACATGCATTGGCCGATTTAATGGGCGTGGAATACAAACCTATTAACGCTGCCAATGGTGTAGAGAAGCCTAAAGCGGTGGCCTTCATTGATGAAGATATCTGTATCGGTTGTACTTTATGCATACAAGCTTGTCCTGTAGATGCAATTTTGGGTGCAGCGAAACACATGCACACCATCATCGCATCCGAATGCACTGGTTGTGAATTGTGTGTAGCGCCTTGCCCAGTGGATTGCATTTCGATGGAACCAATTGCTGAAAATCCTGATAATTGGAAATGGAAATATCCTGTAATACCAATTATAGCCGTGCCTTTTGGGGCGAATAACGCCAACTAAAACTGCAATCATTAGAAATTAATACCAGAAAATACAAATAAAACTAAGCATGAATGCAATTATCAACTTTGCGAGCAATTTAATTCGCGGCGTCTCTAGCAATAAAGATGTCTTTAAATTCAATGGTGGCGTGCATCCGCAGGATCATAAAGCGGAGTCAACCACGCTGCCTATCGCCGAGCTTGCCATTCCGGAACAACTTGTATTACCGTTACGCCAGCATGTAGGCTATATTCCTAAAGTTTTGGTGCAAGTAGGCGACTTTGTCCTAAAAGGTCAAATGCTAGCCGAACCAGAAGGTACGGTATCTGCCGCGATTCATGCGCCTACTTCTGGCACGATTTCCGCTATAAGCGAACAAATTATTCCTCATCCATCTGGTCTGCCTGATATGTGTATCACGCTAACGCCAGATGGCAAAGATACTTGGGCGAAATTACAGCCTTTGGATTGGAGAAATACCGACAAAAAATTATTGGTTGATAGCCTACGTTCATCGGGCATTGTAGGGCTGGGAGGAGCAACGTTCCCGACGCACATTAAATTGCTTACAAACGGCAAGTCTAACGTACATACTTTAGTGATTAACGCAGCTGAATGCGAACCTTATATCACTTGTGATGACATGCTGATGCGCGAACGTGCAGACCAAGTGGTCGTAGGCATTGAAATCGTACAGCATTTGCTAGGCGCGGAGAAATGCATCATCGGCGTTGAAGATAATAAATCTCAAGCAGCCAGCGCAATGACAAATGCCTGCGTTGGTAAAAGTATGCAAGTTAAAGTGGTGCCCACGCTTTATCCGAGTGGCGATGCGCGACGTTTGATTCATTTGCTACTTGATATTGAAATTCCGAACGACAAACGCTCGACGGATGTTGGCATACAGGTATTTAACATTGCTACAGTGTTGGCGATTTATCGCTATTTTGAATTTGGTGAGCCATCTATTAAGCGCATAGTGACGATAACTGGCAATGTTGCTAAACCGCAAAATTTTGAGGTGTTATTTGGTACTCCACTGCATTCATTGATAGCCGCGGCTGGTGGTGCTAAATCTAATACTACGCATTTCATCATGGGCGGCCCAATGATGGGCTTTGATTTACCTAACGAGCAAGTGCCAATTACTAAAGCGGCAAACTGTATTATTGCTGCCGCACCAGATTTATTTGCACCACCACCACCAGCTATGCCCTGCATACGTTGTGCGCGTTGTGCAGATGCGTGCCCAGTTAACCTGCAACCGCAAGAGTTGTATTGGTTTTCAAAGGCAGATAATTTTGAAAAAGCACGCGACTATAATTTATTTGACTGCATAGAATGTGGCTGCTGCTCTTATGTATGCCCAAGTGATATTCCATTAGTACAATATTATCGCTATGCAAAAAGTGAAATTATTGCCTTAGATAAAGCCAAAGAAGCCGCCGATTTAGCACGCGAGCGCAATGACTTTAGATTAGCGAGAATTGAACGTGAAAAATTAGAGCGCGCACAAAAACATGCTGAACGTGCGCAAGCTGGCAAAGCGGAAGCTAAATCGAGTGAACCCTCTTCAGTGGAAACCACTAAAGAGAAGCCTTTAGAAAATCAGAATGCTGAAGCGAATACCACTGCACCCACTGATAAACAAGCCGCCATTGCCGCAGCGATTGCTCGTGCTAAAGCGCAGAAATTAGCCTCAGCGAATGCAGTAGAATCGCCAAAACAGAAAGAGGCGCCCACTGAAGTAGAGAAAACGCCAGAGGTAGAAGCCGCAGAACTGAAAGCCAAACAGGATAAGCAAGCACTTATCGCCGCTGCGATTGAACGCGCAAAAGCGCAAAAACTAGCGGCTGTTCAAGCTGGCGTAGCACCTAAAAATGTAGAAAACGTAAGTGCGGCTGTTCAGGCAGAAATTAATGAAACTGATGCAATCCGCGAAAAAGTAAAACTGACTACCGAAACTAAAAAGTCTGAATAAGCAAAAGCCAGAATTAATAGGATAATCATTTGAACCGCTCACCCTACATTACCGACTCACCCTCTGTCAGCATGATTATGCTCAAAGTGCTGCTGGCGCTGGTGCCAGGTATTATTGCCTACACATGGATTTACGGCGGTGGCATTTTAGTGTCAATTACTATTGCGACAAGCACGGCTTTAGTGGCAGAAGCCGTGTTGCTTAAAGTTCGCCAACGCCCAATTAAACCTTATTTGATGGACATGAGTGCAGTAGTAACTGCATGGTTATTAGCCCTGGCATTGCCACCATTAGCGCCTTGGTGGTTAGTCGTTGTCGGTACCCTTTTTGCGATTATTGTCGGTAAACAACTATACGGCGGCTTAGGTTACAACCCGTTTAATCCTGCTATGGTCGGCTATGCGGTATTGCTAATTTCTTTTCCATTGATTATGACTAAGTGGCCAGCACCCTTATTATTAGCAGAACATCCGCTAAGTTTTATGCAGCAGTTGAATTATATCTTTAGCCAAGTGCTGCCAAATGAGATTAAAGTCGATGCGATAACCTCCGCCACACCGCTTGACTACTTAAAAACGCAATTGATGCTCAAGCATGAAGTGGCAAGCATTACACAAGCGCCTATATTTGGCCAATTTGGCGCAAAAGGTGGCGAGATTGTAACAGGCGCTTATTTGCTTGGAGGTTTGTACTTAATACAGCAACGCATTATTAGCTGGCACTTACCGACGGCATTTCTAGGGGCTTTAGCGACCATCTCACTGGCGTTTTATGCCATTAACCCTGCTCATTATGCTGACCCTCTATTTCACTTAATGAGCGGCGCCTCTATGCTATGTGCGTTTTTCATTATTACCGATCCAATCAGCGGGCCAACAACCCCGCGTGGCAAGCTCTACTTTGCGGCAGGGGTTGGCACACTTACTTATTTAATACGCGTATTCGGTGGTTACCCAGATGGTGTGGCGTTTGCGGTGCTATTAATGAATATGTGCGTTCCATTGATTGATGCACATACACAACCTCGCGTCTTTGGTCATAAAAAATAGTCTGGGCATAAAACAGTATGCAAGAAACCATCTTTAAACATGCAGTTAAAACCGCCATCACGTTGGTGGCTTTTGCCTTTGTGGGCACTGCAATGCTTGCTTTTGTATTTGATATTACACGCGCGCCTATCGAAGCAAGCGAAAAAGAAGCACGCTTGGCACTGTTTAAACAAATATTGCCTGAAGGTACTTACGATAATGATTTATTAAAAGATAGTGTTGAAATTGCGCCTAATACACTATTGGGCAATCATCAACCAACGGTGGCTAACATTGCAAAACTCAACAACCAAACAGCTGGCGTCATATTAGAAGCAATTGCGCACGATGGCTATGCTGGTGACATTAAGCTACTGATTGCGATTCGTGCAGATGGCTCAGTCAGCGGAGTGCGCGTATTAACGCATAAAGAAACCCCTGGATTAGGGGATTATATCGACATTGCTCATGGCAACTGGATAAAACTATTCGATAATGAATCGGTCAATAACACAGCGGACAACCAATGGCAAGTGAAAAAAGATGGTGGTAAATTTGATTATATGGTCGGTGCAACCATCACACCGCGCGCAGTTGTGAAAGCTGTTTATAAAGCGTTGCAATTTTATGAGGCGAATAAAACAACACTTTTTGCAGTTGCTAAAATTGAATCAAAAGATCAATTAAAGATCATTAAGGATAAGCCATGAGCGACCTCTATAAAGAAATCACCATCAATGGTTTATGGAAGCAAAACGCTGGCGTAGTGCAGTTGCTGGGTTTATGCCCGACCTTAGCCGTGACCACGAGCGCTGTGAATGGAATAAGTTTAGGCTTGGCTACCGCATTAGTCATGGCTGCGTCCAATGGTTCGGTTTCTCCAGTGCGTAAATTTGTACCTAACGAAATCCGCGTACCAGTTTTTATTTTGGTCATTGCAGCACTCGTAACCGTGATTGATTTATCCATTAACGCCTTTGCCCACCCATTGCACAAAGTATTAGGCATCTTTATTCCACTCATTGTAGTGAACTGCATAGTATTGGCTCGGGTTGAATCTTTTGCCGCTAAAAACGCACCTGTGCCATCAATACTGGATGGTTTTATGATGGGCATTGGCTTGACTTTCGTACTCGGTTTATTAGGAGCTATGCGTGAGTTCGTCGGTAAAGGCACGATATTATCTGGCTTGGATTTAATATTCAGCACCATGCCTAATCATCTTTACATTCTCCCTGACTACCACGGGCTATTATTAGCCGTGTTGCCACCTGGCGCCTTTTTAGGTTTAGGTATATTGATTGCGTTACGAAATTGGATTGAAATTAGAAAAGCAGCCAATGTGAGTACTCCTAAGCTCAATCTAAAACCTGCACTTAGCCATTAGATACACAAGCAATTACTAGCATTAATTTATGAACGAGCAAAAACGCTTTGAAATTTTTAAGCGCCTAAGTGCAGCTATACCGAACCCATCTACTGAACTTAAACATAGCTCTACCTTTGAGTTGCTAATTGCGGTGATATTATCTGCTCAGGCGACTGATAAAGGTGTAAATCTTGCCACTGATAAATTGTTCGCCGTTGCCAATACCCCAGAAAGTATTCTAGCCTTAGGTGTAGATGGCTTAGAGCATTATATTAAAACGATAGGTTTGTATCACGCCAAGGCAAAGAACGTGCTTGCAACCTGCCAAATGCTTATTTCACAGCATGCTTCGCAAGTACCAAATAATCGTAAAGCTTTAGAGGCCTTGCCTGGTGTAGGTAGAAAAACGGCCAATGTCCTTCTAAATACTGCCTTTGGCGAGCCTACCATAGCCGTAGATACGCATTTATTCAGACTGGGGAATCGCATTAAACTGGCAACGGGGAAAACTGTTTTAGAAGTTGAAATGAAGTATCTAAAAACAATACCTAAAAAATTTATGCACGATGCCCATCATTTACTCATCTTGCATGGGCGCTATGTTTGCACGGCGCGTAAACCAAAATGTGCCGAGTGTTGTATTCAAGACTTATGCGAATACGAAGCTAAAGAATATGCTCCTTCATCAGCATATATAATTCAGCCATGAAAGTCGCCACCAGCCTAGTACTCGGCAATAAAGCCAGCCCTGCTTTGGTGGCTGAAGCCGTTTCCAAAGCAATGCTAAAGGCGGACATTACCGTTGCCTCAAGTGTGTTGCTACTATTAACTTCTGAATTTGCCGATGACCCACAACCCGCTATTACTGCCGCAGCCAAAGCCGCAAACTGCACGCAGGTGTTTGGCTGCTCAGCCACAGGGATATTCACAGATGAGGATTGGGTATTAGATTCACCCGCAGCTGCTGTCATGGTGTTTGGGGGTGATGTGAGTATACAAACTGCAAAGCATCATCAGCCAGAACAAACTTTATTAACCATCAGCGCGCCAAATGCGATTAATAGCACGTGGTTAAATGATGGTAATGCACGTTATGGCGGAATATCTGGTGATGCTGTCGGGCAAGGGCCTTTCTCGGTCTGGCAAAATGCTAAAGGTGGTAATACAGGTAAAGTCGACGCCTTCATTTCAGGTGTGAAACTAGTAAGCAAAGCCTCTCATGGTTTTAAAATACTCACTGAGCCTAAGCAAATTCAGAAAATTAATGATTTTGACATTGCACTGATAGACAATCATTCACCGCTAACCTCATTAAAAAACGCGTGGAAGACGCATAGCAAAGGCAATGAACCAATCCCGCTACACTTAATGATGGCCGTTTATGCTGAAGATGCGGAAGCCATTAACCAGGGTGAATTTGACCAAACCAACTTAATCAGTATTGATGAAAATACTGGCTGCATTACCTTAGCGCAGCCACTTAACACAGGGCAATTTTTAAGTTGGGGTATACGCGACCAAGGAGTTGCTGAGGCTGATCTAGTATTAACAACGCAACAATTAACTCAAGCGCTAGGCACGACGCCAACATTTGGGTTATTGTTCTCTTGTTTAGGTCGCGGACCTTTTTACGATGGCGTAGATCATGACTTAAGAGTGATTGCCCAACAACTACCCAATATGCCCTTGATAGGGTTTTATGGTAACGGTGAGATTGCTAATATTGCTGGTAAAAACCAACTTCTGCCATACTCGGCTGTGCTCAGTTTGTTTGCAGAAAACACAGGCTCCTAGTTTAAGTCTATGCCTATAAATGTAATTTATAAAAAGCCTATTTCACAGTCACATTTAAAATTTTATGAGTTTATATAACCCTACCCGCGATCAAGCCCGTCAATTTTTGTTTGATGCTTGGTCCAAATTCAAGCAGCAATTAAGCCTGACCGATTTAGAAAAAATCGCGGTAGAAGTCATACAAATGCATCCTGAATATCATGTGATATTGGATTCGCCAGAGCGCTTCATGCACCAACAATATTTTCCTGAAATGGGCGAGACCAATCCTTTCCTGCATATCACCCTGCACTTGTCCGTGATAGAACAAATTAGCATCAACCAGCCTATAGGCATCACGCAGATTTATGATAAATTACGTCAGCAACACAACGATACGCATCTTGCGTATCATGACTTAATTGATTGCCTAGCCGAAACCATTTGGCATTCACAGCGGAATAATCAAGCTTTAGATTCCGAACATTATCTGAAATTGCTCAAACAAAGGTCAGGACTAATGACATGAGTGAAAACTTAATGAATAAAAATGTCAATGACTGGCTAAATGACCATGGCGATTATCTATATCGCTTTGCCTTAGCAAGGCTACGCGACCCTCATCAGGCTGAAGACGCGGTACAAGAAACCTTGCTAGCTGCGATTAAGAGTAATAGTTTTGAAGGTGATTCATCCGCTAGAACTTGGTTGACGGGCATACTTAAACATAAAATCATTGATTTGCAACGTAAACAAATTCGCGAACAACCGCTTTCAGACTTAATAGATTTAGATGCGTCAGACACCAGTATGGATGACTTTTTTGACAAGAGCGGTCATTGGCTGGATAAACCTCAAACCCTAGATATGCCAGAAAATGCACTTGAGCAAAAACAATTTCTTAGTATTCTAAGTGGCTGTATAGACAAACTGCCTGCTAAATTAGCGGCTATTTTTATGATGCGTGATGTGCATGAAGTGGAAAATGAAAATATTTGTAAGGAACTTGATATTACCGCGACCAATGCTTGGGTGATGTTGTATAGAGCTCGAATGGGGTTAAGGAAATGTTTGGAAATAAATTGGATTACTAGCTAGTCTTATGGATATCATAAAATGAAATTAATGCTTAGCTGTAAACAAGCCAGCCAGATTATCTCGCAATCATTAGACAACCCATTGTCATGGTCAGACCGCATGAAATTGAAGTTTCATCTTTTGATGTGTGATGCTTGCACTAACTTTAATCGGCAATTACGATTAATTAAAAGTTCAATTCGTCGCATGAGACATGAAACTGAAAATGACACCTCTGTACAACTTACTGTAGATGCAAAAGCCAGAATTAATCAGGCAATTAATTCTAATCATCTTTAAACGCTTATTTTAAGTTTTATCATTTAATTTTTAAAGGAATTATCATGAACAACACACAAAAAACCATCGCTCTTGCACTTAGCGGCGCATTCGCTTTATCAATCGCAACAACTTCAGTGGCTGCAGCGCAAAATCCATTTGCGGCAAAATCATTATCATCTGGTTATCAAGTGGCTGAGGCCGATACCAAAATGAAAGATGGCAAATGTAGTACTGGTAAATGTGGGGCCAGCAAAAAATCAGTGAAAAAGACAGAAGCTGACAAAGCAAAAGAAGGCTCATGCAGTGCTGACAAGATGAAGGACGGCAATTGCAGTGCTGAGATGAAAGCTTCTGCAGAAAAAGCTCATGAGGGTTCTTGTAGCGCTGAAAAAATGAAAGATGGTAACTGTAGTGCTGAAATGAAAAACAAAGCAAAATAATATTGATTTATTAACTGCTGAAACTTAGTTGTTTCAGCAGTTAATATTTTATGTTTAATCAATCAATCAACAACAGTATTAACGGCGTGGGCGTGGGGCTAAAGCGCGAGCTTATTCCTCAAATCCAAGCCGCTTTTGGTGATATCTCCATTGCCAATCTAAATTTCGTTGAAATTGCGCCAGAAAACTGGATAGATATTGGTGGCAAAGCAGCCAAACAACTTGATTGGTTTGCTGAACGCTACCCAATTGTTTGCCATGGTTTATGCCTTTCTCTTGGCGGCCTAGCGCCACTCGACACTAAATTCTTAACCCAAGTGAAGCAATTTCTATCGCAATATCATATTCCGCTTTATACCGAACACTTAAGCTACTCAACTGACGGCTACAAAGGTGAGCAAGGCTATCTATATGACTTGTTACCAATCCCGTTTACTGAAGAAGCCGTGCACTATGTTGCTAAACGCATACGTCAAACTCAAGATATCCTTGGTCAGCGCATCGCCATAGAAAATGCTTCTTTTTATGTTCAAGCACCGATATCAACGATGGATGAATTGACTTTTATTAAAGCCGTGTTGACTGAGGCTGACTGTTTATTACACTTAGACATCAATAATATTTACGTGAATAGCGTTAATTTCGGCTTTGATGCACATGAATTTTTGCGCGGCATACCAGGCGAACGTATCATTTACGCGCACATGGCGGGGCATTATCAGCAAGCGCCAGACTTATTGATTGATACCCATGGCACCGACGTGATAGACCCCGTATGGGCATTACTTGAAGAAGCTTACCAACTGTTTGGCGCATTCCCCACTTGTTTAGAACGCGACAATAATATTCCACCTTTGCCAGTGCTAATGCGTGAAGTGAACAAAATTGCTGACTATCAACGGCATGCAAAATGACAACTAAAGACCTGCTTAGTTTTCAGCATTACCAACTAGCATTCACTTCGCATATCCGTGACCCACTCAATCAACCTAGGCCAAAAAATGTAAAAGCCAATGGCATGGATGTGTATAAAGAGATTGTATTCAACAACCTCTTTGAATCAGTTTCAGCTTGTTTTCCTGTCGCGCAAAAGGTCATCGGCAAGCGTGGATGGCACAAGTTAATCCGCGGGTTCTTTAGTGATCACTCTTCAGCTACACCCATTTTTAGAAAGATTCCCGAAGAGTTCCTTGCGTACTTGTCTAAAGTTAACGCAGTTACGCCAGAAAGTTTCCCGGTTTATTTAATTAGCCTTTGTCATTACGAATGGGTTGAGTTGCTTGTTTCAACGATGAAGGAAGAAATAGATCAACGTAATATCAATGCAATAGGTGATTTACGGTTGAGTCAGCCTGCATTTGCACAGACAATGCAGCTACTCAATTACGAATATGCTGTGCAAAAAATATCGCCACGCTATAAGCCAAAAGACAAAGTGAACTCACAACTTTTAGTCTTTAGAAATACAAACTTTGAAGTGAAGTTTATAGAGCTTAATACCATTACGTACAGGTTAATAGAATTACTAAAGCAAGATAAGCTGAATTGTGAGCAAGCACTCACTGTGCTTGCGAGAGAGATGAATCCAGCCGAAACTGAAAGTATTATTCAGTTTGGCTTAGATATATTGGAAGATTTAAGAAGCCAAGGTGTGATTCTAGGTGTGTATTGAAATAGTTGAGACTTATAATTAACTAAAATGTAAAAGCCTAACTAATCAAAGCTCACTTGCTGCATCTGCCTTTCTTCAAGCGTCACCAGCAAGTCTTTTTGCGCTGCTTGTCCCATATCCCACCAAGCTTTAATTTCATCGATAGTGCGGTAGCAGCCATGACACAAACCACTTTCCTCATCCATTGCACAAACGCCAATACACGGTGATTTCACTTCTGCTTGTATATTATCAGACATAAATTTAACGCTTTTCAGTATTTTGAGTGGCTGTGATTAACTTAACTTTGATTAACTTAACTTTTAATTAACTCAGTATGCCATGACATTGTTTATATTTTTTGCCAGATCCGCATGGGCATGGGTCATTACGGCCGACTTTCACCCCATCGCGAATAACTGGCTGACCGCTAGCTAATTGGGCTTCATTGTCGTCTGAATTTGCTAAAGCTTCGTCATAATCAGCGTGCTGATAATGTACGTTTTCTAATTCCACTGGGTTTTCTACCGCCTCAACATCAGCCTCAGTTTTCACTTGAACAAGCATAGTCACTTTGGTAACTTCGCTCTTCACTGTATTGAGTAAACCTTCAAATAACTCAAATGCTTCACGCTTATACTCTTGCTTAGGATTTTTTTGGGCATATGAGCGCAAATGAATACCTTGACGTAAATGGTCTAGTGCAGCCAAATGCTCACGCCAATGATTATCCAAGCTTTGTAACATCACAGAACGCTCAAATTGACGCATTACATCTGGGCTTGCCTGTTGCTCTTTCTCAACGTAGGCGCTATTTGCTGTTTCAATTACGCGCTCACGTAGAGTTTCTTCATGCAAATCTGGGTTTTCTTCCAGCATTTTTTGTAAAGGAATATCTAAATTTGCCTCTGCTTTTAGTTCACGCTCTAGACTTGGAATATCCCATTGTTCTTCAACGCTATTCGGTGGAATGTGGGTTGCAATCAAGCTGGTAAGCACGTCTTCACGCATCGCTTTAATGGTGTCAGCAACGTCAGCTGCTTCTAATAACTCATTACGTTGCTCGTAAATCACTTTACGCTGATCATTGGCCACATCATCGTACTCAAGCAATTGCTTACGAATATCAAAGTTACGACCTTCAACTTTACGCTGTGCATTTTCAATCGCACGCGTGACCCACGGATGCTCAATGGCTTCGCCCTCAGGCATATTGAGTTTTTCCATAATCGCTGAAACGCGATCAGAAGCGAAAATGCGTAGTAATTGATCTTCTAATGAAAGGTAAAAACGACTTGAACCCGCATCCCCTTGACGACCAGAACGACCACGCAACTGATTATCTACACGACGTGACTCATGACGCTCAGTACCTGCAATATGTAAGCCGCCAGCAGCCAAAACCGCTTCGTGGCGTTGTTGCCATTCTGCTTTAAGTTGCGCTATTCGAGTTTCTTTTTCAGAATCGCTAATCGCTGCATCGTGCTTAACTGCTTCTATGTCAGCCTCAGGATTGCCGCCTAAAACAATATCGGTACCGCGACCAGCCATATTAGTGGCAATCGTAATCACACCAGCACGACCAGCTTGGGCAATAATATGCGCCTCACGCTCATGTTGTTTCGCATTTAACACTTGGTGTTCTAACTTTTCAGCATTCAATAACTTAGAAATCAGCTCTGAGTTTTCAATAGAAGTTGTACCTACCAGCACGGGTTGACCGCGACTTTGGCAGTCTTTAATGTCTAAAATAACCGCAGCATATTTCTCTTGCGCGGTACGAT
The DNA here is from genome assembly GCF_029946165.1 of Methylotenera sp. GTDB lineage: Bacteria > Pseudomonadota > Gammaproteobacteria > Burkholderiales > Methylophilaceae > Methylotenera. Next base: position 109,988 of record NZ_JAQSDZ010000018.1, read on the forward strand.
ATACTTTATCCATATTGTCTTTACGCAACATAGGGCGGTGCGTTGGAATTACCACTGTTTCTAACGCATAAATCTGATTAAATTCATAAGCTTCTGTATCCGCAGTACCTGTCATACCAGAGAGTTTGGTATACATACGGAAGTAGTTTTGGAATGTGATAGAAGCCAGCGTCTGGTTTTCTTTTTGAATTTCAACGCCTTCTTTTGCTTCAACCGCTTGATGCAAGCCATCTGACCAGCGACGACCTGGCATCATACGGCCATTGATTTCATCCACAATCGTAATTTCACCATCACGGACAACATAATGTTGATCTCTATGATAAAGGTTACGCGCACGCAATGATGCATATAAATGATGGACTAAAGTAATGTTAGAAGCTTCATACAAACTTGAACCTTCGGCGAGCAAACCAGCTTCTGTCAGAAGGTTTTCAGCGTGCTCATGACCTTCTTCAGACATGACGACATTTTGGCCTTTTTCATCTACCCAGAAATCGCCAGCGCCCTCTTCTTCAGTTTGTGCAACTAGTTTAGCTGCAACCACATTAATTTGATTGTAAAGCGCAATACTGTCATCAGCTTGACCTGAGATAATCAGCGGTGTGCGTGCTTCATCGATTAAAATCGAATCAACTTCATCAATCAAGGCATAGCTTAAACCGCGTTGAACCCGATCTTCACTTCTGTGCACCATGTTATCGCGCAGATAGTCAAAACCGTACTCATTGTTAGTTCCGTAAGTGATATCCGCCGCATAAGCTGCGCGCTTTAAGTCCGTTGGCATTTGCGATAAATTGATGCCGATTGAAAGACCTACAAAGTTGTAAAGCTTGCCCATCCACTCGGCATCCCGCTTAGCCAGATAGTCATTCACCGTCACTACATGAACGCCCTTACCCGCTAATGCATTGAGATAAACTGGCAATGTCGCACATAAAGTTTTACCTTCACCAGTACGCATCTCGCCGATTTTGCCTGCATTAAGCACCATGCCGCCTATCATTTGCACATCAAAATGACGCATACCGAGCGCACGTTTACCACCCTCACGCACCACGGCAAACGCTTCTGGCATTAATTGGTCTAAAGTCTCACCTTTGGCATAACGCTGCTTAAACTCCTCAGTTTTAGCTTTTAAAGCCTCATCTGATAAAGCTTGCATGGCAGGCTCTAGCGCATTAATTTGCTGTACTTTTTGCGCGTACTGCTTAACCAACCTGTCGTTACGGCTACCAAATAATTTTTTGAACAACGTAGATATCATGAAATGAGTGACTTTCGACTTGAGAGGATAATTGCTTTTTTAATGAAGGATATTTTTTGTAAGCTGCACAGCAAAGTGCAATTTCTTTATTTTAGTTTTAAGATACTTTGTTAACAGTTAACTGCGTCATATATGGGGCTTATTCTTATAAATTCAATTGCTAGCTTTAAGATATTTTCTAGGATCCAGCGCATTACCATTTAACCTAATTTCATAATGTAAATGCGCCCCTGTAGAGCGCCCTGTACTTCCTACCAATGCTACAATCTGGCCTTTTTCAACACGACTACCAACTTTAACCATAAGTTTTGAAGCATGGGCATAACGGGTTTCTAAACCAGACCCATGATCAACTTTGACAATGTTACCATAATCTGATGTACGTTCTGCAGTTGTGACCATTCCCCCTGCTGCCGCATAGATAGGAGTACCCACTTCTGCGGAGAAATCTAAGCCTTCGTGAAAAGCTTTATTGCCATTGAATGGATCGATACGCCAGCCATAGCTTGACGAATTAAATACCGCATTCACAGGGCTTCTGTTTGGTAACATGTCCTTTAAAACGCCCTGTTGTAATAATTTCGCTTCTATATCGCTTAGATATTCTGTATCAAAATCAATCTTAGCCATAGTTTCGGTAATTTTTTGTTGTAAATCTAACTCAGTTATTGGTGCATTAAGCACCAACGGCCCTCCGCGGCTAGCAGGGTCAGCTTTACTATTCTTAGAGTTTGAATTATTGGAGTTTGAGCTATTGGTGTCTAGATTATGGCTTATGGGTATTATTTTTTCTAATGCAGGCTTTTTTTCACCCGCCATTTTAGCAAGGCGTTCACTTTGCGCATCTAGGCGCATAATACGTGCCTGCAACTCGCCTAGTTGTAGCGCATAGGCATCTAAATGTTTTTGTGGATTATTAATGCCTAACGCAAGCTTAAGTTTTGAGGGGATCAATGATTTATCCCCTTGTTGCGTTGCAGGCTCCTGTGGCACAATCAGGAATAGCATGATCAATACTGGTAACGATATCAGTAACAGCGCTAACAAGCCTACATGTAGCGTTGATAGCGTTTTTGCTTTCGCCATGTTATTTGAGACAAAAATGATATTCATAGCAGCCCTAATTACCACTCCAGTGACTCGTACCGATCATAATGCGTCAGTTTAACTCTTTACTTAAACAACCCGAGCTAATTGCTTTAAATGCGCGCAACTTAGAGGCTCAAGCTGCACAAGAAATCTGGAAAGCGGTTGCGCCTGATAATTTGGCCCAATTCAGCCATGCAAGCAGCATTAAAAATAAACAATTTAATTTATTTGCTGACAACAATGCAGTTGCTGCAAAAATTAAACTTTTTATACCTAGCCTATTGATTAAGCTAGAAAACCAAGGGTGTGAAGTTACTTCAATTCAGGTAAAAGTGCAAGTAAAATCTACCCCGCCTCCTAAAGCAAAACGCATTAAGAAGCTGAGTTCGCATGCGGCAACAGAGCTAAATCAACTCTCAGAAAAGCTATCTGGCACCCCGCTTGGTGAGGCGCTAGCCAGATTAGCTACAAAAGCTAAGTGAAAGTTTAATCACCCAGTTTCTAGAATTTTCCCCGCCCCTTTCCCATCTCTAAATAGCCAAAAAATCGTCTTAAATCTATAGGTTGTTAGCCGCGCTTAATAGTGCAATAATGGCCCGTTGTTACAAATTATTTACATTATTTAAATGTCACTTGATTGAAGTAAATTGCAGCATCAGTTTTGGTAAGGTTTTTGGCACTTAGTCTTAAATTTGTATTTGTTTTATTTTTAACATTTTAAATTTAGTTTTTAAATATTGTTTTAAGTTAGCGATTTATAAAAATTTAGATAGGGAGAAGTCATGTCAGCACCACTAATGATTGCCGTCGGTGCCGCTATTCTAGCGGTGTTATACGGTGTAGTAATGAGTAAATGGATTAGTAATTTACCAGCAGGCAATGCGCGTATGCAAGAAATCGCAAGCGCAATTCAACAGGGGGCAGCGGCATATTTAGCTCGCCAATATAAAACCATCACTATCGTCGGCATTATTCTAGCCATTTTAATTGGCGTATTTCTTAATATCACCACGGCTATTGGCTTTGTTATCGGTGCTTTTTTATCTGGTGCCTGCGGCTTCATCGGCATGAACGTGTCAGTAAAAGCTAATGTGCGCACAGCACAAGCCGCGACTGGCGGAATTGCACCTGCACTAGATGTAGCATTTAAAGGCGGCGCAATCACAGGTATGTTGGTAGTTGGTTTAGGCTTACTTGGCGTGGCAGGCTTCTACTGGTATTTGGGTGGCGAAGCTGCAACAGACCTGAATCCGCTCATTGGTTTAGCTTTTGGCTCATCACTTATCTCCATATTTGCACGGCTTGGTGGAGGTATATTTACCAAGGGCGCTGATGTGGGCGCGGATTTAGTGGGAAAAGTGGAAGCAGGTATTCCAGAAGACGATCCGCGTAACCCAGCAGTGATTGCGGATAACGTGGGTGATAACGTGGGCGATTGCGCAGGCATGGCCGCCGATTTGTTTGAAACTTATGCAGTGACCTTAATCGCGACTATGGTGTTAGGCAGCCTACTACTCAGTAACGCTGGCGCCAATGGCACGCTCTACCCTTTGATGCTCGCGGCTGTTTCTATTGTGGCTTCTATCATTGGTTGCTTCTTTGTTAAAGCCTCACCTGGTATGAAAAATGTAATGCCAGCTTTATATAAAGGCTTAGCCGTAGCGGGCACTTTATCTTTGACTGCATTTTACTTTGTAACAATGAAAATGTTCCCTGAAGGCTTAATGGCTGGCGATTTAGCTATCTCTGCAAATCAATTATTTGGTGCTTGTGCAGTAGGTTTAGTCCTCACCGCCGCGTTAGTGTGGATTACCGAATATTACACTGGTACTGATTACGCGCCGGTTAAACACATTGCACAGTCTTCAACAACTGGTCACGCGACAAACATCATTGCGGGTATTGGTGTTTCCATGAAGTCTACTGCTTGGCCAGTACTTTCAGTTTGCGTGGCGATTTTTGTGTCACATTATTTAGGTGGCTTATACGGCATCGCAATTGCGGCAACTTCCATGCTCAGCATGGCAGGTATTGTTGTAGCGTTAGACGCTTATGGCCCAATCACCGACAATGCAGGTGGCATTGCTGAAATGGCTGGCCTACCTCCAGAAGTGCGTGATGTGACTGACCCCTTAGATGCGGTTGGCAATACGACCAAAGCCGTGACTAAAGGTTATGCAATCGGCTCTGCTGGCTTAGCAGCATTGGTGTTGTTTGCAGATTACACGCACAAACTACAAGGTTCAGGCATAGACGTTAAGTTTGACCTAAGCGACCCAATGGTGATTATTGGCTTGTTTATTGGTGGTTTAATCCCGTTTTTGTTCGCTGCGATGGCGATGGAAGCCGTTGGCCGCGCAGCGGGTGCTGTGGTTGAAGAAGTACGCCGCCAGTTCCGCGAAATCAAGGGCATTATGGAAGGCACAGCTAAACCAGAATACGGCAAAGCCGTAGATATGCTCACCACTGCCGCGATTAAAGAAATGATGATTCCATCCCTCTTACCAGTCGCTGTACCAGTGGCTGTTGGTCTATTGCTTGGCCCTGTTGCATTAGGTGGTCTATTAATGGGTACAATTGTGACAGGGCTATTCGTTGCGATTTCAATGTGTACTGGCGGCGGTGCTTGGGATAATGCCAAGAAATACATCGAAGATGGCAACCACGGCGGCAAAGGTTCAGAAGCACATAAAGCGGCTGTGACTGGCGACACTGTTGGCGACCCTTACAAAGATACAGCTGGCCCGGCAATAAATCCGTTGATTAAAATCATCAATATTGTGGCTTTATTAATTGTGCCATTGCTACATATGTAAGTTAATTAACTGTAGTCAATAAAATCATTGATTAATAAAAAGGCGGCTTCGGTCGCCTTTTTAATAGACTACGATAAAATGGCTAATCGATAGCATTGAATGAAAGATGATGCACATAACGTCATCACCGTTAAATTAGGAAAACTACTTGAGACATTCTGAATATCATCGCTCACATCATATTGGCTGGCTACGAGCCGCAGTATTGGGCGCCAATGACGGCATAATTTCAACCTCTAGCTTGATCATTGGCATTGCGACAGCGCATGCCACGCACCAAAATATTTTACTCACAGGGATGGCTGGTTTGGTTTCTGGTGCTATGTCGATGGCTGCTGGCGAATATGTTTCTGTGAGTTCTCAATCGGATACTGAGACAGCCGATTTAGGGCGCGAGCGAGATGAGCTAGCGACTCAACCTGAACATGAGTTAGAAGAACTCACTAGCATCTACATTCACCGCGGTTTAACACCTGAGCTTGCCAAGCAGGTGTCGAAGCAACTCACAGCACATGATGCACTGGCTGCGCACGCTAGAGATGAGCTGGGGATTATAGATACGATGAATGCACGCCCAATACAAGCCGCCCTAGCTTCTGCAGCTACATTTGCAGTTGGCGCTGCATTACCTCTATTCATCGCATTTATTGTTTCTACAGCTAATATCGTGCCTTTTGTTGCGTTGACATCACTGGTATTTCTGGCTTTACTTGGTGGCTTGGCGGCAAAAGTTGGGGGCGCGAATGTTTGGATAGGCACCGGACGCGTCGCCTTTTGGGGTGCGTTGGCAATGGCCGCGACGGCTGGCGTTGGCAGCTTGTTTGGCGTTGCGGTAGCTTAATTTGTAATAAATTTAGCTAATAAAAAAGGCAGCTCTCGCTGCCTTTTAATTTACTTAAAAACGTAAATCTTACATAAAACCCAAGTCAAACTTAAAACCTAGCTCAGACCTTAAAATGCTGGTTTAACCATCGCGCTATTGTAATTAGCTACGCCTTCAAGAATCTCTTTTTTCGCTTGGTCAATATCGCCCCAACCGTTGATTTTCACCCATTTGCCTTTATCTAAATCTTTGTAGTGTTCAAAGAAGTGTGAAATCATATTCAAACGCCAATCTGACACATCGGTATGTGCTTTCAAGTGGCCATACAAACCGCAAACTTTTTCAACTGGCACGGCTAGGACTTTAGCGTCTAAACCAGCTTCATCTTCCATCAATAACACACCTAATGGACGGCAACGCACAACCACACCAGGAATTAATGGTACAGGCGTCATCACTAATACATCTACAGGGTCACCATCATCAGCAAGCGTATGCGGCACATAGCCGTAATTGGTGGGGTATTGCATGGCTGTACCCATAAAACGGTCTACAAAAATCGCGCCGCTGTCTTTATCAACTTCATACTTAACTGGATCACCTTGCATTGGAATTTCAATGATAACATTGAAATCATTTGGTACATCTTTGCCGGTTGGCACATCATTTAGCGACATTGCTTTTTCCTAGATAATTAAATGTATTGGTTAATTCTGAGATCTAATTTTGAGCCGCAATTATAGCAAGCAGAATGCCCATCGTATCAAAGGCTTGTAACTAAATTATGACTTTAGCCTGCTCTCGACAGCTTTGAATGATTTCTTTAGGAATGAAGAATAACGCGATATACAACAAAAGTGGGATGATAACGACATCATCTAGCTGGCCTAATATCGGGATAAAATCAGGAATCAAATCAAATGGCAATAACAAATACCCAATGGCTAGCCACAAGCACACTTTGGCAGGCAATGGCGTTTGGGGGTGTTTAAGCACTAAGCGATAAACCTCAAACTCCTGTTTGAGGTGTTTAGTTAAGGACTTTAGTTTTTCAAACATTTATTATTGTTTAACTTCTTAGTCAGCAACTAGTGGATGACCCGTTAAGCGCTCAAAGGCTTCCATATATTTTTCACTGGTTTTTTGTGCAACATCTGCTGGCAATGCTGGGGCTGGTGCAACTTTATTCCAACCAGTACTTTCCAACCAATCACGCACAAATTGCTTATCATAGCTTGGTGGATTGCTTCCAACAGCGTAACTATCAGCAGGCCAAAAACGTGAGGAATCTGGCGTTAACACTTCATCCATCACATGCAATACACCATTTGCATCCAAACCAAACTCGAACTTAGTATCGGCAATAATAATGCCGCGAGTAAGTGCATATTCCGCTGCTTGTTGATAGAGCGCAATGGCAACTTTTGCAACTTGCTCCGCCATATCTTGACCAATCAAATCTGCACATTGTTGCAAGCTAATGTTTTCATCATGCTCACCCACCGCCGCTTTGCTGGATGGCGTAAAAATTGGCTTAGGCAATTTAGAAGCTTCTTGCAAGCCAGCAGGCAATTCAATACCACAAACGGTACCTTTAGCTTTGTATTCTTTCCAGCCGCTTCCTACTAAATAACCTCGCACAATCGCTTCGATAGGCAAAGCTTTTAACTTTTTCACAACAACCGCACGAGAGCCAAGCTGCGCTTGCTCTGCAGGACTTCTCACCACAGACTTTGGGTCAATGCCTGTTAAATGATTTGGCACAACATTTTTAAGTTTCTCAAACCAAAAATTAGCCATCTGCGTCAGCATTGCACCTTTATTGGCAATGCCTGTCGGCAATATCACATCAAAAGCTGAGAGGCGGTCTGTGCTGACTAACAACATGGTATTAGCATCTATATCATAAATATCACGCACTTTGCCTTGGTGGATACGTTTAAGGCTTTGGATGGAGGTTTCTAATAAAGGTTTGTTCATATGGATTTGTTTATATGGTTTATTGATACGGCTTATTGTTAAAGTCGAGCTAAGTCATGCTGATAAAAATACAATTATCCTATTATAAACTTTATCTATGTAGACCTGAGTGATGAATTGATTAATTCAACCGATTCGTTTTGCTGAAAGTGCCTGATATTTAACAAGCCATTCATCTCGTCAACGCAATTATTGGCCTTGCTTATTCTCACCAATTTTCACTATTTTGAGTGTATTTGTCCCACCCGGGCTACCAATCGGTTCACCAAATGTAAGCAGAACTGTATCGCCCAACTCAACCGCTTTTTGCTGCAGTAAGACTTGCTCCATTTCCTGAAGAATTTCGTCCCTATTTTTAGTGCCTTGCTCTATAGGAAATGGATACACTCCGCGATGCAAAGTCAGCTTTCTACGCGCGTATTTATCTGGTGAAAGCGCATAAATCGGCATCTCCGAATCTGCGCGAGATAGCCATTGTGCAGCATTCCCTGACTGCGTAAGTGCAGCAATGGCTTTCACTTTTAAGTGCTGCGCGGTATAAATCGCAGCCGCAGCTATCGCTTCATCAGTCTTAAGAAAGACTTGTTCAACTCTTCGCGCATGAGGTTGTATGTAATACTCTTTTTCAGCTTCCATCACCACGCGATGCACCGCTTGCACACTTTCTAAAGGATACTGTCCTGCCGCCGTTTCAGCCGACAGCATGATCGCATCAGTGCCATCTAAAACGGCATTAGCCACATCAGAAACTTCAGCGCGCGTTGGAATTGGGCTGTTAATCATAGACTCCATCATTTGCGTGGCGGTAATCACCAATTTATTTTGCTCACGCGCCATGCGTATCATGCGTTTCTGCAAGCCTGGAATAGCCGCATCGCCGACTTCCACGCCCAAGTCACCACGCGCGACCATAATCGCATCTGAGGCGTCAATGATAGACTCTAAATTATCAATCGCTTCAGCACGCTCAATTTTGGCAATAATGTTAGCCTTACCGCCAGCTTGTTGCACTAATACGCGAGCAAGCTCCACATCTAACGCTGTTCTAGGAAAGGACAAGGCAACATAATCCGCCTCTAATGCAACGGCGGTTAGAATATCTTCACGATCTTTTTCTGTAAGCGCTTCAGCCGACAAACCACCGCCAAGGCGATTGATGCCTTTATTATTGCTTAATACACCGCCATTCATCACTAAGCAATGAATCTGATTACCTTTTACTCTATCTACTTGCATGGTGATACGGCCATCGTCTAGCAGCAAAATAACGCCTTCCACAACTTCTTGCGGTAATGTTTTGTAATCCAAACCAACATGATCTTGATTACCTAATTGGCAATCAGAATCAAGAATAAAAATGTCACCAGTTTTTAAAGTGATTTTGCCCAGCTCAAACTTGCCAATACGTATTTTGGGGCCTTGCAAATCACACAGAACGCCAATAGGGCGGTTCAACTTTAAGGCAATGGAACGCACCATTTCTGCCCGATTAATATGTTCTTCCGCGCTTCCATGCGAGAAGTTTAATCTCACTACGTTAACACCAGCCATAATCATGCGCGCCAACATTTCCTCACTATTGGAGGATGGGCCTAGTGTTGCAACAATTTTTGTTTTACGTAATGTCAAAGTAATGCCTTTTTAACTCTTTATAACTACAAGTATAAGCTTAAATTTCAAATAAAAATGGGGCTTATCGCCCCATTTTTGTATAACTACTATGAGAAGTTAAGCTGAGGCTCTCTGCTCAAGTATCTCAACGGCTGGTAATTTTTTACCTTCTAAAAACTCTAAAAATGCACCACCCGCGGTTGAAATATAATCGACTTTATCTTCGATGCCATATTTCTGTATGGCAGCAATCGTGTCACCGCCACCAGCCAAGGTAAAGGCTTTAGTATTGGCAATCGCATGGGCAATTGTCTTTGTACCTTCACCAAATTGGTCAAACTCAAATACACCAACTGGGCCATTCCAAACCACAGTACCAGCATTTTTAATAATCTCTGCTATTTCATTAGCAGATTTTGCGCCAATATCAAAAATCATATCGTCGACAGCGACATCAGCCACGTCTTTCTTAATGGCAGGCTCATTTGCATCAAATTTCTTACCGCAAACAACATCTACTGCTATAGGCACCGCCGCTCCCCTTTGGTTCATTTTGTCCATTAAGGTGCGGGCGACTGGTACTAAATCATCTTCACAAAGTGATTTACCTACTTCATTCCCTGCGGCTTTCAAAAAGGTATTGGCGATACCACCACCCACCACCATTTGATCGACTTTTTCTGACAAACTCTCAAGCACAGTCAACTTAGTTGAAACTTTACTTCCGCCGACAATCGCGACCATAGGGCGCGCTGGACTAAGCAGGGCTTTTGTTAGGGCATCTAACTCATTCACTAATAAAATACCTGCGGCAGCGACAGGTGCGAACTTTGCCACGCCATGCGTTGAAGCTTCTGCACGATGCGCTGTACCGAATGCATCCATTACAAAGATGTCACAAAGTTTGGCATATTTTTGTGACAATTCGTCGTTGCTTTTTTTCTCACCTTTATTGAATCGGCAGTTTTCTAATACTACTAATTCACCGGCAGCGACTTCAAAGCCACCCTCTACCCAATCTTTAACTAAACGTATAGGTTTTCCTAGTTTGGCAGAAATTACATCAACCACTGGTTTTAATGAATTTTCTTCTGAAAAAACACCTTCTTCAGGACGACCTAAATGCGATGTCACCATCACTTTTGCACCCGCTTTAAGTGCATATTCAATCGTTGCCATCGATGCTGAAATGCGAGCGTCAGAGCTAACTTTGCCATCGGCGACTGGTACATTTAAATCCGCACGTATTAAAACGCGCTTACCATTTAAATCTAAATCCGTCATTTTAATTACATTCATTCTCTGAAACTCCTCAATATCCATCTATAACACTGGCAATATATCCACGCACACTATTTTTACTGCTCTTACGACTTTATCCAGTAAAACTCGATTTTATCTTTATCGCCCATGGCTTTTTCTATAATCGCGGCTAAATCCAAATCAGCACCACGTGCCTTCAATGTTTCCAAGGCATCCCGATTTACCCAATACTCTTGGTCATCTTTATGCTCTTCGGTTAATTCATCATTCAAAAACTTTAATTGGGCGTAGCTAATCTGACCTAACCAACGATTAGTGCTTTTATCTTTCAGCGTAATCATCTATTTCCTTACTTTTAAAATTTGGAATCAAATCGAAATAGGCTGAAATCAGCCCATTCAAATGACACAACTTACACCAGTTACTTGGCGATATGCTGCACTAAACGCATCAAGTTACAGGTATAACCATACTCATTGTCATACCAAGCGACTATTTTTACGAAGGTTGGATCTAACAAAATACCTGCATCTGCATCAAATACTGATGGGCAGGTTTCACCACGGAAATCGGTAGAAACAACTTTGTCAGTAGTGTAGCCAAGCACGCCTTTTAACTCGCCTTCAGAGGCTGTTTTCATGGCTTGGCAAATAGCTTCGTAAGTTGCATCACTGTTTAACTCGCAAGTTAAATCAACTACTGAAACATCTGATGTTGGCACACGGAAAGCCATGCCTGTGAGTTTTTTGTTCAAGGCTGGAATCACTTTACCAACAGCTTTAGCCGCACCAGTGCTTGATGGGATGATATTTTCCAAAATACCACGACCGCCACGCCAGTCTTTATTTGATGGACCATCTACGGTTTTTTGCGTTGCTGTAGCCGCATGAATTGTGGTCATTAAGCCACGTTTAATGCCAAAGGCATCGTTTAATACTTTAACTACTGGCGCGAGGCCGTTAGTTGTACATGATGCGGCTGAAACAATCGCCTCACCTTTATATTCTTTATGATTCACTCCATAGACAAACATTGGTGTGTCATCTTTACCTGGTGCAGATTGCACTACTTTTTTAGCGCCTGCATCTATATGTTTTTGACAAGTTTCTTGGGTTAAGAAGAAGCCTGTACATTCAATTACGATATCAGCCTGAACTTCATCCCATTTCAGGTTTGCTGGATCTTTTTCAGCAGTTAAGCGTATCGTTTTGCCATTCACCACTAAATGATTACCACTGACAGACACATCGCCTTTGAATCGACCATGCACAGAATCATATTTGAGCATATAAGCCAAATAATCTGGCTCTAACAAATCGTTAATTGCGACCACTTCAATATCAGTAAAATCTTTGATTGCCGCACGAAACACCATACGACCGATACGACCAAAACCATTAATTGCTACACGAATTGCCATGATAATCCCTAATTTTTGATGTCAATAATCGCCATGTAAACGAAAAGCAAAATGATTAAATGACGTAAAGAAATACTAATCTCATAAACAAATAGGGCACCTCACAAGTGAGGTGCCCTATTAAACTAAGCAGCTAGTTAACTACAGCGCTTAAAATTAAAGCACCTTAAATTACAGTACTGATTTTACCGTTGCAACAACATTTTCAACTGTGAAGCCGAAATGTTTCATTAACACGCCACCAGGAGCTGATTCACCGAATGTATCGATACCAACAACAGCACCTTCTAAACCTACATATTTACGCCAGAAGTCAGTTACACCAGCTTCAACAGCCACGCGTTTAACACCTGGAGTTAATACGCTGTCTTTGTAAGCTTTATCTTGACGGTCAAATACGTTAGTTGATGGCATTGAAACTACGCGTACTTTAGTACCAGCAGCGTTCAATTCAGCAGCTGCTTTAACCGCTAATTCAAGTTCAGAACCGTTAGCGATAATGATAACTTGTGCGCCAGCAACATCAGACAATACATAACCACCTTTGCGCATTAAATCAAATTGTGCAGCATCATGTTTCATGCCTGCAACGTTTTGACGGCTTAATACTAAGCTAGATGGACCATCTTTACGCTCAACCGCAGCAACCCAAGACACAGCAGTCTCTGTTGAGTTACCTGGACGCCATACATCCATGTTTGGAATCAAGCGTAAACCAGCAGTATTTTCGATTGGTTGATGTGTAGGACCATCTTCACCTTGACCGATAGAGTCATGTGTTAACACAGCAATGGTGCGTTGTTTCATCAATGCAGCCATACGCAATGCGCTCTTCGCGTAGTCAGAGAACATATGGAATGTACCGCCGAATGGTACTAAACCACCGTGTAATGCCATACCGTTCATGATTGCAAACATACCGAATTCACGTACGCCGTATGAGATGTAGTTACCTGGTTTTTTAGCATCAACGTGAACAAAGCTAGCAGTTGAAGTTAAGTTTGAACCAGTTAAGTCAGCAGAACCACCTAAGAATTCTGGTAACAATGGCGCTAATGCACCGATAACGTTTTGTGAAGCTTTACGTGTTGCAACGCCTTCTGCTTTTTCGTTTGTAGAAGCGATAATTGCATCAGTTGCTTCTTTCCAGTTAGCTGGTAAGTCACCTGACATGCGGCGTGTGTATTCAGCAGCTTCAGTTGGGAATGCTTTTGCGTATGCAGCAAATTTATCATTCCATGAAGATTCAGCAGCAGCGCCTTTAGCAGTTGCATCCCAACCAGCGTATACATCAGCTGGGATTACGAATGGCTCGTGGTTCCAACCAATGTTTGCACGTGTAGCAGCAACTTCTTCTAAACCTAATGCAGAACCGTGGCAGTCGTGTGAACCACATTTGTTTGGTGAACCCATACCAATAACAGTTTTACAGCAGATCAATGATGGTTTGTCTGTTACTTTTTTAGCAGCTTCAATTGCAGCGCCGATTGCAGCAACATCATGACCATCTACTGACTGAACGTGCCAGCCATATGATTCAAAACGTTTAGCTGTATCGTCTGTGTACCAACCTTCAATGTGACCATCGATAGAAATACCGTTGTCATCCCAGAATGCTGTTAATTTACCTAAGCCCCATGTACCAGCTAAAGCACAAGCTTCGTGAGAAACGCCTTCCATCATACAACCGTCGCCTAAGAACACGTATGTGCTATGGTCAACAATGTCGTGGCCGGGTTTGTTGAATTGGTTAGCTAATAACTTTTCAGCCATTGCGAAACCAACCCCGTTTGCAATACCCTGGCCTAATGGACCTGTTGTTGTTTCAACGCCAGGAGCATAGCCGTATTCTGGGTGACCAGCACATTTTGAATGCAATTGACGGAATGTTTTTAGTTCGTCGATTGGCAATGCATAACCTGTTAGGTGTAGCAATGAGTAAATCAGCATTGAACCGTGGCCGTTAGAAAGCACGAAGCGATCACGATTTGTCCAGCTTGGATTCTTTGGATTATGGCTTAGATGGTTATTCCATAGTTCTTCTGCAATTTCTGCCATGCCCATAGGCGCACCTGGGTGACCAGAGTTTGCCTTTTGTACCGCATCCATAGATAACGCACGGATGGCGTTGGCTAGGTCTTTACGTGTTGCCATAGATTTCTCCCTAATGATTAACTTGTAGTTTTACGATTCGAATCTGACTAACTAACTACTTGAACTACACTGCAAGTCTTATACAAACTCGAATAAAACCCTGATTGAATTCTTTAAAAAATCAGCGCAATACACTGCTTTTTGGTAAAAGTGAAATTATTGCTTAATTACCCTTTTTCGGCAAGGGCTTAGGTTGTATTTGACGCGTAGATAATAATATTTATTTAGCATTTCACTAAATTGAATATTTATTGATTGCATAAATTACAGCCAAAAAAATAAAGCCAGCGGGTAAGCTGGCTTTATAAATTGAAAGTCGTTTTAGAAAATTAAACCATCAATTTGATGACTCATCTTTGATATACAAAACTTAACTACAAAAGTTTAGCCGCCCATTCTTGCGCACTAATCTCTTTATCACCTGATGTATCTTTATGTGTAAAAATGGTTTGATGGAAAGCTAAAAACTCCTCTCTTGTGACCTTATGGTCGCCATCAGTATCCATCGCTCCCATCATTTTCATGGACCGTAACTCTCGGCTATAACCGCCTGTTGCAAGATCAAGTTTAGACTGTTTAGCTGGTCCAGCCCATTCTTTAGCATCAACTGAACCATCTTTGTCTTTATCAAGCTCGTCGAAAATGCTGTTGTAATAAGTATCCGATTCAGTAGCTGTTACCATGTGATTGCCATCAGCATCCAACATTTTCATCATGCCCATTTTGCTAAACTCACGTGCATAACCGCCTGTACCCAACATTGCATCTGCAGCAAAAGCTGGTGCTGATAGAACGCCTGCTGAAAGTAATGTCACTGCCACTAATACCACGTTTTTAATTTGAATGTTCATCTTGATATCTCCTTAATAGTGCATATTTAATAAAGTAATTTTTGCCGGCAAAGCTTAGTCTTCATGCATATCAAATTCCTTACAAATCATTATTTTAAAAATATCAAAATATTTAATATATTCAACAAATACAGAGTGTTAGATTGAATATATTTTTTTTAATTACAAGTAGATTTTTATTTAATATTTCCAGTAACGTAACAATTACGCTTAAATTCTGCATATTGTTTTAAACTATATCCATGAAATATATTCACCGTTTACTTACATTTACCATAGCAACAATGTTGTTATCAGCATTGTTCGTCACACAATGCATCGCCAAGCAAAATGACAGCAATGTTTTACTTGCGCAGGTTTATCAGCGTGGCATAGATGTAAGACAGTATTTAGTAAGTGAAAAGTACGATGGCGTAAGGGCGGTGTGGGATGGCAACAAACTTCATACGCGCACAGGTCGCGTAATTGCCGCGCCAACGTGGTTCACCAAAGGCTTACCCACAACTCAACTGGATGGCGAGTTGTGGCTTGGTCATGGCAAATTTGATGCACTTTCTGGCGCGGTGAGAAAAGACGTGCCGATTGACGAAGAATGGCACGGAGTTAGCTATATGGTATTCGAACTACCAAACGCAACAGGCACGTTTAACGAGCGCGCTAAACGCATTGTGAAAATCGTCAAACAAGCCAATATTCCACAGTTAAAAGCAGTTAAGCAATATCGAATAAATGATGAGGCAACGCTTAACAAGCTATTGAAACAAATAGTTGCACAAGGCGGCGAAGGTCTTATGCTGCATCGTGCTGATGCAGCATATATCACAGGCCGCAGCGACGTTTTACTCAAAGTTAAACTGTTATTAGATGCAGAAGCTACGGTTATCGCTCACACGCCAGGTCGAGGCAAATATGCTGGCAAACTTGGCGCGCTGGAAGTCGAAACACCTGAAGGCATACGCTTTAAACTTGGCACTGGCTTTAGCGACGTACAACGCGCAGACCCACCAAAGATTGGTAGCACCGTCACCTATACTTATCGCGATATCACCAAAACTGGCAAGCCAAGATTCGCAAGCTTTTTACGTGTACGAAATGAGCAATAAAGCTTGATTAACAACCTATCAAGCCTTAATCAAGCTAAGCCTAAATCAAACTCACTCGACTGCCGCGGCTTACAGATTGCAAAACAGCCTCTATGGTTTTGCAATTAGCTTTCGCGTCAGCAAAGGTTAAATGCGGCGTTTTATTATTCAACACACAATCACTGAAATGCTCAATTTCTAAAGTAAAGTGATTGCTTGGCGCAAAGCGCTCTTCTGCGTATTTACCATCTTCCAACGCCCATGAAATTACAGGTACGTCATTTTGAAACACCCAAGCCGCGTTGCATTTCACCCAACCTTTAGTGCCGATGATTTCATATTCCGATTTACGACTACGCTCAAAGCTAATATCAAAATGACCAAATTTGGCACGACCTTCGGCATCACAACCAAAATCCAGCACGCCACTGGTGACAATATCCGCGCCAACATCATTCAGCTTAGCATGCGCAATAACACTGACAGGCTCTAAACCGAAAGCCCATCGTAGCGAATGGATCGCGTAAGGCCCAATATCCCACATCGCACCCCCACCGTCTTTAACACCGCTAGCAATGCGGTACATACGTGCTGGACGCATTAGAAACGAGTAAGAAGCACGGCATGACAAAACATCGCCTATCAAGCCAGATTCAACAATCTCCTTCACGCGCGCATGTTGCGGATGAAAGCGATACATAAAGCCTTCCATCACTTTCACCTTGTTTTTAAGCGCAGCGGCTTCAATCGCATTAATATCCGCAATAGTTAATGCCATCGGCTTTTCTATCAACACATGCTTACCTGCATTAATTGCTTTAAGCGCCCATTCTGCATGCTCGTTATTTGCCATGGGGCAGTATATTGCATCGACGTTTTTATCTGTAATTAAGGCATCCATATCGTCATAACACGTGACGTTTTGATGGCAAGGTGCATATTTGTCTAAGGCAGCTTTCGCAGCACCAGCACGGCGACTCGCAATCGCGACCAATTCAGAATTTGATGCTTCAATAATTGCGGGAAGTAAGCGCTCATTGACACGCGCTGCACCCAGAATACCCCATTTAAGCTTAGTCATACATTACTCCATTTAATACTGCATCCAATACTGGCAACTTGCTCTTTAGGACCCATTCCTGTTTCAGCAATCTGCTTCATGGCATAAAATAAATCACGAGTGCTATTCGGCGCGGTTTCTTTGCGGCTTTCATCGAAACGACCGCGATATTGCAACTCGCCTTTATTATTGAATCCAAAGAAATCTGGCGTACAAACCGCGTCATAAGCTTTTGCGATTGCTTGCGTTTTATCTAACAAATATGGAAATGAGAACTCCATTTTATGCGCGACTAACTGCATATTCTCGAAGCTATCTTCTTGATAATCTGTTGGGTCGTTAGACATAATCGCCACCGTGTTAATACCGAGCATGTTCAGCTCGCGAACGTCATTAACCAGCCTTGGAAAAATGGCTTTTACATAGGGGCAGTGATTGCAAATAAACATGACTAACAAGCCATTTTTACCCATGATGAGGTCGCGTGAAATCATGCTGCCATCAATATTTCGTAGATTAAAATCTGGCGCTTGCCAGCCAAAATCACACACAGGTGGGTTTAAACTTGCCATATTTTTCCCTTCATTTATTTCTCTTTCCGTGCCGTAGCGCGGAATGTCGTTTTTAAGATATTATCACCTTTACTCAAAATTTAAGCTTTGCTCAATGTCTAACTTTCGTTTTCACAGTGCTGATCATCTGCACATTGGCGCTACCGTTAAATTAAATGACAATGCTGCCACCCATGCCACTCGCGCTTTACGTTTAGAGGTAGGCGATAGCATTCAGCTATTCAATGGCGATGGTGTTGATTACATTTGCGAACTAATTTCGGTAAAAAAAAATGAGGTAATCGCTAAGGTTAACGCAAGCCAGATTTGCAATACCGAGTCACCACTTAACATCACGCTATTACAGGGGATTTCTAGCGGCGACCGTATGGACTACACCATTCAAAAGGCTGTAGAACTAGGCGTGAAAGTGATTCAACCCATTGCTACCGAACGTAGCGTAGTTAAACTTTCGGCTGAGCGCGCCGAAAAGCGTTTAGAGCATTGGCAAAATATCGTCATTTCTGCCTGCGAGCAATGCGGTCGAGCGACGATTCCTCAAGTTTTAGCGCCAAAAACCTTAGCTAATTGGCTAACAGCTAACCCTGTCTCGACCTCAAGTAGCAACGTCACTCGTATTTTGCTTAACCCAATTGGCGCAAAACGCTTAGCTGCGCTGGATGAACCTAATGGCGAGATTCAATTACTCATCGGCGCAGAGGGCGGCTTAAGCCAAGCGGAAATCAATTTAGCTATCTCGCAGGGTTTTCAATCGGTGATTCTTGGCCCAAGAATCTTACGCACAGAAACCGCGGGACCAACTGCAATTGCGACTTTACAGTCACTTTGGGGCGATTTTTAGTGGGCTTAATTGTTAAAGACTTAAACGTAAAACTTACCTACTCGTAAATAATTTGCATTATTTACATAAATATTTTATATTATTGTAATAATTACATTTTATATTACAGGTTTCCACTAAAATCACTGCTATGTCTATTGGTCATTCCATACGCGTTCGTCGCAAGTCGTTGAACATCACATTACAAACCCTCGCCAAACAAGTTGAAGCGGACGCAGGTAATTTGTCGCGTATTGAGCGTGGTGAATTAGGAGTTAACGAAAATACGCTTCGCAAGATAGCCGAGGCGCTCAATTGCACGCCAGCTTATTTGTACGCCCAAAGTGACATGCCAAAAACCGCATTCACCGTGCAAGAACATCGCCAGCCTTACCTCACAACTTTATCGCAAGTGCCTAGTAAAAATAATACGCCAAACATCAAAGACTTCGTACAGTGGTTTAGGTCTGCTACGCCTTACATTCACGCCTTTGGCGGTCGAACTTTTGTGATTGCATTTGGTGGCGAAGTGGTCGATGAAAAACAATTTGTTGCGCTTTCACATGACTTAAACTTACTTGCCAGTTTAGAAGTTAGATTAGTCTTAGTACACGGCACCCGCCCGCAAATTGAAAAGCGTCTCCGCCGCGATAAACTTTCAACCAAATTTGTGAATGGCCTGCGCGTGACCGATGATGCAGCTATGGAAGCCGTAAAAGAAGCCAATGGTGTTATTCGCGTTGAAATTGAAGCGTTGCTATCTATGGGCTTGGTGAATTCGCCCATGGCAGGTTCTGATATTCGCGTGGCGAGTGGCAACTTTGTCACCGCAAAACCCCTTGGTGTGCGCGACGGTGTCGATTTACAACATACGGGCGAAGTACGTCGTGTTGATGCAGTTGGCATACAAAAACGTCTTGATGACAATGAACTCGTGCTGTTATCACCTCTGGGATATTCCCCAACCGGCGAGGCATTCAACTTAAGTTTAGAAGATGTAGCGGTGAGCGCGGCAATTGCGCTTGATGCTGACAAACTGATTTTTTTGATGGATTCCGAAGGAGTACATAATCTACGGGGTGAATTGTTGCGAGAAATGACCGCAGTAAAAGCTAAAAATCTTCTTCGCAATGTGACAGGTAATGAGCAAGCAATCAACATTTCAGAAGACATTAACTACTATTTACCCGCAGCAGTAAGAGCTTGCGAACATGGCGTGGCGCGCACTCATTTGATTTCGCGGCATATCGATGGCGCGATTATTCAAGAGCTTTTCACGCTGGACGGTATCGGCACCATGGTGACCGAACTTAGCTTAGAAAGTATGCGGCAAGCCAATATTGACGATGTAGGCGGCATATTAAAACTGATTGAACCACTAGAAGCTGAGGGCTTTTTAGTGCGGCGTGGGCGTGAACATATTGAAATGGAAATTGAACATTTCTATGTGATGGAGCACGACAATCGCATTATTGGTTGCGCAGCTTTGTATCCATTTGACGCTGAGCGTACTGCTGAATTTGCCTGTTTGGCGATTGACCCTGCATACCGAGGCGGCGGCCGTGGCGATAAATTATTTTATTACTGCGCCAGCCAAGCCAAAGAATTAGGCTTTAAAAGCTTATTCTGCCTCACTACGCGCACTGAACATTGGTTTTTAGAACGCGGATTCACCGAACAAAACGTTGAAAAGCTACCTGCTGAAAAACAGAAACTTTACAACTTTCAGCGTAAATCTAAGGTGTTTAGCAAAACTTTATAAGCAATTTTTAGTTACAATGACACCAATTGCATTTACTAAATTTAAGCACATGGAAAACTTATGTTAAGCCAAACAACTGCCGCAAAAAAAGCACGCACACTTGCAGAAGCGCTGCCTTATATCAAACGTTTTTTTGATAAAACCATTGTCATTAAGTACGGTGGAAACGCCATGACGGACGAACATCTTAAAAATTGTTTTGCGCAAGATGTGGTGCTACTTAAACTTGTCGGTATGAACCCCGTTGTGGTACATGGCGGCGGCCCACAAATTAATGAAATGCTGGATAAACTCGGTAAAAAAGGTGAGTTTATTCAAGGTATGCGCGTGACTGATGCAGAAACCATGGACGTGGTTGAGATGGTGCTTGGCGGTCAAGTCAACAAAGAAATCGTGAACTTGATTAACCGTCATGGCGGCAAGGCCGTTGGTTTAACAGGTCAAGATGGTAACTTCATTCATGCCCATAAGCTGTTAATGGAAGATATGAACGACCCAACTAAAATGATAGACGTTGGACAAGTCGGTGAAATCAGCGCGATTGATCCTAGCATCATTAACTTCTTAGATCAGGGCGATTTTATCCCTGTTGTTGCGCCAATTGGCGTTGGTGTTGATGGCGAAACCTACAATATTAATGCCGATGTTGTAGCTGGAAAATTGGCTGAGATTTTAGGTGCGGAAAAGTTAATTCTATTAACGAATACTCCAGGCGTTTTGGATAAAAGCGGCGAGTTATTAACTGGTTTAACGCCTAAGCAAATTGATGACCTTGTGGCAGATGGCACACTTTCTGGCGGTATGCTGCCTAAAATTAGCTCGGCATTAGATGCAGCACGAAGCGGCGTTAAAGCTGTTCATATTATTGATGGCCGTGTTGAGCATGCGTTATTACTAGAAGTATTAACAGATGAAGGTGTTGGTACGCTGATTAAGGCCAAGTAAATTGGATTTAATTCATAGGTCAAAAGTCTGGATTTTTGACCTAGACGACACCTTGCACAACGCTACTGCGCATATTTTCCCAGTGATGAACCGTACCATGACGGCATATATCATGGAGCATCTCACTATGGACGAAGCAGCCGCACATGAGCTGCGCCAGCGTTATTGGCGTGCTTATGGGGCTACGCTTAAAGGCTTGATGCGACATCATGGCACCTGTCCGCATCATTTTCTAGAAGAAACACACAAGTTTCTAGATTTGCCTGAGATCGTGCTTGAAATAAAGCGCTTGCGCCACATGCTGCAAAGTCTTTCAGGACGTAAGTTAGTATTCACTAACGCTCCTAAAAGTTATGCTTTACGGGTGCTCGATATACTAGGTATCACTGATTGTTTTGAACTTGTATTTAGTGTCGAATCAACTAAGTTTCATGCAAAGCCATCTGTACGCGGCTTTCAAATGCTGCTCAAAACTATCAAGGTAAAAGCCAGTGACTGCGTGATGTTAGAAGATAGCCTAGCTGCATTGATGACCGCAAAACGTTTGGGCATGAGAACGATTTGGGTTACTAAAAAACTAAAAAAACCAAATTTTGTGGATTATCGATTAAGTGAAGTGTTAGCACTTACTCACCTTAAGTTATAATTCCGAAAAATTAATTTAAGAAGTAACTAAAAGTTCACTGAGACTTAATTTAATAAAAAATCTTAAATAATAAATTCAATAAAAATATAGGGGAAAAAGATGGCAGGGGAACGTAAACAGCAAATTTTGGAAATGCTAGCCAAGATGCTGGAGGCGCCAAAGCGCGAAAAAATCACAACTGCATCACTTGCGGCAAAACTTGAAGTTAGTGAAGCTGCGCTTTACCGCCACTTTGCCAATAAAGCCCAAATGTTTGAGGGCTTAATTACATTTATAGAAGAAACGATTTTTGGCTTAATTAATAAAATTGGTACCGAAGAAACTGATGGCTTGAGACAAATTCAGCGCACGATTACTATGCTACTCGCGTTCGCAGATAAAAATCCGGGCATGACCCGCGTATTAATTGGCGATGCTTTAGTCAATGAGGATGAAAAACTTCAAGTAAGAATTAACCAACTTTATGACAGAATTGAAGTCACACTTAAGCAAAGTTTACGCATTGCTGAAACGCAAACTGGTAATAAAGGCGATGCAGAAGCACAGGCCAACTTAATCGTTTGTTACATATTAGGTCGCTGGCAGCAGTTTGCAAAAAGTGGCTTTAAACGCAAACCGACAGAGTATGTCCAACAACAAATTAGTACACTTATTAATTTTTAATAGTTTTGAATCAACAAATTTAGATAATACTGGGGACTTAAATTGCAAGGCACGATATTTGGATTTACAGAAGCACAAATTAGCCAATTTGGCATGACTTACGCCGTGACAGGGTTAATGATATTAATGATGATCATAGTTGCAAAGCTCGCTTGGGATTCAAAAGCAGGTAAATTTGGTGGTTTTGCACTATTTGTCGGTTTAACGCTTGGTGTCGCAGGGTTTGTTATCAAGCTTTTGATAGAACACTTTTTGGAAATATAAGCCTACTAGCTATTACAACGCCTGCCTTACAGCTTTGAGTCTTGCTTCAAATACGGCAGCTTTAATTTTTTCCGAATCAGAGTAAGCGCTTGCAATAGCACCCGCATCTACACTAGATGCAGCCTCTAGCACTTTAAGCATTAAATCTGCGGCTGGCGTTGGACAATTTTCAAAACCAGTTCTACCTCGCGAGTCTGCCTCACAGGCTTTTAAAAAATCTTTAAACCTAGCGGGTTGGCGAATTGCATCCAACTCGACTAGGAACTCTAACAAGGTACTTGGCCTCATTTGAGGCGCTTGGTGCAACTTACCATGGAACTTAGCCACAATATGCCCAAGTTCTTTGCAATCGTTAGGCACGCGTAAACGCTTACATAAGGCCTTAAGTAAGCTGACACTACGCTCTTCATGTCCAATATGTCTAGGTAATATTTCTGCTGGCGTAGTGCCTTTACCTAAATCATGCATCAAAGCTGCAAAGCGCACTGGCAGGCTGAAATTGTTCTTGGCGGCATAATCTATCACCATCATCACATGCACGCCTGTATCTATTTCTGGGTGGTGTTGGGGCGGTTGTGGCACGCCCCAAAGCTTATCTAACTCTGGCATTATCTTTTTGAGAGCTCCACAAGCGCGTAACACCTCGAACATACGGCTTGGTTTAGCTTCCATCAAACCTTTAGCAAGCTCTTGCCATACCCGTTCTGCAACCAAAGCATCTACTTCGCCCGCATTGACCATGTCTTGCATCAACTGATTGGTTTCTGGCGCTACGGTAAACTCTGCAAATCTGGCTGAGAGTCTAGCCGCGCGAAGTATGCGTACAGGGTCTTCCGCAAATGCCGCACTCACATGGCGCAAGGTTTTAGACTGAATATCCACTAAACCTTTATATGGATCAATTAACTGACCGTCTTCAGCTTTTGCAATCGCGTTTATGGTTAAATCGCGTCTTGCTAAATCTTCTTCTAAAGTCACGTCTATCGAAGCATGCACTGCAAAGCCTTTATAGCCTTTTGCGGTTTTGCGTTCAGTGCGCGCTAATGCATATTCATCATGCGTTTTTGGGTGTAGAAAAACAGGAAAGTCTTTGCCTACAGGTTTATAGCCAGCAGCTTCCATCTCTTGTGGCGTGCTGCCAACCACCACATAATCTTTATCTTTGACAGGCAAGCCCAGCAACTCATCACGTACTGCGCCACCGACCAAATATACCTGCATGACGCTACCTGTTTACCTAGCGGCTGTGCGACGAAACCGATCATAAGCACCGCGCGGCGTTTGATCGACTAGGTATTGTGGAATAACTGTTTCCAGCGCTGTAGGCGTGATTTTAAATACCGTAGGGAAAGATTGCTCACTCACGCTATCAATTTCCATAGAGCGCACATTGTCACGTGACATCAGTTTAACTGGTATCAGTTCCATCATAAATGCTTGCGCATATGAAAGTTTATCGTTAAGGCCGATTATGGGTCGCTGAACTTGCAATGCGTTCATCACGGATTTAATCAACTCGCGGAACGAATAAACCTTTGGGCCAGCCAACTCATAAGTTTTATCATAAGTTGCGGTATTTGGGATACACGCAACAAAACAGCTCGCCACATCTTCCACCCAAACTGGTTGAAATTTGGCATCTGGTTTCGCCAACAAGACAACGGGTAAAGTTTTGATAAGCGTTGCGAACAAATTAATAAAACTATCACCTCGACCAAAAATAACAGAAGGCTTAAATATCGTGATATTTAATTGATTTTGGAATGCATGCAAGGCCGCCTCACCCGCGCCTTTAGAGCGCAAATATTGACTTGGTGCATTTTCACCCGCTTGCAAACTACTCATGTGTATCAAGCGGGTAATGTTTAAATCTACACAGATTTTTGCTAATTGCGCAGGTAGCTGATGGTGAATGGCCTTAAAAGTTGAACGGCGATTTTGCTGCAAAATGCCCAGCAAATTAATCACCACATCTGCACCTCTTAAAGCGGAGTTCAATGAATGGTAATCGGCAACATTACACTCTTCTACCTGTACATTCGGCAACAAAATTAAGTGCTTGGCTGATTCCCTGCGGCGCGTTAGCACTTTTACAGAATATCCAGCTGCATCCAGCTTAGCTACGATGGCGCTACCGACAAAACCTGAACCGCCTAATACGCAAACTTCTTTAAATTGATCTGTTGTTTTAAACATGGGTGCAATTCCTAAACTAATTCGAAAAAATTCTTTATCATTTATTATTATTCATCTTCCGCGCTAACTTCAACTGGTTTACCCGTCCCAGGAATAACGCCCAAACGTGCTTTTAATGTTTGAATCTTCACACTTTTATTCTCACTCACTAAGCGTGGGGCATAAATCTGCGCATTAGCCATTACTTTCTGCACATAGTTCCTAGTTTCTGCAAATGGAATGCTCTCTATGTAAATAGCCGACTCCATCGGATCAGGTGCCATCCATCGTTTTGCGCGGCTTGGCCCAGCATTATAGCCAGCTGTCGCCATTACCGCTTGTCCACCCATTAAATCTAAGGTATAGCGCATATAGTATGTGCCAAACTCAATGTTCGTACTTAATTCGTGAATCATATTATTGTTGTAGCTATTCATGCCCATGCGTTTAGCTACCCATTTAGCCGTTGCTGGCATTAACTGCATTAAGCCTGAAGCGCCCACGCCTGATTTCGCATAGTGCATGAAGCGGCTTTCTTGGCGTGTTATGCCATATACCCAAGCTTCATCTAAACTCACCTCATTGGCAGATTGACGAAATAAATCTCGATAGGGTGTTGGGTAGCGCAAGTTAAAGTTATGCGTTTGCTTGGTGTTATCGGCAGTGCTAATCGCAATGTCATACCATTTCTGACGCATCGCATACTCAGCCGCGGCTAGCAACTGCTTATCATCATACTGTCGTGTTGCCCAAAGCCATTCGGCTTTTGCTTCCCAGCGCATATTTAAACGTTGCAACTCCAGCGCACGTTTGATTTCTGGTTGGCTCGCGATAGCAGTGACCTCATTATCTGTCACTTTATACTCTATCCCTTGGCTACTCATTACACTTTCTAACTCTTCCGCAGCTAACCAGCCATAGTAATGACGCTCAATTGAGAGCTTGCTAAATATAGTGTTCGATTCAATCAAATCACCTTTTTCCCTTAACGCTCTGGCTTTCCAATAACGCCAAGCGCCTTCTTCTTGCTGCTTCACATTCATTGCTGAAATAGCTTTAAGCACGGTTGACCAATCTTGTGCGCGCAAAGCGGATCGAACCTTCCAAGCAAGCTGTTCTTTGTCTAACACGCTATTACCCGCCAAAGTGTAATATTCGAGTGCTTGTGGTTTGTGTGCACGTGCAGCATGATAGGCGATTCGTCCCCATCCAAAAGCCCGATTATCTAAATCAAAAAGATTTTGCACTTTATTATGAGTGCTAATCGCTGCATCTAATTTAGTCCTTGCTAAACGATCAAGTGCGTAAAGATTAACTTCTGCGCCAAACCGCGTTTTGAATGAGGCGGTCTTTTTATCTAGTATAAGCTGTGGCGTTAGATTAGCTTTATCGAGCAATTTAAGCGTTGTTGGTTCCACATTTGGCAAACGTGTAATCACGCTTTTAGCCAAACTCAGCTTACCATCTTGCAATGCAAGCCTGAACTTTGCCCAAATATCCTCTTGGCTTAAGGTACCCGATTGTTGAAGTACATCAAATAACTGATTGCAATTACTTGGCAAGTCAGCGCTAGTCATCCATAAAGCTTTTGCCTGACTTATCACATCTTCATCGGCCAATAATGTATGACCAAGCATTGCATAACATTGCACGGCAACATCTTCACGCTGGAAATTATTTAATTCTTCGAAAAATGGCGCCCAATTCTCATTTTTTGCCAGCTTTTTGAGCCATTCACCTCGAACGCGGTCGTTGAATGGCATGTCCACATATTTAGCTAGAAAGTTCTGCACTTCCTCATCTCGAGCTTGGTCCATGTTAAGCAACATCAACCAGTAATCAGCATATGGTGCCAATAAGTATTGCTGAGTATTAAGTTGTGCGACATCTTCCGCTAATGCGATTGAATTTTTAGCGGCGTAAGATTTTCGCGCTTGCTGAAACAAGGCTTCATCTGATAAAGCCAATGCCTGAGTTGAAAATATGAGGGATACTAACGCTAGTAAAAGGCGATTAAATGTCATGGAACGCCCTAGTTTGATGTAAATTTTAATTGTGAACCTACTTGCAAACCAATTCGGTATTAACCGTATTAATAAACTGGTTTGGCAAATAACTGCGTTTCTTGCGTCGAAAAAGTTTCTGGCGCATCTTCTTGTTTTTCAAATGTCGCATATTCCCAAGCGGTTTCATCTAGCATGAGTGCGCGTAATAACTGATTATTAAGCGCATGGCCGGACTTATAGGCATAGAAAGCACCCAAAATTGGATGCCCTAACATGTATAAATCGCCTATGGCATCCAATACTTTATGTTTTGCAAACTCGTCGTCATAGCGCAAGCCATCTGCATTAATCACGCGATATTCATCTAAGACAATGGCGTTATCTAGACTACCGCCACGCGCCAAACCATTGGAACGCAAATATTCCACTTCGTGCATAAAACCAAATGTACGTGCACGACTAATTTCATTAATGTAGGAGTCTTCAGCAAAGTCAATTTTTACCTGACTGCCTGAGTTCTCAAATACTGGGTGATTAAAATTGATGGTGAAATCAACTTTAAAACCATGATAAGGCTCAAAACGCACCCATTTATCACCTTCAATCACTTCAACTGTTTTTTTAACACGAATAAATTTTTTGGCGGCGGCTTGTTCAACAATGCCAGCTTCTTGTAATAAATATACAAATGGGCCAGAGCTACCATCCATAATCGGTATTTCAGAGGCATCTACTTCAATATATACATTGTCCACACCTAAACCTGCAAGTGCGGACATGATATGTTCAACGGTGGCAACGCGTGCGCCATTGGCTTCTAACGCAGAACACAAACGTGTGTCATGCACTGCGTTAGGAGTCGCTAAGATTTCATTGGGTTGAGGCAGATCAACCCGTTTGAAAACAATACCAGTATCAACTGCAGCTGGGCGCAGGGTAAGAGTAACCTTTTCGCCGTTATGCAGACCGACGCCAGTGGCGCTAATCGCTTTTTTTAATGTACGTTGCTTTAACATCAATATTCCTAATTTCTAAAACCACAAGTTCCAAGCACACAGCTTCAAGCCTTAGGTCCATATTACTTACAAAGTAATATTTACCTTAGTAATCAAGCAAATAGTAGCATATTTTATGCGGTTTTCTAAGGCGCATTAAGCACCAAAGCGCACATCAAACGCTAGCTAAGACGCAACTTATTGTTTTATCAAATAGTTCTATTTAACTCTTAGTCCGCTTGTTTACGTAAAAATGCAGGAATATCATACTCTTCCACGCCTGACATCTTCATTGCTTCTACTTGCGCGCGGCGGTTGTTTGAGCTGAACACTTGCGGTGTATCATCTTCATCCATGCTACCACCCATGTACATTGGTTGGTTGGTGGTACCGTTACGCACTACTTCTTGTGACATCACGCGAAGCTCTGGTTTTTGCTGACGACGTTGAGCACCAGTTAAACCAGTGGCTACCATCGTTACGCGCAAGCCATCACCCATCGCTTCATCAAACACATTACCTACGATTACCGTTGCATCATCAGCTGTAAACGCTTTGATGGTATTCATTACATCATAATATTCTTTCATTTTGAAAGAAGCAGATGTTGTAATGTTCACTAAAACGCCACGTGCATTTGCAAGGTTAACGTCTTCAAGCAATGGGCTTGCTACTGCTTGTTCAGCCGCAATACGTGCACGGTCTGGACCAGATGCAATGGCTGAACCCATCATTGCCATACCCATTTCAGACATCACTGTGCGTACATCGGCAAAGTCAACATTCACTAAACCTGGGCAATTGATGATTTCGGCAATACCAGAAACAGCATTATGCAACACATCATTAGCCGCTTTAAAAGCCTCTAAAAATGGCACATCCTCGCCCAATACTTCCATCAATTTTTCGTTAGGAATCACAATCAGTGAATCCACGTATTTTGACAACTCTTCTAGACCATCAGTTGCAACTTTAGTGCGCTTGCCTTCAAATGAGAAAGGTTTAGTCACTACAGCTACAGTCAAGATGCCCATTTCTTTTGCGATTTGCGCAATCACTGGAGCAGCGCCAGTTCCAGTACCCCCGCCCATACCTGCTGTAATGAACAGCATATCTGCACCGTCGATTAATTCCGCAATAGCATCACGATCTTCAAAAGCTGCTTCGCGACCGATTTCTGGTTTAGCACCTGCGCCTAAGCCCTTAGTCATCGCCACGCCCATTTGCAACACTGTTTTTGCTTGGCTCTTTTTCAGAGCTTGCATATCAGTATTTGCGCAAATGAACTCAACGCCGCCCACACTTTTTTCAATCATGTGCGCAACTGCATTACCACCACAACCACCCACGCCAATTACCTTAATAACGGCTTCTTGAGCATTTTTTTCCATAATTTCAAACATTTAATTTCTCCTCTTTTTAATTTACATCTGCCTGTTGTTACCAATAACTACTTACTTCTGCCTGAACTACTCATACAACTTCTTACTACTTAAAAATTACCTTGAAACCAACTTTTCATTTTTTCTAACATTCTTCCAAATGAACTTGATTCCATTTGCCCACTAATCTGTCTTTCTAACTGCTGCTTGCCCATTAACACCAAGCCAACGCCTGTCGCATATCGCGGGTTGCTCACTACTTCTGATAACCCGCCTACATAACGTGGAAGCCCCATGCGTACTGGCATATGGAATATTTCCTCGCCAAGTTCGACCATGCCTTTCATCATTGCGGAACCGCCAGTAATCACGATGCCTGAAGCAATCATTTCTTCCATGCCGCTGCGACGTAACTCATTGAGCACCAACTCATATAACTCAACAATGCGTGGCTCTAGCACTTCCGCCAATGTTTGTACTGATAATTGACGCGGCTCTCGACCATCGACACCTGGCACTTCAACAATTTCACGCGGGTCTGCTAATTGACGAAGCGCACAGCCATGCTTCACTTTAATGTCTTCTGCTGACTGCGTTGGCGTACGGAAAGCAACCGCCACGTCATTGGTCATTTGATCGCCAGCGATAGGCACTACAGCGGTGTGACGAATCGCGCCTTGTTTAAACACTGCAATATCCGTGGTGCCGCCGCCAATATCAACCAGACAAACACCTAACTCTTTTTCATCTTCAGTTAACACTGCAAGGCTAGAAGCGAGTGGTTGCAATATCAAATCGCTCACTTCAATACCGCAACGTTTAATGCATTTCACAATATTTTGTGCGGCTGCTACGGCACCAGTTACGATATGCACTTTCACTTCAAGCTTCATACCGCTCATACCTAAAGGCTCGCGTACATCCTCTTGACCATCGATAATGAATTCTTGCGTGAGAATATGCAGAATTTGCTGATCTGCAGGTAAAGCAATCGCGCGTGCGGTTTCAATCACCCGATCTACATCCATTTGCGTGACTTCAGCATCCTTAATTTTCACCATGCCATGTGAGTTCAAACTTTTGATATGGCTACCTGCAATACCTGTATAGACATTGTTAATTTTGCAATCCGCCATCAGCTCAGCTTCTTCCAGCGCGCGCTGGATGGACTGCATGGTTGATTCGATATTCACCACTACGCCTTTTTTCAAGCCGCGTGAAATATGCTGACCCAGCCCGATGACTTTCACCGTGCCTTCTGGTTGCATTTCAGCAACGATAGCAACAATCTTTGATGTGCCAATATCAAGGCCTACAATCAAATTCTTATCTTCTTTTATTCTACTCATGGCTTGCTCCCTCGTACTTAGCGCACGGTTATGTCTGTTGCTTAATAATGTCAGTTGGCTTAGTTTTGCCAGGTTTCAAAATACTGGGTTTAGAAATACTAGGTTTAAAAACCCCATCTTTTAAAGTTGTTGTATCCAAACTTTTATCTTCTACAGCCGGTTGCACTTGCTCACCTGCTTTAATTTGCACTGGCTTACGTACCGCAAACCCATTTGGGTAGCGTAAATCTGCGTAAGTCACTTTCATATTGAGGCCAGCAATTGTGCGGCTATAGACACTGACAAATTTCTCTAATCTAGGCTGCATCTCCACACGGCCCAGTTCAACTACCATGCCATCAGTTGTTGTAATTTCCCAAGCACGTCGTGGCGTGAGTGCCAAATTAGCGATGTTCAAATTAGCTGTTTTCAATATTTTGCTAAACTCACCATATTGAGATGCCACTTCAATCACACCGTCAGCTGGGCCATAAAACATGGGTAAATCACCACCAGAAGCCGCATGAAACAACTCTCCATGCGTATTGACCAATGCAATGGTTCCCCAACGTGCCAACGCTTGGTGCTCCTCAATCACCACTTCTAAAGTATCTGGCCAGCGACGACGTAAACTTACATTGCGTGCCCAAGGTAACTTTTCAAAAGCATTACGTGCTTTCACTAAATCCAAGGTAAAGAAATTACCTTTTAGGTGCTTAGCGACAATCAGCTTTACTTGCTCACGATTCACGTGGCTAAGTTCACCATCGACCTTCACTTCGCGTAATGGAAAAATAGGCAAATGCACCACCGCAAATAATGCCGCGTATAGCATCACCACCACGCTCACAGCAAAGAGCAGGTTAGCAATCCAATTTAGCAATGTAGGTTTATCCCACATCCGCAAGCTCCAAAATACGTACGACTAACTGTTCAAAACTAATACCCGCCGCTTTTGCCGCCATAGGCACTAAGCTGTGATCTGTCATGCCAGGACTGGTATTCACTTCCAAGAAGTAATGATTGCCAGTGTCGTCCATTAAGAAATCCACACGACCCCAACCACGGCAGCCGATAGTTCTAAATGCCTGCAAAGCCTCTTGCTGAATTTGCGCTTCTTTCTCTGCGCTTAATCCGCAAGGGCATAAATATTCAGTGTCGTTACGAAGATATTTCGCTTCAAAATCATAAAACTCGTTTTTTGGCACAATGCGAATAATTGGTAACGCTTGATAACCACCTTTACCATCACCAATAATGCCCACGGTATATTCACCGCCATTAATGAATTTTTCTGCAATCACCAATGGGTCAGCTTCTGCGGCGATTTTATAAGCCGCTACTAAACCACCCGCTTGTTTCACTTTGCTGATGCCGATGCTAGAGCCTTCGTTAGCTGGCTTCACAAATAGTGGCAAACCTAAGGTTTTCTCTATCGCATCAAAATTACTCGTCGCTGTCACCAACTCAAAGTCTGGAGTAATCACATTCATCGCGCGCCATAATAATTTGGTGCGCCATTTATCCATACCAATGGCGGAGGCCATGACACCACTGCCTGTATATGGAATGTGCAACATCTCAAGTGCGCCTTGTATGCAACCATCCTCGCCAAAACGACCATGCAAATTAATAAATACGCGGTCAAATATTTCCAAGTCATGCAATGGCTTGTCACGTGGATCAAAGCCTTGTGCATCAATCCCTTGTGCTTGAAGAGCAGCCAACACCGCACCACCGCTTTTTAGCGACACTTCACGCTCACCTGATTTTCCACCAAGCAATACGGCTACTTTTCCAAATTTCTTATTTAAACTGTTGTCATTCATACCTTAATATTCCCCAATGACTTTTACTTCTTGCTGCAATGCCACGCCTTGTTTCTCTAACACGGTTTCGCGCATATGTTTAATCAACAACTCAATATCTAGTGCATTTGCATCGCCAATATTCACTATAAAGTTTGCATGCTTTTCTGAAACCTGCGCACCACCAATGATGTAACCCTTCAAACCACTGTCCTCTACCAACCTTGCGGCATAATCACCTGGCGGGTTTCTAAATGTTGACCCTGCACTAGGTAAGTTAAGCGGCTGTGAAGCTAATCTTGTTGCCAATAAATCTTTAATCTTTTTTGCTGACTCATGAGCATCACCTGCTTTTAATGCCAACCATGCTGCAATAAACCACTCGCCCGTCACTGGCATATCGACATGGCGATAACTTGCAATAAACTCTGCCGCAGACCGATTATTTAACTCGCCTTGGCGGTTAATCGTAGTCACGCTATGCACAACATCCCAAGTTTCAGTACCATAGCAACCTGCGTTCATTGCTAGTGCACCTCCCAATGTCCCTGGAATACCAGCAAAGAACTCAGCACCTTGTTTAGCTTCTTTCGCGCAAAACTTAGCTAACTTGCCACAGGTCACACCAGCCTCGGCATACACCAAATCGCCATCCATCCTCAAGCTAGTTAACACGTTATGCATGATGATGACCGTGCCGCGTATGCCGCCATCTCGCACTAATAAGTTAGAACCTAAGCCAACAAAGTGGATGGCTTGATTAGTCTCAATATTTCTTAAGAACGCCTGTAAATCTTCCAAATTTGTTGGTATGTAAATTTGATCTGCCTTACCACCCACGCGCCAGCTGGTATAGCGAGCCATAGGCTC
Organism: Methylotenera sp.; assembly: GCF_029946165.1. GTDB lineage: Bacteria > Pseudomonadota > Gammaproteobacteria > Burkholderiales > Methylophilaceae > Methylotenera. The sequence continues at coordinate 143,640 of NZ_JAQSDZ010000018.1, forward strand.
GTTTAATAGCAACTTTCCAATGTGTTGTTGAGTGGTAGCCATCATCACGTTAATACATTCCCACTTCTAAAACACTTGCCGCCAAGGTTCTGGTTTTTTCTGCAACATGCCCTATCGAACCAGCGCCCATCACAATCACCACATCGTTGGCTTGCGCCATGTTTAAAATCGCTTCTGGCAACTCGTCCGTCGTTTCTACAAATAGCGGCTCAACTTTGCCTGCAATACGAATTGAGCGAATCAAAGCACGTGTATCCGCCGCCACAATAGGCGCTTCACCTGCCGAATACACTTCGGTGAGTAATGCCACGTCAGTACTTGAAAGTACGCGTACGAAATCTTCAAAGCAATCACGTGTTCGCGTATAACGATGCGGCTGAAATGCCATCACTAATCGGCGGTTTGGGAAAGCGGCGCGTGCAGCGGCTATCACTGCCTGCATCTCAACTGGATGATGCCCATAATCATCAATCAAGGTAAACGCACCGCCACCTTTTACTGCAATTTCTCCGTAGCGCTCAAAACGTCTGCCCACACCTTTAAAGTCCTTTAATGCTTTGATAATCGCTGTATCAGGCACATTCAACTCGCTGGCAATCGCAATCGCCGCGAGTGCGTTAAGTACATAATGATTGCCTGGCAGATTCAGGGTCACATCAAACTCAGTTACCACGCCATTGATGCGTTGCGCGGTAAAATGCATTTTTCCGTCATCAGCACGCACATTAATAGCCCTAACCCGCGCATCCTCACTAAAGCCATAAGTCATCACGGGCTTAGTCACGCGTGGCAGAATCTCGCGAATATTGGCATCGTCGATACAAACCACTGCCATACCCCAAAATGGTAATTGTTGTAAAAATTCTACAAACGCGCTTTTTAACTTATCAAAGCTGTGTTCGTAAGTATCCATGTGATCTTGGTCGATATTGGTCACTACCGCCATGACGGGTGTGAGATGCAAGAACGAAGCATCTGATTCGTCCGCCTCTGCCACGATGTATTCACCTGTACCCAATTTAGCGTTAGCATTGGCTGCTTCTAATTTGCCGCCAATCACAAAAGTTGGGTCCATACCCGCTTCAGCCAAAATACTTGCGATTAAGCTCGTCGTAGTGGTTTTGCCATGTGTACCTGCTACGGCGATACCTTGCCTAAAGCGCATTAACTCAGCTAGCATCAACGCACGTGGCACTACAGGAATATTTTTCGCTCGCGCAGCTTTTACTTCTGGGTTTTCTTCATTCACTGCGCTTGAAACCACGACCACATCCGCATCACCTAGATTTTCTGCCACATGACCTTGATGCACGATTGCGCCGAAACTTTGTAAACGCCTAGTCGTAACGTTACTGGCTAAATCAGAGCCTGAAACTTTGAAATCTAGGTTAATCAGCACTTCTGCAATGCCGCTCATACCAGAGCCGCCGATACCAACAAAATGTATGTTTTTAACTTTATGTTTCATGTTTTTGCGCTAAAGCGCTACCTCCATACAAATTTTCGCTACACTTGCGGTCGCTTCTGGTTTGCCTAATGCACGTGCTTTAATCGCCATATCTAGGCATTTTTCGCGGCTTAAATCTTTTAACAACGCCACTACTTTTGGTACTGTAAACTCTGGTTGCGGCAGCAAAATCGCAGCACCCGCATCAGATAAATATTTTGCGTTAGAAGTTTGGTGGTCATCCACAGCATGTGGAAATGGCACAAGCACACTCGCCACGCCCGCGGCAGAAAGCTCTGCAACTGTCAGCGCTCCCGCACGACAAATCACCACATCAGCCCACGCATACATATCAGCCATATTATTAATAAAAGCTTTCGCACCGGCGCTTACGCCAGCGGCCAGATAATTGGCTTGTAGCGTTGCAATATGCTTTTCACCGGCTTGATGCACGACTTGCGGACGATTTTCAATGTTAATTTCAGCAAGTGCTTTTGGTATGACTTCATTCAAAGCTTGCGCACCCAAACTGCCACCTACAACTAGCATGCGTAAAGCACCAGTATTTGTTCTATTTTCAGGTGCGGCTATTTGAGTAATATCTGCGCGTACAGGGTTACCCACTAATTGTGCCTTGTTAGCAAATGCACTCGGGAATGCAGCCAAAACACGCGTTGCAAATTTTGCTAATACTTTATTGGTTAAGCCAGCAACAGAGTTTTGTTCATGTATCACTAGCGGTTTGCCTAACAATTTCGCCATTAGCCCACCTGGAAATGCAGCAAAGCCACCCATACCCAACACCACGTTTGGCTGATGTTGACGTATAGCAGTAACGCTTTGCGTAAAAGCTTTGGCTAGTTTGACTGGAAGCAGCACCCAACCCATTAAACCGTTGCCGCGCACGCCACGCATGGTAATCATGGCTTTTTCGTAGCCTTTATTTTCAATCAAACGATTTTCCATGCCGCCTTCTGTGCAAAGCCACACGATTTTCCAACCTAGATTTTTCAAATGGTCAGCCACAGCCATTGCAGGGTAAACATGACCACCCGTGCCGCCTGCCATCACCATTAACGTTTTCACCGGTGCATTCATGCTGGCAGGCCTTTTTGCAAGCGACGGTTCTCGAAATCAATTCTGAGCATAATCGCCATAGCGATACTGTTAGCCAATATGCCGCTACCGCCAAATGACAAGAGTGGTAAAGTTAAACCCTTAGTTGGCAACAGCCCCATATTTACACCCATATTAATGATGCCTTGCACGCCTATCCAAACGCCTATACCTTGCGACAACAACGCGGCGAAATAACGTTCATTGGCGATTGATTCTTTGGCGATACCAAATGAGCGAATGACTATCCATGAGAACAATCCAATTACACCTAACACACCAACAAAACCCAATTCTTCTGCAATCACCGCTAATAAAAAGTCGGTATGTGCTTCTGGTAAATAAAGCAATTTTTCTACGCTGGCGCCTAAACCTACTCCAAACCACTCACCGCGGCCAAATGCAATCAGCGCGTGTGAAAGTTGGTAGCCTTTTCCATATGGGTCAGCCCATGGATCCATAAAGCCAATCACTCGTTCCAAACGGTACGGCGAACTCCAAATCAAAAAGACAAACCCGACGACCAGCAATACCAGCAAGCCTGCAAAAATACGTCCGTTAATACCACCCAACCATAAAATAGAAATTGAGATGGCAGCGATGACCGCAAATGCACCGAAGTCTGGCTCACGTAACAGCAAGCCTCCTACCACTAACATCACCATTAACATTGGGAAGAAACCGTGTCTAAAACTATCCATCACAGCTGCTTTGCGCACGGTGTAGTCAGCAACATACATGGCTGCAAACAGTTTCATAAACTCAGATGGTTGAGGGTTAATCACAAACAAACGCAACCAACGACGACTACCGCCTGCCTTTAAGCCTATGCCAGGGATTAGCACCAAGACCAGCAATGCCAAACCAATCAAAAATAGATAGGGCGCCATTTTTTGCCACCAAGTAATGGGCACGTTAAATGCCACAAATGCCGCACTGAGTGCCACTACCATAAATATCGCCTGATGCACTAAATAGTAACTACTGTTATAACCAACGCCTTTGTCGGCTTCGGCAATGGCAATGGAGGCTGAGTACACCATCACTAACCCAATGCCTAGCAAGCAAAGTACAACCCACAGTAAACCTTGATCGTAGCTTGGGGAGTTAATACGTTCGCGATTGAGCATGGCAGCAATCATGCTTGCTCCTTAAAGCTGGTTTTTAATGCAGTCACCGCCGCCACAAACACTTCTGCGCGATGCACGTAGTTTTTAAACATATCAAAACTTGCGCAAGCAGGTGACAGCAATACTGCCTCATCTGCTTTAGCTAATTTTTTTGCAATATTTACCGCTTCAGGCAAATCAATCGCTTGATAAAGCGGAATATTGGTTGGTATTAACACCGCCTCAATCAACGGGGCATCGCGACCAATCAACACCACTGCACTTGCGTTCTCTGCTACCGCAGCAGCAAGCGGCGTAAAGTCTTGACCTTTACCATCACCGCCAACGATTAACACTACTTTTTGCGCTAAACCATTAAGTGCCGCGCAAGTGGCACCGACGTTAGTACCTTTTGAATCATCGTAATAATCTACGTCATCAATATTGGCAACCCATTCAACGCGATGTGGCAAACCTTTAAAGTTGTAAAGTGTTTGAATGATGTGGGCGTAATCAACACCAATGCCGCGGCACAGCGCAACCGCCGCCAAAGCGTTAGCCGCGTTATGCAGACCAACAATTTTCAAATCTTGCAAGTTGATAAGCTCTTTATCGCCTTCGCAAAGCCATGTTTCGCCATCAACTTGTTTTAATCCGTATGAGTTTTCTTCACTGTTATTTCCATTGCCATCGTCCAAACCAAATGTCACCTGAGCTAATTTTGGACGCGCCATCATCATGCTCCACGCGTCATCGCGATTAAGCACTTGCAGCTTGGCATTGTAGAAAATTCGCGCTTTCGCAATTGCGTAATCTTGAAAGCTTGCGTATCTATCCATGTGGTCTTCAGATAGATTGAGCATGGTAGCGGCATCAATTTGTAAGTTACTGGTTGTTTCCAACTGAAAGCTAGAAAGCTCAAGCACATATACATCAGGCGTTTCCATCATTAGCGCCTCTAGCACTGGCAAGCCAATGTTGCCAGCTACGATGGTTTTCAAACCAGCTGCTTTACACATTTCACCGACCAAAGTCGTGACTGTTGTTTTGCCATTCGCGCCAGTAATGGCAATCACCTTGGCGCTAGCTGGCCGATATTGCGCAAACAATTCAACATCGCCCACAACACTCACGCCGCGTTGAATAGCCGCTTGAATTTCAGGCTCGCTTAAAGGCACACCTGGGCTGGCAACAATTAAGTCAACATTAGCAAAACTAGCCGCTTTAAACGCGCCAGTGTGAATAGTTACTTGTGGCAGCTCAGTCTTTAAAACATCCAAACCTGGAGGATTTTCACGCGTATCGGCCACAGACAACAGTGCACCCTGCGCGGCGAGCCAGCGCAAGGAAGATAGACCCGTTTCACCAAGGCCTAGCACTAATACTTTTTTGTCTTTTAAGGCGATTTTCATATTGATGTATTTAATAAGCTACCTATTTATCTCAATTTCAAACTAGCTAAACCAATCAACACCAACATCATGCTGATAATCCAAAAGCGCACGACGACTTGTGTTTCTTTCCAGCCTTTTTCTTCGTAGTGGTGGTGCAATGGCGCCATTAAGAAAATGCGTCGTCCGACGCCAAATCTCCTTTTGGTGTATTTGAAATACATCACTTGCGCGGCTACCGAGAACGTTTCCACCACAAACACGCCACCCATAATGAATAAGATGACTTCTTGACGCACAATCACTGCAACAATACCTAACGCCGCACCAAGTGCCAGCGCACCTACGTCACCCATAAATACCTCAGCTGGGTAGGCGTTAAACCATAAGAAACCAAGACCAGCACCAGCCATGGCGGCACAAAACACCATTAACTCACCTGCACCAGCAACATAAGGAACACCTAAGTATTTTGAAAAGTACAAATGCCCTGCAACGTATGCAAAAATGCCCAATGCCGCCGCTACCATAACGGTTGGCAGAATAGCCAAGCCATCTAAACCATCGGTTAAATTCACGGCATTGCTGCTACCCACAACGACTAAATAGGTCAGCACGATAAAGCCTACTGCGCTTAAAGGCAGCACTAAGTGCTTAAAGAATGGAACGATAAGTGTAGTTTCCACAGGTGTTGTAGAGGTTTTGTATAAAAATACTGCGACAGCGATGCCAATCAAACTTTGCCAAAAGAACTTCGCTTTTGCAGATAAACCTTTTGGGTTTTTGTAAACCACTTTGCGGTAATCATCCACCCAACCCACTGCGCCAAAGCCTAGTGTTGTCGCTAAAACAACCCATATAAAACGATTGCTTAAATCTGCCCAGAGAATGGTAGAGATTGCAATTGCAACCAGTATCAAGGCACCGCCCATGGTTGGGGTTCCAGTTTTAATAAGGTGTGTTTGCGGGCCATCATCACGCACCGCCTGACCGACCTTGTACTCAGTCAATTTGCGTATCATGCTTGGACCAACAATGAATGAAATCGCTAAAGCAGTCAGCGTGGCTAATACAGCACGCAAAGTGATGTAATTAAATACATGAAACCCGCGAATATCATGTGACAACCACTGCGCTAATGTCAGTAACATTTAGTGCTCCTCTCCATTTTTTGTGCTTATGTTTTCTCTACTTAAACTTTTTAAGTCTTTTGCTTTGATGACGATTTCATCGACCACACGCTCCATCGCCATAAAGCGCGAGCCTTTCACCAACACATTCACGCCCTGTTTCATCTGCTTAACTAAATCAGCGCTTAAAGCTTGAGGCGTTGAGTAGTGTCTTGCACCTTCCCCAAAATCTTTTGCGGTTTCCACACTCATTTCGCCCAAAAGATACAAGGCATTCAGACCACTTGCTTTTGCGTAAGCGCCTATTTCTGCGTGCATTTCTGCCGCGTTATCTCCCAGCTCACCCATATCGCCAAGTACCAATATTTTTTCACCAGGCATCGCGACCAATACATCAATCGCCACCTTCATCGACATCGGGTTTGCGTTATAGGTATCGTCGATGACCAAAGCACCGTTTAATCCTGATTTTTGCTGTAAGCGGCCTTTTACACCTGCGTAATTCTCAAGCCCTGTTGCAATCGCTTTAAGTGTCGCACCCATCGCCAGCGCCGCAGAGCTTGCCGCGAGCGTATTCATTACGTTGTGCAAACCTGGGGTTGGTAAAATTACTTTTACATCACCTAGTGGCGTTGTGATTTCAATATCACTTGCACTCGCATGCAGCTGGTATTGAGCAGTCACATCCGCATTATTTTTTAGCCCAAAAGTCATGGTTTTGCGCTGTCCAGCCAAGCTCAGCCATAGCGGAGCAAACACATCATCGGCATTAATCACCGCCGTGCCATCCGCTGCCAAACCTTCAAGTATTTCACCTTTTGCTCGCGCAATCGCTTCAAATGAACCAAGCTCACCAATATGCGCATTGCCAGCGTTATTAATTAACGCGACTGTTGGCTTGCCAATTTTAGATAAATAGCTGATTTCGCCAGTATGGTTCATACCCATTTCAGCCACAGCATAACGATGCTGAGCATTCAACTTAAGCAAAGTAAGTGGCAAACCAATGTGGTTATTTAAGTTACCCACGGTGGCTAATACTTCATCGGACTGTTTGCAGTCAGCTCTTAAGATTGAAGCCAGCATTTCCTTTACAGTTGTTTTACCGTTACTACCCGTTACCGCCGCGAGTGGTATGCTAAATTTACTGCGCCAATATGCAGCTAATTCGCCCAACGATTTGCATGTATCTTCGACTAATATGGCAGGCTGCACATTCAAGTTTTTATCTGAAATTAATACAGCAGCCGCGCCCTGAGCAATGGCTTGCGCAGCAAAGCTATGTCCATCAAAGTTATCACCCTTCAAGGCAACAAATAGCTGACCTTTGGTCACATTACGACTATCTGTACCCACACTTGTGAACACCAAGTCTGTGCCTAATATTGTAGATTGCATGGCTTTTGCAGCTTCGGATAGCAACATCATCTTGCAACTCCGTTTCTGGATTTAGCTTGATACTGCTTTAGTGCAGCTTGAGCAATCAACGCATCATCAAACGGCAGCTTAACTCCTGAAATTTCCTGATAGTTTTCATGACCCTTACCAGCCACCAAAACAATATCCTCTGCATTTGCACCCAAAATCGCCGCGTTTATTGCATTAGCACGGTCACTATCGATCACATAGCCAGCCTTCATCTCGCTGACAACGGCAGCAATAATGGTCGCTGGATTTTCACTACGTGGATTATCTGAAGTTACATACACTTGATCTGCAAGCTTGCTGGCAATGTTACCCATTAGCGGGCGCTTACCTGCATCACGGTCGCCTCCACAGCCAAATACGCAGATTAATTTGGCAGAATTTTCGGCTAAATCGATTTGCTCTTTTAATGTGCTTAATACTTTTTCTAAGGCATCTGGTGTGTGTGCATAATCAATCACGACCAAAGGCAATGCTCCACCACCAAATTGTTGCATGCGTCCGAGTACAGGTTTAATGTTTGCAATAGCGTCTAACGCATCAGGCAAACTCACCTCAAGTGCCAATAATGTTGTCAGCACCGCCAACACGTTATATGCGTTAAACCTACCAAGTACTGGCGCGCTAAACAAAGCAGAACCTTGCGGCGTACTTACTTGCATAGTCAAACCTGCATCATGCAATTTCAACTCACTGCCTTGCACATCTGCACTTGTTAAACCGTATGTTAAATAGGGTTTAGCTTGCGCCTTTAGCGTGTTTGTTAATGACTGGCCAAACGCATCATCGATATTGATGATTGCCGTACTTAAACCTTCCCAAGCAAATAGTTTCTGCTTGGCAGCGGCATAAGCCTCTATGGTTTCGTGATAATCCAAATGGTCCCGGCTCAAATTTGTAAGTACTGCAACATCAAACGACACGCCATTCACGCGCCCTTGATCTAAGCCGTGCGATGAAACTTCCATCGCAACCGCATCAGCTTGTTGCTCAACATAATCGGCCAACATCGCTTGCAGCAATATCGCATCTGGCGTGGTATTAGCTGCCTCAGTTTGAGCACCTAAAAAACCATTCCCTATCGTACCAAGCACCGCTGTTTTCTTGCCTAACAAGGTCAAACATTGAGCAAGCCATTGGCTCACCGAAGTTTTACCATTCGTGCCAGTTACACCTACCATGGTTAATTTGCTTGATGGATTTTGATAAAACTCTGCAGCAATCCGGCCTACATGCTGCTTTAAATCTTGCACAGCTAGGTTGCTTACTTGACTACTCCATGCGTCATTCCAAGCATAACCAACTTGTTCCCAAATCACGGCCGAAGCGCCAGCTTGTATGGCTTGAGCAATATATTGGCGACCATCATTATGTAAGCCCGGATACGCCAAAAATAGCGAACCAGCTTGCACTTTTCTGCTATCTGCAGTGATAGAAGTGAATGATTGATTGAATGAAGAGAGAATACTCATATACCCTCCTTCACATCTTCAGCATTACTTTCAAGCACCACATTATTATCAGGCGCGTCTTGCGGCACCGAAAACAATCGCAAAGTATCTGCCATAATCGTACTGAACACAGGTGCAGCCACTGTACCGCCGTAATAAGCACCATTATTTGGCTCGTCTATCATTACCGCAATAATAAAGCGCGGATTAGAGGCCGGAGCCAATCCTACAAATGAAGCAACGTATTTACTCTCTTCATAACCACGCACGCCCGGCTTGTGCGCAGTACCTGTTTTGCCACCGACCCGATAACCCAGCACTTGCGCCTTTACCGCGGTACCACCTGGTTGCACAACCAATTCCAGCATATCTTTTACACTATTTGCTGTAGCCGCAGAAAATACTTGTTGGCCGATTGGCGTTTCAGTAATTTTAAGTAGTGACACTGGGCGCAACTCGCCCTCATTAGCAAATACGGTGTAAAGCCTAGCCAGTTGCAACAAAGTTAAGCTAATACCATGACCAAAAGACATGGTTGCCATTTCAATAGGGCGCCAACTTTTATATGCGCGCAATCTGCCAGTAGCCTCACCTGGAAAGCCAACACCTTCGACATGTCCTAAGCCTAACTCGTTGTAGACATTCCACATATATTGCTTATCTAGCGTGAGTGCGATTTTAGAAGCACCTACGTTAGAGGACTTCTGTATTACTTGCGCAACCGTTAATATTCCTTGTGGATGAGAATCATGAATAGTGGCAGGTCCAATAGATAAGCTACCTGGTGAAGTTTGAATTTTGGTTTCTGACGTATATTGACCTGACTCAAGCGCCGCAGCCGCAGTCACTGGTTTTAATGTTGAACCTGGCTCAAAAATATCAACTATCGCGCGATTACGAGTTTTACCCTTAATATTGACAGGATTGTTCGGGTTATAAGTTGGCACATTCGCCATTGCCAACACTTCTCCTGTTTTAGCGTCCAACACTATTGCCGCGCCAGCCGCTGCCTTATGAGCCTCTACAGCTTTGACCAATTCACGATAGGCAATATATTGAATTCTAAGATCTAACGCCAAGGAAATGTCACGACCATCTTGCGGTACTTTGACAGCCTGCAAATCTTCGATGATATGTCCAGATCTATCTTTAATGACGCGACGACTACCATCCACGCCAGACAGCGGGCCATTCATCGCTAACTCATAGCCCTCCAACCCTCTATCACCCGTACCCTTATCGCCTGGGCCAGTAAAACCGACCATATGTGCAGTGACATCCCCAGCTGGATAATAACGCTTGTATTCACGTTGCAACTCAACACCAGGAATACCAAGTTTCATTACCTTTGCCGCCAATTCGGGAGAAATGCGGCGTTTTAGATACACGAACTCACGCTCATCATTGGCTAACTTTTTCTTAACATCATCAACCTTTAAATTTAACAATGCTGCGATTTGTTTTGTTTGAGCGGCATTAATCACAACATCGGGTGGGCTAGCCCAAACGGATTCTACTGGCGTGCTGATAGCCAGCAGCTCACCATGTCTATCCGTTATTTTCCCGCGCTGAGAAGTTAAAATAAGGTTGCGGCTGTAGCGCGCATCGCCTTTGTCTTGCAAGAATTTTTTATGAATACTTTGTAAGTAAACGCCACGTCCTAACAGGGCCAAAAAACCTAACAACACTGCGATGAGCAACAGGCGACGACGCCACGCTGGCAATTTCACCACAAAAGGCGCAGGAATTGATGACCGAGTGAATGGGCGAAAAGCCATTATGGCGTACCCTTACTTGGCTGGCTTGATTGGGGGGCTGGCTCAACTAAAGTTGGCTGTACTGGAGTTGGCGGTACAGCAGCCGCTTGCCGGTCTGCTGCTGAAATCACTTGCACCCGTTTAGCATCTGGCACCTGCATTTGCATTTTTTGCGAGGCAATTTGCTCAATGCGCGAATGCATAGCCCAAGTACTTTGTTCGAGCTGCAACTGACCATATTCTTGCTCAGTTTGTTTTGCGGTTTGGTTTACCCGCTCTAATTCAATATAAAGATTACGCGCTTTGTGCTGTGAATTTACTAGCCCTAAAGCTGAAAACATCAACGCAAAAAACAAAATGAGATTTAGACGCGTCATGCTACGTGCGTTCTTTCAGCCACACGCAATACCGCGCTTCTTGAGCGCGGATTCGCTTTCACTTCTTTAGCACTTGGCTTAATTGTTTTGCCCACACTCTGTAATTTTGGTTGCGGTAAATCTGCCGCACGCACTGGAAAGTTAGCAGGTAAATCATCGCGATTCGCTTGGTCGCGAATAAACTGCTTCACAATACGATCTTCTAGCGAGTGAAAACTAATCACAGCTAATCGACCTTGTGGCGCCAACAATGCCAAACATTGCGGCATCGTTAGCGATAACTCCTCAAGCTCTTGATTGACGAAAATCCGTAAAGCTTGAAATGTACGCGTGGCGGGGTTCTGCCCAGGCTCAAACCGCGTGACTGCCCCTGCCACGATCTTGGCAAGTTGCCCTGTAGTGGTGATGGCGCGCCCGTCATTGCGCTCCGCAATAATCGCCCTTGCAATCTGCTTAGCAAACCGTTCTTCACCATAATTCTTTATAACCTCCCCTAAATGCTGCTCCGTTGTATTGGCTAGAAAATCTGCCGCTGTTTGCCCACTACTTTGATCCATGCGCATATCCAGCGGCGCATCGTACCTAAAACTAAAACCTCGGCTTGCATCATCGATTTGCGGTGATGAAATACCTAGATCCAGCAAAATACCGTCTACTTTTGAAATACCCATTTCGCTCAACTCGGCCTGTATACCCGCAAAATGGCTATGCACCATGCTAAAACGTGAATCTGTAATTTCTTTACTTGATTCAATCGCCTTCAAATCACGATCAAACGCAATCAAACGACCTTTTTCGCCAAGTTGTTCTAATATTTTTCTAGAATGTCCGCCGCGACCAAATGTGCCGTCCACATAAACGCCATCCGCTTTAATAGCAAGCGCTTGCACAGCTTCTTCAAGCAGTACCGTAATGTGGGAATTTTGATTTGTTAAGTCAGACACTTCTGTTTGCTGCTTTTCTAAATTTAAAGCGCCTTTTGCAGACGCTTTTTTTGGTGACGTTTCTTTTAAAGTCAGGGAGGCTTTGTTGGGCGCGCTGTTCACGCCCTTAATCACAGAGAGAAGCCCTCGAGTTCTGATGGCATAGAGAAGTTGTCGTCTTGCATTACTTGCGCCAGTTGCGCGCGCCAAGCTTCCATATTCCACAATTCAAAGTGACTGCCTTGGCCTACCAACATCACTTCTTTATCCAACCCTGCAAAGTCACGCAATACAGGTGACACCAACATACGACCAGCGCTATCCATAGCCACATCTTCAGCATACCCAACCAACAAACGCTGCAAAGCACTTGATTGCTTGTCGAAGGATGACAACGCCATCATCTTGGCCTGAATCGGTTCCCAAGCAGGCTGCGGATACAACAACAAGCAACGATGTGGATGCGCGGTCAACACCAAATCACCAGCACATTGAAGCTGCAAAGCCTCTCTGTGCTTAGTTGGCACTGCTAATCTGCCTTTAGCATCCAAACTTAATGATGTCGCGCCGCGAAACATGTTTAAATAATTAACCTAAATTGGTCGCCACAAAATATGGCAAAAAATATGATAAAAAAAGTGAGGAATTTCTAACCGCCCTTAGCCTCAGTTAAAAATTAGGTTTAAGTAGAAATCTCCACAAAAACCCACTTTTCCCCACTAAGATGAACTATAGATAAAAAAATAGGGCAATGCAAGCCCTTTTTTACTATTTTTTCTTTATATCTCAATGACTTAGCGCATTTTCATGCTAAATATAATATCGTTATAAATTAAGCACATACGAAATTAAGTGAATGTAGATTATCAGAACAATGATGAAAGCGATTGAATTGTAATTGGCAGGGTTTAAAAGATAAAAAATACAGAGGCTGTTTAATTATCACCTTAAAAAGGTAAGCTGAATTTGAAACAAAGACCGTAAAGGTCTTCCCCTATTTACTACCAGTGCTTGGCATCACCACCAATCTAAAGCTACTGAAGCAGCAAGATTGGTGCGATAAGCCACTAAAGTGGCAAGTAAAGAGTGAAAAGAAGCTGGCCGATAAGCCGGGTTCTGTAGGCCTTATTGCTAAGGCTGACAGTCATTCATCTAGGCGGACAATTACTTGCTCGCTCAAGCAACCTACCCGCTAGCAGCGCGAGCCACGCCTTATTACCCCAAGGATCAACCTCAGAGTAAAGTGCTAGCCTATTTGGTCTTGCTGCGAATGGAGGTTACCGCGTTTCACCGTAACTAAATACGCTCGTCTCTGTGGCCCTATTCCGCGCCTTATACTTGGTTACCCAAGCTTTCAACGTACGGCCGTTAGCCGTCATCCCGCTCTGTGCAGCCCGGACTTTCCTCCCCTCACTTACGTGAGCGGCGACTGTCTAGCCAGCTTCAATATGCATTTTAACACGTCACAAGATGCAATCCTTAAACAATCTAGAGCAGTTATAATGCACCAATCAAATAACTACTATAGTTAATCATGCCTCTAGAAAAAGTCGGACAACTTCATGCTTCATGGCAAGCAGTGATTGGTGAGGAATTCGATAAACCTTATATGCAAGCTTTGCGGGCTTTTTTAAAACAAGAAAAAGCAAACGGAAAAATCACATTTCCACCTAGTCCATTGATTTTTAATGCATTTAATCACACTCCTTTTGATAAAGTGCGAGTGGTCATTATTGGACAAGACCCATACCACGGCCTAGATAAAGAACAACCTCAAGCCCACGGCTTAAGCTTTTCAGTGCCTGAAGGTGTGGCTTTACCACCTTCACTGAAGAATATTTTTAAAGAAATTGAAGCAGACATAGGCGTAAAAATGAGTAACAAAGGAGACCTGACACCTTGGGCGAATCAAGGTGTATTGCTACTCAACGCAACACTAACCGTTGAAATGGCCAATGCAGGCTCACACCAAAAACGTGGCTGGGAAACCTTTACTGATGCCACAATTGCCGCTTTAAATGCACAAAGAGAGGGTTTAGTGTTTGTGTTATGGGGCAGCTATGCGCAGAAAAAAGGGGAAATAATAGATGCCAAAAAACATTTGGTACTTAAATCACCCCACCCCTCGCCTTTATCCGCGCACCGCGGATTCTTTGGCAACCATCAATTCTCAAAGATTAACGATTACTTAAGCAAACATGGGCAAAGCCCGATTGAGTGGCAGCTTTAAACCACAGATAAAACTTGCCACTTAATTATTAAGCACCCTATCCGTCATTACCGCGCGAGGCGGGGTCTAGGTAGCGCGAGTAGTCACAATCTATCAATCAATAATCAATCATCACCGCCATCAAAACTGGATTCCCGCCTTCGCGAGAATGACGAACGAGAGATTTTTGCATTAAACCACCAACCATGAAAACTCAACGCTGTTTTTGACTTTAAGTCCCCTGCTACCGCGCCTGTTCTACTTAGTTTCATGGGAGCTTTCGGCAAGCGGCTGTTTGAGCGTAGCGAGTTTCCGATTGCCGCCCATGAAGCTAAGTAGAATAGGAATCAAGCGGTAGGGGGTAGCCTTTTCTTTGGTTACTTTCTTTTGGCTAAGCAAAAGAAAGTAACTCGTGTGTTGCGCGAAAGCAACCTATTACAATACTCGTCAAGATAACGACAATAACGATGACCGCCAACATAGAGCTAACAGGTACTATACGGCTTTGTCGCGCAGCCACCCAAGGGAGTGAGCGCTAGGTTAGCCATATCACCTCAGAAAACACACAAGTCTTCTGAGAATTATCAACGCCATGCCTGGAAGTAGCAAGCAAAATAGGACTGACCAAACGTAATCGAACACAACGTTAAACAGAAGGTATTTATTTTGATGTACAGAGTTTAGCGCAAAGGTTGAAACAGCAGCCAAGGGTGCAATAGCAACGACCGAAAGCAGCGTACGCATGGCTACAGCATGTGAGGATGTAAGAAACGCAGCTGGGGTTAGGCACAGTAAAAAATGTAAGCACCAGCAAAAATTGGGGTGGGCAAGATTTCAGTCCATCTCGGAAGATAAACAACTTTAGACCAAAGAAAAATCTCAGACCACAAAAACATTACTATGATCAGCGGAGCTAGACTCAAAGCCAAAACTAGCTGATTGCGTGAGATGCTCATATAGCTAACTCGCCTTTACTCGCCACTTATTGATTAGCTCAACTTCCAATTAAGGTCTTGCCCCGCCCTCAATGGTACCAACACATCAGCCCCATCAAACGGCAAACTTTCTGGCACTTTCCAACGTTCTTTCACCAAAGCAATCTGCGCTTTATTCCGCGGCAAACCATAAAAATCCGCGCCATAAAAACTCGCAAATCCTTCCAGCTTATCTAAAGCCCCCGCCGCCTCAAACGCCTCCGCATAAAGCTCAATCGCCGTATGTGCTGTATACATACCCGCACATCCGCAAGCTGCTTCTTTTGTATGCTTAGCATGCGGTGCGCTATCTGTACCTAAAAAGAATTTAGGGCTGCCAGAAGTTGCGGCCTTTACCAATGCCACACGATGCTCTTCGCGTTTTAAAATTGGTAAACAGTAATGATGCGGCTGTATGCCGCCTTTAAACATGTCGTTTCGGTTCATTAATAAATGATGTGCGGTAATCGTCGCGGCGACATTGCTTAGCGCACTCATCACAAAGTCTGCCGCGTCTTTTGTGGTGATATGCTCAAATACTATTTTTAACGCGGGGTATTTTTTTAGTAGCGGAATCATATGGCGCTCAATGAATACGCGCTCCCTATCAAATACATCCACATCGGCATCGGTGACTTCCGCATGCGTTAGAAGCGGCATGCCTAGCTTTTCCATCGCTTCTAATGCACTGGCGCATTTATCTAAACTTGTCACGCCTGAGTCACTATTGGTGGTGGCACCTGCTGGGTAAAGCTTTACACCGTGAATAATGCCACTGGTTTTTGCTTTGACTATTTCTTCCGCCGTGGTGTTGTCTGTCAAATACAAAGTCATCAGCGGCTCAAACTCCGCGCCTGCGGGTAGCGCATCTACAATACGCTGGCGATAAGCCGCGGCTAACTCAGTATTGGTCACAGGCGGGCGTAGATTTGGCATAACAATGGCGCGAGCAAATTGGCGAGCCGTATCTGGCAACACAGCTTTCAAAGCAGCTCCATCGCGTAAATGTAAGTGCCAGTCGTCTGGGCGCGTGATTTTAATTGAAGTCGTGGTAAGTGAGTTTGAAATAGTCATATTTAAGAGCTTAACCAATTAATTAATTTAAGTATTTTCTTTTAGCTTTAATGCAAATTCGTACAACACATTTTTCTTTTCATGCGTGATTTCAGTGGCTAATTTTACCGCCTGTTTAAGCGGTAAATCGGCAAGTAACAACTTCAATACTCTGACCGTTTCTTCTGGAATCTCTTCTGATTCTTTGACCGCAGCGGCTTCTACCAACAATACAAATTCGCCACGCTGTTGATTGGTATCGGCCTGCAGCCAAGCGCTGGCATCACCCGCCGCACAAGTGTAAAACGTTTCAAAAGTCTTAGTGAGCTCACGGGCGAAGGTCAAACGGCGTTCATTGCCAAGCACATTTGCCAAGTCTTCCACACACTCAACAATGCGGTGGGGCGCTTCGTAGAAGACCAAAGTCACCGTTTGCGATTTTAAACTTTCCAATACTTTACGGCGCGCTGCACCGCTGGCGGGTAAAAAACCATGAAAGTGAAAGCCATTTTGCGTAATGCCAGAAGCTGACAATGCCGCAATGACTGCACTCGCCCCTGGAATCGGCACCACTTTAACGCCTGCCTGACGCACTAGATTCACCACCACCGCACCGGGGTCGCTAATGCCAGGCGTGCCAGCATCTGTGACTAAGGCAATATTTTCACCCGCCTTAAGTTGTGTGAGTAACTTCTCTGCCGACTGATGTTCATTATGTTCATGCACAGCGATAAGTTTTTTGCTAATGCCAAAATGCGATAGCAAGCCCGAGGTATGGCGCGTATCCTCAGCCGCAATCGCATCTACCGTTTTAAGTGTTTCTAAGCCGCGAATGGTCATATCGCCCAAATTGCCGATGGGCGTTGCAACCACATATAATGTACCTACTAATGTAACCGCGCTCATGCAGACCAGCCATTTAATTTAAAATCGTTCATACTAGAAGTTTACAGCTTTAGCCAATATCTCGCCTATGAAATTAAGCAAAAACAACGCAGGACTTGAAGCAGAAAAGTTAGCTGCAACTTTTTTGGTGAATCACGGCCTTAAATTGGTGACGCAGAACTATCATTGTAAATACGGCGAAATTGATTTGATTATGAAAGACGTCAAAACCTTGGTATTTATTGAGGTTAGGTTAAGATCAAACAGCCAGTTTGGCAGCGCTGGTGCTAGCATTACATCTCAGAAGCAGCAAAAGCTCATTTTGACTGCACAGCATTATTTACAGCAATATGGCGAGTGCCAATGCCGATTTGACGCCATTTTAATGAATAAAGCCGATGCTAGCCATATTGAATGGGTTCGTAATGCATTCGACGCATAATAAGCGTATCATTCGCGAAAAATGCTGCTTAAAAGGGCTTAAGTAAAAAAATATCAAAGCTTAAAAATATAAGTTAAAAATTAACCTAGGGGTTAACTAAAGCAATTATCTAAAGCGGTTTCTAAAATATCGTTAAGGAGCAATCTATGAAGTCAAACATGAACAAACAATATATCCTAAAATTTGTCCTTTCTGCAGCACTCATTTCCCAAATCACCGCATGCGTACCTGTTATCGTGGGTGGAGCCGCAGCGACTGGCGCAATAGCCGCCGATAGACGCACTTCTGGCTTTTATGTGGAAGATCAAAATATAGAACTTAAAGCCATTAAGAAAATGGAAACGAACTTGGGCGAGTACGCGCATGTGAACGTCACCAGCTACAACCGCAATGTGCTACTTACTGGGGAAGTACCAGTAGCGGAGTCTAAGTCTAAAGCTGAAAGCTTGGTAAAAGAAATCGCTAACGTAAGCTCCATCACCAATGAAATTACTGTTGGGCCAAAATCAACTATTGGTTCACGTAGCAACGATAGCTATATCACCTCAAAAGTCAAAGCACAGTTTGTGACAGAAAATAAATTCCCCGCTAACTATGTAAAAGTAGTCACCGAAAATAGCGTGGTTTACTTATTAGGTATCGTCACAAATCAAGAAGCCGCAGACGCAGTAGAGGTCGCCCGCAACACTGAGGGAGTCACTAAAGTGGTTAAAGTATTCGAATACATGCCATAAATTTAGAGTGTCCACGCTTAAAGCTTCTCACAAGCTTAAAGCGTGGATCTTAGTTGAAAATGCTATAATATGCGGCAAAAATAGTACAGGACAGCTCTGGAATACAGCTAACTAATTGGTAGAATACAAATGACAACACAACCCACAATGACACAAGTAAGCGGCGAAATTATCATCGAAGGTAACACGCGTGCAGGCAAACCTTTTCGCCCTAGCGATTGGGTGGATCGTATGTGTAGTACTTATGCTACGTTCGGTGAAGACCGCAAACTAAAATACTCGCCTTATTTGAAACCAAAAGTGGTAAATGGTGTACGTTGCCTAGCGGTGGACTTGAAGCTTAAAACAGTAAATCCTGCAGGTTATGCACAATTGATGCACTTTGCTGATGAAAATCAGCTTAATGTTTTAGACGCTGAAGGCAATAGCATCGCGGTGCCACACTAGCTAAATACGATGGTATTTACAAAATACCGCTTATTTAGCTACGCCAATGATTTTTTCAATATATTGTTTGGTAATTAAGCCACGTTTAATTTTAACCAATTCACCTTTTGGATTATAAATAAACGTGGTGGGCAATACATCTGCCGTTCCAATTTGTGCAGCAATCCCATCATCACCTAGAACAATCGGATACGACATCAACATATCATCCACATAATCCACTACTTCTTTAGTGCTTTTATAGTCAAAAGCAATACCTATTATCATTAAATCTTTATTTTTGCGATGATCATAAAGATTGACCAAATCTGGCACCTCTTCTAAACAGGGCGGACACCAAGTCGCCCAGTAGTTTATAAGCACCCATTTACCTTTGTAAGCAGCCAGTTTGTGGTTAACGCCAGCGGTGTCTTTTAGCTCCATAGAAGCAAGTGTGTTCTCCGCGGCTACCACCTGCGAATTAGTTGTAATCAACAGTAAAAATGAAAGGCTAAGTAAAAGTTGGCGCATTGAAGAGTTTTCTAAAAAGCTAGGATTGAAATCAAATAAACTACCATTCAGCGGATAATTTATTAATACATACAATAATAGTACAGCTGTGATTATTATTACTAATTTGTAATGCAATCGCGTAATTTTGAACGCAAATAATATAGCTTCATAAATTAGTAAAACTTTAATTAATGAATACAGTCATTATCTGACATCATTTAACATGATAAAGTTACTTTTAACGATCTTTCGCATTTTGCACTTCACTAAACCAGTTTTTTTCGTTACGATACGTAATTAATATTTTAAAAGCATTAACCAATTAGAGGTTTTCCATGAGCGAACATATCACACACCTTAACGACGCAAGTTTTGAACAAGACGTTCTGCAGTCACAACTACCTGTTTTAGTTGATTACTGGGCAGAATGGTGTGGTCCTTGCAAAATGATTGCACCAATCTTAGATGAAATTTCTAAAGAGTATGCTGGTCGCCTTAAAGTCGGTAAACTTAATATTGATGACAATCAATTAACACCTCCAAAATACGGTATTCGCGGCATTCCAACATTAATGTTATTTAAAAATGGTAATGTAGAAGCGACAAAAGTCGGCGCATTGTCAAAATCTCAATTAACTGCATTCATTGACAGCAACATCTAAACCATTTACGCTGTACCTGTCATCACAAATGCTTGATTTCTAAACTCCTTACAAATCAAGCATTTTTTGAATTATCCTTTAATTTAAATCTGTAGTACTCAATCCTGCCCCACACAATTCTTGTTTTAGTGAGCCTCCATGCACTTATCCGATCTTAAGCACTTACCCGTTACAGAGCTAGTAGAAATGGCTATCGCCGATGAAATTGATAATGCTAGCCGAATGCGCAAGCAAGATTTGATTTTCGCCATTTTGAAACATAAAGCGAAAAAAGGTGAAAGCATTTTTGGTGACGGTACACTTGAAGTTTTGCAAGATGGATTTGGATTTTTACGCTCACCAGATACATCCTATTTGGCTGGTCCAGATGACATTTATGTATCGCCTTCACAAATCCGCAGATTTAATCTGCACACAGGTGACAGCATACAAGGTGAAATTCGCATTCCTAAAGATGGTGAACGTTACTTTGCACTAGTTAAAGTGGATGTAGTGAATGGTGAAGCGCCTGAGAATACAAAACATAAAATTCTATTCGAAAATTTAACACCCCTATTCCCAACGATTCCGCTCACATTAGAGCGTGATATTAAAGGCGTTGAGAACATTACCAGTCGTGTCATCGACATGATTGCACCGATTGGTCGCGGTCAGCGTGGTTTGCTAGTTGCCAGCCCGAAAAGCGGTAAAACTGTCATGATGCAAAATATCGCACACGCCATTACCGCTAATCACCCAGATGTGATTTTAATCGTACTGTTAATTGATGAGCGTCCTGAGGAAGTGACAGAAATGACACGCTCAGTACGTGGCGAAGTCGTTGCCTCAACTTTTGATGAGCCAGCAACACGTCACGTGCAAGTGGCTGAAATGGTGCTTGAAAAAGCTAAACGTTTGGTTGAGCATAAAAAAGACGTGGTTATTCTGCTAGATTCTATTACGCGTTTAGCACGAGCTTACAATACTGTCATTCCATCATCAGGCAAAGTGTTAACTGGTGGTGTGGATGCCAACGCATTGCAACGTCCAAAACGTTTCTTTGGTGCGGCGCGTAACGTTGAAGAAGGTGGCTCATTAACTATCATTGCTACAGCCCTTGTTGATACTGGCTCTCGCATGGATGATGTCATCTATGAAGAGTTCAAGGGTACGGGAAATATGGAAATCCATCTTGATCGTAAGATGGCTGAAAAACGTCAATATCCTGCAATCAATGTGAATAAATCTGGTACGCGTCGTGAAGAGCTTCTTATCGAAAAAGATGTGTTACAGAAAATATGGGTGCTTCGCAAACTTCTATATCCTATGGATGATTTAGAGGCGATGGAGTTCTTGCTAGACAAAATCAAAGCCACGAAAAACAACGCTGACTTTTTTGACAGCATGCGCCGTGGCTAATTAAGCTAGATTATCAGCTTAATTATCGCATAACCTTGCGCACGAACCAGAATGCAAATATAATGCGCGGTTACAGCAAAACTGTATTTTTACAGCAATTTGCACTTACTAACGAATTACTAAATAGTGCCGTATCTTTCGGCAACACATATTGAGGCTATATTATGAAAGATGGAATCCATCCAGAATACCGCGACGTTGTTTTTCAAGACATCGGTGCAGACTTTAGTTTTATCACACGCTCTACAATCGTAGCGCGCGACACAATCAAATGGACAGATGGTAAAGAATATCCAATGGTTAAAATCGAAGTATCTTCAAAATCACACCCGTTCTACACAGGTAAACAAATGATTTTAGATACCGCTGGTCGTGTTGATAAATTCCGTAAAAAATACGGTATGTAATCAATTTTGCAATCTAGATTGCAAATATCAAGGCAGCTCAGGCTGCCTTTTTTGTTTTCTCAGATCAAAGCATGGTACCGATAACATATCTTTACTTAATTCAACAGAATTTTTTGCAGAGTAGCACAATCGGTTAAAATAACTACTTAAGACTAATAAAAGCAAACTTTACGACTCATCATTATGCGCTTTCAACTGGATCACGACTGGCAAGGTAATATGTCTACCCCCCGAGCACGTATAGGTGATGGGGCAAAAACACAGTTATTACTTTTATTATGTGCAATCTGGATTGTGTTAGGTTTAATTGGCCATGCGCCATGGAAACCGCTGGAGTCCACCAGCATTAATATTGTCAAAAATATTTTGGATGGTGGTAGCCTACTGGCACCTATGGTCAGTGGCGAATCATTCCCTTCAATCCCACCTCTTTACTACTTAAGTGCTGCCGCTAGCGCAAAGTTATTATCTCCACTATTGAGCATTCATGATGGCGCTAGGCTATTTAATACCATTTGGCTAGCCATATTATTGCTCATGGTGGGGATGACTGGTCGTGAACTCTGGACGCATGGAGTTGGGCGTCACGCCACATTTATTATGATAGGTACGATAGGTTTGATTATCAGCGCACATAGCTTAAGCGCAGAGATTTCCAACCTAACATGCTTAGCGACTGGTTTTTATGCATTAGCACTGTCTAAACGCCGCCCTTGGCGTGCAAGTGGCCTTTTTGGAGCAGCGCTTGGCATTGGTTTCTTAAGTTTTGGCGTTATGCCAGTACTTATTTTACTAAGTACCGCACTAATACTCCCTTTAATATTCAAAATTTGGCGAACACAAGGCTTTGTAAAATTCCTGGGCGTAGCCAACCTAATTGCTACGCCCATTATCTTAACTTGGGTTTTGTTACTGCAGTATTACTACCCAGCAATGCTATTAAGCTGGTGGCAATATAATCTCAATAATTTTAATCAACTCAATCACCTGTATTTTTTGCGTATTCTGATTTGGTACGCTTGGCCTGCCTTGCCATTGGCACTATTAGGCTTATGGCACTATCGCCAACAATTACTTAACAAACCTAAATTTCAGCTAATGATTAGCTTTTTTATTTGCGCTTTGTTTTTCTTAGGTTTTGGCGCTAACTCTAAAGACATCAATGCACTACCCTTACTGTTACCACTCGTAGCGTTGGGTGCAGGTAGCGTAGAGCATCTAAAACGAGGTGCGGCGGCGGCCTTAAATTGGTTTGGTGTGATGCTATTTGGTTTAATTGGCGTGCTAATTTGGCTGGGCTGGCTGTCTATGCTGACAGATTATCCTTCCAAAATTAAAGAGCGTATGCAGTTCTTATCAGGTGCATATGAAACCAATTTTAACTGGTTAGCATTCCTTATCGCGCTAGTAATTACTGTCATATGGGTATTAACTTGTATGCGCGCTAAGCAAACCAATAAGTCCACAGTGACTAATTGGGCAGTAGGCATGACCTTTGCATGGGGGTTATTAATGACGCTATGGCTACCATTAATTGACTCTGCTAAAAGTTATCAGGGTGTATTTTTAAGCATGAATAAAGTACTACCAAAAACCTACAATTGCATGAACAGTCTGAATGTTGGACAGCAACAAAGCTTATTGCTTAACTACTACACCAATATCCAGCTTCAGCCATTTGAAACAACACAACAATTGAGTTGTGACTTTTACTTTATACAAGATGTAAAAGGCATAGGAAAAATGCAGCCTGGCCAAGAGTGGAATCAGGTTTGGTCGGGCAAACGGGCCGCTGATAGAAAAGAAGGTTTTAGATTATTTCAGCGCGTAAAGTAGTTTAACAATAGCTGTTAATAAAATTTTTCAAAGTAATATGTGTGTTTTAATTGCATTCTGCACTTGAGCGTGTATGCCAGTACCGCTTTGTTGATTAACATACTCTGAAATTTGCTTACGCATAGACAATGCCCAAAATTTATTGATATGCTCTGCAATGTCTTTTTGAGCGTGGCTTTGGTTTGGATATGATTCGTAAAAATCACCGATTTGATTAGCCATTGAAATTAAGCGTTGAATATCCATTTTTTTACTTTTCTCTAATCTTACTCATTCATAATATTGTCAGCATGACTGTAAACAACATACCGACTTTCTCTTGCAAAACCTACTAAGGTTAAACCGCATTGTTCAGCCACTCGCACAGCTAAACCTGTTGGTGCTGAAACCGCGACTAGCATACTCACACCAGCACTGGCGGTTTTTTGCACCATTTCAAAACTTGCACGACTGGTGGTGATAATGAAGCCAGTTCTATCAAACTGTTGTTTTGCTAGCGCACCCACCAATTTATCTAACGCATTATGTCTGCCGACATCTTCACGAACCAAACTTAACTTGCCATCTGCTTGTACATAAGCACTTGCATGGGTTGCGCCTGTTTGCTGTTGCAACTTTTGCTGCGCCTGAATTGCTTGTAAACCAGTCACTATAGCTGTTGCATTAAACCTGCGCTGTGTATTTAATGACGCTGGATAACGCATCGCTTGCGCTAAATTTTCAGCTCCACATAATCCACAGCCAGTTTTACCCGCTAATGTGCGGCGCCGCTCTTTAAGTTGCATAAAACGTTCACTAGCAATTTCACAGTGTAACTCTATGCCGTTATCTTGCACCTGTACTTCTATACCATATAGCTCACTAGCACTTTGCACGATACCTTCGCTAAGCGAAAAACCAAGTGCAAAATCTTCTAAATCCTGTGCGGTAGCTAACATCACCGCATGCGAAACGCCATTGTAAATCAATGCTACTGGCGTCTCTTCTGCTAAACAATCTTGTGCACTTTGGATAGCACCTTCACGCCATCGAGTTACATTAAATGTGCTTAAAGGCACATCTAAAACCTTACTTTGCATGGTTTATTTCAAGTTGCAATCAAATCGAGACGGCGTATTGCTGCACAGTGCAATAGGCACGGCAAGGAGGTGCAACAACGTATCGGTTTGAATGCAGATTGAAATTAGTCAATTTTTGCAGCTTCTAAATCCTGACCAGCAAACGCCAACTGTGCTTCACTAAAGGTTTGGTAATGTTGCTGCCAGTCAGAAAGTTGATTCACGCGCGTCACTTGTACCGCTGTGACCTTGAACTCAGGACAGTTCGTTGCCCAATCTGAGTTATCAGTCGTAATTACGTTTGCACCAGACTCTGGATGGTGGAACGTGGTGTAAATCACGCCAGGTTGCACACGCTCGGTAATTTTTACACGTAATACAGTTTCACCTGCACGGCTAGCGATACCTACCCAATCACCTTCGCTAATGCCGCGTTCTGCTGCATCATGCGGATGAATTTCCACAATATCTTCGCTGTGCCAAGCCACGTTTTTAGTACGGCGTGTTTGTGCGCCTACGTTGTATTGGGAAAGGATACGACCAGTTGTTAAAATCAGTGGGAATTTAGGCGTTACTTTTTCAGTGGTCGCCACATATTGCGTCACGAAGAATTTACCTTTACCACGCACAAACTCGTCGATATGCATGGTTGGCGTACCAGTTGGCATCTCGTCGTTACATGGCCATTGAATGCTGCCCAACTCGTCTAGTTTTTGGAAGCTCACGCCTTTAAATGTTGGGGTTAAGCTTGCCACTTCATCCATAATTTCAGAGGCATGCTTGTACTCCATAGGATAGCCCAGCGCATTTGAGAACTTAGCCGTCACTTCCCAATCTTCCATACCATTCTTTGGTGTCATCACGCGGCGCACGGGCGAAATACGGCGCTCTGCATTGGTAAACGTACCGCTCTTTTCTAAGAACGATGCACCTGGGAAGAATACGTGCGCAAACATTGCAGTCTCATTCAAGAATAAATCTTGCACGATGACGCATTCCATATTCTCTAGCGCATGCGTTACATGTTGTGTATTAGGGTCAGACTGCACAATATCTTCACCAACGCAGTAAATCGCTTTAAAGCTGCCTTCTATCGCATTATCTAGCATATTGGGGATACGTAAACCAGGATCATTACTTAGTGGTCGACCCCAAGCACCTTCAAATAGCGTACGAGTAGCTTCATCTGACACATGACGATAACCTGGATATTCGTGCGGCATAGAACCCATGTCGCATGAACCTTGCACGTTATTTTGACCTCGTAATGGATTAACGCCCACGCCTTCGCGGCCAATGTTAGCGGTTGCCATTGCCAAGTTGGCAATACCCATCACCATGGTAGAACCTTGGCTATGCTCGGTAACGCCCAAGCCATAATATATAGCTGCATTGCCACCAGTGGCATATAACCTTGCCGCTGCACGTAATTCCTCAGCTGGCACGCCCATTGCTAAACCTAATACTTCAGGTGAGTTTTGTGGAAGTGCAACAAAATCGCGCCATTCTACAAATGAATCCCACTCGCAACGCTCTTTTACAAATGCCTCATTGACCAAGCCTTCAGTTACAATCACGTGGGCAATAGCAGAAATTAATGCCACGTTAGTACCAGGTTGTAATTTAAGGTGATGGTCTGCTTTAACGTGAGGAGAATTCACCAAATCAATCGCACGCGGGTCGGCAATAATCAGTTTTGCACCTTCGCGTAAACGACGTTTCATTTGTGAAGCAAACACTGGGTGACCATCGGTAGGATTAGCACCAATCACAAAAATTACATCTGACTGCATAACAGAGTCAAAGGTTTGCGTACCAGCTGATTCACCTATTGTTTGTTTTAAACCATAGCCTGTTGGGCTATGACAAACACGAGCGCAAGTATCAACGTTGTTGACACCGAATACGGCACGTACTAATTTCTGCACGACATAAACTTCTTCATTGGTACAGCGTGACGATGTGATTCCGCCCACAGAGGCTTTGCCATACTTCGCTTGAATACGGGTAATTTCACTTGCGGCATAACTAAATGCTTCATCCCAGCTCACTTGTTGCCATTCATCGTGAATACTTTTACGTATCATTGGCGTAGTGATGCGGTCTTTATGTGTTGCATAACCCCATGCAAAACGACCTTTTACGCATGAATGTCCGTGGTTTGCACCACCATTTTTATTCGGCACCATGCGAATAACTTCTTCGCCTTTCATTTCAGCATCAAATGAACAACCAACGCCGCAATAAGCACAGGTTGTTGTTACGCTGTGTTCAGGCACACCGTGATCAATCACCGTTTTTTCAATCAATGTTGCCGTGGGGCAAGCTTGTACACAAGCACCACAAGACACACATTCTGAGTTCATAAAATCAGTCACGCCAGCGGCTACTTTTGATTCAAAGCCACGACCTGAGATTGTTAACGCAAACGTACCTTGCGTTTCTTCGCAAGCGCGTACGCAACGTGAGCAAACGATACATTTACTTGGATCAAAGGTGAAATATGGATTACTTTCATCTTTTGCGGCTTTCAGATGGTTTTCACCTTCGTAACCATAACGCACTTCACGCAGCCCAACTGCGCCAGCCATATCTTGCAATTCGCAATCACCGTTAGTCGCGCATGTTAAGCAATCTAGCGGATGGTCTGAAATATACAATTCCATCGTACCGCGACGAATATCTGCCAGTTTTGGCGTTTGCGTGTGTACTTTTAAACCCTCTGCCACAGGCGTGGTACATGAAGCGGGATAACCACGACGGCCTTCAATCTCTACCACACACAAACGGCATGAACCAAAAGGCTCTAAGGAATCTGTAGCACAGAGTTTCGGCACGTTAATGCCCGCCATAATCGACGCACGCATAATTGACGTGCCTTCTGGCACTGTGATTTCTCTGTCATCAATCATCAACGTTACTTGAACGTCTGAATTACTCGCAGGCGTACCATAATCTAATTGATCATCGTAATTAGTGCGGCTATGCTCATGTTGATGATGTGTACTGCTATATTTAATGTCGTCCATGGTTTGTCTCCTGCACACAACTTAAGTTGTGGCGTTAGCCTTAATAGCTTGTCTTGATTCAAAATCTTCTGCAAAGTGGTTCATTGCGCTCAACACTGGATATGGCGTCATGCCGCCCAGTGCGCATAGCGAACCATTCAACATCGTATCGCTCAGATCGCGCACTAATTTTATGTTTTTAACCGTGTCTGTGCCTGCAATGATTTTATCCATTACTTCGGCACCACGGACTGCACCTATGCGACAAGGCGTACATTTTCCGCATGACTCAATCGCGCAGAATTCAAATGCGTAACGTGCCATTTTAGCCATATCAACCGTATCATCAAATGCGACAATACCGCCATGACCGACCACCGCCCAAATACTGCTAAACGCTTCGTAATCTAAGGGGGTGTCGAATTGGCTTTCTGGTAGAAATGCACCTAATGGCCCGCCGACTTGCACGGCGCGAATCGGCTTACCAGTCGCTGAACCACCACCATAATCGTAAAGCAGTTCCCGCAGAGTAATGCCAAAGGCAAGTTCTACAAGCCCGCCATGTTTTAAATTACCCGCCAACTGAATTGGCAAAGTACCACGTGAGCGACCCATGCCGTAATCTGCGTAAAATTGCGCACCCATATCTAAAATAATCGGCACAGTCGCCAATGATATGACATTATTCACAACAGTTGGTTTGCCAAACAAACCTTCAATCGCTGGTAGTGGTGGTTTAAATCGTACTAGACCACGTTTACCTTCTAAGCTTTCAAGTAATGAAGTTTCTTCACCACACACATACGCACCAGCTGCGCGACGAACTTCTAAGTTAAAAGTATGTGTTGAACCACAAATATTTTCGCCTAGATAACCAGCAGCCTCTGCCTTAGCAATCGCTTCATTCAAAGCTTTAAGCGCATGTGGGTACTCACTACGCAGATAAATGTAACCTTGTGTTGCACCTACGGCAATACCCGCAATCGTCATGCCTTCAATCAGCACAAACGGGTCATCTTCCATAATCATACGGTCTGAGAAAGTACCTGAGTCGCCCTCATCAGCATTGCAAACAATGTATTTTTGATCTGATTTGCAGCCTAAAACGGTATTCCATTTAATGCCCGTTGGGAAAGCCGCACCACCGCGACCACGCAGGCCTGAATCTGTGACTGCTTTAACAATTTCAGCGCCTGATAGCGTAAGCGCTTTCTTAAGACCTTTATAGCCATCGTGCGCAATGTAATCATCTAAAGAAACTGGGTCGGTAATGCCCACGCGCGCAAATGTTAAGCGCTGTTGTTTTTTTAACCAATCAATCTCTTCGGTTAAACCTAAGCTTAAAGGGTGAGTCTTTGCATTTAACGATAGAGCGTTTAAAAAATCCGCATCAAATAATGAAGAGACGTCATTGACCTTAACGGGGCCATAAGCAACTCGACCTTGGTCTGTGGCTACTTCTACCATTGTTTCTAGCCAATAAAGTCCACGAGAGCCATTACGGATAATTGTTATTTC
Source organism: Methylotenera sp. (assembly GCF_029946165.1). Taxonomy (GTDB): domain Bacteria; phylum Pseudomonadota; class Gammaproteobacteria; order Burkholderiales; family Methylophilaceae; genus Methylotenera. Next base: position 172,889 of record NZ_JAQSDZ010000018.1, read on the forward strand.
TAAACCGCGTTTGTTTGCTTCCAGCGCTATTGCAGCAGCAACCTTTTCAGCGCCCATTGAAAGTGCGCTTGAGTCGCGGGGAATATATACTTTTGTTGTCATTTTAAGCCTTTGCCTCTGCAATCAATGCATCTAAATCTTCAGCAGAAACACGCCCATATACTTCCTCATCCATCATGACATTCGGCGAAAGCGCGCAATTACCAAGGCAATATACCGCTTCGAGCGTAATCGCATCATCAGAAGTCGTTTGGTGATAATCCACATTCAAACACTTTTTAGCATGCGCTTCCAATGCTTCAGAACCCATCGCTTGGCAAGATTCGGCACGGCAAATTTGCATCACATGACGTCCTGGCTTGTGCGTACGAAAGTGATGATAAAAAGTCACCACACCATGTACCTCAGCCACCGATAGACTCAGCGCCCTACCAATCTGAGAATAAGAAGATTCGGGCACATAGCCAATATCATCCTGAATGGCATGTAGCAATGGCATGAGTGCACCAGGCAGGTGTTGATGTTGACTAATTAATGCATCTATTTTGACATCTAAATCTTGTTTTGTTTCTAAATCTTGCAACTTATTCTCTCCAAAACATCTAACATTATATTCATATACGCATTAGTATAATACACTTGTTAAATCGTTACCAATTCGACAAGCAATGGCTAAAAAAGTGCTTAATTCTTCAAAAATGCTTACTCAACAACCGCAAAAAAAACTGATAGACCAATTTGGTCGCACGGTAGATTACATTCGCCTATCTATTACAGACCGCTGCGATTTTCGTTGCGTGTATTGTATGTCAGAAGACATGATATTTTTACCGCGCGAGGAAGTATTAAGTCTTGAGGAGTGTGCGCGACTCGTTAAAATATTTGTAGATTTAGGCGTAAGCAAAGTGCGTATTACAGGCGGCGAACCCTTGGTCCGTAAAAATGCATTATGGCTTTTTGAACAAGTCGGCAAACTTAAAGGACTCAATGAGTTAGTACTTACTACCAATGGCAGCCAGCTAGAGAAGCAAGCACAAGATCTAAAAAATGCAGGCGTGAAACGCATTAACATTAGCGTAGACAGCCTTAATTCCGAGCGCTTTAAGAAAATTACGCGCACTGGCGAACTTGATAAAGTGTTGCGCGGTATACAAGCAGCCAAACAAGCGGGCTTCGAGAATATCAAATTAAACACGGTACTCATGCGCGGCGTAAATGATGACGAAGCATTGTCATTAGTCAAATTTGCTATCGATGAAGCAATCGATATTTCATTCATTGAAGAAATGCCTTTAGGCGAAGTAGACCACACAAGAGAGTCAACATTTTGCAGTAACGAAGATACACTTAAAATACTCCAAAGTGAGTACCCACTTATCGCTAGTACTGAAACAACTGGCGGTCCCGCTCGTTATTGGCGAGTAGCGAATACTAATACCAAAATTGGATTTATTTCACCGCATAGTCATAACTTTTGCGAAAGCTGTAACCGCGTACGCATTACCTGCAAAGGCGAACTTTACTTATGTTTAGGCCAAGAAGATAAAGTTGATTTGATGCCGCTTTTACGTGCAAACCCTAATGATGACCAAGCGATTATTGATGCTATTCTAGCCAGCATGACAATCAAACCCAAAGGTCATGACTTTGATTTACGTCGTGCAGAGCCTGCGGTGATTCGGTTTATGTCGCACACGGGCGGTTAATACTTCAACCTTTAAATAATTCACTCATGTCCATTTCAGCAATTATCCTCTCAGGCGGCCGCGCTACCCGTATGAATGGGGTAGATAAAGGCTTAGTCCCTTTACAACAGAAACCTTTGATTCAGCATGTGATTAACCGCTTAACACCCCAAGTGGATGAAATACTCATCAATGCTAATCGAGAGCTTCCTTCCTACCAAGCTTTTGGCTACTCCGTACTGCAAGATGAAGTAGAAGACTTTCTAGGGCCTCTTGCTGGATTCAGTTTGGGCTTGCAGCACGCCAAATATGACTATTTACTAACCGTACCATGTGATTCACCTTTATTACCGCTGGACTTAGCCCAACGCCTAATGGCAGCTCTAATTGAAAATAAGGCAGAGATTGCCGTAGCCACTAGTGACGGTAACTCTCATCCTGTATTTAGTTTGTGTAAAAAAACTGTGCTGCCTTCTCTTACCGAATATCTACAGCAAGGTGAGCGCCGTGTGAGCGCGTGGCAAAAAAGCCAGCAATACATTGAAGTAGATTTTAGTGATTGCAACGAAGCTTTTACAAACTTAAATACGTTTGAAGATTTAGCAGCATTAGAACTAAAGTTAACTTAAAACAACTAACTATTAACATAAAAATATAAAAAATGAGCTTTAAAAATGACAGTCACTTCACTATCTGAAATCATTTCCAACCCCAGCTGCATGGATGACTATGATCCAAACTCCATGCCAGTAGCTAAAGCGCGGCAGTTCATCAAACAGTTTTTAACCCCAATCACCACGACTGAGGTTTTACCGATTCGCGAAAGTTTAGGCCGTGTAATCGCAGCAGATATATTATCGCCTGCCAATGTACCAAATTACGACAATTCAGCAATGGATGGTTACGCGTTCAATTCTGCAGACATTAACAAGTCAACCGAACTAAAAGTAATCGGGTCAGCCTTTGCTGGCAAAGCATTTGTAGGCGGCATTCAAGCTGGAGAATGTGTACGTATTATGACTGGCGGCATGATGCCTAAAGGCGCAGATACCGTTATCGTGCAGGAACGGGTAACTGTGAACGGCGACTTAATTCAATTTTCCGAAGCGCCAAAACCTAAAGCGAACGTGCGCTACGCAGGGGAGGATTTGCAATTAGGCAAAACCGTATTGCCTGTTGGTCACATGATACGTGCGGCTGATTTAGGTTTAATCGCCTCGCTTGGTATTGGCGAAGTGAGTGTATATCGTAAGCTAAAAGTGGCTTTTTTCTCTACAGGCGATGAGTTAGCCAGTATTGGTAAGCCCTTGCAAGAAGGTCAAGTCTACGACAGCAACCGTTATACACTTTACGGCATGCTAAGCCGTCTTGGCGCAGAGATTATCGATATGGGCGCAATTGCTGATGACCCCGAACTGCTTGAAAAAACTTTGCTTAACGCTGCCATGCAAGTCGATGTGGTCATAACGAGTGGTGGTGTTTCTGTAGGTGAGGCGGACTATATGAAGCAGTTACTAGCTAAACATGGTGAAGTCATGTTTTGGAAGGTTGCGATGAAGCCAGGACGCCCTCTAGCTTATGGAAAAATTCAATCAAGTAAAGACAAGCATGCAAATTATTTCGGCTTACCAGGCAACCCAGTAGCGGTGATGGTTACGTTTTATCAATTTGTTCGCGAGGCCTTGCTGATATTAATGGGACAAATTAACCCAACACCACTACCGACATTCAATGTAATCTGCACCGAAAATATTAAAAAACAAACTGGACGTACGGAATTTCAGCGCGGCATATTATTTGCTGATAGCGATGGATTATGGAAAGTTAAACCGTCTGGCGCTCAAGGTTCGGCCATTTTAAGCTCAATGTCATTAGCCAACTGTTTTATTGTTCTCGACGAGTCAATTGGTAACTTAGATGCAGGCACTTTAGTAAAAGTGCAAGTCATGGATGGGCTGATTTAATTGCTTTTCAAATTCCTAGCCCGCTTGTTGTATAATTTTCAGTTAATTTAAAATCCTTTAGCGATTCTAGATTATCATCTTATTAACTATTTGGAATATTTTTGTCTTTGAACATCGTAATCAATCATTCCAATCACAGTCAATCTGGTGCAATCAATCCTAATAGCAATACGCTTATATGGGCGATTTTCAGCTCGATTTTATTGCATGTTTTGCTTGCATTTATTATTCCCAATATTGAGTTCGATGCGGTTAAAAAACCAGTTGTGTTAACTGTTGAGTTAACTAAAAAATCTGAACCAGCCCCCGTTGCAATACCCGAGCCTGCAAAAGCTGAGCCTGAACCAATTAAACCAAAAATAGAGCCTAAGCCTGAGCCAAAACCAATCACAAAACCTTTACCTACACCGTCCGTGGTAAAAAATGAACCCTCGCCTATAACGCCACCTCCACCGTCAACTGCGCCCCCTCAAACAGAAATTATTGCAGCCACACCTAAAGTAGACTCAGCTCCATCCCCCATGCCACCTGTACCTGTGGTAATACCTGAGCCGCCAAAAACCCCTGCACCAAGCCAAGATGAAGTTAATGATGCAAATGCTAGGTATGGCAGTACTTTATGGGGGGCAATTAGCAAATACAAGCAATACCCTCGCATTGCGCAAATACGCGGTTGGGAGGGTGAAGCTATTGTCGAGTTACTTCTTGATGGCAATGGAAAACTAAAATCAAAAAAAATCATTCAATCAAGCGGTTTTGAGAGTTTAGATAAACAAGCTTTAGAAATGGTTGAAAAAGCCGCCCCATTCCCTGCTCCACCAGAAGCCCTTCGCGGCAGTAACTTCAGCATTAAAGTGCCTATCCCATTTAAACTTCAAGAACAGTAGTTTTCAAGGCATACCACATTCACTTTCTAGCATGATTAAAAAAAACAAATCCCTAAAAGATTTACTACTAATTCATGAGCTTGCATTCATTTTACTCATCATATTGGCTGCAATGGCTGGCGCCATAGGTATTCACTTATGGGAGAAATCAAGTCAAGAGGCTAGCCGAATAAGCTCACTCGTTAGTGAAGTACAACAAACGCGTGGAGATTTATATCGTCAAATGAAAGAGTTATTTGATGCCTATTTTCTAGATGACTCAAGTGCGCGTGCAGAGTACGACAACTTCACCATTACAGTTGAAGCACATTTTGTACAGTTAAAAAAAATCACTGTGAGCGAGGCTGAAAAAGCTGCTATTAATGATCTGCATGAGAATTACAAAAAATTCGTGATTGAAACTCCCATGCTATTTGACCAATACCGAGCAACCAAAAGCGACTCTGTAAAACATGCACTCAATACCGAAATTGAAACTGGGTTATTTAAACGTTATGAGGAAATACTCGCTCGTACTGAGAAGCTACTCAATCAAAAACAATTTGAACTTGAGGGCCAGCTTAAAACAAGTAAGCGAACATCCGTAATATTACTGATTATTCCTTTAGTGCTTGCAATACTGCTACTCTTGTTCTCACGAATATTTCTTAAGCGGGCTATTGTAAAACCACTCGATAATGTATTAAAAGCCACTTCTGAGATAAGTGCGGGCAATCTTACACACAAGGCTCCAGAAGTAGGTATTGTGGAATTAGCCGCTGTATCTAACGCCATTAATGAAATGGCTGATAAATTAGCCATTAGCCAAGAAACACTAGTACGCACTGAAAAACAAGCCGCGCAAGGCCTATTGGTACCGATGCTCGCACATAACATTCGAAATCCATTAGCGAGCATACGTGCTACCGCTCAGGTGATGGATGATCCTGAGCATGATGCAGAAACGCGCTTATCATTACGCGGCATTATTGATACCGTAGATAGGTTAGAGCGCTGGACAGGCGCGCTACTGGCTTATTTATTGCCGTTAAAACCTCAGCCAGAGCACACTAGTATGCAAGAAATCATCAATGGTGCACTGGCGCCGCTACAACAAAAAATAAGAGATAAATCGATTCATTTGATTTTGCCAAACTGGCCTAAAAAAACTGCCATATTCACGGACCAACATTTACTCGAACAAGTTATTTATAACTTAATATTAAATGCGATTGATGCTTCAAGTAAAAGCAGCACAATTGAAATACTGCTAAAAGAAGCACCGTCGAAATACACCTTTTCATTGTTAGACCAAGGCTGCGGCATGCCATTTACGCCAGATCCTAGCGCCATGAGCGCGCCCACAACCAAAAGATTTGGTACTGGTATCGGCATCCCATTTGCTTTTAAAGTTTGTGATGTATTAGCGGGTGAATTAAAATATGAAGCACGTCCTGAAAGCGGAACAGCGATCACTATTCTACTGCCTAAAGTTTTAAACCTATCTGTAAATTAAAGCCCTTATTCAAAACTCATTAGTACAAATCTAAAACCAATCAATATTTAATTATCAAATTACCGCTAAATATTGATAATTCTTTGCATATCCTATTGCCTATTTCAGGCTTTTTATCAACAATGGAGGTAGACAATATGACAGATACACTAATACTCGACAAAGCAGTGCCAGATTTCCAGTTACCCGCTACCAGCGGTGTGACTTTTCAGTTATCCCAATTTCTCGGTAAAAATCTAGTTCTCTACTTTTACCCCAAAGATTCAACCCCAGGCTGCACCACTCAAGGCATACAATTCAGAGACGCTTATGCAGACTTTCAGAATCTGAATACTGAGATTTTTGGCATTTCCAGAGATAGCTTAAAGTCACATGAGAATTTTAAAGCTAAATTCAGCTTCCCCTTTGAGCTACTGGGGGATACTGAAGAGCTTGCCTGTACGATATTTGGCGTCATGAAAATGAAAAATATGTATGGCAAACAAGTACGCGGTGTTGAACGCAGTACGTTTATTATTGATAAAAGTGGTACGCTTATCAAAGAGTGGCGCGGCGTAAAGGTGGAAGGCCATGCCACTGAAGTTCTTAATTTCATAAAGACTATTTAAACCTATTGCTTTATTAAATTCCCTAAATTCATTTAACTCTCAAATAAGAAAGAATGTAATGGCAAAAAAATCGCTAAATGCTACCAAGCTTTTCGTACTTGATACCAACGTATTGATACACGATCCTTCTAGCTTATTTCGCTTTGAAGAACATGACATTTTTCTGCCGATGGTGACATTGGAAGAGCTTGATAACAACAAAAAAGGACTTACTGAAGTTGCCCGCAATGCCCGTCAAGCAAGCCGAAATTTAGAAGAGATTGTAGGTACAGACTTAACCAATCTTGAGTTAGGTTGTCCATTAAATGTGAACGGCAATCGCCATCTCACGGGGCGTTTATTTATACAAACACTGCAAGTAACCACTGAACTGCCAGGGCTCGCTGGACTTAAGGCCGACAATCAGATTCTAGCCGTAGTACTTGATCTGCAAAAAAGTCAGCCAGAACGTCAGGTTATTCTTGTCAGTAAAGACATTAACATCCGTATTAAAGCCCGCGCTATGGGCATGCCTGCGGAAGATTACTTTAATGACAAAGTGCTTGAAGATAGCGATCTTTTATACACGGGCATGAAGGAATTACCTGCTGACTTCTGGGAAAATCACAGTAAAGCAATGGAGTCATGGCAAGAAGCTGGTCGCATGTTCTACCGTATTAGTGGACCTTTATGTAAATCGTTTCTAGTCAATGAGTTTGTCTATTACGAATATGAAAAACCATTCCATGCCTTAGTGCGCAGCGTAGATGGCAACAGTTCAGTATTAGAAGTAGTGCAAGACCATACGCAGCCTAAACACAATGTTTGGGGTATTAATGCGCGCAACCGTGAACAAAACTTTGCGCTCAATTTACTAATGGATCCAGAAGTAGATTTTGTAAGCTTATTAGGTCAGGCTGGCACGGGTAAAACATTGCTCACATTAGCATCTGCCCTCACACAAGTGCTTGATAAAAAGATTTATTCTGAAATTATTATGACGCGTGTGACTGTTTCTGTGGGTGAAGATATTGGCTTTCTGCCTGGCACAGAAGAGGAGAAAATGGGTCCTTGGATGGGCGCGCTAGATGACAATTTAGAGGTGCTTAATAAAAGTGATGAGGATGCAGGTGAGTGGGGCCGTGCCGCAACGCAGGATCTAATCCGTAGCCGCATCAAAGTGAAATCACTTAATTTTATGCGCGGGCGTACATTTTTAAATAAATTCCTAATCATAGATGAAGCGCAAAACTTAACGCCTAAACAAATGAAAACATTAATTACGCGCGCTGGCCCAGGCACTAAAGTAGTTTGCTTAGGCAACATCGCGCAAATTGATACGCCTTATTTAACAGAAGGCAGTTCTGGTCTCACTTATGTGGTTGATCGATTTAAGGGCTGGAGTCACAATGGTCACATTACCTTGCAACGTGGTGAACGCTCTCGTTTAGCCGATTTTGCTTCTGAAGTTTTATAGTTCTATTGATATATCAATCATGATTGATAGGCTCTCCACTGATTGTGCTTTATGCACACAAATAAAATACAATCAGTGGCAAAGTCGAAAATTCAGTTTTGATGTAGAAATGGAATGAAATGACAAGAGGTTTCTATACCCTACTAATCGCTCAGTTCTTATCTGCCGTTGCAGATAACGCTTTACTATTTGCATGCATCGCCTTACTTTCAAAACTAAATGCCCCTGAATGGCACGAACCACTATTGCGTGAGTTTTTCGTCATAGCCTATATAGTGTTAGCGCCCTTCGTAGGCCCCTTCGCTGATGCTCTGCCTAAGGGCAAAGTCATGTTTTTAAGTAATGGCATTAAATTTTTTGGTTGCTCGCTAGCTTTACTTGGCTTGCCACCTTTATATGTCTACGCCATTGTTGGCATTGGGGCTGCGGCGTATTCACCAGCCAAATACGGCATCTTGACTGAAATGTTGCCTCATTATCAGTTGATTAAAGCCAATGCTTGGATGGAAGGCACTACTGTCACTGCCATTATTTTAGGACCAGTTTTTGGCTCGAGCATTTCAGCCCACGACCCTTATTTCGGAATTGCCGTTATCACCTTTATTTACTTGCTGGCTGCAGGCTTCAACTATTACATTCCGAAAGTACCTATCGATCACAAAATGCAAAAACGTGATTTAATCTCCCTTATGAAAGATTTTTGGCATGCCTTTACTACCCTTTGGCGTGACCCACAAGGTCAAGTATCCTTGGCTGTGACCACTTTATTTTGGGGCGCAGGCGCAACATTACAATTTGTGGTACTACGCTGGGCGGGTTTAAAACTAGGCTTAGATGAGCAATCTGCCACGAAACTTATCGCCATACTCGCCGTTGGCATTGCCATCGGTTCGGTTGGAGCTTCCATGTTTGTAAAGTTAGAAAGTGCAGTAAAGGTTTTACCAGCAGGCATTCTGATGGGAGTTTTGGTGATGGGTATGATATTTGTTGAATCACCCGAAGTAGCAGCCGTTGTGTTGTTTTGTATTGGTGTTCTAGCGGGCTATTTCTTAGTGCCGCTCAACTCCTTACTACAGCATAGAGGACATACTTTACTTGGTGCAGGGCATTCCATTGCGGTACAGAATTTTAATGAAAATATTGGCATTCTAGTATTGTTAGGAATCTATACTTTGATGGTGCATGAGAATTTACCGATTAACATAATTATTATCATATTTGGCGCATTTGTTAGTATCAGTATGGCAATTATTTATAAGCTGTATTTAAAACATACCAAGACAAAATTCTAAGTCAATTCGAACAAATCGATAATCAAATCGCCAATCAATAAAAAAGGTCGCCTACGCGACCTTTTTTATTGATTGAATACCTAATGAAGCTTGACTTGCGACTCAGATCGTCGGGTAATAGTACGGGCTAGTGTTTGCAAGGCCATACTCCAGAAACCATGTAGAGCCATCAAATGCATTTTATAGAGTGACTGATACATTATTCTTGCAAATAAGCCTTCAATAAATAAACTACCTCCAGAAAGTGAGCCCATTAAGTTTCCAACGGTAGTGTAACTCCCTAAATTAACCAAAGAGCCATAATCCCGATAGCTAAATTCTGGCAATTCGGCTTTGCCCGAGACGCGGGACTTAACTGATTTAATCAACATAGACGACTGCTGATGTGCAGCTTGCGCACGCGGAGGCACATTTTCCCCTGCATGACCAATCCATGGACAAGCAGCGCAATCACCAAATGCAAAAATATTTGCATCTAATGTGGTTTGTAAGGTTCGATTCACTAAAAGCTGATTAATACGATTAGTTTCTAAACCATCAATTTCATGCAAAAAGTCTGGGCCTTTAATACCTGCTGCCCACACGACTAACACAGAAGGAATAAAGCGACCGCTATGCGTATGAACGCCCTTTTCTGTTACTTCTGTAACGCGCTCCCCTTTGTATAGATGCACTCTTAACTTGCTGAGTTCAAGTTCCACTGAGTTAGATAACTTAGCTGGTAGCGCAGGTAACACCCTAGAGTTTGCCTCAATCAAAGATATTTGGATGTCTCGGTCTGGATCAATTTTATCTAATCCATAAGCGGCAAGTTCACGAGTGGTATTATGCAATTCAGCTGATAATTCTACACCCGTAGCGCCTGCGCCCACGATGACCACTTCTAACTGGCCTGCTTGCACTGGCGCAAGCTGTGTTTGCGCACGCACAAGGGCATTATGTAAGCGCCTATGAAACTTTTCAGCTTGGTCTTGAGTATCTAAGGCTATCGAGTATTCGCTCGCGCCTTTTACACCAAAATCATTCGTGGTGCTGCCAACGGCGATAATCAACGTATCATAGTGCACGGTGCGACGCGGGATAACTTGTTCACCATCTTCGTCGAAATAAGGAGCTATCGATATCTCTCGCTTGGCTCTATCAAGATTATCCATGCTGCCTAAACGAAATTTGAAATGATGCCAATGCGCTTGTGCAAGATAATTCAATTCATGCTTGTCCGGATCCATGCTTCCAGCTGCAATTTCATGCAGCAGCGGTTTCCAAACATGGGTTTTTGTCTTATCGATAAGCGTAATCAGGGCTTTACCTTTGCGGCCAAGAGAGTCGCCAAGTTTAGTTGCCAATTCTAGACCGCCCGCACCTCCACCTACGATCACTACGTGGTGTAATTTATTATTTTCAGTATTTTTCAAGAGAGCCTTTATTGAGATGAACTAAATATAAAACTGCTAAAGCTGTAAGTGTATTACAAATGATTACGGCTATTGCATTATACAATAGCCGTTCTATTCGATACAGTTGCGGTTAAGTTTTG
>NZ_JAQSDZ010000019.1 GCF_029946165.1 Methylotenera sp.
TTGAAGGTCATTGGTAAAATATCATTTACACAGATTTTTTTACAGGCTCTTTAAATTTTCATTGAGTGAGCGATTAACCAGAAAATTACTTAATTTATACTCCGCAAAATTCCTTAACTGAAAACTTGTCAGTACTTATCTAGTATAATTTACACATGTGTCAGTGCTTATCTTATTAAATGTCCATACATATCTTATCTAATGTAACGGACTTATCTTGCGCGCGCGACCGCTCTTTATGAGAAAGCCCACCGTGCAATAATTAAAAACACTTCGTATAATGTATATTATGTAAAATAGTAAAACAATATTAACTTGAGTTATCAGTCATCGCTATTCTGATGACTGATATATTCTCTCCTAATTAAATTTATTTTTAATTAGATAATCAACACTTAACTTACCAGCACCACCAAATAACAATGGCAGAAACATTATTAGATAAATAAGTGGCAGTTTATAGTTACCAAATCCATCACCATCTTCGTCGACAATTCTGTAACCTTTTAGTAACTCACTTAAGCTATTGAAATGCTCTGGCCAATGCACAGCAGATATTGCGACTATTGTGAGCACTATTAACGATATTGAGAAAAATCTAGTGGCAAAGCCAAATGCTAATGCAAATGCACCTGTGATTTCAAAAAATGTTGATATTCCCCAACTGATATCGGGCGGTAATAAATTGAATGGGAACGGAAAAGTTAAGTCTGCAAACCAATTGGTGCCGTGTAGTTTTTCAAAGCCTGATTCACCAAACTCCCATGCTAATAGCAGTCTTAGGAATAATTGAGGGATAGAGTCAGAAAGCTTATTTAGCTGATTGATGGTGCATTTATACGGATTTAAACCGATGGATACCAAGTTCGTTTTAGTCATTTTAAGTCCCCTTTTTAATGTTTATTTTTTAGTACAAACATTAGTCGAAGAGAACTTAAAAGACTTACAAAGAGTTGAAGCTAAAGATTATTTATTTGAGTACTGTTGATTGATTTATGATTTTTCATGTATTTATAATAAATTCTTATTCCAAATAAAACCATTAATATACAAGCATATAGAAGCGGTTCTCGGATATCTTTCTTAACTAACCACCAGAAATGGACTATAGCTAAAATTGCTACTATGTATACCATTTGATGAAGTTGTTTCCAACGTTCACGTAAACGCTTCATCATACTATTGGAAGATGTTAAGGCTAAGGGTACAGTTAAAAGGAATGCGGCAAAACCAACAAGTATGCGAGGGTGCTTGGCAATGTCTTTTGTAATATCTAACCAATCGAAGGCAAAGTCTAGCCATACATAGGTAATGATGTGTAAGCACACATAAAAAAACATAAACAAACCTAGCATGCGCCGCAGTTGTATTTGCCATACGCGACCTGTGAGCAAGCGGATTGGTGTTAATGAGATCGTTGCCAACAAAATAAATAATGCCCAAAATCCTGTTGAACGCTCTATAAATTCAATTGGATTAGCAGTTAAATTATCGGCAAATCCCAGCCAAACCAAACGTAGCAACGGAATAAGGCATACTAAAAATACAATCACTTTAATCCAAGTTATTTGTTTTTTAGATGGGGAGTTTTTAAGAAAAGCTAACATGGTTGTGACCTAGAAGTTTTTACGTAAATCCATGCCTGCATACATCTGCCCTACTTGCTCTGTATATCCATTAAACATCTGCGTTTTAATACGCCCAGCAAATAAACCGCCACCAATACGTTTTTCAGATGACTGAGTCCAACGCGGATGCTCTACATTTGGGTTAACGTTAGCATAAAATCCATATTCGTTTGGTCCTGCTTTCATCCAGCTGGAAACTGGCATTTTTTCAACGAAACGAATCTTAACAATGGCTTTTGCGCCTTTAAAGCCATATTTCCAAGGCGTCACTAAACGCATTGGTGCGCCATTTTGATTAGGTAATTGTTCACCATATAAACCAACTGCCATAATTGTGAGCGGATTCATGGCTTCATCCATGCGCAAGCCTTCTGTATAAGGCCAATCAAGCACTTGTAGGTTCTGGCCTGGCATCTGTTGCTTATCGGCTAAAGAGACAAATTCTACATATTTTGCATTAGAATTAGGCTCCGCCCATTTAATCAGTTGTGCTAAAGGCAAGCCTATCCAGGGAATCACCATAGACCAGCCCTCTACACATCGCATGCGGTAGATGCGCTCTTCTAATGGCGCAAGTTTATAGATATCTTCAATGCTTATTGTTTTATTCTTTTTAACCTCACCTTCAATACTCACTGTCCAAGGATACGGTTTGAACAACCTTGAGTTCTTTGCAGGCTCGTCTTTGTCTGTACCGAATTCATAATAGTTATTGTAGGTAGTGATGTCTTCATAGGCGGTAAGCTTTTCACCCGCGCCGTAAGTTGTTTTAGAATAGCCTGAGATTTTTTGATGTGCACCAAAAGATTGTGGTTTGATAATAGCTTGAGTATTTGCACGCCCTATTAACCGGCCCGCTCCCTCTGTGGTGCCAGAACTTACCGTAGCGGCTTTAAGAGGATTACTTAATAAGCCTGCCGCACCAGCAATTAAGCCAAAGCCGGCTTTTTGTATGAACTCACGACGATTATCAAACACTGATTTAGGCGTAATTTCAGAAGGGAAAATGTCAGATTTTGTTTGAATAATCATGGCGGCTCTCAATTAATATTTCATTAAAATGTTACGGATACTTATTAGTCGCCTCTGATTAGATTCTCTTACAAAATATTCAACTCATTATTTGCTGTAAATAAGAAATTTAAAGCAAACCAGCAGTTTCTTTATCTATTTCCGCATCCAGCGCTTTGTCGTTGGTATTTTTAGCGATGAGTTTTGCACTCACTATCAAGCTTTTGGCCGTTGCAATATCGCCTTTGGCTGCTTTAACTTGCGCCAAAACATAACTGCCCTGCGCCTCGTAAAACGCACCGCCCTGCTCTTTTGCAAATTTAATGATTTTATTAAGAATATTTTCAGCGCTGATATAGCTCTTTGTAATGAGGTAGTAACGACCAAGCTCAATGCTAGAGTGCGCGTATTGGTCTAAAGTTCCAGATTTGTCATGCATTAAATAGGCTTTAAGTTGGTACTCAACGGCCAATTCATTTTGTTTCAATTGATGATGTGTTAAAGCAACATTTTCATAACTTTCACCGCGTTCATTGTCATTTGCAGCCAGTTTGAGTGCCAATAAATATTCAGGTAGAGCTTGAGCATACTGATTGCTATCAAAATAAACATCACCTATCGCATTGTGCGCGACACGCTCAAATCCTTGATTATTAGCGGCTTTTGCGTTTAACAAAGTTTGCTGAAAACTCGCTATTGCTTGCTCATTTTGATTGAGCTTATGATAAGTGCGGCCAATGAGTAATGAAGAGATTGTTTTCTCAAACGCGTCGTTAGATATTGTATCGGCTTGTTTAAATGCAGCTAAGGCTGCCTCTAATTTATCGCTTGCTACCAAGGCACGACCTTGGCAAATAAAGGCTTCAACCTCTTTATTATTTTGGCTAACAGCCTTATCCGCTTGTTTTAAGGCTGTTGCTATATCACCTTTATTAAGCGCGGCTTTACATGCTGCTACTTCATTACTGGCTGCATAAACATTATTTAAAAACAATGTAATAAGTATATAACTTAAAGTAATTTGTAATTTCATTTATTATTAACTTTCATATGATTTCAGGCTGTTTATTAATTATAAGTAATTTACAGTTGTTATAAATAGATTGCCCAATCATGCACGGTATCGCCTTTAGCAAAGAAGCTAGGGTTTAATAAAGAGTCTTTGGTGTTATACAGCAATGTCTGATTATTCAGATCTACGATATCCCCACCCGCTTCTTGTAATACACAATGCGCAGCAGCCGTGTCCCATTCAGAGGTCGGTCCTAGCCTTGGATACACATCAGCCAACCCTTCGGCCACCAAACAGATTTTTAGAGAGCTGCCCATGCTGATTAGTTCAGGTACTACGCTAGCGGCACTTTCTAAATTGTGCATGAATTGCTGCATTTTTTCATTAGAGTGCGAGCGGCTACCAGCCACTGTTGGCTTATTTAGGTTTAATGCTCG
The DNA here is from genome assembly GCF_029946165.1 of Methylotenera sp. Classification (GTDB taxonomy): domain Bacteria; phylum Pseudomonadota; class Gammaproteobacteria; order Burkholderiales; family Methylophilaceae; genus Methylotenera. The sequence goes on from NZ_JAQSDZ010000019.1 coordinate 4,089, forward strand.
GGTATGTATATTATGAGTGCCACTTTCTACAGATTGTTTATAAGCGCCATGTTTACGGCTAGCGTAGTACAACAAACCTGTCACAGGTGCATATACGACACCAAGCACAGACTGATGCTGATCTATAAAAGCAATGTTAACGGTAAATTCACCATTTCTTTTAACGAACTCCCGCGTGCCATCTAAGGGATCTATGAGCCAGTATTGTTGCCATTGACTACGTGTTTCAAAACCTATGCTATCGGACTCTTCAGAAAGAATGGCGATGTCTGGCGTGAGTTTGCTTAAGGCATGAACAATCACTTGGTGTGCAGCTAAATCTGCTTGAGTAAGCGGTGAGTTGTCATCTTTTTTAACGACATTAAAGTCCGTAGAATAAACCTCCATAATATCGTCACCAGCGGTTTTCGCTATTACGATGACTTGCTCAAGATATTGATGATAGCTCATTAAAAACTTAAGCTAGCAGAGTCAACAAGCCAGCTTCATCAAGAACAACCAAACCCAGCTCCTGTGCTTTATCTAGCTTGCTCCCTGCATCACTACCCGCAATAACAAAATCTGTTTTCTTAGACACACTTCCACTCACTTTGCCTCCAACCGCCTCTATCATTTCTTTAGCAATATCACGCGACAAAGTTGGTAAAGTACCAGTGAGCACAAATGTCTTACCAAGCAAATGTCCTGTGGCCAACTGCTTGCCTTCGGTTTCAAGCCACGTGATACCTGCTTGCAATAGTGCTTGAATTACTTCTTTATTATGCTGTTCGCCTAAAAAATTGCTGATAGATTCAGCAACTACTGGACCTACATCATTCACAGATAATAAGGCTGCGGTGTCAGCTTGCATCAGCGCTGACAAATTGCCAAAGTGCTTAGCTAAGTCTTTTGCAGTAGCCTCGCCGACATTGCGCATACCAAGCGCATAGATAAAGCGAGCTAATGTGGTTGTTTTGCTGTGATTCAGTGCATCTAATATATTTTGCGCAGATTTAGTCGCCATGCGATCTAAGTTGCTTAATTGCTCTAAATTTAATTGATAAATATCAGCCAAGGTATGCACTAAATTAGCTTCGACTAACTGATCAACTAACTTTTCACCCAGCCCTTCAATGTCCATTGCACGCCGTGAGGCAAAATGCGTAATGGCTTGTTTACGTTGCGCGGGGCAAAACAATCCGCCTGAACAACGTGCTACCGCTTCATCCGCTTGCTTTAAAATATGCGAGCCACATTCTGGGCATAACAATGGCATTTCAAAGCGACGAGCATTCACTGGGCGCCTTTCCAGCACTACGTTAACAACTTCAGGAATCACATCCCCTGCCCTGCGCACGCTAACCGTATCGCCAATATGCACATCTTTACGCCGCACTTCATCTTCATTATGCAATGTAGCATTGGTCACGGTGACTCCGCCCACAAACACGGGCGCTAACCTTGCCACTGGCGTAATGGCACCAGTTCTGCCAACTTGCACATTAATATCTTCCACAATAGTTAATGCTTCTTGCGCAGGAAATTTATGAGCAATCGCCCAACGTGGCGCGCGAGAAACAAAACCAAGCTCATTTTGCTGATTGAATTGATTGACTTTGTAGACTACGCCATCAATATCAAACGGTAATTTATCTCGCAGTTGCCCAATTTTTTGGTAATAAGCGCGTAAGCCAGATACCCCCATGACCAATTGTCGAACTTCACTCACAGGAAAATATAAGCTTGCCAGATAATCCATCGCCATGCTGTGGCTGGTTAGCTTGGGTGTGCCTTCTGCTATACCTAATCCGTAAGCAAAAAAGCTTAATGGGCGGGTCGCAGTGATTTTTGCATCTAGTTGACGCAAGCTGCCAGCGGCGGCATTTCGTGGATTGGCAAATAACTTTTCACCTTTGCCCAACTGCACTTGATTAAGTTTTTCAAAGTCGCGTTTAAACATCAACACTTCGCCGCGCACTTCCAATAATTTAGGCGCTTGCTCGCAATTAAGCCGCATTGGGATTGAATGCACGGTGCGCAAATTGTGAGTGACATCTTCACCAGTATACCCATCGCCACGGGTTGCGCCTTGCGTGAAAATACCATTTTCATAAGTTAAGGTAATGGCCAAGCCATCAAACTTTGGCTCAACTGCATATTCAACTTGCGCTTGCCCTAATGCTTCACGGATGCGTTTATCAAATGCTTCTAACTCACTATCCTCAAATGCATTATTAAGCGATAGCATGGCTTGTCTGTGGGTAATGCTATTAAAGGCATTCACTGCGGAACCACTCACGCGCTGCGTTGGCGAATCTATGGTAATTAAAGATGGGTGTTGCTGTTCAATACTTTGCAACTCGCGGTAGGCGCGGTCATATTCGCTATCAGGGACTGATGGGGCATCCAACACATAATATTCGTGATCATATTGGGCCAAGAGTTGACGCAATAGTTGGCAGCGTAACGATAAGTTAGACTGTCCTGAACTTGCAAATAGGTCTGCTTGCGCCAAAGGATCTAACATGTGATTACCAAAATACTGAAATTAATTACAACGGCTAATAACGAAGTGCGTTAAGAGAATAATCTATGTGCGCTATCAGAGCCTGGAACGATACCACGCACCAACATTGTGGCTTGCAACACTTTAATTTGCTGACGAATCTTTTCAACTTGAATATCGCCCAACACCTTATTACTACTATCTACCAGCGTTGCATTTAGCGCTATTTCCATTTGTCTAGCTATTTGTATCATCTGCGTGAAGGTTTCAGCTGAGTGTTTTACATGTGGAATATCTAGTTGAAAAGTAACGCTTTTAACTACAGATGCTCGAAGCATTTCCGCACTAAATGGATGATCTTCTCGATTGAACATCACAAAAGATGGGTGTTGCTTGTTAGCGATATCATCCAATGATTGGTCGAAGTATTTAAAAGTGCCATCTGACGCCAGTTTTAAACCTTGCGCCTCGGCCACACCCCGTAGCTTGGTGCCGGTAAACGCACCGCTGTCACCATGCACCAAATGAAAACCAATGGTTTTATCTACCTCAATACAAAATAAATCTAATGAATTTGCGGTATTAAGTGCATCGCCAGGATTTTGCCATTCCACATGCCCATTAATATCAAGTCCCAAAGTTTCAACCGCTAATTGAAAGCGATTTAACATGCTACGATCCACCGCTCCTCCTCGGTCTGCAAGTTGCATGCTACATGCTACTTTTGAAACCAGCGTGTTCATAGCTGCTTGGTTAGATTGCATTTCTTTTAACAGATGCCACTGTTTATTTGAATCTAAAACATGGACAAAAATTGGCTTATCAAAATCATCAAATAATGAGACTAAAGCTTGATGAAGCGCGCTAACAGACGTATCGGTTGATAGATACAATAAAGCCGTTAAATCCATTTGCCCATGTAGCATTTCAGGCAAACTTACTAAATCTTCTAAGTGTGTAGTTATTGATTCATTACTTTTTGGTGCTTGGTTTTCTTCAGTGTTACCTTGTTGCGTTAGCGCTTGGTCAAATACTGCTTTGAAGTCACTAGTTTGAGTATTCGAAATATCTGCCAATGCTAATTGTTCATGCTCAAGCTTACTACTCTCAGAAGTTAACTTATCTAATTTTGAATTGATGATCTCACTATAAGAATCGTCAATTGACTTATCCTCATGCATTAGCAATTCAGCTGCATTTTCATTTGGTAATTCTATAAATCTATCAGATTCTACATATTTTTCTTGCAAGGGTTGCTTGCTAAGTTTAGTTGTTTCATCGATAGAAAAATGATTACTTGCTCTGTTATCTGGAGTGTTGCTTGATGCACTATCAAATGCATTAGTATGAAATTTTGGCTCATTCAAATTACGCGCTTCAAAATTCGGTTCATAAGCATTGAGTTCATCAAAACTAGTATCAGCTAAATGTGATTCTTCTAAATCGCCTTCATCCAGCAAAGCATCTCTTTGCAAGGGTGAAAAACTCTTTTCCACTTGATTGTGAAATCGTCTTTCCTGCCACCAATTAATAATAAGCACGGCTAGAATAATCAGCGCGCCTATGGCGATTAAGGCTATTTGTAATTCACTCATTTACATTTAACTTTCAAAATTGCTTTCATCATTATGTGCTCGCATTAGTTTAGTCATTGCCATATTGCCAACGAATGCTACCAATTAAACAGCGACTTCATCCATCATACGCACTGCAGCTTCCATATCTACATCTACAATACGTGAAACACCAGACTCTTGCATAGTAACACCTATCAATTGCTGCGCCATTTCCATGGTTATTTTATTATGACTTACGTATAAAAACTGTGTTTTCTCAGACATTTTTTTAACCATCGTGCAAAAACGCTCAGTATTGCTGTCATCCAAAGGCGCATCAACCTCATCCATTAAGCAAAATGGCGCTGGATTTAATCTAAACAAAGCAAATACCAAGGCTAATGCTGTGAGTGCTTTTTCCCCGCCAGATAATAAGTGTATCGTGCTGTTTTTCTTACCAGGAGGCTGTGCAAAAACTTGCATGCCTGTATCTAATATCTCTTCGCCAAGAAGCTCTAATCTCGCTTGTCCACCGCCAAACAAAGTAGTGAACAACTCCATAAAGTGGCGATTAGCCTCATCAAATGTGGCTTGCAAGCGCCCTCTTGTTTCTTTGTCAATCTTACGAATGGCATCCTCTAAAGTTTCGCTAGCGTCTGTTAGGTCTTTACATTGCCTATCCAAATATTGCTTACGTGTTTGCTCTGTTTCTAGTTCTTGAATAGCGGCCAAATTTACCGCGCCTAGCTCTTCTATATCAAGAGAAAGTTTATCGCGTTTGTTTTCTAAATCAAGTACTTTGAGTTTATTCTCTCCACCATTAGATGTTAGATGCTCAGTAAGTTCTGCTTCGCTCAATAGCGAAGCAGATAACTCAGCCTGACATTGCTCAAAATACAAACGAGCTTCTTGCTCACTCAAGCGACTGGCTTCCAACTTATCTCGCAAGGGGTGCAGCAATTGTTCGTTTTGCATGCGCAGACGCTCTTGTTGCTGTAAAGCTTGCTCATAATCAATCATTTGGTTACGTGCATTAGCCAAAGTGAGCTCTTGCTGTTGTTTATTATTAATCGCAGTTTCTAAATTAGCTTTTAATGCCTCCATTTTGGTAGCAGCTAATGTGGTTTCCACTTCATTGCTGCGTAATTTAAGGCTGGAATTCTCTTCAAGTAAATAATTAATTTTATTATTTAACTCATTGATATTATTGTTATTTAACTTAATATTAAAAGACTTTTCTTGATGAGAACGCTCCAGCACTTGCAACTGATTTCGAGCTTCATTAAATGCTTGCTCAGCTTGCCGTCTATTTTCATTAGCTAAGTCTTTTTCCTGTTGCAACTGTTGAAAACCCTGTGAGATATCAATCACAAGTTGTTCTTTCAATGAGGTTTCTGTTTTAAGTTTAACTAACTTCTCATTCGCTAATGCGCTATCTGCTTGCAAAGTTTTTTCTCGCTGCAAAGCATTCGATTGCTGCTGTTTGAGTTGTTGTAGCGTCAAACTTAATTGATGCGCTTGCTGAGTGACCGTTTTTAATTGCAAGTTGCGTGTTTGATGTTCATGGCGCAAGGTTTGCAATTGCTGTTCTAACTCACTGACTTGATTACCAGCAAGCACTAAATTATCTTGTAAATTTGGCAGACTTTTTACCAGCGCATCAAGTTGAGCCTGTCTTTCTAATACACCATGTAACATCGATTGCGCGCCAAAATAAGTCACACTTTGTGCGGTATATATATCACCTTGCTTATTTACGAAATACTCACCCAAAGCTAAGGTTTTACGTGCAGCATTAACGTCTACGCCATCTTCAAGCACATAGGCTCCTGCCAGCCAATCTTGCAGTACAGCTTGCAGGTCGGGTGTAATTTTTTCTACAAAAGAATACAGAGAAGTTTGGTGCAAATTTGTCACAATATTAACGGCAGTCACTACGTCAGCCGTGATCGCTAAACTCAGCGCGCTGGGCGGTCTATTCACTGGTAGTTTGCTAGTTACATCAACTTCAGACGCTATTAGCGCATTTAACCTTGCGCCCAAAGCCGATTCCAGAGCGGTTTCCCAGCTGGACTTGATGCTAATTTTTTGCCAAATACGCGCATTGTTATCTAGCCCAGCACTTTTTAGCCAACTTGATAGCGCTGCTTCGTTATTACCATTGCGCATGGTTTGCTGAATTTTATTTAAAGAACCTATCTCGGCTTCTAATAAATTTAATTCTAGCTGCTGGGCTAAATGGGCATCTCGACTTGCTTTAAGTGACAAATTAAGTGATTGCTCATTTTGCAATCCTTCTGCCGCATGCTTTTCTAAACTAGCAATCTCGGCTTCTGCGCTAGCCAACTGCGATTCTTTATCCGCCAACACTTCATCGGTTGGAAATTGAATACTATTCAAGTTTTGTTGCAGTCGCTGCAACTGCTCGTTTGTTTCAGCTATGGTACGTGCAATATGTCCAATATTCGCTTGTTCCAATTTCAAGCGCTGTTCAGCTTGAGTTAACGTAGCTTGGCTTGCATTAAAAGCTGTCAATGCTTGTTGATAGAGGTTAGATAAAGCTGGAACAGCCTCACGCGCTTCTTTTACCATTAATTCAGCCGCTGAAAAATCGGTATTAGCTAATTGCAACTCATTATTTGCACTTATTAAACCTTCTTGAAAATTACTCTGTTGCGTGAGGTTTTTTTCTAATTGAGTATTGATTTGCTGTAATTGCAACTGCATGCGCTCACGCGCATCCGCAGTATTCTTTACTTGATTTTCAAGATTAGAAACCTCGGCATTCGCTTCATAATACTTTGCTTGTGCCTGATTTACGGCCTCAGTCGAAGTAAAATTCTGTTCCCTAGCGATTTCTAACGCACTTTCATTGCTTCTCAAGTTGGCCATTTGTGACTCAAGCTCATTCACAACTTTTTCGACTTGGCGCTGCGCTTTTTCCCACTGCGCACTGGCATCACGTTTTTTAAGTAGCCACACCTGACCTTTGGTAATGGTTAAGGCAGCCTGCAAACGATGATATTCCGTTGCAACAACTGCCTGAGATTGCAAACGTGCAATTTGCTTATCTAGCTCACGCAAAATATATTCTACTCTTGTGAGATTTTCACGCGTATCACGTAAACGTAACTCGGTTTCGCGACGACGTTCTTTATATTTACTAATACCAGCCGCTTCTTCTAAGAAAATACGCAACTCTTCTGGCTTGGCTTCAACAATGCGATTAATCGTATTTTGACCAATAATGGCATAAGCGCGACCACCCAAGCCTGTGCCTAAAAATAAATCAGCCACATCGCGACGACGCACCACGGTATTATTAATATAGTAAGTAGAACCTTTATCACGCTCAATCACACGCTTAACGGAAATCTCCGCGTACTGGCTCCACTCACCCGCCGCACCGCCCAAGCTGTTATCAAACACCAGTTCGACACTGGCGCGTGAAATCGGTTTGCGATTACCAGACCCGTTAAAAATAACGGCATCCATGCTATCACCGCGCATTTCTTTCGCTGAAGACTCACCCAAAACCCAACGCACAGACTCCATTACGTTAGATTTACCACAACCATTTGGCCCAACCACGCCTACGCGCTGACCATGGATATGCAACGTTGTTGGGTCAACAAACGATTTGAAACCAGCCAGTTTTAGGTGAGTTAAACGCAAAATGAATAGAAATTAGTTAAGCTAAATTTTGTAGAATTTTATAAGCTAGTATAATAACTTTTTTAAGCAAAATACCCAAAACACCCTATGACCACACAATCAATCGGCGGCAAACCAACCGCACAACCCGCTAAAACATTAGAGACGTTTGAAAATCCAAATCAAGCGCGTGATTTTCATATCCATATGGAAATTCCAGAGTTCACCTGCCTATGCCCAAAAACTGGTCAGCCAGATTTTGCTGTCATTTATTTAGACTACATACCAGACCAAACCTGCGTGGAATTAAAAAGCTTAAAGCTATATATGTGGTCTTTCCGTGATGAAGGCTGTTTTCATGAAGCCGTGACTAATATGATATTAGATGACCTAGTTGCAGCTACTCAACCAAAATTCATGCGTGTCACTGCAAAATTTTATGTGCGAGGCGGAGTATTTACCAATGTAGTCGCTGAGCATCGCAAAGCAGGTTGGCAACCATTACCGCGAGTTGAGCTCACTCAATTTGAGAGCCAGTCGAATATTCGAGGCTAGTTTCAAAGTTATTTTGAAAAAAATTCGCAACAATTCAAAAATGCTGGTGAAAATCATTGACAATAGTTCGCGCCATCATTAATATGGCGCCTCGCTGATGACGCAACTAAATCACCAGCGAAATTGATGTAGATTTGGGGGTATAGCTCAGCTGGGAGAGCGCTTGCATGGCATGCAAGAGGTCAGCGGTTCGATCCCGCTTATCTCCACCAAGGTGCAAAAAAATACTAAAATTTTGCTTAGATAATTAAGTGTTTTATAGTATGATGTCGCACTTGTAATACGGTACAGAAATTCTTAGGTCCCCATCGTCTAGAGGCCTAGGACACCTCCCTTTCACGGAGGCGACCGGGGTTCGAATCCCCGTGGGGACGCCAAGTCATTTGTTTATATGACTTTTCAACACAGAAATTATTAGCTCTCAAAGTTGGTACTGATTTCGGTACTGATTCAAAAAGAGACTACTAATTACACTTGCTCCAAACTTTCCAGTATTACCAGTGTCTAATTTCCCGTTGCGTTAACAACGTCATGGTAAATACAGAAAACTCACTCCAGATACGCAAACTTCATTTTGCGCAACTAGCAGAAAGTATCAGGGGACTGCACTTCTGAACATCTGCATTAATCCATCAAAAGTCAATAGTTGGAACTTGAAACCGATAGTCAAGCCCTAAAAATTACTAGCGAAATTAACTATGCCGATCCGTCTTCCGTTATCAAAGTTGATTTAAGCAGACGCAGTCCTTCGTTCCTCTAGTTACTAGTTATCTATCATCAAATAGAACCTACATCTATTCCTAGAATTGTTTGACATCAAACAGAGTTTAGTAAAGAAAATTCAGCTTCAGGAAGTGGTTGTTCGGCTAATGGTGTCTTGACTGGAGTTTGTCCTATTCTGTAGGGCTTTTTATGGTTAACATCGCAAGAACTTGGTTTTAACTTTTGCGTAATGGCTCGAGTAGCGGCGATAAACCGTTATGGTCAATTTCTTGCATTAAAGCCAATAAACGACCTATTTCATTTTTTGGAAAACCTTCACGCGCAAACCAGTTTAGGTATTGGCCTGGCAAATCTGCTATCAGCCTGCCCTTGTATTTACCGTATGGCATATTGGTAGTGACTAAGCGCTGTAAGTCATCAGGATTCATATTTACTTTGTATTAGTTTTGTTAGCATTATAACTCGGAGAAAATCGTTCATTGAGCTTTTGTTAACACAATAATATTTATTTAATGGCTGAACATAGTCTTATATAAGACATTACAATAACATGACAATTCAACGCTGTAACGTTTACCCTTAGGTGATATAAATATTAATCCAAATATGATTGCTACGCCTTTATTTAAGCCAATTGCCAGACCATTAATATTCCACAAAAATCAACTTTTTTAATGTAAAATTCGTTCCACGGTAACTAGGTTGTGTAAGTACACGACTCTTTTAAAATTACTTTTTACAATGAAAAGCCTGTCGATTACAGGCTTTTTTGTTGACTAAATCTTAAAGAAAATTGAAAACAATTTGATGGCTAAACTGAATGACAACAGCAAATAAAATTGATGTGCTATTAGTAGGCGGCGGCGTCATGAGCGCAACGCTAGGCGTTTTGCTTACGCAGCTTGATCCCACACTGAAAATCAGAATGGTGGAGCAGCTATCAGAGGTGGCGCTAGAAAGTTCAGATGCACTGAATAATGCTGGAACGGGTCATGCGGGCTATTGCGAGCTTAATTACACGCCACAAGATGTTGACGGTAGTATTGCGATTGGGCGCGCTTTAGAAATTAATGCCGCATTCGAAGTTTCTCTACAGTTTTGGTCGCATTTGGTTGAAACCTCAGCCCTACCCGATCCTAGTCAATTTATCAGCAAAACACCACATTTAAGCTTTGTGTGGGGTATAAAAAACAGCGCGTTTTTAAAACAGCGACATGCCCTCCTTAAACAGCATCATTTATTTGAGCACATGCAATTTAGTGAGGATTTTGCTCAACTTCAAGAGTGGATGCCGCTTATCATGACTGGCAGAAATGCAGATGAAAAGCTAACTGCAACTTATGTTGAGAACGGCTCAGACGTAGATTTCGGTTCTCTCACGCGCCATTTAGTTGATTACTTAAAAAAACAACCCAATTTTAGTTTGCACACCAATACACAAGTTAAAAATCTTAGCAAAATAAAAGACCGTGCTAAAGATAATACATGGCATGTCAAGCTCCATGACTTCAATACAAAGCATACGCAAACCATAAGCGCTAAGTTTGTGTTTTTAGGTGCAGGTGGTGGCGCGTTGCCCTTGCTACAAAAAGCTAATATTGATGAAAGCAAAGGCTATGGTGGCTTTCCTGTGAGTGGTCAATGGCTTATTTGTAACAACCCTGAAGTCATTAAGCAGCATTATGCCAAAGTGTATGGAAAAGCTGCGCTTGGCGCACCACCAATGTCTGTACCGCACTTAGATACACGCGTAATTAATGGCAAGCGTGCTTTATTATTTGGGCCATTTGCGGGCTTTACCACTAAATTTTTAAAAGCAGGCTCTAAATTTGATTTAGCAAAATCTGTCAAAGCTAATAATCTTAAAGCTATGTTAGGCGTAGGGCGACACAATTTAGCACTGACTAAATACCTCTTGAAAGAGGCTACACAAACCCATGAGCAACGAATGAATGCGTTACGCGACTTTTTGCCCAATGCAAAAAGTAGTGATTGGACACTCGAAAATGCCGGACAACGTGTACAAATTATTAAACAATGCAACGAAAAATGGGGTAAGTTAGAATTTGGCACTGAAATAGTAGCCGCCAAAGATGGTACTTTAGCGGCTTTATTAGGTGCATCCCCAGGGGCATCAGTCAGCGTTAAAGCCATGATAGACGTACTTGAGCGCTGTTTTAGCCTACAAATGAAGAGCGATAGTTGGCAACAGAAAATGAAAGTTTTGGTACCAAGCTACGGTGAGTCGCTCATCAACAATGCAGCATTATTGCAAAGCATTAGAAAAAGAACGCTAAGTACTTTAAAACTTAGCGTTTAATACCTTTAGCTTACACCGTAAGTAAGCTACGTTGACGTCTAGCTTCATACAAGCAAATTCCGCTAGCAACGCTTACGTTTAAGCTTTCAACTGAACCATACATTGGAATTGTCACCAACGCATCACAGGTTTCGGCCGTTAAACGCCTAATACCGTCACCTTCAGCTCCTAGTACAATCGCAATTGGACCATCTAGCTTAGTATTTAACAATGTACTTGCTGCATCCATTGTAGTACCTATAACGAATACGCCAGCTTCTTTCAATTCACGTATCGTTCTTGCCAAGTTAGTCACGGCAATAAACGGCACGGTTTCCGCTGCACCACAAGCCACTTTACGTACAGTGGCGTTCAAGCCTACTGCACGGTCTTTTGGCGCTATGACGGCATGCACGCCCATTGCATCAGCCACACGTAAGCAAGCCCCCAGATTATGCGGATCTTCAACCCCATCCAAAATCAAAAAGAATGGCGGTTCTGTCAGGTCAGACTCCAAAATATCATGAATATCTTTATACGGAATGGGCGTATCAACCACGCGCGCAATCACACCTTGGTGACGACCATTCATACCAGCCATACCATCTAAGCGGCTACGCTCAACCTCCATCGTACGCACGCCGGCTGACTCTGCCATTTTAAGCAGATCTTTCATACGTGCGTCCATGCGGTCGCGGTCAATCAAAATCTCTTGCACGCTAGCACCATGCTGGCGCAAACGGCTTAATACGGCATGAAAGCCAAATAAAATACGGGCATCGCTCATTTCTTTACCTTATGTTTAATTCTTAATAGTGATTTCTTAATATCTAATTTTTAACGTGGACTCATTAACGTTTACTAGTCTTCTTGCTCGCTCTTTTTGATTTAGTCGGTTTAGGTGGATTTTTACCAGCCGTTTTACTCACCACTTTTGAGCTAGATTTTGATTTGGGCTTAACACCTAAAGTTAGTTTTCCGCCAGTTTTTGATGCAGCTCTTGGCGTGCTTTTACCCGTAGGTTTATCACCAAACTTGTCGCCAAATTGAGTGCTGGATTTTACAGGTTTTCTGTCGCCACCGCGCAACTTATTAGTCACGCCCTCTTTTGAAGATTCAACTTCAATATCACCTTCCAATGTATTGTTTTTATTCACTAAAACAAAATCTATTTTTGTGGTTTCCAAATCAACCCGTGCCACTTTAATCGTTAATCTATCACCTAAACGATAACGCACGCCTGTGCGCTCCCCCGCCATTTCATGGCGCGCTTTATCGTAATGAAAATAATCATTACCCAATTCCGTCACGTGCAACAAGCCTTCTACATACACGCCATCTAACGCAACAAATAGCCCAAAGCTAGTCACGCCAGCCACAGTGCCTTCATACACTTCACCAATTTTGTCTTGCATATAGAAGCATTTGAGCCAATTGGTTACATCGCGCGTAGCATCATCTGCACGGCGCTCCGTCATAGAACAATGCACACCTAGATCAGCCCAACTACCAGCTTTGTATTTATCGCCATTTAAAACGGCTTTAATTGCGCGATGAATCAACAAGTCAGGATAACGACGAATTGGCGAAGTGAAATGAGCGTATGCCTCATAAGCCAAACCAAAATGCCCAAGATTGTCTGGGCTATAAACGGCCTGCTGCATAGAGCGCAGTAATACTGTTTGCAATAGCTGCGCATCAGGGCGCTCTCTAATGCGTTCCAAGAGCTTGCCGTAGTCTTTTGCATGCGGTGTATCACCACCGCCCACACCAAAGCCAAACTCGCCCATAAATGCACGTAGTAGCTCTAGTTTTTCAGGAGTAGGTCCTTCATGGATGCGATATAAAGCTGGATGCTCGTGCGCTTTCAAGAAATCTGCCGCACAGACATTGGCCGCTAACATACACTCTTCAATCAGCTTATGCGCTTCATTACGCGTGCTTGGCACAATACGCTCGATTTTGCCTTGCTCATTAAACTCCATGATCGTTTCTGAAGTCTCAAACTCAATTGCGCCGCGTTTTTGTCGCTGCACCAACATCAATTTATAAACGCTATTGAGATGCTGTAAGTGTGGCATTAACCATGCATATTCTTGCGCCAGCTCACCTTCTGGATTTTGCAATATCTCATGCACTTTGGTATAAGTCATACGGGCTTGTGAGCGCATCACAGAAGGATAAAACTTGTACTGCTTCACAATACCAGCACCATCCACCTGCATATCGCAAATCATGCATAGACGCTCAACATCAGGATTAAGCGAACACAGGCCATTGGAAAGCGCTTCTGGCAACATTGGGATTACACGCCTTGGAAAATATACAGAATTTCCACGGTCATAAGCACCTTTATCCAAAGCGTCATTCGGTTTGACGTAAAAGCTCACATCTGCAATCGCCACCACTAAGCGCCAACCCTTGCCTTGTGGTTCAGCATAAACAGCATCATCAAAGTCGCGCGCTGTTTCACCGTCAATAGTAATCAGCGGCATTTCACGACAATCAATACGGCTTTTATAATCTTCTGGCTGAACTAAGCGTGGGTAAGCCTCAGCTTGATTCGTCGCTTCACGACTAAATTCATGCGGCAGATTGTGCTTACGTAATGCAATCTCAATTTCCATGCCACTATCGGCATAATTACCTAAGATTTCAACCACTTTACCCATAGGCTGCGCTAAAGAAGATGGCTGTTCAGTTAACTCAACCATCACTACTTGCCCAGCTTTAGCGCCCATATCCAAGTGATAAGGAATCAAAATATCAAGGTTAATACGTTTATCTTCTGCCGCAACGATAGTCACACCGCTAGTTTGAAGAACACGTCCAACTAATTTTTGCGTGCGTCGCTCAAGTACCTCAACGATTTTACCTTCAGGCCTACCTTTTCTATCCAAGCCACTCATGCGCACCATAGCGCGGTCGCCGTGCATCACTTGCGACATTTCTTTAGGGCTTAAAAACAAATCCTCACCACTTACTTTTGTTTTGTCATCAGGAATTAAAAAGCCAAAGCCATCAGGGTGACCTTGAATCACGCCAGAAATTAAATCCAGCTTATCGGCGATACATAACGCGCCTTTCCTGTTTTTAATAATCTGACCTTCACGCTCCATTGCATTCAAGCGCTTATTGAAAATGATTCGCTCATCTTCACTAATATCTAACAATATATAGAGCTGCTCCACACTAAGTGGAATGCCCTGATCGCTCATCGTAGTGAGAATGAGCTCCCGACTCGGCAATGGCGTATCATATCGACCAGCTTCGCGCTCTGCGTGCGGGTCAGAACTTCTGTTGGTTTTGTTTTTGTTACTATTTTTTGTCATTGACAAAGCTTACCTTTAATATAAAATTCACCGCAACTATTGGGCTGAGCCTCAATCTTAGCGGTACAATGGCTAAACCATATAGTTGCCCAAATGGCGGAATTGGTAGACGCGCATGGTTCAGGTCCATGTGCCTTCGGGTGTGGAGGTTCGAGTCCTCTTTTGGGCACCAGTTTACTGCTAATATATTGTTTAATTTCAATAAGTTAGAGTCCAATCAAACTTCCAATGGTGGTACTTTCGTGGTACTCTGTTATGAAAATAATTACTGGAAGCATCTTCAAATTGTCCATTAAATACGTTTACTCTCGTAATGATACTTTCTACTATCAGCGTAAAATTCCTATAGAGTTACAGTCTCGATATGAAGCTAAGCACGTTAAAGTTAATCTTAAGACCACTGACATTAGGGAAGTATCGCATAAGGTTATAGCCTTAAACAAGCAATATGACTCAGCTTGGGAGGCAATGCGCACCAATGACAGTATAACACCTCAAAGTGTTAGACAGTCTGCTATAACTCTACTTAAACAATATGGTTTAAATCCCCTTCCCTCTCAGAATCCTGAGTTGAATCTAGACCACTTCATTGATGTAGTCATAGAACCTAAAAGGGAAGCTTACGCTGAGGGTGACGAAGAAACATACCGCACTAGCAGTCCTGAAAACTACCTAACACCTGTGGCTACTGAAGCCTTTAAACTTCTTAGGACGGCTCCTAAGTTAATCTTAAGTGAAGGCTTAGATGTTTACCTGAATGGTCACAAAAAGAAGAATGACCAATCCTTTAGAACTTACACTAAAAGGTCTTGGAATAAACTCATAGACATACTAGGTGATATCCCCTTTGAACAAATAAACAGAGCTAATGCTAATCAATTTGTTGAGAAGTTTCTTGAGAGTGGAGTTAAAACAACAACTGTCAGGCGAACCCTTAATGTCATTAAAGCAATATTCAATGTTGTAATTATTGAGCGTGAACTAGTCAAGTCAAACCCTTTCAATAAACTTAGGATTGCTGGCTTAGGTGAAGATACTATTAAGAGAGAACAATTTAATACTTCTGAACTGGTGAAACTAAGTAAGGCTTGTATTGAAAAGAATGATGATATGAGATGGTTACTAGCTCTTCAACTAGACTTAGGCTCTCGTGTGGGTGAAATAGCTGGATTAGCTTTGAGTGACATTAAGATTGACGCTGAGATTCCTTATGTAATTATCCAAGCTCACCCTTGGAGAAGTCTTAAGACAACAAATTCTAAGCGAGAGGTGCCATTAGTGGGATTGGCTTTGTGGGGAGCTAGTCAGGTTATAGCTAATGCTACTAAAGAACAAATTTTTGCTTTCCCTAGATACACCAATGCTAAAACATGTAACGCAACAGCAGCTTCAGGCGCTTTAAATGGTTGGATTAAATCTAAGGATATCCAAGCGACAACTCATGGGTTCAGACACTCTATGAAGGATAGACTAAGAGAAGTGGACGCACCTGAAGCAATTCAGCTTGCAGTAGGTGGATGGAGTCGTAAAGACATGGCTAGTGGATATGGTAAGGGTCACAGCCTAAGAGTTCTTAAAGGTTGAGCCTGTAAAAAAATCTGTGTAAATGATATTTTACCAATGACCTTCAAAGGA
>NZ_JAQSDZ010000020.1 GCF_029946165.1 Methylotenera sp.
TCCTTTGAAGGTCATTGGTAAAATATCATTTACACAGATTTTTTTACAGGCTCTTAGTTTGTTTAATATTAGTAGCTTATTTTTTATCTAAAACGCTTAAAAAAGCTTTTTAAAGAAAATCCTACACATAAACCAGATAATTACTCATCGCCACAAAATGGAAAGTTAGATATTCTTTAATCGTCGGATCTTACATAGGTTTAAATATCAGTGGTTTAAATACCAATTGAGATTTTAAAGTTATTAAGACGACAAACACGGCAGCCTTAATGGTTGCCGTGTCTTTTTAGATTAATGAAACATATCAACTCCAGCTGTTTGTTGGTAATTAATAGTTTTGTGGAAACTACCGCCCTCAATTATTGAATTTAATAATTTCAAATACTTATGTAAGTAAATGACTTACATTAAAATAAGACTTCTCTTATATTTTTCATGTCTTGGATTTAATAATATTAAGTTAAATCATTTTTGGAATTTAACTGATATGAAAAATATATTACTGATTGATGGTTTTAATTTCGTAAAATTATTGCTATGCAAATTAATCAACTCAGAGAAAGACATGTACGTTTCTGAGAGCATTAATAATGTAACTGAATGGGTTAATGCTCTGAAGGGTAATTCAAAAGATAGTCCAATTGACGTTATAGTGCTTGATATTTCAGAGCCTACAAAGAACGGATTAGAGTCTTTAGTGGACATCAAAAAGAACAATCCTCAGACCCCAGTACTAATAATAAATGGCAGTAACAATTATCACTATGCAAAACACTTTATAGACATAGGTTGTAATGGCTACATCTCTAAGGAATGTGATACGCAATTTATACTCGACGGGATAAATGCTCTCTCTAAAGGTCAAAATTTTATTGAGCCGAGCGCTTTAGGTAAAAAGATAAAATCTATAGCCAATATTGAAAGTCTGATTACAATATTAACTAAGCGTGAATTACAGATTTTTTTAAAACTGGCAAATGGTAAATCGCTTTCTCATATAGCCAATGATTTAAATGTATCAGATAAAACTGTAAGCTCTTTTCGTTGCAGAATACTAAAGAAGATGCATTTTAAAACTAACTTCGACATCATTTGCTATGCACTCAATCATCAGTATCTGATGAAATTTTAACTCACTAATCCTATCAAACAATCTATCCTATCAATTCACGCTTATCCTTCAGTGATATATTAATACTTCAATGCTAAGGTTTCAAAGTGAGTTGATTAAGCACATTTTTCACACCTGTCACTTCTGAAGCTATTTGCTTGGCTCTATCACTATTTTCTTGCGTATCCGTTGTGCCTGTTAGAGTCACAACTCCGTCTAAGGTATTAACCGAAATATCAGAGCTTTTTAAACCCGCCTCAGTAAGAAGATCAGTTTTCACTTTAGTAGTAAGAGTTGCATCCGTAATTGCTGTATCTGCTTCTGTTGCTTGGTCACCCATTCTATCTCCAATTCTTTGGGAGCTCTGGTCCACTTTATTACCAGCTTCGTCATAAGCCTCAGGTTTATCACAAGCTGATAAGCCTAAAGTAAACGCAACCGACAATGTAATCACTGCTAAGTTTTTAGTATTCATTTTGAAATCCTTTCAAAAATATAAAAAATTAATAATCAACATAACCTACCTTGTTTTTTGATTATTTTTTAGAGTCGAATCATCAAGAATATCTTGATTGGGAGAGTTAGAGGTATTAGGTAAGTCCTCAGAAGGTATTTCTGGAGGAGTGATGACACCCTTACTATCATCTAGTGTAGTTGGTGGCTCTTTTATGCTTTGGATATCTGTATTGCATGGCAGTTTATTTCTAAGAGCTACAGCGTCACATGGGGGCATGGGGTTCTTCATTTCTGAAGTTTCAGCCAAAGCATTTGAACTTAGTAAAATAATAGTCATCATTAAAAGTGGGGTTTGCATTATTTTTACTCCTTAAATGTTGGGAATATAAATTAGCGAAGATTAATTTTGTTTCTTAGCTGAATTAAGCTAACTTGAAGTTCATCTAAGAATCCAAATTTGATGTATCCATTTTAGTCGGAAAATTTATTGCTAATGTCGGCATTGCGATGATATTAATGTAAGAAAACTTTCAATTAACTCTCGTAGAATAAAATTACAAAAGTATAGTATTTTGGTGGATACAAGTATAAAGTTTAGTCAGACGTTCACTAACTTGATATTGTTTTTAAAGGATTTCTTACACTAAAATAAGACTAACCACACTCGTGTTGGTAGCCAAAGAAATTAAATAATTATGTAAATAATTTGACAAGGTTTAAGCATTCGAAAACTAGCAGATTATTGGCTAATACCTAAAGTATTCTTAATTTGCCCAAAATAAAGGAGAATCATGATGTTTTTTTTAGGCTGGGAAGGCGTTT
The DNA here is from genome assembly GCF_029946165.1 of Methylotenera sp. GTDB lineage: Bacteria > Pseudomonadota > Gammaproteobacteria > Burkholderiales > Methylophilaceae > Methylotenera. The sequence continues at coordinate 2,390 of NZ_JAQSDZ010000020.1, forward strand.
ATATATTTGTGGGTTTACTATTTTTAGTCTTACTTTTTATATTATTCTTTGCTTTAATTCTTAAAAAAGAAGAGTGAGTGAACTGCGTTAACCTTGAAGTTATCTTTGAAGTGAAGTTATCTTTGAAGTGAAGTTATCTTTGAAGTGAAGTTATCTTTGAAGTCTTTTCCTCACCCTGCAATATTTCAATAAAAGAAATTGATTTTTAGTTTATCCGTTTACCACGGTGCCTCCGTTAGGATGAATCACTTGGCCAGTAATATAAGAGGAATCATTTGAGGCTAAGAACACGAATGCAGGCGCCACTTCACTGGGTTGTCCTGGACGTTTTAATAAAACATCTTTACCAAATTTCGCTACCTTCTCCTCAGAAAAAGAAGCTGGTATCAATGGTGTCCAGATTGGTCCAGGTGCTACCGCATTCACATTAATTTTTCTCTCCGCTAATTGCTCTGCAAGTGAGCGAGTAAAAGAGACTATTGCGCCTTTGGTTGATGAATAGTCGAGAAGGCTTGAGTTACCTTTATAAGCGGTAATTGAAGTGGTATTAATAATACGACAGCCAGCCTTTAGATAGCGTAGAGCAGCTTTAACTAAATAAAACATTGAAAAAACATTTACTTTGAAAGTTTTTTCAAGTTGTAGCTGATCAATATCTTCAATACTTTCATGAGGAAATTGTACTGCCGCATTATTGACAATAATATCGATTTTTCCGTAGTGTTTAATTGTCTTGTCTACTAAATCTAAACAAAACGATTCATCACTCACATCACCTTGTATAGCAATTCCGTTAACACCTTGGCTTTGTATAAGCGCAATGGTTTTATCTGCATCTTCTAGCTCATCATCAGAAAGAAAATTAATCACTACATTTGCGCCTTCGACGGCAAAATGAATCGCGATTGCCCTGCCTATACCGCTATCACCACCAGTGATTACAGCTACTTTACCCGCTAACTTGCCACTACCACGATAAGTAGGATCTATATATTGGGGAAGAGGGTGCATTTCAGCTTCTACACCAGGCTGTTTATCTTGTTTTTGAGGTGGGTTAATGCCTTCTGGAGGATCATATTCACTAGAATTCATACTAAGCTCCTTACCTAAAAAAATGATTGATGATTTTGAGTGATGGATCAATGTGGAAAAATTTTAGGTCTGATTAAATTAATTCAATCAGACCTAAAAGTTATTAACGACCTAATTATTAAGATTAAATTAGGTATTTTTCGAACAAAACTTCACATTTAATCGCCGTAACCAATATCTTTAAGATTTTGTTTAGCCATATCTTTGGTTAAACCATAATGCTCTTGAAGTTTGCCAACCAGATACTCTCTATTGCCTTCTGCTTGTGTCATGTCGTCATCTGTGAGTTTGCCCCACTTTTGTTTAATTTTTCCTGTTAACTGTTTCCAATCGCCTTGTAGGGTGTCTTTATTCATCATGTTTCTCCAATGTAATATCAAATCAATGTATATCCTCTAAGCAAAGAGGACTTAACTTAATTGTGAGTTTTATTGAAAAACTGTCTTATAGGTATTAGCTGATTTTATTGTAGGACTTAGCTGAGTAAAGATTAACCCAGTTAGACTTAATGAATAAAACAAAAACGCTAGCAGTTAAGAATTATTTATAAGGTAGAAATATCAGTAATCATGCTGGAAACGGCAGTCGTTGCCTGCATGATTTATTTCCAACACGGCTATTTATTTAGCCACAGGTGTGGCTTGTTCTGGCTCACTGGGTTGAACTTTATTTCCATCAGTAGTGCCATGATTGGCCTCATTACTTCTTTGAACTTTATTTTTCTGATGGTGATTTTTGGAATCACTTTTAGTTTTGTTAGTACGTTCCATTTGTTTTTTATGTTGCGGTGAATCAGCATTACCTAAGTTACTAGCATCATTCTCGGTCCCACCTTGATTAACGTCTACCGAACCTTTATCTGTGCGGTCTCCTTGTGTTTTAACTTGTGGAGAGGCTGCAGTACCGATAGCGCTTCCGTCATCGGAATTTTCTGGCGTTGTTGCTGCAAATACTGCATATGTATTGAAAGCTAGCACAATCGTTAACAAATGTTTTAAGAGTTTATTCATCATTAATTCCTTTATCTAAGAGATATAAAAAAACAAAATAAATACCATAAGGTATAGAATTGGATTATGCAGTAGTGCCTAAAATTAACTAATAAGACAATTTCCTATATTCTCGTAGGAGTTTACTCAGCAATATAATCAAGCACTTAGCTGATCAAGTAAGAGGAGTCCTACACGGATTTAGGCCTTAGTTCCTAGCCAGTTTTAGCTAATCTTGTCATCATTCAATAGATAATTTTTAATAAAATTTTTGCTTGTAAAGTTGCAATCGCAAAAAATAAAATGTAAAAAAGTTTACAAAATCATTAAATTTGTAATATTTTTAGTTAGGAATACTTTTGATATTTGAACCAAATAATCCTACTTATAATAAAAGAGTGACTGTATTCGGGGAAATATTAGCGGATGTCTATCCCGAATACAGTTTGCTTGGTGGCGCTCCATTTAATGTGGCAAGGCATCTTCATGCTTTTGGTTTAAATCCATTTTTAATTAGCCGAATTGGCACTGACTCATTAGCTAATGATGTGTTGAGTGAAATGGAAATTAGAGGGTTAGAGACTTCAGGAATCCAAAGGGATTTGCGATCTCCTACGGGTCAAGTCAAGGTGACACTCAACAACGGTATTCCCGAATATGAAATTCTTGCTCACCAAGCCTATGATTTTATTGATTATGTTCCTGAAGAAGGCACATCAAAAAAATCAGAAATTATATATTTTGGCTCACTCGCTCAAAGATGCCCTCAATCATCGACCGCTTTAGATGATTTACTCGCAAGGAATGAGAGCGCAAAAAAGTTTCTCGACCTTAACTTAAGACAGCCTTGGTATAACGAGCACACCATTAATCAATCATTACAACAAGCCAATATTGTAAAACTCAATGAGGAAGAACTCGAGGAAGTTTGCCAAATGTTTGGCTTACAAAGTGCAGATCTACATTTAATGGGAAAAAACTTGGTGAGCCATTTTAAAGTGGAGCACTTGCTGATCACCTCGGGAGAAAACGGCAGTTGGAGTATTTTAAATCATGAATTGCAGCTCACCCCCCCCTACAAAACTTTGCTATCTGCGCGCGATACTGTTGGCGCTGGTGATGCGTTTTCTGCGGTGATTATTTTGGGATATATGAATCATTGGGATATGCAGCTTACTCAAGCACGTGCAAATCAATTTGCTTCTGCTATATGCGAAATTCAAGGAGCTGTCCCTGAATCTTTGGATTTTTACAAACCCTATTTATTTGCTTGGCACTTATACTCATGAAGGAAAAACATAGTCACTGATGTATATATTAATGATTAGTATGCACGGTTTAATCCGCGGCAATAATTTAGAATTAGGGAAAGATGCAGATACAGGAGGTCAAACAACTTATGTCGTTGAGTTAACCAAGCATTTGGTGCGTAATAAAAATGTTGAAAAAGTAGATTTATTAACAAGGCTAATTGAAGACGATGATGTTTGTTTAGACTATTCAGAAGCGGAAGAAGATTTAGGACATGGCGCTAGAATTATTAGATTGTCTTGTGGCCCTAAAAGATACTTACGCAAGGAGCTTCTGTGGCCACATCTTAATCAAATAGTAGATAAATGTTTGCATTATTTAAAGCAACAAAACCGCCTTCCAAATTTAATCCACTCGCATTACGCAGATGCTGGATACGTGGGGCAACAGCTTTCTTTGTTATTAGGTATTCCACAAATTCATACGGGTCACTCTTTAGGCATTTCAAAACGACAGCGTTTATTGGCAAGTGGGCGAAAAATCCATACCATTGAAAAACAATTTAATTTACAGCATCGCATAGCAGTAGAGGAAGATGTGATTCAACATGCATCTTTAATTATCACGAGTACGCGCCAAGAAATTGACGAGCAATATAAGCAATATACCAATTTTCATCAAGCTAGATTTAGCGTGATTCCGCCAGGCATTAACACCTCAAAATTCTCTCCTCCAAGTCGGAAAAAAATTACTTCAGAATCACAACAACACGTAGACAAGTACTTAGACGATCCAGAAAAACCGCTTATCTTAAACATTTGCAGAGCTGAGTTAAGAAAAAATATTTCTGGTCTAATTGCTGCATATGGAAGTAACTCTAAATTACAAGAAATGGCCAACCTTCTTATCATTGCGGGCCCGCGTGAAAATATTAGAGCGCTAGAGGATGCACAGAAAAAAGTAATGACGGATTTATTATTAGATATAGATCTTTATGACTTATGGGGCAAAGTTGCAGTACCTAAATCTATTGCGCAAGATTGTATTCCGGAAATCTATCGACTTGTAGCAAAAAGAAAAGGCGTGTTAATAAACTCCGCATTTACAGAACCCTTTGGTTTAACACTTATAGAAGCTGCCGCAAGCGGGTTACCTATTGCAGCACCTGACGACGGCGGCCCTAGAGATATTGTAGGGAATTGTCGCAATGGTGTTCTAGTCAACACTTTAAATCAATGCGAAATAGCTTCCACGCTCATCTATATGCTTGAGGATAGTTCACGTTGGCGACAATGGGCAAAAAATGGCCTAACTGGGGTTAAACGTTACTATAGCTGGGACTCCCATGTGAAAAAATATATCAAAGAAATACAAGGCGTTTTGAATAGAGATAAAAAGAAAATTCGACGACAGTATGTGATTAACGCCAATATAGAGAACGTTTCGCCTAATTTAACGCGTGTTAAAGCTGCATTAATTAGTGATATTGATAACACTTTACTCGGTGACAAATCAGCTTTGATTCAACTAGAAAATTGGATTGCTGAGCGCAAAGGTAAATTAGCCTTTGGAGTTGCAACGGGCAGAACCATTAGTAGCACAATTGATATTTTAAAAAGAAACCAATTGCCTATTCCAGACTTAATGATTACCTCGGTAGGCACTGAAATTTATTATGGAAGTAATCAGCTTAGGGATGAAGGTTGGTCTACCCATATTAAACATCTATGGCGCAGGGATGCAATCGCTGAGGCTTTAGCTCAATTTCCCGGCATGAAATTACAGCCTGCAAACACTCAGCGTGAATTCAAACTCAGCTACTTTGCTAAACCTGATGCGTTTCCATCGATAGCAGAACTGTATAGCTACTTACATACTCTAAAACTTCATTGCAACCTGGTTTACTCTCATGATGAGCTTTTAGATGTGTTGCCAGTGCGAGCTTCTAAAGGGCATGCTATTCGGTATTTAGCTTATAAATGGGATTTACCTTTAGATAAGTTTATCGTGGCAGGCGACTCGGGCAATGATATTGAGATGTTAGCTGGTGATACGCTGGCAATTGTAGTTGGCAATCATAGCCCTGAACTTGAGGTGCTAAAAAATCAAGCTAGAATATATTTTGCCGAAAAATCTTATGCAGCAGGTATTCTAGAAGGCATTGCCAATTATCACAATGAGCTTCAACCCGCTTTAAATTAGTACCACCATTATGGAGCCAACGCATGTATGAGCAAATTTCGCACTCAAAATTAAATGACATTCTTATTGAGCTAGCACCAGACATAAAAGAAAAAAATCTACAGCATTTTTATATACGGCTAGGTTCTAACTTTTACGCTATCTACACCTTATTTCAGCAATTATATGGTGAGCGTAAAGATTTTGATATCCAATTAAGCTCCTTAGTTAAAACCTTAATTCAATCTTATATCACAAGATCAAAAGCCCTCAGAAAGCTAGATTTAACCCGTGAAAAAGATCATGACTGGTTCTTAAGTCAAAAATGGGTTGGCTATGCACTTTACTGTAAAGAGTTCTCGGGCAACTTAAAAACTTTACAAAAAAAATTACATTACATGCAAGACTTAGGCATCAATATGCTGCATGTAATGCCAATCCTTGATTGTCCAAAAGGCAAAAGTGATGGTGGTTATGCTGTTAGAGATTTTAAGAAAATAAATGCCGAGGTAGGCAATTTAAAAGATCTCGATAGTCTGATTAAAAATTTAAAAAGCAGAGATATATTGTTAACTTTGGATGTAGTTGTTAACCATACTTCTAACACGCATGAATGGGCTACGAAAGCGCGTTCGGGTGACCTTAAATATCAAAATTATTATCATATATATGATGATCGGAAAATGCCCGATTTATATGAAGAGACCATGCCAGAAATTTTTCCTGAAACTTCACCTGGAAACTTTACTTGGGATGAGGAAATGCAAAAATGGGTCATGACCGTTTTTAATGATTTTCAATGGGACTTAAATTATAAAAACCCAGAAGTATTAATCGAAATGATTGATATCATTTTATTTTGGGCTAATCGTGGCGCCGATATTATTCGTTTAGATGCAGTAGCATTCTTATGGAAGAAAATTGGCAGTACCAGTCAAAATGAGCGAGAAGCTCATCTAATTTTACAGTTGATGAAAGACTGCTGCCAAGTGTCCGCTCCTGGAGTACTTTTTATTGCAGAAGCAATTGTTGCCCCTGTGGAAGTCATTAAATACTTTGGTGAAGATGCCATCAATGCCAAAGAGTGTGAAATTGCCTATAACGCGACCTTAATGGCCTTGCTATGGGATGCAGTAGCGACTAAAAAAGCGAATTTGTTAAATTTAGGCATTAAAAATATTCCTGCAAAGCTAGAAAGAGCCACGTGGCTAAATTACGCCAGATGCCATGACGATATTGGTTTAGGATTTGATGACAATGACATTCGTATGGCGGGATATGACCCCAAGTCACATCGTAACTTTTTAGTAAAGTATTTCACGGGTGAACATGAAGGCTCTCCTGCAAGAGGTGTGGCGTTTGGTATCAATAAAAAAAATGGTGACGCTAGAATCGCTGGATCAATGGCCTCTTTATCTGGACTAGGAGTTGCTTTAGATAGTGGCGATAAAGTGGCGCTTGAAGCCAGTATTAAAACCATCGATTTATTACATAGTGTCATCATGGCATTTGGCGGCATTCCATTAATCTATTATGGCGATGCACTTGGGGTTCTCAATGACCAGTCTTACTTGCTTGATGATGATAAAAAATCAGACAGCCGATGGGTACACAGACCCTATATGAACTGGAATAAGGCGGAGCTGAGGAATGTTCAAGGCACTGTAGAAAACCGAATTTTCAAATCGTTAAAGAAAATGATTGCTGTACGGAAGGAAGTGTCAGCGTTTGCTGATCATAATAATCGAGAATTATTACAAGTTAATAACCCGCATTTATTTGTTTTCTCAAGATTTGATGTGAGAAATCAGTATTCACGAGTTTTGGTCATTTGCAATTTCGATACTAATGCTCAACAGCTGGACGTTTCTGACCTCCGCAAACGAGGGTTTTTTCAATATGATTCAATCACCGATATTTATAGTGCTGAAGTAATTAATATTACTGACAACCATATTAATATTCCACCCATTAGCTTTTATTGGCTTAGCACTTGAGCCAGCCATAAATGTTAATCGCTATCAGATGAATCCTACAATCAAATCAGCTTTTGCTTCTATTAGCTTTTAAGAAAAAATAGATAATGACTTAGTTAAACTTAACTCAGAAAGTGTTTAACTACTAAGTTAACTTAGAGTACTTTCCTAGGTATTTCTTGTGGAGTTAATTAGAAGGAGAGTTGAAATGGATTTACATCAGGATTCTACATTTAATAAATCAGAAAGATCTAACCATGGCAATGCGCCAATTGAGGACTTTAATTGCGAACCAGGGGTTTGGTTTTACACAGCAGAGAAACAAAGATTAATCGAAGTAACTGCGTACTTGCTTGCTGAGCAGGATGGATTTGTAGGCAACCCGCAGGATTATTGGCGCATCGCGGAGGTCGAGGTTGGTGGTCTTAAACCGTAAACTTTATGTTCGGAAAGGGATATAGCAATGGCGTTATTTTATGTAAATGTATGGGAAAAATACAAAAAAACCGATACCAAGCCCATATGGAGAAACTCAGTGATTGCTGATGATATTAATGAAGCATACGTTGTGGGAAAGGCACAATTTAAGCTAGAAATGCCGAAATTATTAGTCGAAAACTATACTATAATTGTTTCTGGTGACCAATTCGCAAAACAAGGAATTTGACGGATATTCATATCATATAATGAGTATCTTGCATTATGAAAATGCCAATACTTATTAAGCTTAAGCTAGCCTTGCCTGAGTTCTGCAATGTCTGAGTCCTCTGTAGACTTAGCATTTAATTTAGCTCGAATTCAATTTGGTTTTACCATCTCTTTTCACATTATTTTCCCCGCCATTACCATTGGACTAGCCAGTTTTTTAGCTGTGTTAGAAGCCAAATGGTTGTTAACAAAACAGTCTTTATACCTTGATCTTTACCACTTTTGGGTGAAAATATTTTCGCTTTGTTTCGGTATGGGTGTGGTATCTGGCTTGGTAATGGCCTATCAATTTGGGACGAACTGGGCAGGTTTCTCGACTTTCGCAGGTAGCGTAACAGGGCCATTATTAGCCTATGAAGTATTGACCGCATTTTTTCTTGAGGCTGGTTTTTTAGGTGTGATGTTATTTGGTTGGAAAAGAGTAGGTCCACATTTACATTTTGCCGCTACTTGCGTGGTTGCGGTCGGTACCTTAATTTCTGCCACTTGGATTCTGGCTTCCAACAGTTGGATGCATACGCCGCAAGGCTTTGAAATTATTAATGGAAAAGTCATTCCTACTGATTGGCTTGCTATTATATTCAATCCGTCCTTTCCTTATAGATTAGTGCATATGGTGTTAGCTGCCTATTTGGCAACTGCATTGATTGTGGTTTCAACAGCTGCTTGGCATTTATTAAAAGATAAGCGCAATCCGCTTATAAAAAAAATGTTATCCATGGGCATGTGGATGATACTGATAGTTGCGCCCCTACAGGCCGTGGTGGGAGATTTTCATGGTCTAAATACCTTGAAATATCAACCCGCTAAAATTGCAGCTATAGAGGGTCACTGGGAGAATGTCCCGGGTCAAGCAACACCATTAATTTTGTTTGGTTGGCCAGATATGGATCTGGAAAAGAATCATTTTGAAGTTTCAGTGCCTCACTTAGGCAGCCTAATATTACGCCACTCATGGGATGCGCAAGTGCCAGCCCTTAAGGAGTTCCCCAAGGCAGATCGACCAAATTCTACTATTGTTTTTTGGACTTTCCGCGTCATGGTTGGGTTTGGTATGCTCATGATTTTTCTAGCGCTATTTTCAGTTTGGGCACGCTGGAAACAGCGCTTATATGATGACAAAATGTTTTTACGTTTTGCTTTACTGATGGGCCCGACAGGTCTTGTGACGATACTTGCGGGATGGTTTACCACTGAGATTGGGCGGCAGCCATGGATTGTATATGGATTAATGCGCACTGCAGATGCTGTAACTAAACATACCACCAGTGAAGTAAGCATGACCTTGGCAGCATTTGTATTGGTGTACTTTGCAGTATTTGGCGTAGGGGTTATCTATATGATTCGTCTACTTAAAATTGGTCCGCAACCCGGCGAGATTTTAAGTGGCGACCCACTTTCGATAAACAAGGGGACAACAGAGGATTTCATTGTTGCTCCAGAGTTTCATCCTCCGCATTCAACTCCCAGTGAGGATGACAAATAAAGGCAATTAAATGCATATTGACCTTCCTCTGATTTGGGCAATCATTATCTTATTTGGCATCATGATGTACGTGATGATGGACGGCTTCGATCTTGGTATCGGAATCCTATATCCATTTTTTAATATAAAAGAAGATCGGGATGTGATGATGAATACTATCGCCCCGGTGTGGGATGGCAATGAAACATGGCTCGTACTTGGCGGTGCGGGTCTATTGGCTGCATTTCCACTAGCTTACTCTGTCATTTTAAGTGCGTTTTATTTGCCTGTAATTTCAATGCTACTGGCTTTGATTTTACGTGGAGTCGCATTTGAGTTTCGTTTTAAAGCGCTTGAGCATGAACGTCATTTCTGGGATAAGTCTTTTATAGTGGGCTCTTTCGCGGCAACATTTTTCCAAGGGGTGATCTTAGGCGCCTATCTGCAAGGGATTAAGGTAGTAGATAATCAATTTGCTGGGGGGCAGTTAGACTGGATTACGCCGTTCTCTATTTTTACTGGTTTAGGATTATTAGTCACATATTCGCTGCTAGGGGTTACTTGGATTATCATGAAAACATCGGGCGAATTACAAGCTAAGAGTTATTATTTAGCCCGTATACTGGCGTTTTTACTGTTGGCGTTTATTCTGGCAGTGAGTGTTTGGACTCCATTATTTAATCAAGCCATCGCAGAGCGCTGGTTTACTATGCCCAATATGCTGTGGTTATCACCTATACCGCTGTTAGTAGCATGCATCTTTTACAAACTACAAAAAGCTTTGACTGAAAAAGCCCATGTGAGTCCATTTATATATGCGCTTTTATTAGTATTTCTGGGATATTTAGGGCTAGGCATCAGCATTTGGCCGAATATCATTCCACCTGATATATCACTCTATATGGCCTCCTCTCCACCTCAAAGCCAGAGTTTTGCTTTAGTTGGAGCAGTCATCATTATCCCGCTAATTCTATTGTATACGGCATGGAGTTATTATGTATTTAGGGGCAAAGTTTCGGCTGATGATCATTATCATTAATGAATTGATATGATTGAATCTGAGAAAAAGCCACGCTGGATAAAACGCATTGCTTGGCTAATACTGATTTGGGGCGTGAGTGTATTGGCTTTATTGATTGTGACGGTGTTCTTGAAACTTATCATGAACGCATTAGGTTTAATCACTTAGTCCGTATAAGGACTTTAATAGAGAATAAATCTAATTAAGAAAAATCCTCCAACTGGAGGATTTTTGTTAATGATATTTAAAAGTTAATGCCCTGACCTCTATTGGCAGCCCACTCAGTTTCAAAGCGTCTAGCGTCATCATCAGAACGAGGTTTTACTCCAATCACAATTCCACCTTCTTCTAATCCACTTTTGTATTCTTCAAGTCGATCTTCTGGAATTCCCCAACCGATTAATGCACCCACAATACCCGCAGTAACACCACCCGCGCCTGCACCAGCAACGGCCGCAGCAAGTGGCCCTGCTACTACAAGGCCTAAGCCAGGTAAGGCAATAACAGTACCTACGGCAGCGACTGCAGCGGCGATAGCGCCAACTGTACCGCCTAAAGCAGCACCAATTGCGCCACCCTCCGCTGCTTTATTACCGACCTCAGTTTCCAGTGTCGCATGTTTGCCGTAATACCTTTCTTTGGTTTCTTCCGACATAATCACATTGATTTCATTTGAACTGTAGCCTGACTGTGAAGCTGAACGATAAGCTTGTTCAGCGCTTTCTTTATCTGTAAATAAACCCGTAACAATGCTCATTTTGATTCTCCATATTTTTTTAAAAAGGCCAATTTTTATCGGCGCGTTCACAAATTTAACTTTTAGCCCCTAAAAAAATCATCCGATAATTTCTGATAATGACGTAGGAATTTACAGATTTCTTTATTAATGGGATTAGTTAACTCCATAGAGAATTGTCTTTTTAGGCTACCGCCTACACAAGAATCAGAAATTTCTTATTTTTACGAAGCCTAAATAAGCTTTAAATAACCATTCGCAATTAAATCATTTGAAAGGTTTTAATCATGGCAACAGCACAAGGTAGTAAATCAGATTCAAAAGATGAAAAAAACACCAAGTCTTCTAGTTCACGTAGTAGTACGCAAAAATATTCGGATAAAGACAGCAAAAAATCACAGGTCTCTGACAGTAAAAGTTCAGGGGCTAAAAGTGGCAGCCATAAATAGTGTTAATCCATGGAAGTTATCAATTGACCGCTTAGCGCACTGGACAACTTCTGTGGTTTTCATGGGTGGCAAGTTCCCCCTAGTTTCTTGTCACCCCTTTTTTTATAGCAAGACTTTGAAACAAGACTTAGGACTACGTAAATAATATTTCACTCACTAAATTCTATATCGACATTAAGCTTAAATAAGCTTGAGATGGATGCAGAGATGGGGAGTGCCACCTAAATTAAATTGTTAAATTAAAGTGTTAAGGAGCCCGAAATGCAAGTTACCTCTAAATCTGTAACAAGTAAGTCTGCTAGCCAAAATGTATCAAGAAAAAAAGATGCTAATGAAAATGCAATTACACTGCTTGAACAGGATCATCAAAAAGTTAAAAAACTTTTCAAAGAATTCGAAAAATTAGCTAAAAAAGATGATGATTCAAAAGTTGATACTGCTAATCAAATTTGTGCTGAGTTAATGGTACATGCGCAAATTGAAGAAGAAATTTTCTATCAAGAAGCGCGTAAACAAATCAATGATGATGACTTAATGAATGAAGCAATTGTGGAACATGATAGTGCCAAAGAGTTAATTGCCCAAATTCAGTCTCTGAGCCCAGACGATGAAATGTATGACGCAAAAGTGACTGTATTGGGTGAGTATATTAATCATCACGTTGAGGAAGAAGAAACTGAAATGTTTCCTAAAATGCGTAAAACAAAAGTTGATTTAGATGACTTAGGCATGAGACTAAAAATGCTTAAAGAAGAGCTTACGGCTGAGTTAATGGATCCAGAAGGTAATATTGATTTGGAGATGTTGAAACAAAAAGCCTTAGAAGCTGCATCAACCAAACATTGATTCACGAGGCTTTTTTAAGACAATTTAATATCAATATAGCAAATCAAAGCAGAGCGATTAACTAAATAGTTAGGCGCTCTGCTTTTTCAATTGATATTAGATTAAGTCTGCGCTTTTACAAATCCTTATCAAGCGCGTTCATTAACTCACGGATTTGTTTCTGATTATTATCAATATGACTGAGGTGACGCAATACAATGAGTACTGCTTGAGGTGACAAGTCTTTTTCAATGGCATCAAGATAAGCGCTCTCAGCGCGTTCACCTTCTTTAAATAGCTCCTCTAATATGGCTCGCCTGTCATTACTTAAGATGACAATTTTAAGATCGATCCATTTTTGATAAAGATAGCCACCAATTGAGGTAGCTGCTGCAGGAGCACCACCTAAATCTTTAACTAAAGATTGTAATTCGAGGATGTTATCAGTAGTTTCTTCAGACCTGTGATAAAGAAAGCTTTTAATCTTAGGGTCGGTTGTAATTTCAGCCGATTTGTAAAAGCCTTCTTCGCCGTCCATCATTACTAGAATTAAGTCATTAAGTTCATTAATCGTATGTTCATTATCAAGCATAAATTATTACCTCATAAATTTCTTAAACCTCAGTATTTGACATTTGTACCTTTATATTATTCCCTGCAAGATATGGTAGTGCAAATTCCACCTCTAAGTTTTTAAGAACTTTCATAATGGCTAAATTAATTGATTGTTGTATGTCCATGTAAAGACCGAAATCATTAGTATCTATGAAATAGACTACTTCGTAATCCAAACTTAGTTCTGAGAAACTTTTAAAATGTGCTCTATCAAACCGAGTGTGATCAATTTTTTCTATGATGGTTTTAATGACCATAGGAATCATCTCTAGCTTTTCCACCGACGTTGAGTAACTTAAACTTAATTTAAATAGAACTCTTCGTTGTGACATACGCTTATAGTTATGGATAGTATTTTTAAGAAGCTCCATATTGCTACAAACAATTTGCTCGCCTTCAATGCTTCTAATATGGGTAGTTTTTAATCCAACTCTCTCTATATTGCCTGCTACGTTATTAAAAACTATAAAATCTCCAATCACGAAAGGTTTATCAAGGCCAATTGCTAAAGACGCAAATAAATCACTTAAAATATTCTGTACCGCGAGTGCAATCGCAATGCCACCAATTCCTAGGCTAGCGACAAAGGCCGTAATATTTATCCCCATACTAGCCATAATCGTTAAAAGCAATACTGACCAAATGAACGCTTTAAAAATCCAAGATAACATGGCTGTAATGATAGGGTTGGGTTGCTCACCATCATGAGTGGTTAAGCGCATATTTGTCCAAATGCCAATACACTTTGTTAACCACAAAGTGAGTTGAATACCAACCATAACTACCGTTAGGCTATCTAGTCTATCTGACCACTTTTCGGGAAAGTCTAATACTCTAATTCCGAGTAAAATTGCAAAAAAACCTAAGGTTAATTTATTCGTGGCCTTTAGAACTTCCACCAACAAGTCATCAAATTTGTTAGAAGTTTTCAGAGATATTGCTATGGCTTTATCAAGAGTAAATTTCCAAGCGGCGATAATTAGAAGAAAATAAATGATGGTAAGGCAAATAAAAACTAACCATTCAGATAAAGGGATATTTAGAAATAGGGTTTCTTTTAGCAAATTAAGCATATTTTGATGGGCTCGAGTTATTTTATTGAATCTCTAAAAAGAATATAGGCGTTTAGGCTAAATGGTTATCAGAGAAAGGCTTAGTCCTAAGTCAGAATATTCTGATATAACTAGAAAGGATAAGTATGAGTGAGCAGATAAAAGGTTTTGAGCCTATTGTCGATGAAGAGTCAGAAATCATCATTTTGGGAAGCATGCCTGGCATTCAATCGCTGCAAGCTGGTGAATACTATGCCCATAAACAAAATGCTTTTTGGAAAATTTTAAATAAAATATTTCCACAACATAGCTTGAACAATTATGAAGAAAAGATAGCGATGTTGAGATTGAATAATATTGCGCTTTGGGATGTATTAAAGTCTTGTGAACGCCAAGGGAGTTTAGACTATGACATTATATTAAAAACCATGCAAGTAAATGATTTCTATGAGCTTTTCAACAAGTATCCTCGCATTCAGAAAGTTTGCTTCAATGGTGCATTTGCTGAAAAGAGTTACACACGGTTTGTATTAAAAAATCTAAAATCCTCCATTAGTTATGTACGCCTGCCCTCTACCAGCCCTGCTCATGCCAGCTTATCATTTGATGAAAAATTAATGTTATGGAAAAAAGAACTAAAATCTAAGTAAAAACTTTTCTCATTAACAGAGCTTTTAAATCCCCTCACAATAACTACAATATTTATCAATGTAATTATCAATGTTTTTGATGATATGTTAGTTACAGTACAGACTTCAACTTAATCTAGTTTTTATAATAATCTTGGCTTCAATATAGGGGATTATATGAACGAGATACTTCATGCAATGAAATCGGCAAGTAGCAAGTTTATTACTGAGGTATGCTCTATTAACTATAAAAAAACTATTGATCCATGCTATTTCAACCCCGAAAATGCCAAAAGTACATCATCAATTAGAAATTTTGATACGCTCACAACGTATCAAATCCGCCAGAAAGTCATGTACTTATCACCACTTGAATTGCGTAGACTAAGAAGCTATGAATTAGCGAATCAACGTAGAAGATTAATTTTAATGATAATCACGAACGAGTTAACAAAGAAAGTATTTGAAGGACTTTAATTTCTCATAATAGTTTAAGTTTGGTTTCAAGTAAGAATTAACTCTTATAACTAAATCTCGGAATAATCACTACTGTAAGAAGTTTCTTACAGATTTATAAGAGATTTTAGGGTTTAGCTTGGGATTGCGCATATGGTCAAATGTTGATGCATCTATTAAGCATTAATAGATAATCCATTTTCCAAAAGGAGTAATTTATATGTCTAAATTCAAACCTAGTTTTGTAGCAGTTGGATTGTTATTTGTAAGTTCTGCATTATTTAACACTAATGTACTCGCAGACAATGTGAGCGGGAATGATAAGAGTTTTATGAAAAATGCGGCTCAATCAGGTCACTACGAGATTGAGGCAAGCAAGCTTGCTTTGAGTAGATCTAGCAGTCAAGAAGTTAAGGACTTCGCGCAACATATCATTGAAGACCATCAAAAAGCTGCGAAAGAACTTCAAGCGATAGCAACGAAGAAGGGCGTGGAGCTTCCTACTAAACCTAGTCTGCTTCAAATGACCTCTATTAAAATGTTACAAACTCATAAGGGCACTGATTTCGATGAATCTTATGCAGAAAAGGTCGGTGTAGATGCCCATAAATCAGCCATTGATGAATTTTCGAAAGCTTCTGAGAAATCAGACGATTCTGAGATTAAAGCCTTTGCTGCCAAAACGCTGCCCACCCTTAAAAAACATCTAGAGATGGCAACTGTTTTAGAAAAAAAGACAGATGAAAGAGATTAATGAATAATGGAAAAGTAACGAAGTAATAGGTTGAGAAAGAAAAGTATAGAAGTAATTAGAAAAACAAACCTCTTAACAACCTCTATGGTTGTTAAGAGGTACACTGGAACCATTTAAATTTTTTTTAGTTACTACAGCTAATAGAAAGATTCAATCAAAAGCAAAG
>NZ_JAQSDZ010000021.1:0-66681 GCF_029946165.1 Methylotenera sp.
TAAATTGTTAACGTTTAATGCTATTTAGGGCAAAATAATGCCCTCGTAGTGAGGGCGGGGTTAGGTTCTGAGTTCCGCATGTGGCTAGTCAAGGGGAATAATAGCTAGCGATGATGTGAATGGGCGGTAGTTAAGAGTTTGCTAACTTTTCTAATGTGCTACGCTGAATTATCTCTACTTGACCCCTACCTAATAATAAGGCTCCTTTTTGTTCAAGTCGTTTCAATTGCCGGCTGACGACCTCGCGCGCTGTACCAAGTTCATCAGCAAGCTGTTGATGAGTACATGTTATTTGTGCCGTGTTGGCATCTAGTAACACTTTTGCTAATCTACCCTGAAGGCTGTGAAATGCCACTTCATCTAGTAGCACAATCAGATCGCTTATCAATGCGCCATAATTTGCCATGACAAATTTTCTGAAAATTGCAGAATTGAGCATTAATTGGTGGAATGCGGTAGCTGGGATTAAGGCATCGCGAATAGGCTCTTCGACTATAGTGGAGGCAGGATAATCACTATTGCCTAATAGACAGGTCGTAGTAATGACACAGGTTTCACCTGCAGTAACTCTATAAAGTAATATTTCCCGACCACTAGTTGACATCTTAAATACACGTGATTTTCCTTTTAGGCGCATCACATAGGCTCCGCACGGTGTACCTTCACGATATCCAATTGACCCAATCGGGGCTTCAACTATACGCACGTACTTTTCAAGTAATTGTTTGGCGGGCAGATCTAGGTCATTAAGATCTGGAAATAATGTTAACCAAGAGAGGTTGTCAGAAGTGCCTTGCATTGGGAGTCTTTCTAAAAAGCCATGTTAATGTGGTAAAGGCAATAAAACTTAGCATAAGTCGAAAGCTTTGGTTTAACACTTGCTAAGCCATTATATTGTCACAGTATTTATAAATATTGAATAAAATATTAATGAACGTTAAACCCAACAAACTCGAAATACATGTGAACCTGTTAATGTTTCTAGAGAATAATGATTAGAAGACTTTGGAGTGTATTGACGTTAGTACAAAAATCGCCTGCTTTTGGATAATAGTGAATTTTCACAACAAATCATGAGATTCGAAATAAATTAACGACATTCATTTTCTTTTAGATCATGTAAGTAAAGTGATGCAATCGTAGCAAATGCCGTTATTTCTCGGGGTATTGAATACAGTTTAACTTGACCAAAATGGCTAAAAAAGACACACTATAGCCTCCAAATTAATTTTTTTAAAGTAAGTTCGTCTTTTAGAATATCCTAAACGAATAGAACAATCTAATCACGTTTAGTTGGTGTGTTTTTTGTACTTTGTTTTAAAAAAACTATACACGCAGCAACTATAACACGGAGAAATCTCACGCATGGCAACGAATCAAAACGCTAGTATTGAAGACAAAAGCTTCACTGAAACTGACCCGCTGGAAACACAGGAGTGGTTGGATGCTCTAACGGCGGTCATTGAAAATGAAGGTACGGAACGCGCACACTTTTTGCTTGAAGCAATGATTGATAAAGCGCGTCGTTCGGGCAGCAATTTGCCATACAAAGCAACAACTGCTTACGTCAATACTATCCCAACACATTTGCAGTCTAAATTACCAGGTGAGCCTGAGATGGAGCGTCGAGTGCGAGCACTTGTACGCTGGAACGCAATTATGACTGTATTGCGCGCAAACGAAAAATCCCCTGGTGTTGGTGGTCACATTGCCAGCTTCCAGTCTGCAGCAACATTGTATGATATTGGTTTCAACCATTTCTTTCGCGCACCAACTGAAAACTTTGGCGGAGACTGTGTATATTTCCAAGGTCACTCGTCACCAGGTGTTTATGCTCGTGCTTTCTTAGAAGGTCGCTTTACTGAAGAGCAAATGGATAATTTCCGCCAAGAAACTGGCGGTAATGGTTTATCCAGCTACCCGCATCCTTGGTTGATGCCTGATTTTTGGCAGTTCCCAACAGTCTCAATGGGTTTAGGCCCTTTGGCAGGTATTTATCAGGCGCGCTTTTTAAAGTACATGCATAACCGTGGCATTGCTGATACCAGCGATCGTAAAGTTTGGGTGTTTTGTGGCGATGGCGAAATGGACGAACCAGAATCACAAGGCGCGATTTCATTGGCTGCGCGTGAAGGTTTAGATAACCTAATTTTTGTCATTAACTGTAACTTACAACGCCTAGACGGCCCTGTGCGCGGTAATGGCAAAATCATTCAAGAACTTGAGTCTAACTTCCGTGGTGCGGGCTGGAATGCATTGAAAGTGGTTTGGGGCTCATATTGGGATCCATTGCTTGCTATGGATAAAGATGGTTTGCTCAAAAAACGCATGGAAGAGTGCGTGGATGGGGAATATCAAAACTTTAAACAAAAAGGAGGTGCGTATACACGTGAACACTTCTTTGGCAAATATCCTGAGCTAAAAGAAATGGTTGCCGCCATGTCTGATGCGGATATTTGGCGCTTAAACCGTGGGGGACATGACCCTCACAAAGTGTATGCAGCTTATCATTCAGCGGTAAACCATAAAGGTCAGCCTACTGTTATTCTAGCCAAAACTGTTAAAGGTTACGGCATGGGTGACGCTGGTGAAGGTCAAAATACCACGCATCAACAAAAAAGCATGGATATCGAGTCACTTAAAAAATTCCGTGATCGATTTGACTTGGCATTAACTGATGAGCAGGTGGAAAATTTATCATTCTACAAACCGGCAGATGATAGCCCGGAGATGAAATACTTGGCTGAACGTCGTAATGCGATGGGTGGTTTTGTGCCGCAACGTCGTCGGAAGGGTAATGAGCTTAAAGTACCTGAACTTTCAGCATTTGAGAATATGCTAGTTGCGACAGGCGAGCGTGAAATTTCAACGACGATGGCATTTGTTCGTATTCTCTCAACTTTGGTACGAGACAAAGAAATTGGTAAATTTGTAGTGCCTATTGTGCCAGATGAAGCGCGTACGTTCGGCATGGAAGGCATGTTCCGTCAACTAGGTATTTACTCTTCAGTCGGCCAGCTATACGATCCACAAGATTCTGACCAAGTGATGTATTACAAAGAATCAAAAACTGGTCAGATTTTAGAAGAGGGTATTAACGAAGCAGGTTCCTTCGCGAGTTGGTTAGCTGCCGCTACGTCATACAGCGTCACAGGCACGCAAATGATTCCGTTCTATATCTACTACTCAATGTTTGGTTTCCAACGTATTGGTGACTTTGCATGGGCTGCCGGAGATAGCCGTGCACGTGGCTTCTTGCTCGGCGCTACTGCAGGTCGTACAACATTGAATGGTGAAGGTTTACAACATGAAGATGGTCATAGCCACTTGATGTCTGCAACGATTCCTAACTGCGTGTCTTATGACCCAACATTTGCTTATGAATTGGCTGTAATTATTCAAGAAGGTTTGCGTCGCATGGTGCAAAATCAGGAAGATGTATATTACTACATCACCTTAATGAATGAAAACTACACGCATCCTGAAATGCCAAAAAATTCTGCTGAAGGTATTTTGAAAGGCATGTATAGCTTTAGCAAATCAGCAGCAAAAGGCCCTAAAGTACAATTGATGGGTTCAGGCGTAATCTTACGCGAAGTGATTGCTGCGGGTGAGTTGCTGGAAAAAGACTGGGGTGTATCCGCTGACGTTTGGAGTGTAACTAGCTTTACCGAGTTACGCCGCGAAGGTATTGATGCAGAACGCCAAAACTTGTTGAATCCAGAAGCTAAACCTAGACTAAGCTATGTGGCTCAGTGTTTACAAAAGGCTGAAGGTCCTGTGATTGCATCAACAGATTACATGCGCTCATTTGCCGACCAAATTCAAAACTTTGTACCACAACGTTTTGTTGCCTTGGGTACTGATGGCTACGGCCGCTCAGATAGTCGCGAAGCATTACGTAGCTTCTTTGAAGTGGATAGATACTACGTGGTATTAGCAGCACTTAAAGCTTTGGCAGACGATGGTAAATTGCCAGCAAGCAAAGCATCAGAAGCGATTAAAAAATACAAGTTAGATGCTAATAAGCCTAACCCAACGACAGTTTAAGGACACGCAGACATGGCAATTCAAGACATACTTGTCCCCGATATCGGCAATTTTGACAGTGTTGACGTTATTGAAATATTAGTAAAAGTGGGCGACACCGTTGCTAAAGAAGACTCACTCATGACAGTTGAGTCTGACAAAGCTTCGATGGATATTCCATCACCTTTTGCAGGTGTGGTAAAAGAGTTGAAAATGAAAGTCGGCGATAAAGCCGCTCAAGGTGGTTTAATTTTAACGATGGATGTGACTGACTCTGCTTCTGCGCCAGTAGAAGCGGTGAAAGCTGCCGCACCGCAACCAGCTGCAGAAAAACCAGTGGCTGCTGCATTGGCGATTCCTGAACCTAGCCGCCCAGCGCCAGAACCACCAAAAACAATTGCACCAGTTCAACAGCCTGTGCCAGTGGCTGCAAGTGCAGTTATTGATGCTGGCAAGTTATCGCATGCTAGCCCATCAGTACGTAAATTTGCACGTGAGTTAGGGGTTAATTTAGCTTTTGTTAAAGGCAGTGCGCCTAAAAATCGTATTGTTCAAGCTGATGTGCAGGCGTTTGTAAAAGGTGAGCTGGCTAAACCGCGTACAGAAAACATGGGTGCAGGTGTCAGCGGTTTCTCTACGTTACCAATGCCTGTCATTGATTTCAGCCAGTTTGGTGCGATTGAAAATAAACCACTATCACGCATTAAAAAACTATCAGGTGCAAATTTGCATCGTAACTGGGTGACTGCTCCTCACGTGACTCAGTTTGATGAAGCGGATATTACCGATTTGGAAGATTTCCGTAAGTCTATGCAGGCAGACGCTGAAAAGCGCGGCGTTAAGCTGACTATGTTAGCATTTTTGATTAAAGCTTCTGTGAACGCACTTAAAGCGTATCCAAACTTTAACTCATCACTTTCACCAGATGGCGATAGCTTAATCTTAAAAAACTATTACAACATCGGCTTCGCTTGCGACACGCCAGATGGTTTGGTAGTGCCAGTAGTTAAAGATGTGCAACAAAAAGACGTACTAGATATTGCTCGTGATTTAGGTGAGCTTTCAACCAAGGCGCGTGAGCGTAAGCTTAAAGTTGAAGAGATGCAAGGTGGTTGCTTTACCATTTCTAGCTTAGGCGGTATCGGCGGTACGATGTTTACGCCTATTATAAACTGCCCAGAGGTGGCTATTTTAGGCGTTTCACGCTCAAGTATGCAGCCTGTGTATGATCCTAAAACTAAAGCTTTCGAGCCACGCTTGATGTTGCCTATGTCATTGTCTTATGACCATCGCGTGGTTGATGGTGCTGATGGGGCACGCTTTACTAGTCATATGCGCATGATGTTGAGCGATGTACGTAGGTTGTTGCTGTAAAGATAAAAAAACAAATTAAAGGGCGCAATCTGCGCCCTTTAATTTTATAGCTGATACTTTCTTACCAATTCTCAAGACTTAGCGTAAGCCGCCTGAAATAAGTAAAGTTTCACCGGTCACATATGCAGCATCACTCGACGCCAGAAATGCTACTACAGATGCAATCTCATCAACGGTACCAATTCGTTTCATTGGTGTAATTGATTCAATCCAATTGCGCATTTCCCCTTCGTTGAAACCGGACGCAACAACACCTTCCGTTTCAATCATACCTGGATTCACTGCATTAACTCGAATATTGCGCTCAGCAAGTTCCTTTGCTAACACCATGGTGATTGAGTCTACAGCCGCCTTAGTCGCGCTATACACTGAGCCACCTGGTGGCGTGCTGGTCGAAACCACAGAACTTATGTTCACAATGCTACCGCCTTTTTCATTAAACGCACGTACTGCTTCTTGTGTCACTAGCAACAAACCTAATACATTTAGGTTGAATTGTTTGTGGAAGTGTTCTGGTGTAATAGCATCAAGTGGGCTAAATTCATAAACCCCCGCGTTATTAACTAGAATATCAATCGCACCTAATGAGATTGTTGTTTCATCGATAACGCTTTTAATTTCTTCAGGTTTTGAAAGATTGCCATATACAGCAATTGCTTTACCGCCCCTGCTAACAATCTCAGTCACTACACGGTCAGCACCTTCTTTGCTGCTATTATAGTTTACGGCAACTAATGCACCTTCATCTGCCAATCGTAGCGCTGTTGCAGCGCCAATCCCTTTAGAAGCACCAGTAACTAGTGCAACTTTACCTGCTAGTCTTTTAGACATAATAATCTCCATTTTAATGTGTATTTAAAGTTTGAATGTGTAATTGCTTATATTGTTGAAACTAGTTTTTTATCAAATAAAAATATCGGTTCAATAGTTCATTATTAATGAACTATTGAACCGTGTCAACTCTTACTGTATAATTATTTTATGGTTCAATTTGTTCATCCGTCCACTGAAGATATTACCTTGGCAGGCTTGCTTGGCGCGCTTGCGGATCCAATGCGTCTGCGTATTGTCAGTAGCATGCTTCAGAGAGATGGCTGTATGTCGTGTTCTGAAGCGGCGCCTTGTCCAAATATGGCAAAATCTACGCTATCCCATCACTTTCGCATCTTGCGAGAAGCGGGCATTATCAATACTGCTAAAGTTGGGGTGGAAAATCGCAACATTTTGCGTATAGACGATATCAATAGCCGTTTTCCTGGCCTGTTAGAGCAAATTCTTAAATTTGGCGGTTATTAAGGCGCGTTTTGCACCAATATTGTGCAAATATTTCCTTAAGTAATTACAAATAAATTATTTAGACATTTCGAAAGTGCATTTCAAAAGATTTTTTTAAAATCATTAAAGCCGAACTAAGTTTAAGAGTTATCTAGTTAAGTAAATTTGATTTTATAGTCGCCATCCTTATTCCACAGCATCTCTGGCGCAATAAAGAAATTATAGATGGCTTTAGAGCCTCGAGTTTTCATTGAAAAATACGCTTTATTCGACGGTTAAATAAGCATTTCATTTCTTAAATTTCACATTATTTCATATTGGAATCAGTCACTTGGTATGTTAATTGCTTGTGTTAAACCAAGTAATGCAGGCTCTTAGGTCTGCTTGTTGTTAATAATTCATATAAGGTTTTTTACTAAATTATGTAACATTCAATTCGATATTGGAGTTCATCATGACTAGATTAATGTTTGCTTTACTTTATATGTGTGGTGCAACTAATAGTTGGGCAATGCCAACGGATGAGTTAGTGCAAAACATTAGTGAACATGTCGTGAAAGTTCAAGTTGGGTTAGCTAATGGCGGCTATGGCTTAGGCTCTGGCGTAGTAATTGCCAAAGACCAGGTAGTCACAAATTGTCATGTTGTGGCAAACGCAACTTCTGTGACGATTAATGCAAAGGGCGAAAATTATAGCGCTAGCGCCCTTAAGCCAGATTGGCATCATGATTTATGTATTCTTAAGGTTGAAGGCCTAAATCTGCCCATCGCTAATATCGGCTCAAGTCAAAATCTTAAATACGAACAACCTGTTTATTCTGTCGGATTTGCAGGTTTCTCACCACGCGCTAATGCGACATCAGGCTTTGTCAAAGGCTTATATCCTATGGATGATAGTGTGGTTGTAAGAGCCAGCAACACTTTTAGGCTTGGCGATAGTGGCGGAGGGGTCTTTGATGAGTCTGGTAATTTAGTGGCTATCATTACAGTTAAAAGCCCAGGCCATAATGCCTTTTATTACAACATGTCTGTTGAATGGGTAAAGGAATTACTTAATCAACCTGAGCAAAGCATTGTTGGTGTAAGCGAGTTACCTTTTTGGGCAGAATCTGAGGACAAATGGCCTTTCTTTATGCGAATTGTTCAGCCATTTAAAACTGAAAATTGGGAGATACTGAATAAGATTGCCTCAGCATGGTACGAGAAAGAGCCGAACACTTCAGAAGCCTTGTTTTATCGCGCTGTTGCTGAGTTTAGTTTGAAAAATGAAGCTAGGGCTGAGCAATATTTCAATCAAGTGGTCGCAAGGAATGGCAATAACAGTAGCGCGATTTATTATTTGGGCTTAATCGCGGAGAATACTGGTAAGCACATGGAGGCATTAAACTTGGTTGCCATGCTAGATAATTTGGATCAAACGACTGCTGGTGAGTTAAAGGTGGCAATGGGCATAGACGAGAATTGAATAGTTAAGTCATTAACTGCGACTCAATACGTTGTGCCTTAGGCTTAATAATAGCCTAAGGCACAAATTCTACAACGACTTCACGGCTATCGGATTGTCCCGCATTATCTACCGCACGTAACAAATAATGCCCCGCTTTTTGGGGTGACCATGCGATGCCCGCACCAGCCTCACTTTTAGCAATAAAAGAATTGTTAGCAAACCAGTAAATGGCCCCTTGACCGCCACGACTAGCTTTAAGAGCGATAGTTTCTGGCTTGCTTAAACGTATGGTGTAAGTTACACCCCTAAGTGGCGATGTAATTTGCGGTTTATCGTCAGTTGCTTGGCTAATATTGTTGTTACATTCCGCTGGCAGCGTTGGCGGTACGCGGCGGGGCATACCCGCTTCACGGAATAGCCGCAACATATCCGAGCTCCAAAACTCAATAATTTCTTCTCGCGTATTTGCACCCGCACCACAGGCAACTTGGTTGGTCGTGTTATCAAAATACACAGGTCTATGCAGGGTGCTAATTTTTATGGGTGATTTGCCTGGAATAAACCAAGTTTCACTGAGATTTTTACAGTATTGATTGGGCAAGTCTCCGCTTGCAGTGCACACCTTTACCTTGGTTAAAGTATGCGGTGGCATCGCTTCGACTTCAGTTTTGGGGTTTAATAAACGCTGATGGCGGAGACTATCTAAAATCTGAAAAAATAAAGGCGCTGCAGTTTTGATGCCGATAAATGCTGGATTAGGTTTGCCGTCGAAATTACCCACCCACACCGCTAATACATTGTTACCGCTTACGCCTACCGTCCATGCATCATGGAAGCCCCAAGAGGTGCCAGTTTTCCAAGCGGTTTTGTATGGGTCAGGTTCGCCAGTGTCTGGTCGAGGGTTTTGCCGTAACATGTTTAAAGTGATATACGCCGACTCTTCACTTAACAATGGAAAAGTGGCTGAATCTTGTTTTGTTAAGCGATAAGGGTCGAAGCGACCATTGTTGGCTAACATGGCGTATAAGCTGACGAGTTCTTCCATCGTTAGCTCGCCACCACCTAATGCGAGGGCTAGCCCATAATGAGATTCACTTTTTAAATTGCTTACGCCTACATTCTTCAAAAAGTCGTACAAACTAGGCTGAGTGAGTTTAGAGGCTAAACTCACCGCAGGTACATTGCGTGAGCGTATCAGCGCATCACTCGCGGTAATTGGGCCGATAAAACGACCATCGAAATTTTCTGGGCTGTATGGGCCAAAACTAGTCGGCGCATCTTTTAAAATGCTGGCAGGATGAATTAAACTTTGATCCATTGCCAAGCCATATATAAATGGTTTTAAGGTAGAGCCTGGCGAGCGTTTGGCGGATGTTCCATTTACCTGCCCGTCTATCACCGCGCTAAAATAATCAGCCGAGCCGACTAATGCTTTGACTTGCATGTTTTTTGCATCGTACAAAACAGCACTCACATTGCTGATTCCTACGTTTTTATTATTCTCAATGTAACTAGCAATCATGCGTTCGAGTGTGGCTTGAGCGTGAATGTTTAAGCCCGTGTGTATGGTTACTTGATTGCGGTGCTCGGCAAGCAATGCGTCAGTAAAGTGCGGGGCTAGAAAAGGTAAGTTTTGGTTGCTTAAACGTTTGGCTTCTTTCAATGATTGCGCTGGCAAGCGCATGTCAGCCGTATATTTAGCATCTTCTGGATGTTGAGCTAACCAGTCTTGCCATAAGTGGCTTCTAGCTTCATTTAATTGTGCGTTTTTGTTACTAATGCTTAGGCGTTTGTTAGGATTTTGTGGAATTACTGCCAGCGTCATCATTTCGGGCAAGTTTAATCGGCTTGCGGGTTTGTTGAAGTAAAACAGGCTAGCGGTAGCGATGCCTTTAATGTTGCCACCATAGGGCGCAATATTCACATAAGCTTCGAGAATGTCGTGCTTGGAGTAACGTGACTCTAACCAAATTGCCGCCAGTATTTGCTTTAGCTTGCCGCCTACTGTGCGAGAGTCAATGCCGTATAAGCCGCGAGCCAACTGCATGGTGATGGTTGAAGCCCCTTGGCGAGAGCTGCCAGAATAAGTACGCGCCATGCCACGTAACAACGCGATAGGATTAACGCCAAAATGCCAGTCAAAATAACGGTCTTCATATAATTTAACTGCTTCAGCTGCGTTAGCGTGAATATCTTTTAACGGCATCCAAAGCTGGTATTGCTCATCTGAGGCTAAGGTGAGTCGTAGCAAGGTACCATCGGCTGCATAAATGGCGGTGGAGTGAGGGATTAAGCTTGAAAGCGAAGGTTTAGGACTCAGACGGAGTCCAGCAAGCACTAAACCTAAGACTGCCGCGACGATTAGCGGCTTTTTGATTAAGCGAATAGTTTGCTTAAATGCTAACCAAAACCTTACGAGTCGTCGTTGTTTAATTTCATTCAATTGATGCCTACTATTAAGTGTGGTTTTATCAGTTCAAACTTTGTAAGTAAAGAGCAGCAAACATCCGCTAAACCGTCATTCCCGCGTAGGCGGGAATTCAGACAGAAAGCACCACTAAAGTATTTAATGACTATCACTGATATTGAACCCTAACTGGATTCCCGCCTGCGCGGGAATGACGAGCTTAAGAGAAGTTGATAAAAATTACACCATTAAATTAATTGATAGTAGTGCGCTTAATTTATTTTCCAGCACGTCCTACAGTTAGGTTAGCAGGCAATGAGCGTGCCTGCAGTAAGCGGTTATACATAGACTCAGCATAAGCAGGCGGCACTACAAATTGGCCGCTATTTGTTGCTTTGATTTTGTAAGTGAACTCCGTAATCGTGTTGGTCACTGCGCCGTAAAACACGACTCGGTCTTCACGAATGTCTGCATAGCTTGGTTGCCAGCCACCGCCAATGCCCAGCGGGCTTGTCCAGCTTGACGTTTCTGGTGCATAACCTTCTTCGTTGTATTCGCCACCTTGGCTAATCGAACTGTCCGTTTCGCTTACCGCAGCTTGTAGCACTGGCTCGAAGCCGCCTGGTAACAAATCTACAATCGCTACGTCATCTACATTACCGTCAATTGAGCGAATTTTGATGTGCACAGTGATTTCGTCGCCCATGGTGATTGATTTTAATGCAGCGCCTTTATCATCGGTATATTCACGGATGATTTCCATGCCTTGTTTTAAGGCAGTGTTTGGCGGTTTCATATCAAAACCAGACTCTGTTACTGCATAAAATAACGGCAAGCCACTTGGTCCTTGTAACTTCAAGCGCGCGGTATTTGGCGAGAAATTTACAAGTGGAGCAATGCTATTCTCTGGCAGTTTAAGCGCGGTGACTTTACCTTGCTTGTCTATTGCGCTAATGCCCATTTGCCCTGCGACCTTTGTGCCAGCAACGTTCGCATAAGCGTCAAAACCAAGCAGTGCATAAGACGATGACAAGGTGTTAACGCGCCCCTCAGATATAGGCTGCATGATGTTGTTTAACGCGCCGCTTGATATATCTTTAACCTTTTCTGGAAAGTGGCGTGACACTAAGTAAAGCGTTTGTGCATTTCGCACCACGTCATCGTAATAATGCCCGTAGATAGGTTTTTGGCTGCTGACATTTAACAATTTAACGGGTTTAGCTATTAAGTCACTGGCTACGGCATGCTGTTGCAATAGCTGATAGCAAGCTGCAAGGTAGGCCGCAGTTAAGTCTGAGCGCCACTCTTTGAAGCTGTTGTCAGTTAAAGATTTAGCATCTAAGGTACTGCGCAAGCTTGCTAACAATGGAGTGCTGACTGTGCCCTCGCGAGTCAGCAGATAAGTTGCGTAGGCGCGTACACGCACCGCATCCAAGTTTTCTGCTGGGCTGGCGGCTAAGGTTTGTAAATACTCCAAGCCTTTTTTCAGCATGTCGGCAGGTACTTCTTCGCCAACATTTGCATGGTCGCGAGCTTCCAGCATCATGTGTACTGCATAAACGCTGGCGAACTCGTCTGCACCTACGCTGGCATCCCACAAACCAAAGCCACCTTCAGCATTTTGGCGTGTGCGAAGTACGTTCAAGGCATTTTCGAAATTACCTTTTTTAGTGCTGACACTTGCCAATAGTTCTGGGCGTTTTCTAAGCACGATGATAGGCATGACTTGGCTGACCAATTGCTCGGTACAGCTATGCTCATAGTTGGCTAAGTATTCAAGTAAGCCGCCAGAAGCCACTAATGGCAACGGTGAAACGCTGGCCTGTTGTTTGCGATATTCTGCAAACATGCTGCGCTTCACGTTGACTTGTGTATCACCTTTAAAGCTGCCAGTTTGCATAAGGGTCATGTGCGGCGTCGATGGACGCACACTAATTTCAGTGCCCAATTTTGCAAACTTATTACCGATGTTTGCCGTGAATTCAATTCTTGCTGAGCTTAACTTAGCGGCTGCGCCTTCTTTGACTTTCAGTTTATAAAGACCAGTACTCTCATGCATTTCACTGATTTTTAGTACTTGTTTCGCTGTACCAACCAACTCAAAGGCAGGCGAAGCGACAAGATTCAGTGTGACTGCGGCATCTTTGCCTGAACCTTTGACATTATTCGCCACGCCAACACTCACATCAAATGTATCACCTGGCGTGACGGTGAGCGGTGCGTTTGGTGACAATACAAAGTCGCCACGTACTAAGGCGTCACTGGTGGTAATGCCAATGCTGGCATCGTTAACCATCACTGCGATGATGCGCATTTTGCCATTGAAGGTTTCTGGCACCGTGTAGCTAAACTCTTTGCTACCAGACACATCGACAATGCCAGACCAATAGACTGCGGGCTTGTCAGTTTTACGTTTGAACGGATTCAAATGTTTGCCTAAAGCGCCATCGGCATCGCCGCCCGGTGCGGTTGCAGCCATGATTTTTTTGAATTCAGGTAAGATTAAATCCAAAATCTGCGAAGTTGAAACTTCCAATTGTCTTTTTTGGAAAAAGAAACCAAGCGCATCGGGATTTTTATATCTTGCGACTTGCAATATGCCTTCATCTACCGCAAACACCACAGCACGGCCAGGTTTAGCTGCATCTAGTTTCATTTTCAGTACTTGGCCAGGTTTGATGAGTGGCTGACTACTGAGTTTAAGCGTATTGGTGCGCTGTGCTAGACTTGTTACAAATGGCACAACCCCATAAGAAAGCGGGCTGGTGAAAATTTCATCCGAACTAGGATCGCGCACAAACTGCACGCTCACATAACCGTTGCCTTCAAAGTCTGCGGGCAACTTGATTTTTTGTACCGAAGATTGGGAGTCAGCTTTAAACCATTGTTGAGCATACACTTTGTCACGTTCAATGGTAATCAAACCAGCACCCACATAAGGCGCGCGAATGCTGACGCTAATCTCTTGGCCTGGCGCATAGTCTTTTTTATCTAGCACCAGTTGTAGCTCAGCATTACGCTCTAATGAGCGGCTGACATTGCCTAGACCTGCCACGCTATATTCCACGCGATTAAGCTCCAAGCCGTCTTTGTTTTTAAGTACGTAAGCGAAATCGCCGGGTGTTTCGGTGGCAAGTGCTAGGCTGTTACCTGCAGCTTTGATGCTATAAGGTGACTCTTTGATTAGTACCTCTTTTTTGCGTGATTCATACTTGAATGTACCGCTGCCTTGCTTGGTTAACACTGAAACGTATTTGCGCTCAATGAGATTCAAGCTTAAGCCTTCGGCAGCCACTTTTTGCAAGGTTGAGTTAACTGCAATCAAATTAACGCCACGTTTGCTAGCTTTGCTAACGTAGTTCAAATCACCGTCGGCTTTAAAGCCTATCAAATAAGGTTGTTCTGAAATCAGCGTGGCGACTTCCGCAGAAACGCTGCGTCCACCGCCAGCTTCATAGGCTTGCGCGACGATATTGAGTCTGTAAGTCGCTTTGGTGTACTTCTCTAAACCTAGGGGAAATTCAGCCACACCTTGCGCGTTACTTGTGGCATCGCTTAACTTCTCGCTATAACCTTCTTTAGCGCGTAATGGGTCGTAGAATGCAAAGTCCGCATATTGGCTAAAGGCAGGGTAAGCTGGGCTAAGCGTCATTGTGGCAGTCACACGTCTGTTTTCAGCAGGCGTACCAAATAAGTTCTGCACATTAATGTTAGCTTTTAAATCTTTAGGATTCAGCCAGCCTTCAGTATTTTCAGGGTATAACGTTGCATCTTTCGCAAATAAGGCTTTTACCTTCATGCGATCAGGTTGGAATTCCTGCACTTTTACGCTGACAGAGCCTAATTGCTGATAAGCATTGCCATCTTTAACCGAGTAAAGATTAATATTGTAAGTACCTGTGGGCGAGGTTTCTAGGGTTTTATATTCCAGCTCGTTAAAGCCGCCTGCACCAAGCTTAACCATTTGGGTTTTCACCACTAAACCGCGCGCATCTAAGACTTCGGCCTGCAATGGCAAGCCATCTAATGCTTTAGCCCAAGTGGCCGTTTTGACGATCATGCCGATATGCATGGTGTCACCAGGACGGTAAATACCACGGTCTGAGAATAGGTAAGCATTTAAGCTATCTGAACTGGCGGCATTCGCAATGCCGCCTACATCAAAACGTGAGTAGTCTAGATTTCTGTCATAGTGATTAATCGGTAGGAAGCTTAAGTCGCCTGCTTTTTTCACGATGTACAAAATAGGTGAGCGCTCACGCTGTAAGCCATCTAGCTTAGTAAAGTTAACGCGGCCGTTTGTATCAGTGGTTTGGCTGAATATAGCCTGACCATTTTTTGCAATGACCTCTACCGTGGCGCCAGCCACTGGCAAACCTGTATGAATAGACTGAACGTAAACTACTTGGCTACCATCGAGTTCTTTCTTGGCGATTAAGCCTAAGTCAGTGACAAGAATCAGGCGTTTATCAACAAATGCTTCGGGGTTTTGATTCTCTGATGGGTTGTAATCACTACGATCATCAGCTTGTTCGCTTGCTTGTTCACTCTCTTCAGCATTTGCTTCTTTTTTAGGTTTGTACCCACGAACAGTGAGTAAAAATACACCACGTTTATTGTGATTAGAATCTAAGCCTTCACCCTTGCTTAGATAGTCACTCAAATCTAGTGCTTCGTAATGCGCTTTGCCAGCTTCTAAATGTAAGGGAATGTTTTTCTCAAAACGCTCACTCAAGTTATCACCATCAAGATAGTAATTGAACGATGGATCGCTGAAGTTGCCACTAGATTGTGTAATGAGATGTTGCAATTGACCTGGCAGAATACGACCAATTTCCATCTTAATGCCAGGTAAGTCGCGTGCTAATACCGCTACTTTTCGTTCACCACTTAAAGCTAGTAATGAGCCTTGGCTGAGAATTTTCACCTCTGCTGGAAAGACTGGTACTTGCATTATGTGCCGCTGTGTTGCACCTAATTGGTAGCCGCCAAATGATTTTAAGCCTTTGTCGATTTGCACATAAATATAGCTGCCAACATCTGCCTTATACTTAAACGAATGGACTTCAATATTCTCGCGCTCGGCAGGAATGGCTTCTAAGGCAAGCGGTTTGCCAGCAGCAAGTACAGCCTCGGTAATTTCTTTGGTGTAAGACCACGCATGCGGATACTTTAACTCCTCTGGCGTGCTGACCAATTTGTTGCGTGGTAATACCCATGCCTTAATATGGCTCGCCATGTCTTTTTCATTCACCGCAGCAGAGGCATTAAGCAATAGAATTTGCTCAGGCTCGTTCTGGTCATTGGAAACCACAATTGGGCTAAGCTCGTTAATTAGCAGGCTATATAAACCTGGCACATTCACGCTTTGCGTTAAAGCCGTTTCAAAGGGTTTGCCTCCGGTTACGGCTTTTAAACCTTCATCAACAGTCACTTCTAGCACGCTATCATCTTTAGGAATGGCAAGTGGTGCTGAGTGGATATAGGCATTGAGTTTTAACTTATCATAGCTTACGACGAATGGAATCTTGTCAGAACCAAAGTTTAATAAGCTGTTTTTATTACTACGTATTTTTAGCGTAATACTTTTTTCTAGTTTTACCGTATCTACTGGGTGCGTAAAGTTAAGGTTAACCACCACTTTTTTCATGGCGGCATTGATAGGGTCTTGATAGAACTCGCTATTGCTAATGCTTGCGATAAACAATGGCGAAGTGAACTCTATGTCCCATTTGTCTAGCAATGTTTTAGGTGTCAATGCTTGGGCATTCAAACTTACTTTGTAGTCAGTGCCCACTGGCCAGTCAGCTTTTGGTTGAAATGACAACTCATTTTCAGACTCCCATTTCCACGCACCTTCTATTTTAGGCATGATATTCACGCCATTAGAAATCACTTTTCCAACTTGTTCAAGAGGCGCAACTGAGCTATCAAAGCTTATTTTGAGTGGGTTTGGCGGTAAATTATCTTCGATTTGCGTTCTGGTCGGTACTGTCACAGTCACTTTTACGGTCACTGGTTGAGGTCTAGATTTATACCACTCCCAGCCATACCAGCCGCCTGTACCAAGGGCTGCAATTAAAGCAATAATGCCTAAACCTTTGAGTGGTTTTTGAATGAAGGCTAAGCGTAGGTGATTAAGCTTGTCGCCGCACCACTTAATCCACGCAGGTGCTTGATAATTGAATGAGCCAAAGAAAAAACTTAGTAAGGTGCTGACTATCAGCCATAATTTAGCGAAAATTATTTGAGTGAAACTTAAGCCAGCACGGATGAATGACATGAAAACCCTTTTTTTGAAAAGCCCTTTTTGGTAAAACCCTACCTTAAACAGGCTTAAATTTTTAGTGTGTAAATCATACTACTGACTCATATATTTTGAAGGCCTTTAAGGTCTTTTTGATGATAAAATCACGATAAATAACTGAAGATTTAACAAAGGGCTGGCATGAGTAATTTATTAGAAGTTTTGGTTCCAGATATTGGTAACTTTGATAGTGTGGATGTGATTGAAGTCCTTGTAAAAGCAGGTGATATTATTGCTAAAGAAGACTCGCTGATGACAGTTGAATCTGATAAAGCATCCATGGACATTCCGTCTTCAGTTGCCGGTACCGTAAAAGAGTTAAAGGTCAAAGTTGGCGATAAAGTGGCTAAAGGTAGCTTGATTTTACTGGTTGAGGCTGCCGCAAATGCTGAAGCGCCAGCTAAAAAGGAAGTGGCTGTAGAGACTGCCGCCGTTGTGGTTAAATCAGTCGCAACGCCAGTTGCAGCGGCTGTTAACTTAGGTGATGCAGATTTACATGCGGAAGTTGTTGTTTTGGGTTCAGGCCCAGGCGGCTATACCGCAGCTTTCCGCGCTGCAGATTTAGGCAAAAAAGTTGTTCTGATTGAACGCTACTCAACGCTTGGTGGAGTTTGCCTGAATGTAGGCTGTATTCCTTCAAAAGCTTTGTTGCATACAGCAAAAGTTATTACTGAAGCTGAAGAAACTGCGCATCACGGCGTGACTTTTGGCGCACCACAAGTTGATTTAGAACAGTTGCGTAACTGGAAAGCGAATGACGTAGTTGGTAAGCTAACAGGTGGTTTAGCGGCGATGGCTAAACAGCGCAACGTCACTACCGTGCAAGGCGTGGGTAAGTTTACTAGCCCTAATCAAATGGCCGTAACCACAGCAGATGGCACTGTGACCACCATTTCATTTGATAATGCAATTATTGCTGCTGGTTCACAAGCTACTAAATTCCCAGGTGTAGCTGCCGATGAGCGCATTATGGACTCTACTGGCGCGTTAGCATTGGCTGATGTACCAAAACGCATGTTGGTGATTGGTGGCGGTATTATTGGTTTAGAAATGGGTACGGTTTATGACGCGTTAGGCTCTAAAGTAAGCGTGGTAGAGTTTACTGATGGCCTAATTCAAGGTTGTGACCGTGACTTGGTACGCCCACTACAAAAACGCATGGAAAAACGTTTTGAAAGCATTATGCTTAATACCAAAGTGGCTAGCATGGAACCTAAAAAAGACGGTATTCATGTCTCGTTTGAAGGCGTTAACGGTAATGCAGACGCACCGAAAGGCGTTGAAGTGTATGACCGCGTCTTGGTGTCTATCGGTCGCCGTCCAAACGGTAAAAATATCGGTGCTGAGAACGCAGGTGTGGCTGTAGATGATTATGGTTTTATCTCGGTAGATAAACAAATGCGCACCAATGTGCCACATATTTTTGCGATTGGCGACATTGTCGGTCAACCAATGCTGGCGCATAAAGCCACGCATGAAGCTAAAGTAGCCGCAGAAGTTATTGCTGGTGAAAAAGTAGAATTCGTTGCCTCAGTGATTCCGTCAGTGGCATACACAGATCCAGAAGTGGCTTGGGTTGGCGTGACAGAAATAGAAGCTAAAGCCAAAGGCCTTGAGATTGAAAAAGCCTCATTCCCTTGGGCGGCTAGTGGTCGCGCACTATCAATCGCACGTACAGAGGGTACGACCAAGTTGATCTTTGATAAAAATACGCATCGCGTAATTGGTGCTGGTATTGTGGGCGTAAACGCAGGTGAGTTATTGGCTGAAGCCGTGTTAGCTATTGAAATGGGCGCAGATGCCCATGACTTAGGTTTAACCATTCATGCACACCCAACGTTATCTGAAACTATCTGTTTTGCAGCCGAGATGAAAGAGGGCACGATTACTGACCTCTATATCAAAAAACGCTAGATTTTTATACTAAAGAACCTACATGTCATCTGCTAATTTTTTATCTAAGCTAGTGCAGCTTCTGCCTACAGCGCAGGTCTATACCGACCCTGTGGATTGCTATGCTTACGCTTACGATAACTCACGTATCTTTCATGCACCAATTGCCGTGGTATTTCCACTCAATGTTGAAGAAGTGCAAGCGGTGATTAAGCTTTGTAATGTGCATAAAGTACCAGTGGTGCCACGTGGTCGAGGTACTGGCACTGCGGGCGGCAGTGTGCCAGAAGCTGGTGGTGTGGCACTATCTTTAGAGCGCATGAATAAAATTATCAGTGTAGACCCCGATAACCGCATGGCGATTATTGAGCCTGGCGTGCTCAATCAAGAGCTACAAGATGCGATTAAAGGCGTTGGTTTCTTTTGGCCGCCAGATCCATCTAGTGCGGCTTATTGCAGTATTGGTGGAAATCTCGCCACTTGTGCCGCAGGTCCGCATGCCGTGAAGTACGGCGTGGCGCGTGACCATGTACTTGGCTTAAAAGCAGTGACAGGTAATGGCGACATTATTAAAACGGGCTGTTATACAAGTAAAGGCGTAGTTGGTTACGATTTAACTCGATTATTAGTTGGCTCAGAAGGCACGCTGGCTGTGATTGTAGAAGCAACGCTTAAACTCACCCCTTTGCCAAAACATACAGGCGGCATCACCGCAGAGTTTGCCGACACGGCAAGCTGCGCGCGCGCGATTGCAGCGATTATGGCGCAACCTTACACGCCAAGTGCTTTGGAGTTTTTAGATAATGGTGCCCTGAATTTAATTCGCGGTCGTCATAAAAACTTGTTGCCTGAAAATGCCCGTGCTTATTTGATGATAGAAGTCGATGGCGCGCAGCAAGAGATTGTTGAAGCCACACAGGCCATTTTGCAAGCTTGCCAAGTGGATGGTCTGATTGAAGCAAAACCTGCAGAAGACACCAAGGCTTTATGGGCTGCACGTAAGGCTTTATCGCCATTACTTAAAGATATTGCGCCTAAAAAAATCAATGAAGATATCGCCGTGCCAGTGTCGCATCTACCTGAATTGTTAACAGGTTTAGAAAAGTTGGCGGCGCAATACAAGATTTCTAACGTGAATTTTGGTCACGCAGGCAATGGCAATATACATGTGAATCTACTAGTGAACCCAGATAATGCCGATGAAATGAAACGTGCTTATGAATGTTTGGATGAGGTCTTCAGCTTGGTGCTTTCTCTACAGGGAACATTATCTGGCGAACATGGTGTAGGCATGGCGAAACGCCCATTTATTTCGCGCGAGATTGATGAAACAACCATTAATTTAATGAAAGCCGTTAAGTTAACGTTTGACCCGAATAATATTTTAAATCCGGGTAAGTTGTTTCCAAAATAGTTGGTTCTTGTCTATTTTGCGCGGGTAAACTTTGCATAATAAACAGCGCAGCCAAAAAATATTACCGTGAGTAAAACTTCAATCAGCGCTAATTTTGCTGAAAGCCCAACGTCTGACCAAGCACGCACAACACCCTCGGTAAAATATAGCAAAATAAACATACTTGCCCATTTATAGGTATAACGTTTGCCGTGCAGAATGCCGAATAAAGGCAGTAATAATGGTACCGTTTTTAGCATAAGTAATGAGCCGCCTGGCTTAAACGGAGCAAGCACTGTTTCCCATGCTAAACAAAGTAGGATGAGTGCGATTAAGCTCACGCTAGCGCCTAGTTGAAGTTGCTGTATGCTAGGTTTTTGCATCATACGTTTGCCGCTTTCGACATATTGACTAACGCCATTCTGGCAGATTGTGCATCGTGAATAGGTTGTTCAAAATTGAATCGTAGAGTCTGTGTTTTGCCATCGGCAATATTCACTTTCGCATCAAAACCATCAGCATCTATGCCTAGCATTTCCGCTTGGGTAGCGTTTATATTATGAAAGTGTTTGCTGTAAGCAATTAGGCTATGTACATGGTCTGCGTTCATATGTTCGATGATGGAGGTTTCTTGTGCGGCAAGTGGGGAGTTTTCTGTAAGTTCTGCAGACTGCATGGCGTCTCCTGAAATCCAGCCCATTTTACCAAACCCTGCAATATAGCGTGCTTGAGCGATTTCTATACGGTAAAAACTGAAGTCATGCATTTCAAAATAACTAGCGGCTTGCGGTAGGTAGCGCAAATAACGTGCGCGTAAATCAGCATCTTCCTTATCTATTTTTTTTGCTTCACCCATGAGCGTGAGGCGTCCGCTGGCTTGCATATCTTCATCGCCAGCAAATACGAGTAATGATACTTTTGGATTAGCAATAATGTTATGCGTGTGTTCAGCAATTGTGCTGATCAGGATAATCGGCTGGCCGCTATGATCCAATACAAATGGTGCAACTGAGCCAAATGGATAGCCTGAAAACTTGGCAGACAGCGTAGAAAGAATGCCGCTGCGGGTAGAGCGTAAGAACTGTAAGGCTTCTTTTGCTAAGGTCATTTTTATATTCTCAATTAATTACTTTAGTTCGTCATTCCACCTGCGCGGGAATGACGTGCGATTTTTTATGAAATAGAGTAGGAGATATTAAGGCTCAAGCCGATAGCTTTAACGCGGTTTCAGCCAAACGTTTGCCTAATGCTAAGCATAGCTTTCGTTCATCTGCACTAATCGCTTTATCGTCCATCGTGCCGCCTATATGGCTGGCACCATAAGGCGTACCACCAGTTTGCGTGCTTGATAACTCAGGCTCTGAATAAGGCAAGCCTACCATCAGCATGCCGTGGTGCATCAGTGGCAACATCATAGTGAGAAGTGTACTTTCGTTGCCACCATGCATTGAACCTGAGCTGGTAAATACCGCGGCTGGTTTGCCAATCAATGACCCTTTTAGCCATAAGCCAGCCGTACCATCTATAAAATATTTCATAGGCGCTGCCATATTGCCAAAGCGAGTAGGGCTACCCATGGCTAAGCCGATACATTCCTCCAAATCCATTAGCTCCACATAAGGATCGCCAGTGTGAGGAATCTCTGGTTCTGTGGCTTCACAATTGGCTGAAACTTTTGGCACAGTGCGAATGCGGGCTTTGCTGCCAGTTACGCTCTCAACGCCCCGTGCAATCAGTTGCGCCATTTCACGAACGGCTCCGCCTTGAGAGTAATATAAAACTAGGATTTCGCTCATTTCTTTCTTTTATCCTTGATTCTTTGTTTTTTAGCATCTAATTCGAACAAGCCGATTGTATTGATTAAGTCACTAAATTTTGGATAACCATAATTTCGCGAATCAAACGCTGAGTAGTTTTTCACGATATGTTTTTTTACTTCGCTTAAATTAGCAAAACCATCTTCTGTGGATTCTGATATAGATTGGATTGCAGAGCGAATTAGGGCTACTAGTTTTGTATCACTGGCTAGTTGTTGAGATGTTTTTTTAATAACTGGTGTTAATGTTACAGCGTCGTCAATGCGATTAGTTGGTAGTTTTATATCCTGATTTGAAGGTTTTGGTTTGTCTTTAGTTGCGTCAGATATTTTAATATCTGCTGAAATATCTTCAGGTATTTTGCTTTGTGACAATATTTCGATATAAATAAACTTATTACAAGCTGCTCTTAAAGATTCAGGTGTTTTTTGTTCACCAAAGCCATAAACAAGCTTACCTGATTCGCGAAATCGAATAGCTAACCGCGTGAAATCACTATCGCTAGAAACAATACAGAAACCATCTAGAGGTGCTGTATAAAGCAAGTCCATTGCGTCAATAATAAGTGCGCTATCAGTTGCATTTTTACCTTTGGTATTGGCATACTGTTGCATTGGTTGAATACCAAGCTTAGGTAATATTTCTTTCCAGCGACTTAGTTGGTTTTGTGTCCAGTCGCCGTAAATACGCCTAACACTGGCGTCTCCAAATTTAGAAATTTCTTCAAATAATTCATCAATAATTGGAATGACGTTAAACGTGTTATCCGCATCAATTAGAACAGCAAGCCTCGGGTTGCTTTTATCATCACTCATTTTTATTGAATCCAAATATTATTTGAAGCTAAAAGTATACAGCACATCCACAGCGCTTTCTGTGCCTGCTTCTCCGCGCAATGACCAGCGTGAAGTCATGTTATAGGTGAGTCTTGCGACATCTAAAAGTCCGCTGATACTTTTCTGGTAACTGAGGTATAGCCTCGATGAAAGTCGTTTGCCAAATACCACGGCGGCGCTGTCTGCATCTCCCCCAGAAAAACCAAACTCGTCTAAGCCCGCTGCGCGCGCCAGCTTTGTTTGCAGTGGCACGGAATCCCCTTGTGAGAGTAATACGCCAGCTGCCAAAGACAATAAGCCATAGTCACTTTTGGGAGTTTGGTCCATGCCGTGCCCTAATACTAGCCAAGATAATTTCTCGCTATCAGTTACGTTGGGATCAGAAACTAATTTTGTGATGGGAATAAGCGCAGTGCCTGTTACTTCGATACCCGCGTTCACTGGTGTGCTATTGCGCATAGCTCGGATGTTTATACCTGGATTGCCTACGGTACCGTTAAAGTTAATAATGCCGCGTTCTATGATTAATTTTTGACCATAAGCGGAAAATGAACCTTCTTTCACTTCGATGATACCTTCGGTGTGCGGCTGATACTGTGTTAAACCCGTTAAGGTTAGTGCCCCAGAGAGTTTTGCATCTAGTCCACGGCCACGCAAGGTGAAGTCGTTTCCTAAGTCTATTCGCAAACCGTTAAGTAAAATTTTTAGTGCAGGTTCAGGCGTGCTGTCAGTTTGCCCAATAATGACAACGTCGTCTCCCAGTACTGGCGTATCTTCGTTTGATAATTCAACGAGACCTTTCGCTACATTGAAATTGCCTGTAATCATGAGCAAGCCATTGGTCAGTGTAGTTTTTCCTGTGCCATTCAAGGTTAGAAGGCGATCCGTACGTGAAAGTGCTGTGAAGTTTTGCGCGGACCAATCTAGGTCAATTTGTGGCTTTGATTTGTCTAAACTAGCTGTGTTTAGCAGTAAAAACCCTGTTGTTTGCAAATGGCCATCGCCGCCTTGCCATGTGGCTTTAGTAATAAGTAGTTTGTTATGCTCAAAACTTGCTTGTAGTTCACCATTACTAAAGTTAACACCTTCTGTTGGTAGCGAAAATTGTAGATCTTTACCATCCACACTACCGTTTAAATTTGGCTCTGCCAGTGTACCGTTCGCGCTTACGTTAATATTCAAATGGCCATCAAAGTTGGCATCCATTAGTGAAGGGGGCATTGGCAGCCATGCCAGTGTTTGTAATTGAGCCTTGCCGTTTAATGTTAGCGGTGCGTTGGCGAGTAGGGCGAAGCCAGCATTTACTTTGGTAAAAGTAGTGCTTAAATTAGCCTCTAATAAGCCAATATTTTGTCCTTTAAGGCTAGTGCTAATCTCGGCCTGATTATTCACAAACTTCGCGTCGAATTTTGCTTCTTGCAAACCAAGTGGTTTTTTTGTGCCATCTGGTGTGGTTAAGGTGAAATCGCCAGCATCGTGCCATATATTGAAATTGCCATTTAAGCTATCCGTTGCTTTTATGTCCCATTTAGCTGAAAAAACAGGGCTGCCTTGTAATGTCGAGGGCAGTATGAAAAACTCTGCGGGTAAATCTTCTAGCGCTAATTGATCTGCATGACCAGTGCTTGCAAATCCATTAGAATCAAATTTCATAAGGTCAACAAACACATTACCTTTATTTAATTTGATATGCGCTTGTTCAAGTGTGGCGCCTTTTGTATCGAATGATAATGGTGCTGGCGCGGTGAGTTTGATTGGAGAAGTTCCTTCTAAAGTTAAGTTCTGCAATAATCCTTGCCAGCGGTTTGTTGCAGTGATTAAGCCGCCTTGAAGTGTGCTTTCAAATTTAAACTCTTTGTCTTTGCTTTGGGCGGTTAGATTTAACTGATGTTTCGTACGAGTGCCTTGTAAGGTCAGTTTGCCATCCATTACAGGATGCTTATTGTATTGGAGGTTGCTGGCTGTAAACTCCCCGTTAACCTGTCCATTTTCATCAGCCATTATCGATGCCTGACCTGCTAGTTTTTCTACTTTTAATCCGCTTGGCAGGCTTATGTTATTTGCGAGCAACTTGAGTTGCAGCGCTAAATTTTCAAAAGTACCGGTTACAGTACCGCTCACATTTGCCTGACCCGAATAGCCTGCACCAAACTTTCTCAATTCTGCCAAATCGGCTTGCCAATCAAGTTTACTATCGGCTTGCCCCAGGCTGCCATTGGCTTTAATGATGTTGTTGGCAATGCTCGCTTGTAGGTCAATATTGCGGATTTGTTTGTCATCAATAATAATTTTGCCGCTGCTAATAAAGGCTTGATCTTGCCATTGGCTATCTCTGGCGGCAAATTGGATGTTGGTCGCGAAGGTGGGTAAAAGCTTACCTTGTACGGCTATATCAAAATTAAGCTTTGCCGCAGGATAGCTGCCAAAATTTTCAGACCTGAGCTCATTAATAGCGATATTCGCTGAGAGTGGATAATCATTCGTTAAACCAAGTTGACCTTTGATATTCACTAGGGCGACCAACGGAGCATTCGCCTGTTGCGTTTGCAGAATGGCTAATTGATTGTTAAGGTTTGCGAGTACTAAATTACTATCAAAATGTAAGGTTTCCAGATCGCCAGCGAGTTCTATTGCCACATCGTAAGGCGTACCAGCGTCAGTTTTTTTAAGGCTAGCTAAGCCATTGAGCAGAAAAGGTTTTGTGGTACTCATCTCTAATGTTGTTTCAACTTCACCCCAAGGTGTGCCAGCAGTTAAGCTATTGATTTTTATAGTTTTGGCATCGGCCTCGAGGTTGAGTTTTAAGTGGCTAAACGTTTGTGTTTCGCCATTCTTAATCACTAACACTTCGGCAATTTCAGCCTGTTTAATCTGAATGGGAAATGGCGGTTTAATCTTCTCAGGTAAGCCTGCGTCTTTGGTTTTAGCGGTGCCGTCGCCTACGGTAATAATTAGCCGTTTTGCACGCACTTTATCTACTAACAATTTTCCGTCACCAAATGGCGAAAACTGCCAATTAGCGTCTAGCTTTTCAAGTTTCAGGTGAATGTTATCAAGATCGTAACTGAAAGTATCAAGGCTGGTTTGGGAGTTAATCGACATTGCACTGTGTGCTGAACTTACCAGCAAAGTAAGACCAATCAGCATTAACATTAAGTAACGCGTAGAGAAGTAGCGTTGTAACATCAGAAAGCTACTCCTATATTAAAGTGGAATCGATATTCGCCAGTACTCTCGCCATAAGCAATATCAGCACCAATAGGTCCTAAAGGGCTTTTCCAGCGTGCGCCTAAGCCATAGCCATACACTGGTGATAAATCTTGTAGGGAGTTTCCAGCATTCCCTGCATCTACAAACACTGCCGCACCCCATTGACTGGTGAGCCACTGTACGACTTCAACGCTACCCGTTGCAATGTAACGCCCACCCACGATTGCATCGCCTTCTGTGACTCCTAAGCTTTGATAGGCGTAACCGCGCACTGATTGGTCACCGCCAGCACGAAATAAATATAATTCTGGGGCGCTGTTTTTGCCGTTCACCATGCCAACTTCGGCTCGCGCGATGAGCTGCGTGCTTGAGGTGATTGGGTAATAGGCTTGAGTTTTAACATGACTTTGCAAAAAACTGCCATTGTCCGTAGAGGTGAATGGTGCGCCGGTAAACTGCACATTCAGTAAATAACCACGCGTTGGACTGAGGTCGTTATCTGTGCGTCTAAGTATAATGCCATAGCCAAGTGTGGCGGCGTAAGTGCTATCATCAGAGCTCGCACCCTCAACCTCTGAACTTTCCGTGAGTAAGTTTGCACTCACATATTGTTCTCGTTTCCTATCGCCCCATGCTCGTTTAACGCCCGCTCGAGCGACGGTTAAGTCTAAGCCTTCAACCAGCGTATGAGATGCATTTGCATTTATGCTATCTCGGTAGCCAGATTTAGTAGTTGGCAAATGAATTTCACTGGTAAGCACTTGCGCGTTATTTTCTAGTTTAAGATTGCTACTTAATTTCCAACCCTTGTTAAACAAATTTAAGTGCTCTACAGATAATTGTAAACGCGGCCCAGTATTTGTACTATAGCCTGCACCTATGCCCATTTTAATACTGCGATTTTCGATAACTTTGACTTTGATCGGAGCGATGTTGGGTTCAGCACTGTTAGTTGAATTGAGTGTGTCAGCGGTCACTTCTACGGTTTGAAAGTATCCACTTTCTTGTAAACGTGTTTGAAAGGTCACCAAGTCTGACTGGTTATAAATGTCACCTGGCTTAATGGGGTTAAGATTTTCAACCACTTTTGATCTGTAGCGCTCTAAGCCAATGATCGTTGTATCGCCAAACCTAATTGCATTGCCGCTATTCACCTCAACAGTTAATGTGATGGTCTGTGTTTCTAGGTTAACTTCAGCTTTACTATTGCTGATGCTGGCATTGGGATAACGCTCGACTAAAAATTCAGTCAACAACTTGCGTTTAGCTTGATTCCAACTTTCCTGACGAAAGGGTGCGCCTTTTTGTAAAAACCATGATTCACGTAGCTTTTCTGCATTAGGTTTGGCATCTGCTGCTTGCGTGCTAATGTCACCTGTAAAGCTCAATGCCACATCGCTTACTAAAACAGGCGCACCAGCTTCAACCACAAATTTAGCGATATAAGTGCCATTTTGGCTTTCAAGAGTTTGATAGATTTTGGCGGCGAAATAACCTTCAGTGGCGATTAAATCTTTGATGTTTTGCTGCGCTAGTGAGAATAAACGCTTCCATTCTGCGGGGCTCATGCGTGGGTTATCACGCCATTTCACCATGTCTAGGTGTTTTTTCAGCAAGTCTTTAAGTGGGACGGGTGCGGTAATCTCAACCTGATATTGTGCGGGCTCTGCCTGCGCAGGCAGAGCCCAAAGTAGCCACAAAATGCAGATTAAAAGTATTTTTCTCAAGTGTTAGGCCACCTTATTTAATTGCCCGACTTGGGGATGCCTACCGACGGAGAATCACAGTTAAACAGTACGTGCAAGCTCCGTTGCCTTACCCGTGTAGCTTGCTGGCGTCATTTCTAACAGTGCCTGTTTTGCATCTGCTGGAATGTTTAAACCGCTAATAAATATATGTAACGAAGCTTTATTGATGCCGCCTTTGCCGCGCGTAAGCTCTTTAAGTTGCTCGTACGGATTTTCAATGCCAAAACGGCGCATTACCGTTTGAATGGGTTCTGCTAGTACTTCCCAACTGTTATCCAAATCTAAAGCTAGTTTCTCAGGGTTGATTTCCAGTTTGTTTAAACCACGCAAG
Source organism: Methylotenera sp. (assembly GCF_029946165.1). Classification (GTDB taxonomy): domain Bacteria; phylum Pseudomonadota; class Gammaproteobacteria; order Burkholderiales; family Methylophilaceae; genus Methylotenera. Next base: position 28,068 of record NZ_JAQSDZ010000021.1, read on the forward strand.
CAAGAGTCATAGCCTAACAGTGTATAACCAAATGCCACGCCCATATTACGCAACACGGTTGAATCCGTTAGGTCGCGCTGCCAGCGTGAGATAGGCAATTTTTCCGCTAAATGACGTAACACGGCGTTAGCTAAACCTAAGTTACCTTCTGAGTTCTCAAAGTCAATTGGGTTCACTTTATGTGGCATGGTTGATGAACCGATTTCGCCCGCTTTTACCTTTTGTTTAAAGTAGCCAACTGAAATATAACCCCAAATATCGCGGTTAATATCAATCAAAATCGTGTTGATGCGGCTAAGGCAATCGTACAATTCAGCCATATAGTCATGTGGCTCAATCTGAATGGTCATTGGGTTATAAGTTAAGCCTAAACTCTCTACAAAGTTCTTCGCAAAACTTTCCCAATCAAAATTTGGGTAGGCAGAAAGATGCGCATTGAAGTTACCTACAGCGCCATTGATTTTGCCTAAAATTTCATTCGTCTCAAGCTGTTTTTGCTGACGTTGCAAGCGATACACCACGTTAGCCAATTCTTTGCCCATAGTGGTCGGAGATGCCGTTTGACCATGCGTGCGTGAAAGCATTGGTTGGTCTGCCAATTGATGTGATAACTCACTGAGTCTGGCTATTAAGCTCGCCAAAAATGGCAACATCACAGCATCGCGTGCGCTTTTTAACATTAAACCGTGGGATAAGTTATTGATGTCTTCTGATGTACAAGCAAAGTGAATAAACTCGCTGGCTTTTTTAATTTCAAGATTGCCGTCAAATTTCTCTTTTAGCCAATACTCCAGCGCTTTCACGTCATGGTTGGTACGCGCTTCAATCGCCTTAACTTGTGATGCATCGACTTCGCTAAAATTAGCAATCGCATCATCTAACTCTTTAATAGCTTCTGCACTAAATGGTGCAATCTCTAGTAAATCTTTAGCCGAAGATAACGCTTTTAGCCATTCTACTTCTACCCAAGCACGGTGTTTAATTAGCGCATATTCGCTAAAGTAAGGACGTAAAGCATCTAATTTAGTTTGATAGCGACCATCAAGAGGAGAGAGTGCATTCAGCGTAGTAAGTGACATCGTTCGAGCTTTCAGAAACAGCAATTGAATAAAGTGATATTTTACCTTAGTCGAAGGTGAGCCAAAAGTTTTTATTTTTAACCATACCCTTGGTTTATTAATAAAGCCTTCATTCGTGAGTTGTCAATATAAGAAAACGACCTGCAACCCCAAAATGATAAGGTTAACAGGCCGTTCTTTAGAAAGTAAATATGCTACGTAAATGCTTTGTTTTACGAATTTAAGCCACTAACATATCCACAAACACATTCACTGGCGTGTTTTCTAGCTTAGTTTGATCTAAACATAACGCTAAAATATCCGCTTGTTTTTTAGCGTCAAAACGGCGTGCTAAGTTCACTTGGAATTTTTTCACGAGTTCTGGGATGCCTTGACCGCGACGGCGGCGATGGCCGATCGGGTATTCCACTGCGATGTTGTCTGAGCTTGTGTGGTCTTTAAAGAACACTTGAATCGCGTTGGCGATTGAGCGTTTTTCTGGATTTAGGTAGTCAGCCGTATATTCTGCTTTTTCTACGCATACCATTTTTGCGCGAAGTGCGTCGATGCGAGGGTCTGCTGCGGCGGCATTTTCGTAATCCTGTGCGGTTAAGTTGCCTTTTAACAATCCAATGGCAGACATATATTGAATGCAGTGGTCGCGATCTGCTGGGTTATCTAACGGGCCTGTTTTATCGATAATACGAATGGCTGATTCGTGCGTTGTAATCACGATTTTATCAATTTGTGCGATTTGTTCTAATGATTGAATTTCTCTGCCTACTTGTGCGTGTAATTGAATTGCACACTCCACAGCGGTTTGCGCATGGAATTCAGCTGGGAATGAGATTTTGAACAATACTTGTTCCATCACATACGAGCCGTAACCACGTTGGAATTTAAAGGCATTGCCTTTAAATAGTACGTCATAGAAGCCCCAAGTTTTGGCTGTAAGTGCCGATGGATAGCCCATTTCACCTTGCATAGTCATCCATGCAAGCCTCACCGCACGAGAGGTTGCATCACCCGCTGCCCATGATTTACGTGAACCAGTGTTTGGTGAATGACGATAAGTGCGTAAGCTTTGACCATCGACAAATGCGTTAGAAACTGCGTTGATGATGTCTTCTTTATTGCCGCCTAGTAATTTTGTTACCACCGCAGTTGAAGCGATTTTTACTAAAATCACGTGGTCTAAACCCACACGGTTAAAGCTGTTTTCTAGCGCTAATACGCCTTGAATTTCATGTGCCTTAATCATCGCTGTCAGCACGTCTTTAATGGTCAGTGCAGCTTTGCCTTCGGCTACATTCTTACGTGAAATGTAATCAGCCGTTGCTAAAATGCCGCCTAAGTTATCTGATGGATGACCCCATTCTGCGGCTAACCATGTGTCGTTAAAGTCTAACCAACGTATCATTGCGCCGATATTGAAGGCGGCTAAAATTGGGTCTAGCTGAAAAGAAGTGCCAGGTACTTTTGCACCGTTTGGCACAACCGTACCAGCGATGACTGGGCCTAGTAATTTAGTACAAGCTGGGTAATCTAAAGCTTCAAAGCCGCAACCTAATGTATCCATCAAACAATTGCGTGCGGTGTCGAATGCTTCGTCGGATTTGATTTCGTAATCAGCCACATAATTGGCGATATCGACAATCACTTGGTCTGGAGCGGGGCGTACGTTAGAGATATGGGCTGACATTTTTTTCCTTAATTATAGTAAAAAATTTTAACTGCGGCGGCATGGCGTTAGCTGAGATTTTTTCGCTCTGAGTGTTTCCAGCGGAAGTCGGAATCTAGCGACTTAAAAAAGCCGCTGGATTCCGTTTCAAGCACGGAATGACGAGCAAATTTCTTCTAAACGCAGTGTCTCTGTGGTGAGTTGGGTTTATCGATCTTTCAAACTGACAAAGGCTCTATTATCTGGCCCGTTATATTCAGCATTTGGACGAATGATTTTGTTATCAATACGCTGTTCAATCACATGCGCCACCCAGCCAGTGGTACGTGAGATCACAAAAATAGGGGTGAACATGCCAGTTGGAATGCCCATCATGTGGTAACTAGATGCGCTGTACCAGTCCAAATTAGGGAACATTTTTTTCTCGCGCCACATTACTTCTTCAATACGGGCTGAAATTTCAAAAAGCGTCATATTGCCTGCATCTTCGCATAACTTGCGGCCAACTGCCTTGATTGACTCGTTTCGTGGATCTGCAATTGTGTAAACAGGATGACCAAAACCGATGATGATTTCTTTACGCGCCATGCGCTCTAAAATATCTGCTTCTGCTTCGTCAGCATTTTTGTAGCGCTCGATAATTTCCATGGCAGCTTCATTCGCACCGCCGTGTTTAGCGCCACGTAAGGCGCCAATTGCACCAGTGATACATGAATACATGTCAGACAAGGTGCCAGCGATTACCCGTGCGGTGAAAGTTGAGGCGTTGAACTCATGCTCTGCATATAACACTAGCGAAGTGTTCATTGCATCAATGTGTAATTGACTTGGTGCTTTGCCGTGCAATACATGTAAAAAGTGTGCGGCAATGCTGTTATCGTCAGTTTCTAAATTCACACGTTTGCCATTGTGGCTATAGTGATACCAATACAACAAAATGGAGCCAAAGCATGAAATCAGCCGGTCACCTAAATCTTGTGCAGCCTTGGTATTACGATCAGCAGCTTCTGGTTGCAATGTGCCTAACATCGCACAACCTGTACGCATTACATCCATGGGGTGAGTATTTTTTGGAATTTGTTCCAGCACGGTTTTGAGCGCAGCAGGGATGTCGCGTAAATTTTTAAGTTTGGCGTGATAGGTTGCTAATTGCGCTTTATTCGGCAGTTCGCCATGAATCAGTAAATATGCAACTTCTTCAAAAGTCGCTTGTTTAGCCAGTTCAGTAATATCGTAACCGCGATAATGTAAATCATTGCCAGTATGACCAACCGTACAAACTGCAGTGGTACCGGCAGAAATGCCAGCCAACGCTACGCCTTTTTTCTTTTTAGGAGGTTCTGCACCGCTAGCTTGGGTGGTGGTTTGACTTGTGACTTGAATAGTTGCGTTCATGTTACTTTTCTCCCTTAAGCTTTATTTTGATTGAATAGAGCGTCTAACTTTTGCTCAAAAGTGTGGTAACCCAAGTGGTCATAAAGGTCCATGCGTGTTTGCATGATGCCGATTACATTTTTTTGCGTACCATCATTTTTTACTGCTTGGTAAACATTAAGTGCCGCTTGATTCATGGCACGGAAGGCTGAAAGGGGGTAGAGCACCATGCTCACATCCGCTGTGCGTAACTCATCCACAGTAAACAATGGCGTGCTACCAAATTCGGTGATATTGGCTAACACTGGCACTTTGACAGCAGCTGCAAATTGTTTATACATGGCAAGTTCAGTAATCGCTTCAGGGAAAATCATGTCTGCACCAGCCTCAGCACAGGCGCAAGCGCGGTCTATGGCGGATTGCAAGCCTTCAACGGCGAGCGCATCGGTACGTGCCATGATGACAAAATCATCGTATGGTTTTGCATCAACGGCCGCTTTTACGCGGTCAACCATTTCTTCTAAGCTAACAATGGCTTTGTTTGGGCGATGTCCGCAGCGTTTTGCTGATACTTGGTCTTCAATATGCACTGCCGCTGCACCAGCTTTAGCAATACTTTTTACACTGCGAGCAATGTTAAAAGCGCCACCCCAGCCTGTGTCAATATCTACCAATAACGGCGTATCGACGGCATCAGTAATACGGCGCACGTCAATCAGCACGTCCTCTAAAGTAGAAATACCTAAATCTGGCAAACCAAGTGAACCTGCAGCAACGCCGCCACCTGATAAGTAAATGGCTTTAAAGCCGCTTTGGGTGGCGAGCATGGCGTGATAAGCATTGATCGCACCAATGATTTGTAATGGTTTTTCTGCGCTTAGGGCGGCACGAAATCGTGCCCCTGCTGTGGCTGCTTGTGTCATATTAATTACCTAAATGTGTTTATTTAAAAGAGTATTTTAAATTTAAAAATTAACTGAAAAAGGCTTCAGTTGCCTCAGCAGGAATTGCAACTTTGGTTAATTTTGCTTTTTGCAAAATCTCCCAGAAATAACGATAAGTCGCTCTATCATGGAGCTCGCCATCATACTGAATTGGGCCCCAATCAGCTTTTTGAGCAGCAAGTAGAATATTTGCGCCATCTTGCACTTCGTCGAAATTCGGCTTCATGGCATCCACAATCGCTTCGATTTGCGTTGGGTAAATGCTCCACATACGTAAAAATCCAAATTCGTTGCGCGCACGTGATGCATCTGAACGAGTGGTTTCTACATTTTTAAGATCTAAAGTCACGTTGTGAGCTGGCACTACGCCATTGGCAAGTGCTGCTGCAACTAACTCTGCTTTTGCACGTGCAAGTAATCGATGATCAAACTGACCTGGGCTGCGCATGGCTGATGCTGGAATTGCGCCATGGTGACCACTTACAAAATCCATTAAGCCAAAGTCCAACACTTGAACCCATGGCAATGTCGCGATTTCATGCACGGCTTTTAACGCGCCATGTGTTTCTATTAGAATATGCACTGGAATCACACGTTCAATGCCATTAAATGTGGCGATTTTCTGAATGTAGGCGATCATTTCGCTGGCCTGTGCGTAAGTTGTACATTTTGGAATGGTGATATAGCTTAAAACTTTGCCAGCACCAGCGACCAAAATATCTACATCTTGCTTCCAGTAGCTATTGGTGTAATCGTGAATACGTGCGCCAGCCATTTTGTGTTGATTGGCTTCGCTTGTTAAAACGCGCACAATCATTTCTGCATGTTCACGTTCTTGACCTGCCTGTGCGCCATCTTCGCAATCGCAAGTAATATCGAAAACAGGGCCAATCGTGTCTTGCATCGATAATGCTTTAAGAATTAACTTTTCGCTTCCAGCAAAATGCTCGCAAGACGGAATGATTGGAAATGATTTTTCGCCGCCAAATAATGCGTCTTTAGGGTGAACTAGTTGTTGTGTGGTCGCCATTGTCTTTTCCTAAGTCTTTGAAAATGTTCTACGTTTTGTTAATTTGATTTGCGTGGCATCAGCACGGTGTAATCTAAATCTAATACTACGTTCGGGTGGTAGTTCTGTTTGCCATCTTTACTGATATGGGTGCTTTCTAGCGCATCCGCAGGCATATTTTTTATGCCTATCATGCGTAATCTTAATGCGCCTACATCGCTGCGATTTGGCACATCCCATTTATCTAGCACTTCAGTCCATGTGTAGATGGTGTCGTCACCAAACGAGGGGTTGCAATGTGTGCCGCCGTTAATCGCTACGATGCAAAGCGCATTTTCTAAGCCATCATTTGATAATGCGCGGCAAAGGGAAATGATGTGGCCGCCGTACATTAATCGTCTGCCAAATGCAGTTTTTTTCATCATCACATCATCAAAATGCAAGCGGGCATTATTTTGATAAAGCTTTGTGGCCAGCGTGTGATCGGTGTCGCTAATGGTCATGCCCGCTGGGTGGTTAATGCGCTCACCTACGGCATAGTCATCCCATAAATATTGTCCGCCAGTGACCGCTGTATTGAATTTTCTAGCATCTAGAAAGTTTGGCACGCTTAATTCATCTGCTGGCACGTGGTTGGGTAAATCTGGAACTACGGTTTCTGGTGCTGGCGCATCCAGATTGTTTTTGTGTACCATCACCCAGCGCACCCATGAAAGTACGGGTTGCTGTAATTGGTTGATAGAAACCGAACGTACATAAACCACGCCAGATTTGCCGTTGGAATTTTGTTTTAAGCCAATCACTGTTGAGCTGGTGCTCAATGTGTCGCCGATATGCACAGGCTGCAAAAAGCGCACGTCTGCATAGCCTAAGTTTGCGATTGCATTGACGGAAATATCAGGCACGGTTTTACCAAACGCGATATGAAAAGCTAGTAAGTCATCTACAGGTCTGGCGTTATAGCCTAATGATTGAGCAACGGTATCTGCCGAGTGCAACACTTGGCGTGCGCCTGTTAACGCAATGTATAAAGCCATTTCGCCTTCTGCAATAGTGCGTGGCGTGGCGTGATGAATTACTTGATTGAGGTGAAAGTCCTCAAAGAAGTTACCTGCATTGATTTTGCCTGTTTTGATGGTAGTTTCGGTTTTAGACATAGCTTTCTTCCAAAGTCTTAATCATTTCGCTGAGTTTTAATAATCGCTCAGCCGCTCTCACGTGATGACGTTCAACAAGCTTGTCGTTAACCACAACCGTGCCTTTACCTTGCTCGTTTGCTTGTTTTAACGCGGCGATGATCTCACGCGCATGCGTCACTTCTGAGGATTGCGGCGTGTAAGCATCATTGCTGTAGGCTAATTGCGCAGGGTGTACTAATGATTTGCCATCAAAACCCATATCACGCCCCAAGCGGCATGCGTATTCAAAAGAGTGCATATTTTTGAAATCACTTGTAATGCCGTCTACCACTGCGTGACCATAAGCGCGCGCAGCTAAAATGACCAAAGAAAGCGAAGTTAAAATTGCAGAGCGCTCATGGGTAACGCGTGCGTGTAATTGGGAAATTAAATCAGAAGTTGCCATCACAATACATACGATGCGGTCAGAAGCCGCAGCAATTTCTTTTGCGTTCAAAACCGCAATGGGGCTTTCTATCATCACCATAATCGGTAAGTGACTGCCGCCAGCAGCATCAAGTAAAGAAAGCGCGGTGAGTACATCCTCGCGAGATTCAATGTTTGGAAATAAAACGGCATCAATTTTGGTTTTTGCAATGGCTTTAATATCGTCAGGACCCCATTCAGAAGTGAGGTCGTTAACCCGCACAACAACTTCACGTGAGCCATAGCCACCTTCATTCACATAACGCACCACATTTTCACGCGACTCTACTTTGCACTCAACTAATATCGGGTCGCCCAAATCTAGTATGACGGAGTCGGCATGTAACGTGCGCGCACGCTCAAGATAGTGCGTATTGCAACCTGGTACATAAAGCATAGAGCGCCTAGGGCGAAAATATTGAGCCATTTTGTTACCTTTAGTTTTAATTGTTTTAAACCTAGGCTGATTATATAGAGAGAAAATAAAAAATGTCAATATATATCTTATGTCTTATATAAGATATAAAATGCTAGACTATTGTAAATACTCGTGCTATAAATATCGTTAATGGAATTCAACGTTAAAAAGCGACTAAATAAAGCATTCATAAATATAGTCAGCTCAACCTCTTGTTCAGCTGTTAGTGAGATTCAAAAGTGAGATGCCAAGACCATGATAGATAAACAATACAATTCGCCAAGCTATAAGCCTTTATATGATCAGATTAAAGTATTGCTGACGCAAAGCTTAATCGGTGGTGAGTGGCGCCCAGGCGACATGATTCCAAGTGAGATTGAATTGGCTGGTCGTTATAAGGTGAGCCAAGGCACGGTAAGAAAAGCTATAGACGCACTTGCTACCGAAAATATTCTCATTCGCCGTCAAGGTAAGGGCACGTTTGTAGCTACGCATAGTGCAGAAGGCATGAAGTTACGTTTTTTAAGGCTAACTTCGCAAGATGGGCAAAAAGAGTTGCTGCAAAATGAATTTATTTCATGTACCAAAGGCAAGGCGGATGTGCGCATGGGGCAAGTGCTAGACCTAAAGGCAGGCGCATCAACTATAGAAATAAAGCGCTTACTTACCTTTTCGGGCAGGCCGTTGATATTTGATCATATCGTAGTGCCAGCCGCGCCATTTAAAGGTTTGAATGGAACGCGCGTAGAAGAAAATAACGGCTCGATGTATAGCATGTACGAGTCAGAATTTGGCGTGCGTATGGTGCGAGCTGAGGAACGCCTGAAAGCAGTGGGCGCTAGAGGCGAGGTGGCTAAGGCATTGGGTTTAAAAGAAGGTGAACCAATCTTAAGTATAGAACGCGTTTCATTTACTTACGGCGATAAGCCTATGGAATGGCGTTTGGGACTTTGCGTCACAGATAATCATCACTACATGAATGAGCTCGAATAATGCTTTTGTGCTTTTCAAAATTGATTTTCGCTGTGTTGAACTTCGCTCGCCGTACATTAGCACTGTCTTCGCTCGTCCGCCTTGCCAAAATCAATTTTGAAAAGCACGCGAGTACAGAGAGTGTAGTGTTAAGAAAATAATTGCATACTAAAAACTAAACCCTGAAAAGGTATTGAGAAAAATGGACGATCTAAAAAAACGCGCACTTGATTATCACGAGTTTCCTAAGCCAGGCAAACTTTCTGTGGTGTCATCTAAACCCTGTGTTACACAAGATGATTTATCTTTGACTTACACGCCAGGTGTGGCTGTGCCTGTGCGCGAAATCAACCGTGATCCTGCATTAGCTTATAAATACACCAATAAGGGTAACTTGGTTGCGGTGATTACTGACGGCACTGCGGTATTGGGTTTGGGGAATATGGGGCCATTGGCAAGTAAGCCCGTGATGGAGGGTAAAGCCGTTTTATTTAAACACTTTGCTGGTATTGACGTCTTCGACATTGAGGTCAACGCGCCAACTATCGAGGCATTTATCGAAACGGTAGTGAATATCGCCCCAACTTTTGGTGGTATTAATTTAGAGGACATTGCAGCGCCGCACTGCTTTCGCATAGAAAAGGAACTGCGCGCACGTTTAGATATTCCGGTTTTTCATGATGACCAACATGGTACGGCGGTGATTGTGGCTGCAGCATTGTCGAATGCATTGGAGCTACAAGGCAAAACATTACCAACGGCAAAAATTGTGTTTTTAGGTGCAGGTGCTGCAGGTTGTTCTTGTGCGCGCTTACTTAAATTAATGGGTGCAACCAATATTACGATGGTGGATAAATCAGGCGTTTTGGATACTTCACGCTCAGATTTACATGACAATAATCGTCATTTAGCAGTTGCGCCAAGTGATGCAAAAACATTGGCTGATGTGATGCCAAATGCGGATGTTTTTATTGGCGTTTCAGCGGCGAATGCTTTATCACCAGAACTACTTAAACTAATGGCGCCAAAACCAGTGGTGTTTGCCTTGGCAAATCCGGATCCTGAAATTTTACCAAGCTTAGCGCACGCAGTTCGTGATGACATTTTAATGGCAACTGGCCGTTCAGACTTTCCAAATCAAGTGAATAACGCCTTGTGCTTTCCGTATTTATTCCGCGGCGCATTAGATGCCAAAGCTAAGCAAATTACCGATGAAATGCAAATCGCTGCTGCGCATGCTTTAGCCGCGTTAGCGAGAGAGCCCGTACCAGAAGATGTATTGGCGGCTTATAACTTGAAGAGCTTAAGTTTTGGTAAAGATTACATCATTCCGAAACCATTCGATAAACGCTTGCTATCAAGAGTATCTGGTGCAGTGGCTGATGCTGCTCGCTTACAACAAGATAAATTAGCACGATTGGCTAAATAAGGTATTTGATAATGCAAAAAGATAGTCAAAAAACAAAGTTAAGGCCTGGTCAATTGAGCCGACCAAAAAACCTGAATTTATTCACGATTCGCCTACCAATCAATGCATTGGTGTCGATATTGCATAGAGCAACAGGTTGCGTATTGTTTTTAATTTTGCCTGTTATTTTGTTGTTGTTACAGTTTTCGCTTAGTTCTGCTCAGCACTATGAAACGGTGATTGCGATTTTGCATTCGCCCTTTATCAAATTAATGCTTCTTGGCTTGGCATGGGCATTTTTTCATCACTTTTTTGCGGGAATTCGCCACCTTGCAATGGATGTGCATTGGATGACTACGCTGATGAAAGCGCGTTATACCAGTAAGGTTGTACTCGTGCTAGGGGTGCTTGCTACCCTAGTATTAGCTGTAAAAATATGGATGTAACAATTTATGCTCATTGAACTTTTAACTAAACGATATCCAGGCATGCGTGCTTGGTTAACTCAAAGACTCAGTGCGCTAGTGATGGCGGTTTACAGTGTTTTTGCGGTGGCTAGATTTTTGATCGTGCAGCCAAATAGTTATGAGGCTTGGGTCGATTTTTTTCAGCCACTGTGGTGGCGTATCGCTACTTTATTATTTTGGATTAGCTTGTGTATTCATGCATGGCTAGGCATTCGTGATGTATTTAAAGATTACGTACCAAACCCAAGTGTACGCGACGTGTTAGATAAACTTTTAGTGGTGTCATTATGGGTTTATTTGGTTTGGGCAACTTGGTTGCTACTGGGTTAATTGACCTTGTGTTAATTAACTCAGCCAATGGAATAGTCATTATTTAAAATTTATTGAAGGTTAATTGGTTATGGCGTTACAAACTCAAATATTTGATGCGTTAGTCGTAGGTGGTGGCGGAGCAGGTTTGCGCGCTTCACTGCAATTAGCACAGTCTGGCTTAAAAGTAGCTGTATTGTCTAAAGTGTTTCCAACGCGTTCGCATACAGTAGCGGCGCAGGGCGGCATTGCTGCGGCGCTAGGTAACGTGGCGGATGACAAATGGTTATGGCATATGTATGACACCATTAAAGGGTCAGACTATTTGGGCGACCAAGATGCGATTGAGTTTATGTGTAAAAACGCCGCTGCGGCGATTTACGAGCTAGAGCATTTTGGCATGCCGTTTGACCGTTTAGAAAATGGCAAAATATTCCAGCGCCCTTTTGGCGGCATGACGCAAAACTTTGGCGAAAGTGCCATTTCACGCACCTGCGCGGTGGCTGATAGAACTGGCCACGCCATGTTACACACGCTTTACCAACGCAATATTCAATCGAATACCCAGTTTTTTGTGGAGTGGTTAGCACTCGATTTATTAAAAGATGCAGATGGTGATGTATTGGGTGTTTTAGCGCTAGATATTGAAACTGGAGAGGTGCATTGTCTACGCGCTAAAGCCACTATGCTGGCAACGGGCGGCGCAGGCCGCATATTTAAAGCCAGTACCAATGCATTCATTAATACTGGTGATGGCTTAGGTATGGCAGCACGCGCCAATATTCCCCTGCAAGATATGGAATTTTGGCAGTTTCACCCGACGGGCGTGTTAAATGCAGGTGTGCTGATTACCGAAGGTGTACGTGGTGAAGGTGGCTATTTGGTGAATAGTGAGGGCGAGCGTTTTATGGAGCGCTATGCACCGCATGCAAAAGACTTAGCAAGCCGCGATGTGGTTTCGCGAGCAACGGCTACTGAAATTAAAGAAGGCCGCGGCGTAGGAAAAAATAAAGATGCTGTGTTCCTAAAATTAGATCATTTAGGTGAAGCGTTAATTAATGACAAATTGCCAGGTATCCGCGAAATTGCTAAAACTTTTGCCAATGTTGACCCAGTTTATGACCCAATTCCTATCGTGCCAACAGCGCACTATATGATGGGCGGCATTCCTACCAATCTACAAGGTCAAGTAGTGGTGCCAGATGGCAACGGTGGTCAATCGGTAGTGAATGGCTTATATGCAGTAGGCGAGTGTGCTTGTGTTTCAGTACATGGCGCGAATCGTTTAGGTTCAAACTCGCTGTTAGATTTGGTCGTATTTGGTCGTGCCGCAGGCGACAAAATGGTTGAGGAAGTCCGAAAAGATAACTTAATACATTCTGGTCACAAACCATTACCAGCAGATGCCTTCGATAAGACTTTAGCCAGATTAAATCGCTTAGACACTCAAACACAAGGTGAAAGCGTAAAAGATGTGGGTGCGGCATTGCGTGAAACCATGCAAACGCATTGTGGCGTGTTCCGTTTCCCTGATTTGTTGCAAGAGGGTGTAGGGCAAATCGACCAAATCGCTGAACGCGCTAAAAACACTGTGATTAAAGACAAAAGCCAAGTATTTAACACCGCAAGAGTTGAGGCATTAGAACTGGATAACTTGGTGGAAGTCGCTTTAGCCACCATGCATGCTGCTGAAGCAAGAACGGAGAGCCGCGGTGCACATGCACGGGAAGATTTTAGCGAGCGCGATGATAAAAATTGGCTCACTCACTCACTCTACTATCGTGAAGGCAATCGCTTGGCATACAAACCAGTGCGCCTAAAACCGCAAACAGTAGAAAGCTTTGAGCCTAAAGCGCGTGTTTATTAAACGCATCACAGAATTAATTACAAATTAGAGACGACAACATGAAATTCTCAATTTATAGATTCAACCCTGACGTAGACAAAAAACCTTACATGCAAGATTACGATGTAGTGCTGGAAGACAGCGACCAAATGTTGTTGGATGCATTGTTACGCATCAAAGATTTGGACGATAGTTTGAGCCTGCGTAAATCATGCCGCGAAGGTGTTTGTGGTTCTGACAGCATGAATATCAACGGTAAAAATGGCTTGGCTTGTATTACTAAACTGTCTGATTTAGAAGAGCCTGTGGTGCTTCGCCCCATGCCGGGTTTGCCTGTGATTCGCGACTTAGTTGTAGATATGACGCAGTTTTTCGAGAACTATAATTCGGTTAAGCCTTATTTGGTAAACAACGACCCTGTTCCTGAAACTGAGCGTTTACAGTCGCCTGAAGACCGCGCCAAGCTTGATGGTTTGTATGAATGTATTTTGTGTGGCGCATGCACTACTTCTTGCCCCTCTTTTTGGTGGAACCCAGATGAATTTGTCGGCCCAGCAGGTTTAATGCAAGCCTATCGCTTTATGGTAGATAGCCGCGATCAGGCGTTAGATGAGCGTTTAGAAAACTTAGAAGAGCCTGAGCGTTTGTACCGTTGCCACAACATTATGAACTGTGTGGAAGTTTGCCCTAAGAAACTTAACCCAAATGCTGCCATTGCGAAAATCAAAGATCTGAAGTTTGAGCAGGCTCGTGAGCATAAAAACAAAGCAAAAAAACACATTGAAATTAAGTCCGTTTAGCTAATTAAGGGGATATGGCGATGTTTTTAGATGAGCTTCAGACTGATAAACAAATAGGTAAGCGAAATATGACTGATGAAGAAGTCCGTCGCCTAAGCTGGCGTTGTCGTCGAGGCTTGCTGGAGCTAGATATTGTATTGCAGCGTTTTTCTGAGAAGCATCTTGCAATGCTCACTGAGGCCGAATTATTGGCGTTTGATAGTTTGCTAGATTTACCTGATAACGAGTTTTTAGATGTGGTGACCTCAAGAATTAAGATTGCAGAGGTTGTAGCGTTTAAGGCTAAGCAAATCGATGCAGAAGCGATGCAATCCGTTATCAATAAACTGAGTGCTCATTAAGAGCATAGAGTAAAAGTACTGTTTAAAAATACTATTTAAAAATAATTGAAATTATTGGAAGACTTAACATGAATAGTCCTGGAAAAATCAAGTGTTATACCAACAGCAATATGCTGGGTGAGAATTGGCCTGGCATACAGCTTTACTATCCACCTGTTAAGTATTCGCCAGCGCAGGGCATTTACGAAGATGTCACGCAAGCTGCAGCGCGTATGAAAAAACATGCGCATCACACTAATGCACATACTTTGATTTTTGATTTGGAAGATGGCTGTCGTCAAAAAGAAATGAGTCGCGATTTACTGCGCCAAGAGTTGCCTGAGCTACGCAAAGTTAACCCAAGTGTCACTATTGCCATTCGATCAAACTCATTCCGAACCGATGAATATGAGTTAGACATGCAACTCGTTAGCGACATGTCTGATTGCATTGACGTGGTAATGCTTGCCAAAGCCGGCGAAGCCTATGGTGCTGCCGAAGTGCGCGACTTATCTAGCTTGTTACTCGAGTTAAATCCGAATATTACGATTCAGCCAATTATCGAGCATCCAAAGTCGTTGAAAATCGCCCCAGAGTTAATGCAATACAGCACAGTGAAACATGTGGTATTTGGTATTCATGATTTTTCAAAAGCGATGGGTATACACATCACACCAGAACACTGGATTGAAGAATTGCAGTTCTATATGAATCAACTTATGTTTGAGGCTCGTATCGCGGGTAAGGGCGTGATTGGTGGTGTTGAAACACTCATTGGTGCGAATATCATGCCTGAAAAATTCGTCGAGCCGCATGATGTGCGCCGCTGGTTGGATTTACATGGCGATTATGAGTCACGCATTGTTTATAAACACGCTTGCCAAGAGGCTGCTATGGGTTTAACTGGTAAACAGGTGATTCACCCAGGCCACATTCATTTATGTAAAACGGCTTATACGCCCTCACCCACTGAAGTGAATCAAAAAGTGCGCATCTTAAAAGCGGCAATTGAGGCAGATGCTTTACATGGCGGAGCAATTAAGTTTGAAGGTGAAATGTTAGATCCGCCAATGTTTGGTAAAGCATTGCAGACATTGCTCAGAGCGCATGCCTTGCGGGCGCTTAACCCAGGTGATATGGATTTTGCGCTGCAAGTGCTTGAGTTGTTGCCTGCTCAAGTGATACGTCAAAACTGGCCGTATGGTGTGTTGCTGTAAATTTTAGTTCCATTGCACTAGATTAATTATACATATCGAATTTAAAGAGAGTCGAATAATGCAAAAACTAGAACAATTTACCAAATTTGAACCATCTGCAGAATGGAAATGGAGCGTTCCAACACACTTCAATATTGGCGCGGCATGTACTGATAAGCACTTGAATACGCCAGCGGCCTCATTGATTGCGATGATTGTAGAGGATGACGCTCAAGGTACTTCACAAATCACCTTTGAGCAATTAGCCAAACGCACCGATCAATTTGCTCAGTTACTTAGAAATTTGAAAGTGGAGGCGGGTGAGCGCGTGCTGATACGCTTACCGAATAGCTTGGATTATCCGACTGCATTTTTAGGCGCGATGAAGCGTGGTGCGATTTCAGTGCCAACCTCAACCTTGCTAACTGCTGAAGAGGTCGCTTATTTAGCAAAAGATTCAACAGCTACGGTGCTGGTGACAGATAAAGCGGCGTGGCCATCATTGCAAGACCATTTAACAGGGTTGCCTAATTTAAAACACGTATTGTTATCAGGCATTGGCGAAATAATAACGCATGCAAGCCTAAATGTTTGCGATTTAGACGCACAACTTTCTGCAATTCAAACCTCTGAGCCAGCGCATTTAACGGCCGCAGATGACCCTGCTTATTTGGTTTATACCTCAGGCACGACAGGCTACCCTAAAGGCGTGCTACATGCACACCGTGCCTTGATTGGTCGTGAACCAGCCTCTAAGTATTGGTTCAATTTCGATGCAAATTCGCAAGATCGAATCATGCACTCAGGCAAGTTTAATTGGACTTATGTCTTAGGTTCAGGCTTGATGGATCCGCTCTATTTAGGCAAAACCGTCATTGTGCATGAAGGCAAAAATGACGCTGATTTATGGACACGCTTAATTGCAAAACATTCAGCGACGATTTTTGTGGGCGTGCCAACGATTTATCGCCAAATCATCCAAAAATCTACAGCTAAGCAAACTGATGTGCCAAGCTTGCGCCACTGCATGAGCGCGGGTGAGCATCTGTCAGATGAAGTATTGCAACAATGGCGCGAGCGTTTTGGTGCAGATATTTATGAAGCGGTTGGCATGAGTGAGTTTTCGTACTATTTAAGCCAAAGTATATTCCGTCCGATACGTGCTGGTTCTGCAGGTTTTCCGCAACCTGGTCATGCCATTAAGTTGCTTAATCCTGAAACCTTAGAAGAGGTTCCGCAAGGCGAAGAGGGCATGATTAGCGTGCCAGATAGCGACCCAGGTTTATTCTTGCGTTATTGGAATCTAGACGAAGAAACAGCAAAATATAAGCACGACGGTTGGTTCTTCTCAGGTGACTATGCCCGTTATGATGAAGATGGCTATATCTGGTTCTTAGGCCGTAAAGACGACATTATTAAGAGCTTTGGCTACCGTGTGTCACCCTATGAAATTGAGCGCGTGTATAAATCACACCCTGCCGTGGCAGATTGTGCAGCAGTGGGTGAAGAGCTTGAGAAAGACAAACTATTAGTCGTAACTTATGTGATTTTGCAACCAAATTCAGAAGTTACTGCGGATGAGTTAATGGCTTTTGGTAAACAGCATTTAGCCGCATATAAAGCACCAAAAACGGTTTACTTAACCAAGGATTTTCCACGTACTAAAAATGGTAAAATTTTGCGTAAAGATATTAACAACAAAATTGCTTACGCAAAATCAGCTAGATAGTGATAGTAGACAAAATGACAACGATACGCCAAGAAGACTTTATTCAAAGCATCGCCGATGCCCTGCAATATATTTCTTACTACCATCCTGTTGATTATATTCAGGCATTAGGTCGTGCTTATGAGGCAGAGCAATCACCTGCCGCTAAAGATGCTATTGCGCAGATTTTAACTAACTCGCGTATGTGTGCAGAAGGTAAGCGTCCGCTTTGCCAAGATACTGGCATTGTTGTTGCTTTCGTTAAAGTAGGCATGAATGTGCAATGGGATGCCGTGCTTGATGTTGAGCAAATGGTGAATGAAGGCGTGCGCCGTGCTTACTTGCTTCCAGAGAATAAATTGCGCGCTTCTATTGTGAGTGAACCTGCTGGAAAGCGCCCTAATACTAAGGATAATACGCCAGCTGTGGTGCATGTTTCATTGGTTGCTGGTGATAAAGTTGATGTGCAAATTGCAGCAAAAGGCGGAGGTTCTGAGAACAAAGCTAAGTTGGCAATGCTTAACCCGAACGACAGTATCGTTGATTGGATTTTGGAAGTCGTGCCCCAAATGGGTGCGGGTTGGTGTCCGCCGGGCATGTTAGGCATCGGTATCGGTGGTAGTGCAGAAAAAGCCATGTTGTTGGCAAAAGAGTCTTTGATGGCGCCGATTGATATGCACGAACTTAAAGCTAGTGGTGCTAAAAATAGAATTGAAGAATTGCGCTTAGAGATTTTTGAAAAAGTGAATAACTTAGGCATAGGTGCGCAAGGTTTAGGTGGCTTGGCAACAGTGTTGGATGTGAAGATTTTAGATTACCCAACGCATGCGGCCAGTTTGCCAGTAGCGATTATTCCCAACTGCGCGGCTACACGCCATGTGCATTTTGAGCTGGATGGTAGTGGTGCGGCAGAGCTAGAAGCGCCTAACTTAAGTGATTGGCCGAATGTACATTGGGCACCAAGTGAAGCGTCATTAAGAGTGAATTTAGACGAGATTACGCAAGCCAATATTCAGACTTGGAAACCAGGCCAAACTTTATTATTAAACGGAAAATTGCTCACAGGTCGCGATGCCGCTCATAAGCGTATTGCAACCATGTTGGCAAAAGGTGAGAAATTGCCAGTAGATTTTAAAAACCGTTTTATTTATTACGTCGGCCCAGTTGATGCAGTACGAGATGAAGCGGTGGGTCCTGCAGGCCCCACTACAGCAACACGTATGGATAGCTTTACAGAAATGATGTTAAGTGACGTTGGTTTGCTGGGCATGGTTGGTAAAGCTGAGCGTGGTGATGAAACGATAGCGTCGATTGCAAAACACAAATCAGTTTATTTAACTGCTGTAGGCGGCGCGGCTTATTTAGTGAGTAAAGCCATTAAAAAAGCTGAAGTGTTGGCGTTTGAAGATTTGGGTATGGAAGCGATTTATGAGTTCACGGTGCAAGATATGCCTGTGACCGTGGCCGTGGATAGCCAAGGTAATTCAGTACACACCACTGGCCCTGCTGAATGGAAAGAAAAGATTGCGCAGCATAAAACGATAGAAATTCACTCTGTGCCTTAAGTCACATGTGTAAAGCACTATTTGCGTTAAACTCTGTCAAAATTGACGATATATACTCAGAGAGCGCAGATAAAATGCTAAAACTTTTGTTACGAAGTACTGTTTTGCTAGGCTTGTTTTTGAATGTAGCCATCGCCAATGCAGATGATGTACTGGGCTATTTAACCGATAGTGATGGTCGATATGCTGGCCCAACAGTAGAAGACAATGTAGTTGCGATGGATACTGATAAAAACGGCTTTGCCGATGTCACTGAAGTACGCGCGTTTTTAGCACTTAAAAACGGATCTGAATATGAAAAAGAGATTCTGGATAGATGGCAATTACGTAGCCAAGGTAAAAGTTGCACGCTGCCGCCAGACGACAAACTATTTAACTAAAAGAAATTGACTTAAATCTAAAAATTTACAAATGTGAAATTTTTCATAATTTAGCTTAGTTTATAATTTAATCTTGGTTGAGAAATAACAAGCTCAACGACAACAGTTTCAAAAAAGCATTTTTAAACAGTCACTATTTATTAAAAGAGCCACTATGTTAAAAGCCTATCAAGCCCATGTTGCTGAACGCAGCGCTATTCAACTTCCACCATTACCGTTGTCAGCTGAGCAAGTTGCGCAAGTGGTTGAGCTACTTAAAGCCCCACCAGCTGGTGACGCTGAAACATTACTTGATTTAATAGCTAATCGTACGCCAGCAGGGGTTGACCAAGCGGCTTATGTTAAAGCAGCTTTTTTAGCAGATGTTGCTAAAGGCATCGCTAAGTCACCCGTAATTTCACCTGAAAAAGCGGTGGAATTACTTGGCACCATGCTTGGCGGTTATAACGTGCAAGCCTTAGTGAGCTTGCTTGAAACTCCGATGGCGGCAAATGCAGTAACTGCATTAAGCAGTACAATTTTGATGTTCGACGCATTTCACGATGTAGATGTATTAATGAAAGCTGGTAACGCGCATGCTAAAAAGTTGATAGAAAGCTGGGCGAATGCCGAATGGTTTACCAATGCGTCAGTCCTTGCAAATGAAATCAAAATGGTCGTTTTCAAAGTGGATGGCGAAACCAACACCGATGACTTAAGCCCAGCGCAAGATGCGTGGAGTCGCCCAGATATTCCTTTGCATGCCAAAGCCATGCTTATAAATAAAATGCCTGATGGCCTTAAACTAATCGATACCTTAAAACAAAAAGGTTTGCCGCTCGCTTATGTTGGCGATGTGGTGGGTACAGGTTCATCACGTAAATCTGCCATTAACTCAGTGCAATGGTTTATGGGTAATGATATTCCTAACATCCCAAACAAACGCACTGGCGGCGTGATTTTGGGCGCTAAAATTGCACCGATTTTCTTTAACACAGCGGAAGATTCAGGCGCACTACCAATTCAATGTGATGTATCAAAACTGAATATGGGCGATGTGATTGTGATTAAGCCTTATGAAGGCAAAGTGCTAAATGAAGCGGGCGAGGTGCTTTCTACTTTTGAACTCAACCCAGTCACTATGCCAGACGAAGTGCGCGCTGGTGGCCGTATTCCGTTGATTATTGGTCGCGGTTTAACCTCAAATGCACGTAAGTCATTAGGCTTGCCAGATACAACGGCGTTTATTAAAGCGACTCCAGCGGTTGCCTCAACCAAAGGCTTTACGCTTGCACAAAAAATGGTCGGTCGTGCTTGTGGTTTGCCAGAAGGCACAGGGGTTCGCCCGAATACTTATTGTGAGCCAAAAGCCACAACGGTTGGTTCGCAAGATACTACTGGCGGTATGACACGCGATGAATTAAAAGAGTTGGCATGTTTGGGTTTCAGTGCCGATTTAGTTATGCAAAGTTTCTGCCACACAGCCGCTTACCCAAAACCAGTCGATATTAAATTACAACACAGCTTGCCTGAGTTTATGTCTAGCCGTGGCGGCGTTTCATTACGCCCGGGCGATGGCGTGATTCACTCATGGTTAAACCGCTTAGTGTTGCCTGATACCGTTGGTACAGGCGGAGACTCTCATACGCGTTTTCCAATCGGTATTTCATTCCCCGCGGGCTCTGGTTTAGTCGCTTTTGCCGCGGCAACAGGCGCAATGCCATTGGATATGCCTGAATCAGTACTGGTGCGCTTTAAAGGCACCATGCAACCTGGTATTACCCTGCGCGACTTAGTCAATGCGATTCCTTATGCAGCAATTCAAGAAGGTACTTTAACCGTTGGTAAATCAGGCAAAAAGAACGTGTTTAACGGCCGTGTGTTAGAAATTGAAGGCTTGCCAGATTTAAAAGTGGAGCAAGCGTTTGAACTTGCTGATGCCTCAGCTGAACGTTCGGCCAATGGTTGTACTGTGCTTTTAAATGAAGCACCTGTGATTGAGTTTTTAAGATCAAACATCGTGTTGATGCAAAACATGATTGAAAATGGCTACGAAGATGCACGCACATTACAACGCCGCATTGAGAGCATGCAAGCGTGGTTAGCAAAACCAGAGTTACTCAAACCAGATACGGATGCGGAATATGCGCATGTGATTGAAATTGATTTAAACACCATTAAAGAGCCACTCGTGGCTTGCCCTAACGACCCTGATGACATCAAGACATTGTCAGCTGTAGAGGGTGACAAAATTGACGAAGTTTTTATTGGTAGCTGTATGACCAATATTGGCCATTATCGTGCTGCGGCTAAAGTATTAGAAGGCTCGGGCGGTATTCCAACAAGGCTTTGGATTGCGCCGCCAACCCGTATGGACGAAGCACAATTGCGTGATGAAGGCGTTTATTCAACTTTTGGTGTAGTGGGTGCGCGTACTGAGATTCCAGGTTGTTCATTGTGCATGGGTAACCAAGCACGCGTGGCAGATAAAGCGACAGTGTTCTCAACCAGCACACGTAACTTTGATAACCGTATGGGTAAAGATGCGCGTGTTTACTTAGGTTCAGCTGAATTAGCGGCAGTTTGCGCTAAACTTGGCCGCATGCCAACGCATGCTGAGTACTTGGAAACAGTGGGTAACAAACTTGCTAATACGGCTGAAATTTATAAATATCTAAATTTCGACCAAATGACTGAGTATAAAGCTGCTTTAGATACCTTAAGTTCTGGTAAAAAGGTGATATCAATTGCTGAAGTGGTTTAGTTAACCAATTAACAATAGCGCATAAGTGCTTATTTAACCTCATTGCCGTTTGCGCGGTAATGAGGTTTTTTTATGAACTTGAAGCATCAGCACGACTCAATCGAATAGGCACAAAAGCGCTAGAAGTTAAATTTTACTGATATTATCTATTTATGAAATCAAAACAAAAACCAGATAATCTTCATATATTTGATCCTAAAGAAATCACGCAGCCAGCAAAGCGCGGCGCTTGGAAGTGGATGCTACCGTTATCCATAGTACTTTCCATTGTGGTTTTTGCTGCATGGCATTTCGGCTGGCACGCTGAAGCAGTGACCACGGGTGTGGTGATGTTTGCGACTATTTCTCACGTGTTTGCTTGGGTTGTCGGCTTAATTGGGCTGATACCCATTATTGGTCCAATCATTGTAAAAGTATTATCGATTGGTGTCATTTGGCTGTTGAACGCCATCGGCTATTTAGTTTCCTATGTTGCCATTAAGCGAGGTTATTCCAAAGATGTATTAACCTATCGCGCAGTGACCATTGCGCTAATCATTGGCATTGTGATTGGCTATATTCTATGTAGTCTTATTGAATAACGATACGATTGATCAGAAGATACTCCCAAACTTAATGTTGTTTTTCTAAAAGTTAGCAAGATGATATTCGCAAAAATTAAACAAACACGCTTGTATCACCATGTATTAAAGCTAGGTGATTTCTTTCCTGTAATCTTCTTTTTTGGCGGATTCTTATGGGATGAGCTCACCATAGGTCGCAATGTTGCCTACTCAGATTTAATTACTTTTTTTATATATTTAGGTATTGCTGCCGCCATTCTGTTTACTATAGGCAGTCCAAGATACATCTTGGCGGATGCTTCTAAATTGTCTCCATGGGCTGCAAAAATTCATAAGCGTTTGTATTGGGAGAATTTACCTTACTTTTTATTGCAATTTTTATTTGGCAATTTATTGAGCTCTTTATTCATTTTGTACTTCAAAAGTTCAAATCACTGGCTGGCTTGGGCAATGTCTATAATTTTAGGCATTATGTTGGTAGCTAACGAATATCTAGAAGACAAATATAAACGATTCACGCTTAGTTGGGCGCTGTTTGGGTTTTGCTCCATGTTGTTATTTAATTTTGCTTTGCCCTATTTAATGGGGAGCATTCATGCGGTGTGGTTTTATTCAAGTACATTGTTAGGTGCAGGTGCAGCTTATTTACTCTACAAAAAAACGCCTACTCATGATGGTAGCATTTGGCCAGTAGGGGTAATTGCAGCTTTATTAATGCTCGCTTATGCGTTTGATATGATTCCGCCTGTGCCGCTAGTGAAGCGCGATATTGCGGTCGGTTATTCCATTCATAAGGTCGATGGTAATTATCAATTAAGCCAGCAACCAGCCAGCTGGTGGGTATTTTGGCGCAATGCTAGTAATGATTTATATGTTGCACCTAGCCAGCGGGTGTATTGTTTCTCTTCTATTTTTGCACCCAATGGATTGAAAACGCGCTTGTATCATGTGTGGCAATTCCATGATAAGAAAAAAGGTTGGCTAACGACATCACGTGTTGGATTTAACTTATCTGGTGGCCGTTACAATGGCTATCGTGGCTATACTTATAAAACCGATTTGCAAGCAGGTGAGTGGAGAGTTAACGTAGTAACAGAAAACGATAAAACTGTAGCTGTGCAAGAATTTAGCGTTAAAGCTGAATCATCAACTTCAACGCCGTACGTACAAGTTTATTAGAAGTAAATTTATTAATGCTTATTTTCTACACGCATTAATTTATCAATATAAGCAATCGCAATGGCAGAAAATACAAACGTCATGTGAATGACAGTTTGCGCTATTAAAACTTTGTTGCTTAAATTTTCTGCATTGATAAATGTTTTTAGCAGATGAATCGATGAAATGCCAATGATAGCCGTGGCTAATTTAACTTTAAGTAAATTGGCATTTACATGAGATAACCAATCTGGCTCATCGGGGTGGCCGGCTAGATTAAGTCGTGAAACAAATGTTTCGTAGCCACCAACAATCACCATGATTAGTAAGTTGGAAATCATCACCACATCAATTAAACCCAATACAATCAACATGATGTCTGCTTCAATAAGGTGAGCGGCCTTACCGACTAAATGGACTAGTTCAAGTCCGAAAAAGTAAACATAAACGGCCTGTGCAACAATCAAGCCTAAGTAAAGTGGGAGTTGCAACCAGCGACTACCAAATAAAATGTTGGTCATTAAATTTTTTTGTTTATATTCGATAGATGAAGGGGTTTTGTGCTCTTGCATGTGTGTAAAGCCTTTAATTTTGAGTGCAGATTGTTATTGTAACAGGTTGAAGCGCTAACTTTATTTAGACTATTTGACTATCTATGGCGTAACTTGCGGTTCTATCCAGAGCTAATAGTTCGGTTAAAGCCGGCATAGTTTCATCTAATATTTTCGGTAATGTCCAAGGCGGATTCACAATAAACAAACCGCTGCCATGCATACCAAATCCTTCTGCCGAAGGCTCATGAATAGTCATTTCAACATTTAGCCAATTAGGTAAACCTAAATCTATTAAATCCTCGATCATTTCAACAGGTTCTGGGCGTTGCAAAATGGGGTACCAAATTATATAAGTGCCAGTCGCAAAACGCGTCACGCTATCTTTAATCATGTTTACCACGTGCAGGTAATCTTGCTTGTCTTCATAAGGCGGATCTATTAACGCCACAGCGCGGCGTGATGGCGGAGGTAAGCAGGCTTTGATGCCAGCAAAGCCATTTAGCATTTCAATTTTAACTTGCTTGCCTTGGCCACTAAAGTTTTCGATAAGTAGTTTGTAGTCGCTAGGATGTAGCTCAAACAGACGCATTTTGTCATCTGCACGCAAATAGTCTTGTGCCACCATAGGTGAGCCAGGGTAAAACTCAAGAGAATTTGTATTAAAACGCTTAATCTGTGCAACAAAATCGGCTAGTGGTTTGGGTAGATTGTCCGCTGATATCAGTTTAGCAATCCCTTGCTCGAACTCTGCATTCTGCGTTGCATAACCATCACTTAGGCTATACAAGCCAGCTCCAGCGTGGGTATCGATGTAATAATAGGGCTTATCTTTTTGATTCATATAATCAAGCACTAAACCTAGCACATAGTGTTTAAGCACATCGGCATGGTTGCCTGCATGAAAGGCGTGTCGGTAACTCAGCATAAAGTCTAACTAAAAATATGGAATAACCACATTATAGCTTTCTCAAACCTAGCAATAAATTTTTAGCCATAAAAATGCTAAATAAAACGACTTTTCGGTTAGCATTTCAACTATGACAAATCCACCTCAATTCCCCCTTAATGATTCTGACCATCATCACGATGATCATGAGGATCATGACCATTATTTGATTCCATTTTTATTGATTTTCACTTTCGCAATTGTGGAAGCCATTGGTAGCTGGTACACAGGATCACTCGCTTTATTAAGTGATGCTGGGCATATGTTCACCGATGTTGCAGCGCTTGGGCTGGCTTGGATGGCTGGAACCATGTCTAAAAAGCCCAATATTGCGCGTCACCATTCAGGGGTGACTTATGTAGAACTAGGCGTTTCAATTTTTAATGCTATTTCTTTATTAGTTGTGATTATATTTGTGGTGGTAGAAGCGATTGCGCGCTTTAAGGAGCCGCATCATGTGCAAGGATTAGGGCTCACTATCATTGCTACTTTAGGTTTAATTGTAAATATTGTGGTGGCTAAACAATTACATCACCAAGTAGCCCATCATGCAGAAACCTTAAATAATCGGGCGGCATTCTTGCATGTAATCGGGGATTTATTAGGTTCCTTGGCTGCAGTTGCGGCGGGTCTGGTGATTTACTTAACCGGTTGGATGCCGATTGACCCGATTTTATCTTTACTAATCTCTGTATTATTATTTGTCTTTACGCTGAATCTAATCCGCGACATTTGGAAAACACTGCATTTAAAACCAGGTCAAGTTGCACCAAGCCTAGGTCAGCATGACCATTAAGCAAGCCTATCATTACCCATACTAAAGGAGATTCAAAATGCCATACGTGAATATCAAATTAGCTGGTTCTGTGACTAAAGAACAAAAAGCGCAAATCGCAAAAGAGTTTACCGAAACTCTAGAGCGTGTTGCGCACAAGCCAAAGTCATATACCTATATCACTTTTGAAGAAGTCGCTTATGAGGATTGGGCGATAGGCGGGAAGTTGCTTAGTGAGTAACAGCCATGCGAATAAGTGCGAAGTGTTAGAATAGCGCCATGAGAACATTCCTATGAAAACTCCCCAAAGACTAGAGCCTCTCCTAGAAGATGGCTTGATTGATGATGTTGTCCGTCAACTCATGAGCGGTAAAGAAGCAACGGTATATGTTGTGCGTTGTGGCGATGATGTGCGCTGCGCTAAGGTATATAAAGAGGCGAATAAGCGTAGCTTTCGTCAGAGCGTAGACTATACCGAAGGCCGTAAAACTAAAAATAGCCGCCAAAGTCGTGCGATGGCTAAAGGTTCAAAGTTCGGTCGCGAATCACAAGAGGCCGCTTGGCAAAGTGCAGAGGTGGATGCATTGTATCGGCTTGCTAACGCAGGCGTACGAGTGCCAGAGCCGTATAACTTCTACGAAGGTGTGTTGTTAATGGAGTTGGTGACCGATGCCAATGGTAACGCCGCGCCACGTTTAAACGATGTAACTTTTACTGCAGAAGACGCTCGTATTCACCACGCTGCTTTAATTAAAGAAGTGGTGCGCATGCTTTGTGCGGGAATCGTGCATGGCGATTTGTCAGAGTTTAATATTTTAATGAGTGCAGATGGCCCCGTGATTATTGATTTACCGCAGGCGGTGGATGCCGTAGGTAACAATAACGCAAGTGAAATGCTAGAGCGCGATGTTAGAAACTTAAGTGATTACTTTGGCCGTTTTGCACCTGAACTCTTGACTACGCAATACGGCAAAGAGATTTGGGCGCTTTATGCACATGGTGATTTAACGCTGGAAACGCCACTCACAGGGCGCTTCAGGCAAAGCACTAAAGCGGTTGATTTAAAAAGTGTGATGCGTGAAATCGAAGACACAAAGAAAGCCGAAGAGGCTAGGTTGTTGCGCATCGCTGAAGCTAAGTTGGAATAACAAGCTCTAGCTATATAAGCCCATGTTCGACCCTAAACCCATATTAAAGAACCTTCCTAATCTACCAGGTGTTTATCGCATGATAAACAGCATGGATGAAGTAATTTACGTGGGTAAAGCCAAAGACCTCAAAAAGCGGGTTTCGTCGTATTTCAATAAAAACTTAGCTAGTCCGCGCACGCGCATGATGGTGAGTCATATTGTTAAAATTGAAACAACGGTCACTCACAATGAAGCTGAGGCTTTGTTGCTGGAAAATAATCTGATTAAAGGGTTAATGCCGCGTTACAACGTCGTGTTTCGCGACGATAAATCTTATCCTTATATAGTATTGACTGGCGATGACGTAGCCCGTTTGGCGTTTCATCGAGGTGCTCAGCGTAAAGGCAATCAATACTTTGGCCCTTTTCCTAACTCGGTAGCGGTGCGCGAAAGTATTCAACTTTTGCAAAAGGTATTTAAGCTGCGTACTTGTGAAAACACAGTGTTTGCTAACCGTAGTCGACCCTGTTTACAGCACCAAATCGAGCGTTGTACCGCACCTTGCGTGGGTTTGATTTCTACCGAAGATTACAATAATGACGTGCATCAAGCCGCAATGTTTTTGCAGGGCAAGACCAATGAGGTGATTGATGCGCTTGGCGCGAGGATGAACACAGCCGCAGCCAATCAGCAATATGAAATGGCTGTAGTGTTTCGCGATCGCATGCAAGCCCTGCGGCAAGTGCAAGCCAAGCAATTTGTCAGTGACTTTAATGTTTCAGACGCAGATGTGATTGCTTGCGCCGAATTGCAAGGCCAGCATTGCATTAACTTAGTGATGATTCGAGGCGGTCGGCATTTGGGCGATAGAAGCTATATGCCTAAGAACACGGACGGCGAAACATTGGAAACGAGTATGGAGGCGTTTCTTGCGCAGCATTATGTCGCGCAAAATACGCCGCCGCTGATTGTGGTAGGCGTGAAAATTGAAACGAGTTTACTCGAGGAAGTGTTGAGTGAACAAGCTGGACGCAAAGTAAAAATCAATACCAATCCAATTGGTGACAAACGCGTTTGGCTGAAGATGGCGCAAACCAATGCCGAACTGGCGCTGGGTCAGCGTGCTGCGACTTCAGCGAACCAAACCGCTAAATTGCTGGCTTTACGTGAAGCGCTACATTTACCCGATAATACCGAGCGCATTGAATGTTTTGATATTAGCCACACGATGGGTGAGGCTACCGTAGGTAGTTGCGTGGTGTTTGACCGTGGAGATATGCAAAATAGCGAATATCGGCGATACAACGTCACAGGCATCACCCCCGGGGATGATTATGCAGCAATGCGAGATGTGTTAACGCGTCGCTATAAAAAAGTAGCGGCAGGTGAGGGCGTGCGCCCTGACTTAATCTTTATTGATGGCGGTAAAGGGCAATTGGGCGTTGCTGTTGAAGTTATGGCAGAGGTGGGGCTGGAAGATATTTTACTGGTCGGTATCGCTAAAGGTGAAGAGCGTAGGCCTGGGTTAGAAACCATGATTTTTTCAGACACAGGCGAGATGCTTAACTTAGAAAAAGACAACAAAGGCTTACATTTGCTCCAGCAAATACGCGATGAGGCGCATAGATTCGCCATTACGGGGCATAGAGCCAAACGTGCCAAGGCGCGGCTACATTCCAGCTTGGAGGATATTGAAGGCATAGGCGCAAAACGTCGTAAGGCGCTACTCACGCGCTTTGGTGGATTAGATGGTGTAAAGGGTGCTAGTATTGACGAAATCGCCCAAGTTGAAGGCATTAGCCAGAGCTTGGCAGAAAAAATTTACGGAGAGTTGCACTAATGTACGGTAATCTTATTGGTATGCAGTACCCAAAAAGGGAATGCTAAATGCAATTTAATATTCCTACCATGCTGACATGGTTACGTATTTTGCTGATCCCTGTGTTTGTAGGGGCATTCTATTGGCCAGAAAATCTCCACAAACTAAGTGAAATGCCTTCACATTCGGTCAATATCTTTATTACCGTGATATTCGCGATTGCTTCATTTACCGATTGGCTCGATGGATACTTGGCACGACGCTGGAATCAAACCTCATCGTTTGGTGCTTTTTTAGATCCTGTTGCCGATAAGCTCATGGTGGCCGCTGCGTTGATTGTGCTAGTTGAATTTGGTCGGGTCGGTGCAATTGTTTCCTTGATTATTATCGGCCGTGAAATAGCGGTTAGCGCACTTCGTGAATGGATGGCAGGCGAGGGGCAACGCAGTAGCGTAGGCGTTGCGATGATAGGAAAAGTAAAAACTGCCGCACAAATGCTCGCGATTCTGTTCTTATTATATTGGGATGAAATTGACTTGGGCAGCTTAGGTATTTTTCCAACTCAACTGTTTGGACATGCTTTAATTGTGCTGGCGGCATTTTTAACATTGCTTTCAATGGCTTATTATCTAAAGGCTGCATGGCCAAAATTAAAAGGGAAATAAAATTTTAATAAAGTAGCAAATTGAGTGTCGATTGGTCTTGACGACATTCTGAAAGTCGCTATAATGGCGCCTGTCTTAACGACGCGGGAATAGCTCAGCTGGTAGAGCGATACCTTGCCAAGGTATAGGTCGCGAGTTCGAGTCTCGTTTCCCGCTCCACGAATTTGGTAGTAGTACATAAAACGGCGAATGCTAATAAGCTTTCGCCGTTTTAGTTTCAGCTTTTAATGTAGAATTGTTTATTCAAATAGTTCTCACAATAAGGCGCGATAGCAAAGCGGTTATGCCGCGGCCTGCAAAGCCGTTTAGACCAGTTCGACTCTGGTTCGCGCCTCCAAAATCCATCCCACGTAATATCCAGCACTTAACCTTTTATATTAGAGCACCTTAATTAGCCTATAAAAGCAGTTCAAACTCGAACTTTCATATTTAAGTTCCTGAGTTATATTTATTCTATTCATCCTAAATTAATATTATTGATATCGACTTTAAGTAGATTTAAGTTGGTGGTTTGCAAATATCTAAAGCTATGCAAATTTTCATTCATTAAGTCGACATTGCCGTTCATTTTTATACAGTTTTTGCTTATTTGGCATTAAACTTGCTGCTCACTTTAGATTAGTCAATTTTTTTGAAAAATCTGATTTATTTGTGCGAGAACTACAATCACTTTTGGATGTAAGGATTAACAGGGAAAAACATGAGTGCTGAGAATTTAACTCAAATTGAAAATACTAAGGGTGAAAATATAGGTGTCGTCGATACCTTGTTAGATAGCCTTGTCCTTATTTGTCGCATTCAAAATGTTACGACCTCCAAAGATGCCTTAATTTCTGGGTTGCCGTTACGTGACGGTAAAATGACACCTGCGCTGGTGAAACGTTCCGCTGAACGCGTTAACTTAGCGGTCACCATGTTAAAAAAACCACTTGATAAAATTCGTTCAGAATTTTTGCCTGCGATTTTATTATTGAAAGATGAAGAAGCTTGTGTTTTAACCAAGCTGGATTTCAATGAAAATAAAGCGCATGTCATTTTTTCTGAGTTAGGCGATGCTGAAATAGCAATTTCTATCAATGAGTTAGAAGAGCGTTGCTCAGGCTATTACATAGTAGCAAAAGCTAAATATTCATTTGATCAACGCGCGCCTATTGTTGGCAAAATTAGATTGCGTCATTGGTTTTGGGGTACGTTGGCAGAGAATAGTCGTATTTATCGCGACATTATGGTGGCTGCTTTTGTGGTGAATATGTTCGCTTTGGCAATGCCCTTATTTACGATGAATGTTTATGACCGTGTTGTGCCGAATCGAGCTGTTGAGACTTTGTGGGTGATGGCGATTGGTATTTCGCTAATGATTATTGGTGATTTAATTCTTAGAACTTTACGTGGTTATTTTCTTGATTGGGCCAGTACACGTGTCGATGTGAAGCTTACCGCCCGCATCATGGAGCAAGTGTTAGGCATACGTCTTGAGCAAAGACCTAACTCTGTAGGTTCCTTTGCCTCCAATTTACGCTCGTTTGAGACTGTTCGAGATTTCATCACATCTGCCACAATTACAACGCTAATTGATATTCCGTTTGGCCTGATTTTTATTGTGGTGATGGCCTGGATATCTCCCTATATGATTATTCCCGTAATTTTAGGAGCGATTTTAATTTTAGTGTATTCATTTAGTGTGCAAACTAAAATGCATGAACTTTCAGAAACTATGTATCGCGCAAGTGCTATTAGAAACGCTACGCTGATTGAAAGTTTGGTTGGTCTTGAAACGGTTAAGGCTTTAGGTATTGAAGGACAAATGCAGCGTAAATGGGAACATAGCGCGCATTTTCTTACTGAAGTGTCGAGCAAATTAAGACTGTTATCCTCGTCTATTAATAATGGCGCAAGTACGATTCAGCAGTTGATAAATATTTCACTGGTGGTGCTAGGTGTTTATTTAGTGGTGAATGGCGATTTAACGATGGGGGGATTGATTGCCTGCACCATGCTGGCTTCACGTGCCCTAGTGCCAATTGCGCAAACAGCAGGTTTGTTAACACAATATCATAACGCAGCAACAGCGCTGACTTCATTGGATGAAATTATGAAGCGCCCACTAGAGCGACCATTGGATGCTAAATTCTTATCGCGCCCAGCTTTTACTGGCAACATTGAATTCAGGGAGGTGAGTTTTAGTTACCCAGGCACTGAACAAGACGCGCTGACTAAAGTGTCATTCAAAATTAAAGCGGGTGAGCATGTGGCTTTACTTGGCCGCATGGGGTCAGGTAAATCCACCATCCATAAGTTAATGCTGGGTTTATATCAACCTACCGCAGGTGCAATTTTGGTGGACGGCATTGATGCACGCCAAATTGATCCTGCTGAATTAAGGCGTTGTGTGGGCTATGTTCAGCAAGATACCCATTTATTTTATGGCACGATGCGCGATAACTTAACCATTTCAGCGCAACATGTTGATGATGCAGCGGTGCTTGCAGCAGCGCATGTTGGCGGCATTGATGAGTTCATCAATGCACATCCTAAAGGATTTGATATGCCGATTGGGGAGCGTGGTGAAACCTTATCTGGCGGGCAGCGCCAAGGTGTTGGCATTGCTAGGGCGCTGATTGGTAATCCTGCAATATTGTTGTTAGATGAACCAACAAGCGCGATGGATCATTCGGGAGAAGATGCAATTAAACGCCGTCTTGTCGAGGCTACAAAGAATAAGACATTAGTGTTGGTTTCTCACCGTTCCGCTTTATATGATTTAGTAGATCGGATTATTGTGATTGATTCAGGCAGAATCGTGGCGGATGGTGCTAAAGAACAAGTGACGGAAGCGTTACGCAGTGGCAAAGTAGGTAAAGCACTATGAGTGAAAATCTATTTAAAAAAATCGGTCAGCTAAACGAGGCTTTTAAAAAGCAAACTTGGCTTACCAAACCTATTTATCATCTTCTTGATAAAATGGCGCCACCTGAAACCAGAGAAGATTTGCGTTGGGATGATGAGGCGGATTTAGCGATTTTAGAGCAAACATCTCTAAGAGCAAAGGTGCTGCTTTATAGCATTGCGGCTGCTTTGGCGGTGTTAATCACTTGGGCATTTTTTGCAAAAGTAGATGAAGTTACGCGCGGCGAAGGTCGGGTGATTCCTTCTAAGCAAGTACAAGTGATTCAGTCTTTGGATGGCGGTATTGTGTCTGAAATATTAGTGGCTGAAGGGCAAACCGTTAAAGTAGGTACGCCACTGATTAAGATTGATGAAACGCGCGCAGCTTCTTCATTAAGAGAAAATCAAACGCAGTATTTAGCATTGTTAGCAAAGCAATCTAGATTGACTGCTTTGGCTGAAGGCACTGCTTTTAATCCACCCAAACAAGTGCAACTGAATGCACCGCAAACCTATGACCAAGAATATGCTTTGTATATTTCTAGTAAAGACGAGTTGCAATCCTCTATCAGTATAGCTCGCGATCAAATGGACCAAAGAGAGAAGGAGTTAATCGAAGTTCAGTTTCGTAAAGAGGTCGCAGAAAAAAATTATGAATCTGCGACCAAAGAATTGGCTGCCAATAGACCTTTATTGGCAAGCGGTGCAGTTTCTGAAATCGATATACTTAAACTAGAGAGAGAATCTACAAAAGCTAAAGGCGATATTGACCAAGCACGTGCGCAAATTAGCCGTATTCAATCTTCAATCGGCGAGGCGAGACGTAAGGTGACGGAGGTTGAACAAACCTTTAAAAACAAGGTGCGTACTGAGCTAAATGACATTACTGCACGTCTCAATAGCATTAATGAAACGAGTGTAGGGCTGACCGATAAGGTTAATCAGGCAGTTTTAAAGTCACCTGTTAACGGCAAAGTTAGTCGCTTATTCTTCAACACGGTGGGTGGAGTGATACAGCCAGGTAAAGAAGTGCTGGAAGTGGTGCCCACTGATGATGCCTTGGTATTGGAAACCAAAATTCAAATCAAAGACATTGCGTTTATTCGGCTAGAACAACCCGCAGTGGTTAAGTTAACCGCTTATGATTACAGCGTTTACGGTGCGCTAGATGCTAAAGTGGAAGGCATTTCAGCCAACTCAATTGTTGATGAAAAAGGCAATGCCTATTATGTCGTGAGAGTGCGGACTCTAGAATCTAGCTTAGGTAAAGGTTTGCCAATTATTCCAGGTATGGTGGCTCAGGTTGATATTATGACAGGTAAAAAAACGGTTCTTTCATACTTGCTTAAGCCAGTATTAAAGGCAAAATCATACGCCTTCAGTGAGAGATAAAATGCCTGATATTTTTATTACTAAATTACCTGCCGCAATAAATAGTTGGACTAACGCATTTCCCCAATCTACATTAGCTGCCAGCGTACCAGAAGTACTTGAACGCGGAGGCGCGGAGATTAAAGCCTCTGAAGTTTGTATCTTTTGGCTGCATATGAATGAAGATCGCCAGCAATGGATGGAAAATACCATTGCGGCTATTATGAAAAACCATCAAGGTGCAAAGATTGTGGTGCTTGCCAACGTGCCAAATCACGCTGAGTCTATTCATGCCTTAAAATTAGGTGCAATGGGCTATTGTCATGCGCACATAGCGCCAGAGGTGCTGAAAGAGGTTAGAGAAGTTGTTAGCCACGGCGGCTTATGGGTAGGGCAAGATATTCTTCAAGCCTTAATAGCAACCTCTGCAAAATTAGTCACTACACGTCCTGAGCAAGTCAATAGCTTGCTAGAAAAGCTGACAAAGCGTGAAAAAGAAGTGGCGCTAGAAGCGGCAAAAGGCTCTAGTAATAAAGAGATTGCAAGAGTTTTGAGCATTACCGACCGCACGGTTAAAGCACATCTGGCTTCAACTTTCGAACGTTTAGGCGCTAAAGACAGGCTGCAATTAGCGTTGATGCTTAACAGTAATTACAAACATCAAGTTTGAGTGCTGAAGTTAATTCGTACGGAGTTGTACGAACTAACATGTAAGAATTGGCTGATTAGACCATTACTGCTAAATGTTTTGTAACTGAATAAATGCTTAAGAGATATGAATGCCTGGCCCAGTCATACCATCTACACCAATTTGTTTTAATGTCATTTGTTCCTCAATGGTTTGCACGCCCTCGGCAATTGCCATCACGCCTATAGAGTGAGCAATCATGCATAAGCCTCGTAATAGCGTTTTATTGTCTTCATTGCTATCAATATTTTTAATGATGGATACATCGATTTTAATGTAATCTAAACCTACATCATGCAGTTCACCAAGGCGGGAAATCTGCGTGCCCACGTGTTCAATGCCCACTTTACAACCTAATGGTTTGACTTGATTGCAAAAGTGACGAAATTCCGTTGAATATTCAAAAGCACTTTTTTCAGGAACTTCAAAATATAAGCGGTTAGCTACACTTATATTTAACTTAATAAGCTTGCAGGTTTTTTCAATAAATTCAGGTTTGCAAATAGAGCTGGCTGAAAGATTCAGTCCAATAGATTCTGTGCCTATAGCAAGTTTACCTAGCGCGGTTTCTAAAACTAATTCATCTACGCGGCTCATTAAATTAAGCTGAGTTGCCCAAGTGATAAATTCGCCCGCAGAATACCATTTGCCGTTAGGCTCTAACTGGAGTCGAACGGGGCTTTCATTGTGAATGAGCTGACCCTTCTGATTGATGACAGGATAAGGCTCAAGCTTGATTCTTCTGTTATCTAGCGCAGAGGTGAGCAATATTTGCCAATTCCCTAAGTCATTTTGTTGATATTGCATAAGGTCGTTATGATTAATGATATGCAATGTATTTCTGTGATTTGTATTCGCGGTATCGACGATGCTGCCAATAAACGAGATGAACTCTTCTGCTGCTTCTAAAATAGAAACAATATTCTCTGCTGTGTCTGATTTTGTGACATTAATCGCAACAGTTAAGAAGTTAGCACTCAAGAGCTCTTGCTGGGTTTGGCTTAGATTGATGAGGAGTTCTTTTATTTTTAAGCCAAGTGCATCTATATCCAATGGTCGAGTGCAGAATATGCCAAAATCGGTACCCGTTAAACGCGCGGCATACAGATGAGGTTGATTTTTACATTCATTATCTAAAGCATCACCGACTTTTTTCAATAGTGCATTCGTTTCTTGATGACCAAGGGTGTGATCAATCAAGGCTAAATTGGCGAGTCTTGTTATAATCAAAATGCCTGAGCTGAAAGTTTCTTCATGACTAATGCTGGCATTGACTCTGCGAATAAAATAATCAAAATTCATCAAGCCGGTAATTGGCTCAAAGTTAGCTTGGTAGCGCAACTCTTCTAAACGAGACGACTCTTCAGTGACGGTATTTTTAATGCGATTGGATAGGCCATTCATGGCATTGACAACTGCTTTGAATTCAGTGGTTTTTGGTTCGGCGATGCTAATGAAGCGATTCTCACCAATCGCTTTGGCTTGATTAACCACATCATCCAACGGACTGAGGATTTTTTCTAAAATCTTGCCGCCGCCATAACAAGCAAGCAAGCCTATAAGCGATGCCCAAAGCGCGATTTGTATAGTCGAATCCCAAAGTTTGTCGTAGGCAAAATTAGCATCGCTTTCTAAGGTAATTGAGCCAAATTGCTTCCAACTATCTTGCACTTCTGCCACGCCAGCTTGTGCTTTAATTGGAATTAGCTTGGTAAACCACATAGGTGCTTTGGTTTTGCTATTGGCGTTAACGCGCTCACTTATCATTTTGCCGCTAGGGTCAAACAGTCCAATATAACGATAGTGGCCAGCATCAAATTGCGCGGAAATGAGCAAATCTATCGTCGTTGGATCTTTTTGCATTTGCGATATAGATAATGCTAACGACGTGACATTGTCGAGGTTCTTGAGTTGCAATTGCTCTTCTAAATAGTTTTTACTCGAAAGCGTGCTTAATACAAAGCTACCGCCTGTTGCGAGTACGAGTATAAATATGATGGCTAGCCAAAGTTGCTTTATGAGTGACATTTCAATATCCTTGCTTTTAATTATTCTATTCCATCCGCTTGCATGCGTGTTAACACATCTAGCCATTTGGAGAGGTGAGAAGTCGCTTCGGCCTTAGGCTTACTACTTGAACCGACCCAAATACCTTTATCGTTAAAGCTAAAAATTGGTGTTAAATCAGTTCTGCTGGATCCAGGTAAAATTTCTGGTTTTAGACTGTCTAAAATGAGTGGGGTGGATTGCGGCGTGAGGTAGTAACTCAGCACCATGTGTGCTCTCACTGCTCTGATGCCGTCAAAATTTAACTCAGCGCGCACGTAGGTAAGCCTGAGCTTGTCATTAGGCACGTTTAAAATTTTCAAAAACACGTATTTAGCAATGCTGTAATCTTCACAATCGCCGGCCTGACGACCAATGCTCTCTAGCGGTGTCGCCCAGTAGTCGGACTTTCCCCACAGATCTATATCTTCAGCGTAATTGATTTTTCGGTTAAAAAAATCGTTTATCTGCTTAAGCTTTTCCGCCTCAGTTGCGGTTTTTAATTGATTAATTAACTGTTGAAGTTCTACAACATCTTGATAAGCTTCGTCGCCATATCTTTGCTTGGCTAGGCTACTGAGCTTGTTAAAGTCGCAACTGGCTGCATAAATGCCAGTAATGCCAAAAAATACCAAAACAATCAATGCAATAAAGTTGATCGGCTTGATAAGTAACACTGTTTTTTTGATAAAACCCGAGATAACTCGTACTCCATGGGCTTATATACGAGGAGCTCAATATATAAATTTTATTATTAGTATAAAGATACACTGAATTATGCAGGTTTAGTCATGGCGACATCTTTTAATGAAGATGGTATTTGTGCGGCTTTTCCATATTAGAGGTTTAAGTAAGTGTATTTACTCTGCATTCTTATTGGCCATTAGTACAATATATTTATAGTGGAAAAGCGCGTTTAATACGATTGTAGAAAAAGAATATAAGCAGAGTAAATTTAAGTTTAAGCATTCAGTAATTAAGTATTTAACTTTAATTCGGATTTAATTAGGACATAATCATGGCAATTATCGGCAAAATCGTAGCAATGACAGGCACAGCAGTAGCACTTTCAGATAATGGTGCGAAGCGTGATCTACATTTGGGTGATCAAATACAGTCTAGCGACACCATTCAAACTGGAAAAGGCGTGTTTGTCGATTTAGAGTTGTTAAATGGCCGAGTGATACATATCCCTGCTGATCAACTGGTTGCCTTTACGCCTGATTTAACCAATACGATTGCGCCTGATGCCTTGGATAGCGCGGTGAATGTAGCTACCATTGATTCAGTCATTAAAGCGATTGAAGGTGGCCAAGATATTAATGATGTCTTAGAAGAAACTGCCGCAGGTAATGGTACTTTCACTATTCACGGTTTCGACTTTGTTAACTTGCTACGAATTAACGATGACCTAAACAGATTCAATTTTGCTTATGAATACGATACTGATGGCAGAGTGACGGATGATCCAGCTGCGGCTCAAATTAATAATACGTTTGGACTCAATAATTTAAATTCGCCAAATGTGTTGCCAATAGGCGTTGTAACGCCAGCGACGGGTGCTGAAGATGGTGGTGATATTGTTGTTAATTTGTCGGGAACAGACTCGGATGGTACGATCGTTTCAGTGACTGTCTCAACCTTACCGCTAGCTAGCCAAGGTGTGTTGACCAAAGCTGACGGTACCCCTGTGATTGCAGGTGCGCCTCTCACTCCAGTTGAGGCTGCTAGTTTAGTATTTCACCCAACTTCTAATTTCAATGGCACTGTTAATATTCCATTTACCGTAACGGATAATCAAGGCGCAGTTTCACCTGTGGCTACAACGCTTATTACAGTGACGGCCGTTAACGACGCGCCAATCGCCGTCGCCGACACCTACAACATGAACGAAGACGGCGCCGCCATCACCCTTACGCCATTAACCGGCGACACTGATGTAGACGGCACCACACCGACCATCCAAAGTATCAACGGCACCACGCTCACCCCAGGCATCGCGCAAGTTATTGCTGTGACTGGCGGTACCGTGAACGTTAACGCCGCAGGCATCATCAGCTTCACGCCAGCCGCGAACTTCAACGGACAAGTCACATTCCCGTACGTCATCACAGACGGCGCGCTCACCTCGACCGCGAACCAAGTCATCAACGTAGCGGCCGTTAACGACGCGCCAATCGCCGTCGCCGACACCTACAACATGAACGAAGA
>NZ_JAQSDZ010000021.1:66781-143924 GCF_029946165.1 Methylotenera sp.
ACCTCGACCGCGAACCAAGTCATCAACGTAGCGGCCGTTAACGACGCGCCAATCGATGGCAACGAAACGAACATCGTCACACAAAATGCCACCCTCACTGTCCCAGTAGGCCCTAACAGCTTACTCGCCAACACCACCGACGTGGACGGCAGCACACCAACAGTGACCAGCTTCTTAGTGGCAGGCAACGCCACTCCATTTGCGGTGACAGCAGGCACCCCAGGGGTTGCCAACATTGCAGGGGTAGGCGTACTCACCATTAACAGTGACGGCAGCTACAGCTTTGCCCCAGTAGCCAATTACGCAGGCGCGATACCCGTAGTGACTTACACCGTCAGCGACAACGCTGCAGTGAACCCACTCACAGACAGCTCAACCCTGACCCTCACTATCGGCGCAAACAACCCACCAGTAGACGGCGATGAAACCAACTCCATCACAGAAGACCTCACCTTAACAGTAGCCAACGGCGCTGTAGGAGACCTACTCAACAACGCAACCGACCCAGACAACAATCCACTAAGCATCACCAGCTTCCTAGTGGCAGGCAACGCCACTCCATTTGCCGTGACAGCAGGCACCCCAGGTGTCGCCAACATTGCAGGGGTAGGCGTACTCACCATTAACAGTGACGGCAGCTACAGCTTTGCCCCAGTCGCCAATTACGCAGGCGCAATCCCCGTGATCACTTACACGGTTGCCGATGGCGTGGGCGGAAGCAACACCTCAACCTTGACCTTAACGATTACGGCCGTTAACGACGCGCCAATTAATACCGTACCAGTTGCGCAAACTAATAATGAGGATACCAGCAAAGCTATTACTGGCCTCTCTATTAGCGACGTTGATGCAGGCAGCAGCAGTATGACTGTAACATTGGCAATGACCTATGGCACCCTGACCGTGACTGGTGGCACCGCAGCCATTGCTGGCTCCGGTACGAGCAGCGTAACGCTGACTGGTACCGTGGCACAGATCAATACCACTCTGGCATCGAATGTGATTTATGTACCTACCCTTAACTTCAATGGTGCGGCCACACTTACCATGACCTCCAGCGACAACGGCAACACTGGTAGCGGCGGCACCCTAACCGATGTCGACACCGTGACCATTAATGTTAGTCCAGTCAATGATGTACCAGTGAATGCAATGCCTGCGAGTTACACTACCAATGAAGATACTACGCTTAAATTGAGTGGTTTATCTGTAACGGATGTCGATGCAGGCACAGGAAGTATCACTGTTACATTGTCAGTGCCATCAAGTAATGGGACTATCGCAGCCACAGGTACGGGAGTAGTAACAGTTTCAGGTTCTGGTACGACCAGCATTACGCTTACCGGTACTTTGGCTAATATCAACGCATATTTGGCAAGTGCAACTAATCAACCGACCTACACGCCAGCAAAAGATGTTAGCGGTACAGTGCAGCTAACTATGGTGACTAGCGACCAGGGTAACACTGGCACAGGCAATGTATTGACTGACACTGATACTGTGAACATCACTATCACTCCTATTGCTGATCCTATTTCTGATCCAAATAGTGTGTCGGTTGTAGTTGGCGCGGCTATTAGTAACACCATTGATTTGAGTTCGGGTGGATCTGGTGTTGATGGCGTGAATAGTTTTACCTTTGGTAATGGCGTGATTATGTCCAGTGGTAGTGGCGCAAACTTTAACTTGTCTAATGGTAATGATCTGGGTGTTAAAGGTGGTCCGAGCGGTGGTAGCAATCGAATTGATGGGTCTGAATCCATTATCTTTAGTTTCCCATCAGGCATGCAATCTATGTCATTGCAACTAAAGAATACAGCCAGTGACACGCTTAAGTTAACTGCTGGGTTGGAAGTCCCTGATTTAAACAGTTCTGGTACCATCACTGGGCAAGTGACATGTCCTGCTGCACAAGGGACGCCTTCATCATCTAATATGCAGGTTAGTCTGGTGCTTCAATACACAGATGGTACGACGAGTTCTCCTTTCATAGCTACGGTTTCATCTGGAGGCGCTTGGAGCTTGTCATACAACACAGGAGGCAAAACTATTTCATCAGCAAATGTGACTGCATTAGTCGATGGTGACTTATTCAATAATGGTGGTACTGATGCGACCACCTTTAATATCAGCACTGATATGAAGAGCTTTACGATTGCGCCAGATACTGCTAAAACATATTCATTGAATGACACCAATGATGGCTTCCAGATTGCAGCTATTTCAGCGAACGCTGCTATAACAGGTAGTGGATACTCATATCCAGTAGATATTTATGCAATAAATCCAGACCCATCAGAAACCATTACTAGCCTTAAACTGAGCGATCTGCCAGCGGATACACAATCACTCACGGTGGTACTTGCTAATGGTACTTATGTGGAGATTCAACCAGTTGGAGGAGTGTACGATTTAAGTGCTTATACCAGTTTATTAAGCACCTCTACAACTACAAGTGTAGATAAAATCTACTTAACGACCAGTACAGCCTTAACCTCTGGTTTCTCTCCCACAATGACTTTGGAAACTGTAGATGGATCAACTACTTCAGTGACTATTATTGGTGGAAGCGCTAGCTCAACCCACACAGGAGGCAGTTACAACGACTACATCAATGGCGGCGCTGGAAGTGACACTATAAATGGTGGTGCAGGCGAAGATATCTTGGTTGGTGGCACAGGTGCTGATACGATTACTGGGGGTGCAGGTAACGACACTATGACTGGCGGCAATGCCAGTGTGGACGATTCTCTCTCTGACGTATTTGTTTGGAACTTGGCAGATGCTGGCACCGTAGGTTCACCAGCTATCGATACCATCACCACGTTTTCAACGGTAGCAGCAGCGTCGGGGGGCGATGTGCTGGATTTACGTGACCTTATCACTGGCACAGCGACAACCGCAGATGCGCTTGATAATTACCTGCATTTTGAGAAGTCAGGCAGCGATACCATTCTGCATATCACTAGCAG
The DNA here is from genome assembly GCF_029946165.1 of Methylotenera sp. GTDB lineage: Bacteria > Pseudomonadota > Gammaproteobacteria > Burkholderiales > Methylophilaceae > Methylotenera. Next base: position 69,754 of record NZ_JAQSDZ010000021.1, read on the forward strand.
CGGTACCTACGGTGATAACAATACGGTTGGTGCAGATGCCGTCTTGAGTGCTAAAGATGTTCAACAGATTGTATTCACAAATGTTGATTTAATTGGCACTTCGACAACTGATCAACAGGTTATACAAAATTTGTTAACGAACAATAAACTAATAGTAGATTAACTTTAAAAACCCAGAAGCTTTTTTTAATTTACATGAGGTTCAAACCTCATGTAAATTTATACAAAAGCTTATGACTTAAGGTAACCTATAAAATTGCCGAAAATCCATTTTATGGAAGATAACGCTAACAATCTGTTAATCAGAAGTTGCTGCCACATTGAAATACGTAAAAAATAAATAAAAAGTTCTATTTAAATGAATAGAACTTTTTATTTATGAAGGCGGCTTATATTCACTCGATTTGCATTGGTAGGATTAGGCTCGCTGCGATATAATGCGTCGGTTTACTAAATGTAAATCAAGTTTCAAATTCGGATGAGTGGCTGAGCGGTTGAAGGCACCACCCTGGAAAGGTGGCACAGGGGCAACTCTGTCGCGGGTTCGAATCCCGCCTCCTCCGCCAAAAGTTAGTTTTCTCACGTACCATAAAAAGTAATAGCTTTAGTAAATGCAAGAGTATTCAAGGCTTTGGATGAAATTTTTGTGTACAACTGGCAACTTCTTATCTAACGATAGAGTGGGGTAATTTGGGGGAAGGGAAGTACTAACCCCAATTTTAAGTCAGTGCAGTTCGGCATAGCCACACTTAAATGCTCCATGATAGCTTTTAGCCCACCGATAAAATGGACTTCTCATGGAATTGACGGTATGAAAAAATGTATGGATTTTTAATTTCTGAGTTTTCATTACTTTAAAAAATAATCAGTTAGTTTTTCCGCAAGCAATGTCAGACTAATAATGCAATCAGCACCACTACTAACCAAAATTAAGAAAGCACTGTAGTTCAGAGTTGTCTACATAATTAAGTTGTTTGCTGGCGTTAATCCAATTAGGGTACTTCATCAGAAGATCTTCTAGATTTAGGGCTTAAAATCACACGCGCAGCAATTTCCACTGGAACTTGATTGTCCTTCATTACTTTGATGCCTTCATGAAATCCTTGTGATAAGACAGCCGCAATACCAGTTTTTACTGCCGCCTCAAGTTTCCCGTTTACTCTTTCCTTTTTCATTATTTGTCCTTATCTGGTTCATTGATAGCTTACGAAACATAAATGACAATATAGTGAAATGCTTATAGTATCTGTCTGACTCCGCACATAACCGTAAATAATTCCGCGTCCTAATGCAATGACAGAAATGAGGCGCTCATTACTGTATTTCAGTTTATGGTGATGAGGCTGCGTTAGATATTTCACAGCCTTAAATACAAAATTTAGAGATAATCTTAATGAAAACAATTCTCATTTGTGTTAATATTACAAAAAAATTATCAATCATCTTAATGGAGTTAGAAATGCAATTTATTGCAGCCAGCGCGCAACAGTCTGTCCTTAAAAATACCAAACATAAAAATCAGTTTGAACTATCAAAGTTAACGCTAGCGATTCGAAATATTTTACTCGGTACTAGCGTGATTTTAATGGCTAGCCCAACTTCAGTATTAGCAGAAACCAGCACTAGCAACACCATTGAGTTACAAGAAGTCGCGGTTACTGCGCCAGCAATTAGCGATACGCAATCAGTTAACGGGTACAACGCAAAACGTAGCACAACTGCAACCAAAACAGATACTGAATTACGTGATGTGCCGCAATCTATTTCTGTCGTCACGCAAGACCAAATTAAAGATCAATCTGTTCAAAGTATTGCAGATGCCGTTCGTTACGTACCAGGTGTACAAGCGGCACAGGGTGAAGGTAATCGTGATGCACTGATTTTCCGTGGGAATCAAACAACAGGTGACTTCTTTTTAGATGGTGTACGTGATGATGTGCAAACTTACCGCGATGTTTACAATACAGATCGCATCGAGGTATTAAAAGGTCCAAATGGCATGATATTTGGCCGTGGCGGTGCAGGCGGTGCAATTAACCGTGTGTCTAAAGAAGCAGGCTGGGATCCCATTAGCCAAATCATGGCAAGCTATGGCGCTTATGACCAAAAACGTATTTCAGCAGATTTTGGCCAAGCCATTAATGATGCAGTCGCATTCCGTATCAATGCGGTTTACGAAAACTCGGACTCTTACCGTGATGGTGTAGAACTTAAACGTTATGGCGTAACACCAACGATTACAGTTAAACCCTCAGATAAAACTAAAATCACATTAGGCGTTGAATACTTTAAAGATGAACACACCAGTGACCGCGGTATACCATCCATGAACGGTGCAGGTAACTCAAGCTTGAAAAACCGCCCTTATAAAATTGGCGATACTGACCAATTTTTTGGTAATGCAGCATTAAGCCCTAACGAAACCGAAACAAAAGCATTTAACGCCATGATTGAACATGCATTTGATAGCGGTCTAACTGTACGTAACCGCTTGCGTTATGCAGATTACGATAAGTTTTATCAAAACATTTTCGCTAGAAACTCGGTTACCAATGCTGGCACTGTTCAATTTGGTGCTTATCGCGATGAAACAGATCGTGAAAATCTCATTAACCAAACGGATTTGATGTTTGACGTAAAAACAGGTTCTATTGAACATAAATTGTTATTTGGTATGGAATTAGCTAAGCAAGAAACAGACAATAAGCGCTTCCAGCCAACAACAGGCTCAACAAACATTCCTGGCTCTACAGGAACACAACCTGCAAGCAATCCATTCGTCCCTACTGCTTCTTTTGCAGTTTTGGCTACTAATAGAAAAAGTGACGTGGATGTCACTGCTTTTTACATGCAAGACCAAATTGTTTTAACGCCGAAATGGCAAGCAATTGTGGGTTTAAGACACGATAAATTTGAAACAGATTTCACAGATAAAATAGCTAATCAAAAAATTGATGTCAGTGATAACTTTATATCTCCACGTGCAGGTTTGATTTTTAAACCTGTAGAAGCAGTTTCACTCTATGGCAATTACAGCATCTCTTATGTACCACGTGCAGGTGATCAACTCACATCTCTTACTATTACAAACAGCAGTTTTGATCCTGAAAAATTCATTAACTATGAAGTGGGTGCAAAGTGGGACGTTAACCCTAACTTAGCATTCACCGCTGCGGTTTATAAATTAGAACGTGAAAATGTTTTAATAGCTGACCCAAGCAATCCTGCAGCGAATTCAATTCTGATTGATGGTCAAGAAACAAAAGGTATTGAATTAGGAATGACAGGCAATATTACAGACAAGTGGAGTGTAATTGGTGGTATAGCATTTCAAGACGGAAAAATAACCAAGGATATACTTGCCTTTAATACTAATGGTACAAGAAACCCTGGTAGCGACATACTAAAAGGGGCAGAACTAGCACAAACTCCAACTCGCACATTTTCATTGTGGAATCGTTACGACTTCAATGAAATGTGGGGTGCGGCTATTGGTGTAGTAAGTCGTTCAGAAATGTATGCAGCAACGCCTACCGCATCACAAAGCACAATACTGCCTGGCTACACACGCTTAGATGCAGCTGTGTTTGCGAAATTCAACAAAAACACACGCTTACAAGTCAACCTTGAAAACTTAACCAATAAAGAATATGCGCTTTATGCACATAACAACAATAACATCACACCAGGTTCACCAATTACAGGTCGCGCGACATTGATTTACGACTTTTAATTACAAGTTACATGGTTGATTAGGCCCATACATCGTGTATGGGCTTTTTTTTGTTTTTTATAATTGATAAATCTAAACAAGCAAATGTTAACTTTAGTTTGGTGCTGAACCCGTGAAGCCCAACACCTAACAATAAAAACATTCGTTGGGTAAATCTTTTTGTCGGGTCATTTTTAATCCCTTTTTGAAAGATGCGGTTTCCTGCAAAATGACGATTAACACAAAACTCCTTACACCCCTGAGTTCATCTGCCGAATAAAAACTCATGAAGTAATTAGTAGCTTTAAGCTTCTAATTTTAAGCTTTGGCTATATTTATGGTTCAGTCTCTTTGATTCTAAAGCTAAGAATTTTAGGAATATCTCATCTATATAGTACAAGCTTATGACTCATCTTTAGCTTAATTTATGGAGCCTCTGACAGGATTCTCTATCTGTTACCGCAAATATAAGATTTAATTATTCCGCTAGAAACTATGTCGCAGAATTACAGCACAAGATTGGAAAGGCTTTTCCAATAATGGAGTAGGGCTATTAAAAATATCTCGCTTGAAAATTATAATGTTATCCCCATTAATAGACTATTGTTTTTAAACCTCAATTTATAAACTAAATTCTTAAACCCACAAATTTCGATACACAAGCAAGGAGCTCAATTTATGTCCGTAGAGACAACCCAAAAAGAAACTCATCCCAAAGAATCCATGGCTTTTCAGGCGGAAGTGAAACAATTGCTTCAATTGATGATTCACTCCTTATATAGCAACAAAGAGATTGTGTTGCGTGAATTGATTTCTAACGCGTCCGATGCCGCGGATAAATTGCGTTTTGAAGCCGTGAGTAATGGCGGACTTTATGATGGTGATAGCGATTTAAAGATTCGTATTGCTTTCGATAAAGACGCGCGCACCGTGACCATTAATGATAACGGCATTGGTATGAGCCGTGATGAGGTGATTGCGAACATTGGTACGATTGCAAAATCTGGCACTAAAGAATTTTTTAATGCACTTTCTGGCGACCAAGCTAAAGATGCGAATTTGATTGGTCAATTTGGTGTGGGCTTTTATTCAGCTTTTATTATTGCAAATAAAGTGACCTTAACAACACGTCGCGCTGGCGCCACAACAGCGGTACGTTGGGAATCAGCTGGGGAGGGCGACTTCACATTAGAAGATGCAGATAAAGCGACTCGTGGTACTGAAATTGTATTGCACTTACGTGAGGGCGAAGACGAGTTTCTAAGTGATTGGAAGCTAAAAACCATTATTCGCAAGTATTCAGACCACATTACTTTACCAATCGTGATGAAAAAATCCGAATGGAAAGAGGGCGCTGAGATAGCAACCGATGAAGATGAAACGGTGAATAAAGCGTCAGCATTATGGGCGCGCAGCAAAAACGACATTACAGAAGAAGAGTATCAAGAGTTCTATAAACACGTTTCTCATGACTTTGAAAATCCACTGGCTTATACACATAGCCGCGTAGAAGGTAAACAAGAGTACATTTCACTGCTCTATATTCCAGGCAAAGCGCCGTTTGATTTGTACGACCGAGATCGTCGCCACGGCATTAAGTTATACGTAAAACGCGTCTTCATTATGGAAGATGCCGAAAAGTTAATGCCGCAGTATTTGCGTTTTGTCCGTGGTGTGATTGATACTTCTGATTTGCCATTAAACGTTTCACGTGAGATTTTGCAGTCGAGCCGCGATGTGGATGCGATTAAAGCGGGTTCGACTAAGAAAATCTTGGGTGTGCTTGAAGATATGGCTGAGAATAAAACAGAAGATTACACAAAATTCTACGCAGAGTTTGGCCGTGTATTGAAAGAAGGTCCAGGCGAAGATTATGCTAATAAAGACAAAATTGCTGGGTTATTAAGATTCGCTTCAACCAAGGCGGATACTGACGTGCAAGAAGTCTCTTTCAAAGACTATATCGCGCGTATGCAGCCTGAGCAAGATGTGATTTATTACATTACGGCAGAAAGTTTCGCTGCCGCGCAACACAGCCCACATTTAGAAATCTTCCGTAAAAAAGGCATTGAAGTATTACTGATGTCTGATCGTGTTGATGAGTGGCTACTCGGTAGTTTGACTGAGTTTGACGGTAAAAAACTGCAATCTATCGCCAAAGGTGATTTAGACTTAGGCAAACTAGAATCAGACACGGAAAAAGAGATTCAAAAACAAATTGAAGAAGAAGCCAAAACCTTAGTTGAGAAAATTAAAAATTCATTAGGCGATCAAGTGAAAGATGTACGTGTGACACACCGCTTAACTGATTCACCTGCTTGCTTGGTGAGCGATGCGAATGATTTATCGGGTAATTTGGCACGTATGTTAAAAGCCGCAGGACAAAATACGCCAGACGCTAAACCTATCTTAGAAATCAACCCAGCGCATAAACTTGTGAAACGTCTTGAGGCAGAGAATGCTGATGCGGTTTTTAGTGACTTAGCGTTCGTGTTATTTGACCAAGCTTTGTTGGCAGAAGGCGGAACATTGAATGATCCAGCAAGCTTTGTGAAACGTATGAACAGTCTAATTAGCTAATAACCGATAAGTAATTTATCTAATAAAAACCCGCCTAACGTAAGTTAGGCGGGTTTTTTATTCTTTCTTACTTTTTTTATTTATTTGTATCAATACGTGAAGAATTAGATAAATTTTAACTTTAGTTGTTGACTATGTAAATAAGAATCATTATCATTTGTATGTGATATTAAGCAACGGGAAATATAGATGGCAAATTGTAATAAACAGCAAAATAACCTTCAGCAACGTTATGGTGCGGGCGTATATGACCCAGATTTGCCAAATGCAAATGCGGTGATGGCGGCAATCTGCTGTGTGAGTTCGCAATATATTGTTCATCCTTCTGCGGATTTGGCGATGTTGGTTGCAGATCTGGCACACAAACTGACTGCGCCACAATACGCAGAATCTACTTTGGTGACAGAGGTGGCAAAACGACTTGTGAATCAATGGGCGGAGATAGTTCGTGAGCAACAAGCTAGCCTTTTAGATGCCACACCTTTGAGCGAATCTTTTCATTAGTTTTATAGAAGATTAACGATTGCAAACAAAGTTTTAGCTAAAAATACAGAGAGATAATATGTCAAGATTAACAGGCCCAAGATTAAAAATTATGCGTTCATTAGGGGTTGATTTACCAGGCTTATCCCGTAAAACCATAGAAGCAAGACCTACACCGCCTGGTCAGCATGGCATGAAAGCAACACGTCGCCGTAAGTCTGACTATGGTGTGAAATTGCAAGAAAAACAAAAGTTGCGTTTCAACTATGGCTTAACTGAAAGACAAATGCGCCGCTTGATTATTGAGGCGCGTAAGGGTAGCGAACCGACTGGTGATAATTTTTTACAGTTATTAGAGCGCCGCTTAGATAACGTTATTTTTAGAGCAGGATTTGCTCCATCAGTGATTTCGGCGCGTCAATTAGTTACACATGGTCATGTAATTTTGAATGGGCGGTCGGCGAATATTCCGTCAATGCGCGTGAAAATATCGGATGAAGTTACACTTAAAGTGACTAGTTTAAAGATACCTCTAGTGGCTGAAACTCTAGCCAAACCAGTATTAGATCGCCCCGATTGGTTGCAATGGGATGAAACCGCTAAGCGCATTAAAGTGGCTCACTTACCAGATGCAGACCAAGTACCTTTTCCGATTGATGTTCAGCAAGTTGTTGAATATTACTCAAACCGAATTTAAGCCTGACTAACACAGGCTTAGATATTAGGTTGATGCGAATCAATCTAGAAAGCTGTAATTGCACGGCAACGTGCATCTCCTTGTATTAACTTATGACCGCATTGAATTTATTCATGTCAGCCGGTCACTTTTTTTAAACAAGTAATTAAATCTACCTTCTAACAAATGATGACTGGATGTGGTAATGAGAGAAGATGAAGTGTGCCGAAAAATAGTGTTAGCGGGTGGCGAAGGTTGCCAAATTGTATATTGTGAGGGATGCCAAGTTGTTGAAGTTCAGCTAGGCGCTATTAGCGTGCACTTAGAGTTAACCGCATTACATAATTTACAATCAATCTTAGGTCAAGCTGCGATAAAATTGTCGGTACTTAAGGCGATTAAAGTGTCACCAGAATTTCATTATGATCAATTCAATCTAGAGTAAAAGTTAGTTAGTAGTTTTAGATTCGTAAAATATTAACTAAAAATTAGTTGGTAGCTTATTTAGCGGTCTTATCATGGCATATTCTTTGCTAGAATGATATTTACATAAACAACTAAATGAGTTCAGCTAATGAAAACGCCAGATCAGCCTAAAGCTACAACTTCATCCATTGCGAAAGACACATTAACCCCAGCAGTAAAACCTAAAGGCATGAGTAAATCAGCCGCTACCAGTGCTAAACCTATGCCTAAAACAAAAGCAGCTAAGTTAACTTTAGTGCCTAAGCTCTCACCCATTGATCAAGCTTTACAAAACCATCTCATTTTTTCTAGCTTTAAAACCAATGATGCAGCCACACCTAGAGATTGGTATGATGCAGCTAGCTATACGATACGTGACCATGTGGTTGAGCGTTGGGTAAAAACCGCTGATTCTTATTATAAAGAGGATCCAAAGCGCGTTTATTACTTGTCGCTAGAGTTCTTAATCGGGCGTATGTTAAGCAATGCTGCACTAAACTTGGGCATAGACAAAGACCTTAAAGATGGAATCGCTAGTTTAGGGCGCGATTTAGAAAATACTGTAGAAATGGAAACAGATGCTGCTTTAGGAAATGGGGGTTTGGGTCGTTTAGCCGCTTGTTTCTTAGACTCAATGGCAACTATGGCTATTCCAGCAACAGGTTACGGCATTCGTTATGAATATGGCATGTTCAAGCAAACTATTGAAAATGGCCAGCAGGTAGAAAACCCAGATAACTGGTTACGCTACGGTAATATTTGGGAGTTTCAACGTCCAGAAGCTAGTTATGACGTTAAGTTTTATGGGCATGTGGTTTTTTCAGAGCATTCACAGCACTGGGTTGATAGTGAACACGTTGTCGCTATGGCATATGATATGCCAGTGCCAGGTTATGGAGGCGAAACCGTCAATACTTTACGCTTATGGTCAGCTAAAGCAGCGCGTGAATTTGATCTACGCCATTTTAATGACGGCAATTTTGAGCAAGCCGTGCAAGAGCGCAACGATACTGAAAGCATCTCAAAAGTTTTATATCCAAACGATGTTTCGGTGTTGGGTAAAGAATTGCGTTTAAAGCAGCAATATTTCTTTGTTTCAGCTTCCATTCAAGATATTTTGCGTCGCTTCTTAAGTACGCATGAAATGAAAAAACAAGCAGACTGGGCGATTCTGCCAGATAAAATTGCGATTCAACTTAACGATACACATCCTTCAATTGGTGTTGCAGAGATGATGTATCAATTGGTAGATGTCCATCGTTTAGAGTGGGATTTTGCATGGAAGTTAGTCGGAAAGATTTTTGCTTACACAAATCACACGCTCATGCCAGAAGCACTAGAAACCTGGACGGTAGACTTATTCTCACGTCTATTGCCGCGTCATTTAGACATTATTTACAAGATTAACTTTGAATTTTTACACATGGTCAACCATCATTTCCCTGGTGACCCAGAGCTGTTGAAACGCGTTTCCATTATTGATGAAAACAATGGCCGCCGCGTGCGTATGGCGCATTTAGCCGTGGTGGGTAGCCATACCGTAAATGGAGTGGCGGCATTACATAGCCAGTTACTTAGACAACACCTATTTGCAGATTTTGATCGCATTTATCCAGGAAAAATGACCAATGTGACCAACGGAATTACGCCGCGTCGCTGGTTAAATCAAGCTAACCCTGGCTTAACGGCATTGCTAGAAAAAGTCATTGGAACGGGCTTCCAAAAGGACTTATCATTAATTAAAAAAATCACGCCTTTAGCCAATGATGCCGAATTCAGAATGGCTTTTGCAGCGGTCAAGCAGGTAAATAAAGCTAGACTAGCCGCTAAAATTGAGCAAAAAACTGGCATTAAAGTTAACGTTAATAGCTTGTTTGATGTGCAAATTAAACGTATTCACGAATACAAACGTCAATTATTAAACGTGTTGCATGTGGTGACTTTGTATAACCGCATTCGTAATGGCGAAAAAGGCATTACGCCTCGTACCGTGATTTTTGGTGGTAAAGCCGCGCCAGGTTACTGGATGGCAAAACAAATTATTCGTTTAATTAATGATGTCGCAGCCATTATTAACGAAGATTTGGCGGTTGGTGACCAACTCAAAGTGGTCTACTACCCGAATTATGAAGTTTCAGCAGCTGAAATTTTATTCCCAGGTAGTGATTTGTCTGAACAAATTTCAACTGCAGGTACCGAGGCAAGCGGTACAGGTAACATGAAAATGGCACTCAATGGCGCTTTAACTATTGGTACTTTAGATGGTGCGAATGTTGAAATTATGGAAGAGGTTGGCGATGAGCATATCTTTATTTTCGGCTTAACCACTCCGCAAGTAGCGGAAGTAAAAGCCAACGGCTACAACCCATATGACTACTACCATAGCAATCCTGAACTCAAACAAGTGTTAGATATGATTGCAAGCGGCTTCTTCTCTGTGGAAGAACCAAGCCGTTATCAACCGATTATTGATAATTTGCTTAAAAATGGCGATCAGTACTTGCTGCTTGCAGACTACGCAAGTTATATAGAAACGCAAGACAGAGTTGGCAAGCTGTATCAACATCAAGATGAATGGACGCGTTTAGCCATATTGAATGTGGCAAATATGGCTAAATTTTCAAGTGACCGTGCGATTGACGATTATGCGAAAAATATTTGGCATGTAAAGACCTAGATTCAATATTTAGAAGTCTTAATAAGTACTGCCCTGCAAGCCAAGTATGATTAGGCTTGCAGGGCAGTATTTTTTGTGGTTAACAAATTAGAATAAGCAATCGTAAATTATCATTAGTGCTTAAGCGCATGCGAGCATTTAGCGTTATGCTTACGCATTGCGACATTCATTGGAGAAGGAAATGCGTAAACTTTTAGCCACATTAGGTTTTGTTTTATTCACAAGTCACGCTAATGCCTTAGGTGTTAGCGACTTAAGCAATAAAGAGGCCAGTAATGGTTTAAAAGAAGCCTTAAGCCAAGGCGTTAATAAAGCTGTAAGCATGCTCGGTACTACCGATGGATTTATGGGCAATAGCGAAGTGAAAATCCCACTACCACGCTCGCTACAAAAAGCGCAAAAGATCATGAAAATGATGGGCATGGGCAAACAATCTGACGAGCTAGTGCTCAAAATGAACCGTGCTGCAGAAGCCGCCGTGCCAGAAGCTAAAACCTTATTAGTAGATTCAATCAAAAAAATGACGGTAGCCGACGCAAAAGCCATTTTGACGGGCCCTCAAGATGCCGCAACACAATACTTTAAAAAAACCACCTCAGCACAAATGGCCGCAAAGTTTTTACCTGTTGTAGAGAAAGCGACAGCTAACGTGCAGTTGGCTGATTCATATAATAAATACGCAAAGCAAGGCGCTAAATATGGCTTAGTGAAAAAAGAGGACGTTAACATTAACCAATATGTTACTCAAAAAGCATTGGATGGCGTGTACTTGATGATTGCTAAAGAAGAAGCTGCTATTCGCCAAGATCCTGTTGGTCAGGCAAGTAGTTTGTTGAAGAAAGTGTTTGGGTCAATTGATAATTAAATACTAATTATTAGCAATAAAGTTTCGTTAAACTTGGTTGGCGGCAATAAGCATTTAAGGCTTAATCGCCGCCAATCTGATAGAATTCAGCTTTCGCAATTTGTATTTATTTAGCTGAATTTTAATGACTCAATCTAAAGCCCACACACCAATGGTTTGCCTACGTGGCAGCGCCGCCTTATCTCAATTTCGTATCGAGAAAATCCAATCCCAACTTAACCAGAATGCTTCAAACATCAAGCATTTTTATGCTGAGTTTCGACATTTTATTTGGGCGGATGTTGCATTAAATGAAGTGCAGCAAAATACTTTAAAAGAGATTTTGACCTACGGACCAAGGTTGCAGGCCGAAGACCCACAAGGGGAGTTGCTCTTAGTGATTCCGCGCATTGGCACGATTTCGCCTTGGGCTTCACGCGCGACAGATATTGTTAAACACTGTGGTTTAGAGGCTGTGCAACGCGTTGAACGTGGTATTGCTTATTATGTGCAAACCAAAAATGGCGAAAAACTCACGCAAGAAGAGCGTCAACAGCTTTTGCCATTGATTCATGACCGCATGACTGAAATGGTATTTGCCAGCTTGGACGATGCCGCTAAGCTTTATCACGCAGATGCGCCAAAACCATTAAGCACCGTAGATATTCTGCAAGGCGGCAAACAAGCGCTTGTGCAAGCGAACTCTGAGCTTGGCTTGGCGCTATCGCCTGATGAGGTTGATTACTTGCTAGAAAACTTTTTGCGTATGGGTCGCAATCCAACCGATGTTGAGTTAATGATGTTTGCGCAAGCTAACTCTGAACATTGCCGCCACAAGATTTTTAATGCGGATTGGGTAATTGATGGCGCGCAGCAGGAAATATCATTATTCGGCATGATACGTAATACGCATAAGCTAAACCCAGGCAGCACAGTGGTGGCTTATTCTGATAACTCTTCTATTGTTGAGGGGCAGCAATCAGGCGAAAAAACTAAGCGTTTTTATCCGCGTGAAAATGGTGCGTATAGTTTTATTGAAGAAGAAATGCATTACCTAATGAAGGTGGAAACGCATAACCACCCAACGGCTATTTCACCGTTTGCGGGTGCGGCAACGGGTGCTGGGGGCGAGATTCGTGATGAAGGCGCAACTGGTAGCGGCTCTAAACCAAAAGCAGGATTAACGGGTTTTTCAGTTTCTAACTTAAATATTCCAAATTTCGAGCAACCTTGGGAAGCCAATAATTACGGTCGCCCTGGCCGCATAGCTTCACCATTCCAGATTATGATTGATGGCCCACTTGGTGGCGCGGCGTATAACAATGAATTTGGTCGCCCAAATATTGCAGGTTATTTCCGTACTTTTGAGTTGGAATCACTAGATGCTAATGGTCAATCGGAAATGCGCGGCTACCATAAGCCCATTATGTTGGCGGGTGGTTTAGGCAATATTTCTGCAAAACATTCTAAAAAGAATCCAATTCCAGCAGGTGCGGCTTTAGTGCAATTAGGCGGCCCAGCAATGTTGATTGGGCTTGGCGGTAGCGCTGCGTCAAGTATGGATACTGGTAGCAACGTTGAAAATCTAGATTTTGATTCAGTACAGCGCGGCAACCCAGAGCTTGAGCGTAGAGCGCAAGAAGTTATTGACCGTTGCTGGCAACTAGGCGACAAAAACCCAATTTTAAGTATTCACGATGTAGGCGCGGGTGGTATTTCAAACGCTTTTCCCGAGCTAGTGAACGATGCTGGCGTAGGCGCGACTTTTCAATTGCGCGATGTGAATAACGAAGAGCCTGGCATGTCACCACGTGAGTTGTGGAGTAACGAGGCGCAAGAGCGCTATGTGATGGCGATTGCGCAAGAGGATTTACCACGTTTTAAAGCTATTTGTGAGCGCGAACGTTGCCCATTCGCTGTGGTAGGTATTGCTACTGAAGAGCGTCATTTAACCGTGGCTGATAGTCATTTTGACAATAATCCAGTGGATATGGATATGTCAGTTTTGCTGGGCAAACCGCCAAAAATGACACGTGATGTGAAAAGCATCGCTAAGCAATTACAAGCTTTCGATACCAGTAAAATTGATTTAAAAGATGCCACAGCCCGCGTATTAAGATTACCAGGCGTGGCTGATAAAACTTTCTTGATTACCATTGGTGACCGCTCAGTGACTGGTTTAGTAGCGCGTGAGCAAATGGTCGGCCCATGGCAAGTGCCAGTGGCGGACGTTGCTGTGACTTTGGCTGGTTATGAAACTTACGTGGGCGAAGCGTTTGCGATTGGTGAAAAAGCACCTTTGGCCTTAATTAATGCGCCAGCCTCAGGTCGTATGGCAATTGGTGAGTCAATTACCAATATCGCAGCCTGCTTAATTGATGATTTAAGCGTACTTAAACTATCAGCCAACTGGATGGCGCCAGCAGGTCATGCGGGTGAAGATGCGGCTTTGTTTGAAACGGTTAAAGCTGTCGGTATGGAGCTTTGCCCGCAATTAGGCATCAGTATTCCAGTGGGTAAAGACTCCATGTCTATGAAAACCGTGTGGAATGATGACGGTGTCAATAAAGCAGTCACCTCGCCGATTTCATTGGTTGTGACTGCTTTTGCAACCACTCCAGATGCACGTAAAACTTTAACTCCGCAATTACAAACAGGGGCACCATCTAAACTAATCTTGATTGATTTAGGCGCAGGCAAAAACCGCATGGGTGGTTCAAGCTTGGCGCAGGTTTACGGTGTGGTGGGTGATGTGGCGCCAGATGTCGATGATGCCGCGCAGTTAAAACATTTCTTTAACACCATTCAACAGTTGAATAAAGCTGGCAAAATTTCAGCCTACCATGACCGTTCAGATGGCGGCTTATTTACCACTTTAGTTGAAATGGCATTTGCCGGTCATTGCGGTTTGAATGTTGATATTTCAAGCTTGCAGGGCGATGTGACTAGTGCCTTGTATAACGAAGAATTAGGCGCTGTGATTCAAGTGGCTTCTTCTGACGCAGAAGCAATTGTTCAGCAGTTTAATGGTTTAGCGCATGTTGTCGGTGAAGTTATTGCGGGCAATCAAATTGAAATTAAACAACACGATAAAGTGGTGTTTAGTGATACACGCGTTAACTTGCATCGTATGTGGTCTGAAACGACTTATCAAATGCAAAAGTTGCGTGATAACCCAGCTTGCGCACAGCAAGAATATGACCGTCTGTTAGACGAAACAAATCGTGGATTATTTGCAGAACTTACTTATACGCCAAGTGAAAATATCGCTGCGCCATATATTTCTACTGGCGCACGTCCAAAAATGGCAATTCTGCGTGAGCAGGGCGTGAATGGTCATGTGGAAATGGCTGCATCATTCGACCGTGCTGGCTTTGCAAGCTATGACGTGCATATGAGCGACATTATTGCGGGTAGAGTTTCGCTAAAAGATTTTGCCGGCGTTGTGGCTTGCGGTGGTTTCTCGTATGGTGATGTATTAGGTGCAGGTGAAGGTTGGGCAAAATCAATTTTATTTAACTCACGTGCACGCGATGAATTTTCAGCATTCTTTAACCGTACCGATAGCTTTGCATTAGGCGTTTGTAACGGTTGCCAAATGATGAGTAATTTACAAAGCATTATTCCAGGTGCTGCGCATTGGCCACATTTTGTGAAAAATAAATCTGAACAATTTGAAGCTAGATTAGCTATGGTTGAGGTTTTAGAGTCGCCATCGCTATTCTTTAATGGCATGGCTGGCAGCAAAATGCCAATTGCCGTGGCGCATGGCGAAGGTTTTACTGAGTTTAAAGAACCTTCTGAAAACTCAGCGGTCAATGAAGTGTTAGCGAAAAAACTGGTGACGATGCGCTTTATCGATCATGCATCAGCACCAACAACAAGCTATCCGTATAATCCAAACGGTTCTCCACAAGGGATTACTGGATTAACCAGCACAGATGGACGTTTTAGTATTATGATGCCACATCCTGAGCGGGTAATTCGAAATGTGCAAAACACATGGCAACGTTGCGATGATAGTGAAGATAGTGCTTGGATTCGGATGTTCCGCAATGCAAGAAAGTTTGTTGGATAATTTATAAAAACACATTAACTAGAAGTTTGGAGATTAATTAGCATGAATATGTTTAAAGCAATATTAGCACTAATAGCCTTAAGTTTTTCACTCAATAGTTTTGCGCTTACTGATGAAGAATACCTAGATCTTACCGACGCAATCAGTACAGGAAAAACCAAAGTCGTTAAAAAATATATGGAAGCAGACCCAAAACTTGTGAATCAAAAGTTCTTTGCTTGGGAACCTTTACAAATGGCAGCTTCACATGGTCATCTGGATATTGTGAAATATTTAATTGCTAAAGGCGCTGAGAAAGACTACGTGCATCCTGCAAGCGAAAATACAGCTTTTCATATGGCAGCATTCAGCGGCAATGTAGAACTGATTAAATTCTTGGCTGCAAGTGGTGTGAATGTAAATTCAAAATTAAAAGGCGATGTTTCTTTAGTGCGCTATTTCCGCGATCAAGGCCAACCTGATATGGTAAAGTTGATGGAATCTTTAGGCGTTAAAGATGATGGTTGCCAAGACGAAAAATGCTTCTAAATTAATGCGTTAACTTGGTTATTGTTTCATATATAGTCACGCACACAAAAAAACAATTAGAATGGTGTTTTGAATTTTCGCAAAACACCATGAAGCCGATACAAATTACTGGTTTTTTAGCTTTAATACTCATAACCTCAGTTTGCATACCGCATATTGGTAATGCAGCTGAGGTTTCTGTTTTTTCAGACACACAAAATGTTCATATACGCCAATTAGCGGCTTCATGTGCCGCATGTCATGGGTCGCAAGGTAACTCTGTAGCGACCAATGTTGACGATGGTGCAAACGCAGTCTTAGCGGGCGTGGCGCCAGCTGAATTTACCGAAAAAATGCTCGGTTTTAAAGACGGTAGCCGTAAAGCAACAGTGATGCATCATCACGCTAAAGGCTTAACGGTGGATGAAATCAATCAGCTTGCAGTGCATTTCTCACAACAAAAACGCGTTGTTAGCAAAGCATTAAAATCACAAACATTAAAGGCTGACCATGAATAAGGCTGATCAGTTTAATCGACGCGATTTTATTAAGTTTGCAGGGGCGGCTAGTACCTTAGTCATGAGCAAAAGTGGCTTTGCGCGGGCGACTAAGCCGCCAATTGGTCGCGTTGTCGTCATTGGCGGAGGGTATGCGGGTGCTACAGTCGCTAAGTATTTAAGGCTTTGGAGTTTGGGTTCTGTTGAAGTGCTTGTAATTGAAACGAACTCGCAATTCGTATCTTGCCCATTAAGTAATTTGGTCTTGGGTGGTAGTAAAAGTATTAATGACTTAACATTTGGTTACGAGGCGCTTAAAGCAAATCATGGCATAAAGTGGGTGCAAGATACTGTCATGGCGATTGATGCGTCAGCGAAAAAAGTAACAATGTTGCGCGGCGAAATTAGCTACGATAGGTTAATCGTAGCGCCAGGTGTGGATTTTAGTTATGACACCTTACCAATGCTGGCGAGCGCTGAGGCGCAACAGCAGATTCCTCATGCATGGAAAGCGGGTTGGCAAACTGTTAATTTGCGCAAACAATTAGAAGCTATGCCTAATGGTGGCGTGTTTGTGATGAACGTACCAAAGGCGCCATATCGTTGCCCGCCAGGACCTTACGAGCGCGCTTGCCAAGTGGCAAGTTACTTCAAAGCGCACAAACCAAAAAGCAAAGTCATTGTGCTAGATGCCAATGCAGAAATCATCTCTAAGAAGGGTTTATTTACTAAAGTTTTTAACGAGACTTATGCAGGTATCGTGGACTATCGCCCTGATAACGAGATGACAGGAGTGGATGTGGCAACAAAAACGGTGCATACAGATTTTGACAATATTAAAGCGAATGTGCTCAATGTGATTCCACCGCAACGCGCGGGCAAGATTGCTCAAATCGCCAATTTGACTGAAAAAGATTACCCATGGTGCGATGTTAATTTCTTAACTTATGAATCTAAAATAGAGCCCAACATACACGTGTTAGGCGATAGCGTGGCTGCTGGATTGCCCAAATCTGCACATATGGCGACAAATCAAGCCAAAGTATGCGCTAATGCCATTGTGCAATTGTTCGCTGGGCAAGCGCCTGACCCTGCGCCTGTATTCGCCAATACTTGTTATAGCTATGTCACTAATAAATCCGCGATGCATGTAGCCAATGTATACCGTTATGACGAAGGCAAAAAAATGATGATCTCTGCCGAAGGTGGTGGCGTTTCACTGAGCCCGAGTGAAAAAGAGGGCGTAAATGCAGTGGCTTGGGCGCAAAATATTTGGGCAGATACTTTGACTTAATAACTAATTATTAATGCCAAGTAATATTCGTCAATGGTTTTTTTGTTTTCACTTTAAATATTAAAAAGTAGATTTTAACTCTTGATTATTGTGAATTTAAGAACCATGTCATAAGAGTTAATGCAGTATACGGAAATCACCTATGAATGACATCAGGAGTCCATCAATGTTAAGTTTTACTAAAAAATTGGTCAGTGCATTGTTACTTGCGCATCTATCAACATCAGTTTTTGCCGCTGAATCGAATACAAAAACATTGTTGTATATCAGCCCGAATGATTACAACTACAGCGTACACCTATTGGCACCTTATTATGAGTATTGGTTTGAGCAAGGCCCATTGGTTGAACCTATTGCATTAAAAGCCTTGCAAGAAAAGTATGGTGAAATGGCATTATGTCAGGCTAATGAAACTGCCGAGACTATTATCCGACTTAAGCCAAGTGTGTTTTATAACCCACAGATGCATGTTTATCATAGCAAGCTAGTGGCTACCGTTTTTTCAGGCAAGGGTGATTTAATAGGCACTTATGTAGGCGAGGCACAACAGCTTGGCTATACCAGTTTTGATAATGGTACCAAGTATCATCTCAATAAAGTTTATGGTTTAGCTATGCAGGACTTAATGGCTAAGTTAACCTTTAACCCTTCTTCAGATAGCGTTAAATCAGAGGCTAAGTTGCCATGTGGTTTGATTGGTGCGCAAAACGATACTAAAATCAATTTTTATTAATTATGCTGTTTCAGCGCTGCCACCTTTCAATTTTAAAATCAATAGGAAATAAATCATGCAAAAAAAATTAATACTAAGTGCGTTAATGTTGACTTTTTTAGCCACGGGTTGTGCGACAGAAGTGAAAAGTAATCTGGGCTTGATGCAGAAAATTACTGGGCTTAAAACACCTGAATCAGTGGTTCAGGCCAAAAATGGCAAAATTTACGTTTCTGAAATCAATGAGTTTGGTAAAGATGGTGACGGTCAGATTACTGTGATTGAAAATGGAACAAAACGTGTAATTGCAACAGGGTTGGATGATCCAAAAGGTTTAGCGATTATTGGTAAAACTTTGTATGTGGCCGATAAAACTAAAATCATGAAAATTGATCTAGATGGCGTTGATGTGAATGCTCCAGTGCAAACATTTGTAGCCGCTAGTGCATTTCCAGTTACACCTTTATTCTTAAACGACTTGGAAGCTGATCCTCAAGGCAATTTGTATGTGAGCGATAGTGGCGACTTGTTTGGATCAGGCAAAGGTGGCGCAATTTATAAAATCAGCCCAAAAGGTGAGGTTAAGTTACTGATTAACGATACGCAAGACGCACGCGTAAAAGCGCCAAATGGTTTGCTTGCTGATGATACTGGTAACGCTTTAATCTACGTTGATTTTGCGTCAGGCATACTTTACAGCTTGAATACAAAAGCAAAAGCCCTTAATGATATTGCAGAAGGTTTTGGCGGTGGCGATGGCTTATTGCATCGCTCTAACGGCACCATGTATGTGAGTGATTGGAAGAACGGCAAAGTATTTAGCGTGAATACCAAAGGCGAAGTCGCTTTAGTAAAAGGCGGCTACCAATCCGCTGCGGATATTGCGCTTACAAAAGATGAAAAATACCTCATGGTGCCAGACATGAAAGCGGGCGAGTTAGATTTCATCCCTTTGCAATAATTGTGACTGAAATATTGTTTAAATGACTTTACGTGCTACGCAGATAGAACTTCGCCAAGCGGCTTTTAATTGCTTGGCGGAAACAAACGCCGTGATAAAAGCCAATGCAGTGCGTCAGCTTGCCAGCAATTGGTTAGCTGGCGATATTTTGCTAGATGTTAATCAATCGCTGGCGGCACATTTGCCAGTCCCAGGCAGACCTGATAAACCACAACTCATCGCGCCGCGATTACTCAAACACCGTGCTATGAATACGCTTGAAGGTCGTGTGGCTTTAGTTCATGCATTAGCGCATATTGAATTTAATGCCATTAATTTGGCACTAGACGTGATTTGGCGCTTTGCAGAAATGCCTGCTCAATTTTATGCGGATTGGCTTAAAGTAGCGGATGAAGAGGCTTATCATTTTAGTCTGCTGAACGCACATTTACATACTTTGGACTTTCATTACGGCTATTTTGATGCGCACAATAGCTTGTGGGAAATGGCAGAAAGAACTAAAGACAGTGTGTTAGCGCGTATTGCCTTAGTGCCACGTACCATGGAAGCGCGTGGCTTAGACGCCTCGCCACAGCTAAGAGCTAAATTAGCGCAAGTAGGCGATATAGCCGCTACCGAAATATTAGATATTATTTTGCGCGATGAAATTGGCCATGTTGCTATTGGCAATTATTGGTTTAATTGGCTTTGTGGGCAAAGAGATTTAGAACCAGTCTCTACTTATCGGCAACTGGCGGAACAATACAGTGCGCCAAAACTGCGCCCACCATTTAATATGGAGGCAAGACGACAAGCAGGATTTACGGAAGTTGAGCTTAAGTACCTAGGTGGGCTTTAAGGCCGCACTTTGAGCGAGTGCTAACTTTAGGTAGTAAGTAGGTTAATTACACCATCTAAGCCTACATGATTCAACGCGTAAGTGGCTTGTGCCTGTACGATAGGTTTAGCATGGTAAGCAATGCCGATGCCTGCTGCAGACATCATTTTAAGGTCATTGGCGCCATCGCCAATGGCAATGGTTTGCGCCGAGACTAACCCTAATTTATCACGTAGTTTAATTAACTCATCTGCTTTGGTTTGCGCGTCAACAATATTGCCTAATACTTTGCCTGTTAATTTGCCGTCAATAATTTCTAAGGTATTAGAAACGGCATAATCCAAGTTCAACATTTCTTTTACGCGCTCAGCAAAGAAGGTGAAGCCGCCAGAAACCAGTAAAGTGGTAATGTTATTGGCTTTACATGTGGCGACCCATTCAACAGCGCCAGGGTTAAGTTTAAGGCGTTCATTCAATACGCGCATTAAGTCAGACTCTTGCAAGCCCTTAAGCAAAGCTACGCGTTCGCGCAGACTTTGTGCAAAATCTAATTCACCTAGCATGGCTCGTTCGGTAATTGCTGCGATTTGTGGTTTGATGCCGACCATATCGGCAATTTCGTCGATGCACTCGATACTAATGAGTGTGGAGTCCATATCCATGACACATAAACCATAGTTTTTTAGAAGCTGCTTATCTTCAACATATGCGCAGTCAATGTTTTGTTGTGCACAAAATTGTTGTACCGCTTCAATTGGGATGTTCTGGTTAGAAAGATAATAAGCATGTTCAGCAATTTGAGTAAATTGAACACTGGTAGCGCACAGTTGGTGTATATGTGCCAAATGTGAAAAAGTGATAGCAGATCCAATAGTAGGAGCTGGATTTTTTGCAGCTTGAATAACGAGGCGCATAGCTTTTAATTTTTATTAAAAAAGTAATTATACACTTGGCACCTATTGTAAATGACTAAAACACAGAGAATATCAAGCCAACTATAGCCCGAATGTTTCATAAACTAACGCCTGTTCTCGTTAGTCTTTTGTTCCGTATGAAAACTTTATTCAGTCGGGCGTATGAATAACTACGCCACTCTTTCACAAAGTTCCCCTACAAAACAAAATCCAGCGCGATAATTAAGCGAGTTTATAAAACATTCGGGCTAGCACATTTGGTTGTTTTGCGCGAAAATGTGCGTTACCTTTAATAAGAACATTATTTTATGAATTTGCACGAATATCAGGCTAAAACTTTACTGCAAAAATACGGCATTCCAGTGCCACGTGGTCAAGTGGTGACCGTGGCTAAAGACACTGCTGCTGCCACTACAGAAATCACCAGTGATGCATGGGTTGTGAAGGCGCAAATCCATGCGGGTGGGCGCGGTAAAGCGGGTGGCGTTAAGTTGGTAAAATCCACCTCAGAAGCGCAAGCGGTTGTGAGTGAGCTTCTAGGCAAAACTTTGGTGACCTATCAAAATGCGCCAGATGGTCAACTGGTTAACCAAGTGTTGATTGAAGAAACCTTGCCAATCGCGCGTGAGCTTTACTTGTCTATGTTAGTGGATAGAACACTTGAGCATGTGGTGATTATTGCCTCTAGCGCTGGCGGTATGGATATTGAAGAAATTGCTCAAACTAGCCCTGAGAAAATCTTGGAAGAAGTATGTGATCCATTAAATGGCGTGGTGGATTTTCAGGCACGTAATTTAGCATTTAAGCTGGATTTAGTGGGTGACCAAATTAGCGCTTTCACTAAAATATTAAAAGGCTTATACCGTCTATTTAAAGAAAACGATTTGGCTTTACTCGAAATCAATCCATTAGTAGTGACTGCAGAAGGCAAATTATTTGCCTTAGATTGCAAAATGAGTATTGATGATAACGCACTGTATCGTCAAAAAGCTTTGGCGGAGCAGCGTGATTGGTCACAAGAAGATAGTAAAGAAGCGGTCGCGCATCATGCTGGCTTAAATTACATCGCGTTAAACGGTAATATTGGTTGTATGGTGAATGGTGCAGGATTGGCCATGGCGACGATGGATTTAATCAAACTTCACGGTGGCACACCTGCTAACTTCTTAGATGTGGGCGGTGGCGCAACGGCTGAAACTGTGACTAAGGCATTCAAAATCATCTTGGCAGATAATAATGTAAAAGCCATTTTAGTGAATATTTTTGGTGGCATCATGCGCTGTGACATTATCGCAGAAGGCATTATCACTGCGGTTAAAGATGTAGGTATGCAAATTCCCGTCATCGTGCGTTTAGAAGGTACCAATGTGGATTTAGGTAAACAAATGTTGCAAACAAGTGGATTGAATATTATTTCAGCAAATGGTTTGACTGATGCAGCCCTACAAGCTGTGAATGCAGTGCGAAGCGATGCATCAAAAAATGGCGCGGTGGCGGCATGAGTATCTTAGTCAATAAAAATACTAAAGTGTTGTGCCAAGGCTTTACAGGCAAACAGGGCACATTTCACTCAGAACAAGCGCTGGCATATGGTACAAAAATGGTCGGCGGCGTTACACCAGGTAAAGGTGGAATGTCTCATCTTGGCTTACCAGTGTTCAATACCATGCGTGATGCAGTGCGAACAACAGGTGCAACAGCGAGTGTGATTTATGTGCCGCCTGCTTTTGCGGCTGATTCAATTTTAGAAGCTTGTGATGCCGGCATCGATTTAATTATTTGCATCACAGAAGGCATTCCCGTGTTGGATATGCTCAATGTGAAAGCCGCTTTAAAGGCTAATGGCACCAAGTTAATCGGCCCCAATTGCCCAGGTGTGATTACGCCAGATGAGTGCAAAATTGGCATTATGCCTGGCAGTATTCATATGCGCGGCAAAGTGGGGATTGTTTCTCGCTCTGGTACACTCACTTATGAAGCGGTTCATCAAACGACTGCGCTCAATTTAGGTCAAAGTACCTGTGTGGGCATTGGTGGTGATCCAATTAAAGGACTTAATTTCATTGAATGCTTACAAATGTTTGAAGCTGATAGCGAAACTGAAGCCATCATTATGGTTGGCGAAATCGGTGGTTCAGACGAAGAGGCAGCAGCAGAATATATTAAAAGCCATGTCACTAAGCCGGTTGCTGCCTATATCGCAGGGCAAACAGCACCTGCAGGTAAGCGCATGGGGCACGCTGGAGCGATTATCTCTGGTGGTAGTGGTAAAGCAGTTGACAAGATTCGCGCGCTTGAATTGGCTGGCGCAGTAGTGGCTAGCTCACCAGCTGGTTTAGGTGAGGCTGTATTAGCTGCCATTAACAGCAAAAATGCTTAATTTCTAGCTTAATTAATCTATAGGGAACCAATCTTTAAATATTCTATGCACATTCTACTTAAATATTTCTCTACCGCTTTATTCCTCATTTCTACATTGTCGTTACCTGTTCATGCCGCAGAAGAGGTTTCCTATCTTCTGACTGCTGCTTCTAAGGGCGATGTCGCTACGGTGAATGCAATGTTATCGAGCGGTGCGAGCGCAAATGCAAAAGATGAAGACGGCGTAACGGCGTTAATGTACGCAGTACGTAAAGATAAAGCGGATGTTGTCGCTGCGCTCATCAGCAAGGGTGCCGATGTAAACGCTAAAGATAAAGATGGCTGGACACCACTGATGTATGCCGCTAAAAAAAATCATTTCATTGCGGCCGAAGTACTCTTAAAGAATGGCGCCGATGCTAAAGTACGTGACGCATCAGGTTGGAGTGCCTTTGGTATTGCTGCAGTGTCAGGCTTTTCTGAGACGGTCAACACTTTGCTGAAGTATGGTGTAGATGTAAATTCCAAGAGTGATGATGGTAAAACTGTATTAATGCATGCGGCTAAAAGTGGTGATATTCCAACCATTACTGTGTTGCTAGAAAATAAGGCCGATATTCAGGCAAAAGATAGATCTGGGCTAACTGCGCTGATGATTGCTGCGCGCCAAGGTCACGCGCAAGCTATTGAATTATTGACTAAGGATGGTGCAAAAGTTAATCAAAAAGATCTTGCCAAATGGACTGCGCTCACTTGGGCTGTCAAGAAGTCGCAATTAGACGCAGCAAAAGCGCTTTTGTCAGCAGGCGCTAATGTGAATAATTTAGATGCAGAAGGCACACCGTTGCTGCATATTGCCGTGACAAACAATAAGCCAGATATGGTGAAATTACTTTTAGAAAACAATGCAAAAGTTAAAGCTAAAGACCAGTATGGTTTAACCGCTTTGGTTTACGCACTTAAAGGTCAGAACGCGGAAATTGTTGCTTTAATTAAAGAGGCTGGTGGTAGTTATTAATGTTACTCAATTGCTTAGCCTTAAATTAGTTGCTTTATTTTTTACTTTGATTTATTTCTAAAAAGAATAACACTTACATCATGAAAATCGCCATTGCACAAATGAATTGCTTAGTGGGTGATATTGCGGGGAATGTAGCCAAAATTCTTGCAAATGCAGCCCAAGCAAAACAACAAGGCGCTACGTTGATGGTGACCCCTGAACTTTCATTGTGCGGTTACCCACCTGAGGATTTACTGCTCCGTGAAGATTTTCTACAAGCTTGCGATGCAGCTTTAGAAAAGTTAAGTACTGCATTAAGTGATATAACTGTGATTGTTGGACATCCGCACCAAGTGGGTGATGAATGCTTTAATGCTGCATCAGTATTGCAAGGTGGGAAAATCCTTGCTACCTATCATAAGCATGCCTTACCTAATTACAGTGTATTTGACGAAAAGCGCTATTTCACAGCGGGCGGAGAGCCTTTAATTTTTGAGCATGAAGGCGTGCAGATTGGCGTATTGATTTGTGCTGATGTGTGGGAGCAGAATCCAGCAATTTTAGCAAAAGCCGCAGGGGCTGAAGTTTTGATTGCCTTGAACGCTTCACCCTTTCATATGGAAAAACAATCAACCCGTTTAGAGGTTTTACGTGAACGCGTTGAAGAAACTCACTTGCCGATGATTTATACCAATATGGTCGGTGGGCAAGATGAATTGGTATTTGATGGTGCGTCATTTGTATTAAATTCAGAAGGAGATTTAACCCAGCAGTTACCCGCTTTTGATGCCGTATTGGAAATAGTCGAATTTAATGGATTACAGCCAATTGCTGCAACCGTTTCGCCGCAGTTATCAATAGAAGCCTCTGTATATACCGCCTTAAAACTAGGTTTACAAGATTATGTAGTTAAGAATGGTTTTCCAGGCGTCGTGTTAGGTTTATCTGGAGGCGTTGATTCTGCGCTCACAATGGCCATTGCAGTTGATGCATTAGGTGCTGAAAATGTACAAGCGGTGATGATGCCATCAGAATTTACCGCGGATATCAGTGTCAGTGACGCGGCTGAAATGGCTAATCTACTAGGTGTGAAGTATAGCCAAATGCCTATTTCTAAGCTTTACGAGAGTTTTACAGTAGCGCTAGCAGATGAATTTAAAGGATTGCCTTTTGATACCACAGAAGAAAACTTGCAGGCACGCATTCGCGGCATGCTATTGATGGCAATATCGAATAAGTTTGGTAGTATTGTTGTGACGACAGGTAATAAAAGTGAAACAGCCGTAGGCTACTGCACGCTTTACGGTGATATGGCTGGCGGCTTTGCACTATTAAAAGATGTACCAAAGACTTTGGTCTACAGGCTTTGCGATTATCGCAATAGCTTATCTAAAGCCATACCCCAACGCATTATCACTCGTCCCCCGTCTGCTGAATTACGTGCGAATCAATTAGACCAAGACAGCTTACCGCCTTATGAAGTGCTAGATGTTATTATTGAAGCTTATGTAGAAGATAACTTAAGTCCCAAGGATATCATCGCAATGGGATATTCTGCAGCTGATGTGAACCGCGTGATTACACTCATTGATAGAAATGAATACAAACGCCGACAATCTCCCGTGGGAGTTCGCATTACGCATCGTGGTTTTGGAAAAGATAGGCGTCATCCGATAACAGTGAAGTTAGATTTTGATATACACTTAAACTAATTAAAAAAATAAATTTAATGATTAAGTTAAGTTAACTAAAAAACCATTTTGGAGCTCAGCAAATATGAAAAAAATTGAAGCAATTATCAAACCATTTAAATTAGATGAAGTGCGTGAATCTTTGTCTAGTATCGGTGTGAATGGATTAACGGTAACAGAAGTAAAAGGCTTTGGTCGCCAAAAGGGTCATACTGAGTTATACCGTGGTGCTGAATATGTTGTAGATTTTCTGCCTAAAATTAAATTAGAGTTAGTGGTCGGAGATGATTTGGCTGAAGCTGCCATGGACGCCATTATTAAAGCCGCCCATACGGGTAAAATTGGCGATGGTAAAATTTTCGTTAGTACAGTTGAACAGGTTATCCGTATTCGAACAGGCGAAACAGGCGAGTCAGCAGTATAAAATTTTGATAGGAGCGAACAACCCTCGCTCCTATCTATAAGTTTCATCACTCATGCCTACTATTCTAAAAACAATTCTCTTACTCACCATTTCGAACGTATTCATGTCATTTGCATGGTACGCACACCTTAAAAATCTAAGTCAGAAACCTTGGATTATCGCCGCAATTATAAGTTGGGGCATTGCGATTATGGAGTATATGTTCCAAGTCCCTGCAAACCGTTTAGGGTTTACAGTGATGTCTCTTGGGCAATTGAAAATATTGCAAGAAGTAATCACATTGTCAGTATTTGTTCCGTTTGCTGTGCTTTACATGCATCAGCCACTTAAACTAGATTTTTTGTGGGCGGGTGTTTGTCTGATGGGAGCAGTTTACTTTATGTTCCGAACATAAGGGCTCATTTGATTAGAGTCCTATCAACGTGTTGCGACTTTATATTACATATTAAACTTATTTTCTAATCAATATTTAATTGAGTTTCTTTAAATATCGAACTATTGTCCCAAAGACTTATCCACTTAACAAAGTCACTGGCAGGCATGGGTTTAGACATATAGTAACCTTGCCCAGAATCGCAACCCATGCTTCTTAGTAGTTTCCATACTATTAGGTTTTCAATGCCTTCTGCCACGACTTTAAGTCCTAAGTTATGCCCTAAATCAATCGTTGATTGAACAATTTTCTTATCGCTTTCATCTTGTTCCATTTTTAAAATAAACGATTTATCAATTTTCAATTCATTCACGGGTAAACGCTTTAAATATGCCAACGATGAATAACCTGTTCCAAAGTCATCAATCGACAATTTGATATTCATGCCAGAGAGTTTGTCCAGTGTCGCCAAGGCTCGCACTGGGTCATCCATAATGCTACTTTCAGTAATTTCTAGCGTTAAAGAACTGTGATCAATGTGATATGTTTTGAATATGGCATCAATTTTTTCTGGTAAGTCTTGGTCGATTAAATCTCTTGTAGAGATATTAACGGCAATTGGGTAATGCAAATTCAGGGCATTCCACATTTGACTATATTTTGCCGCTTCGTTAAGCATCCACTGGCTAATAAGTTGTATGTATCCAGTTTGTTCGGCAAAAGGGATGAATTGATCTGGAAAAATAAAACCTTTTTCGGGATGTTTCCACCTGACCAATGCTTCTAAAGACGTTAGTTTGCTAGTGGCGATATCAATCTTAGGTTGAACATACATAATGAGTTGATTATCAGTAATCGCGTTTTTCAGCTCAGACGCCATCGATAAATTAGTGCTGCTATTTAAATCATAACTTTTATCAAAAACAGTGGTTCCAACTTTATTTGCTTTAGCTGCATACATCGCTATTTCTGCTCTTGTAAGAAGCTGAGCTTCATTATTAGCATGGGTAGGGAAGGTTGCGATGCCAATACTCGCACTGACATCTACGGATTGCATGTTAATTATGATTGGATTTTCAAAACTTCTAGAGATTTCATCAGCTAAACTCAAGCCAATTTCAGAAGTGGTATCTGGAAGAATCATTGCATACTGAATACCTGCAATGCGAGCAACAAAATCTTGCTCTCTAGCCGTCATTTTTATTTTTTCTGCAATTACACGCAGTATCTCGTCACCAGAATCATGACCTAAAATATTGTTAATTTGCTTGAATCGATTTAAGTTTAGAACAAATATAGTCAATTGCTGCTTAGTGAGTTTAGCCTCCTCTAGTGCTTTATTCAGTGTCAGCATGAATGAGGTTCTATTGGGTAAGTGGGTTAGTTCATCATAGTAAGCGAGCCTTGAGATACTTTTTTCTCTACTTGAGATCGCTTCGCTCATACTGCTAAAACTGCGACTAAGCTCACCTAGTTCGTCGGCTCTATCTGACGTGATGTTGATTGCGTAGTTACCTTTTTCCAAACTCTTGGCAACTTGAACTAGATCCGTAATTGGCTTGGTAATATATTTAGATACATAATAAATACTGATTGCAAAAACGAAGGCACCAAAGATTGTCAAAATTAACAATGTCAGCTGTAGATTTTTATAAGGCGCAGTTGCTTCGTCAATTGAACGTTGCAAAACAGCGTAAAGCACCTGATTAGGGCTCTTCAATATGGACACATATCGAGAGCCAAAAGAAACCCCATCAATATGGATTTCTCGATTCATTGAATTTGTATCAAGGACGTTCGAAGGCTGAGTCATGATGTTGTTGAATGAGGAGCTATTTAAAGTCGAGGCGATGAGTGACCAATTTGCATTATTTGATTTACTCACAAACGTGACTTCAAGATTGCTTAACTTATGTAGCTTCTTAGCTAAAGTATTATCTATCTTAAACCCCATGATTACCCAGCCTATGGTTAAGGGGGCTTTAACTGGCACGGCAACTAGCTGATAAGGTTCGTTGTTGAAAATGGCAAAACTTTTAAAATCACCTGACTCTTGAGCAGTTTCTACCAGCACAGTTACTGCAGATTTAACAACCTCATAAATTTTTTCGCCCTCAACTATTTGATGATCATCAGCCGTTGGGTAAAAGTTGGATGAAGTGTAAAACACTGAAATGTTAGCGCCAAGTCGCTTCTGTTGGTTATTAAGCGCGGATAAAATTGTTTCTTCATCATTCGAAGCAATGGCTTGCCTGAATCCATAATCTATGGCGAGAATTCGCGCGCCTTGAGTTAAGCTCTCTGAGTTCTGATTTAACAGGCTCAAGAATATCTTTTCACCAAGCGCCAGTTGTTCGCTCACTGATGCACGCGCGTTCTTTTCAATACTAAATCTAATGGCGATAGATCCAATAATCTGGATGCTAAGAATGAGTACAAGAAAAATGAAAGTGATTCTTGTATTTAGACTTTTAAATTTCATTGAGATCTATGTGTGTATTAATGAAAGATTAATAGTTAAATGGAAACTTTAATGTCAATTGCCATTTTGATCGCCTCAGTATCTTTGCTTGAAATTGCCTTATCAACTGTCACGTTCTCTTTTTTTAATGCGTAATGCCAAACTTTTAATAGATACTCTCCGTTTGGAATGTCACTAAATTTGACTTTACCGCTAGTATCAGTTTTGGCAAAATATGGGGTGTCTACAATGTAAACAAAGGCCAGCATTTGGTCGTGGATATTGCAACCAAGTACGACAGTCCCAGCTTTATCAAACAATACGGGAGTGCTTGGAACACCAGAATAAAGCTTTAATTCAAATGATTTTGCGGGAGAGAATGAATAAACCTGATGTCTTACAGAGTCTTTATTAGGAAAAATAATGCTGCTGCCAGTTTGTATGACAGTGATTAGCGGGATAAAGGTTTTATTTTTTTGAACAACTGCAACTTGTTTTTTTAAAATTGGTGTAGTTTTATCTTTTGCTTCTAAATAAACCACAGCATTTTCTATGCTGACACCTGCAAGATCATTCACTTGCACTTCAAATTCTGCAGCGTTCACATTTAAATTCAACATGCCTAATATTATGAAAAAATTAAGAAGGATCTGGGGAGTTGCATACTTGAAGGAAGTCATAAAATTTTAGCCTAAATTAATTCTTTTGCCGTGACAATATCGCGCTTCATGGGCGCCAAGATTTTAAGAAGCTCATTTTTTTCTCGGGTTTTCGTGTGTTTGCTTAGAGACTCTCTAAACACTGCAACAAATATTTCGAATTCAGCTGTTGAAATTTTTGCATCCTTGTGTGAATTAATCATTGTTTCGCCATCATATTCACAGCCCCCTCCAGTTAACATGCAAATCTGACTCACGACACTCTCTTTAAGTTTCGGCAGTTTCAAGTCTTTAAATGATCTCGCGGTTTTAGGATTGCTTGAGACTTCATCGATCGTCTCTGATACCACAATTTTAATGACGGTTAGGCCGCCCATTCTGTTAAACAGATTATCCTCAGTATTAACCTTTGCTTCTGAGTTATAGATTTTTTCTGCATTCGATATTGTTGTCAATTGAGAGCATCCCAAAAGGCTGTTTAATATGCATACAACCATCACAACCGTTTTAAATGTTTTCAGTTTCATTATTAACCACAAAATATTCAGCAATAATTGATTATAGTTTTTAAAGCTTTAATTTAAGTGGTGAATAAGGCTAAGAATCATTTGTTAATCTGTCATTCAATCTATCACGAGCACTTGTAGTATTTGATGATGAAGAATGCTATAAGACCAATTTCTTATACTTCAGATACATTTAAAATCTAGATAGTTCTCAGCACATGAATAAAATCATTATTGTATGCATTATTAGTTTTTTATATGCAGCTCCAAGCTTCGCTGGTGATCGCTTACTTGCCACAGGCGGGGTGACTCAAATTGAAGGTTCTGCGGGCGGCGGCTTGACGCCATGGGCGCTGATTAGCGGTTATGGCACAGATTCACAAATTGGCGCATCAGCCTTTTATACTGAGCTAAGAACTAATGGCGGTTTTGACTTAAGTAGTGGTGGTGTGAGTATTGGTTTATACAATCGAGTGGAAGTCTCGTTAAGCCAACAGAAGTTTGGTTTAAGCAATACTGTCCCTCGTGAATCTATCAGGCTTGATACACTAGGCGTAAAAGTTAGAGTTTTAGGGGATGCAGTTTATGATCAAGATAACTGGGTGCCGCAAATTGCTGCAGGTATACACATTAAGCACAATGAAGATTTTTCATTTGTGCCTAAGCTACTTGGCGCAAAAAAATCATCTAGCGTTGATGTATATGTGACAGCAACAAAACTTTATTTAGCAGCAATTAAAGGCCGGAACGTACTATTGAATGCGACGCTGCTTGCAACTGAAGCCAATCAGTTTGGTATATTAGGTTTTGGTGGAGATAAGCACGACGGTTATCGTTTAGAACCCGCTGTTTCTGTAGCGTTAATGTTGACGGATAATGTTTTACTAGGGACGGAATACAGAGCTAAGCCAAACAATTTAAACATTTATAAAGAAGAAGATGCCAAGGATTTATTTGTCACTTGGTTTCCTGTGAGAAATTTTTCAGTCACCGCTGCTTATGTGGATTTAGGTAATATTGCTGATAAAAACAATCAACGCGCATGGTATTTATCTGGGCAAATATCCTATTAAGCATCGTAGGATGAGCGCTTTACCTTGTTAAATTAGAAACCTAGCCAACGCGCCCCTTGGTAAAACACAAAACTTACCACCCAAGCTAGCCCTAGTGACCAAGTAATTGACAGCCACATAAATGCGCTACTTTTAGCTTCACTTCTGAGTGTGGCAATAGTAGATAAGCAAGGGGTATATATCAGCGTGAACAACATAAAACTCATCGCCTGAACCCAATCAATTTGCGTTGCCATGTGCACCATTAGTGTGTCACCCTGCATCCCGTATATCACGGCTAGCGCGCCAACAACAATCTCTTTAGCTACAAAGCCAAATATTAAAGCAATCGCTAGCTGATTGTTAATACCAAGTGGATCAAGTATCGGCGCAAATAAAGCGCCAATTTGGCCAGCATAAGTGCCAGCGCTCGCTGGAGCAACATTGCTCGGGAAGTTAGTTAACGCCCAAACTAGCACAACACCAATTACAATAAACTTACTTGCGCGTCCCAAAAAGTGTTTTACCTCATGCCAGCCCCTTAATATGATTTGGCGTAATGTCGGAAAGCGATAAGGCGGTAATTCAAGAATAAAAGGTTCGGTGTTTTTATACTGACCTTGAAACAAGATTGCAGTTAGAAACATTGTTAAAAAGCTCATCACGTAAAGGGTGAATAAGACCATTGGCGCGTGTTTAGCCGTAAACAGGGCGGTGATCATGAAAATAAATACTTGTAACCGAGCTGAACATAATGACAATGGAATAACTAACATAGTCAGCAAACGCATCGGACGAGAGCGCATGATGCGAGTACCCATCAGCGCTGGTACATTACAACCAAAGCCCATGAGCATCATGACAAAGCCGCGACCATCTAAGCCCATTTTAGCCATGAGTGAATCCATGAGGAAAGCGGCACGTGATAGATAGCCGCTATCTTCGACCATAGACATGACTAAAAAGAATAAAACGATGATGGGGACAAAGGCTGCAACGGTGGCTACGCCGTTATAAATACCGTCTAACATCAAGCCGCTAAACCATGCGGGGCTGGACGTGAATATGGGCTCCAATAAGCCTGACCTTAATAAGCTCAAAGCCCATGCAAGTCCATCTTGTAGCGGCTTGCCCACAGTGAATATAAACTGAAATAACACAAACATCGCAGCAAAGAATATTGGTAAGCCAAACCATTTATGCAGCAAAATCTTATCGATTTTATCGGTAGTATTATTAGTAAAGGTCGTTGGAATTTGAACATGGTGTTGAATCAAACCTTCCATTTCATGTTCGATTTGGTGGTCCTCTTGTAGAAGCTGGCTTATCACTTGGGGGTCGGTAGCTGTTTGATTCAGATTGATAATTTGCGTGGCAGCCTGCAAAGCTTTTGGTAAACCGTCACCATATTTTGCGCTTATGGATAACACGGGTATATGTAAATCCTTGGCTAGACTTTCAGTATCAATCGTAATCCCAGATTGCTTGGCTTCATCTGCCATGTTCAAGGCTAGCACAGAAGGAATATTAAGTTTTTTAATCTGTAATACTAATGAAAGTTGACGATCTATCTGTGAGCTATTTAATAAAACAATGACTAGGTCTACAGCATTGTTTGATAGAAAACGTCTGACTACTTGTTCGTCTTCTGAAAAGCCATGTAAATCATATATGCCTGGCAAGTCGATTAGTTCGGCAATATGACCACCAATCAAAATCTTTGCACTCATTAAATCAACCGTAATTCCCGGCCAATTGCCAACTCTTGCAGAGGCGCCGCTAATACGATTGAACAGGGTTGATTTCCCTGTGTTGGGCATGCCTAATAGTGCAATTCGTTTCATGAGTGTTTATTGGTGGTGTAGGAGATGAATGGATTTTTATTATAAGGGTAACAATATAGATTAATTTTCGGTATTGATTCGTATGCGAGTAGCCTCGGAGTCGCGCAAAATAACATCGGTGGTACCAAGCCTAACATGAAGCGGACCATTGAAATTGGCGCGGCGGATAATACTGAGCGGTTTGCCAACACGAAAACCTAGTGCAGAAAGACGGTGAAATAAATACTCATCTGCTTCTATGGCAGTAATGGTAGCATTTTGACCTATTTTTAATTGAGAGAGTAGTTGCATTAGTGGTAATGAAGAAAATCACAAATGATAATAATTCTTATTATCGCATAATTCTATAATGGTGTGCATTTCTAAAAGTAATAATCTGCAGTAGGTTGAAAAATAGTAGTGTTGCTAAAGTTAGGCGTCATAAATTAAAAAATGTGCATTAAAAAAGGCTCATTAAGAGCCTTTTTTAATGCTGCTAATTCGCAGCAAATTCAATGAATAGCAATGAATTATTTTGAAATATCTATTTTGGCTTTAGTGCGCAAATCAGACATCATTTTCTCTAGATTTCGTTGTTGAAGATTTTTTTGCAAACCCTCTTTTACTTTGTCATATGCTAATGGTTGTGCGCTGCGCGTATCAACCAATTTAATCACATGCCAGCCAAATTGAGTTTGTGCTGGTGTAACAGATACTGCACCTTTTTGTAGGCCAGCAACAGCATCGCTGAATGGTTTAACCATGGTTGCTGGTGAGAACCAACCTAGGTCGCCGCCTTTATCTTTAGAACCAGGATCCATTGATTTTTCTTTTGCCAGTTTAGCAAAATCAGTACCTTTACCTAATTGCGCAATAATATCCTTAGCTTCAGCCTCAGTTTTTACTAAAATGTGGCGTGCGCTATATTCTTTATCGCCGTATGCTTTTTTGTATTGTTCGTAAGCGGCTTTAGTATCAGCATCTGAAATTGGGTTTTTCTTCACAAAATCTTGCAAGTAAGCTGAAGTAAGCAGTTCACGACGTGAAAGTTCTTCACGTGCGATGTAGTCAGGTTGCTTATCTAGACCTATTTTTTGCGCTTCTTGGTATACGAGTTCTGAGTCTATTAATTTATTCGTAATAGCTTGCTTTACTTGATCATCAACTTTTTGACCGCGTGAAGCAGCATCTTTAGCAATGTAATCATAAACAGTTTGTTTGATTTGTTTACCATTCACGGTAGCTACCGCATCCGCAGCAAATGCTGCTGGAGCTAATGAAAGAATAGCAACTGCGATTAAGGTTTGGGTAAATTTCATGCGAAAATTCCTCATGGTTAGAAATGGGTTAAAGTTCTTCTGGCGCCATAGCTTTTATGCTTAGGGCGTGAATTTTACTAGGAATAAGTTCGGCAAGTGCCTGATAAATAATGCGATGACGCATTATCTGTGATTTTTCAGAAAAATGCGAGCTTGTTATTTTGAGTTTAAAATGGCTGCCACCGCCATTGCCCGCATGTCCAACATGCAATGCGCTTTCATCTTCAATTTGCAAGTGGCTGGGGTTTAGTGATTGTAAGCGGCTGGTTATTTCTTCAACTAAGGTCATAATTTTTGGGCTATTTACTGTGCGGCAAGATGTTGATGGTAAGTGATTTTGACTGAGTTAACTCGGCAAAGTTTTTCTAAATGGTTTGACTATAACGTTCTGATATACATTTGAGATGACAAACGGGTCATTATTTGCCCACTCGGTCGCTTCTTGAAGATTAGCGAACTCTGCCACAATCAAGCTGCCTGTAAAACCTGCAGGTCCTGGGTCTTTACTATCTATAGCAGGAAAAGGCCCCGCAAGTAGCAGTTTGCCTGCTTCTTGCAATATTTGTAAACGTTTTAAATGCTCGGGTCTGGCGATTAAGCGTTTATCTAAGCTATTAGGCGTGTCTTCTGCCATGATCGCGTACCACATTATTTTGTCTCGTCTTTATTGTGAGCTGACTTATCTTTCTCTGCCAATTTGCCCTGTTCTTCTAGTGGGGCAATAAGATATTTTTTTAAGGCTACGGTTTGTGCGATAAAGAATGCAAACATGATGCCTGTCACACCAAACAGTTTGAAATTAACCCATGTATTTTCAGTATAGTTAAAGGCTACATACAAGTTTAAAAATCCTAGTAATACTAAAAAGGCCACCCATACTAAGTTGAGTTTATTCCATATAGGTGCAGGAGCATCAATCAAATTGCTCATCATTTGTTGAATTAAGTTCTTTTTAAAAAATAAATTAGAAATGAGCAAGGCGACTGCAATGATCCAATACAAAGCGGTAGGTTTCATCATGATGTACGCTTTGTCATGTAACAACAAGGTAATGCCGCCTAGTATGCCGATAACGGCGCCGCTTACGATGAGCATTTTTTCAATTTTTCCATAGCGAATTTTGCTATAAATAATTTGCGCAATTGTCGCAGCAATGGCCACGGCTGTTGCCGTAAAAATGCCGAAAAACTTGAATGCGATAAAAAACAAAATAACGGGAAACATGTCGAATAAAAACTTATTCATGGCCTAGGCTAGTCACTTTCTAAGAGGTACTTAATGTATGGTGTGATTGTGTTAAAAAAATCAATGATTAACAACGCTTTAGCGTAAGTCGTTATTTTGCTATGATTGATGTTGTGCCACAAGGTTTAATTTGCAAGTATTTTTATTCATTACCATTTTTTAAGCCTAAATTTAAGTATAGCGTTTATGTCTCTCACTTTTGATCTACATTCCCACACCACAATCTCAGATGGCATGTTAAGCCCAACTGAGTTGGTTGCGTACGCGGCAAAGCAGGGTGTTGATGTGTTGGCTTTAACTGACCATGACGACACAGGTGGTTTGGCGATAGCGGCAGAAGAGGCAAAGCGGTGGGGTTTGCAATTTATTAATGGTGTAGAAATTTCTGTGACTTGGAAAAAACGTACGATTCATATTGTTGGCTTAAAAATCAATCCTGAATACCCAGAGTTAAAAGCAGGCTTAGCGGCGCTTCGTGCAGGACGAAATTGGCGCGCGGAAGGAATGGCAGCCAGTTTGGACAAGGCTGGTATCAAAGGTAGCTTAAACGGTGCTTATCAATACGTAAACGATGGCATTATAGGTCGTATTCACTTTGCAAGATTTTTAGTCGAAAGTGGAGTTTCAAAAGATACTAAGGCTGTGTTTAAAAAATATTTGGTTAAAGGTAAGCCTGGATATTTTGAACATCAATGGGCGAATTTAGAAGAAGCCATTCGTTGGATTGTGGATAGCGGCGGTGTTGCGGTATTAGCGCATCCGGGTCGATATGATTTAGGTCGCACCAATATGTTGTTATTATTAGAAGAGTTTCGCGCTTTAGGCGGCACGGCGATTGAAGTGGTGACAGGCAGCCACACAGGTGCACATTATGTTGAGTTTGCGAAATATGCGCAGATGTTTAGCTTGAAATCTTCAGTAGGGACAGATTATCACGGTAAGGGCGTCAGCTTTATGGAAATGGGGCGTTTGCCAGCACTACCAAATAACTGCGTGCCTATTTGGCAAGATTGGCCAGAAGCCTTGTTAACAAGTACAAATGTTACTAAAAACAATACCGCATAAATAGCGGCATCGTTCATTTGAAAGAAATATTTACAACATCATGTCTCAATTTTTCAATATTAACTTAGACAATCCGCAGCATCGCCTGATTGTGCATACGGCAGAAATTCTGCGTGAGGGAGGCGTAATTGCTTACCCAACAGATTCTGGCTACGCTTTGGGCTGTATGCTGGGTCATGGAGATGCACAAACACGTATACGGCAGATTCGTGGCGTGGATGATAAGCATCTTTTTACCTTACTTTGTCGTAATTTAAGTGAGCTCGGCAATTATGCAGTGGTCAGCAATAGCCAATTCCGGTTGCTAAAAGCTAATACGCCTGGGGCATACACTTTCATTTTAAATGCTACGCGTGAGGTGCCACGCAAGCTGCAACATCCTAAACGTAACACCGTAGGTTTACGTGTGCCAGACCATGCCGTTGTACAGGCGATATTAGAAGAGATTGACGCGCCTTTGCTTAGTATGACCTTGTCTATTCCAGGCGAGGATTTAGCACTCAATGAAGCATGGGAAATTCGCGAAAAACTAGAACACGTTGTCGATTTGGTTATTGATGTAGGCCATTGCGTGGCAGGCGCGACCTCTGTAATTAACTTAACTGGCGATGCGCCTGAGTTAATACGTGAAGGATTGGGCGATTTAGCCCCCTTTGGACTTTAATATAAGCTGCTTTCAACTGAGACCAGTTGGCATGTAACTGAAAAAACGTAAAATTTAAAAAGAGTTAATAATGGAATTATCACTGATACAAAAAATAATTATTTATGCACCGCCTATAATATTTGCAATTACGGTGCATGAAGCCGCGCATGGCTATGTGGCTAAGCATTTTGGCGATATGACGGCCTTCAATGCCGGGCGCATCACCTTAAATCCTTTAAAGCATATTGACTTGTTTGGCACGATTTTATTGCCAGCATTGACGATATTTATTGGCGGTATTCTCTTTGGCTGGGCAAAGCCCGTGCCCGTTGATTTTGCCCGTTTGCGTAACCCTAAAAAAGATATGTTATGGGTCGCGGCAGCTGGTCCAGCATCTAATTTTTTAATGGCAATATTATGGCTATTTGTGATTAAGTTTGCGATGGGTTCCCCAGAA
Source organism: Methylotenera sp. (assembly GCF_029946165.1). Classification (GTDB taxonomy): domain Bacteria; phylum Pseudomonadota; class Gammaproteobacteria; order Burkholderiales; family Methylophilaceae; genus Methylotenera. Next base: position 108,053 of record NZ_JAQSDZ010000021.1, read on the forward strand.
ACGATTTCGCTTCCACTAATTGAAATGGCTAAAGCGGGTATTCAAATTAATATTGTTTTAATGGTTTTAAATCTATTGCCCTTACCACCATTGGATGGCGGACGCATTGCTGTAAGCTTGCTACCGATGCCCTACGCGATGAAGTTTGCAAAAATTGAGCGTTTTGGATTCTTAATTTTAATCGCTCTGCTGTTTACAGGCATACTTAATAAAATTTTAGACCCCTTCATCAATGCGGCCTACGCGCTAATAATTAGCTTATTTGGTTAAGCTTGTTTGTATAATAGCGGTTATAACTAACTCAAGAATTAAAATTAAGGTTTTCGCACATGGCAATCGAACGCGTTTTATCAGGCATGCGCCCTACAGGAAATTTGCACTTAGGGCATTACAACGGCGTACTTAAAAATTGGATTAAACTCCAACACGAGCATGAATGCTTGTTTTTTGTGGCAGATTGGCATGCGCTTACGACGCATTATGATACGCCAGAAGTGATTGAAGAAAGTGTGTGGGAAATGGTGATTGACTGGTTGGCTGCGGGTGTAGACCCTGCCAATGCCACGATTTTTATCCAATCACGCGTGCCAGAACATGCCGAATTACATACTTTACTCAGCATGATTACACCATTAAGTTGGTTGGAGCGCGTACCGACTTACAAAGATCAACAAGAAAAGCTTTCAAGCAAAGATTTATCAACTTATGGCTTTTTAGGCTACCCACTTTTACAAAGTGCGGATATTTTAATTTACAAAGCGACCCAAGTGCCTGTGGGTGAAGATCAGATTCCTCACATTGAATTCACGCGTGAAATTGCCCGTCGCTTTAATCACATCTACGGTAAAGAAAAAGGTTTTGAAGAGAAAGCAGAAGCAGCAATCAAAAAACTAGGCAGCAAACGCAGTGCTTTATATGAAGAAATGCGTAATGCCTATCAACAAAGTGGCGATGAAGAGGCTTTAGATGCGGCTCGCTCGTTGATTGAAGAGCAACAAGGTATGAGCATGGGCGATAAAGAGCGCCTACTTGGCTACTTAGAAGGCGGCGGCAAAATGATTCTGCTTGAACCTGAATACAAGCTCACGCCAGCTTCAAAAATGCCAGGTTTAGACGGTCAAAAAATGTCTAAATCTTACAACAACACGATTTCATTACGTGAGCCAGCAGATCAAATTGCGAAAAAAATCAAAACCATGCCGACAGACCCAGCGCGCGTTCGCCGCACAGACCCGGGCGACCCAGCAAAATGTCCCGTTTGGCAACTGCATGAAATCTATTCAAACACCGCAACGCAAGAATGGGCGCAAGCTGGTTGTAAAAGCGCTTCAATAGGTTGTATCGAGTGTAAAGGCCCAGTCATTGAAGGCGTGTTAGCTGAATTGAAACCGATTCAAGAACGCGCTGCTCAATATGCCGAAGATCCTACTTTAGTTAAAAATATCGTCGCAGAAGGCTGCGAGAAAGCCCGTAAATTAGCGCGTGAAACTATGCGCGATGTGCGCGATGCAATGGGCTTAAATTACAGTTAGTTGATTGCTAAATGATTGAAACGCCTTTAAGCGCAAAAATTAAAGGGGAGGCTTTTACACAGCTTCCACAAGACCTTTATATTCCCCCCGATGCGCTTGAGGTTTATCTAGATGCATTTGAAGGTCCTCTCGATTTACTCCTCTATTTAATCCGTAAGCACAATTTAGATATTTTAGATATTCCGATGGCGGATTTAACACGTCAATACATAGTCTATGTAGAAAAAATGACGGCAATCAAGCTTGAGTTGGCGGGAGATTACTTGCTGATGTCAGCCATGTTGATTGAAATTAAATCACGTATGTTGTTGCCGAAGCCTGCTGAGATTGAATCAGAAGATGACCCTAGAGCTGAGTTGGTTCGCCGTTTAATGGAGTATGAAGCCATTAAACTAGCCGCGCAGCGTCTAGATGGAATGCCAAAAGTCGGCGAGGAGATTGCCGTTGCCAGCGCCTATTATCAGCACATCAGCGATGTGAAGCCACCTGAAGTGAGCTTGGATGACTTAACCGAAGCTTGGCGCAATGTCTTGAAGCGTGCCAGCCACTTTAAGCATCACAAAGTAGGCAAGGCCGAGCTTTCTGTTCGAGAGCATATGAGCATCATTTTACGTCGATTAAAAGTGGATAATTTTTTAGAGTTTTCGCAATTATTTGATGTGGCCAAAGATGGCATTCCAAAGTTGGTGGTTTGTTTTTTAGCGATATTGGAACTAGCCCGTGAAGGCTTGCTACGTATGACACAACAAGCGCCTTTTTCGCCGATTTATGTGCAATTAAATTCTCGTGAATAATTTAATTTTATAAACGAAATTATCATGAACGAACCAGAAAACATAACGCAAAAAAAGCAGGTGCTAGAAGTTGCCTTGCTCACTTCACCGCAGCCGTTAAGCCTAGATGATATGCAAAAGCTATTTGCAGACCGCATGGAGCGCACCACGTTACGTATGTTACTTGATGAACTCAAGCAAGACTGGGAGCCACGCACCATGGAGTTGGTGCAGGTCGCAACGGGTTATCGCTTTCAAGCACGGGCTGAGTACGCCACTTTTTTAGCGCGGCTTAATCCTGAAAAGCAATCTAAATACTCACGCGCGGTGATGGAAACATTGGCGATTATTGCTTACAGACAGCCTGTAACCCGCGGCGACATTGAAGAAATTCGTGGTGTAGCTGTTAACCCCAATGTTATGCGCCAATTACAAGAGCGCGATTGGGTCGATATAGTAGGGCAACGGGAAGTACCTGGTCGGCCTTCGTTGTACGCAACAACTAAACACTTTTTAGATGACCTTAATTTAAAGTCGCTTGCTGAATTGCCGGCCATGGAAGACTTTGTAAAAACTGATAATCAGTTGGATTTATAATTAATTTTTAAATCCGTTTTATCTGCTTGCATTTAGTCTGAGGTGTTTTTCACTAACTGCGGTAAAATGCGCTTTTGCAATCAATAGTTTATCCTTATGGCACGTCCTTTTAAAACGCAACGCGACCCGCAAGCGACTCCTCGTCGCGCAAAAACTAATTTCACTAAATTAGCCACAGACGCTAACGCGCCACCAGAACCTACGCAACGTTTGCATAAGTTATTGGCGCTGGCTGGTTTAGGTTCACGCCGTGATATGGAAGCGCTGATTGCTAGCGGTCGAGTCACCGTGAATGGTGCGCCAGCCACGCAAGGCCAAGGTGTAACGCAACATGATACGGTGCGCTTAGATAGTCGCCCGGTCAAATTGCCATTTATAGCGGAATTACCGCAAGTGTTGATTTACCATAAACCAGAAGGTGAAATCGTCAGTCAAGATGACCCTGAAGGTCGTGCAAGCGTGTTTGATAAACTGCCAAAAGTTAAAAACGGTAAATGGATTGCCATTGGTCGTTTGGATATGAATACCAGCGGCTTGTTGATTTTTACGACTTCAGGCGAGTTGGCAAACCGTTTTATGCATCCGCGCTATGAAGTGGAACGTGAATATGCCGTGCGTATTTTTGGCGAGTTAACCGAAGGCCAAATGACGCAACTCAAAGAAGGCATAGAGCTAGAAGATGGCCCAGCAAACTTTGATAGCATTACTGCGCAAGGCGGCGAGGGCGCGAACCATTGGTATCAAGTAATTCTGCGCGAAGGCCGTAATCGCGAAGTGCGCCGTTTGTTTGAAGCATTCCAATTGCCAGTGAGCCGCTTAATGCGCGTGCGTTTTGGCCCAGTGAATCTGCCACCACGCGTTAAACGCGGAAGTATGCTGAAACTTGAACAAAAAGAAGTGGTTGGCTTGCTTGAATGGGCAGATTTGCCAGTGCCAAGTGCACCATTAAGACAATTAACGCAACGTGAAAAACTAAAAGCAACTACCGTATTCACGCCAAAAGTGCGTAAACAACGCATTAGCGCGCTTGATAGACCGCCAAGAGTTGGCGCAGACGGTGAAACTAGACCTTATCGTGCAAAACCTGATGCGGTTGCGGCAAAAAAACCTGCGCCTAAAAGACCTGCTAATCGACGTGTGAGACAGACTAGCGACTTAGCTGCTCCAGCCATGCAGAAGAAAGGTGACAGAAACCGCGGTCGAGGTTAGGCAATATAACGCCCCCCATAGATTACATTTTTTTATTTAGTACTGTTTGTTAGTATGCTTGCTGGGTTACGCTTGGTTAATCCAGCGCGAGTTAATAATGAATGAAAGATGCAACATGAAGCTGATGCCAAACGGGTCTAAATGCATTCATCAATGGAGTCTATTGATGAATGCTTCATTGATTTTTATGTTAGTCAGCATCGGTACTTTGAACTTAAGTGGCTGCAATCAATCGTCACCGCCCCGCACCTCCACTGAAAATGAAGTAATCAATAAATCGCCACTCGACGCCCAATCTGCCCAATTACCCAACGCGCCCAAAGAAGGGGAAACCGTGATGTGGAGAGGCAACCAATTACTAGTCATTAAGGCTGTTTTAGGGCAACGTAGGCTACACACAGAACCGAACTTAGGCTATCCAATCGAACAAGAAGGATTTATCGGTCAGTTTCCAATTGACTATGTACCAAAGCGCTTTCCAAAGTTATCTGAGAAAGACGCCGTTGCATTTGACGCCGCTGAAGAAAAACGATTGAAAAAATATGATTATTCTGGGCAAAAAGACATTGAGTTTAACTTAATGCTGAATGGCAGCACAGTAATACCTACGTATGATAGCCCTATTGCAAGTATGAAAATGGATCATCCAGATCAGATAAAAGTGTTCATATCTCGTCACCATTTAAATATTGCAGATTCAAATTACAAGCGTTCAGAGTTAGCTCGTTCTTATAAGCGCGATTTGCAAATGGAACGTAATTATGACCTTGATCTAATGAAGGGTCTAGATATGAATAAAAAAGTATCAAAAGCGGGGGTAGATTGTTACGAGTATATAGAAAGACCATATCAAGAAGGCCCGATGAGGCAGTGTTTTGTGCATTCAGATACGCCCTTAGCACCAGATTATCATTTTTATGTCCCTCCAGAGGGCTTAAGAAATGACATTCAAGTCAATCGTTATGCGGCAGGCTATCGTCTATATTGGTATGCCGATCAAAAACAAATCTACCGTGCTAAAGAAATTGATGCGGCCATTTGGCGGCTGCTTGATGCATGGAATGTCTCGCCAATTAATGCATTAACTTTGCAAGATAGCCCTAAGAACTAAGCACCACTACCAAAAGCTAACTAGCAAACGTAGGATGGGTTGAGCAACGCGATACCCATCACTTAATTTAACTAATCTTTAAATTAAATTAGCGCTTGCCTAATTTCACCATTGCTTTGTGGTATCGGCTTCGCCTCCACCCACGCTACACCAATGCATAAAAACTTAAAGATTCGTCATTCCGTCGTACCAGTGCTTGGCATCCCCGTGGAATATATTCGCTAAAGCGCATTATTCACACGTGAAGGACGGAATCCAGTCGTGGTGAAATATTAAAGTATTCAGTCACTGCCACTTACATTGGAACCTGACTGAATACCAGCCTCTGCTAGTCTGACGAAGATTTGATAGGCAAACTTAAAAAATGCGTCTAATTGATTCGTGTAAAAATTTCTTAGCTAATCCAAATCTTAAATTTAAGCTTTAGCTAAGCGCCACAACGAAGTCACTTCTGCTTTACGAGCCGAGTGTAATGGGTCGCTAGCATCGAGTGTTTTGCCATGTCTTGCTTTGGTATCAGTTCTTTCTATGACTTTCAATCCTGCATCAGCAATCCAGCCTAGTAATTCCTCGCCCGTTCTTAGTCCTAAAAGTTCAGCAAAATTTGAAAGAATCAGCCAGCCTTCACCATTTTCATTTAAATGTGCGTTTAAGCCATTTAAAAAGCCTTTGAGCATTTTACTTTTTTCATCGTAAATCGCAGACTCTAAAGCAGAACTAGGATGCGCAGGCAACCATGGTGGATTGCAGACAATTAAATCCGCTTTACCATGTTCTGCACTTGGGAATAAATTGGCTTCAACCAGTTTCACATTATTTTTTAAGCCTAGCAGATTGACGTTTTTTAATGCACAATCTAACGCACGATGTGAGTTGTCTGTGGCAATGATATTGGTAATGCCGCGGTTAGCCAAAATAGCTGCTAATACGCCTGTACCTGTCCCAATATCAAAAGCTAAGTTACATGGAATCGGTAGAGGTGAAACATCCACTAAATCTAAATATTCGCCGCGAATCGGTGAAAATACGCCATAACTAGGGAATATTTTATTGTTAATCACGGGAATATCTACGCCGTTTTTGCTCCATTCATAAGCCCCGACTAAACCTAAAATCTCACGTAAAGAGACTACGATTGAATGCGTACTTTTGCCATAGGCATGTTCACAAGCGGCTTTTACATCTGGCGCGCGACGTAAGCTGATGTTGTAACCTACATTTAATTCAATCACCAACATGCCTAAAATACGCGCTTTTTGCGACTGCGCTTGGCGATGCAAATGAAAAGCTTCAAGCATGGTTTCTGCGGGTTTTTTTGGTTTTTTACCTGGGCGATCTATGCGGCGTGAAAGCGCTTGCAGCAACATTTTAGCGTTTTGAAAGTCTCCACGCCAAAGTAAGGCTGTGCCCTCGCAGCAAAGTTTGTAAGCATCGTCGGCTTTAGTAGTGTCATCGGCAATTTGAACGCGTTTAGGCACTGGCGCGGCATTTTCTGAGTGCCAAGTGCCTGTTTTAGTTTTGTTAGCTTCTTGCCAGCTAATGGTGTTGTTAACCACGGTATTGTTAACTACGGGCTGAGTTGTTTGTGTGTTCAAAATAATGCCTATATAAGCTGTGACTTAGTGAGTAAAAATACAAATTCGTTACCTGACGAAACTTCTAGCCAGTTAAATATAATGTTTGGGTAAGCGGCTTCTAGCGCCTCGCGGTTGTGGCCAATCTCGACAATCAATATGCCATCATCATTCAGGTAGTTCGCAGCTTCACGCAAAATAGTGTGTGTGTGGTCTAAACCTGCATCACCACTACCTAGCGCTAGTTGTGGCTCGTTCTGATATTCCTGTGGTAATGCGGCCATGGATGGCGCATCGACATATGGCGGGTTGCTGATGATTAAATCGTACTTCTTGTCTTTAAGTGCCGTGAACATATCTGACTTAATCGCAGTGACTTGCTCTTGCAAACTGTAGTTGGCAATATTGATATTGGCTACATCAATGGCATCTTGCGAAATATCAATCACATCAACTGCTGCATTTGGGAACACGCTGGCGAGCAATATACCTAAGCAACCACTGCCCGTACAAAGGTCAGCCGCACTCTCGACCATTTCAGGAAACTCAATCCATGAGTTTAAACCGTCAGCCAATAGTTCAGCAATGAATGAACGTGGAATCAGCACACGTTCATCTACATAAAATTTCAAACCTTGCAGCCATGCTTCTTTCAAGAGGTAAGCAGTAGGCGTGTGCTTGGTGATGCGCTGCTCAATAAAGTTAGCCAGCTTAATTCGCTCCTCAGTAGTAATGCGCGCATCTAAAAAGTTATTAAGCGTATCCATCGGTAAGTGCAGCGCGCTCATGATGAGCCAAACAGCTTCGTCGTACGCGTTATCAGTGCCGTGTCCGTAAAAAACGTCTGAAGCCTCGAATTGACTAACGGCGTAGCGTATCCAGTCACGAATGGTGAATAGCTCGTTTGCTGCTTGATTTTGTGTGTTATTTGCCATGACGTTCTTTATTTGAGTAATTTTTGCAGCGTGAGTTTGTAGGTTTCTTTTAGCGGCTCAATATCTGCCACGCCGACGCATTCATTAAGTTTGTGTATCGTTGCGTTAAGCGGGCCAAACTCAATCACCTGCTTGCAAATGTCAGCGATAAAGCGACCATCCGAAGTGCCGCCAGTGGTTGATAATTCAGGCGTTACGCCATAAGCTTGTTCGATAGCTTCTGTTATAGCTTCAACTAAGTTGCCGCGTGGTGTGATGTAAGGAGGTGAGTATTCCCATTCCAAATCGTAATTGAGTTGGTTGCTATCTAAAATATGATGCACACGCGATTTTAAATTAGCCTCAGTGCTGCCAGCTCCGTTAAGTTCTGGGCAGAATCTAAAGTTGAATAGAATTTCCACTTCGCCCGGAACTACGTTGGTGGCACCTGTGCCGCCGTTAATATTGGAAATTTGCCATGAGGTGGGAGGAAAGTATTCGTTGCCCTTATCCCAAACCGTTTCAACCATGTCTTTAATGGCAGGCGCCACAAGGTGAATCGGATTTTTCACTAAATGCGGGTAAGCAATATGGCCTTGTATGCCTTTAACGGTAAGCTTACCTGAGAGCGAGCCGCGGCGACCATTCTTAATCATGTCTCCAACCACCTTGTTGCTTGTCGGTTCGCCAACAATGCAATAGTCAATTAATTCGCCACGCGCTTTTAGCACTTCAACCACTTTAACCGTACCATCAACTGCCACGCCTTCCTCATCAGAGGTAATTAGCAAGCCAATCGAACCTGTGTGATTTGGGTTTTCAGCGACAAATTCTTCAATACTGGTAATAAACGCAGCCAGTGAAGTCTTCATGTCTGCCGCACCACGTGCGTAGAGCATACCATCTTTGATGGTTGGCTCAAATGGCGGCGTGTGCCATTTGTCTAGCGGCCCAGTCGGGACAACATCGGTATGACCTGCAAACACTAACAATGGGCCAGTTGTGCCGCGTCTAGCATATAAATTGTCTACATTGCCGAAGCGCATACGTTCGATTTTAAAGCCTAGTGGTTCCAAGCGTGAAATCATTAAGTCTTGGCAACCTGCGTCTTCAGGTGTGTTTGAGCGACGGGTTAACAAGTCGATGGCTAAATTGAGCGTTTTGCTTTGTGTATTTGGATTTGTCATAGTAGTTCTTTGTAAGCTGCTTCAGAAAATCCCAGGCAAATGATTTTGCCGTCTTTCACTAAAACAGGTCGCTTGATCACAGAAGATTTTTCCAACATTAATTTAATCGCTGATGGCGCATCTATGATTGCGGCTTTTTCAGCGTCAGTTAAATTGCGCCAAGTCATGCCTGCACGGTTAACTAGCTTTTCCCAAGGTTGTTGGTTTAACCAAGCCTCAAGTAGCGATTGAGTGACACCATTTTTTTTGAAATCATGAAATTCGTAAGCAATATGGTGCTCGGTTAGCCAATCGCGGGCTTTTTTCACGGTGTTACAGTTAGGAATGCCAAATAGCTGCATAGATATAGTGTTTAAAATAAACGTTTTATATTAAAAACGCATTTTACAGCAATACGCTATAGAAATGACCTAAAGTGCTGATAAGTTAGCACAATCTAGACGCCTATGACTGAATTGCATTTGCTCTAGACGTTAAAAAGGCTGCAGAAGCGTAATGAACGCTTGCTTGCAGCCTATTCAAACAATAGTGTTATTAAACGCAGATAATCCATTAGAACATTTAATTTTGTAGAATTTTCCACTCAAACTGTTGCGGATGGCTGTAGGAGGGGCTTGTAGCCCCGAACAAAATATCACATCGAATCGCCATTCGGGGCTGCAAGCCCCTCCTACATTGGATTTACGTTAATTTTATTATTTCTAATGGACAATCGGTGTTTAAGGGCTGGTATTTAATATTAAGAAAGCTAACCGTCGAAAAGTGACGGCTACATGTCAACTAGGCATTAAATCCAGCTTAATTAAATACCACGTAAAAGTTCGTTAATGCCGACTTTTCCTAGTGTTTTTTCATCTACTTTTTTAACGATCACTGCGCAGTAAAGACTATAGCTACCATCTTTAGATGGTAAGTTGCCCGAAACCACAACTGAACCTTTAGGAATGCGACCATAGGTGACAGTGCCAGTTTCACGATCGTAAATTTTGGTTGATTGACCAATATAAACGCCCATTGAAATCACACAGTTGTCTTCTACGATTACGCCTTCAACCACTTCAGAACGTGCACCAATAAAGCAGTTGTCACCAATGATGGTTGGGCCAGCTTGAATTGGCTCTAATACGCCACCAATACCAACGCCGCCGCTTAAATGCACGTTTTTACCGATCTGTGCGCATGAGCCTACTGTAGCCCATGTATCAACCATTGTGCCTTCGCCAACGTAAGCGCCGATATTAACGTATGAAGGTAATAACACTGCGTTTTTACCAATGAATGAACCGCGACGCACCATTGCATTTGGCACTACGCGGAAGCCACCAGCTTTAAAATCTTCTTCAGTATAATCAGCAAATTTTGGCGGTACTTTATCGTAGTATTTAGTGCAGCCGCCATCTAACAAAGTATTATCTTCTAGGCGGAATGAAAGCAATACCGCTTTTTTAAGCCACTGGTGAGTTTCCCAGTCTTGGCTATCACCAATACGAGAAGCAACGCGTAGTGTTCCTGCGTCTAAATCTGCGATTAAAGAAGCGACAGTTGCTTTAATTTCAGCAGTTGCGTTGCTAGGGTTAATGTTAGCGCGGTCTTCAAAGGCCGTTTCGATAATACTTTGACGTGAATCCATAATGCTCTCAGAGTTAGTTGGTTTAATAAAAACGTTATTTTAACCTAAACTGAGTATTCACCAAAAACTAAAGCTCATGTCAGATATTGAATATCTGACATGAGCTTCAAATAATTTCTGCGAGATGATTTCTGCTGGCGCTAATTATTTTTTCTTAGCGGCTACATATAGCGGCTTTACTTTTGGCACTAATGCTTGTAATTGGGCAATACGAGTGCCATCCGCTGGGTGGGTACTTAAGAACTCTGGCGGTTTATTGCCGCCTAGTTTACTCATTTTCTGCCAAAGAGTAATCGCTGCTTCTGGATTAAACCCAGCGCGTGCTGATAGCTCTAAACCAATTCTATCTGCCTCTGTTTCTTGCAGGCGACTATTAGGTAAAGCAAAGAATAATTGTGAACCAACCCCAGCAGCTTGCATCGAGGCATTGCCAACTGCCGCACTTGTACCATTGGTTATGATTGCACCTAGTGCTTGTAAACCAAATTGTTGTACAAAGGCTTGTGACATGCGTTCACGACCATGCTCGCGTAAGGCATGTGCAATTTCATGGCCAATCACTGCACCTAACTCGTCATCAGTTGCTTTTAGTTGATCGATTAAACCAGTGAGTACCATGATTTTTCCGCCTGGCATGCAATAAGCATTCACCTGGTCGCTTTTATCCACATTCACTTCCCATTTCCATTGCACAGCATCTGGCCTAAATATGCCGACTTGTGCAATGAGTCTATTGGAAATAGCACGCACACGTTCGAATTGCGCTTTGTCAGTATTAAGTGTGTTTTTCTTTTGTGACTCTTGCAAGGTTTGTGTGTAAGCTTGGCTAGACATAGCGACAACTTGCGATTCGGGCATTAACAAGAGTTGTGTACGATTTACACCTGAAACGCTATCTTGAGTAGTAGTAGCACAGCCGCTGATTTGTAAAGAAATTGCGGCAAGTAAAATTAGGGTCAGCTTTTTCATATTTGTTCCTTTATCTGAAAAGTTTTAGTACTTAAATGGGTATATTTACCAATATCTAAGCTGCTAACGCGTGAGTCTATTATAAAGTTGAATGAGAAGTCGTCAATAATTGTTAAATCTTTAATTGAGAGCCCAACTCAATCACACGGTTTGGCGGTAGTTTGAATTGATTGGTGATTGTTTCTGCGCTTCTAAATAAACCGATGAATATTTTCTTGCGCCAGAAAGACATACCAGACTTGCCGCTGGCAATCAGAATTTCTTTACCGATAAAGAATGAAGTGTCCATTTCATCTAAAACTAAGCCTTTTTCAGTACAAAGTTGTAAATCGCGAGGTAAATCTGGCTCATCTTTAAAACCATATTTCACGGTCACTCTATAAAACTCGTGCGGCAGAACTTCTAACTTCACGCGCTCTTCTTCCACGGTATGTGGGTAGTCTAAAAATTTAACGGTGAGTATCACCATTTTTTCGTGCAATACTTTGTTGTGTTTTAGGTTGTGCAGCATTGCATGTGGCACACCCTCTGGGTTTGGTGTTAGAAACAGTGCTGTACCTGGAACACGTGTTGGAGGATGTGCGCCAATTGCTTCAATAAATGGGTCTAATGCCATGGCCTCATTTTTAAGTTTTGTATAGACTACTCCACGGCCAGTTTTCCAAGTGAGCATCAACGTGAAAATTACAATGCCAATAGCTAACGGCACCCAACCACCATCAGGGATTTTTAAGACGTTTGCGCTGAAAAAAGCAATATCAATTGTGAGAAACATAGCTACTAACAAACCTGTGCGCAACTTGCTCCATCCCCAAAGATTATGGAAAATAATACCTGCCAACAGAGTGGTGATGACCATGTCGCCAGTTACCGCTATTCCATAAGCGGCGGCTAAATTGCCGGACGATTTAAAGGTTAAGACCAATCCCATTACTGCTGCCATTAACCCCCAATTGACGCGTGGCATATAAATCTGACCTTCTTGGCTTTCAGAGGTGTGTTCCACGTGCATGCGCGGTAAGTAGCCTAATTGCAAGGCTTGGCGCGATACTGAAAATGCACCAGTAATTACAGCTTGTGAGGCAATGACTGCAGCAAGGGTAGCTAAAATAATGAGTGGGAAAAGCATCCATTCTGGAGCAAGTAAATAGAATGGATTTTTAATAGCCTCTGGATGTTGCAGGATGAGTGCCCCTTGACCAAAGTAATTTAAAATTAGTGCAGGTAAAACAAAACCAAACCAAGCTAGACGAATGGGGAAGCGTCCGAAATGTCCCATGTCTGCATATAAAGCTTCTGCACCCGTCACCGCTAGCACCACAGCGCCAAGTGCAACAAATGCAATCCACGGGCTTACCATGAAAAACTGAATAGCATAAATTGGATTTAATGCATGCAGAATACTGGGGTTCTGCATGATACTTTGTATACCAAGAACCCCGAGCGTGCCAAACCACATCAGCATGATTGGGCCAAAAAAGGCGCCGACTAAGGCAGTGCCTTTACTTTGTGCCCAGAATAAAATAAAAAGTACCACCAATGTAATCGGTAGGATGAGTGGATGCAGAATCGGCGCTGCAAGTTCAAGTCCTTCCACAGCAGATAGAACTGAAATGGCTGGTGTAATCATGCCGTCCGCATAAAACATACAGGCACCTAAAATACCTAGCAACATGATGGTGCGTTGCTTCTTAATATTGCTGCCCGCGTTATGACTAGCTAAGGCAAGCAAAGCCATAATTCCTCCTTCCCCACGGTTATCTGCTCGCATAATAAATGCAACATATTTAACCGATACCACCATGATAAGCGCCCAAACAATCAGCGATAATATGCCGAACATATTAGCTTCGGTGAGAGGCACGGGGTGAGCGCCAGCTGAGAAAACTTCTTTGATTGTGTATAAAGGACTTGTGCCAATATCACCAAATACGACCCCAAGTGCGGCTAAGGTAAGTGCGGAGAGCTTTGTTTTACTGCCAGTAGGAGTGGACATTAAAATGAAGGGTTATTAGAGAGGAGTCCTATTATCAACCAACTTAAATACTTAACCAATCGTTTTTTAATTAAAAGCCGATTAAAAGATTTAAAGGTCACTTATGATTAATAGTAAGTGTGTCCTTCAATTGTCTAATTCTTAAACAGGTTTGTTTTGAATAATGACAGTTTCCCTGATTTACTAATTGCTGACTTTAAATTGAAGTAAGCATTTTTTGTAAATACACTCTGAAGTTTGTCGTATACAGTAAATATCGCTTTAATGGCGGTTGAAATTGTAAATTTTTATTAATAATAATAAAAATACATAATAAAAACAAACGCTTGTTTATTTATTAAGGGCGGGTAGGCTTGATGTCTTCAAGCTTTAAAGGTCACGCCTAATTGGCTGCGTTTACATTTTCTTGAAATTTTAACTTCTAATTTTTAAGTGGATTTTAGCTTGGTATGGTTGTTGCTTATATTCATGCTTGTCAGATTAACTAGATGGTGTAGATGATTGATAGATTGAAATTTGTTGCGGTCTTGCATTTTCAATTTTATGAACAATTAATGAAAGATTATGGGAATAAATTTTGAATAACAAATTCAACTATAAACTAATTACTTTAGCTTTAATTTCTTGCTTAGGTGGCCTTACAAGTAACACTGCGTTTGCTGTAGGATCGTTGGTAACATTAAAAGAGATGGTTGAGAAAACCATTACTGCAAATCCTGATGTGCAATCACGTTATCACCGTTTTTTAGAATCAGGCTTCGAGCAAGATGTAGCGCACGGTAATTTCTTGCCAAGAGCAGATATTGTTTCTACTTACAGAAAACAAGAAGACCTTAACAATTCTGGTGATGGCACCAATATTCCCCGCTTTAACAATGAGCTTGTTTTGCGACAAATGATTTTTGACGGCTTTGCTACAAGCAATGAGGTTAAGCGGTTGGGTCATGCCAACCGTGTACGTTATTATGAACTGCAAAGTGCAATGCAAAATACTACGCTGGAATTTATGCGCTCATATATTGATGCTAATCGTTATCGCGAGTTAAGCGAGTATGCAAAAGAAAACTATGTGATACACAAGCAATTGTTTGACCGCATTCATGAGCGTGTGAACGCAGGCGTCGCGCGTAAAGTCGATTTAGAGCAAGCCTCGGGGCGTTTAGCTTTAGCTGAAGCTAATTTGCTCACTGAAACAACAAATTTGCATGATGTGACTGCACGTATGCAACGTCTGTATGGCGAGCTTCCACCAGAAACCTTAGAGGCTCCTACCTTTTTTAATGCAGGGGTAGAGCCAACTTCAATGGAAGCCTTAAAAGTTGCATACAATCAAAATCCAGATTTACTTTCAACAATTGAAGACATTCAAGCCAGTAAAGATGAGATTAAAACAAGACAATCACGTTATTACCCTAAGTTAGACTTGCAAGCACGCAAGAACCTAGGTGTTAGTAATGATGGCAGGTTTAGTGCTGGCGCCGCTGATTTGCTTGAATTAACCATGAATTTTAATTTATTTAATGGCTTTTCAGATCAAAACGCGATTAAACAAACGGCAGAAAAGCTTAACAACTCTAAAGATTTACGTGATAAAGCCTGTGTTGATACTCGTCAACTGGTAGTGATTGCTTATAACGACGTTCAACAGTTAAAAGAGCAAGAAAAGTATCGTACAGAACATAAAAACTCTATTGAGAATGCGCGTGAAGCTTATCGTAAGCAATTCGAGATTGGTCAACGCACTTTATTAGATTTGTTAGATACTGAGAATGAATACTTTCAAGCTAGGCGTGCGCTGGCAAATACGCAGTACGATATTCAAACAGCTTTTGCAAGAACTTATGCGGGTCAAGGCGAGTTGTTGAATAAAATCGGCGCCGCGCGTGGTGGCTTGCCTGAGTACAAACGTGAAAGTTACATGGATGATGAAAATGTTTGTCAGGCTGCGTCCCCAGTTCAAAAGACTATAGACAAAGCAGCACTATTGGCTGATGCAAAGCCACTTAGTTCGACCATATTTGTGGCTATGCCCGTAGCCTTAGAACCAGCAAAGGTCGAAGCGAAACCAATAGCAAATAAAGCAATGGCAAATAAAATCGTGCCTGATGTGCAGTTTGAGCCTAATAGCGCTAAAATTAAAGAGGTTTCCTATCCTGCGTTAGATAACGCGATTAATACCTTGAAAGAGTGGGGTGATTCAAACGTTGAAGTCGGTGGTCATACCGATCAAAGCGGCACCTCAAATGCCGATTATAACCAGCGCTTATCTGAGAAGCGTGCTAAAGCAGTGATGGACTATATCGTTAAAAAAGGTATAGATGCTAAACGTTTATCTGCTAAAGGTTATGGTTATAGCATGCCAATCGCTGAGAATGATCCAAGAAAAGGTAATTTGGTTAATCGTCGCATAGAGCTAGTGCGTGAGCAGAAAAAATAAGTTACATATTGAAGTTCTAGTAGCAATTTAGTTCATGTAGTTAAAAGTAAAAATGGGAGCCTAGGCTTCCATTTTTTTTTGTTAAATTTTGACTTGATCCATGTTGAAAGTGAAAATATATAAATATTTTTTACTTTACTGTAAAAAAACTCATTTATAGCTTATAAAAATTTGAATTACAGTGTTAGAATACGCTCCGCAATTTGATGTAGACCTTCCATCTGCCCGGGTGGTGAAATTGGTAGACACAAGAGACTTAAAATCTCTCGCCTTATGGGTGTGCCGGTTCGACTCCGGCTCCGGGCACCAATTCAAAACCCCTGATTTATCAGGGGTTTTTTGTTTTTTGCGTCAGCTCAGTATCATTTGAAATAATGCGAAATCACTCAAAATAATGTGCCAACTGTGCCAAAAATGTGCCAAACATTTTTTCGCTACTATAAATTAATTTTTTACCAAGAGAAACCGATCGATTTCAAATAATTCGTAATTCAAGGGTTTATTTGAAAGAAGCCCATAACCTCTCTAGGAGCTCTGGGCTTTTCATTTTATCTATCCACCAAGTTAATCCCGCTCCCAGTTCCTCTGTGCGCCATGCAAGGTAAATTGGCTCATGTTTTCGAGGCTCTTCTACTTCTTTTATAATTAATAATCCCGCTGAAATCGCTTGACGTGCAAGGGGTTCAGGCAAGAAGCCAAAGCCCATACCAGCTAATTGATACTCATATTTTGTACGCATGTTAGATACTGCTAATGAATTTTGTCCAAAAAGTAGGCCTACTGTTCGGGGCTGCATTTTCCTGACGGAATCACTGACGGTAATAGCAAGATGTTGGCTCAGGTCGGTTTTGCTAAGAGGGTTGGTAATATTAGCCAAAGGGTGGGTTGGTGAAACAACAAACACAAACTCCATATAACCAATGAGGTACGAGTGATATCCGCCTCCAGAAGGGCCTTCACCAGCTGCTCCTACAAGTAAGTCGACCCGCCTATCGAGTAGGGCTTCCCAAGTACCTGATAGTGTTTCTTGCGAGAATTTCAATCTTGTCAGGTCGGCAACTTTGCAAAACTCTCTGACATCATTAATCAATGAGGTTGGAGAGAACACTGAGTCCATTCCTATCGTGAGTTCAGTTTCCCAACCTGATGCTACTCTTCTGACGCGGTGTTCTAAATCACTTGCGGCTTTTAGTAAGTGGCGACCCTCTTTGAGTAACTCACTCCCTGCTTTGGTAATGGCGACTTTGGGTCCTAAGCGTTCAAATACCTTCACACCTAAATCTTGCTCTAACTTACTTACCGTGTAAGAAATGGTTGAAGGTACTTTGAATAGTTCACCTCCCGCAGCTGCAAAAGATCCTAAGCGATCAATGGCATCCAATATCAGTAATGCATCTAAGCTAATTTTAAACATTCGATTTTTTCGATGATAGGTTGATACTATTTCCGTTTTTAATCATTCATCTTCCAGCTCATAATACACACATGCTTAATAAATAAGACTAATTATAAATTAATTATATTCTAATTTATTCATGATTTTGGAAGTACTTAAAAAGGAGATCACCATGTTAGAGATTCATAAAAATAGTAGTCGCGGTGCAGCAGACCATGGTTGGTTGCAATCCAACCATTCATTTTCATTCGGTCAATACTACAATCCAGAAGCAATGGGATTCGGACCATTGCTCGTGATTAATGAAGATCGAGTTCAGGCTGGTAAAGGTTTTGGAACCCACGGACATGAAGATATGGAGATTATCACCTATGTTTTAAGTGGTTCATTAGAGCATAAAGATAGCATGGGTACAGGCTCTGTTATTAGTTATGGTGATGTGCAGAGGATGAGCGCGGGTACTGGTGTGCGTCATAGTGAGCTTAATCACTCAAGCTCTGATCGTGTCCATTTTTTACAAATCTGGATTGAGCCAAATGTTAAAAGCATTGCGCCAAGCTATGAAGAAAAACATTTTGGTTTGGAATCTAAAGTTGGTCGCTTACGTTTAATTGGTTCGCCTGATGGTATAGATGGCTCCGTGTTAATCCATCAAGATGCTTATCTGTATGCATCAATACTGAATACCCCAGAGCATGTTCAGCATCCGTTGCGAGCAGGCCGTACCGCTTATGTACATGTGATTCATGGGCAAGTAGACGTTAATGGCATTACTTTAAAAACTGGAGATGCCTTGAAAATTAAAGATATTGCATTAATTGACTTTACTAATGCTAATGAGGTCGAATTTCTTTTATTCGACTTACCTTATTAACAACTTTTAAATGCTTTGATGTGCACATCAAAGCATTTAATTTAACATCGATTCCTCAAAGAACTTGGCTTGATTTTTACCACTATTCTTAGCTTGATACATGGCCATGTCAGCATTAATCATCAATAACTTCTCATCTTTGCCATGCTGTGGATAGATGGCGATACCAATGCTACAAGTCACATGTAAGTGGGTTTTAGCAACTTTAATTGGTTGAGCAACTGCTTCTACAATTTTACTTGCGACTAATTTCACATCCTCTATATCGTCAACAATCGGCAGTAAAACCACAAATTCATCACCACCCATACGCGCGACGGTATCAGATTCACGCACACACGAGACCAATTGCCTTGAGATTTTTTTAAGTACGATGTCACCAGTTTCATGACCGTATAAGTCATTAATTTCTTTGAATAAATCTAAGTCAATAAACATGACAGCAAGCATCTTTTTTTCGCGCTTGGTATAAGATAACGCGAGCTTAAGTCGATCGTTAAATAAGGTGCGATTAGGTATATTCGCTAAAGCATCAAAATGCGCTAGATTTTCTAAACGAGTTTCCAGCAATTTACGTGCGGTAATATCGGTGTGTGTACCCACCATGCGCATTGGTTTACCATTCTTATCGCGCTTTACTATCATGCCGCGCGACATCACCCACATAATGCTTTTATCCTTGCAGATCATTCTATGCTCGTGGATATACTTTTCCGCTTTACCTGATAAATAATCCTTAATTGCCTGATCTAGCGAAGCGGCATCATCAGGATGCACCCGGGTATTCCATTCGTTGATACTGTCATTAATCTCCTCACTACTAAAGCCTAACATTTCTTTATAGCGATCAGAAAAGTGCGCTTTATCGTTATCTATATCCCAGTCCCAAACCCCGTCACCTGCACCCTCTAACGCAAATTTCCACAGTTCTTCGCTATTTTTTAATTTAATATAGAAAATTCCCACTGCGATTAAAAGCAGCAGCATAAAGAATAAAGCGATATTTAATGGGAATGTTTGACTGAAATTCATGATCGTTTAAGTTGGTTTACATTTTAACTTCTCTAAGCTTCATCCGAATATTGACCAATGAACTAGTTAAATCTTTTGCTGCAATAACTTTAAATCATCAATTATTTGCTGCGAATGATTAGAAGTATCTACACTTGTATATACCCTAGCAATTTTTCCATTTGGGTCAATTAAGAAAGTATGACGTTTTGCAATTTTTATAAAGTAAAAATTTGTTAATGAATGATAACTTTCTGCAACTGCCCCATTAGTATCTATTAATAAAGGAAATGGTAAGTGATATTTTTTGGCAAAATCTGCATGCGAAGCACTATTGTCAACGCTAACACCCACTACCTTTGCGCTTAATTGTTCAAATTGCGACATATCGTCTCTAAAATGACAAGCCTCTTTTGTGCAACCTGGCGTGTCATCTTTAGGGTAAAAATACAGCACAAGATATTTACCCGCATAATCAGTTAGGTAATGAGTTTGCCCTTTAGCATCATTAAGTGTGAAGCTTGGCGCTTCATCGCCCACCTGTAAAACCCGACCAGCCATCGCATAGTGGCGGTATCCAAAAAATGCTAGTACCAGAACAATTGTGTAAAACATTAACTTGAGTGTCATATGGCCAGATTCATTAACTTAGTGAGCTATCACTAAGTAATAACAATAAAAGTAATTAACAATAAGTTATGTTAACACTAATACTAGATGGATTGAAATGTGAGAAAATAGCCGAAATCTTGATATGCCCCCGTAGCTCAGTGGATAGAGCATCCCCCTCCTAAGGGGAGGGTCACACGTTCGATTCGTGTCGGGGGCACCATATTAAATACAATTTCCCATTAATAAACATAAAGATAAGTAATTAATTTCTATCGATTCTTATACTTGTTTATATCTAGCCTTCTCGGTGTGTTAATTTTGTGTTGAATTTTTTCAAAGTCTTGATACGACTGCTGTTGTATTGACTAATCAGCTTGATATCAGCAAGCCGCGTTATCCACCGCCACGCGGTATTAAGTATGCTGTGCCAAACCAATTGAAGAGGTTTCGTTAGGGGATATGGCTTAGTTACTGCTGAAGTGGCTAGCGACAGCTCAATGCCGATATTTTTGCTATTGAGGAAGTGCTGAATAGGTTGTTAGCTGCATAAATTACAATTTTTTAAAAAAGTAAATGAGTATTAAGAAGCAGTACACCATGTGAACTGCTTCTTAATACTTCTACTCATCACGATTGCAGTTTTGCGATGATCCAAAATCATAAACGTAATATTTCAGGCTAATTTTTAATTTATCAGTTTTTCTGCAGCTAATTAGCGCTACTTCTTTGGTAGTACACCTTCAAGAGAATTTTCTTCGTTTTTTTATTCCGATACTGTGATAGTCATATTTTATAAGTGACATTTTATAGGCTTGGAAAAATGAGAAATAATTCTATTAATTGCTTTCAGCAAAAACATCCTCCATACCTAGCAAAATCTGCGTCTCTAGTCTTTATCGTTAGCCCACATAAACATTTTAATGGCTAAAGATTTTATATGGAACGTGATTATTGGATCAGAAGTAATCCGGTCTGCACCTCGTTGGTGTGGCAGGAGAATGCAACCTCGCATTTAGTATTAGCACAGGGTAGGAGTGGGATGGTTGTATTGAAGATATTTCAACAAATGCATCCCAAAAAATATTCATTGCAATAATTAAAGCTGAATTTAATGAATAAATTGTAGGGTGTGTTGAGCTGAGATTTTTTTATAAATTTTTTATTAATCTAGGTATTCCAATGAAAATTACTTTAAAACCAGTTTTTCTGACTAGCATTCTTATTTGTACCCTTAATTTTTCCCCCTAATAATTATGCAACTGACGAAGCTATCGCAGAAATTTCCGTTGGCTTGTAAGAGTTAATTAGTCGACCAAAGTTAATACGAATTGTTTTGTACTATGGCTTTTTTTAAAACAATCAGTATTTATACGCAATGTATTTTTTCAATATAGGATATCAAATGAGCACTTTCAGTCGGAATAAAAAAAGCAGCGCTTTAACCGCCATGTTTGCAGTACCACTTTTACTAACGAGTGCGTTAACGTTCGCTGATGAATCAACACCTTCAGAAACAGCAGCGCCTGCAGAATTGGCATCACCTTGGACACTTTCATCAAATATAGGTCTAGTTTCGAATTACTACGCGCGCGGTATTTCACAATCATGGAATAAGCCTGCCATTCAAGGTGGTTTTGATATAAGCCATGCTAGTGGTTTTTATGCGGGTTTTTTTGGGTCTAGCATTTCAGAGCGTACTTATGTAGGTGCGAGCACTGAATTTGATCTTTATGGTGGATATAACGGTACGATTGAAGCAGTAGAGGGTTTGGGTTGGACTGTCGGTGCAGTTGGACTTTTTTATCCAGGCGGTGGTTGGGATAAATATCAAGGATTAACTGATACTGTTGGTAAAAAAGGAGCGGGGGTTAAAGTTAAAGAAGATTTTACTACTTACGAAGGTAATGTTGGCCTGTCTTATAAATGGTTAAGTGCGAAAGCCTCTGTAACTTTGGGAGAATGGTTTGGGTTTAATAAAAACACAGGCTGGACTGAAAGCACTAGCGGCTCTACATACGTTGAATTGAATGCCCTTGTACCTTTACCATTTTGGGGTGTAAATTTAATTGGTCATGTTGGCCGCACTGATATCAAAGGTGAATTAAGTAAAGACCCATTGTTTGCAAATGCTAATGGGGCAAATATAGTGGAAACTAAAGCGGATTTAACAGACTATAAAATTGGCTTAACTAAAGCCTTTGAGATAGCAGGTTCAACTGGCTGGAATGGTGGTTTATATTATGTAGGTGGCACTAATGGTGGTAAAAATGGCTATTGGGGCACTAGAGGTTACGGCGGTTCTAGTTTTACAACTACGGCCGGATCAAAAGACTTAACGGATGACACTTTAATACTCACGCTAGTTCGTTCGTTCTAAAATAGTAATATGGCAATCAAACCGGGTGCCTTGCCGCACCCAGTTTGATTGCTCTTATCTACTATTACATGTCCAATTTTAATATCTTCAGATACGTGAATCTAATTTAATCAATTGTATTTTCTTTCGGATTTATAAAGAGAGGTAACGTTAAAAAGCTGATCAGTAATTTCAGTAATAAATCCCTCTAGCGCTAATAATTCACCTGTACTGGAAAATATAGAAAAGCGGGAGAAGTGAGCAGAGAGCATCCGTAAAAAATCTGAATTTCAAGCAGAAATTTCAGATTTAATTAGACCGGCACATGAGTATGGATTATTACATCCAGAAGCTGGAATCAAACCAGAATTTCAACTACCGAATCACCTTTATCCGCTGTTTCCACGGCAAAACAATAAACCATTTAGCTCATCACCTTGAATACATCGCAACTGCATTAATGTTGCATATAAATAAGTTTTTTATCTAGTCATTGGGTGTGTTGGCGCACTGACAATTATGATTTAAAGCTTAATAATAAATGATTGATGCTTATTGTCAGACATGACATAAAAGATGCATAGTTAGATTCAAAATTTCATCTAACTATGCAGAATAGGAAAACACTATTCGACGTTTTTTATAAGCAATTAATTCTTATAAGACATTGTTCGACGTGATCTTATACGAGCTATCGTAATTAAGAAGCGATAGCCTCTTAAAACTATCATATGTGATTAATAATGTTGGGAATTTGATGATAGATATTTTTGATATTAAGCAAGCTCAGATTTTAATTGTGGACGATCACGAGCCCAATGTGTTTTTGTTAGAGCAAATGTTACTCGAAGATGGATATCAGGGTGTGAGTTCTACCACCGATCCATTTGAAGTCTGTGCCTTGCAAGCCATTAACCAATATGACCTTATCCTGCTGGATCTACAAATGCCTGGTATGGATGGCTTTGAGATAATGGATGAGTTAAAGAAAAACGAAACGCATGGTTACGTTCCCATCTTAGTGATTACATCACAGCCAGATCATTTGTTAAAAGCTTTAAAATCTGGCGCAAAAGACTTCATTACTAAACCATTTAATCTTATGGAAGCTAAGGTCAGAATTTATAATATGCTCGAGATACGTTTGTTATACAAACAATTAGAGCAATATAGTCTTTCGATGGAATCCTATGCAATGCATGATTCACTCACTGGTTTGCCAAATAGAAGACTTTTTATTGACAGGCTGACTTTAGCGATGGCGCATGCGCAGAGAAAGAATTGCACTGCTACAGTGATATATTTAGACTTGGATGGCTTCAAGAAAATTAACGACAAATACGGTCATGATGCTGGGGATATGCTGCTTAAAATAGTGGCGGATAGATTGGTAGCGGCAGTGCGTAAAGAAGATACTGTTTCACGCTTTGGTGGTGATGAGTTTGTACTTGTTTTATGGGAGTTAGACAGCGATGAAGGGTTATCGATACTTTTATCAAAAATACTTTCAGCGTTATCTGCACCCTATTTTATTAATGGTCAATCGATTAAAACCAGTGCGAGTGCAGGGGTAAGTACATACCCTTTGCATGGTCAAGATATAGATTCATTAATTAAGAGCGCAGATATTGCGTTATATAAATCCAAGCATATTGGAAAGAACAGATTCAGCCTTGCGGCACAAGATGATGAATGATTCATTCTCGAACCAAATCTATTGTTTTAAAATTACATCTAACTCATCTAAAAACTCGTTAATTTTTATGGGTTTAGTCAAATAATTACTGAATCCCGCTATCATTGCTCGCTCTCTATCATGTGGCATAGCGTTGGCACTAATGGCAACCACAGGAATGTTTGCAGTTAATGGGTTATTTTTCAGCAATTGCAGTACTTCAAATCCACTAAGGCCAGGTAGATTAATATCGAGTAATATCACATCAGGGCGATGTAATTGTGCCAATTCTATGCCCATATTGCCCTCACTTGCAGTCAGCATTTTTATATTGGGGCAACTGTCAATGATGATGTTTTCAACAAGCATTAGATTTGCTGGATTATCTTCAACATACAGCAGAGTTTTGTAAATGTTAATTAATTTATTTTGTGATGTTGATTGTAGGGTATTGGGAATTACATTCGACATTTCTAGCGCGTTAGCACAATCAAATTCTATCCAGAACTCAGTACCTATACCCTCTGTGCTTTTTACTCCAATAGTTCCACCCATCAACTCCACAAGCTGTTTACTAATCATTAATCCAATACCTGTGCCTTGATTCAGCCCCTTTTCTTGACCAAGGCGATTGAATGGCTGAAAAAGCTGATCAAGTTTTTCCTTAGATAGACCTATACCGCTGTCTTTAACACTAATGCTAATTTTTCCTGAATTGTTTAGAGCACACAGGACATCGATTGAGCCGTTATTTTTGTTATATTTTATGGCATTAGATAGGAAGTTATAAATTACTTGTTTTAACCTAGTTTTATCTGCAATCACAGTTAAATTTGTATCAAAAGGTGCTATTTGCAAAGCAATGTTTTTCTCTAGTAATTGTGGGCCGATCATCACTTGGCATTCCCAAAGAATTTCTTGGAGAGATAATGTTTCTTGCTGCACAGATAACTTGCCAGACTCTATCACCGCAAGTTCAAGAATTTGGTTAATTAGCTCTAGAAGATACCAGCCTGCTTTAGTAATGTGATTAAGTTTCTTGATTTGACTGTCAGTTGGAGTAGGAGAGCCACTTTCGAGTAGTTGAGCAAAACCTAGAATGGCATTGAGCGGGGTACGCAATTCATGACTCATACTAGAAAGAAAATCAGATTTTGCTAGATTGGCTTTTTCAGCTAAATTTTTAGCAACCTCCAACTCGGCTTTAGCTATTTCGAGTTTTTCTGCCAGCTGGGTTGCTGTAATTGTTGCAATAACGAGCTTTGAATTTGCTTCTTGAAGCACAGCCATGTGTTCATCGACTTCTGCGTAGAGTGCCTCAGCTGCGTCAACGACTTGCTCACGTGAGCTGGCAATAGTTTCACGTAATTGAGTCTTGTGTTCTCTAGTTTTGAGCAGTTTATCTCGAACTAAATTTCTAGCTTCATTCTCTTTGGCAGCGTTAATTCCGCTCCTCCTATCGGGGCCTCTAGGACTCTGCCTTCTATCACTTTTATTTAAAGTTAGAGGTGACTGGCAATAATCGCCGACAGCAAGTGCATTCTCATCATCATTCATAGTCAATGCCCAATCCTTGATTAAGAGCTAATTACAAATTGACCGTAGGATTTCCTGTTGTGATTCCAGTGTAATTTGGCAATGTTTCACCTACTATGATGCCATCATCGGTAATTTCGAAAAATCGAATGTCTTTACTATGATTACTCCCTCTAACTTTTACCACCGAGATAATACGTTTTAGCTGGCTTTTGATTTCAACATAGCGCTGGACGACAATTGCATCGGCAAGAAATGCGCTACCAAATGGGCTAAAACGTAAATCCGTATAACGATCTTCAAGTTCGGATGTCATTAATATTGATATACCCATACTAGTGAGTTCTGCAACCATTCTGTAGAGCGAACCTCGAAAGTCTTCACTAAACTCTGGTGCAAGAGCAAGTTCAAAACCAGAAAGTGAATCTATCACTACTCGTTTTGCTTTCATTTTATTAATCATGTCGATCATGTCGTGCAGCGTTTCATCGATAGACAAGTCCAGTGCGCGAGTGTTAATCACGCCAACATGACCTTCCGTGAATAATGAATAAAGTTTTTTATTGCCCAGCAACTGGCTTGGACTTTTCTCAAAAGCTGCAATAACACCAGGTTCGCCTCTGCGTACGCCCTCGGCAAGAAATTCAGTAGCCAATATGGTTTTACCGCAACCAGAAGGGCCAACTACCAGTAGTGAATATCCTGCAGGTAAGCCTCCGCCGAGCATGTCGTCTAACTTAGATATACCCACTGAAACACGTTGTTCTTTTATAGATTCTTCAATTTTTGAGTCGATTTCTGAGGTCTGCTTGATTATCGCACGCGGATATACCAGTATTCCTGAATCGCAAATGCGAAAAGTATGTAGACCTGGCGCCTGAGCTTGGCCTCTCATTTTCACTACTTGCATCTTTCGTACCATTGAATTTCTGTGCAAATTTTGTGTCAGCCAGAATATGCCGTCAGCTACTGTGAACACTGGGCTTGATTCAGACTCTGGCACTATATACTCACCAATGAGAAAGGTGGTCGCTTGCCAGTTTGTCATATGCATACCAAGGTGCTGTACAAACTTTTGTAGCTCGAACATGCCCTTTTCCATATGCGAGGCTGATTGAACTACTGAACGAAAGGAATCAACAAAAACAAAACTAGGAGAAAAGTTCTCAACCTCCTCATCAATACGTGCCAGTACACGCTCGAAATCACCTTCTAAAAGATCAGCTGATAGATTCACAAACTTAATCGAGTTATTCAATTTTTCCATGTTAAAGAATGGAAATTGCTGTTGGTAGCGGAGCATTTTTAAAGCAGGTTCGCCAAGTACCGTAAAAAATAATGCACGATGTTCTGAATCCGCTATTGAGAACATAATTTGATGCGCCAGCGTTGTTTTTCCACTGCCTGGAGTACCTGCGATTAAATTGAACGAAAACTCAGGTAAACCTCCACCCATCAGGTCGTCTAAGCCTGGCACTCCTGTTTTCAAACGTCGAATGCTTACCTTATTATTCATTATCGAATTCCTTGGTGACGAGATCTGAGGCTATATCGCCCCAAGCCATCCATAATATATTAGTTGTGAGCGGCGCACCGATTAACGACGCCAAAATATCGGTTAGTGTAATTAATAGTTGATTGTTAGCTTCTTTGACTTGTTCTGGCATTAGTAACTCAAAGCAAGCTTTTAGTTCTAAGAACTGATTGTTAATTTCAGATTTTGGATTATAAGTAGCGAGCCAAGAAAATTTGGGCACATTAAGAAATACACTTCTTACATAAAGAGAGTGGAATCCTTTTTCACCTATGATTGAAATGATTTTAGCTGCCATCTGCTCCCACAAAATAATCGCCATATCAGCCGCTTTACCATGTTCTTGCGCATTTAAAGTTTTAATTAACTTATGGCGATGAAGTTCGTAATGACTCATGGTAGCTAAATCAGTCATTAATCAATGACTTAGTGTTGATTGAGTAGCGACAATGCACGGATTTACTCTCCGGAAACATTCGCTATGATTCCGTTGTAACAGCTTGATACAAGGGATGATTGGTGCGTAAACCTAGAGAAAAGTAATGATATTTCATGGGAATTTTACCTAGGATTCAGGGGTGAGTTTACTTAAATCAGTATTGCACTATTGATGACGATATCAAAGACAAATTTGTAGATATTGGATTATATTTATAACGATTAAACTCTGTGAAGTTCAATCCTTTGAATATCAAGGGTTAATTAGGGTCAAAAGTAGACGCAGACTAGTCATCAAGGCAGCATTAATTCCCACTCAAGTGCCTAACTCCATCATCTAGGGTACCCCAAAAACCATTAAAGTCTATAGTGGATAAGTCAATTAATGGGCAATTGACTTATCTTTCATTCGCAGTCGTTTCATTCACCCAATCAAGCAATGGTGCCCATTGCTCAATATCTTGAGCGACAAGTGAAGGTCGCATATCAAAAAGGCTGGCGCCGAGTTCAGCGGCTGTGGCATAAACCTGTGCGTTACGAAGGTAGGTGAGTATTGGAAAGCCAGTTTGCTCCATAAACTCTGCAAGGGTTGCAGCGGCATTTGTACGGCTATTTACGCGCATGCCGACTAAGGCCACAAAGGTTTTATTCTTGCGTATGGCTTTTTCTTCTGCGAGTAAATTTAAAAAATCAGTGGTAGCGCCAATGTCAAAAGCGGATGGCTGTATGGGTACAATCACGCAATCGGCCTGCTTAACTGCGTCAGAGAGTTTTTCTTCACGAAAACCAGCAGGGGAGTCTGTAATAATCCAGTCGGGGTCTATGGATGATGGTTTGCTGCGAGGGTTGCTAGTATGAATGATGGGTAACTCAGCTGCCCTGCGTTGCACCCAATGCGTGGATGAGAGTTGTCGATCCAAATCGGATAGCAATACTCGTTCACCAATAGAAGCGAAATACCCCGCTAGATTTGTAGCTATGGTTGTTTTACCACTACCGCCCTTTGAGTTAGCGATTAAGATATTTCTCATGCATAAGCTCCAAATTTTTAAATTTAAGTTAACAAATCATACTTCATTTGGGGCAATAATGGCTGACTTGTTTATTAGGAGATGTATGCCTGAAATCCGCACGCAGCCTTTATTGTAGGGTTGTGAATTAATATGAAATCTTCATAAATATGTCACAAAAGTCAGCGTTTGGTTAATTATACTGTTGGGTTGTTGCCGTTATATTTGAGTATTAAAAATCTGGGGAGTACGACTTGAAAATTAAATATGCTAGTGAAGAATACATGGAAAAAGCAAAAAACTTATCTGAGGAAGAAGTTGAAAGATTGCAAAGTAGAATGCGCACTAAGTTAACGCGCCGAGAAGCGGAAAAGAAACTGAGCCTGATAGAGATTTTAGCGATTCAGCTTCAGCTTGACGATGAGCAGTTAAAGGAGTGGCGTGAAAAGAGAATAGAAATGAACCAAAAAGATAAAAAAGATAAAAAATCCTCAAACTAATAGTATGTTTTTAAACAGTGACATTTTAGTAAATGTCACTGCATTGATAATCCTAAAGTCTCAGTTTCTACAGATTTTTAGCGTCAAGCTCTTCCCAACGAGCCAGAGACTTTTCTAACAAGGCTTCAATTTCTAGTAGTCTTGCTTGCAAGGTTTTGACTAATGCCGCTTGTGATTTATAGAGATCAGCATCAGCGAGTTGCTCGTTAATACTTACTTGCTCTAACTCTAGTTTTTCAATTTCAGCGGGTATCGCCGCCAACTCTTTTTCCTCTTTAAAGCTTAGTTTTGAGCTTGGTTTAGCTTGTGCGGCGTTGGCAGGCTTAGCATTTGATTTAGCAGCTTGAGCTTGCTGTGATTTTTTTTCATCTAAGCGCTGTTGCGTGAAACGTTGCCAATCATCATAGCCGCCGCCAAATTCAGTTAAGACTGCATTACCTTCAAAGGCGATCACTTGTGTCACGGTGTTTTCTAAAAATGCGCGATCATGGCTGACTAAGAAAAGTGTGCCGGCAAACTCTTGCAACAAGCTTTCCAGCAGCTCAAGCGTGTCAATATCCAAGTCGTTCGTTGGCTCATCTAGTACCAATACGTTAGCAGGACGAGCAAACAAACGAGCCAGTAATAAGCGATTACGTTCGCCACCAGAGAGTGACTTCACGGGTGAGCGTGAACGTTGAGGTGGAAATAGAAAGTCTTCTAAATAGCTGATGACGTGTTTGCGTTCATTGCCGATTTCTACGAAGTCAGAACCTGGGCTAATGGTGTCCGCCAGTGTGGCTTCTTCATCTAGCTGTTCGCGCATTTGGTCGAAGTAAGCTACGTTGATTTTGGTGCCGCGCTCTACATTGCCGCTATCGGCTTCAATATCACCTAGAATAAGCTTGAGCAGGGTAGTTTTACCAATACCATTCGGGCCGAGCAGGCCGATTTTATCACCACGTAAAATGCGTGTGCTAAAGTTGCTAATCAGCGTTCTGTTGCCATAAGCTTTGCTGACATTGTCTAGTTCGGCTACCAATTTTCCACTGCGTTCGCCAGCGTCTAAATTCAGTTTTACATTACCTTGACGTTCACGACGCGCTGCGCGATCTAAGCGCAGTGCTTCTAAACGGCGCACGCGGCCTTCATTACGGGTACGGCGTGCTTTAATACCTTGGCGTATCCAAACTTCTTCTTGCGCTAAAAATTTATCAAACTTAGCTGCGTGAACTTCTTCTACAGCGACTAGCTCTTCTTTTTTAATCTGATAATCTGCAAAATTGCCGACAAAGTCTGTGAGTATGCCGCGGTCTAATTCGGTAATACGCGTCGCAAGTCTATTCAAAAAGCGTCGGTCATGGGTAATGAATAATACGCAGCCGTTAAAGCTCAGTAATAGTTCTTCTAGCCATTCAATCGCCTCTAAATCAAGGTGGTTGGTTGGCTCGTCCAGTAATAACACTTCAGGCTCAGCGACCAGCGCGCGGCCTAAGGCAACACGCTTACGCCAACCGCCAGAGAGGGTAGAAACTAGCGCGTCTGCATCTAAATTCAAGCGGCTTAATACGGTTTCAACACGTGACTGAGCAGCCCAGCCATTTTGCGTATCTAAATCATGTTGTAGATGCTGCATTTTAGTCATCAAAGCATCAATGTCTGCATCTGGCATGCCCATATCATGCGTCACTTGGTGATAATCAATAATCGTTTGTTGCAAAGTGCCTAAACCTTCAGCCACGGCTTCAAAAACCGTGTGTGTGGTATCTAGCTCAGGTTCTTGCGGAACATAGACAACTCTTGCACTTGGTGAGCGCCAAACTGTGCCTTCATCTAACTTAATAGTGCCTGCAATGGCTTTTAATAAGCTTGATTTACCAGCGCCATTGCGACCAATCAGACCGACACGTTCGCCAGCATCTAATTGAAAAGAGGCGTGGTCTAGCAGTGCATGATGTCCAAAGGCGAGTGAGGCGTTATCTAATGTAATGTAAGGCATGATTCTGTTGCTTTCAGTGCTGTGAGTCTTTGATTTCAGACATTCAGGATTATTTGTTAAATGGGTGACGAATGCGCCAGTAATTTAATTGGCGTTGCTTGAATCTATGTGGTTTTCTAAATATCAGCATTATACATTGCTTGCTTGTATATAAATTCACGCTTATTTATATTTATCACAATTGTATTGTGTACAATTTAATTGTGATGTATTATTTTTCGTGTGCGAATTAAATGCAAAAGAAATTAAATGCAATGGAAAGTAAACCGATGAGAAATATCTCGACACCTCAAGTTGGCGTTTCAACAGCTAAAGTTTTAAGCGTAGATTTGCAACTGTGTTTTGCGCTCTATTCAGCCTCCTTAAGTATGACAAAGACCTATAAACCTTTGTTAGCAAAGCTCAAGCTGACTTATCCGCAATACTTGGTGTTATTAGTATTGTGGGAAAAAGATGGCGTGACAGTTAACAACATCGGCGAACGATTATTTTCTGACTCTGGCACGTTAACACCAATGCTTAAGCGCTTAGAAAAGTTGGGGCTAATTCAACGCCAACGCGCTGCAGAAGATGAGCGCAGAGTCATTATTACGCTGACCGAGCAGGGCAAGTCACTACAATCTCAGGCAGCAGATATACATCCCCAAATTGCATGCAGCACAGGCTGTACGCTAGATGAGCTGAAAGAACTTAACAACCAACTCATTTTATTAAGAACTAATTTGATTAAAACCTTAGCAAAAACTTAATTAGCCAATCTGCATTAACTTAACACATTTCAATTAACTAAAATTTAGGAGAACCTCATGAAAATAAAACGCTCATTATTGAATATCAAAGGTTTGCAAATCAAAGGACTAGCACTGTCAGTGTTAGTGTTGAGCATTTCCAATGTCTATGCTGAAGACGCCAATCAAGCAGAAAGCAACAAACCAGTTGTGGAGCAGATTGTTAACACTCTGACAAAATTAGCCGGCGGCCCGTACCAAGGTTATCGTGCTAATCACGCAAAAGGCATTGTTGTACAAGGTGATTTTGTTCCTGCCAGGTCAGCCGCCAGCTTAACTAAAGCGGTGCATTTGCAAGCAAAACCTAGCCCAGTGACTGTGCGTTTTTCAGATGCAACAGGCTTGCCAACCATACCAGATGCGGATGGCAATGCTTTTCCTAAAGGCATCGCGATTCGCTTTCAATTAGCAGACGGTGCTTATACGGATATTGTGAGTATTTCTACCAACGGCTTTCCAGCCTCAAAACCTGAGGACTTTTTAGGCTTACTCAACTCAATAGCTACAAGCGGCCCAGACGCGGCAAAACCAACACCCGTTGAACAATTCTTAGGGTCACATCCAGCAGCACTGGCTTTTGTACAAATGCCGAAACCGGCGCCTGTTAGTTTTGCAACCGAAAGTTTTTTTGGCGTAAATGCGTTTAAATTTATTAATGCAAAAGGTGAAACGCAGTATGGTCGTTACCGTATTACCCCAATTAAGGGCGCAGAATTTCTAACAAAAGAGCAGGCCGCTTCACAAGCGCCAAGCTACTTGATGGAAGAGTTGCCAGTACGTTTAAGCAAAGCCCCCGCTAAATTTAAAATTGCTGTGCAGTTGGCTGATAAAGGGGACGTTGTGAATGACCCTACAGTGGTATGGCCAGAAAGCAGAAAACAAGTGGAGCTTGGTACGCTTACGCTTAAAAATGTAGATGCAGATGGCGTGAAATTTGAGAAAGCGACCATGTTTAACCCACTGGTTTTGGTCGATGGAATCGAAGCTTCGGATGACCCAATACTTTTAGCGCGACCAGCAGCTTATGCAGTGAGTTATGGTAGACGTCTAGGTCAATAGTCATTAGCCCCATAATTATTGAGCTAATAACGAGCATTTATTTGAGTGGTAATATCAAATAAATGCTCAATGACATTGAATCAATTGTTATTGTTAAGCATGGCGCGAATATTCGCCATTTTTGATTTCCCAAACTCTTTACTGGCTTCTGGGTCTTTATTAAACGGATTGCCAAAATGACGCACATCATCTTTAGGTAATTCTGCAATAAAGCGACTTGGTTCGCACATTTGCATTTCACCTGCGCGTTTACGTTTTTTACACCATGAAATATTCAGTGATTTTTGTGCGCGGGTAATGCCCACGTACATCAGGCGGCGTTCTTCTTCAATTTTTGTGGGGTCGGCAACGCCTAAATCTATACTTTCTCGGTGCGGCAAAATCCCTTCTTCAACGCCAATTAAAAACAC
This sequence comes from Methylotenera sp., assembly GCF_029946165.1. GTDB lineage: Bacteria > Pseudomonadota > Gammaproteobacteria > Burkholderiales > Methylophilaceae > Methylotenera. The sequence goes on from NZ_JAQSDZ010000021.1 coordinate 141,159, forward strand.
GTGCCCAAACTCCAAACCTTTGGCAGCATGCAAGGTTGATAATTTAACGGCATCAGGCTCGCCATCTTCACGGCCTTCTAACATGCTCATCAAAGATACCATTTGCGTGAGCTCTAGTAAGTTTTTACCATCATTTTCGTTGCCAAACTCAGTGCTTGCTTCACCTTTTTTAGTGAGCCAGCCAATAAAGTCGAGCACGTTTTTCCATTTGCTTTCAGCCGCGCGTGGTTCATCGTTATCGTACAAAAACGCTTCATACTGAATTGAGGTAAGTAAGTCGTTAAGCACTTCACCAGCAGGGTCGCGAACTGCACGTTCTTGAATTTTCTGAATGTATGTGCAGAAATTCAATAAATCTTCTAATTGTTTATTTCCAATGTCATTTTGAAAATCACCCTCAAACGCCGCGGCAAACAATGATATTTTGTGCAAGCTAGCAAACTCACCTAAACGTTCTAGTGTGGTGTTACCAATGCCTTTTTTCGGCGTAGTTGCAGCGCGGATGAAAGCAGGGTCATCATCTTCATTAGCGACTAAACGTAAATAACTGATTAAATCTTTAATCTCGGTTTTATCAAAAAACGATTGCCCACCAGAGATGGTGTAAGGGATTTTGTGATTACGCAGATATTGCTCAAAAATTCGTGCTTGGTGGTTGCCGCGATAAAGAATGGCGTAATCTAAAAATTTGGTACGGTTTTCAAACTTGTGTGCTTGCAACTTCATGATTACAGATTCGGCTTCTGCCTCCTCACTCATGGCGGCAGTCACTTGAATTAAATCACCCGTGCCTAAATCGCTCCAAAGTTTCTTTTCAAAAAGTTTCGGGTTATTCGCAATCACCGCATTCGCACCACGCAGAATGCGTATTGTAGAGCGGTAGTTCTGTTCTAGCTTGATAACTTTTAGCTTGCTAAAGTCTTCGGTAAGTTGGCGTAAGTTTTCTACGTCCGCGCCGCGCCAGCCGTAAATCGCTTGGTCATCATCGCCCACTGCGGTAAATTGCCCGCGTAGACCTGTCAGCATTTTTACAAGTTTGTATTGGCAGGCGTTGGTATCTTGGTATTCATCTATCAACAAATATTGCAGTTTGCGTTGCCATTTATTCAATGCATTTTCATGCTCATCAAATAGCTCAACGGGTAGTTTAATTAAATCATCAAAATCAACTGCTTGATAAGCTTTTAATGTTTGCTGATACAACTGATAGACCTTAGCGGCAGCATGCGTGAGTTCTTCATCGGCTGTGGCTTTAGCTTGGTCTGGGTTAACAAAACCATTTTTCCAATGTGAAATTTGCGATTGTGTTTTGCGCAATAACTGCTTATCCGTGGTCGCTAAAATATCTGCAAGAATCTTAAAACTATCGGATGAATCCAATATTGAAAACTGCGGTTTATAGCCAAGTAGCGAAGCTTCCGCACGTAGCATTTGCAAACCCAGCGAGTGAAACGTGGCAATGGTTAAGCCTTTAATGTTTTTACCTACCATTAACTTACCTACACGCTCCTGCATCTCACGCGCAGCTTTATTGGTAAAGGTAATAGCGGCGATTTCTTTAGGCGAATAGCCTGCTTTATCAATCAAATAACTGATTTTTTGCGTAATAACACGCGTTTTGCCACTACCAGCGCCAGCTAGCACTAACAATGGACCATCGAGATATTTAACGGCGTCGCGTTGCGGCGAATTTAAGGAATTTAACATGCAGAGCTTTTTGGAATTTTTGTGCGAAACTTAAGCCTGAGATTTTAACGTTTAAGGCGCTAACAAGCTATCAATTAAATGATTAAACTAAGTTTCTTCATTAGTGCAAAATTTACAAAGTAAGATATTAGTTTCAGCAATTGATTTATATGTTTTTGTATTACTTTTTTAGGTTTTAATATAGGCACTATTCAGGTTCTAATGCAATCACCGCACAGCATTACCAAACATCAGTGCGTCATACCAGCGGAGGCTGGTATCCAGACAAAGTGGTGCTTAGTGCTGTGGCAGTATTCAACAGCTTTATGCATATACCTTGCCTAGATTCCGTCTTACGACGGAATGACGGACATAGATGCTTTAGTGGGCTAATGAAAAGTTTTGATTAAAGCATGCCATAATCACCCACTTAGAAATAAGCCATTAAATATTAAGGAATAGTATGCGTTCGAGCGCAAGATCTACCAGAGCCAGTGCCGCGATTGATAGGCTAAAAAAACGTAGCGGTAACGAAAACTATTCCATGTCTATGAATAGCGGCGCGATGTTTAGCCTGTTGTTAGCTACGGGTGGGGGTGATTCAGAGCGATTATGCGAGCCGATGATGATGGAAGATTTTGTGGCGTTTGTGAATGCCTACGGCCCACAAACGCCTAAACGGGTTAGTAAGTTAGATATTGAATTTAGTAAGCAGTTGAATAAAAAAGCGAATAAGTAAAATCAATTGAGTCTGACTCCGTTGATATTTGTTAATGTAACTTTCTATTTTTCCTAAAATCGGAAAGATCTCATACTAATTATAAAAGACTCAAAGATATGACAGCGGAAGACTCGCTCCCTAAATGGGCGCATAACCTAGTCGATACTGCACGACTAAAAATATTCGAACTAGACAATAAACTCGGTGCTTATAATCAAGAGGTTGACGAAAAAAATAAAACAAAAATACTTGAATCCATTGCCCCAGTATTTTTAGAAATAGAAGACTTTAGCGTACGCTTTAAATTTGGGGCTGTAGTAGATTAGCTTTAAATCTCAGCCCACTCCTTCAATATTAAC
>NZ_JAQSDZ010000022.1 GCF_029946165.1 Methylotenera sp.
CCCTTGAATTAATGCACTCAAACTGCATTTACACAGAATTATTTACAGGCTCAAAGTTGCAGCTGATGTACTGATGGAAATTGCCTAGCCATGATCTGAGTTAATATAAAATTAAATTTCTGGGTCAAAAGTTTCATCTTCAAAGTAATTAATAATTGTGTAAACTTTTGGCTCATCTCTAACTGTTTGCACACGAACATCAACAAGATAAGCTAACTCATTCCAAGGCTTAATAAATCTAGCATCACCTTTCAACATCGCTTTTTTGACTGCATTATTCTCAAAAATAACCTTAACTGGTTTTTTTGAAATACTTTCAATTACAGCTTTATCACCTGTGTGAGATTCATCATCAAATTTTGTTTGATACCAGTACATAACTCTTTTTGCCTGAAGGTGGTCATCTGGTTCATTTAAGCTTTCAATTCTTCTTTTAATTGAGTTTTGTGCAGCATTTGCTTGCTCTGAATTAATATAGAAATTGTTAATTACAGTGCCACCATCAGAAACTGTAAAGTTTAGCTGTGAGCCATTATCTTTTGCTATTGGTTCAAGTATGCAATTCCATTGCTTTAAATCTTGCTTTGATACTTCAATAGGGGGCTCATTAACTTTACCTAGCAACCATTGAAATGTTGATGATGCTTGACTAGTCCACTCAACGAGAGAACCACCAGACCAAAGCAATGGAACTACTGGCATAGCTTGGGCAACCAATTCAATAATTATTGAACCAGTGCGAACTTCTTTAATGAATAATTCTGAATTTACTTTATAGCTATCGTTTGTGTCATTCTCAATAAACTTTTGATATTGATTTCCTATTGAAAGAAGAGACAAACTCAAGTCATTTAATTCTATTGGTTTGATATTATTGAATTTTATTTCAAGTTTATTTTTAAGATCAATGTCTGATAAATCAATTTGATTTTGCATATTATTCCGTTCAATCACTCAAATAAAAATTCAATTAAATATCAAGCTATCCTGCTATCAAATATTCAAGATCACACTTCTAAATCAGAATTAAATCCATATAACCTACTGACGATTTTTTCTACAGAGTCCTCTAATTCCTGTGTTTCAATTTCAGCTTTTTTATTTTCTAAAATTTGACTAACTAGAGCAATGATTTCTTTTTGGTCATCTTTGCTTATTATTGGTATAGGAAGTCTTCTCAACTCGCCAAGAGTTGTTTGTCTAAAGTCATCCTTACTAGCTATTGCCGATAACTTCAAATAAAGTGAGGAGATAAATTTACTAGCTAATATTCCTAGTAGATAAAATGTATCAAACCGATCATCAATACATATAAATGGATTTATGTCTTTTTTAAATACAAGACTTTCATTGCAGTAACCAACACTCAATCTATCTTGACGGTTTATTATTCTTCTTATTAATAATTTTGGTTCGCTTTGATAAAATTGTTTAAGTGAATGTTTGTCTTCTAAGCTGGTATAAAATATATCTTCTTTAATCAAAATATAGTTATACACATTACCTTTATTTAGAAAGGGGTAAATTTGACAACTATCAGAATTCTCAACACTTTTATAAGCACTACCAGATAACCCTTGTGTAGATTTTGTAATTTCGCCCAAACTTATAAAATTTGGATTACTGATAGCCTTTATCAACTCAGCAGCAGATTTATCTAAAACAATTTTATAGTCTGGAGAGTGAATTAAATCAGAATCAATATTTACGAAATTTATATTTTCTAATGAAGTTATTTTATCTTTTTTATTAAAGTTATAAATTTCGTAATCAGTTTTTACAGCTTTCTTAAATACATAAATACTTGTGTCAACATAGGCATCTTCAAAAATATTAAATGGTAAGTTAATGATTTTATTAACTGATAACTCAGAAAATATATACGACCTAAATTTTGTAAAATTTTCTCCAGTTAACCATGTTTGTGGTGCTATATATGTTAGTAAGGCATTCGCCTTCAATATTCTCTCTGCTTGAACAATAAATAATACGGATGATTCATATTTTCTTTCGAACTGAGTATATTTACTTTTAAAGTAATCTCTATGGCTTTCACTAAACTCTTCAATCGCAATGTATGGTGGATTCCCAATAACCAAATCAAAACCTTGATAATCTCCTTCATCATTTAATATTTCAGGAAACTCAAATCTCCACTCAAAAGCATTTTCATAAATTTTGTTACTTTTGATTTGATCAATTTCTGTACTAGCCTTGTCTATTTGACCTTTCAAATCCTCAAGTTTTTGTTTTCTTAGTTTTCTCTCTTTTACAGTATCATCAAACAATGATGACTGTCCTAATAAGTAGCCATACTCATTTTTCAGTTTATCTAGCTTTTTTATTTTTGGATCATTGCTGTATATTTCAATTCTAAAGTTTGATTTTATTTCTTCAATCAACTTTTCCATATCTCGCTTTTGTTCTTTACTTATCGCATTCCGATAAGTATTCACAGCAGTTTTATAGCCTCCAATAGTTAGTTTAGATTTTTTAAGTGCATCTTTTAAATTAGAATCCAGATCAAAACGACTTATTAATGAATTGCCACACTTAATATTTATATCTATGTTTGGAAGAGTTTCTAAATCTTCGCTATTTTTATAATAAGCATTTTTGAGCAATTCAATCCACAACCTTAATCTGCAAATTTTTACGGAATTAGAATTAATATCTACTCCAAATAAGCAGCTTTCAATTATTGTTTGTTTCTCATGAAATACTGCTTCTTGTATTCGCTGGCTTTCATTGTTTGTGGGCTTATATTCAAAAAACTCACCATCTTCATCTGTAATAATCAGTTCGTCATTAACAACCTCTACTTGATATTCTTTTAATCTTTTTCCAGCACGATCAAGCAATACCTTTAAATCACTTTTGATTGCGATAATTTCATTGAGTGCAGAAACCAGAAAGTGTCCTGAACCTACTGCTGGATCGCATATCTTTATGCTGTTAATGATTTCATTAGCTTCTTTTCTATCTTCTATCTTGTCATAAAGCTCATCAAAGGTTTTACATTCCCATTGTTTAGCTTCATTAAACTTCTGCACTACTGCCCTACGAATCGTTTCACGACTCATATACATTGTGACGAATCCAGGAGTAAAGAATGAACCATCTTTGTAACCATTTATTTTTTCAAATATCAGGCCAAGCACTGAGGCATTAATTAATGCTTTATTTTCTTCTTGTATTTCTTCACTACCTTCACTTGCAAAGTCATAGGCATCTAAGAACTCAAACAAATATTCAAGTGTGCTGAGTTCCCCCGTTCGCTTTTTACCGTTTTCATCTTTAAGCACTGTTGATGAAATAATAGGTATTTTCTTTTCATCTCTTAGATTGCTAATGAAAATGAATTTATGCTCAATATCAGTTGGTTCAAATAACGAACTGTTTAAATATGGAACTTTGCTAAATTGATTTTGTGCTTCGCTTTTTCTTTCGCCACTCTTTTTAGCCAACACCTGAAAAAACAAACTATCCAAGTCATCAAAGTTTGCGATTTTTTTATGATTCAAAAATGCATATGAGTTATTGCCTTTGTTATATGAAAGCAACTGAGCTTCAAGCAACTTGAGAAATAAAATACGATTAATCCATGTGATAACTAACTCAAGTCCGACATTAAATAATCTTTCTTCTTTATTAGCTCCGAATTTTGCTGGATTATCTATAACGGCCAACTTATCTTTTGCTTCAATTTGCTCTATGGCATTTTCAAGTAGAGATCCAGAATCTCTTTCACCTACATTTTTCCTTTGAATAAGTTTTTTAGAACCCTCTTTAGTTTCAGCTAGTCCAATAATATGTAACAGTTCTGTATAGAACCGCTTATCTAGACTATTACTGTCATTGATAAATGGAAGCTTAAGTAAGTGTTCAGGTGATAAAAGTTTAAATAGTGCGATTAATTTGTTATCGTCTTTTTTGTCTGCATTTCGAAGAGGTTTTTCATAATCACGAATATCAAAGTAGGTGAATTCAATCTCTGCTGTGATGGCTGCAATCGCAGGTTGAGCTACTTCCTTATAGAAAAAATCAGTGTTAGTGCCTGACAATCTTCCAGCTTCAAAGTCATTAAATTTAGCAACCAATGCTTTGTCTTGGGCAAAGTGTTTTTCAAATATCACAGCATCAAAAATAAACCATTCATTAATGTTGGTTGCAACCAAACATTTCACTTCTAGGTTTTTGTGAGTAATTCGCTCACGAAGATAATAAAGCACAAGCTCCTGAAAAGCTTTGAAATTGATATTGTCTTGCCTAAGCATTTCCACTTTGTTAGTAGGTTTTTTTGCCTCAACAATAACACCTACGGTATTTTTAGCATCTTTGCCGTTGTGTATAACAAGATCATTTCTACCTTTAGTGTTAATAAAGTAGTTAGGGTCATAATAGGATTTTTTGAGAAAATCAGAAACGAGGTTTTTATGGAACTCTTCTGATTCTGTATCATTGGTTGCATCAAGTAAATTAGTGAGATTGGCTTTGAATTTCTCAATCTCAATGCGATTGGGTTTAACTTTCAGAAAAGCCTTGTTTATAGAGCTTTTAGGGGTTATTTTTATTAAAGGCACTGACTTATCCCTACTAGTTAAATTATTCTAAATTTTTATTTTCAACTTGATTAAGTATATCTAACGACATTTATTTTCATTAAATTTAGTATAAGCTGGTTTTCAATACATTTCTAATGGCTTTTTGCTAGTTAATTTAAGCCACACTGTCAAAGTGTGTAACTGTGCTAGTTTAGCTTATCAAGCTCTTCAAATACCACTTCCATTGTCTTGACCTGACCCTGCTCTATTTGGGACTGCCCTATCTGAAGGATTTTTAGTAGGGCAATGGTTTGTTCTGGCAACCTCTTATCTTCTAAAATTTCCATTATTATTCTCAAATTAGATACATGTTCATAATATGCCATGATTTTCACTATAAAGCTTCACCCAAGTCTTATTTGACTGTTAGTTTTGCATGATTAACACACAAACCTTATAGTAATTCTTTGAAAATTTTTTATTCAGAAAAATCGTTTTTGATATGCTAAATTTCAATAACTAAGGAGTATTAGTCCTGTGCACACACCCCTTACCTATGTCTGATACGGTCTGCTACAAAAAATCTTAAAAAGGACATTTATAGAAAAAAGACTTAAAATTAAGTATATGATTTATAAGGTATTTTTTTTATTTTTTGATCCCATGATTCATAATCCTGGGGTCGAGGGTTCAAGTCCCTCTTTCCCACCAATAAAGACGCCTCATTCGAAAGAATGGGGCGTTTTTCTTTGTGCTTATTTCTCAATTAGTAGCCATCTAGTAGCCATAATCATGATATTACTTTTCACTAACTCTTTAAGCAAGTATAAAAAAGAACAACTACAAAATATTTCTAACAGTTTAAAGTCAATTTAAATTAACATTGACCATAGTTTAATTTATCAAGAGGTAACCAGTGGCTAACCAAGCAAATACAACATTAACTATTTTTAGTATTGATAAAGACTCAGTAGTGAGCGCAATTGTTGCAACGGGCAAAGCCGATTATAGATTCGCTCTAGAAAAACTAACACCTTTAGTCAACAGACTAGAAATCCAGAGAAGAATACAAAACCCACGTTTTTATGATCGTCTAAAGAAAGATATATTAGCTGGTTGCTTAATGCCTCCTATTACAATTGCTTTCATTCATCCAGATCCTAACTCATTATTTTCAGTTAATGCCTTTCAAAGGTTTCTTGATACAAATATATCAGAAGGGTTCGTACTTGATGGTATACAAAGACTTTCAACACTACAAAGAGCAAGTCAAGAGTTACCATTAGTATCAGAGTTCCCTTTTGACCAATCCATCTTTATAAATATATTAGTCTGCCAATCGATGGACAATTTGCTTTATAGGATGATTACACTGAATAATGGTCAAAAGCCAATGTCAACTAGGCATCAAATAGAGATATTAAGTGCAAATCTTTTTGATTTTTCAATAGAGGAAACAGATTTACTAACCGAAAAAAGTGCTAAACGGATAAAACCTGGGGTATTTGGTCTTTCCGACTTCGTACTAGCATACATGGCGTTTTTGAGTCATTCGGTAAATATAGACTCGCAGAAATTGATTCAAGAAAAACTGGATGATCTTGTCGCAGGTAAAATATTAGAGCGCAGCCCAGAAGATGGTGATCTTGAGTATAAAGATGTAATAGAACTCGTAAAGAAACTATCAGCCTCTTCAATCCTAGACAAATGGTTTAGATTAAGTAACAATTTTATTGGATTCAGTTCAGAAATAAGAAACTCATATAACTTCCTAAAAGATCTAGATATCTCTACGTTTGAAGAGTCAATTGAGCAGTTTGAAATTTCGTTCAAAGAGTTTGATGTGTCAAAAATTAAACTTGGTAAAGCTAGAAGAATTGCAGTTGCATATTTTATTAAAAATTTAGAGTCATTAGCAAATCGCTCATCTAGTGTAATTACTGATAAATTACTTGATGTAATTGAATAAATGTCGCTACAAATAGATAGTTATTTTTCAATAGTGGAGTCGAGTGATATAGCTCCTGTATTACCACCATTACCAATAACTCAGCAAACAATTCTCAATATAGGCTCTAATAGTTCCGAAGAGGCAGCTTTAGTGAGACTTCTTATTGGATCCGTTAGTTTTTCGCATACTTCATCAAATAAAAACATATCTCAACGTATAAATCATTCGATTTATGGCTTACCAAAAAATAATAAAATCAATGAACTTACAATTAAAAATAAACTATTAAAAATTGATATCAGTCATACAGCACTCGATCATTATCTGAGAAAAAGCCTGAGGCAGAAAGAGTTTTATAAAACTTTATTGCTAGAGACATTGCATTACTTTCATAGAAGAAAAAAGAGTGAAGAGTGCATGGCATTCTTGCACTTATATCGCTTCATGGAACGTGTTTCCTTTTCTTTTCCGCTAGCATATGCTTCTGCTTCCAAAGACTACTTAGGGGCATTTGATTCTCTTAAAGATTTTTTAGGGGATAGTAAAACAGAACTGCCATTTTTTAATCGATTCGCTGAATCAATATTCGATGATGTAATACTGGACAATGCAACCGAATTCTCATTTCCTGCACTAACTATTGAAGAACAAAGAAAAGCTGTTAATAGCTTAGACAAATGTTTATTTAGCAAAGAGAATATAGAGTCTAAGACTGATCAATCAATCAGAATTAAGAATCGAGGAATGTTAGATCTCATAATAGGCGTTAGGAATAGATTTTTTCATCAAAACTCTAGTCACAAAAACAACTTATCGCTAATTGATGTACCTATGCCAGATCTATTTTTCCAAGCAATTAACGAAAAAATGTTTGCTTGGTTAGCTTTAATATATTTTGAAGTACTCAAACAAAAAATAAACGCAATCTATTAAATTATCGGTACTTAAATGTACTTTATATCTAGTCTAAAGGACTCGGTCGCAATCCGCTCCGTGCGCCGCTTGCGCGTGCGCGCGGTGCAGATTGCGACCTCTCCTAAAATGGCGTTGGTAAAGGGTTATTTTCGTTCGGCAAGTATCTAAAAAAGATCATAGCCGTATTACGGTCTGTTATATAGAGGCTGTTATCTTTTGTAGCCTCCATCATTAAAGTAATGTCAAAACGCACATAAAGCTCTTGCACGACTTCTGCGATTGTTGCTGCACTCGTTTATTCAGACAGGCAGCCTTAAAGCTGACCAGATGACGTTTATTAACAACATTATTAGCTACCTCACCCAAAACGACATGATTGATAATGATATGTTGTTTAAGCCGCCGTTTACGCATATTCACCAAGATGGTTTGCTGGGTGTGTTTGATGACATTGGCGCGAAAAAGGTGATTCAGTTGGTGAGCGCGGTGAATGAAAATGCGCTGGTGAAAGTTGGTTAGTTTCTCAAACCGTTAGTAAAACTTTTTAGCAAGGCTTCAGCCTCGTTTAAAGCATTTTCATTACCTGTTAAAGACTTAGCCATCTGTAATATTAGGTTTTCTTTTTTGCTTTCAATAAGCTCAGTCATTCTTTCAATGGTGCTTTTATAGGCTATCGCTGCGGCATCATAACCAAGTAGCCAAGCACCCATCAGCTCTGGGTTGTAATCCAAAGACTCCAAAACCTCTGGTTCTAGCACTTCGTAGATTCTGTCTGCGTTACCAGCTTCATGATAAGTGCGAAGTAGTGTCAGCAAATCTATAGCGTCTTTATTTTCAGTGACTGTGCCTCGCTCTGACCACGCAAATATTTTCAATACTGCCAACCCAGCCAGCGAAACTACTTTAATAGTCAAATTGGCATTTAGCTCTACCAATAGTGCAGACTCAAGCGCCTCTTGATAACCGCTTACACTTATCACCACATCTAGCTCTGGTGGCCACGCAATCATGTTGTTATCATCCTGCATTTTACCAAAGGGGATAATATCTACAACAAAACCATGCTCAATTAAACTGGATTGATAGAGTAACCTTTGCTTAACTTTTGGCAGCTCTCTAAACTTGCCTGTGGCGATTAAGCTTTGCTTAATTTGGTTAAACTGATCCCAACTTTCAACGGCAAATGCAAAATCAATATCGCCCGTTGCGCGGCCTGGGTTTAAGCCGTGAATATTTTCTAGTAATATCACTTTTGCCTGTGCGCCAACTAGCAACAACTCTAGCCCCAGCGCTTTGCTTACCGCGTTTATTTCACGCACAATTTCAACTGTAAGTTCGCCAACTGGCTTAATAGGTTTAATTGTTTGCATGTTGAATTAACTTGTCATAAATCATTTTTGCCGTTTCTAAGTTACGCGGGTCATTGCTTGCAATGAGGTCTGCATAAACCAGCAAAGTGGGTACAACCTCTGGCAAAAAGTCTGCACCATCAAAATCCCAAAAGGCTACTAATAACTCAATATCGCCTTTAGGGTCTGGCACAAGCCTGTTTTCTACAATCAGCTTATTCATGTTTTTTTTCAAATCTTTGCCATGTAAATACAGCGTGAAAAAATTTGGCTTTAAGTAATGAGTCAGTTTGTCGGCAGCGACTTCACCACCCCATTGCGCTGCATAGTTTTTAACATCTAGATGCTTCCACCAGTCTAGGTTGTTTGCTTTAAAGCGTCTTGGGTTTAATTTAGGGCGCAATTTAATAGGGTAGTTTGTCACCCATTCTTGAATAAGCTTCTCTTGCTGAATGATTACACGATTGTTTTTCTTACCATCCCCAAGCGTCATTGCTCTTGCGGCTAGGTCATTAAATCCCCAGCCAACTGCACCTAATGCAATGCCTGCCACTTTAGCGATTTCACGGTAAGGTGCATTTAGCATTTCAGCGTTACACAGCAGCGCAAACACCATACGCAAATTAGTCGGCGTAAGCGCTTTGTTGCCTTTGAAGTAGTTCATCGGATTATTTTGCTCTTGAACTAGTTTTTGCCCTTTTATTAATACAAAAAAGCCAGGCTCGTTAATATAAGCATTGCCAGCTAAATCAATAAAGTTTAAGCCCAACTCTTTACAGTTATTTGCAGCAGCTTCTGTCAGCTTGGGCGCAATAAGTAATGGCGCTTTGTTAAACTCTTCTAACTGGTGTTTAACTTGGGCAATGGTAGCAAAGCGATCTACATTCTTAACCTCAACTACAAACTTGTAATTATTATTGTTATATGCAATATTGATGTACGCATCTGCACGCGCATGCGTAGCTGCTGGCTCATACTGAGTAACCTCAATATCTAACCCAGCAGTTTGCCTCAGAGCTTCTATTGCCCGATCAAGCATCTCATTTTCTTTTATATTAGCCAATTCCATTTTGTTCATTTATTTATTTTGTTCACGTTACGTGAACATTACATTAAGTTGAACATTGCAGTCAACATTTTTGTTCATTTATTTTAACTGTTCACGTAACGTGAACATATTTAATTAATGAACAACTGTAAGTTACTTAATATATTTAAAACACATATTAGGGTTAAATTAATGCTGAAGATTCGGCAAGGCTTTGAAGAGTATAAGATGTTTGGGGGTAACTAAATTCCACGAAACTACCAAACCCTTTTAAATAAGGGCTTACAGGAGTTAGTTTAGTTGACTCTTTTCCACCAATCATGTTGATTCAGGGAGCTTAATGCTTAGGAACCCAGTAACGCTTACGGTTAGACTGATGATGCACTAGATAGCTTTTAGTAAAGTATTCACAAATATAGCTTGCGATTCCTAAGCATTGGCGCATAGGATCTTTAGACTGTCTCTTCTGTTGCTTAATATCTACATTACCGAGCGCAGTACTTCCCTGTTCATAACCTTTGTCACCTTATGCAATTTTCCAGTCTCGGTATATCAGCACGTACAAAACCATTGATTACTGCGTAGATACCCAAAGACTAAGTAAATCTTAATTTTCAGAGTAAAGTTTTAGTTGCTAGGCGAAGATTGAGCGCTTGCCCATTGCGCCTCGAAACTCTTTTTTGCACGGGCATAGTCATTGCCGCATTTCATGAGATCTTTATTATCATTAGAGGATTCACAGCCCTTTGCAGGTTTATAGTAATCATCCCATGCCTGTACTTTTCGGTTTTTGTCGTTGATCGCATTGGTAATAACAGCCTGTCTATTTTGCTCTAGCTGATACTTGGCAACCTTTTGCTGATAAGTTTTTTCCTCTTCAATTCTAGTGCGTTCATCCTCAGCAGCTTTAGCACGTAATTGACTAAGCTCCATAGCTCTTTGCGACTCTGCATTCATAACGACAATTTGCTGGTTAAAGTTATCCAACACTTGCCTGATCTGCCACTCTACATAGACGGCTCTAATAAACCATGCCATTAAAATAGCAGCAAGTACGGCTAGAAATATCTTAAAGGGATCAACTTCACTCGATTCTCTTTTGTCAAAAAATGCCTCTTGCCGATAGTCTCTTATTTCGTCTGGATCTAGTTGCAATGTTTACCCCTGTTTTTATTATTTTTAGAAATGAAATTTTTTTAGGCTTTTAGTAGTGCCGCAGGTTTTACCTTTGCATTAAATTTACTTCTTGCTTGCCATAGATCATAAGAGGCTTGTTCTGCTAACCACAAGTCGGCGCTACCACCGTTCTCAACACCAAGCCATTTTTCGATACGCAAAGCCATTTCAGGTGAAATAGCGGCATGCCCGTTCAATACACGTGACAACGATGGGCGTGCAACACCTAGCTGATCAGCCGCCTCAGTCACGCTCAAGCCAAGTGCAGGAAGAATGTCATCCCGTAAAGTCTCGCCAGGGTGTGGCGGATTGTGTATTTTGCTCATATTTAATTCCTTTCTAGTGATAGTCCTGATAATCCACCAGAACTGCATCTTCGCCATCAAAAATAAAAGTCATTCGCCAGTTACCGTTTACAGTAACGGAATAATGCCCAGCTAACTCACCCTCTAAAGAATGAAGTCTCCAACCTGGTAAGTTCATATCCGCTGGTACTTTTGCATTGTCTAAACGCACCAATTGACGGCTTAATTTAGAAGCGTGATCGGGTCTTATTCCTGCCTTGCTTCCACTCTCAAAGAAATCTTTGAGTCCTTTATGTCTGAAAGTTTTAATCATTATTTATTTTTCAATTTTGTTTAATGTAATGCGTAACGTTACAGATGTCAATTTATTTATACCCATTCAATATGTTAGCTGCCGCACAGTTTATAAGCTAAGTTGATTGTAGTATTGGTAATAAGCCTGACACATTGTTTTGCAATTATTAGGTCTGATTCAACAATCTATTATGTAACTTTACATAGGAAAATATGCTTTCATATAACTCAGAGGTCTCTGACTTGTTTATGCCCTTTCAATTTGGGCCTTATAAGTTAAGTAACAGAATTGTTATGGCGCCGCTCACGCGTAGCCGTGCACAAGTGGGCGATGCGCCTAGCTTGCTTGCAGCTGAATATTATGGTCAGCGCTCCACGGCTGGGTTAATTATTGCAGAAGCCACGCAGATTTCTGCACAGGGCAAAGGTTATGCATTTACGCCAGGTATTTATAATAATGCGCAAGTAAAAGGCTGGAAATCAATCACTGACACTGTGCATAAGGCTGGCGGCCGCATCTTTTTACAGTTATGGCATGTAGGTCGTATATCGCATCCTTCCTTACAACCTTCTCATGCGTTGCCTGTTGCACCTTCGGCAATTAAGCCAGAAGGAAAGGCATTTACTGAAGAAGGCTTTGTGCCTTTTGTTACTCCACGAGCTTTAGAAACTAGCGAAATAGCCGGCATTGTTGAGCAATATCGTCTAGCTGCGAAAAATGCGCTTGCTGCAGGGTTTGATGGCGTAGAAATTCATGCCGCTAATGGTTATTTGATTGATCAGTTTTTACGTGATAGTACCAATCATAGAACCGATATTTATGGTGGATCATTTGAGAATAGAGCCAGATTCTTAATGGAAGTGACCGCTGCAGTTGTTTCTGTTTGGTCTTCTGAGCGTGTTGGGGTTAGATTGTCACCTATCAGCCCTGCAAATGATATTAGCGATAGCAACCCTGCTCCGCTTTTCCGTTATGTTGTAGAGCAACTCAATACATTTAACTTGTTGTATTTACATGTTATTGAGGGTGCGACTGGCGGACCACGGAATGTCGACAAAGGCTTCAACCTACAAACGCTTAGAAAACTATTCAATGGTATTTATATTGGCAATAATGGGTATAACAGAGGGATGGCTATTTCGGCACGTCAGGAAAATCTAGTGGATATGGTTGCATTTGGACGGCCATTCATTTCAAATCCCGACTTGGTTGCTCGTCTTAAACTTAATGCACCTTTGAACAAACTTGATGCTGATACGCTTTATGGTGGTGGCGCAAAGGGTTATATTGATTATCCTTTTCTTAGTAAACAAAAAGCTACAGAATTAGAAACCACTGAGTTAATAGCGTAGTATTAACAAAGCATCATTAATAAATCAATTGGAGAACGCAATGTCGAACCATACTTACAAAATTATTGAGCTAGTGGGGTCTTCTCCCACCAGTACTGACGATGCAATAAAAAGCGCCATTAACAAAGCTTCTCTTACACTTAAGCATTTGGAATGGTTTGAGGTAGTTGAAACTCGTGGGCATATTGTAGAAGGAAAAGTGGCTCACTTTCAAGTCACAATGAAGGTGGGCTTTAGAATAGAAGATTGATTTTGTTAACTTGTATTAATGCCAATAAAAAAGCCCGGTGATTTCCCACCGAGCTTAATATGCAAATCAACTGATTGATTACTTGTTCATTACGTACATTGTTACTTCAAAGCCAAAACGCATTTCTGTAGCTCCTGGTGTTGTCCACATGATTAGGTATCCTTTTTAGTTTGGCGATTCACAATGATTCGCTCCATGTGTTGCATTATGAGCGCCCTCTCGAATTCTGCCCTATGCGCTTAGCTTAATTGTGCCTAGTGATTTTGACTAAATCACTAGGCATAATTAAACATTTGATTCGTTTGGACTGCTGATTGTTAATCTAAAATGAACGCCAACACATACGCAGAGTCTACCTACGTGTACGATTATTATTCAAAAAAAGGATATTGTATGAAAACTTTAAAAATTATAGCAATGGCGGCTTTGACATTGGGCTTAACGCAAATGGCATACGCTGATCACCACGGTAAAGATGGTATGCATGGCGATCGCTCTCATGCCATGGAGAATGCCGATACCAACAAAGATGGAGCAATCAGCCACGACGAATTCACCGCAGCACATCAAAAGATGGCAGAAACTATGTTTACTAAAATGGATGCTAATAAAGATGGGAAAATCGATAAGGCTGAACGTGATGCAATGAAAGAAAAAATGGGTGACCATTGCAAAATGAAAGGCCACAAGATGGATGAAATGGCTAAATAGCCTGAATCATAGAGTAAAAAAGCCACAGCTTAGTTTGTGGCTTTTGTATTTTTAGGCGCGTTAACAATATTTATTTGAGGATTTAGTAATGACTTACCAAGTGTTAATTACAGGTGCCAATCGTGGCATTGGCTTAGAGTTCACAGAACAATATGCACAAGATGGCTGGAACGTACTTGCTTGCTGCCGTGACCCTAAAAAGGCTAGCGTTTTACAGGTGCTGGCAAGCAAACATGCCAATATTCGTATACTGCAATTAGATGTGGCAAATTTTGCACAAATAGATGCGCTAGCTTTGCAATTAAAAGACGAAAAAATTGATGTACTAATCAATAACGCGGGCGTTTACCCTGAAAGTAGCTTGAAGAATGCAAATACAGAAGACTGGTTAGATGCATTTAAAATTAATAGCATTGCACCATTAAAAATGGCGACAGCTTTTACTCCACACATTGCAAATGGCGAGCTTAAAAAGATAGCGACGCTTTCTAGCAAAATGGGCAGTATGAGCGACAATACTAGCGGAGGTAGTTACATTTATCGTAGTACTAAAACTGCGGTTAATATGGTGATGAAAAGCCTCTCAATAGATGTTAAACCCGCAGGCATTGCCGTGGCAACTTTGCACCCAGGCTGGGTACTAACCGATATGGGCGGCAGCAACGCATTGATAGGCACCAAAACAAGTGTGACAGGGTTGCGTCAGGTGATCGAGAATTTAAACTTGAGCAATACTGGAAAATTTATTGCTTATGATGGTAAAGAAATTGCTTGGTAAAACAAAAGATTGTCACGTTAATAAATCAATGACAATATTAACAAAACCTATTGCGCTTTAAACGGTGCGCGCTCTTCAAGCTCGTTAGTATATGCGGCAATGCCTTGCGACTCTTGTGTGACAAATGCCTGAATCGCATGCGCAAAATCAGGTTGCGCAATTTTGTGAAACGAACAAGTTGAACGCGGCTTAAACCCTCGTGCTAACTTGTGCTCACCTTGCGCGCCACCTTCAAAGAATTGAATCTTTTCTTCGATACAAAATTCTTGAGCTTGGTAATAACATAGCTCAAAATGCAAATTGGGCACATATCTCAAGGCACCCCAATAGCGGCCATAGAGCGTAGTTTGATGATAAATATTTAGCGCGGCGGCAATCGGCTCATCACCCAAATACGCCAATACCAGCAAAATGTTTTGCGGCATAGTCCGACCAATTTGCTGAAAAAATGCGGGCGTTAAATAAGGAGTTGAGCGATGCTCAAGGTAGGTGTTTTCATAACATTCATAGAAAAATTGCCATTGTTCTGGGGTAATGTTTGCGCCTTTGATGCGTTTACATTCCACTCCCGAAGCGACCACCTTTTACGTTCTTGATGAATCTTTTTACGTTTATCGTGGCTGAGCGTGCGTAAAAAATCTTCAAAATCTATAAAATTATCGTTTTGCCATCTAAATTGCACACCATTGCGCTGTAACCATCCTGCTTTTTCTAATGCAACTGTAGAAGCATCATCAGGAAAAAGCACATGCATCGATGACAATTGATGTTTGTGCATGGTTTCAGTAAGCGCTTCTAACATTAGTGCTTGTATTTGGGAACTTTCTGCAATAAGCCTTTGGCTAGTAACAGGGGTAAATGGAATCGCTGAAATCAATTTAGGATAGTAACTTAAGCCATTGCGCTCATAAGCTTCTGCCCATGCCCAATCAAAAACGTATTCACCATAGGAGTGACTTTTGATATAAAGCGGCATTGCACCCACTAACCTGCCATCATCATGCACTAGCATTGGATAAGGCTGCCAACCTGTGCCTTTACCAACTGAGCCTGAACTTTCAAGCGCACTTAAAAACGCATGGCTGAGTAATGGCATATCACCCGCTAAGGCATCCCAACCATGGGCATCAAGCTGCTCAATACTATCGGAAATTTCTAAGATTAAACTCATTAATCGCTATTCTTATTAATTGCTATTTAGTAGTGCTAAGAAGTGAGAAAGCTGGCTTTGGAAAATAAATTTGTGCTCAGCTTAAATAGTTTGGTAGCTAATAGGTGCGCTTTTTGGGATTGGTAGAAGCTTG
The DNA here is from genome assembly GCF_029946165.1 of Methylotenera sp. Taxonomy (GTDB): domain Bacteria; phylum Pseudomonadota; class Gammaproteobacteria; order Burkholderiales; family Methylophilaceae; genus Methylotenera. The sequence continues at coordinate 15,979 of NZ_JAQSDZ010000022.1, forward strand.
CTTATTTTTAGATTTAGTTGCTAATGAAGCCTCTGTTGCTTGCTGTTTTTGCAATTCAAGGTTAGCTTCTGCTGCGCTTCTGCGTTCAGCGGCGCGAGATTGCGCATCTTCGAGTTCTTCTAATGAAATAACACCATCTTGATTGGTATCCACTTGACTAAAAAGCCTTGCGATTTGTGGTAACTTTTCTGTCGCTTCTTGCCTATCTATAGTGCCATCATTATCATTATCAGCATCTAAAAAACGTTCTTTTAGGCTTTCTTGCATGATGCGTCGACGCTCTTCAATTCGATCATGATCTTGGTCAACCGATTTGGCATAATCATCTAAAGCCTTACGGATTTTTTCGCGATTCTCTGGGCTGAAATTAAGATTTAGTGTTTGCCGCATTCCATCGCCAGCGCCCTCTTCACCAAGGACTGGCTTTTCAACTGTACCCACTGCAATAAAGTTTGTTTTTCCCGCAGCATTAACATCCAACGATATTCCGAAGCACACATACATTGCAATGCACGTGTGTTTAACTGTTAAAATATGTTTAGGAGTGAGTTTAATCAATGCGCTAACTTTATAATTAAGTCGAAAAAACGATTTAGCTTTAGCATAATCGCATCATAATGAAGTACGATTGTTAACTGATTGTTTCATTGAACATTGAAATTGTAATAAATTGTAACGCATAAAATGGACACTTATTCACTATAAATCTAAATTGATTTGCCCGATTTAATTTCAGGCTTTATTTTAAATTGACACAATATAGCTTACACTTTGTAATGGTTTAGTATTTTGACTTTCGACAAAGTAATAATAAGCTTAGTTGCATAATATTGCGATTGAAAGTCAAATTCAGTTAACAAATAATAAACGCGGACTAAATACTATGATTGATCAAAATAAAAAAATACTAGTCGTTGATGATGATGTGCGCTTACGTGAATTATTACAACGCTACCTGACTGAGCAAGGCTTCACAGTGAAGGTTGCTTCTGATGCTAAAGAGATGGATGGCGTTTTAGCAGCAGAATCTATTGACCTGCTAGTGCTAGATTTAATGCTGCCTGGAGAAGATGGATTATCCATTTGCCGCCGAGTACGGGGCACCGGCACTTTGTTACCCATTGTGATGCTGACCGCGCGCGGCGATGAAGTTGATAGAATCATCGGCTTAGAAATGGGTGCAGATGATTACCTACCTAAACCATTTAATCCACGCGAATTACTCGCTAGAATCAACGCAGTGATGCGTAGACATGAACGCTTACAACCAAGCGCGCCTGCTGTAAATACAGAGAGTGTGACTATTGGTGATTTCGTGTTTAATGCGTCTACACGCTCGTTGAGCAAAGAAGGAGCTTCTGTCACTATTACCAGTGGCGAATTTGCCTTGCTGAAAGTATTTGTGGATCATCCACGTCAACCCTTATCTCGCGATAGGTTAATGCAACTTGCGCGCGGACGTGAGCTAGATGTATTTGACCGCAGCATTGATGTGCAAGTATCGCGTTTACGCAAATTAATTGAACCTGACGCAGCGCATCCACGTTATTTACAAACCATGTGGGGCTTTGGTTATGTATTTATTCCTGATGGCGAAGTTGACTGACGCCAACGTTAGTTAACACTAAGGCTAACAAACCTAAGATTACTCAGTTTGAAATTCAACTTTCTACCTAAAACATTACTCGCAAGAGGGATGTTGCTCATTGCTTTTTTATTAGCTATTGGACAAATCGCCTCCTTGCAGATCTTTGAGTATTTTGAACGCGAGCCTCGCGCGGAAGCTACTGCGCTTCAAGCGGTTACTGTGGTGAATTACACTCGTGCCTCACTAATCGCTTCGCAAGATAATCTGCGCCTAGCTTTGCTGTCTGAACTAACGGGTAAAGAAGGTGTACGCGTTTATTACGCGGACTTTATGGAGGACATTGAACCTCTACCTCCTGATCCATTTATTAATATGGTCGCTGAAAAGATTAGAGAGCGGCTTGGCATAGAAACCATTATTACCGTCAATCACTATGGTGTTCAGGGGCTGTGGGTCAGCTTTAATATCGGACAAGATGATTTTTGGGTAGTGATTCCAAAACTGCATGTTGAACGTCGCTTTCCATGGCAGTGGCTAGGCTGGGGTGCGCTAGTACTAATGCTGTCACTGGCAGGGGGTTACTTTATTGCCTTGCGTATTAACCGACCCATGCACTTATTAATGAATGCCGCGAATAGGCTTCGTAAAGGCGAACAGCCTGAAAAGTTGCCCGAAGGAAGTTTTGCTGAATTGCGCGAGGTGAATGAAACCTTTAACAAAATGGCAGATTCTTTGGCTGAACTTGATGCAGAAAGAACCTTAATTCTTGCCGGCGTTTCCCATGATATTCGTACACCACTTGCAAGATTACGCTTAGCTGTTGAAATGCTACCTGATAAAGATTGTGGCAGCCTAAAAAATGGCATGATACAAGATATTGCTGACATGGATAATATCATTCATCAGTTTTTAGATTTTGTAAAAGGGGTCGAAGGCGAACCTACACAAATGATTGACATTAATGCCTTACTGCAAGCGGTACATGATAGACAACTCCGCGCTGGGCGTGACTTGGTAGTACAGTTAGCTCCCACCTATTTCATTCCCGTTAAACCGTTAGCCATCCAACGCTTGTTGGACAATTTAGTGGGAAATGCTTATGCCTATGGCAAGGGGCAGGTTCGAATAGCTGGTAAAGTGACTGCTGAACATATTTTAATAAGTGTGTTTGATAATGGCCCAGGGATTCCAGAAAGCCATTTACAAAAACTGCTGCGTCCATTTGAAAGGCTAGATACTGCGCGTAGCAATGCTGGTGGCAGTGGCTTAGGGTTAGCCATTGCCGATCGCATAGCCAAATTACATCATGGAAAATTAACGTTAATTAACCGACCAGAAGGTGGATTAGAAGCGAGATTAAGCATTCCGATTAAAAGTTAATTAAACTCAAAACACTCATGATGCGCATTAATGTGCTTTTAGCTTTAACAACTCATCAAACTGCTCAATTGGCATAGGCTTGCCAAATAAATATCCTTGGAAATGGCGACAACCTTTATTTAGCAGTATTGCTTTCTGCGCCTCGGTTTCAACGCCTTCGGCAATTACTTCAAAACCTAAGCTGCCCGCCATAGCAATAATCGTTTGTACGATAGATCTATCATTGATATCAACAACAAGATCACGCACAAAGGATTGGTCTATTTTAAGTTGATTTAATGGCAGCATTTTTAAATATTGTAAAGATGAATACCCAGTTCCAAAATCATCTAAAGAGAATTGCACGCCAATAGCTTCTAAAGCAACCATAGATGTGACGATGTTATTAACACTCTCGAGCAAAAGGCTTTCCGTCAGCTCTAATTTAAGTCGTTTCGGCTTCACATTGTAACGACTCAGCATAGCTTGAATTTGTGTCACAAAATCTAGTTGGCTAAACTGTTTTACGCTTACATTCACTGATAATGTTAAATTTGCTGTCGATGGATGCTCCTGCCATACTTCAAGTTGAGCGCAAGCAGTTTCGAGAACCCATTGTCCAATAGGCAAAATCAAACCTGTTTCTTCGGCAAGCGGAATGAAGTTTAAAGGAGAGATCACTCCCAGCTCTGGATGTATCCAGCGAATTAATGCCTCAGCCCCAAATGGACGATCTGCTTGATCGACCTGAGCTTGGTATTACAACTGTAGCTGCTTGTTTTCAAGCGCTTTACGAAGCTCAATCTCCAAAGAAGCTCGAGCATTAAAGGCTTCTTGCATCTTAGGGTCAAAGAAACATAAGGTGTTGCGCCCAGTTTTCTTTGCCTGATACATCGAGATATCAGCTTGTTTTAAAATATCCGCTACCAGCGACTGATTTCCGTCAAACATCGTCACGCCGATACTAGACGTATTGTGATAATGATGCGTGCCCAATGAATATGTTTGGTTAAGTGCGGCTAAAATTTTCTCGCCCAATACCTCTGCTGTGGCCGATGCATCTAATAGATTGTCGCTTAGGTCTTCTAATAGGACGACAAACTCATCTCCACCAAGGCGTGCGACAGTATCACCTGCCCGAACATTGTCGGTTAGCCGCTCAGCAACCTGTTGAAGCAATAAATCACCTACATCATGTCCTAGGGTGTCATTTAATGTCTTAAAATTATCTAAGTCTATCAGCAGCAATGCGCCAATTTGAGCAGTACGTGTGCTAGAAGCTATTGCTTGTTTGAGCCTATCATTAAAAAGTTGGCGGTTAGGTAGCTGAGTGAGGAAATCATGAAAAGCGATATGAAGAATCTTGTCAGCAGACGCTTTTCGCTCGGTGATATCAACATGTGAGCCTACATAATGGCTAACGATGCCATCTTTGCTTTTAACCGCGGAGATCGAAAGCAAGTTAGACAATAACTGACCATTTTTATGACGATTTAAAATTTCGCCATGCCATGAGCCAGTCGTATGAATTTGATGCCATATATGCTCATAATAAGCGGTATCTTGCATACCTGATTTAAGCAAAGTAGCAGTTCGGCCCACAGCCTCTTCAGCGGTATAACCGAAAACCTCCGTAAAAGCCTTATTCACTTTGAGTATATTCAATGAAGCATCAGTAATCATCACCGAGTTTTGAGATTCAAATGCTACCGCCGCAATCTGCAAATTAATCTCAGCCTGCTTGCGCTCGGTAATGTCTTGAATAGTGCCATGCAGCATCACGACCTTGCCACTCACATCACATCCGGCTTTGCCTCTTGCGGTTATCCAGCGATGGCTACCATCTGGGCGAACAACCTCAGCATCGCAATCATATGCGGTTCCATTTGCTAGCGTTTCATTGACTGCTGTAGAAAGCAATTTCCAACTTTCCGTAGTAAAGCACTGTTCAATCTGAAGGTAGTCTGCCGGAGGTTGATCAGGATTAAGCCCATAGATTAGATAAACTTCATCCGACCAAACATGAGTATCTGTGATGACATCCCATGACCAATCTCCGATCATAGCTAATCGGTGCGCCTCTTTTAATCGAGCTTCACTCATTTGCAAGCTTTCATTTTTACGCTTCATCTCGGTAATATCTAACGAGATACGGCAAATGAATTCGGCTTTGCCAGATGCATTCAATACAGGAAAAATAGTGGTCATAAAATCACGAAGTTCACCTTCTACTGGAAAGCGCTCCTCTATGGTGTGACGCTTTAAGCTCGCCAATATCATAGCGTCGTTTTGACTAAAGCTATTTGCGATATCCTTTGGGTACAAATCAAAATCAGTCTTTCCTATAATCTCTTTTTCCTCTAGATGATGAATCTTTTGGAAATTAGGATTTGCCAACACATAATGCCCAGCCGTGTCCTTTAGGCTCAGTACCGCAGGGGAGTAATTAACGATTGCACTAAGCTTGAAGTCACGGTCTAACAACGCCGCCTGTGCTAGTTTAAAGGCAGTAATATCACGTGAAATACCAAATAGACCAATCACATTTCCTGCATCATCAAACATGGGGCCTTTGATGGTATCGAAAACCATAGCCTTTCCATTAAATGAAACTACGTTTTCCTCATGACTTTGTGTCTGCAGACTTTCCATGATTTGCTGGTCCAGTGTCATCACTGTTTTAGCTGAACTCTCAGGAAAAAGAAATTGATCGTCTTTTCCCAATATTTCGGCCATCGGTTTGCCAACAAAGTTTGCTGTTGCCTGATTGATAATTAGATAGCGACCTAGTTTATCTTTAACAAAAATGGCATCTCCTGTACCAGACACCGCAACATTCAATAACCTAAGATTCCTTTCAGCTCTTGCGTGCATGCGCAATAAAATCTCACTTGAAATGCTAATGACTAAGCCGCTAAAAATAAAACTTCCCCATTGTATTAAGTCATATTTGTCAGTAATTTCAAGCTTGTTTAAAGGCTCAATTAATAAATAATCTATGCCGAGCGCGCCAAGGACAGTCGCCAAAAGACCAGGGCCAAAGCCGCCAAATAATGCGCTGAGAATAATCGGCAAAATGAATAAGCTCATAAGTGGTCGATGTTCTGTATTCAGCCCCATATTCATGCGCACAAACAACATTAACAAAGTGATAACGATAGCAAATGTGTAGGTGAGCCAAGCAGACCTATTCTCAATGAATGCGCCAGAAAAGACCACATCTTGCAGGCGCTCTTTAGCAGCTTGATCTAATTCAGGCATGGAGCGGAGGGCAAAGAAAAAACCTAACGCGGAAGCTAATACAAAGAAGACACCTTTTGCGGTTGATAACCAGACAATAGAGTGAATATCGGCAAAGATTGATAACAATTGGTCCGATAAGAATATCCATAGCAACCCCAGCACAGAGTAGCTAATAGTGACGAGCAGAATATAGCGATTACGAAGTAACATTATTTCATGCCGATCAAACATTAAGACATGAATAGTACCAGTATAAGTAGATGGTGCAAATTGCTAGGTAAGGGAACTAAACCCCTCAAACTTTCGGTTTACTCTGAGGGAATGCCTGATTAATTTGCGCCGGGTTCAAACCAATTCAAACGCTCACGCAACTGCACGACTTCACCAATTATCGTCAAACAAGGCGCTTTGATTTGCGCCTCTTTAACTTTCGCAGATAAATCTTTTAGTGTTGCTACAACCACGCGTTGCTTTTGTGTCGTGCCCTGCTGAACTACTGCGGCAGGCATATCTGGCGATACGCCATGGGCAATGAGTTGCTCACAAATCTTTTCCATTCCAACCAAGCCCATATAAATCACCACGGTTTGGCGCGGGCGCGACATTGCCACCCAATCCAAATCTAAAGTACCTTCTTTTAAATGACCTGTAATAAACAAGCAAGCTTGTGCATAATCTCGATGTGTAAGCGGAATACCAGCGTAACTAGAAACGCCATTTGCCGCAGTAATGCCAGGCACCACTTGGAAAGGAACGCCGCGTTGCATTAAGGTTTCAATTTCTTCACCGCCTCGCCCAAAAATAAACGGATCACCACCCTTTAAGCGCAGAACACGTTTACCTTCTAACGCCAACCTTGCCAATAATTCATTAATCTCTTCTTGTGGAAGCGTATGTTGATCGCGCGACTTACCTACATAAATGAGTTCTGCATCTCGACGCACCAATTCCATCACTTCTGGGCTGACTAATTTATCGTACACACACACGTCACATTGCTGCATAAGACGCAAAGCTCTAAATGTGAGTAAATCTGGGTCACCCGGGCCACCACCAACCAAATAGACCTCACCGTGATGCTTAGGGTCAGTTTTATCAGACGACTGGTCATCAGCAAGAAGATTGTCTAGCGCTCTTCTTGCCGCCTCATCTTGCCCAGATAAAATACGCTCAACAATCGGCCCTTGCAGTACGCCTTCCCAAAAGATACGGCGTTGCTGTGTAGTCGCAAATTTCGCCTTAACTTTATCTCTAAATTCACCAGCGATTTCAGCAATACGGCCATAGCTTGCTGGCAACATGGTTTCAATTTTTGTGCGGATATAGCGCGCCAATACTGGAGCATTACCTTCACTTGAAATGGCAATCACAATAGGTGACCGCTCTACAATAGACGCCATGGTAAAGGTGCATAAAGCAGGAGAATCCACCACATTTACTGGAATATTGAGCGCCATTGCAGCAGCTGAAACAGCCGTATTAACCGCCACATCATCAGTAGCCGCAATCACCAAACAAGCACCATCTAGCTGGCTTGGCTCAAAATTGGCATTGATATGATTGATTTTCCCGCCACTAACCAAATCACTTAACTCATGACATAGTTCAGGCGAATAAAGCACCACCGCCGCATTCGCTTTAAGCAACATGGTCACTTTACGCGCAGCTACATCACCACCGCCTATGACAACACAACGGCGTTGAGTGATATTAATAAAAATTGGAAGTGCTTGCATGCCTAGCCTTTATTGCCTTGATTAACTAAATATCTTATTTGATAATACGATGAATCACTTACTCTTTTAACACCATATCGATGCACAACACTGCGGCCATAATCAGAACGCGAGCCGTATCATTTGCAGCAACACTATTATCAATGGACAGCATATAATTGTCTGCACTGGTAAACAGCTCTCTACCCATACCAGCCCATTTTTTTGAAACGTTAGCGAGCTCTTTTTCGCCTTTCAAAAATCTAAAATCCCAGCTTGTCCACTTGCCTTGCAAAGTGCAAATCACGGTGCCTTGAGCATCTAACACATCAAATTTACCACCAATCGAAAAGAATTTACGGCTGAATGTACCAGCTAATTTTCCCAACTCGTCAAACACTTCTACTCTGGAATCAAATATAGAAAAGCCGCGCTTTACGCTTAAAACATTGTCGCCATCAGGTGTGCGAACTTCTACATCAAACGGCGTCATGCGTTTGTAATCGGTAAAGCGAAAAATTTTGGTAAAAATACCAAGATTAGGCTCGCGGCACTCTAAAACTTTTTGATTGGTGCTAGGGTCATAAATATCGTAATTGTTAGCCGCTTTAAACATTCCAACTTGTTCTTTAACAAAAAATAGATTGTTACGAAGTACCGCGTGCATAGATGACCTTTAGAATTTTTATGTGATTTAACTTAAACGTAATTTTAATGGATTAAGAACTTAGCGCATACTTAAATCGTTAGCCGCAAATTGACAGGCTAAGGTAATTAGCACTAGGCTTAACAAAATGCGTTAAAATTATGCTTTAAAAAATGCTAGAGGCTATTGAAAAACTGCCTTGAAAACCAATCTTGAAACCTGCCTTGAAAACCACTGAAAATAAATTAGATTTGCTCACGCCCACTGGCAATTTACCCAAAAAAGTATTTATTAAAACTTTTGGCTGCCAAATGAATGAGTATGACTCATCACGCATGGCCGATATGCTCAATGCGACTGACGGCATGGTGGAAACGCTCACGCCTGAAGATGCTGATGTGATATTGCTCAACACTTGCTCAGTACGTGAAAAAGCTGAAGATAAAGTATTTAGCCACCTTGGACGTTTTATCCCACTTAAAAAAGCCAACCCAAACCTAGTGATTGGTGTAGGCGGCTGTGTGGCAAGCCAAGAAGGTGACAACATCATCAAACGTGCGCCTTATGTAGATGTGGTATTTGGCCCACAAACATTGCATCGCCTACCTGAGATGATTAAAAATAGTCAGTCTAGCGGCGCTTCTCAGGTTGATATTAGCTTTCCTGAAATTGAGAAGTTTGACCATTTGCCGCCACCGCGCATAGAAGGCGCCAGTGCATTTTTAAGCATTATGGAAGGTTGCAGTAAATATTGCAGCTTTTGCGTTGTACCTTACACACGCGGTGAAGAAGTCTCGCGTCCGTTTGAAGCTATCCTAACGGAAGCCGCACAACTGGCTGAACAAGGCGTGAAAGAAATCACCCTACTCGGGCAAAACGTGAATGCCTATCGCGCGCAATACAATGACTTAGAAGCTGATTTAGCCCTGTTGATTGAATTCATCGCCGAAATTCCGCAAGTCGAGCGCATACGCTTTACCACTAGCCACCCAAATGAAATGAATCAGCGATTAATCGATTGTTTCGCTAACATTCCAAAACTAGCCGTGCAATTGCATTTACCCGTACAAGCTGGCAGTGACCGCGTGCTGATGGCCATGAAACGCAATTACACTGCGCTACAATTTAAATCCAGCATACGCAAACTGCGTGTTGCAAATCCAAATCTTACTTTCACTTCAGACTTTATTGTAGGCTTTCCAGGGGAGTCAGAAGCTGAGTTTGAAGCCACGGCAAAGCTCATGCAAGACGTAGGTTTTGATTATAGCTTCAGCTTTTTATATAGCCCACGCCCAGGCACACCTGCTTCTTACTTAGCGGACGAAACCTCGCAAGAAGTTAAATTAGCGCGATTAACAAAGTTACAAACCATTAACGAAGAATTGGGCAAAAACATCAGCACGCAAATGCTAGGCACGGTGCAACGCGTGCTGATTGAAAGTACATCGTGGAAAAACGCCAATGAGCTAGCTGGCAAAACCGATAATAATCGTATTGTTGATTTGGTAGGCAGCGAAAACTTAATTCACACCTTTGTTAACGTGCGCATTACCGATGTTAGCAACCCAAAACGCTTACGCGGCGAAATAATTTAAAAACACCTCTACAGTCACTCCCGCCTTCGCGGGAATGACGAATTGGAAATATAATCATACAAATGGAAATCAACCTAACCCCAGAAGACAACTCACGCTTAGCCAATCTATGCGGCGTGCTCGATGAAAATATCAAGCAAATTGAAGATGCGCTAGAAGTGCAAATTACCAGACGCGGCTCACATATGCGCTTTACTGGCGATGTGCACAATATGCGCTTGGCGGTGCAGCTAATTGAAAGCTTTTATATTCGCGCTAAAAATCCAATCGGCTTAGATGAAATTCAACTCGGCTTAGTTGAAATCAACAAACTAAAACCTGAGGATGTTGCTACCTCAAACGCACCTGTTTTAATGACACGTCGCACCGAATTACATGGTCGCACACCAAGACAAATCGCGTACTTGCAACAAATTCAAGACCACGATATCACGTTTGGCATTGGCCCTGCTGGTACAGGTAAAACCTATTTAGCCGTTGCCAGCGCAGTAGATGCTATGAGTCGCGACCGCGTTAAACGCATTGTATTAGTTCGCCCAGCGGTAGAAGCTGGCGAAAAACTAGGCTTTCTCCCTGGCGATTTAAACCAAAAAGTTGACCCCTATTTACGTCCTTTATACGATGCACTCTATGACTTAGCTGGTTACGATACAGTAAATAAAATGTTTGAGCGTGGTGCAATTGAGGTAGCGCCACTCGCCTACATGCGCGGCCGTACGCTTAACCAAAGCTTTATTATTTTAGATGAAGCGCAAAACACCACGCCTGAACAAATGAAAATGTTTCTAACCCGCATTGGCTTTGGCACCAAAGCCGTGATTACGGGCGACGTAACGCAGATTGACTTACAACGCCATCAAAAGAGCGGCTTAGTAGAAGCACAAAAAGTATTAAAAGACATCAAAGGCATCGCCATGACACACTTTTTATCTGCCGATGTAGTGCGTCATCCACTAGTGCAAAAAATAGTCAATGCGTATGAAGAATACGAGAAAATTAATGAGAAATAAAACCTTACAACTAGTAAGGTATAATTGTTTTTCCATTTGATGATTCAGGTTTAAAAATGACACCGAATAAATTTAGTAGATTGATGCAGCGCGGACTTGGTTATGTTGAACAAACCGTGTTGATTACCATTGCATTTGCCACAATTTTTGCGGTGTTTCAGGCAATTACGCATATCTATCTGGCTGCTGCGATTACGGTAGGTGATTTGTTATTGCTATTTTTATACCTAGAAGTCATGTCAATGCTTAACCACTACCTTGGCTCAGGTAGCCTGCCAGTGCGTTATCCGCTCTATATTGGCATAATTGCGCTTGCGCGCTATTTGGTATTGGAAGTCGCAGAGATTGACGCTTGGCAAATGATTGCACTATCTGGCTCAATTTTCTTGATTGCGATTGCGATTCTTATCATTCGTTTTGGTCATGTGCGATTTCCGTATGTAGATTGTCCTACACAGCAATCTAATAACAATTAATTAACGATTAATCACGCCCAAATTAAACTTATGCCTATCCTCAATTTGGCCGTTCAATACGCATCAACCTTAACTGACTTGCCCAGCAGAACACAGTTTCGACAATGGGCAAAAGCCGCTATTCGGGTTGATACTGAGGCGACAATACGAATCGTTGATGAAGTTGAAGGTCGTGAACTTAACAAAACTTACCGCGGCAAAGATTACGCGACGAATGTACTCACGTTTCCGCTTACTGATGAGCCGCATCTGATGGGCGATATTATTATTTGTGCGCCCGTGGTTGCCGCTGAGGCGCTCGCGCAGAACAAGCCGCTAGTGGCACATTATGCACATTTAACGGTGCATGGCATTCTACATTTGCATGGTTATGACCATGAAATTGAAGCGCAAGCCGAGTTAATGGAAAGTTTAGAGACTGCAATTATCACAAAATTAGGGTATCCTAATCCCTATCTCATAACATAGGACGCCGCTAATGGCTGTCGAGTCGGAAAAACCTAGCAACAAACCCTCTTTATTAGAACGTCTCAGTCACTTTTTATTACGTGAACCAGAAGATCGCGAGCAACTTGTAACGCTACTGCATGGCGCTTACGAAAACAGTTTGATGGATGCAGACTCGCTCGCCATGATAGAAGGCGTGCTACAAGTCAGTGAAATGCAAGTGCGCGATATTATGATTCCGCGCTCTCAAATGGATGTCATCGACATCACAGATCCTCCAGAAACCTTTATCCCACATGTAATTGAAACCGCCCACTCGCGCTTTCCTGTGATTGAAGATGACAAAAACGATGTGATTGGCATTTTGCTAGCTAAAGATCTACTCCGCTATTACGCAGGTGAGGACTTTGAGGTGCGCGACATGTTGCGCCCTGCAGTATTTATTCCTGAATCTAAGCGTTTGAATATATTGCTTAAAGAGTTTCGTAGCAATCGAAACCATATTGCCATTGTTGTCGACGAGTACGGCGGTGTAGCAGGCATGGTGACCATTGAAGATGTGCTTGAGCAAATCGTCGGTGATATTGAAGATGAATATGATTACGACGAAGATGAAGACAACATCATTCAAAATGCTGATGGCCAGTATCGTGTTAAAGCACTCACGGAAATTGCAGACTTTAACGAAGTAATAGGTACTGATTTAAGCGATGAAGAATTCTCGACCATTGGAGGTTTGGTGGTTCATCAATTCGGTCGCCTACCAAAACGTGATGACGAAATCATGTTAGGCGGTATACGATTTAGAGTGCTTAAGGCTGATAGCCGTCGCTTACATACCATGATGGTGGAAGTATTATCTAATGAAGCTGACTCAGTTTTAATTTAAATTAACAGTTTGAAAACTAAAAAAGGGCTTTAAAGCCCTTTTTTAGTTTGTTACTGATGCTAATGAATAGTCTTTGATTGATTATTTTTTCAGTGCATCACGAATTTCGCGTAACAATACAACATCTTCTGGTGTTGGGGCAGGTGCGGCTGGGGGTGCAGTCTTTTTCATTCTATTCATCATTTTAACGAGTTGAAAAATAACAAAAGCCAAAATCAAAAAGTTGATAGAAATCGTCAAGAAATTACCATAAGCGAGCACGGAACCTGCCTTTTTAGCCTCTACTAACGATAAACCAGCAGGCTGACCACTAAGTGCAATATACATGTTTGAAAAATCCACATTGCCAATAATTTTTCCTATTATTGGCATAATGATATCGCCAACCATTGAATCAACAATCTTGCCAAAAGCACCTCCAATAATCACACCAACAGCTAAATCCATCACATTGCCTTTTAAGGCAAATTCTTTAAACTCAGATGCCATACTCATACGCTTCTCCCACAAAATTAAAGATAATCAATAAATTAATTGTTGTAACAGCTCGTAATATAGGTTCTAAATACATTTCATGTCAATTAACACCAGATTTTCACAGCGTTAACACTGTAAATTTTTGTTATCTGGCGCTATCAAGCTACAATTCAGCTCATGCAAATAATCTCTAAAAATAAATTCATAAGGTCGCTCATACTATTTCTGCTTGGTGCCTTGTGTGTACTCGGTTTTGCACCTTTCTACTTTTACCCCGCGAGCATTTTATCGCTGATTGGTTTATTTTACTTTTGGCATCAAGATTACACGTCAAAACAAGCCGCCATATCAGGTTTTATTTACGGTCTAGGTTTATTTAGCACAGGCATTTATTGGATTTATATCAGCCTGCACGACTTTGGCAATATGCCTAGTGTAATAGCAGGTTTAGCTACATTTTTGTTATGTGCATTTATGGCCTTATTCACAGCCTTGGTAGGGGCTTTTAGTGTCAAAATCTCAAAAGCCCAACCCCCACAGTTGCTCATTAGCATTCCTATATTTTGGGCATTAGCCGATTGGACACGTAGCTGGATTTTTACTGGCTTTCCATGGCTAACCATGGGTTATAGCCAAGTGCCGCATAGTCCGCTGGCAGGCTATATGCCGATTATCGGCGTATATGGCGTATCGATGATCATGGTACTTATTGCAAGTTTGATTGGCTTTTGGCTTGCTAAACAACCTGCTACTTTACTGTGGAAGCGCAATACGATTGTCTTATTGCTACTAATTTGGGTGACAGGCAGCTTATTAAAATTGGTTGAATGGACCACACCAACATCCGAACCAATCTCCGTGGCGCTACTACAAGGCAATATCTCGCAAGATATTAAGTGGTCACCAGAGGTCGCTGAAAAGACGTTAAGTTTATATTTGCAAATGGCAGAGGCGAGTAAAGCCAAACTCATTATCATGCCAGAAACCGCCATGCCAGTGCTTTCCAGCCAAATTCCTCAAGAAATTATCACGCGTTTGCAAACACATGCAGTTCAGAATCAAGGCACAATTTTAGTCGGCGCTGTTGAACACGACAATGACGCATACTTTAATAGCATGTTAAGTATTAATGGCAGCAAACTTGAGGCATACCGCAAATCTCACCTTGTACCTTTTGGTGAGTTTATTCCATTAAAAGTGGCTTTCGGCTGGATTTATCGCGATTTACTCAACATGCCACTCAGTGATTTAACACGAGGCAGCATCCATCAACAACCGATGAGTATCGCAGGCGAAAAAGTCGCCATCAATATCTGCTACGAAGACGTATTTGGCGAAGAAATCATCCGCCAACTCCCCGCCGCCACGCTATTAGTCAACGCTAGTAATGATGCATGGTATGGGCAATCCAACGCGGCTTTTCAGCACATGCAGTTCTCACAAGCCCGAGCTTTAGAAACTGGCCGCACAATTTTACGTGCAACCAACACTGGCGCTACCGCCATTATTGATCCGCATGGCAATGTACTAGCCCATGCGCCACATTTTACCGAAACCACACTGAATGGCACGGCACAAGGTTATAGCGGTAGTACGCCTTATGTGCGTTGGGGAAACAGGTTATTCCTTATTATTTGCTTGATTGGTCTTAGCGCCATCTGTTTGCCCAATTTTTTGGCAAGTAAGCATAAAACAAAGTAAAATCACACCTTTACAAATTGTACGGCTGTAAGCTGTACAACTTAATCTATATAGAACCATTTAGAATCGAACCTTAGAATCAAATCATGGCGCTTACTTTTCAACAAATCATTCTCACCCTGCAAAACTACTGGAGCGATAAAGGTTGTGCATTACTGCAATCTTACGACATGGAAGTTGGCGCAGGTACATCACACACCGCGACTTTCTTACGCTCATTAGGCCCAGAGCCGTGGAAAGCGGCTTACGTGCAACCAAGCCGCCGCCCAAAAGATGGTCGTTATGGTGAAAACCCAAACCGATTGCAACATTACTACCAATTTCAAGTAGTGTTAAAGCCAGCGCCAGCAGACATTCTTGAGCTTTATCTAGGCTCACTTGAAGCGCTGGGTTTTGATTTAAAAAAGAACGACATTCGCTTTGTTGAAGATGACTGGGAAAACCCAACGTTAGGTGCATGGGGCTTGGGCTGGGAAGTTTGGCTGAATGGTATGGAAGTCACACAATTCACCTACTTCCAACAAGTTGGCGGCATTAACTGCAAACCTATTACAGGGGAAATTACCTACGGTTTAGAGCGCTTGGCAATGTATTTACAAGGCGTAGACAACGTTTACGACTTAACTTGGACAGAAGGTCTTAGCTATGGCGACGTCTATCTGCAAAATGAAAAAGAGCAATCAACTTACAACTTTGAACACTCAGATGCTGACTTCTTGTTTACGGCATTTACTGCGCATGAAAAACAAGCTTTACATCTCATTGAAGAAAAGCTATCACTACCCGCTTACGAGCAAGTACTAAAAGCAGCACATACCTTTAACTTGCTAGATGCTCGTGGCGCAATTTCAGTGACAGAGCGCGCAGGCTACATCGGCCGCATCCGTAACCTAGCCCGCTCAGTCGCCGCAGGTTATTTGGAAAGCCGCGCCAGACTTGGCTTCCCAATGGCACCAAAAGATTGGGCAGATGAAGTATTAACAGAATTAGCTAAGAAAGCCGCAGCATGAGTACGCAAAATTTATTAGTAGAACTATTTGTAGAAGAACTACCGCCGAAAGCGTTGAATAAACTTGGCGAAGCATTTTCAACCGTATTGTTTGAAACACTGAAATCACAAGGATTAGTGGCAGATGGCTCAGTTGTTACTGCGTTTGCATCGCCCCGCAGACTTGCTGTGCATGCAACCAATATACAAGCTGTCGCGCCAGATAAAACCTCTACTCAAAAACTTATGCCTGTAAGCGTAGGTTTAGATGCAAGCGGCAACCCAACACCAGCGTTAATTAAACGCCTAAATGGTATGGGCTTGGATGAAAGCGCTGTAGCAAATTTGACCAAGCAAGCGGATGGCAAAAATGAAGCTTTGTTTTTAGATGTATTGCAAAAAGGTGTTTCACTAAAAGATGGTTTGCAAAACGCATTGAATGAAGCCATTGCAAAACTGCCCATTCCAAAAGTAATGACTTACCAATTGGCTGATGGCTGGACGAGTGTGAACTTTGTGCGTCCTGCGCATAGTTTAGTCGCCCTACATGGCAATGAAGTGGTTGCGGTTAGCGCTCTTGGCTTAACTGCTGGTAATGCTACTCAAGGTCACAGATTTGAGGCAGCAGTCTCACCAGTGGTATTAAAAAATGCTGATAGTTACGCAGAGCAATTGAAAACTGAAGGTGCGGTGATTGCCAGTTTTGCTGAGCGCCGTGCAGAAATCGTACGTCAACTAAATGCGGCGGCAGCTAAACAAAACCTAAAACCCATTGAAGATGAAGCATTGCTAGACGAAGTAACCGCGCTAGTTGAGCGCCCGAATGTGTTACTAGGTCAGTTTGAAGAAATTTATCTCGAAGTACCACAAGAGTGTTTGGTTTTGACCATGAAGGCGAATCAAAAATACTTCCCATTGCTAGATGCCAACAATAAGCTCACAAATAAGTTTTTGATTGTCTCTAACATCAGCCCAGATGATGCCAGCGCAGTGATTGGCGGCAATGAGCGTGTTGTGCGCCCTCGCCTAGCAGATGCTAAGTTCTTCTTTGACCAAGACCGTAAGAAAACCCTTGAAAGCCGCTTAGAAGGTTTAAACAAGGTGGTTTACCATAATAAGCTTGGTTCTCAAGGTGAGCGTAATCTGCGTGTAGTTAAAATTGCAGCAGAAATTGCCAAGCAATTGGGTGATGCTAATTTTGTCTCTAAAGTTGAAAAAGCTGCACGCTTATCTAAAACAGACTTAGTCACTGATATGGTGGGTGAGTTTCCAGAATTGCAAGGCATTATGGGTCGTTATTATGCGCAACATGAGGGCTTTGATGATGATGTGGCTTATGCCATTGAAGACCATTACAAACCGCGCTTTGCAGGTGACGAACTACCACGAAACCAAGTGGGCATTTGCGTAGCATTAGCAGACAAATTAGAAACACTGGTTGGTTTGTTCAGCATTGGCGAGAAGCCAACGGGTGATAAAGACCCATTTGGATTGCGTCGTCAGGCACTTGGTGTGATTCGGATGTTAATAGATGGCGAGCTACCAATTCACTTTAATAAGCTTATTGCAATTGTGCTATCTCAATTTAATGGCGATAATAAGGCTGCCCAAGCAGTACAAGAATTTAGCTTAGACAGATTAGCAGTTAGCTTTAAAGAGCAAGGCGCCAGCCCACAAGAAGTAGATGCTGTGCTAGCACTTAACCCGCAATTATTGAGTGAAATTCCGCAACGACTTTCCGCCGTTCGCGCATTCTCTTTACTGGAAGAAGCCCCAGCGTTAGCTGCCGCTAACAAACGTGTTGGCAACATTCTGAAAAAGGTAGAAGGCGAAGTTAAAGCTGAAGTAAACACTAACTTACTACAAGAACCTGCTGAAATAGCACTCAATGAAGCGTTAAGCAAAGTAAAACCAGAAGCCGATATGTTATTTGAGAGTGGCGATTACACTGCATCACTTAAATCACTCGCGGCTTTAAAAGCGCCTGTGGATGCGTTCTTTGATAACGTGATGGTGAATGTTGACGACGTTGCACTTAAAGCAAACCGACTTGGTTTATTGGCGATTTTGCACCAAACCATGAACCGCGTTGCCGACTTATCTAAACTAGCTAGTTAACCGACAAAGCGAGCCACCCATGAAATTAGTGATTTTAGATAGAGACGGCGTAATCAATCAAGATTCTGCCAATTTCATCAAAAGTCCAAATGAGTGGATTTCGATTGCGGGTAGCCTTGAGGCGATTGCCTTGCTGAACCAATCTGGCTTTAGAGTGGCGGTGGCGACCAATCAGTCTGGCATTAGTCGTGGTTTGTTTGACATGACCACGCTTAATAGCATTCACGACAAAATGCATAAAGAATTAGCCGTGGTAGGTGGACGAATCGATGCGATATTCTACTGCCCACATGCGGCGGATGATCAATGCCACTGTCGCAAGCCTGATCCTGGCATGATAGAAGAAATTGGCCTGCGCTTTTCAATGGAATTGAAAAGTGTACCAGCTATTGGCGACGCGTTTCGTGATTTGCAGGCTTATGCCAGCGCGGGTTGCCAACCTATTTTAGTGCTCACAGGCAAAGGTGAAGCAACTTTAGCAACATCAAAGGAAAGCTCAGAAAAAGCATTACCGCCAAACACATGGGTTTGCGCTGACTTAGCGGAAGCTGTTCAGCGAATTATCTCCGAACTCGGCTAAATTAAAATACTTGGCTGAACAATAAGCTAAACACTATCGAAAGTCAGTATGCTATTTTTGCGTTCATTGTTGTTTTTTATCGGTCAAGTGATTACCGCGCCATTTTTCACGCTGATTGCGCTACTCGCCATGCCGCTTAACCCCGTTTTGCGTAATGACTTAATTTCAGGCTGGGCGCGCAGTATGATGTGGTGGCTTAAAGTCACTTGCAACATTCGCCATGAAGTTACGGGGCTAGAAAACATTGGCGACTCGCCCACTATCGTCTTGTCCAAGCATCAATCCGCATGGGAAACACTGGCTTTTCAAGCCATATTCCCAACGCAAGTTTATGTGCTAAAACGTGAATTATTATGGATTCCAATTTTTGGCTGGGGCTTAGCGATGTCTTCCCCTATCGCCATTGATCGCAGTTCTGGTCGTGAAGCGCTTAAAAAATTAGTGGCGAACGGTCAAGCAAGATTAAACCGAGGGCTGTGGGTAGTGATATTTCCAGAAGGCACGCGCATAACACCAGGTGAACGCAGTAAATATCATATAGGTGGTGCATGGTTAGCCACGCATACAAAAACTCAAGTGCTACCAGTCGCGCACAACGCGGGTGAATATTGGGCTAAAAACACATTTATCAAAAAACCTGGCGTCATCAAAATGCATATCGGCAAACCGATTCAAACCACCGGCGTAAAAGCGGATGCATTAAACCATCAGGTAGAAAGCTGGATTGAAGCTGAGATGCTCACGTTAAATTAATGAGCCACTCTCTCACATTACCTTCTGGCGACCACCTACATTACCAGTTGGAGCGCCGCCAACGCCGTACCGTAGGCTTAAAAATCACCCAAACTGGCTTGGTGATACATGCTCCTAAACGCATTTCACAGTCGCAGCTTGAGGACATCATTCTACAAAAATCTGACTGGGTGCTTAGAAAACTCGCCTCAGTTACCGCCAATAAAATACCAGAAATACAATGGCAACATGGCGAGCAACTTCTATTCTTAGGTAACGCAATCACACTCACCATTGAGCATAATGCCCGTTCAAAAGCAGTGGAATATGAGCCAGGTGTTTTGCAATTGGCAATGCCAAATCAAGATGAAATGTTAATCGCACGTAAAGTAGTGCAGTGGTACAAAAAGCAAGCAATCACTGACTTTACAAGACGCTTAGAGATTTTTTCAAGCAAATTAGGCGTTCAATTCACCTCACTGACCTTATCTAATGCAGCATCACGCTGGGGAAGTTGCAACTCTAAAAAAGAGATTCGGTTAAACTGGCGCTTGCTACAAGCCCCGCCGCACATTATCAATTACGTGATTTGCCACGAGCTGGCACATATTAAAGAGATGAATCATTCAGCAAAGTTTTGGGCGACTGTTGCTGGTATTTTCCCTAATTACAAATCGGCTGAAAAAGAACTAAAAGCTATATCGGCTCAATTACATAGATTCTAATACGTAGGTTTTAAAGCTTCATCTTAGAGTATCTGCTTAATATCATTGGCAATATCGGCAGGTTTTTCTCCGTAATCTACGTACAACCTGATTTTTCCTAATTTATCAAATATATACATACCAGCACTATGGTCTAGCGTATATCCACCCCTACCTTGCGCCTCTACTTTTTTTGCATAAATTTTAAAAGTAGCGGCAGTCGCAGCAATGGTTGCTTCATCACCTCTAAGACCAATAAATCGTTTATCAAATGAGGGTACAAATTGCGCTAAAACTTCTTGAGTATCCCGCGCTGGGTCTAGCGTGACAAATAATACTTGCACTTCATCTGCACGTGGCCCAAGCAATTTCATGGTTTGTTTTAAATCCAACATCGTGGTGGGGCAAACGTCTGGGCAATGCGTATAGCCAAAAAACAATGCCACGGCTTTACCTTTAAAATCAGCCATCGTACGCTGTTTGCCAGTGTGATCTGTCAGGCTGAATGATTGACCAAAATCGGCGCCGGTAATGTCAGTCGCAACTAAGTTACTCGCCTCGCCAGTAGGCTTGCAGGCCGATAAAAAACTTAAGAAAGCTACAAGACAAAATGTTTTTAGTAAATGTTGCACAAATTACTCCAAATAAGTTTTAAATTTATACGCTTTTGATTTTAACATGCGCTAAGAATTCCGCGCTTTAGTTTACAATAATGCTTTTACAAAATTCGTTTATAAGGCAGCAATAATGGCAATTCCAACATCAATGGCAGACCGTGACGGCGTAATTTGGTATGACGGCAAAATGGTTAACTGGCGCGACGCCACAACACACGTTTTAACACACACTTTGCATTACGGCATGGGCGTATTTGAAGGCGTGCGTGCTTACAAAACTGACAAAGGCACTGCTATTTTCCGTTTGACAGAACATACCGACAGATTGTTTCGCTCTGCTCACATTTTGCAAATGAAAATGCCATTTACAAAAGAAGAGATGATTGAAGCGCAAAAAGCAGCCGTGCGCGAAAACAACTTAGAATCAGCTTATATGCGCCCAATGGCGTTTTATGGTGCTGAAGCAATGGGCATTTCTGCTAAAACATTGTCAACCCACGTGATTGTTGCCGCTTGGAAATGGGGCGCATATATGGGTCAAGAAGCGCTAGATAACGGCATTCGCGTAAAAACATCATCATTTTCACGTCACCATGTAAACATCACCATGTGTAAAGCCAAAGCTAATGGCAACTACATGAACTCTATTCTTGCGCACCAAGAAGCTGCGCAAGATGGCTACGAAGAAGCATTATTGTTAGATGTAGACGGCTTTGTTGCTGAAGGTTCGGGCGAGAATATATTTATTGTGCGTAACGGCAAACTTTACACGCCAGACTTAACCAGCGCGTTAGAAGGCATTACCCGCGACACGATTGTGCAACTTGCTGCTGAAATTGGCTTAACTGTGATTGAAAAACGCATCACCCGCGATGAAGTGTATGGCGCAGATGAAGCCTTCTTTACAGGTACAGCTGCTGAAGTAACACCAATTCGCGAGTTAGATCGCCGTGCAATTGGCGCTGGCACAGCAGGCCCCATCACTAAACAACTACAAAAAATGTATTTTGATGTAGTACACGGCAGATCAGAAAAACATGCTGATTGGTTAACATTGGTTTAAAAAAAACATGTTAATCTTTGCACCGTTATTCTGAACAAAGCGAAGAATCCATAATTTTTGTAACATTGAAACTGGATACTTCGCTTACCTCAGAATGACAAATTGAGGAAATTGATGCATGTCTAACACAAATGAAATTGAAGTTACCGCTAAAGACCTACCACTGCACTGCCCAACAGCTGAAGTTGCGCTTTGGTCATCACACCCACGCGTATTTTTAGATATAGCCGAAACCGGCCATGTGGCATGCCCATACTGCGGCACCAAATATAAACTTAAAGCGGGTGAAGTGGTCGGGCATCATTAACTTGAAACCTACATTACGTTATACATAATGAGCATAACAGTCGATGATTTAGATGGTCAGTTGATTGATGGCTTAGAGTTTTGTGCAAAGACCTACTCTCTATTCGAGAGCCTTAGGGCGGAGCCTGGGGGTGCAGAGCGGTTGCGGTTGCGCTCTGGCAATAATGAGAAACGCCTCTTGGAGGAGCTTCTCCCAATATGTCGCTACGTGCAAACCTACTATAGACTCGGACGATATATCTCAGTTCGTTGGGTTAACGATAGTCAGTCATATGACGCAGAATTACATCAACGCGGCGATTACATTGATCAAGGATATTTCGCACCACAAGCGTTTCTAGAAGCAACCTGTGCAATGCATCAGAACGAACATTGGGTCTGGAAGCTGCTAAGCCAAGGAAAAGTCGCTTATGCACCAGAAGGCATGGATACAAAAAAGGGCTCGCCTCTTAAGTCCGCACCTGTTGTATTTACTAACTATGAACACGTATTGAAATTTGCTCCAATCATCGTCGCATCAATTCGGAAAAAATCCGAAATTGCATATCCTGAAAATACCTCACTTGTCGTCCAGTGCCATCTAAATAGCCTCTATACGGCTGAAGATTGGCGTATGCTCATTTCTGAAGTCGAGCGCGATATTCTAGCTTCACCTTTTCGTGAGGTGCTGCTGTTTGATGGGACAACAGAGCGCACGACACCCTTAGCTATCCGCGTACAATGATGCCCAAAAACTAAACGCTAAAAAATCTGAACTTCCGCCTTTGCGCCCCACAAGGCTTCAATCACTTGAGCGGAATTATCTGCTTGGCTATTCGTCCAAAAAGCTACATTCGCTTCTGCCTCAACAGTTGTTAACAAATCTTGCGCTGCTAACTTCTTCTGTAAATACTTTGCCACGGCAGCGCCTGTATCAACAATGGCAACGTTGTTACCCACGGCTTGCTCGATTAATGGTTTTATAAAGGGGTAATGCGTGCAACCTAGCACAATGGTATCTGCGCCTTCTGCCAATAAGGGCGCACAGTATTGCTGCACCAGTGCGTTTGTATTGTCCGTATCTAGCTCACCACGCTCGACACATTCCACCAAACCTACGCAAGCTTGCGTGACTACTTTGACATTGCGGCCATAACTTTCTAACAACGCCGCGAATTGCGCGCTTTTAAGTGTGCCCGTAGTTGCCAGCACGCCAATGATGCCGTTTTTAGTCGCTGCTGCAGCTGGTTTAACAGCTGGCTCCATGCCGATAATCGGTAGAGAATACCTTGCTCGCATAGCATCAATCGCAGCAGCTGTCGCCGTATTACATGCCACCACTAGCGCTTTAGCATTTTTAGCGATTAAAAATTCGGCAATCTCAAAGCAACGCGCTTGAATTTCTGCCGCTGTTTTGTTGCCGTATGGCGCATATTTGCTATCTGCCACATAGAGCAATTGTTCATTTGGCAATAAGGTATGAATATGTTTTAAAACAGAAATTCCGCCGACGCCAGAGTCGAATACGGCAATCGGTTTTTCCGCGTACTTATCAACTGGAGTTTCATTAGACTTAATGGTTTGAGCGCTCATTACAAGGTCGTCATCAGTTACAATGCACGTATTATAGAGGAAATATTATGGGAAACAGACTCAGTAAAATTTATACCCGCACGGGTGATAGCGGCACAACAGGCTTGGGTGATGGCAGCCGCATCAATAAAGACAGCTTGCGTGTCGAGGCGATGGGCGATGTGGATGAATTAAACTCAGTCATTGGCGTGATGATGACCGAAGCTCTGCCTAGCAAGCTGGTAGAACCGCTTACCCAGATTCAACATGATTTATTCAATGTGGGTGGCGAAATTTGCATTCCAGGCTATGTCATATTGCAGCAATCACGCATTAGTGATTTAGAGAGCGTGATTGACGAACTTAACAGCCAATTGTCGCCGCTTAAAGAATTTATCCTGCCAGGGGGCACAAAAGCAGCGGCTTACTGCCACCTAGCGCGTACGGTATGTAGACGCGCTGAGCGCAAGCTTGTAGAGCTTCATCGTAATGAAAAAGTCACAGATATTTCTCTTCAATATTTGAATCGTTTGTCTGATTTACTGTTTGTCATGTGTCGCGTAATCAATAAAGAGGCAGGCGTGAGTGATGTTCTTTGGAAAAACGAGCATGCATAATTTTTAGAAGTTCTGTTCGTAAGTTATAATTCGACCATGATTAAAAAATTGCTAGATAGAATTTTCAAGCCCAAGATTGCCAAACCTGAGCATGTTAATGCTGCGCCAGCTAAAACGCAGCAAGCGCCTACTCATCGCCCAACACTTAGAACAAAAAAAACAGCGCACAAAAATATCGATAGTATTTATCATGGGGCAACGGTAATTGCACATAAAACCCATAAAATAGACCGCGATTTGTTAAGTAATGCTGCGCTAAAAACTACTGAAGGTTTACATAAAGCAGGCTTTGAAGCTTATATTGTGGGTGGCGCAGTGCGTGACTTACTGCTTAACCGTACGCCCAAAGACTTTGATGTAGCGACCGATGCCACGCCAGAAGAAGTGAATCGTATATTTAGACGCTCGCGCCTTATAGGCAAAAGATTCAGATTGGTTCACGTACTCTTTGGCGACGAAACCATTGAAGTTTCAACCTTTCGCGGTAGTCATTTAGAAACTGAGGGCAACCCAAAAGGTGACTCTAAAACCTCAGATTCTGGCCGCATTATTCGGGATAACGTGTTTGGCTCAATTGTAGATGATGCAGTGCGTCGAGATTTTACTGCAAATGCCCTGTATTACAACCCAGCTAGCCAAGAAGTGTTGGACTTTCACCACGGTTATACCGATATAAAAGCTGGCATTTTGCGCATGATAGGCAAACCAGAAACGCGTTATGCTGAAGACCCTGTGCGCATGTTGCGTGCTGTACGACTATCTGCCAAATTAGGCTTAAAGATTGATCAAGCCACACAAGCACCCATCGCGAAAATGGCAGATTTACTGCAAGATGTGCCGCCTAGCCGCTTGTTTGATGAAATGCTCAAGTTGTTTTTATCTGGTCATGCAATGGAAAGCGTCAGCGCTTTACGCGAGCAACACTTGCACCATGGCTTATTGCCGATGTTAGATGTTGTGTTAGAGCAGCCTATGAGTGAGCGTTTTGTCATGCTGGCACTCAAAAACACCGATGATCGTATACTTTCTGGCAAATCAGCTAACCCGAGCTTTTTATTCGCCACCCTACTTTGGCATGAAATGTTAGCCGCTTGGGAAAGCTACAAAGCAGAAGGTCAGCATGCGATTCCAGCACTGCACATGGCGATGAGTGAAGTGATTGCGACTCAAGCTGAGAAAATGGCGATTCATAACCGTTACACCGCCACCATGAAAGAAATTTGGGGTATGCAACCACGTTTTGAACAACGCGCAGGAAAGCGGCCATTTGGCTTACTTACGCACCCACGTTACCGTGCTGGCTATGACTTTTTACTATTACGTTGTGAGTCTGGTGAATTACCAATGGAATTAGGCGAGTGGTGGACTGCATTCGCCAATGCGGATGGTGAAGGACGCACAGCCATGCTACAAGCTGACACTGCGCCTAAAAAGCGTAAAAAAAGAAGTCGCAAAAAACCTGCTGGTGCGAGTACTGTTAGTACTAGTGAAACTGAATAAATCTCCGCATTGATGAAACAGGCTTTTGTTGCGCTGGGGAGTAATTTAGCAAACCCAACTTCACAAGTAGAATCAGCTTTCTCTGCACTTGAGAAGCTACCTAACACGCGCGTATTAAAGAAATCATCTTTATATAAAACTGCGCCAATTGGTTATGAAGCAGAGCAGTTAGAGCAGATTCCAGACTTTATTAATGCAGTAGCCGAGCTTGAAACAGAGTTAACCCCAATTGAGTTACTCGATGCATTATTGGAAATTGAAAATCAGGCTGGGCGCGAACGCCCATTTCCAAATGCGCCACGAGTGCTGGATTGTGATTTATTGCTTTATGAAAATGTTAGCATGGAGTCCACCAAGCTAACATTGCCGCACCCAAGAATGCATCAGCGCGGTTTCGTTTTATTACCATTATTTGAAATCGCAGCGCAATTATCCATCCCGAATCATGGCAAAATAGCGACATTGATTCACGAACAGCAATTTACTGGCATTAAAAAACTTTAGGCAATACACTAATCGCATGAGCATTTTTAACAAATTCCCTTATATCGTTGTTGAAGGCCCTATTGGCTGTGGCAAAACTACGTTAGCCAAAATGTTGGCCGATAAATTTCCTGTCGATTATTTATCTGAGAAAGCAGAAGCGAACCCATTTTTGCCACGTTTTTATCAAGATGCGCAACGTTATGCTCTGCCCACACAGCTGTTCTTTTTGTTTCAGCGTGCTAATCAAATGACAGATTTAAGCCAGCGCGACATGTTTGCCAAACCTATTGTTGCCGACTTTTTCTTAGAAAAAGACCCAATTTTTGCACGGCTGAATTTAGATGATGAAGAATACGCGCTGTATCACAATATCTATTCGCACTTGCAGCTAAAGGCACCCAAACCAGATTTGGTGATTTATCTACAAACCCCTATTGATGCCCTTATGGAGCGCATTGAAGAGCGCAGCGTGAGTTACGAACAAGACATTCCACGTGAATATATTGAGCGTTTAGCCAATGCATATAGTGAATTTTTTCATAATTACGATGCATCGCCAGTGTTGATTGTGAATAATGAAAAATTGAATGTGCTAAAAAATGAAGATGCGCTTGATTTGCTACTTAACCGTATTATGCAGATTAAAGGTCAACGCGAATTCTTTAATCCGAACTTTGATTAGTTAGCTGTTAATTAAGCCAATGAACTTATCCAAATTACATGAAAAGGCTGCGGCTGGCGAGAAACTCGTCATGCTCACCAGTTACGACTCCACCTTTGCCAAGCTTTCTGAAGAAGCTGGTGTTGATATAATACTAGTAGGCGATTCGTTAGGCATGGTACTGCAAGGGGCTGAAAACACGCTTAATGTCAGCATGCATCATATGACTTATCACACCAAAAGCGTTTCTGCCGGCGCTTTAAATACCTACATCGTGGCAGATATGTCACTAGGTAGCTATGAGCACGACAATGAAGCCGCCTATAAAAATGCCGAATGGCTGATTCGTTCTGGTGCTCACATGGTGAAATTTGAAGGTGGCGGCAATAAAGTTAGAACTGCGCGTTACTTGGTTGAACGAGGCATTCCAGTTTGCGCGCACTTAGGCTTCACACCGCAATCAGTTAATCAACTGGGTGGTTATAAAATTCAAGGTAAAACCGACGAAAGTGCCACTCAAATCATGCAAGATGCCATTGCCATGAGTGAAGCTGGTGTAGGTTTCATCGTGCTAGAAATGGTACCTGCAACCCTTGCTAAAAAAATTACCGAAGCCATTAAAACACCAACCATAGGCATAGGCGCTGGTGTTGATTGCAGTGGTCAAGTGCTAGTCCTTCAAGATTTGCTTGGTATTTACACAGGGCCAGCCCACAAAAAAACTAGCGAATTTAAATCTCCACGTTTCGTGCGTAATTTTCTAAAAGACACTAATAGCATACAAGCGGCGGTTTCAGCTTATGTTAAAGCAGTGAAAGATAAAAGCTTTCCTGCGCTTGAGCATAGTTATTAAGTCCATTCTCAAAGTCTTAATTTAATGCAAATTATTAACACCATAGCCGAATTAAGAAGCGTTTTAAAAAACCAATCAAATGTCGCTTTTGTACCAACTATGGGCAACTTGCATGCGGGTCACGTTCAATTGGTTGAAGTGGCTAAACAGCATGCAAACTGTGTTGTAGTGAGCATCTTTGTTAACCCACTACAATTTGGGCCAACTGAAGATTTAGCGAGTTACCCACGTACTCTAGATGCCGATTGTAAAAAGCTAAAAGCAGCTGGCGCTAGCATTGTTTTCACGCCCACTGTTGAGGAAATGTACGCCGACTTTGACGGTAAAAATCTCAACCAAAGCATGACCATCACACCGCCACCTATCGCCAACGAGCTTTGCGGTGCTGCGCGACCAGGCCACTTTGCTGGCGTTGCCACCGTGGTAATGAAGCTTTTTAATATGGTACAACCAAGTGTTGCTGTATTTGGTCAGAAAGATTTTCAGCAATTATTCATCATCAAACAAATGGTGAAACAATTTAATTTGCCCATTCACATTATTGGCGTGGATACAGTGCGAGAGCCAAGTGGCTTAGCGATGAGCTCGCGTAATGGTTACTTAACGAATGAGCAGCGTGCCACTGCAAGTCAACTAAATGGTGCTTTGCGAGATACTGTTCAATCTGTAAAAAATGGTAATCAAGATTACTCTCAACTAGAGCAACAAGCTAAATCTACCCTCAATAAGCAAGGTTGGGCGGCCGACTACATATCGATACGCTCTAGCTTAACGCTATTACCTGCTTGCAACACAGACACTGAATTAGTCGTTTTAGGCGCAGCTAAATTAGGTAACACCCGACTAATCGACAACCTAACATTCAATATTTAACGCCTTTTTACAGGCAAATAGCTTAATACAAATAGTAGGTGAATAGATGTTAAGTTACTATAAACCGTTGAATACACTATAATACTGTTTTTTATATCTAATGAGTTTTCAGCATTATGCAAAGAACAATGCTTAAATCTAAATTACACCGCGTACATGTAACGCATAGTGAGCTTCATTACGAAGGTAGCTGTGCTATTGATGAAAACTTGCTTGAAGCCGCTAACATTAGCGAGTACGAGCAAATTCATTTGTACAACGTGACTAATGGCGAGCGTTTTAGCACTTACGCGATTTTAGCTGAGCGCGGCTCAGGTATTATCTCAGTCAATGGTGCAGCCGCACACAAAGCAGCGCCTGGCGATATTATGATTATTGCCAGTTATGCAAACTATAACGAATTAGAACTACAAAAATTCTCACCCCAACTTGTGTATGTGGACGATAACAACCGCATACAATCTCAACGCAATGCAATTCCAGCACAGGCCGCTTAAATGACAATTGATGTAAACGCAGTAAACTATTTAGAAACAATGAAACAAGCAGTGATTGATGCCATTGAAGATATCAAAGGCTTCGACATCACCCCTATGGATGTTCGCAAGCTTACGAGCATGACTAGTTATATGATTGTGGCTTCTGCTACATCAAGCCGCCAAGCCAAAGCTATTGCGGATAACGTGCGTGAAAAACTGAAAGAAAAAGGCTATCACATTCGCGGTACTGAAGGCGAAAAAGAAGGTGAATGGGTGCTGGTCGATTTAGATGATATCGTCGTACACATTATGGTACCAACCACACGTGCTTACTATAACCTAGAACAACTATGGGGCGAGGCTGAAAGCCGCCGCGGCCATATCAAAGCTGAGTAATTAGTTCATTCGCCAGCAGAGTTAGTGCATGAAGCTGCGTATTATCTCTGTCGGCCACAAAATGCCAAGCTGGGTTGAAACCGCTTGCGCAGAATACACCAAGCGCATGCCTCGCGAAGCTACTGTTGAAATTATTGACATCAAGCCCGAAAAACGTGCAGCTGGCAACAGCACTGAAAATATTCAGCTCATTGAAGCCAAACGTATTCTAGAAGCTGTCGGTAAAGATTTATGTATTGCTCTAGATGAACGTGGGCAAGAAGTTACCACACTACAACTAGCAGATAAATTCAAAGATTGGCAAGCTTCAAGCCGTGATGTGTCGCTCATCATTGGCGGCGCTGACGGATTGCATGCTTCTGTAAAACAAAAAGCTGATTGGCTTTGGGGGCTTTCTAAACTTACCTTGCCGCACGCCATGGTTAGAGTATTGCTGACTGAGCAACTTTATCGCGCACATTCTGTCATTACCAATCACCCCTATCATCGCGAGTAAATATGCCTGAGCAGAAACCAATCTATGAAAAATCTTTAGTTTGGTTTAGACGTGACTTAAGAGATTACGACCATGCAGCGCTCTACCACGCACTAAAATCCTCCAAAACTGTATATTGCGTATTTGTATTTGATACTGCAATTCTTAACCAATTAAATGATAAGGCCGACCGCCGAGTAGAGTTTATTTGGGAAAGCGTAAGAGAATTAAAAACCTCACTTCAAAAACACGGCAGTGATTTAATTGTATTGCACGGCAATGCTAGCGATGAAATTCCAAAATTAGCCAACTCACTTTTATTGAGTGCTGTATTTGCTAATCATGATTATGAACCTAGCGCCATTGCTCGCGATGTACATGTGGCAGAACAACTGAATATTCTTAATATCAGTTTTCATCATTACAAAGATCATGTAATTTTTGAAAAAGATGAAGTGTTAAATCTCACAGGCAAGCCATATGGTGTATTCACGCCGTATAAAAACATGTGGCTGAAAACTATGAATGATTTCTTTTTGAAAGCATACCCAGTAGACGCTTATTTAAACCACTTGGCCAAACTTAAAGTAAGTCCGTTAATCAGCTTGGAAGATATGGGTTTTAAACGCACAAACTTAAGCGCTATGCATTTGCCAACAGGAATGCAAGGTGGGCTAACACTTTTTAATGACTTTAAAGAACGTATGAGTCGCTACAAAGACGCCAGAGATTTTCCTGCCATAAAAGGTGTTTCGTATTTATCTGTTCACCTTAGATTTGGCACTATTTCAATACGCCACCTAGCGCGCGAAGCACTGCATGAGAGCAATGCTGGCGCACAGACTTGGCTAAACGAACTTATTTGGCGTGATTTTTATGTGCAAATACTGCATCACAACCCCAACGTTGCTGCAGGTAAAGCCTATAAAGCTGAATTTGAAGCTTTAAAGTTTCCTGAGGACCCTAAGCTTTTTCAAGCTTGGTGTGATGGCAAAACTGGTTACCCATTAGTTGATGCCGCCATGCGCCAACTTAACACCACAGGCTTTATGCATAACCGTTTGCGCATGGTAGCTGCGAGCTTTTTGGTAAAAGATTTACTGATAGACTGGCGCTGGGGCGAGCGTTATTTTGCCGAAAAGTTAATCGATTTTGATCTAAGTGCCAATAATGGCGGCTGGCAATGGGCGGCCAGCACGGGATGCGATGCGCAACCTTGGTTTCGTATCTTTAACCCAATTACACAAAGTGAACGCTTTGATGCACAAGGAAAATTCATTCGTAAATATATGCCAGAGTTAGCAAAATGCAATGACAAGGAAATTCATGCACCTTGGTTGATTCCGCCATTACATCTGCAAGAGCTCAATTTAGTCATCGGTCAAGACTACCCAGCCCCCATAGTTGACCATACTACGCAAAGGCTGCAAGCTTTAGCGCTCTATAAAAATATATAATATGTTTTATATAAGACATAAGTGTTATATAATTTACACAGACTCACAAAGCCCACGCAAAGACAGAACTTAAGTATACTCATAGACATGTTTTAATTATTTGAAAGATCACCATGGCACTCGTTTCATTACGTCAATTGCTAGATCACGCTGCTGAACACGATTACGGTTTGGCAGCTTTTAATGTTAACAACATGGAGCAAGTCCATGCCATTATGCAGGCGGCAGACGAAACGAATAGCCCAGTGATTCTGCAAGGCTCGGCAGGTGCACGCAAATATGCCGGCGAAGCTTTTTTAAGGCATTTAGTATTAGCCGCTATAGAAACTTACCCACACATTCCAGTAGTCATGCATCAAGACCACGGACAATCGCCCGCAGTTTGTATTCAAGCAATACGCTCAGGTTTTTCTAGCGTGATGATGGACGGCTCATTGATGGAGGATGCAAAAACGCCATCCACTTATCAATACAACGTCGATGTGACTAAAAAAATCGTAGAGATTGCGCATGCCATTGGCGTATCTGTAGAAGGCGAACTCGGCGTATTAGGCTCGTTAGAAACAGGTCTTGCAGGCGAAGAAGACGGCTCTGGCGCAGTTGGCATTTTAAGCCACGACCAAATGCTCACCGACCCAGAAGAAGCCGCTGACTTTGTTCGTAGAACAGGCGTGGATGCGTTAGCCATTGCTATCGGCACTTCACACGGCGCTTATAAATTTAGCAAGCCGCCTACAGGTAAATCCCTCGCGATAAGTCGCATTAAGGAAATTCACGCGCGCATTCCCAACACACATTTGGTGATGCATGGCTCATCTTCCGTACCTCAAGAGTGGCTACAGATTATCAATGAGTTTGGTGGAGACATGGGTGAAACCTATGGTGTACCAGTAGAAGAAATTGTTGAGGGCATCAAATACGGTGTACGCAAAATCAATATCGATACAGATTTGCGCATGGCTTATACGGGATCTATTCGTAAGTTTTTCACTGAAAAAAGAAAAGAATTTGACCCAAGAAAGTTCCTCAGCGCCTCTACTGTCGCCATGCGAGCCATTTGCAAAGAGCGCTATGAGGCTTTTGGCTCCGCTGGCCAAGCTGCACTCATTAAGCCTATTTCATGCGACCAAATGGCGGTACGCTATAAAGCTGGGGAATTAGACGCGATTGTTAAATCAAAATAATCCGACTTATGAATCATAATATTGCGAATCGAAATATTGTGAGTCAAAGTCTTGCAAGTTAGAAATAAGGAATTTAGAAATGCGGCGTAACCTAGTAGTAGGCAATTGGAAGATGCATGGCAATATTCATAGCAACGAAACCCTACTCAATACATTGATTAGTGGACTAAGCGATTACAAAAATGCAGACTATGTTGTATGCGTGCCGAACCCTTACTTACATCAAACAAGGTCATTACTAGAGAACACTGGCATTGCCTGGGGTGGTCAAAACGTTAATCAGTTTGAAGAAGGCGCTTTTACTGGCGCTGTTTCACCGCACATGCTCACAGATCTTGGTTGCACCTATGTGCTTCTAGGACACTCAGAAAGGCGGGTGTTGTTTCATGAAACCAATTTATCAGCCGCAGCCAGATTTGATGCCTCCATTAAAGCCAACTTAACACCAATTTTATGTGTGGGTGAAACCCTCGCAGAGCATGAGGCTGGGCTGACAGAAGTCATCGTCGCAAGCCAAATGGATGCAGTAATGGCAACACTTAACGATGAAAATTTTGCCAAGGCAATGGAACTGAACATGGTGTTTGCCTACGAGCCAGTCTGGGCGGTTGGTACAGGTAAAACTGCAACGCCAGAGCAGGCGCAAATCGTACATCAATTTATTCGTCAGCGCATTGCAAGGCGTAATGCGGAGGCGGCTTCAAAAGTACGCATTATTTACGGCGGTAGCGTGAAAGCGCAAAATGCCGCTAAGTTATTCAGCATGCCAGATGTTGATGGCGGCTTAGTTGGCGGCGCATCGTTGAATGCGGAAGAGTTTATCGCCATATGCAAAGCGGCTAATTAGCCGCTTTATTTTCAATCTAAATTAAGGCTTACTTCCTCTTTGAAGTCACTTGATGGTAAGCCGCAATTCGATCCACCTCGCTTTTACTGCCCATCATCACGGGTACACGCTGATGTATACCGCTAGGCTGCACCTCTAAAATACGCTGTGAACCAGTAGTTGAAGCGCCACCCGCTTGCTCAACGATAAAGCTCATCGGGTTAGCTTCATACATTAAACGCAATTTTCCCGACCTTGACTTAGTGTCAGTTGGGTACATAAATACGCCACCACGCACTAAAATACGATGCACTTCCGCCACCATTGAAGCGACCCAGCGCATGTTAAAGTCTTTTTTACGGTCACCCTCTTCGCCCTGCAAACACTCATCAATATAGCGCTGCACAGGTTCTCGCCAAAAACGGTAATTCGACATATTGATAGCAAACTCCTGCGTCTCTTTAGCAATTTGCATATTGGGATGCGTCAGCAAGAATTCATTAGTATCAGCATCGAGCGTGAAACCATTAACGCCATTACCAGTAGTCAATACGAACATAGTAGATGTCCCATACAGCGCATAGCCAGCACATATTTGAGCATTACCAACTTGCAAATAATCGGCTAACTCAGGCTTGTTATTTGCACTTTTAAGAATAGAGAAAATAGTGCCCACCGATATATTCACATTCACATTTGATGAGCCATCGAGCGGATCAAAAAGCAATAAATATTGTCCATTTTGCTTATGCTTATCATCGATAGCTATCACATCGACCAACTCCTCAGTAGCCATTCCAGCAATGTAACCACTTTGCTGACAAGCTTCGATAAAGATATCATTAGTAATTACGTCCAACGCTTTTTGTACTTCCCCCTGCACATTTTCAGAGCTCAAACTACCCATATTTCCGGCTACAGCGCCTTTATCAATGGCAACAGCAATTTTTTTACATGCATCCACCACATCACTTAATATTTCATTAAGCGCAACACTATGCTCACCCTGCAAATGCTGCTTTAAAAAATCTGCTATCTTGATATGTTTAGTCACACGGCTTCCTAAGTTTAGATGTCACATGATGGGTGACTGATGAATTTACTAAGTTAAATGTATATTGATAATTGTGACACTTTACTGAAGATATCGCGAGTAAATCGTGAAAAGCGAGCAAAATAACCCATCAAATCATCGATTCAAATAAGCCAACAAACCATTAAAATTAAGTGTCATATAAGCAAATGCTGGACAACGACCATCCGCTACGTTAAAGTTATGATACGTTTTTCCGTAGTTGTTCATATAGTTAGTTAAGGTAGCTTAAAAAAACACCTTAAACAATGTTTTGTGATGAATTAGTGAAAAACTACAACTTTGGGGCCTTGCATGCGTACGAAAAAAATAACAAATTATAAAACTACTATCCTTGCTATTTGTGTGCTTTCACTAGCGACTCTGTCTGGTTGCGCCACTCAAGGCAATAAAGACCCACTTGAGGGTTTAAATCGTGGTGTATACAAATTTAACGATGTCACTGACAGGGCAATCATTAAACCTGTAGCTATCGCGTATAAAACCATCACACCTTCGCCTATTCGTACCGGGTTTAACAACTTTTTTACTAACTTAGGCTCACTCACAACCGTTTTAAATGATATTTTGCAGCTTAAACTTGCCGATGCATTCACTGACGCTGGCCGCTTTGTGATTAATAGTACATTTGGTATTGCTGGGTTTATTGATGTAGCAGGTAAGGATAATATACGATATCACAAAGAGGATTTTGGACAAACACTTGGTTTCTGGGGTGTAGGCAACGGTCCTTACTTAGTTTTGCCACTACTGGGTCCATCTAGCTTCCGTGATACGACTGGCTTAGTGTTTGATATAGTTACAAGCGACCCAATCACTTACCCCCATAATATTGGTCAAGTCAGATTAAGCAACCAATTACGCGCAGCTCAGTTTTTAGATAAACGCACGGAGTTACTGACCGCATCTGATTTAGTGGATGAAGCCTCACTAGATCCATATGCATTTACCCGCGATGCCTATTTGCAAAAACGCGCAAGCTTGGTTCAAGATGGACAAGCATCTGAAGAATTAAACAAAGATGATTATGAAGATATTGATGCAGAAATAGCGATTGATCCTGCAAACGCAGACACTCCAGCTAAATAAGCATATAAAAATGTAATGAATAAGCCCCAGTGATGGGGCTTATTCATTATAGCAACATTAACTTACTCGACGAGTTTGTCCGCTCACCTTACTCGCTAGCCACTGTCATACGCTCAATTAAAATAGAGCCCACTTGTTTTGAGCCCTGTATGCAAACGTCATTGCCAATCGCAATAATCATTTTTAGCATTTCCGCCATATTGCTGGCGATAGTGATTTCCTCAACAGCATGAACAATCACACCATTCTCAACCCAAAAACCAGCAGCACCTCGTGAATAGTCACCAGTGACCATATTCATACCGCTACCAAGTAGCTCTGTCACTAGCAAGCCTGTTCCCATTTGTTTGAGTAAACCAGAGAAGTCTTGCGCGCCAGATTGCACGATTAAATTATGGTTTCCACCTGCGTTACCTGTAGTTTGCATGCCCAATTTACGTGCAGAATAACTACCCATGACGTAACCCTGCAATATACCGTCTTTCACCAATTGTCGCGAATGCGTTGCCACACCTTCGCTATCGAACGGGCTACTTGCTAAACCTTTTTTGAGATGCGGCTCTTCATTAATATTAAGTAGTGGCGAAGCAACTTGCTTACCTAAACTATCCAATAAAAATGAAGATTTACGGTATAAATTACCACCTGAAATTGCGCTAATCAGACTAGAAATTAAACCACTTGCTAAGGGTGCTTCAAACATCACAGGCACTTGGCAAGTTTTTATTTTTCTGGAGTTTAAACGTCTAACTGTTCGCTCACCCGCCCTATTGCCAATGGCTATGGCTGACTCTAAATCGACAGCTGCGCGGGCTGTGCTATACCAGTAGTCACGCTGCATATT
Organism: Methylotenera sp.; assembly: GCF_029946165.1. Classification (GTDB taxonomy): domain Bacteria; phylum Pseudomonadota; class Gammaproteobacteria; order Burkholderiales; family Methylophilaceae; genus Methylotenera. The sequence continues at coordinate 52,617 of NZ_JAQSDZ010000022.1, forward strand.
ATCGTCAGATTCTGCAATCACAGAGCAACTCACGCCGTGGCGCGTGCTTGGGTAACCGCCTGTGAAGCCATGACTATTACTATAGGCAAAGTAACCTGAGCTTGTAGAAACGCTTGCGCCTTCGGAATTTGTAATGCGCGCATCAACGCCTAACGCAGCAGTTTCACACTCTTTTGCGATGACGATGGCTTCATCTACAGAGATATTCCAAGGGTGATGCAAATCTAAATCAAGCACTTCTTTCGCCATTAAATTCGCATCAGCCAAACCACAGAACTCATCTTTGGCGGTGTATTTAGCGATATTGCAAGCCGCGGCTACCGTATCTTTAATCGCTAACGGACTTAAATCAGAAGTGCTGGCGTGGCCTTTTTGCTGACCAAAGTATACAGTTACCGACATACCTTTATCACGGTTGTATTCAATGTTTTCAACCTCGTTTAAGCGCACTGAAACGTTTTGACCTATGCTTAAACTCAACTCAGCTTCCGCCGAGCTTGCGCCTAAATCTTTTGCCACTTTAAGCACGTCTCTCGACATTTGCTTAATATCATCTAAAGAATAACTAAATCCAGAATCTGTCATAACTCTTCTACTATTATAAAAATACACACAAAATACTAAAGGAATGTCTATCAACTTCTAGGCTGTTATAATACCGCACTATGAAACCTCAAATATCAGCAAAACCTAAAAAGACCGCGAAAGACCGCGAATTAGACAATGAACTCAACAAACAAGTTGAATCAAATGTTGATGAGCCTATTAGCAAAACTAAACTCAAAGCCGAAGCTGATGCGCAACAAGCGCTTGGCGTTAGGCTCTCTGAGTTGCCTAAAGATAAACTACTTAAATTAGACTTGCCTGATGCAGTCACAACAGCTGTGTTAGATACTAAAAAAATTACTGCCAATGGCGCTATTAGACGCCATCGCCAGTATTTAGGTAGATTGATGCGCGAAATTGATAATGCGCCAATTCTTGAGCAACTAGCACGCTGGGATGGTAAACATACCGCTGAAAATGCTTATTTTCATGGCTTAGAGCGGTGGCGTGATCGCATGATTGCAGACAGCAATGTGCTTTCTGAGTTTATGGCGCTCCATCCAAAAACAGACAGTCAGCAATTGCGCACATTAATTCGCAATGCACAAAAAGAGCAAGAAGCCAACAAGCCGCCAAAGAGCAGTCGTGAGATTTTTAAATTATTACGCGAAATAACGCAAGAGTCTCAAGATAATAGCGATGCGGACGCTAGCTATACACCTAATGATGAATCAGACAGTGACATTTAAAATATACTGAATTTATATCTCCTGATTTGATAATTCTGGATTTGATATCTCCTGTGCGAATATCTTAAGAATAGCCAAGAAAAGTAAATATGCTAAGCCTGCTGATCATCATCTTTATCGTAACCTACACCGCCATAGCGCTTGAACATCCGATTAAAATAAATAAATCCGCTTCAGCTTTGCTTGGAGCAGGCTTACTTTGGACTGTTTATGCGATATTCAGCAATAACGATTTACAAGTCAATCATGAACTGGCTGAGTCTGTAGCCACTACAGCCCAAATCGTGTTTTTTCTCATTGGCGCCATGACTATCGTTGAAGTGATAGATGCACACAATGGCTTTGAAGTAATTACATCTCGTATTAAAACCACAAAATTATCTAACTTAATGTGGCTTGTTGGTTTTGTGACTTTCTTTTTAAGCGCAATATTAGATAATTTGACCACAACCATCGTCATGATTTCACTCATGAAGAAACTTCTCGACAAACAGGAAGATCGCCTAATTTTTGCCTCTATGGTGGTTATCGCGGCTAATGCAGGTGGTGCTTGGTCTCCAATAGGTGACGTAACAACAACTATGCTTTGGATCGGTGGGCAGATCACCGCTACTTCTATTGTAAAAAGTCTTTTGTTGGCGTCTTTAGTTAACCTGATTGTACCGCTACTGATCGTGAGTTACTCTCTCAGAGGAAAAGCGGTAATAGCGCCTATTATGCTAGAAAACTCTAAAGACTTACAATCCAACCAATTCGAACGTAACGTTGTATTTTTTATGGGACTAGGTGTATTGATTTTAGTGCCCGCATTTAAAACACTCACGCATCTACCGCCGTTTATGGGAATACTATTGGGTTTAGGCTTGGTTTGGCTAGTAGGTGATTTATTACATAGAGATAAAGAAGATCAAGATAAAGAGCATTTATCCCTAGTCAATGCGCTCATGCGCATAGATATGAGCTCCATCGTATTCTTTATCGGTATATTACTTGCTGTTGCAACGCTTGAACACAGTCATATTCTGAAATACTTAGCGACATTCCTAGATCAAACCATTGGTCGTCAAGATATGATCGTAAGCATCATGGGCTTACTTAGCGCCATTGTGGATAATGTACCGCTTGTGGCAGCTTCAATTGGAATGTATGACCTTGCGATTTATCCGCCAGATAGTTTCTTATGGAAGTTTATTGCCTATTGCGCTGGTACTGGCGGCTCGATTTTAATTATCGGCTCCGCAGCTGGGATTGCGGCAATGGGCTTAGAAAAAATACAATTTGTTTGGTATTTTAAGAAGATAAGCTGGCTAGCCTTGATTGGTTATTTTGCTGGCAATCTCACTTATATTCTGCAATACAATATCACCCACTAAATATCGCTAGGTTTATTAGAATTTTTAAACCTAGCGATGCATAGAGTATCGTACTATTTACGTGAATTCAAAGCGACTGTAGTTTTAATATCCTCATCCCCATGGCGGAACATAATATCGACCGTTTGACCTTGATAACGCTTGACGGCTGCAAATAAATCGCCGGATTTTTCAAGTGTGACATCTCCTATTTGAAGTAAGGTGTCACCTGTGACAATATTGGCTTTGGCTGCTGGAGACTCTTTAATTACCGCTATAATTTTCAGCCCTGGCAGCGGAGTACCTTCCTCTGCAGGATTAGTCGAAGCTTTTATCAACTTGATGACGTGTACACCGAGCAAAGGCATTGGCAGCTTTGCCCAATAGCTAGCATAATGCACGGTTTTCTCATTTTTAGCATTCTCAGCATTAGCTTCCTGAATCGCTTTATTACCGCTTTCAGTGCCGTCTAAATTAACCATATTGGTCGTAAGAGAGGTCGGTCTATCGTAAACCAATACATAATCAGCTTTAATTTTTTTCGCATAAGTTTTAGCCAACTCTGCTGAGATTTTTGCCGAAACAAACTCTGATGTTCCCATCATATCGTAACCATTTTCCAGCATACGGGTTGTATCGGCTTCTTGATTTCCACCTAACTCTAAGGTTGTGTCAGGTGAGGCTTTGAGAGATTTAAGTTGATGATCGTTTTGTTCTACGAATTTCTCTTCAAATAAATTTGTACCAGCTTTAGCAACATCATTAGCATGTACTTTTGGTGCTAATAAAGTAGCTCCTAAGCCCAGAAAACTTAGCAACACTACGCTGCTAACAAGTCTCTTCTGTAATACTTTAATTTGTAGTGCTTTAGTTTGCGGTTCTTTTGTAGCTGCGTGATTTTTCTTATTGAATGGCTGGATATTTGACTGCATAAAATGCCCTTTACGTAGTTAATGTTATGATTAGATTTTTATATTACTTACGACACGTTAATGACAAAAGAATTCATTAAAATTGGTTTAGTTTCCATCAGCGACCGCGCAAGCAGCGGCGTGTATGAAGATTTAGGTCTACCCACGCTCAAAAACTGGCTTGATAGCGCACTCGCTACGCCTTACCAAATGATGGCACGATTGATTGCCGATGAGCAAGATGAAATTGAATCTACACTCATTGACTTGGTTGATAGTGAAGGATGTAGCTTAATTTTAACAACTGGCGGCACAGGCCCAGCCTTACGTGATGTAACACCAGAAGCAACTATGGCAGTTGCTGATAAAGAAATGCCTGGGTTTGGTGAGCAAATGCGTCAAATTAGTTTAAATTTTGTACCTACCGCAATACTTTCACGCCAAGTGGCAGTAATCCGCAAACAATGTTTAATCATTAACTTACCAGGTCAGCCAAAAGCCATCGCACAGACACTTGAAGGACTAAAAGATGAAGCTGGCAACACTAAAGTCCACGGCATATTTGCCGCAGTACCCTACTGCTTAGATTTGATTGGCGCACCTTACATTGAAACCAATGAGTCTTTAGTTAAAGCATTTCGACCAAAATCTGCAATAAAATAGCTGCGTTAAAAATTAATATCAACAATAAATCATGAATCCTAAAATACCAATCAATAATTTTTTACAAAAAGTCAAAGGGGACTCTGTGGAAAACAATCCTTCAATACAATCATCCATTAAATATGTCGTCATGGGTATCATTGTGGTAGTTTTACTCACATGGTTATGGCCTTTGCGCAGCGTACCAACAGGCAGTCGCGGCGTTGTTACGGTGGGCGGTGCAATTAAAGGAATTGAAAGCGAAGGCTTTATGCTGGTTGCCCCTTGGCAAACTTTGAGCATTTTTAATATACGTGCTGAAGAAGCTGCAGTAGAAAATGCTGATGGCAGCACCAGCGACACGCAGCCAGTACGCGTAAGCCTTACGGTGCGTTACAGTATCAAACCTGATAAAGTAGCTGAAGTATTTGAGAAATATAGCCACGATGGTAATTTACAATCTTATGTACAAACTGCAACGCAAGAAGTGTTTAAAGCAGTGACGGCTAGATACACTGCACCAGATTTAATCGGTAAACGCTCATTAGTCTCTGGTGATATTTTAGATGCTCTGCGCAAAAAATTAGATGTATATGGCGCGCAGGTGATTAACGTAGATATGCGCAACTTCTCATTTTCACAAGACTACATGGCGGCAATTAGTGCCAAAGTAACGCAAGAGCAATTGCGACTTGGGGCAGAAAATAAACTTAAAACGGTTGAATCTGAGCAAAAGCAAAAAGTGGCGATTGCCGAAGCTGAAGCCAGTGCGCTTAAAGCGCAAGCAGATGGTGAGGCTTATCAAATATTGAAATTGGCCACTGCGCAGGCTGATGCACTGAAAGTACAAAATGCCGCTTTAGCCCAAAATAAAGATGTGCTGGAACTACGTCGTATTGAAGTTGAGCAAACCAAAGCTGCAAAATGGGATGGACAATTACCTTCTGCAGTGTATGCCAGTGCGCCAATTCCTTTCTTCAATGTGCCTTCAAGCAGCTCAAAGTAGTCACATTAGAATTTAAATTTAATGACACCTGAATTTAACTTAATCAAACAATACTTTACCCGACCAACGCGCCATACCAAACTAGGAGTGGGTGACGATGCCGCTTTGATTAGCCTATCAACTGGCATGGAGTTTGCTATTTCAGCAGACATGCTAGTAGCAGGTACTCACTTTTTTGCAGATTGTGATGCCTATAAGTTAGGCTGGAAATCACTCGCAGTGAATATTTCAGATATGGCGGCCATGGGAGCTAATGCTAAATGGGCGACGCTGGCGATTGCGCTGCCTGATATTAATGCGTCATGGCTAGCCGAATTCTCACGCGGCTTTTTTGCCTGCGCCGATAGTTTTAACGTTGACTTAATCGGCGGTGACACCACGCGTGGGCCACTCACCATTAGCGTGCAAATCATGGGTGAAGTGCCTATTGGCAAAGCCATTAAACGCAGTGGTGCTAAAGTAGGCGATGAGATTTGGGTATCTGGTAAGCTAGGCGATGCAGCCTTGGCCTTAGCGCATATTCAAAGCAAACTTGCTTTACCAGAAGCCGCGTCACTGATCTGTGCCAAAGCACTTCATGCGCCTCAACCTCGACTAGCTCTAGGTCTAGCGCTGAGAGATATTGCCAATAGCGCGATTGATATTTCAGACGGCCTACTGGCAGATTTAGGTCATATCCTGGAACAATCCAATGTTGGCGCAATAGTTGAGCTGTCTAACATTCCGCACTCTACATTTGTAGATTATCCGATAGATCTGCATGATGAGAGTTTGAGAAAATTGGTGTTAGCAGGCGGCGATGACTATGAATTATGCTTTACGGCTCCAGTACAAATGCATGCGGAAATCGTAAAAATATGCGAAAAGATTAAACTCCAGTTAAGTTGCATCGGTCACATTACAAGCAATACTGGCTTAATATTGCATGGCTTAGAAAACGAAATTTTAAACATTAAGGAAACTGGCTTTGACCACTTTAGTTAAATCGCCAAATATGCAATTTTTATTGCAGCACCCTGCTCATTTCTTTGGGCTAGGCTTTGGCAGTGGTTTAGTGCCTAAAGCGCCAGGTACGTTAGGCACAATTGTCGGCTTGCCTTTATATTTTATAATCGCGCCGTTTAGCTTGGTACTGCAATTAAGCATCATTTCTGTCTTGTTTTTAATCGGCATTTACTTCTGCGATGTTACTGGCAAAGCGCTCGGTGTATCAGACCACGGTGGTATTGTTTGGGATGAAATTGTTGCGATGATGTTAGTACTTGCTTTCACGCCCAACCAATGGCAGTGGTGGCTTGTGGCTTTTTTACTGTTTAGATTATTTGATATTTGGAAGCCATTTCCAATCAGGCAATTTGATGCCAAACTCAAAAATGGGTTTGGTGTGATGTTTGATGATTTACTCGCTGCAGTCTACGCCATTATTAGTTTACAAGGTTTACTATGGGCAATTTCGCATGGATGATGCTTTATCAAATTTAGCCGCCGAACTTGGTGCAGCACTTAAAGCGCGAGACTATACGCTGGCTTTAGCTGAATCTTGCACAGGAGGGATGGTGGCACAAGCGATTACCAGCATCGCAGGTAGTTCAGCTTGGTTTGACCGTGGTTTTGTGACTTACAGTAACCAAGCAAAAATTGAGATGTTGGACGTATCTAGTCAAACGTTAGAAAAATATGGTGCAGTAAGCGAGCAAACTGCTATCGAGATGGCTGTCGGTGCGTTAAAGAACAGCCATGCACAAGTGACGGGTAGCATTTCTGGAATTGCTGGTCCCGATGGCGGTACGCCTGAAAAACCAGTTGGTACAGTTTGCTTTGCGTGGACTGAATTAAACAAACCCAGCTCCACGACTACCAAATATTTTAAAGGCAGCCGTCAAGAAATCCGTCAACAAGCCTCCATCGAGTTGATGGCAAGACTTGTGGACAGATTAAACGGTAACGATTAATACCTTAAAATTTAGTGGCGACCGCCGTGACGCCCTCCACCGTGACCGCCGTGGTTCCAACCACCTCGATCACCACTGCCACGACCCCAACCATGATGCTCACGGCCTTCATGACGCCAGCCTCTATCATAATTGCGGTATTGGTATGAAACTGCAGGTTGATAATACACAGGTGGTGCAGCGCGGTAATAAGCAGGCTGACTGTAATACACCACAGGCGGCGCAGGATAATAAGCAACGGGAGGCGCGTACCCAAAACCGCCAATGTTAACGCCTAAACTAAAAGAATCTCGCGCAGATGCAGTGGATATAGAAGCCGCAACAATGGCTAAAGCAATGACAGTCGAACGTAATAATTTCATTTTCTTCTCCAATCACAAAATAGAGTTTGTGGAATAAAAAACGTATTAAGTCACATATGGTTGACCTGATGACAAAATGAGTGAGGGTTAAAACAACCCATAATTAAATGACTAGGGATTTTTGCACGAACCGAAATATAGTTGTACTTTCTGCAAAATCTACAAAAGTCCGTCATTCCGTCGAGACCGTAAAGGTCTTCCCCAATTTACTACACCACTAAAGTGGTAAGTAAAGTGTGAAAGGACGGAATCAAGCTAAAATTAAACATTTAAGCACTAACTTACAATCACTTATATTGAAACCTTACTGGATTCCGTCCTCCGACGGAATGACGAGTTGGTTCAGCTATTATGATTAAAATGCACTCATGCAAAGGTCTCATATAATTAAATGACTAACGACTATTACCCAATTTAAGCCAACCAAACTAAAATCATCAGCAAACAAAACTGCACTAAGATGGATAACAATCCCAGTTTAAACAAGCTATAACTACCTTGTAATCGCGCTTCTAGCGTTCTGCCTGTGTGATGTTTTGAGTTAATTTTTCTTAGAGCATCATCTAAGGCGTCCATCTCAAAGCTATCCCAACGCTCAAACAAAGTAATATCAATGCGAATACGCAGTGCCACGTAAAAAATCCCTAAACTCACGACTAACATTAGTAATGCCAATGCTTTTACTGGCAACATGAGTGAATATACGATGGCAACGATAGCGAGCAAACAGTTAGTCAAAGTTAACAGTTCGACTAATTTAAACGCTTTGAGCAGCGCCAGCATCACGCTTAATTTTGCGTGTACTTTAGGTTTATTATTTAACTCTAACTCTGTCATCTCAACCCAATTCTTTAAGCGCTTGTTGTATATTAGCCTCATACTCTTTGCTTAAAACAATGCCGGCTCTCGTTGCATCTATCATAGCTATGGCATGTTGAACATTTGCGGCATGACCTCGCCATACCAGCCAGCAAGCCACGACACTGCTACTGCGCGACAACCCCAATGCACAATGCACCAAAATATCACCTTGCTGTTGTGTACGTTCTAACCAACGCACTGCACGAACCAAGGTTTTAGGCTTAGGCGGCGTTAAATCTAAAACAGGCAAATGTTTTTGAATGGGTGCTTTAAGCAGGCTAGCTGGAAACTCATTGGTTAAATCCAGCACACCATGCCAACTAACGCCTAGCTTAGCCACAGCAGCTCGGGGAAAGGCGCCAAGCCAGACATTGCCATGAATTTTATTGGGTAAATATCGACGTTTGGTATACATGCGATAACTACACCAACTTAACAATAAATAAGGCGCCAACAAAAACTTGGCTGGCCAGCGCATATTGCCACGCCTTACGGACAAACTATCTCGTTGAAATATCTGTTGCTCGAATCCCCAATACGCAAAACTGACGAGTAATAATGCGATGCTTGTCCAAATGAAAATGGCCGCAAGTAAAACGGAGTGCTTACAAACAAGTATTGCTGCGGCTGTCATAGTTACCGCTAATAAACCATAACGCAGTGCTAACTGCTTCATTCGTGCAGTTGGCTGTTGCCAGCGCCATGAAAATGGTTGATCTGGAATCAAATATAAACAAGCCACGCCCACTAAAGCACCCGTCCAAACATCAATAAAATGATGCTGATAAACCAACAACACTGAAGCGGCGATGGCAATGAACCAAAGGTGCAAAGCGATACGCGTGTAGCCTTGCAGGCGCTTAGCGTACAACTCCCACAATACTATCAACAAGCTAATATGTAGGGATGGCGCTTGGTTATATGGCTTATCGAATCCGAGCAAAATCGCCTGCAATACACCATTAAAATCATCTGCTTTCGGCACATCAAAAGAGAATTGCAGCGGATACAGTAAAAAGCCAATCAATGAAATGACCGTAGCAAGCAAAAGCCTAAGTGCATGCCTATCTAGCGCACTGCGTTTACGAAACAAAAACAGCGAGCCTGCATAAAACGCATCAATCGACATATACGGCAACATCAACCAAGGCACAAAGGGCAGTAGATGCTCCCATACCTCGACCATGATGCCAACATCTGTGCGACCACTTGTGTAGTAATTCAGCCAGCCATAACTTAAAAAGAAAAATGGCCCGAGAAGCGCGAGCCAAATGGCGCCGCGCTTCCATAAGATAGGCGGTTTTAAGATAGCGGGTTTTAAGATATATGGCTTACTAACTTGCATATACTTTAGCGACGTTTTGCTAGAGATACACTAAATATTCCCCAAGTGTCTGACCATTGGTCAATCTTCTCAAACCCTGCAGCCGCGACCAATTGATCCATTTCACGTTGCGTGCGTCTACGCATCACCCATGCTTTATTTTGGCGGTGGCTAGTTAATGTCCGCGCTATTAGCTCCAACTGTGGATGCCATGGCTGATTGGTATACACCAAGTATCCATCCGCCTCTAAAGCTGCGTGAACCCCTTTTAGTGAGGTTTGTATTAAAGAGTTTTCAGGGAATAGCTCATATAAGCCAGACACAATCGCCAATGTTGGCTTAGGGGTTACTGCGGCGATAGAAGCCGCATCAAACGCATCAGCCAATTCAAATTGAGCAATATTTTCTAAACCATGTTGCTTAATCATTGCACGTCCAGCGGTCACATTCAGCTCGCTATAATCGCGCATTAATACATGGTCGGCTTTTATGGCAAGCGCTGCATCTAATACATAACGCCCATGTCCTGCGGCAACATCCATCATGCGCACTGGCTTCTGTGCTGCTCGCAATAGCGCTGCGGCCTTAGCCAACATGGCTTCGTTATGTACTTTGCGCACACGAATACCGCGCCAGCCAATGGCATTGAGATAAGTTCTGTCAATAATTTCACCCAAGGCACCACCAACAAAGGTTCTGCTTCGGGCTTTATTTTCGTAAACATAATCCAGCGTACTACCTGAATCAAAACCCGTATCCACCCCTAGTTTTAGACCATGAGACATATTGCTGCCAAATCGAATATTCGCTCTGGTCGCAGCAAAATACAGATTCTTTAGACTGAAAGTGGTTAAAGGTTTTTTAAGTTGCTCTGCTTCATCAAACGTGTAACCTGCAATATCTGCTTTAATTAAATCTGGCTGCACCACTGGCGTTAAATATTGCTTCTCTATAAATTCACGCGCCTTTGTTAATGGCAAATGGCGATCTTTTTCACCTAATGTATCGTGAAAGAAGCCTTCAAATTCGTGATACTCCTTAGTGCTAGCACCTAGTTTTTCATATAAATCTTTTACTGGCTGTTGATGCACCACCCAATCAGTACCCGACACTAAAAACTGCGTTGGCGTGGTAATGGCTGCAGCGTCTTTGACCAAACGCTCAGCAGTACTGTAAAGCTCCAGCAATATATTCACGGCAATCGGGCGAGTGATTAGCGGGTCATTATCATAAGATTCAATGCGCTTTTCATCGTGCGTTAACCACTTTGCTTTTACATAAGAATTCACAAAAGCGAGTGCAGGCACTAGTTTTGTAAGCCCTAAAGCTTGGATTAACGCTAGAGAGGCTCGCGCAAATGGCACGTATAACTTGACCTTAAGTGCTGGTGAAGCCAATACCAAACTACGGATATTTGGCGCGTAATCATGTACCCACGCGGCAGCAATCACCCCTCCCACGCTTTGGGCAATCACAGAAATTTCTTCTATTTTAAAGCCATAGGTGCTGCAAATATGTCGCGCAAAAACATCGGCATCTTTCACTAATACGCCAAAGTTATCGGCATAACCACGCACCCCAGGCGACTTTCCTAGTCCACGCGCATCCCAAGCAAAACAGTCATAGTCAGGCATATTTAAGCCATCCACCACATCTTGCTGACGACCAGAATGCTCATGCCCTCGATGGAATAAAATGATTGCACGTTTATTAGCGCCCCGCTGCTGGCTCGCCCAATGGCGATAAAAAATCTCTGCACCATCTACCGCGGTAAAAGTATGCTCTTCTGCTACTCTAATCATAAGGAATTCCGTTTATTAGGATTTAATTTAGGGAGGGGTAACTAAAAATACCTCACAACATAACTATATAATTAGTTATTTAGTTTTATGTGTCAAGCACTTTATAAACCTGAGTTAAAAATTAGAAAGTTACACAAATCGATTTGACAAGTTGTTTGAGTAAAAACATCAAAAATCCGTCATTCTCGCGTAGGTTTTTAGTAACAGCGACTTACGTTGATGCTTGGCTGGACTCCCTTCTACACGGGAATGACCGTAATTAAGATTTTTTACGACGTAAAAACACCATACCTAGCACGCCCAACAGCAAACCAAGCACTAAGCCGCCTGCCGCATAATATTTAGTTGAATCTTTCACTGCTGCAAAAATCGGATTATCGTAAAAGTTTGTACCTATATGCAAAGCTAAAATACGCCATTTGCCATCCGCCTCTTTTACAACCGTGGCAGTCCAGCGCGTTTTCATGGCTAAATTTCGGCCATCCACTAATTGGTAGTTTTCTGTGCCTCTGCCATAAACCAAGCCCCAGCTTGGGTTCGCTGCATCACCATACAATTTCGTCAAAGCATCTGGCATTAACTTAATGTCTAATTTCTTCAAATAGCCACCTTTGCCAAACCAGTCTTTAAAGTAAGCATCTATGCCCTCTGGCGTAGAAATCACGTTTTGGTTGATGGTGGTTATTGTTAACTTTTCATCAAAATACTGCTTTAAATCCTCATACTTCTCGGTGTTAATCGCCGTTTCTATGCCTTGCAGCAAGCCGCGCAACTCTTCATGTATCGCATGGTTAGGCTCTTCAGTGGCAGCAAGGCTCGTGCTACTCATTAACAAGCAAGCAATGACTAATAAATTCTTTAACATACGATTAATCTCCTTTTTATTATGATGCAAATATTGCAATTTGCAGATTCAAGCAGTTTTCAGTAGTGCAGATAATACACAAAATGGAAAAACAATGGCGCGGTATAAGTCAGGCTATCAACACGGTCTAGAATACCACCATGCCCTGGAATCAGACGGCCTGTATCTTTGATGCCTAAATCGCGTTTAACCGCAGAAATACTCACATCGCCCACAAAACCAGTTAATCCAATCAACAGGCCTGCGGCAAGCGGCTCCCAACCAACAAGTGGCGTTAAGTAGGGTGCTAACAGCCATGACAACATGGTCGTTGTTGCGATTCCACCTAGTAAACCACCTAAGGTTTTATTCGGGCTAACTTTGGGAATCACTTTGATGCCACCCAGCAATTTCCCCCATACATACTGCATGATGTCGTTGAATTGCGTGAGAAACACCAAAAATAAGAGTATGCCAGCGCTATTTGCAGCGGGATTCACTTGATCAGGCAATGCAAGTAAATACGCCGCATGCGAAAGTGAAAACACGGTTGTCATCAAGCCCCAATGAAGCGTACTCGACGCTCTTAGAAAGTCTTGTGTTTCGCCTTCTATCAGCATGCGGAGCGGCAATAGTAAGAACATATAGACGGGAATAAAGATGATAAACATGCCATACCAACCCAGCCAAACCCACAAATACTAAAGCGGAATAGCGAGATACGCCCATAGCAATGTACGTTTATCGGCGCTTCTGCTAGGAATGATACTGAAATACTCTTTGAGTGCTAGAAAGCTCACCAGCCCGAAAAACAAGACACCAAGTGTGTGGTTTACGGCAATCGCTAAAATAAACAGCCCTGCCATCACCCACCAAGAACGCATGCGTAAGCCAAGTTCATGGTCGGCTACACTTGGGCGAAAAATGCGTTTAAGCCAAATAATCAGCGTGCCTGTGATAAGGATAACGGCTATTCCCCACAAGGCAATCTGCAGATTAATCGGCATGTTACGCCTAGGCCGTTTCTTTCAATGCGCCTTTAGCGCGATTCATAATCGTGACAATTAACAACAACAGCATCACAATCAATAGCCAATTTACCCAGGCACCCAGTGGGAAACCAACACCCAGTACAAGAGCGATTGCGCCCAACCAAAACGCACGGTCACTTTTACCCATAGGCCCTTGATACTGACGTGTAGCGCCTATCTGCACAGCAACCACCCCCATCATTTCGCTAATAGTCGCCAGTAATACTAGCAACACTACCAGGCTTGCGCAGATGTGCGGGAGCAAAGCTAAAGGCAGATAAAGCGCAGCATCAGCAATCACATCGCCCAACTCATTCAATATTGCGCCTAATTTCGATTGTTGCGCATGCTCACGCGCCAACATGCCATCTATCGCATTTAAACCCATGCGCAAAAACAATATCAAAGGCAAAACCAGCAAAGGCCAAGTAGCATGAGGCTGCCATGCAATTAAAGCCCCGCCAATAAAAGATAAAATCACGGCTGCAATAGTCACTTGATTCGCAGTGATGCCTGCACCAGCAAGGGCATTGACGATAGGCCTTAATAAAGCTTGGAATCGCGGCTTTAAATCGTAGATTGAAGGCAAAATAATTTCCTTATTTATTTTTTGAGTTTAATTATTCAGTTTGATGATTCTAGTTGATCACTCTAGGCAGCATTATGCCATTGCATAGCGCACAAAGCACAATTGGCTGTGGTAACGCGTTTCATGTATTTGCAAAAATTAATACATGTACATTGATCAGTAAAACAATAATTTACAAATACTTAATACATATTTAATAACAATCTAAAGCCACTAGAGCCTTACTTTAGTTGCAGATTTATGGAATAATCATGCGATTAACTTAGTAACAAAATTCAAAGGCGACACATGGACGATAATAAAAGCAAAGCACTGAGCGCGGCACTCGCACAAATTGAAAAACAATTTGGTAAAGGCTCCATTATGCGCATGGGCGATAGCGACATTGGTGATGACATTCAAGCAGTTTCAACGGGTTCATTAGGCCTTGATATTGCACTAGGCATCGGTGGTTTACCGCGCGGACGTGTGATTGAAATTTACGGTCCAGAATCATCAGGTAAAACTACATTAACGCTTTCAGTGATTGCACAAATGCAAAAAACTGGTGGCGTAGCAGCGTTTATTGATGCAGAACATGCGCTTGACCCACAATATGCTGCGAAATTGGGCGTTAACGTGCCTGATTTGTTAATTTCTCAACCAGACACTGGCGAGCAAGCACTTGAAATTGTAGATATGTTGGTGCGTTCAGGCTCAGTAGATATTGTGGTGGTCGACTCTGTTGCAGCTTTAACGCCACGCGCCGAAATTGAAGGCGAAATGGGTGATTCACACATGGGTTTACAAGCCCGTTTAATGAGTCAAGCCTTACGTAAACTAACGGGTAATATCAAACGTACTAACACCATGGTGATTTTCATTAACCAAATCCGTATGAAAATCGGTGTGATGTTTGGTAACCCAGAAACCACTACTGGCGGTAATGCGCTTAAATTCTACGCGTCTGTGCGTTTAGATATTCGTCGTACGGGTGCGATTAAAAAAGGTGATGAAGTCATTGGTTCTGAAACACGTGTAAAAGTGATTAAAAACAAGGTCGCGCCACCGTTCAAACAAGCTGAGTTTGACATTTTGTATGGCGAAGGCATCTCACGTGAAGGTGAAATTATTGAGCTTGGCGCAAACTTGAAAATGGTTGAAAAAGCAGGTTCTTGGTATAGCTATAACGGTGAAAAAATCGGCCAAGGTAAAGACAATGCGCGCGAATACTTAAGATCACACCCTGATATCGCCAATGAAATTGATGCAAAAATTCGCGCCAATATGAAATCATTAAGCGAAGCGATGCCTGCAGTACGCTCTGAAGAAGATTAATCATTCGTTGAATTTGTAACGACTGAATCTGTAGCGAGGCGCGCAATCGAATTCAAACCAAAAAGCTTACGGCAACGGGCGCTTGATTATCTGGGGAAGCGCGAGTATTCATACTTTGAGCTCACTCAGAAATTAAAGCCCTTTGCTGAAGAGTCTGATGAAAGCCCAGCCTCTGAGCAGATTGCGGCAATTCTGGATGACTTTAAAAAGCGTGGTTGGCTTTCAGACGCTCGGTTTACAGAGCAGTTAGTGCATGCAAGACAAAGTAAATTTGGTAGCGCACGCGTAGCCAATGAGTTGCGAGAAAAAGGCGTAGCCGATGATTTAATCGCTAACGCGGTTGAAGAAGTAAAGATAAATGAGTTAGATTTTGCGCGCGAAATTTGTCGAAAAAAGTTTAAGGCCACACCAAGCAGCCGCGAAGATTGGGCAAAACAAGCTAGATTTTTACAAAGCCGTGGCTTTAGCTTTGATGTGATTAAAAAAGTTTTGAATACTAAAAGTAACGAAGACAATCTGTAAAAGCATCATTTATCAAGCTCTTACAAAAAAAACATAATTATTGAAAATATGACAATTAAACTAAGTAACAATCCAAGCAGTAACGAAATCCGCAAAGCGTTCCTCGATTTTTTCGCCTCTAAAGGCCATCAAATCGTTGCTTCAAGCTCGCTAGTTCCACACGGCGACCCTACCCTGCTATTCACCAACGCTGGGATGAACCAATTTAAAGATGTATTTTTGGGTTTTGACAAACGGCCATACACTCGCGCAACCAGTAGCCAAAAATGCGTACGTGCTGGCGGCAAACATAATGACCTTGAAAACGTAGGCTACACCGCGCGCCACCATACATTTTTTGAAATGTTAGGCAATTTTAGCTTTGGTGATTACTTTAAAGATGACGCGATTGCCTACGCTTGGGAGTTGTTAACAGAGGTATTTAAACTACCAAAAGACAAACTCACCGTTACCGTCTATGCAGACGATGATGAAGCCTACAACATTTGGCATGACAAAATTGGTGTGCCAGCCGAGCGGATTATTCGCATTGGCGACAACAAAGGCGCACGTTACGCATCAGACAACTTCTGGATGATGGGCGACACTGGCCCCTGCGGCCCATGTACCGAAATTTTCTACGACCACGGCGACCACCATTTTGGCGGCCCTCCAGGCAGCCCAGATGAAAACGGCGACCGTTTCATCGAAATCTGGAACAATGTATTCATGCAGTTCAATCGCGATGAGGCGGGTGTAATGCATCCGCTACCAAAACCATCTGTAGATACAGGCATGGGTTTGGAGCGCATCTCTGCTGTATTGCAGCATGTACATGCTAACTACGAAATCGATATTTTCCAAGGCTTAATCGGCGCCGCAGCGCGTGAAACCAATACAACAGACTTAAGTATCCCGTCACTTAAAGTTCTCGCCGACCACATCCGCGCTTGTAGTTTCTTAATCGCAGACGGCGTGATTCCTGGCAATGAAGGCCGTGGTTATGTGCTACGGCGCATTATTCGCCGTGCCATTCGTCACGGTTATAAATTAGGTGCTCGCGCAGCATTCTTCTACAAACTTGTGCCTGATTTGGTTAAACAAATGGGTGAAGCGTATCCTGAACTGGTCGCGAATCAAACGCGCATTATGGATATGTTGAAGTTGGAAGAAGACCGTTTCTTTGAAACCATTGAAAATGGGATGGAGATTTTAGAAACTGAGCTGGCAACCATGTCTAAAGCGAACAATCGCCTTTTCAATGGTGACCTAGCGTTTAAACTGCATGACACTTTCGGTTTCCCACTTGATCTAACAGCAGACATTTGTCGTGAGCGTGAGGTCAATGTAGATAGCGCCGCTTTCGACGCTGCAATGACACGCCAAAAAGAACAAGCGCGTGCCGCTGGTAAGTTCAAAATGGCAACTAATCTTGAATACAGTGGTGCGAATACCGACTTTAAAGGTTATCAATCATTAGAAGCTAGCGCTATGATTTTAGCGCTATACAAAGATGACGTAGCTGTGAATCAATTATCAGAAGGCGAGCAAGGCGTAGTGGTGTTAGATAACACACCGTTCTATGCTGAGTCTGGTGGTCAAGTAGGTGATAACGGCGTACTTAAAGCAGAGAATGGTATTTTTGCTGTAGAGGATACGCAAAAAATCCAAGCCGCTGTTTTTGGTCATCATGGCATTTTAAAAACTGGCAAAATTAGCGTGGGTGAAAGCCTAAAGGCGAGCGTGGATTTAACAGCTCGAGCTGATATTATGCGCAATCACTCAGCGACCCATTTAATGCACAAAGCACTTCGTGAAGTATTGGGCATACATGTGCAACAAAAAGGTTCATTAGTAGATGCGGATAAAACCCGTTTTGACTTTTTGCATAATGCACCAATGACAGATAAAGAAATTGCCGAAGTTGAGGCAATTGTAAATGCTGAAATTCTAGCTAATGCAGCAACTCAAGCACGTGAAATGGATATTGAATCCGCGCAAAAAACAGGTGCAATGATGCTGTTTGGCGAAAAATACGGCGATATTGTGCGCGTATTAAATATTGGTAGCACCGCTGAGTTATGTGGCGGTACCCATGTGAGCCGCACGGGTGATATCGGCCTATTCAAAATTTATGCCGAAAGTGGCGTAGCCGCTGGCGTTCGTCGCTTAGAAGCGACAACTGGTCATGGCGCGCTAAAATTGATTAACGCTCAACAAGCACTAATTTCTCAACTTTCAGCCGACCTAAAAGCACCCACTACCGAATTGGCTAACAAAGTTGCGCAATTAACTGACCATGCGAAATCACTGGAAAAAGAATTAGCGCGTTTTAAATCTAAATTAGCTTCATCTCAAGGCGATGATTTAGCCACGCAAGCCACTGAAATTTCAGGGGTAAAAGTATTGGCTGTGACGCTTGAAGGCGCCGATGCAAATACCTTGCGCGAGACGATGGATAAACTAAAAGATAAACTAAAATCTGCAACCATAGTTTTAGCCAGTGTTAACGATGGCAAAGTAAGTTTGGCCGCAGGTGTTACGCCTGACTTAACTACTAAAATCAAAGCGGGCGAACTCGTCAACTTTGTAGCACAACAAGTAGGCGGAAAAGGCGGCGGCAAGCCTGATATGGCAATGGCGGGCGGCACTGATGCGAGCCAATTACCAAAAGCACTCGCAAGCGTAAACGACTGGGTAAGCAGTAAACTATAATTCAACTCAACTTTAATCAAGTAAATTTAAGAGCTAAAAATGGCATTGATTGTACAAAAATATGGTGGCACTTCTGTAGCGAATCCTGAGAGGATACGCAATGTTGCCCGACGCGTAGCGCGTTATAAAGCAATGGGGCATCAAGTTGTAGTGGTGGTTTCAGCCATGTCTGGTGAAACTAACAAACTTATTAGTTTAGCAAAAGAACTTATGGCTGAGCCTGATCCGCGCGAATTGGATATGATTATATCCACTGGCGAACAAGTGACCATTGGCTTAACGGCGTTGGCGCTAATAGAATTAGGTATTAAGGCGAAAAGCTACACAGGCGCACAAGTTAAAATTCTAACGGATGATGCATATACCAAAGCTCGCATCCTCAATATTGATAAACATAAGCTAAAAGCTGATTTAGATGCTGGTTATGTATGCGTTGTTGCGGGTTTTCAAGGCGAAGATGCTAATGGCAACATCACGACACTAGGTCGTGGCGGCTCTGACACTACTGGCGTGGCGCTAGCAGCGGCCTTGGGCGCAGATGAGTGCCAAATCTACACCGATGTTGATGGCGTTTATACAACTGACCCACGCGTAGTGCCTGAAGCGCGGCGTTTAAAATCAATCACTTTTGAAGAAATGCTTGAATTAGCAAGCCAAGGTTCAAAAGTGCTGCAAATTCGCTCAGTTGAGTTCGCAGGTAAATACAAAGTTAAGCTACGTGTGCTCTCCAGTTTTGAAGAGGAAGGCGACGGCACACTGATTACATTTGAGGAAGAAGAAAACATGGAACAACCCATCATTTCAGGCATTGCGTTCAATCGTGACGAAGCCAAAATCACCGTGCTAGGCGTACCAGATAAACCTGGCATTGCTTACCAAATCTTAGGCCCAATCGCTGATGCGAATATTGATGTCGATATGATTATTCAGAATACTGGCGCGGACGGCACTACTGACTTCACATTCACCGTGCATAAAAATGAAATGAACAAAGCACTGAATATCTTGCGTGATAAAGCGCAAAGCCACATAGGCGCACGCGAAATCAGCGGCGATGACAAAATCGCCAAAGTTTCAGTAGTCGGTGTTGGCATGCGTTCACATGTAGGCATCGCTAGCCAAATGTTCCGTACATTAGCAGAAGAAGGCATCAACATAAGAATGATTTCGACTTCAGAAATTAAAATTGCAGTTGTAGTGGATGAAAAATACCTTGAGCTAGCCGTACGCGTATTACATAAAGCTTTTGAATTAGACGCGGCATAAAAAATAGTAATCTAGTCACCTATTTATCATTGATTTTTAGGCGTGAATCAAGTATTATCGCGCCTCAATTAAGAAAATTTAATTGAAAAGCGTAAGAAAACGGAGAGCTGGCCGAGTGGTCGAAGGCACTTCCCTGCTAAGGAAGCATACGGGCTTAACCCTGTATCTAGGGTTCGAATCCCTAGCTCTCCGCCAAGTAATAATTCTATTAAAATTATCATATAGTTCTTTTAGAAACCAGCGGCATCAAGTATAATGCCGCGCATGCGCCCGTAGCTCAGCTGGATAGAGTACTTGGCTACGAACCAAGGGGTCAGGAGTTCGAATCTCTTCGGGCGCACCAATCAAATCAAAGGCTTACAGTTTAATCGCTGTAGGTCTTTTTTGTTTTTATAAGTTCAGGGGTAAACTCAGGGGTAAACTGTAAAATTGCTAGACGCTTAAATTGGCTTTAGTAACTTAAGCAGTCGTCATTCCTAATAGTTTACCTACACCACACTTCTTACCGCCCAACACACCGCTTGAAGTAAAGCAAAAAGGTAAAATGAGGCCATAGGCCTCCTCTTGCTTCAAGAATGGCCTCAAACTCACAAAAAACTCAGTTGAAGGTGTGGACACCTAATCTTACGAGATTTAAGAGTTTTATCTAGAGGGTGCTGGGCGGCGCTTACCATGGAAACAATTAAACATCGCCTTGGTTGGAAGTGAGGCAAGACGGTAGTACTTCTACGGCGGTCTGATGGCCGCAATGTGCTCGGCAACGGCAGCTAACCGGAAGCGCATTTAGGGTAATCACCGGCAAGTCGGGGCCCAAACCAGCCGGATATAAAATAAGTAAACGTAGCATAATGCTGTTGTCTGACCTAGGCGTAGATTTGCAATTTAAAAGACTTTTATACTTCTTTTCTCAAGCACAAAATAATTAAAAATGTAGCAAAATCCGTTAAGGTCTGAATGACTGATTAGCACTTTGGAGTACCTGCGGATTAATTATGCCAGCTTTATTTAATATACATCATTTTAAAACCCTTGCTGTTTGTGAGCGAGAAGTCAACTTGCACGTCATAAACTCGACACAATGCTTAAGGTCCTACTGATAACATGAATATCCAGCAGAAGTTAGGACTGATTGTAATGAATAAGTCAGCCAAGTTAACCAACATCACAGCATCAATCCTTAAAAACTACCGCAGGGTTGATGTACCGCTGAATCTTACCGTTCTGCTTGTTTATCTGGTCATAGCAAAGCTAGGCCTAGCATTTTCCTTGATGGAATCTGGTGCCACCATTTTTTGGCCTGCAGGCGGCTTCGCTTTGGCCATACTGCTACTAGCTGGCCCAAAATATATCCCAGGTGTTTTTGGCGGTGCATTAGCTGCCGGCTTGATGATAGGTGCCACACCGACATTTTCTGTGTTGAGTGCATTAGGTAACACGCTCGAAACCGTTTGCGCTTACTGGTTATTAACGTATGTTAGACCGATTAACCGATCGCTAGATAGGCCTCAAGATTACCTCAGCATCCTGTTCTATGGTGCAGCGATCAGTACGCTGATTAGTGCTGCCATCGGCCCCTTATCACTGGTTGTGTTACAGCTTATTGAGCCTAGTCTATTGCACAACATTGCCCTACGGTGGTGGATGGGGGATGCTGTTGGCATTGCTTTGGTGACTCCCCTCATTTTAATCTGGCATCAATCTCATCAACAGCCTGAAAATAAAATCTCATTGGAATTGATAGCACTATTTTTGCTTACGATTCTCATGGGGCAAATAGTTCTGCTTCATGGGGTTGTTACGCCATCTCGAATAGACCCCGATATCGCATGGCTCATCCCCTTTATTATTTGGTCAGGGTTACGCGCTGGACTACGTTATACCTCTCTTCTCATCCTCATCATTTTTTTACAAGCCCTTTGGGGTGCGAGTCATGGTGTAGGCCACTACGCCAATGATATGCAGGAAAGCGGACTGGTCAATTTCTGGATGTTCAGCATGTTGATTGCGGTAGGTGGCATGCTATTGGCAATAATGACTACTGAAAACAAGCAATCTGAATTGACGCTAAAATCTAGCGAAGAACGCCTAGTATTAGCCACCATCAGTAACGGCGTTGGCATTTGGGACTGGAACTTGCAAACGCAGGAGATGACATGGGACGATTCCATGTTCGCACTCTACCATATACGCCGCGAAGACTTCTCTGGGGCACTGGATGCTTGGGAGAAATCCTTACATCCCGATGACCATGAGCAAGCTAACCGAGAGATACAGGCTGCGCTCTCAGGTGAAAAACCTTTCGATACGGTGTTCCGAGTGATTTGGCATAATGGTGAAACTCACTTCATCAAGGCGGTGGCTAAGGTATTCCGTGATGACAGTGGAATGCCAGTGCGTATGCTTGGCTCCAATGTAGATATTACTTTGTTTAAACTAACCGAGCAGACACTGCTTGAAAGCAAGACCCAACTCAATTTTATGCATCAGCAGTTGCAAGCGCTGATTAAAGCCATACCAGACCTGGTCTGGCTCAAAGATATTAATGGTGTGTACTTAACCTGCAATCGACGTTTTGAAAAGTTCTTCGGGGCAAAAGAGAAGGACATCGTCGGCAAAACAGACTACGATTTTGTCGATAAGGAATTGGCAGACTTTTTTAGAGCCCATGACCAGATAGCCGTGCAGACGGGTGCTGCATGCATTAATGAAGAACAAGTGACTTTTGCCGATGATGGTCACACTGAGTTTCTAGAAACAACCAAGACCCCAGTGTTAGATGCTGATGGGAGCATTATTGGAGTGCTGGGTATTGGCCATGACATCACAGAGCGTAAACAGGCCGAGGAGACTCTACAGGCCAGTCAGCAACAGTTTCGCGACCTCGTTGATTCGACCTCCGGGATTGTCTGGGAAGCCGATGCCAAAACGTTTTCCTTCACATTCATCAGTCAGGAAGCCGAGCGCCTGCTGGGGTTTGCGGTAGCCGACTGGAGTCGACCCGGCTTTTGGGTAGAGCACTTGCACCCCGATGATCGCTCTTGGGCACCAGAGTATTGCGCCTCATGCACTGGTCGCGCGGAGGCTCACAACTTTGAATACCGTTTCATCGCCAAGGACGGACGAACGGTTTGGTTGCATGACATGGTCAAAGTGGTTGTTGAAGATGGGTCACCTCGGTGGTTGCGCGGCGTCATGATGGACATCACCGCAAGCAAACAAGCCGAAGAAAAACTCTCCCTAGCCGCCAGCGTCTTCACCAATGCCCGTGAATGCATTCTGATTACCGATGCCTTTGGCAGCATTATCGAAGTCAACGATACCTTTAGCCTCGTTACTGGTTACAGCCGTGAAGAAGCCATTGGCCAGAATCCACGCATGCTCCAGTCAGGACGCCAATCCCCAGAGTTTTATGCCGAGATGTGGAAATCCCTACTAGAAAAAGGCCACTGGTATGGCGAAGTCTGGAATCGCCGCAAAAATGGTAAAGTTTACGCTGAATTGCTCACCATCAGTGCTGTGCAGAATACTGCTGGCCAAGTACAAAACTACGTTGCCTTGTTTACTGATATTACAGCGATGAAAGAACATCAAAGTCAGCTAGAACACATCGCCCATTACGATGCACTCACCAATCTACCCAATCGCGTATTGCTGGCAGACCGCCTCAGTCAAGCTATGGTGCAGTGCCAACGTCACCAACAGTCATTAGCGGTCGCGTTCCTGGACTTAGATGGCTTTAAAGAAGTGAATGATGCCCATGGCCATAATGTAGGCGATGAGTTACTGATTACCTTGTCACAACGCATGAAAGAAGCTCTACGGGAAGACGATACCTTAGCCCGTATTGGTGGTGATGAATTTGTTGCAGTATTGCCAGATTTAGCTAAAGTTGAAGATTGTCAGCCTGTATTGGATCGGCTATTACAGGTAGCAGCAGATCCCGTGACTGTGGGAGAAATTGAGCTGAAGGTCACTGCCAGTATCGGCGTCGCCATTTACCCACAAGACCATGTGGATGCAGACCACCTCCTACGTCATGCTGACCAAGCCATGTATGTGGCTAAACAAGCTGGTAAAAACCGCTATCACTTATTTGATACCGCACAAGATGACGCGGTCAAGATTCAGCGAGAAAAATTAGTTGATATTCGTTCAGCTTTAGATAGACGTGAGTTTGTGCTGTACTACCAACCCAAGGTGAATATGCACACAGGCGAAGTGATTGGTGTCGAAGCCTTAATCCGTTGGCAACATCCAGTACGCGGCTTAGTGCCGCCTTTATTGTTCTTACCTGTCATAGAGAATCATGCCATTAGTCTGGACATTGGTGAATGGGTCATCGATACCGCCCTGATACAAATCAGCCAATGGCAAAGCATGGGGATACATCTCCCTATTAGTGTCAACATCGCCGCCTATCAATTACAACAAGATAACTTTGTTACTAGACTATCAGATCTACTGGCAGCCCATCCTGAAGTGGCACCCCATCATTTAGAATTAGAAGTGTTAGAAACCAGTGCCATCAGTGATATGAGCCAAGTTTCCGCCACCATGAATGCTTGCATCGACCTAGACGTTCGCTTTGCCTTGGATGACTTTGGTACCGGTTACTCATCACTCACCTATCTCAGACGCTTGCCAGCGCACTTGATTAAAATCGACCAAAGCTTTGTGCGTGACATGCTGATTGACCCTGAAGATTTAGCTATTATTGAAGGGGTTGTGGGTTTAGCTAAAGCCTTCCAGCGTGAAGTCATTGCTGAGGGCGTAGAAACCATTGAACATGGTGTAGCCCTATTGCAACTGGGGTGTGACTTAGCGCAGGGTTATGGTGTAGCACGACCGATGCCTGCTAAAGATATTCCTGCTTGGGTGGGTGGTTGGAAGCCTGATGAGTCTTGGAATATTTGACAGACTCCATGACAGGCGGCTGAGGGGACTTAGTGTGCATTCGCAACTGTCCGCTATTGGGCAGCCTAATCAATGGTAGTTAAGGACGACTCTGTGCAGACCACGAATGTAGCCGTTCCCTTCTGGATTGGCCATTGCCAACAGTATTGCAGTCATCGAAACTGAATTGTCTAGCCGGCGTAGCAGCCCTATCTTTTCAACCAGATATTGCACGAAACAGAGTACTTGCTGATAGACGGGCATCATTCGAATCCAATATCAGATTGCAAATAGCCAATTATCTACACCTCGATTTTACGAAACAGATTCAAATCATCACCAAAGCCACCTAACTTATCCTCCAGCTTTTTCATTCTCTGCTGCATCCAGCGTAAAGAAATATTGACCAACGCATCATGCTCAACGGCTAATCGCCAATAGGTTTTCCAGCGCATCCCCTTTGGTTTTTCGCCATGCCCGTTTAAAATTCCAGGCTCCCATTTGAGTCGATCACGGATTTTATTTGCTTGCCGCGTTGCACGATCATCCACGTTCTCACGCTGACTGGCATAGGCAAGCTGATAGCAGTGCCTGCACGCAAAAATGCCGGAACTGCCAAGGAAAAGCTTAGCTACACGGCGAGTGCAGCCATCCGCTGGGCAGCGAAACCACGCCCGCGATCCGCCGTAGTTGCAGGGTGTCCACTCAATCCGAACAGGATATTTCACAGGCTTCCATTCGCCACCGTTGCGCTGATGCCGGTAGTCGAGAATCACCCGATCCGCTTCCGCCCGAACTTGAATGGACGCTACCTTATTGCCGTTGCGAGTCCAATCCACACTGAACGAGCGCCCTGCTGACAGCAAACCGTCTCGCTGCAAGTGCCGTACATCCAGCGCACGACAATCTTCCGTCGTGCTCTTGCCGCCTTGATCCCGCCGACCGCTATTTATGCCACCCATTTTTTCTCCCAGATTTTGCCGAAATCATTAAGCTAACTTACATAATCTACTTACTCATGAATGAGTATTTTTAGCCAATAGCCGCACCCCGTATGGTTTTCAGCCTGTTTCCATGGGGTGATATTTTCATGCACATTCATGGCCTATTCCACGCCTTACCCTCTGCTGCGAAGCTCTTTTAGCTTCAAAATCATGGCAAGTGTCCGTTCAAACTTGCGATCAAGGTGCGTTTCATAGCGTGTCAGTTTTTCCAGACGATGCACTTGCAGCCCTTCGCCCAGAGTCTGCGCCTTGATTGCCTCATGGTGCCTAGCCTCTTTTTCCATGCCTATACAGATTGGTTCAATATGCTCGCGGATAAAATCGGCCAGCCCTTCGGCGGTCGCCGTGTATTCCTCTTCATCAACATAGTCCTGCCACCATTCGCGTGAATCGGGCAGCAGCGCCCGCAAAGCTTTGTCATAAGCGTTCGCACCGCCACGCCGCAGGATTGCCGCCGCTTTCTGTGTCGCATCCAAATCGTGTCGCGTATCCCGCTGGCTCTCGGTTATTTCCTCCGGCGTCATGCCCACCAGATCGCGCAAGTCGGTGTTCTTGCCGGTCAGGCCAGTCTCAAACGGTGCCGCCGATGGAACCACACTCTCTGCGTTCTTCGCAGCGCCCTTCAAGCCCTGATTGATATTCGCCCCCTCGGCCTGCAAAACCCGCCGCTTGCGCCAGATGATGCCCGCCAATTCTTCG
The DNA here is from genome assembly GCF_029946165.1 of Methylotenera sp. Lineage (GTDB taxonomy): Bacteria > Pseudomonadota > Gammaproteobacteria > Burkholderiales > Methylophilaceae > Methylotenera. Next base: position 78,983 of record NZ_JAQSDZ010000022.1, read on the forward strand.
ACCAGATGCACCTCGGTCATACCCGCCGGTTGATGCTCTTCCAGCAGCGCCGACAGCAGCACCTGATACTCGCCAGCATTCTCATGGGAAAGCACGGTGTAGCGGCTCAGGATGCCGTGCTGCATGGCATTGAAGCGCACCAGATCATAGCTGCTCTGCGGTGCATCTTCGGTATTGGTTACCGGTAAAGAAATTTCGGTAGAACCGTTTTCAAGTGTTTGCATATTTTTCTCCATAATGTTTTTCAATGAGTTCCAGCAACACCATGCCATTGTAGGAATGTAGTGGTATTGCCAGCTCGAAAGTAGCCAGGTCTTGAATGCCGACCACCGCGATCACGGGATCGGTCTTGTCATCATCCACAAACAGGGCGAAACGTTTTCCTTCCAGCAACGCCAGCACCTTTGCACGCCTGTGCTTACGCTGTAATTCACACAGAATGTCGGTCTTGTTATTGCATTGTCGGTAGCCATTCATCTATTACCGATTGATCACCTGTGGCTTTAATATGTCCTGTAGTTGAAATCGCAAGCACCACACCTTCCTCTGCTACAAATTCAATGATTTCAGCGGGTGTCATATTTCCACCTCAATCACTTCACTAGCAATATGGGTGACAGTTTTATCAACTGGCGGACTAAAAGAGGGTAAAGGCGGCAAAGGCGGTGGATTGACCACAACTACACGCCAAGCAACGCGCCCATCTGCTGTTGACTGTTGAAATTCCATGCCTGCAACGATCCGGTTCGCATTCTTTTTCAACAACCACCCTAGCTTCGAGCGGTTGATTGATCCTTTTTCTTCTACAGGAAATTCACGCATCGCCTCGAGCAAGTCTGATTGCGATCCCTCAGCCCGCTCCACCGCCTTGCGTACTGTTGTTGGCATAGTGCCAAATACAGCACGCCACTCAGTCATTAACCCAGCGAGTGAATCGCCGTCAGGATCATGCTTAACCTGTTCTAACAGTGCCGTTGCCGGGTCAGGATGTCGAAGCCACATCAATGGATACCGGCAATAATCCGACCATGCACCGCCGAAGGTAACAATGTTTTCCACGGAAGCACGCGGCGAACCAGCTTTGCGCCATGCCAGGATGATGGTCAGTACCGCAGCTACATAACGCCCGCGATTCTTACGCACCTTATCGACAGGAAAGTTTTTGTAAGTCATGGTGGCTGGTGTAGCGCAACGTGGATCAATATGGATGGTCAGTACCCGCCGCAGTAAATCGCGCACCGGCCCAACGTTATTACCAGAGCCAAGAAACAAAGTCCGTGTGCTCACCGTCGCCGTTTTACTCACACCCAGAATACGATCCGTAATCTTGTCGGCAGTCAGCATGCGCTTGATTGTTCCGTGTGGTATCCAGTCCGTATCCATATCGTCAAACTCAATGACTGCTGGGCTGGTTAGCAACAACGATAGAATAACTTTGGTTGCCTCTTCAGAGCTGGTGGGATAACTGACTTTGGCATTGCCGCCAGGGCCAGCGAATGCACCAATCAGTTCGCACAGATAGGTTTTTCCACTACCAAACACGGGTGCTTTACAGTGAAAGGCAGGTGCATAATCGAGAGACGGTCTCACGACCGCGGTAAAGATAGCCGACAATGCAGCCGCCTTATCGGTGGCAGCAACGAAGTGAAACTCGGTGAGCAACTCTTCCAATAGGGCCAGAGCCGCTTGTGCCGCTTCAAGTGTCGGATCAGGAGTTACGAATTGACGCGGGTCAAACACCCCAAAACGTTGGGAGGTTTTATCATATCCAGCTTGCGTAATCAGCTCGCCATCAGATTCACGGAAGTACGGCTGCCGCACCACACCTGCCAACGGAGGCAAATGGCGAAAATTTTGTGCATCGTAAAGAATCGCAGCATGCCGCGTAGGCGGATCACAGCGCACCCAATCCTCCGCACGGCCGTCATATTTCTCCCAGGATGCAGCAACCGACAACTCCCGCGTCAGCGCGGGCGCACTGGTCGGCACAATCGAAGGGTCGCCCGAAGTCGGATCAGTCGAAACCGACACAATCAAACCACCTGATTGATAGTGCCTGCCGCGATTCGCCAACTCTTTTTCCGCCGCATCCACCACGCGATGCAAGTCACCGGCAATTACTCGAATTACCGGCTTGTGCCGAGCCTCGGCATTACGCACACCCAGAAATTCTAACAATTGTCTAATGTGAAATTTCTCGCGGTGCGAATGTTGGCAACAAAAACCACCCAAGGGATACAACTCGTCCGGCTCAAAGTAGGCAGCGCCCGCATCCAGTCCATCGGTATGTTCTTGCACCCATGGACAAGTAACATCATGTCGACCAGAACCCAGCGGCGTTTTGTAAAGCCCGCGTGCCTTGAGCGCACTCACCACCGGGTTTTCCGCCGCCTTGGGTGTCAACACATCGTCCGCTTCATTGCCCAAACTGTGCGAACTATCCCCAGCGAGTTTGGCTTCTTTCTTCGGTCGCCCAGCCGGTGCCAATTCTAACTGCAGACCATCTACAATCTCTTGCGGCGTGTAACGCTTCTCAGGCCGCCATTCGACCAGTCGGCAGCGAAACGGCACACCGGCATCGTCAATGTATTTTGGCTTACCATTGATAGCTACGGGAAGACGCGCCCAGCGACTTAATGGCCCTGTAGCACCGGCATCACAAAGACCTGCATCAATAATAGCGGTAAGCAAACGTACAGCAGCGTCACCGGCGGTAATCGGGGCAGCAAGCATGATCCCGCCTTGATGATTACCTGGGCTAGTCTCGATCAGCCAGGATAATTCAAAACCAGCCAGTCGCTCCAGCGGAACCTTGGTACCCAGATCATCGAGCATCAAAAAATGGCAAGCGGCAAATTGTGCCTTGCGCGCCTTGAATGAGCCATCCTCAGCGGGATAAAAACTTGAACATCCGACGAAGTTGTTATGTTTTGATGAGAGATTTTCTATGGCAGCTTCAACACGACTTGCCATCCATCCGCCCGCGGTAGGATCACCCGCCTTGGAGCACACCGCAACAAATGCGCCCTCAGGCATAGACTGAAACACCGCCGCTACAAAATCGGCATTGCTTACCTCAAAAACACCGCCTTCACCGCCTTTGCCTGCTTCTACGGGCTCGGTTGCGAAAACTGTCAGATCAATAATAGTCATGACAGCTCCATCAAACCGCTGCTTTGCGAGCAGCTTCCAGCTTGACAACTATCGCGCGAATTTCTTCTTCTGTTTTGCCAGCAATGCGCGCAGCATTAAGCGTGTCCACTTCATTGGCTGGCCAACCCACGGCGCGTAGTCCAATTTGCACAGGCGTTGTGAAAAGACCTTGTTGAATATCTAGATAATGGGCGCTACGTGATCTTCCTCTCTCCCGTAAAACGATTGGAAGCCTTTGGATGGTATATGTCATGTTTGTACCCCTTTGGGTGTTGTTGAACATGACGCCAATTTTTACGGATTGCTAAGGCTACGTCACCGGGGAAATCATTTATCTATTTCCCCGTTTTCTCATTTCTGTCGGTGTTTGATATTGCGCTCGTAATCGCGTCGAATCGTGTCTGGCGACTTATGGTGTTTCGTTGCCACTAACTCATAAGCAGCCTGATTCTTATACCCCTCCTTAATGAGATTTATAACTTCTCTCATTCTTATAAAATAAGATATTTTGTCTTGCTTTCGCCCCGGAGGAGGAGCATGCAAAGACATACTATTCAATGTGACCTTTTTTTCCGCTGCTTCGGATATGACATCAAGGGTGATTTTTGCGAACGCTTTTTTTGCTGCCTGCGGCAACAAGTCGTCCATGAGCAAGTATGACGCGAGGATGATTTCGAATGTTGACTGGAATTTGATCTCATCGCTGCTTTGATTCGCCCAGCTATTTACGAGGTCTTCTGCAAAAGGAAGCCAATCATCAAGCTCATCCCCAGCATAGGCGAATTTCCAGATTGCATGATCCGATGAAAATATCGCCATATGTTACTCTCCTAGTGTGATGCTCACAGTGCTGTGCCATGTATTTACTCCTCGGGTAAGGTTAAATCAATTCATTTGGATTGTATTGGTTTACAGTAAATTAAAAAACTAAGCAGAATTAAGCACTCAGTGGGACATCTATCGATACAGTTCTCACAGAAATCAATAAAAACACCCCCGCAGTCGAGCAAGTACACTCGGTCAACCGTAAGTGGCCAGGTATGTGCCATATCCAAAAATACCGCCTTTACCGCCTTCGCCGTCTTTATCTACATCAACATCAGAAACTGCCACTGCGCGCATGGATTCTGCATCCATTATCCTTATAGTTTTTACGAATAAGCCAGCTCAACAGTATGTGCTTCCAGACCCACATTCAAGCGCGTACGCACCGCCCCAAAAATAGCAGCAAGGTTATCCATACTAGGATTGCCCTTAGGCGATAACATGCGGTGCAAGCTTTTACTTGGCTTATCAGTCACAACTGCCAATTGCTCAAAGCCAATAGTAGTATTCACAAGCTCACGAAGAATAAGTCGCGCTGTTTCAGACTCGCCACTTAAAAATAACGTAGCAGCTTCATCAAGCAATGCTTTAGCAAAATCAGGGTCACGCTCAACGCGCTCTACCATGGTTTTTTTGAAGTCACGGGTTAGTGTCATATTGATTACCTCTTACGTTTGTTTGCTGTTTTATTAGCAGAATGTTCTTTTTTTCTGAGCTTGTACTCGGCATGCAGTTCTTTCGCACGGTCAATATCTTTCTGCTGGCCACGCTTAGTGCCGCCACCGAATAGAATAATGAGCGTTTCACCATCCTTAGCAAGGTATATACGGTATCCAGGCCCCCAATTAATAACGTACTCACCAATGCTATCAAACCATTTTACGCTTGAGGTATTACCAAGTTCCATTCGCAGCTTTGCCGTAACCACTTTAGCAGCGGCTTGAGCATCAAGGCTATCAAACCATGATTGGTAAGGGCTAGTACCATCATAGCCTAGATATTCTTCAACTTTAATTTTCAATACCATAATGGTAACCTATATGTTACTTATATTCAAATTATAATATAGCACACTCAAGCAAACGCCAACCTTATCATTAATGTAACTATAAGAAATTGTCGCTAGTTCATTTTCTACTTAAGCTGCTTTAATCTGCACAACATTATTTGCGCCTAAAATAGCTTCAATACGATTGCCCAACGTAATCCATGCTTCACGCTTTTCATCTGCGTAGTCGTCGAGCAAGTACACCCGGTCAACCTTGCTGCCAATTACATGGTTCTGGCAGAGGTTGACCACTTCGCGGCTAACTTTTAATTTCTGCATGAGCGTTGCGCCCGTTCTGCGCAAGTCGTGCGGCGTCCATTCTACATCGCCGGTGACGAGGCTGTTATTTTCAACCCGGCATTGGAGTTTTCGGCTACGTTGCTTGAATTTCACTTGCCTATCACCCACCTGTTTGCTGACCGTTTTTTCGCAGATATGTCCTTCTTTGTAGCGTGCAGGAAATGCCCAGTCACCGTCGCCAGTGAGGGCGTGCAGTTGTTTGAATTGATTGAGCGTGAAGTCCGATAAGTAAACAAGCTGGTCACGTTTCTGACCGCGTTCACCTTTGGTGTTAGCCGCAGGTATAAACCATGTTCTCTGTTCTAAGTTGACATGCTTCCATTCTGTCATCAACAATTCACCAATGCGGCAAATGGTCCCTAAACATAACCATAAAGCAATTTGCGCTTCTTTTTTTAGAGGACGCTCAGTACCATACTTCTGAGAGGCGTCAGCATAGCACTTCGCCATTTCATCGAATACCATCTTCAGTTTGACGATTTCTTCAAGGCTCAATTGCCGCTTGCGTTCTTTGGTATAGTCATTAGGTACAAGTTGCTTGATGTCCACCAACTCTGCGGGATTGCCGTCGATCAGCAAGGCGCGCCAAGGTTTGCGCTTTTCCGCCCAGCGCAACATCTGTCCGATGTCCTTCGATAGTTCCACTGCCGTCGGCGTCTTACCAGCGGCGATGATCGCCCGATAAACATCCCGCAAGTGATTCTCGGTTAAATGGCGCAATTCGATATTACCCAATGCAGGAATGGCGTGCTTGCCAAGTGACTGCATAAGATATTTATTGCCGTCACTGCGGTTTACGCCATCTTTAATCCATACCGCGTAAAGATCATTGAAGGTGAGCGCTTCGGTGCGCTTTTGCTCGTCAGCACGAATGACCTCCACGATAGCGGCCTGAGCCCCGATTTTGACCGCGACCTTGTTGGCGCGTGGGTCAATGCCTGCCTTGATTAAATCACGCGCTTTGTCGCGCGCATCGCGTATGGTGACCATGTCAGTGGTTGGATAAGCTCCGCAATAATGCCATGCCAACTTGCCTTGCCATTTGAATGCATAACGAAAATGGATTGATACTTTCCCAGCAAGACGGACATCTCCGGATAGGCCGTCTCCATCATTTAACGTATCACCTTTCCAGTCTGCGCCGATTGCATCCAACTCCTTAATCGTCCACTTTTTCCCTTTTCCACTTTTTGGATACCTAGTCATCACATTCTCCTTTTGCGTTTACGGGGGTAAACCGAGGGGTAAACCGGTGGTCAGCTTTTATAGGAGCTTAATACACCGCATAGGACGAACTATACATTCATTTAACACAATTAACAATATGAATATAAAGGGATTTTATGTACTATAGCATCCAATAGTGTCTATTTGTATTTTATGGGAAATTATAATTTAACTTGCTACGAACCAAGGGGTAAGGAGTTCGAATCTCTTCGGGCGCACCATAAAAACAAAGGCTTACAGTTTAACGACTGCAAGCCTTTTGTCTTTTCGTAGCGCCTTTGGTAAACTCATGGCTATACCTTAAATTTGCTAGAATTCTTATTATTTACTTAACACATTCAGAATGTTAGATGATTAAGTTGTATTTTCTGTTCAATGTTTTCACTATGATAATCTCATATACTGTGACATTATCATCTTAATAATGTAGTCCATACATATACAATATGTCAGTAAAACATCCTTTCTTTGAATATCTCGGTGAAAATTATCCGTATGCTCTTGAAAAACATTTTGATCGCATTTTGATTAAGATTGAGCAATTGTGGCATACGCCAGATATCCACGACTATTTCAGCGGACTTATCATCGATTCTCGTGGTGGACGTCAAGGATTTCCGAAAGATGTAATGGATGATATTCTTAGACTCAGGCAAGTACGTCAGTCACACTACATACGTGAGGCGGAAAGGATTGATTCCGCTATCAATGAATTACGTCTATTGGGGATTGAGCGAAGTAATGAACAATTCTTGCAAGCAATCCATGATGATAATCGAGCCGTTGTCGATCTCTTCGTAAGAAGTAATTTCAATATTCACATTTCAGATCATGATGGCACACCAATTTTGCTAATGGCATTAAAAAGAGGCTACACAGTGATCGCTAGCATCCTAATTAGTAAAGGTGCAGATGTAAACGCCCATGACAAAATGGGAGTGACACCGCTTTTGTTAGTTTGTAGTAAGCAGTTGCCTGGTTATAAAAATATCGCAGAAATGCTGATTCAGAAAGGAGCTTATGTTAACGATCGGGATAGCAAGGGCTCTACTCCTTTATTGTTATCGCTGTCTGGAGGCACTGCTGAGGTGGCTGAATTGTTAATTGAGCGAGGCGCAGACATCTTTGCTCGTGGTAAGGATAGAAAGTCTGCATTAGCCTTAGCTGAGAGCTCAGGTAACACTCACATCGGAGAGCTACTAAAAGCGAAAGGGGCGATAAATTAACCTTTTGTTTTTTAATGTCTCTAAATTAAGTCGTATGACATATTTGTAACAATTTGAGAAATCGATAAGCTGTACTAGACCAGGTTGCTGAATTCTGAGCTAATTCTGACGCAATCAATTCGGCTTGCTTTAGTACTGTTTCAGTTGCCAGTAACTCCATATCAGGTGGGTAGCCAAACTGTCTTAGTGTTCGCCTGACGATTACCTTGAGTTTTGCTTTGACATTCTCTTTAATTGTCCAGTCAATGGATGCATTTTCCCGAACTCGTTGTAATAACACGACAGCCAATTCACGCAACTTATCTTGTTGCATCAGCTCCTTGGCACTGTCGTTATTCGCAACGGCAGTATAGAAGGCAAACTCTAATGGGCTAAGTTTTAAGCGTTCAGCTTCACTATCACCATATACGATTTCTTTACTGACGTTAATCAGTTCATCCATTAACTCGGCGGCAGTGATAATTTTGTTTTGATAACGCTTAATGGAGTTTTGTAGCATTTCCATGAGGCTGCGGCCCTGAACTACATTCAAATAAGCCTGACTTTTATTGACCAGTGCCCAGGTTCATCATCTCGGGCGCACCATTAAATAAAAATGCTGACCATCAAGGTTTCAGCTTTTTTTATTTAAATATCAAAGTGATGAATCTGGGCACCAAATAATTTAAAGTCTGCTAACCGCGCCTCATCTAAATTCAATAGGCACCTGAATATCAAACGCAACCTCTATCGGCAGACTCTTCATGACTGCAGTTTTCTTGATCTATAGACCTAACTTGACTGACGGCGTGTGGTGAAAAAACCAATCAACGTCAAGCCTATCAGCATCATGGCGTAGGTTTCAGGTTCGGGTACAGGTGTTGTGATAGGCGCATCATTAATGCGGGCTGTTACACCGTAGCTAATAAACAATATGGTATCTATCGGCGCCAGAAACGTGGCTGTTAATCTTTCGAAACTGTTATAAGGCAGAGTAGTATCTTGCTCAATTAATAAGCTGCTGAAAGAATAGTCATTAGGGTTAATCACATCTCTAAGACCTAACGAAGCAGCACTAGTAGCAAGATGTTTACTTTCAGGATCGGGTTGAAAGTCTATGAACGCATCAGCGGAAATAGTTACGATCGTATTGGCTTGATAGTTATAAGTATAAAATAATGTCGACTGCGCGAAAGTAAAGTGCTGATCCTGCCCAACCACATCTGCCGACATGTAAGAGTTCTGGTTATTAGGTCCGAAAGACAGTGCTGCATTTGCGTTATCTGTGACATTGGCAAGTGACGTTGACGATACAAAAGAGAAATCCGCATTGGGCGTATAAGAATAGTTTTGTTGTGTATTTCCGATGACAGAAACATTCGTGCTCGCGAAAGAGTTGTCGCGCTGTGTAATACTGCCCCCCGATACTTCCAAACTAAAACTATCCATATAGGCAGAGGCAGAAGCCGCCAATGCTGGTGACGAAAATGCTATCATCCATAGAAAGTACAGGCTACTTTTAAATGATCTCATAGGGAGTTCCTTTTTAAATCAAGCATTTAGAAAAGTTGAAAGTAATTACACTTACCCTATACCTCTTACTGATAGGTTAGCAGCTTATTTTAAAAGTAAAAATAGTCCGTATAGACTAATCTTTATGACGCCGATAAAGCCTCCATCATATTTTTCATAAAAATATAACCGAGCTAATTCTTAGATATTACTAGGTCATTCAACCCTTATTTTTATGCAAAATCTGCATGGATCACGTAGATAGAGAGTGGAAATTAAGTATATTGACTACTTCTCGAGCTCTACTTTAAGAGGTCGCCTGAGGAAATTATATAGATAGCAGCTTTGGCCCGAGGTGGATTTATATTATTGATACCAACTCACATTTTCTACACATTACCAACCGCATAGCTATTGTAATACATGCAACTATGTTCCAGCATGCACATATATATCGTTAACTATGCAAGCGAAGCTCGTTATACCGTCTTTCAGTAGTGCAGCACGCCAATGTTTTAGTATTCACTTGGATAATCGAATTACCGTGATAACTAAACACATGCGTTGGATGCTTGCCGATCTGTTCACGAATGACATTCACAGCATTACACTCAACGGAAACGCAATTGCTTTTCTTGCTTTTGCTTGATCTTGGTGAAAGAACGACTTTCTACTCAATAAACCTAGGGATTTGGTAGAGAAAAGAGGTAGTGAAACAGTCCATCCAGATTTACCATTAATTGAGGCCAGATCCAAGCTAAAAAGTAGGTTTGCCTTATTCATATTAGAAATACGCTTCTACAGCGAGTGACTGGTTGGATGTGAACCACTATATCTTTTAAGTATAGATCAGATATTGGGCAGATATTGGAATGAAAACTTTTTCACTAAGCTTTAGCTATGAAGAGGTTGACAAGCACGGCTGAGAGTAGGAGCTCCTAGTTAAAATCTAACTTGCTATAACCAAGCAATGTACCAGTTGCATATGCTGTATCAACTAATGAAATTTGATATTCTCCAATCGCGTGAACTTCCTTAATTTGGGCTTCTCCCAAACGAGTGAGCGTTTCTAGCACCTCTGTCATCGTGCGCAGCCCTTCATTAAACTGTTTAAGTTCAGCTTCATAGTTTAAGCCAGCAATCAGTACTTGTTGCCTTGCTGCAATTATCCGTTGCCAGTTTTGGTCAACATAATCAAGTGCATCATAAATTTCTTTTTTTACTGTCAATACTTGCAGTGTTTTAGTAGCAAGTTTTTGATTGCGCTGTTGTATAGAACTCTCAAGCCTAGCTTTACTGGCTTCGTTGGTCAATGGCATTTCAAATTTTAGCCCTACAGACCAATCTTTAAATTGCCCATCCAACACGTTTCGGTAACTATTACCAAAGCTATTATTAGTATTGGATAATGCGCCATATTGATAATCAATGGTGAAAATCGGCAAGGTTTGATTTTCAAGATAATCAATTTTAGTAAGATCGGCAGCGATTTTAAGCTCTTGTTCTAAAAGTTCCACTCGCCCAGAAAGTGCGTCGTTAAGTAATTTACTTCGATTAAATTCATATTTGACAAGGTTAGGTGAGGTATTTGGAATGAGAGGGTCAGCCATGTAATTCGTGTCTATATCGTTCATATAAAACCGTATTTGGCGCTCCGCTAATTTAAGATTAGTTTCTGCCACGATTAGGCTATCCATTCGGTCAGCAACACCAATTTCAGCGCGGTTGATTTCAACCCTGGGACTTATCCCTTCTTGGACACGATGTTTAACCATGGCTAAGTTTTGGTTAGCATATTCAAACTGCTGACGCCTCACATCCAACTGCCCCCAGGCTTCATACAAAGCCCAATAGGCTTTATCAACAGTCGCAATAATGCGTATGGACTGCAACCGGGTTTTAAGCTCTACAGCCTGTTGTGAGAACTCTGCAACGCGAATACTAGCCTCGTTTACACCTAAACCAGCGTTTCTGAGCAAGGGCTGACTAATTGAAAAGCGGAGAGCACTGCGGTATTCATCACTTTTAAACTTTCCATTACTCACTTTGTTCTCTAGCGGAGAACTCAATGTAACAAAGCCACCAGAGCGCAAAGGGACTTTGATGCCTGCTTCGAGCTGAAATGTGTTTACATCTTTTTCCAAATTGCTAAGTTTAACTTCTTGGTCATTAAGCGAAGGATTGTCAGATGTAAATTTCACTTTATCGCTTGAAGCTTTAGGTGCGTCTAATTGGGCATATTTAGCGTAGGCAAACAATATGTTGTCGAATTTAGCTTGCTCCTCACGGACATCCGCTGCGGCTATGAGTGGATCAATACGAATTACTTTGATTAATAAGTTATTTTTTAACGCTCTTATCCGAGCATCTGCAATACTTATTTGGTTTGAAGATTGGTTATCGGAGTTTTGTCTTAGTCTGTTTGATGGATCAGACTCATCAAAAGCTTCCAGTGCCTTTTGGATATCAATTTTTAATGGTTTCGTTTCTTTCTTGTTTCGGTCTGAATTGTAATCGTCAACGGCATCTTTAAGAGTCTTAGGTGGCTTAAGTGTGTATAAGTCTAAAGAGAGACTCTCCTCTGCTCCTAGTCGTTGCTCTGCTTGATTTACAATTACCTTGGCATTCTCCTCTGCATAAAGCAACTCAGACAGTGTGAATAAATTAAAAAAAAGAAACGAAACAAGAATCCCTGTTACCTTCTTTTGATTAAGCCTTTTAGGATGCAAACTCATTTGGTTTTGCTTGAGATTTCTTCATTAAGATAGGATTGCAGCTCAGGAATGCGAGGAGGGAAACCATTGAGCTGGCGCCATATCTCATAACCAATCGTTACATTTTCCAATAAAATCCAGCCTTTAGCGCTAACGCCCTGCCGTATAAATCTTTCCGAAGGCCAACTCGGATAATCACTATGAGGAATCACCATGACACGAAAACTCCCCTTCCCGTTATCAGTAGGATCGATAAACGATACTTTTCCAACAAAGGTGCCTATTCCCACCTTAGCCCAACCAGGCACCTGAATTGCAGGCCAGCCCTCAAATTCAACTCTGACCATGCTGTCTTTAGTAATGAGGGATGCGTCACGACCATTTACCCAAAGCTCGATAGCTCTTTCCTTGGTGTCAGGTAAAATGACCAGTAATGGTTCTCCTTGAGAAATCATTTGGGATTGCGAGTTAACTGGCAACCTGAATATGGTGCCAGCGCGCGGCGCAATTATCTTTTGCATATTTTGCCGAGATAAATTAATTTCAGAAGCAGTGAGGCCGTTCTGACTATCCGCCAGCTCTCCCTTTATCTTATTAATTACAGCAGCGCTAGAATCAATTGATGCTTGAGTATCAGCGCCTATTTGCTGAATTTCGGCTTGTGCGGAATTTGCCTCTGCTTTAGCAGAGTTTTGTTGTGCTTGTGCACTTGTGAAGTTCCTATTTGCAATAATCAAATCTCGTTGAGAGATTTCAAGATCCCGCTGGGATACTAATCCTTCCGCAAATAAACGTTGCATACGATTATTTTGAAACTCGGCAGCGTCTGCAGTTGCTTTGGCTGAGCTAATTGCTTCAGTCGCTGAGATTATTTTCTGTTGAGCGACATCTAGCTTGAATCGTGCAGCGGATATTTTTGCATCACGCGATGAAATAAAATTAAGTTGCTGAACTTGATAAGACTTTAACTCATCTTGTTTTGCCATTAGCTTGGTTTCAAGATTGCTTTTTTGACTTTCTAATCTATCTTTGAACCTAGGATCAATATCACTGATTTCAACTAAAACATCTCCCTCTTTAACATTGCTACCCTCCTGCACGTGCCATTTGCTGATCACACCATTCAAAGGAGCATCTATAGTTTGTACCCTTTCAGAGGGAGAAAATGCTGTTACTTTCCCACTGGCAGTGACATTTTGTTGCCAAGGCAGAAACAAGGCCATTAAAGGCAGTACAAAGAAGACTAATCCCAAAATTTTTACGCAACGTACAACATATCTTGGGGTTTCGGAAGACACCAACGCATCGATTTGCTTGTTATTTTCCCAATTCACTCGCGTCCCCATTCTGCAGAGTAAGTGCAATTGTACGATTGAATTGATTGGCAATATCTTCAAAACGAGTCGTCACCAGAAGCATCCACTCTGATTTATGCAATTCAAGAAGATTTAGCACTGACCTGAGTTCGGTATTTGTTAAGTTGTCTAAAAGACCATCTATTATCAACAGCTTAGGTTTACCAACAATCGCTCTAGCCAACATTAAGCGTTGTAATTGAGCAGTGGATAAAGGGGCACCAAAGGCAGTTAATTGTGTATCTAGGCCTTTTTCTAAACTCGTAAAATATGTATGTAAGCCTAACTCTCTCAAGACTAAATTAACGTCACTTAAATTTATATTTGCACGTTGAAGAACGATGTTCTCTAAAATCGACCCTTCAATCACCTCAACCCTGCCAGCTATACCTATAGAGTTTCGCAGAATATTTTTATTAAGTTGCCTTAAGTCGTTTCCATCAAATTCGACATGTCCAAAAGATGGCTTTCTGAGACCCGTTATTAAATCAATCAAAGTTGTTTTACCAACGCCAGATGCGCCGAAAATCGCTAAGTTATCGCCCTTGGAAAGAAGAAATTTTACGTCTTTAATTAAGTCGGCCCCGTCAGAAAAAGTAAACGAAAGATTGCACGCCTCAATGAAGCTCAGGTTATCATTTGAAACTTTAAATGATCCTAGGGGCTCTTGTGGCAAGTCGTCAATAAAACCAAGTTTGTCGAGAGCTGCCAACATGTCGTAAAAATCTTCGAGCTTATTAATAAAACGAACGAACGCAGCTAAAACGCCAAAAATGATCAACTCAGCTGCAACAAACTGGCCTAAATTAATCTGACCTTTAATTACTAACCACCCGCCCTGGGCAAGCATTAATGTTCCCACAATTGCATAAAGAGACACTGCACCAATGTTTTGGAAAAGTAAGGTACTGAAATGAATTTGTCTAAATTTTAGATAGTTGCTAGCAAGCTGATTACTAATCGCTCTTTCACGCTCTTGACCATTAAAAAATTTGAATACATACAAATTTCTAGCAATAGTCTCGAGCCATTCTGCTGTAGCGTATTTCGATTTTGATTCATCAATAGCTGTATCAACCCCTTTCTTGCCCAAAACAAAGATGATGAATGCCAACATAGCTAACAGTACCACTATAATAATGGCAAAATATAAACTATAAAAAATCAAAATCACACTGCCAATTACCCCTTGTAACAAAGCTACTAAACCACTCGTAAGTAACGTTGCCATTGCTTTTTGTAGGGTACTGATATCGAAAAATCGATTCATGAGCTCCACTGGGTTGCTATGATCATAGACAGAGGGATCGATGCCTTGTGCATTCTTCGCTACGTTAAGTGAAGTTCTAACAAATAACCTCCTCTGTATTAACTCTACGATGTATATCTCAAATACATAAAGAACTCCTGCTAAAACCAGCAAGACAAATAGAATAAATGTCACTGTGAAAAGAGGTTGAAATACGCCTCCCATCGCCACAATATTCACCAGCGCTTGAACGGCGATAGGGGTAGCAATGCCAAGAAGCCCATAACCAAAAGTTAAAGCAATCAATAAGTGAATATCTTTTTTCTCGAGATCGATAAGTTCAGATAATCTATTAATGGGGGTTTTACCCTTGTTTATTTTTCCCATTATTTTATTTTATGTGTATATTTCAAAAGAAGATAAATGTTTAATGTCATGGGTAAGTAAATGTATCTATTATCTGAAAGAAATTTGAAGAGCACTTTTAAAGTACTGCAGAGGTTACGTCATTCTCATGTAAAGGCTTAATAATGTAAATATTTAAATAGTATTTAATCATTCAAATTTATAGAACTAAGTCCTGCCTAAACTATCAATATTTAACTCTTCTGGGCATGCAATTAAAATCGGTAATTTATCTAAATCAGCTAAATTTTTGCAGGCAATACTGTGTCAATATTTATATAGTAAATACGTATTACTAATTTGCCAATTAAAGCTTAAATTACCCTGAGAGCTCAGTCCGTGCATGCATAATCACACTCCCTGCTGATTGCAATGCTAGGCTTGCCATGATAATAGCTACTAACAAATCTGGCCAAGCAGCGCCTGTGCCAAAAACACCTATTGCAGCAAGAATTACGGCTACATTACCAATAGCATCATTGCGGGTGCAAAGCCAAACACCACGCATATTGCTGTCGCCTTCTCTATAGGCATAAAGCAATGCGGCTACGGCTAGATTGGCGATTAATGCCACCACACCAATGATCCCCATGGTTTCTGCGCTTGGAACAACGCCATTAATAAAATGCCATACTGCACTAACCAGCACCCAAACCCCAAAAGCCGCCATCGATATGGCTTTGATTAATGATGCCTTGGCTCGTATTGTAATCGCCATGCCTAAAACCCAAAGGCTTATACCGTAATTAGCGGCATCACCTAGAAAGTCTAAAGAGTCAGCTAACAAAGATACTGAGTTAGCTTTCACCCCTGACACAATTTCAACCACAAACATGCTGAAATTGACTATTAAAGCAATCCACAATATTTTACGATAACGTCCGTCGTGACCATTGCCTTGTTTAGGCTCAGTAGGTGAACAACAATTTGCGCTCATCAAATATCCTTCCTTAAGTAGAGAGTCATTATCATAATGCCTGTATTGAATATAGGGGCAAGCCAAGTTAGATAAATATACGATTAGCGCTTAAAGCCATAAGATATGCGGTAATTTTGAAACAATTCGATATTACGAGAAAGTTAACTTAATCAGTAAACCTTACTGTGCCGTGACTGGCTATCGCCACTAGATGAATCATTTGTCATCAGCAATTAAGCGGCTGCGTTTCAATCGCAGAGGCTGGGAGTTGCGATGTGTTATTGCATAAATCCAAACGCTATCTGAACTTGAATATCGCCCAAAGCAACCATGCAAAGAAGCAGACCAATTAGCATAAGAAAATTTATCGCCAAACTATTTATTTGCCATAGAGCGTATTTCGTTCATGGCTTGCGTGGTCCGCTCTGATAGTTTGCGCACTTCAGTGGCTACCACTGCAAAACCTCTGCCAGCTTCCCCTGCGCGAGCGGCTTCAATCGCGGCATTAATTGCCAGAATATTAATTTGCATGGCGATTTGATTAATCGTATCCGCCACACTTAATATTTTTCGCATGTTCTCTTCATTGCGAACAACATTCAATTGATGAAGCTCTTTGGCGTTTCTCTCATCACTAATATCCCGAATTGCACCTGCGGAACGAAGCGCTATACCAGATGGACTACGAGCGGTGACAGCACGTTCACGAAACCACACATAGCCACGATTTGCAGTCTTTAATCGGTACTCAACATTGTAAGGAGTATTTCCACCAGCATCGTTCAAATGCGCACTAAAAGCATCCAATGCTTGTTGCTTATCTTCATTATGAATAGCATTCAGCCAACTTTCCCAACCATTAGGAAAATCATCTACTCGCTCATGCCCTAATAACGTTCTAAACTGCTTAGACCATTCAATTTTGCTGTCTTTATGGTCAGGATCACCATTCACCATATGCAAAACCCAAATGCCTTCAGTAATTGCCTGACCTGCAAGCTCTAAATCCTCAAGATTTTTCTTAATAGCAGTTAATTCAGCAGATAGTTTGTCTTGTTTTGCGTCACTGCCATTCATCTCTTTTTGTAACATTTAATGCTCACAATCTTTAAAGTATAAAAGAGATTGTCCTACAAAATGCTTACAAAACTTATACTTCTTAATGAGTATTAAAAGTAAATTCGAAACGAGAAATGCGCAATAGCGGCTTAAGTTAACCTTTTAAACTATTTGGCTTTAGCTAAAAAGTGAAACTTGATTTGAATTTCATTGGCTACCGTACCAAAGTCTGCCCAAGACCCTTCACCAATCGCAAAATCAGCGCGTTTTAGCACAAATGCACCATCGACTAAGCTTTGGGTTCCCGATGCTTGAGGATTAAATGTAAAAGGCGCACTCACCGTCTGGCTACGTCCTTTAATGGTCATCTTACCCGTCACTTCATATCGATTTGCACCTAATGATTTAAAGCTTGAAGATTCAAATTTTGCATGTGGAAAGGCTTTAGCATTAAACCACTCCTTGCCAGCAACCTCATCATTCGCTTCATCTGAGCCTGCATCAATACTTGCAAGGTCTATATCTAAAGTGGCTTTTGCTGCGGCAAGCTTGGCTGGATCAAAACTAAGTTGTGTAGTAAATTTCTTAAAGCTACCGTCGATTGGCACACCCATTTGTTTATAGACAAAACCAAGGCTACTTTTGTCTTGTTGAATGCTGGTATATTCAACGGCTTGAGCCAAGGACGATATTACCAAACTGCCGATTAAGATAGCCAGAATTTGTGTCATAGTTAGTTTTGTAATTAGTTTTTTTATCATATTTTCTTTCGTCAATTAATGTTTACGTTTGGGCAAAATACGCGTCAGTACGTCGTCTTTATCAATAAAATGATGCTTAAATGCTGCGCCAGCGTGCCCAATTACAATTGCAATCAGCACAAAATTCAACGTTTCATGCACATCTCTTAACAAACTGCCAAGCTCCTTATTTTTAGCCAGCAGGTCAGGGATAGGAATAAGGCCAAAATAAACCGTTTGAAAACCTTTTGCCGAACTCATCAACCAACCAGTGAGCGGAATCGCAATCATCAACAAATAAAGTAAGCCATGCCCAATATGCGCCGCTAATTTAACGGATTTAGACATGCTAATTGGCAGTGGAGGTGGGCGATGCGTAAACCTCCACCCCAGCCTTATCATCACGAGTAAAAATGCCGTCACCCCCGCCCATTTATGCCAAGAAAAGATTTTCAGCTTCCAAGGCGATAAAGGCAAATCATGCATATAAAGACCGACTGCAAATAACGAAATAATGAGCAATGCCATCAGCCAATGTAAGCCTATCGCTATTAATGTATAACGGTTATTGAAGTTCAATTGTTGTGAATGCTTCATGATTTTATTTCTATAGATTAGGATAATTAGTATTAAACCACTATAAAATTGGATGTAAAAGTATAAATATTAGCGCTAATTAATCTAGTTTTTAGATAGTTATGACGCGAAGGGTAATGTGAATTAAGATGAATTTTTTTAGCTTGAGCTCAAATGGATATTTATTAAAAGCGTTAATTTAATAAAAGGAATATTGCTTTAAAGTTCGATGAAGCATGTGTAAAAGAGAACTTAACTAGACTTTCTTCTAGCATCAGGGTTGAAACGATTATTTATATCGTAGCGTTCATAATTAAAATTAGGAATTAAATGAGCAGAAAATGATCCTAAAGTTAATGCTATTAGAACCATTAAGCCTTGTTACTTTTATCTAATATTCTCCCATAATTTCTGGCCCAAGCAATCGTCGGCTTTTCAATATAGGTGTAACAAAGTGCAGTGAAAACTAATACTAGCGGCGTACTTATGACAAGAATTGAAATAAATACTAAGCTGCGGCTGTTGCTGAATGTGGGCAATGCAATGTAATAAGCCACAGCTAACATGATAGGCATATGCAGGACATATAAACCATAAGACCTATCTCCAATCCAAACGGCCAATCTTGAGCTCAAAATTTCATTTAACAAGCCCGTTAACTTATAAGTTGTGCCAGCACATGCAGTTAAATAAACAGCAAACCACATTAATAATGGAAGCTTGTTGTGATGAAATCCATACCGATATACTAATATCGCGACAAAAGAAAATACTGCGGTTTTAAGAATGTGCGACCTCAAAGCGGTATTCCAAGATATTCCACAAAGAACACCCAATACAAAAAGGTCGATGCGTTGCCCCAGGAAAGCTGGAACAATGCCTGGAGTCCAAAAGCGAGCGCTAATAATTGCTGAGCTTAAGAGCAGGACTACCATTGAAGTTACAATATAAGGATTCTGTTTACGCCAATCCAATCCCCAAATTATTAAAGGGGCAAACAAATAGAATTGCCATTCAAGTGAAATTGACCAGAGAGGCCCAGAAAATGCCAATGATGATTGAGGAAGATACTTATCAGGTATTGCGCCATGAAGCATTGTTAAATGAGCAGCAATATGTTGCCAGAAATAATTTTCTACGCTTAAATCGCGGGCAATAAATTTTTCTGCATTCCCAGTGAAAAGAGGAGTTTGACCCAATACTGGTAGATAAAGATGCATAGTGGCTAACCCCATTAATAGCGCTACTAAAAATAGTGGGTAAAGGCGCATGAATCTTCTGAATAGGTAAGCATCGTAAGATTCTTCTTTGCTTATTCTAAGTAGGGTAATAACGAAGCCACTTAGAATCATGAAAAGCTCTACTGCTAACTCACCAGATGGAACAAACCGGGAACTTATGCCACATATCATTATTGCATGGCCAATATAAACCCAAACTGATGCAAAACCTCTAAGCACAGCGAATTGCGGATAATGCTTCATCATTTACCTCAGGTCTTAATAAACATTTACATTTAATCATAAAAAAAAGAACATAATACAAACGCAGCCGCTACTCTCCCAGCAACTCCGCAATTGATTGTAAATGTTCAATTCGCTCAGATACCACTTTAATAATCACAATAATAGGTACGCCTAGTAGCATACCTCCTACGCCCCACAGCCATGCCCAGAAAAGCAAGGAGATAAATACTGCTGCTGAGTTCATTTTTGCGATGCGCCCTGTCATCCATGTGGTGACGAATATGCCGATAATTGCAGAAATTACCATAGAGGCGCCAGCAACCAATAATGCGGGGTATAACGTGCCGAACTGCATATAGGCTGCCATACTTGTCGCGGCAGCCGTTGCCACGGGGCCGAAGTAGGGAATGATGTGTAGGAACCCTGCGGCGGCGGCCCATGCTCCTGAATTATCCAAGCCCATTAAGCGAAATACCGCCAAGCTTAAAATACCAACCATTAAATTAGTAACTAGCAGCATAAACATATAGCGCTGAATGGAGTTGTTAATGTCATCTAGTATATGCACGGTGATTTTTTTACGTGTAAGCGTAGGCCCAGCTAGCTTAACTAATTTACGTTTAAAGGTGTTGCCCGAAAGCAATAAAAAGTAAGCAAGAAAAACCATCATGATGGTTTGCCCAACAAAACCAAAAATCCCGAGTGAGCCACGCCATAGATAATCGTTAATCTTAAATTTAGGTTCATCCACAACTACATGCAACGTGGATTTTTTATGAGTCACTGAAGCACCGTTGACATTATTGGTGGCTTTTTCCATCTCATTAGCAACCATCTGCACTTGTTGAATACTGGTTAGGGGATCGCCTTTTTTATGCATAAACTCAGCACTCAACTTGCTGGCAGCTTCGGGGAGCTTAGCAATGATGGATTGTATTTGCCCGTTTAGCGTATAGCCTGCAAAAATGATAGATGCAATTACCATGAGGATGACAATAGTTGAACCAACCAATCGTGGAATTCTAATTTTTTCCATTAAGACGACCAGCGGATTCAAAGTATAAGCAAATAATATCCCCAGCATTAAGGTGATGAGGAAGCTTTGCGCCCAATCTAAGAACCAGATAATGCTTAGTGTGGCTATGATGATCATTGCCACACTGTTAACTTTTATGGGGTCTGCCAGAGACGGCAATACAAAATCTGAGGGCTGCTCTTGTAAGCTTTCTGGAAGCATAGCGTTTTCTGTACCTAAATTTTTACTATCTGTCATGGTTACAATTACCAGTGATTAAGTCATTCCTGTCACTGATATTCCTTATTTGATGAATTTCATTAAGACTAGACACGCATCTTATCTCAACTAAGAATAGGTGCAATGCCGCGTTACTATGGTGTTTATTATAGGGCTTTAAGCACTTTAACTTTCAAATCTGGCTGAGGCTAAGCTTTGTCCGCACTCTTAACCTTACTTTCAACTTGCTCTAATTCGAAAAGCGTTTTGATATC
Source organism: Methylotenera sp. (assembly GCF_029946165.1). Taxonomy (GTDB): domain Bacteria; phylum Pseudomonadota; class Gammaproteobacteria; order Burkholderiales; family Methylophilaceae; genus Methylotenera. The sequence continues at coordinate 100,245 of NZ_JAQSDZ010000022.1, forward strand.
TTGACGACCTTTTTCAGTTAAGTTGTAAATTGCACTTCTATCATGCCTAATGCTTCTGGTCGCTTCAAGTTGCTCTAAGTCGTGAACTTCAAAATGTTTAATGATGTTAGCGGCGGAAGTGGCTGACTCGCCAATTGCTATTAACGCCTGTCTTGCGGCTTCAAGTGATGAGTAAAAAGTCTCACGTATTGGGTGCAATTCTAAATCACGGATGTCAAATGCTTCTGTTCGGCTTCTTACTCTCACAACAATTGCCACGTTTGGCCAGCGCTCTTTTACCAGTTTAGCCATGTTCAGCGTGGCTTCTGGGTCATTAACTGAAATAATGAATAGTTTTGCTTTAGCTATGCCGGCTTCTTCTAATAAATCTAATCTTGAAGCATCGCCATAATAACAGCGCCAACCAAACTCACGCATTAAATCAACTTGGTTTGGGTCGTTATCAATCAATGTGGGGGTAATGCCTTTTGCGAGCAACACTCTACCAACAATTTGCCCAAATCGACCAAAGCCAGCAATGATGACGCCGTTATTTTCTTCGATAGTATCTTTGGGGCGCACGCCACAATCTAAGGCTAAAAATCGGTCGTAAATTAATAATAAAATTGGCGTAATAAGCATTGATACAGCGACTACTGCGTTGAGAATATTGTAGGTTTCACGCGGAATAGTTTGTTGCGTGAAAGCCGCGCCAAATATAACAAAGGCAAACTCGCCTATTTGAGAAATGGTTACACCAAATAATAAGGCATCACGCATTGTGTATTTAAACGAGCGTGCCAGACCAATTAAAATGGACATTTTAGTGGCTACTACTAACAAGGCTAGGCCAAAAATCAGCAGTGGTGAATTAGCTAATAGCGATAAATCAACTGACATTCCCACGGCAATAAAGAATAAGCCTAAGAGCAAGCCTTTAACTGGCTCAATGTCTAGCCTAAGCTCGTATCTATATTCTGAGTCTGCTAACAAAACCCCTGCGAGAAATGTACCTAGCGCCATAGATAAGCCAACAGACTGCATTGCCAGCGAAACGCCAATGACCAAAAGTAATGAAAACGCCACGAAAATTTCACGAATGCCCGTTTTTGCAACAATGCGCATAATGGGGCGTAATAAGGTGCGGCTAGCTATGATAATCGCCAAAATGACGGCAATCGCTTTAGCCACCGCCCATATATTAAAGCCAGATTCTGCATTGTTAGGTGCAATCAATGCCAGTAGCATAAATATTGGAATGACTGATAAATCCTGAAAAAGCAGTGTTGCAAATGAAGCTTGGCCGCCAGGCGTGCTTAGTTGTTTTTTCTCGGCTAACGAGGTCAACCCAATAGCCGTGGAGGACATCGCAACCCCCATGCCAATTACAATGGCAGTTGGCCATGTAAAACCCATCATATGTGTAGCGAATGTGACTAGCGCAGCCGTGCTAAGCACTTGCAAACCGCCTAAGCCAAACAACGTTTTACGTAATTCCCAAACTTTTTGAGACTCAAGTTCCAAGCCCACCAGAAAAAGCATTAACACCACGCCAAACTCGGAAAAGTGAAGCACTTGTTCAGGGTCTGGAATCAGCTTTAATGCATAAGGCCCAATTAATATGCCAGCAAGTAAGTAACCAAGTACAGAGCCTAAGCCTAGCCGTTTAAACAAAGGCACCAGAATAATGGCGGAAGCAAGATATATCGTAGCTTGAACAAGAAATTCAGGTGAATTCATTAATGCCTTTAATCTTTAATGCGTGAAAAAATTTTCTATATATTTTTTTGCAGATTGCAATCTCTAAAAACATTCAATCTAAAGTAACTTTCGATTCCTTACAACGGCAAAAATAAATTATATTAAGACATTAAATTTACAACAACGGTCGATTCCGTAACGGCAAAGAATAATATTCCGCTAATCGCGCTATTTTATCTAAACTTCTGATTTTAATCCTATTATTTGTAATTTCTTGAACGCCATATAGCTTAAGCTTTGCCATTGTTTTATTAGTATGAACCAATGACAAACCCATTGAATCTGCAATATGTTGCTGAGTTATTGGAAAATTAAAACTTTCATCTACAACTTCGCCAATCGAACTTGCCCTTTTATATAAGCTAACTAAAAGCATCGCTATTCGTTGTAATGCGTTACGACCCCCAACAGAAATTAAATTTTCATCCACAATTAACTCGCCGTGAGCTGCGAGCCAAGTTAGATCGTAACCTAAAGTTGGATATTGAGAGTAAACATCCATTATCCTATCTTGTGGAAATACACAAAAGACGCACTCTGTTAGAGATTCGATTCCATAATTTAATTCTTTATCTAACTCAGCTTGTAAACCGATAAAGTCACCTGGCAATATAAAATTTAATATTTGCCTCTTTCCGTTTTCCAGCAAGCTATATCTAAATGCCCATCCTGATTTCAGGGTATATAGTTCAACATTTCTGCTACCTTGATGAACCAAGGTTTTGCCCGCACTTAGTTTAATTTCGGTTTTTTTGTAAGACTGTATAAATGAAATTTCATCAGAAGTCGCCTTAGAAAAACATTCCAATTTTCTAAGAGAGCACTCTGAACATGGGGTAATACGCATGGGGAATTCCAAAAAATTAATTTTCAAAATCTACGTCTTTTGACATAAAGACCATAGGTTTAATAACTTAGTATGAATATTTATCTCAACTAAGAATGTCTAATGACTAATCTTTATAGCTTATTATTTACAAGCAAAATAAATCCTGATTTCGAAATTAACTCAATATTAAACACTATTAAAGAACTAAGGGCTCACAACAATAAAAACAATATTACTGGATTAATGGTGTTTGATGGCTGTAATTTTATACATTTTTTGGAAGGGGAAAAAAATAAAATATTTGAACTGTTGAATTTGATGAAAAATGATCTAAAACAATTAGATTTAGAAATCCGTATTGAAGGTGAGTTAAGTAACAAGAGATTATTTCCTACTTGGTCCGTAGGTTATTCTTATGATGACGATGGTGAATTTATGGAAATAATACTCAATTTAAAATCTAAAAACTTATTTGTAGAATTGCCTAAACATGCAATTAAATTAGATCTAGAACCTTAATCTAGATTGTGATTAGTTTCCTAATCAAATCCCAAGAGAGTCTGCACTTAAGCTTGCCTATGCTGTACTTAAAACTATCGCTAAAGACTGGATTAGTTAATCATAATATCGAGTATGATTTAGCCGTTATCAACGAATAATGTATATCTATGGGATATATCGCAGAACTCATTCAGCCATTTGGCTTAATCATCGTATTTGTGAATGTTTTTGAGAGGCTAAAATAATGGATTGGGCTTATCTATTTAAGATTGGAATAGCACTGTTTGCAATTGTGAACCCCATTGGAAGTGTGCCAATATTTATCAGCGCCACAGACGGATGGAATAGGAAAGACAAGTTAAGAACAGCAAATGTTGTTGCTATTACAGTGTTTCTGGTGCTACTAACTTCTGCCTTATTTGGCGATGGGATTCTTGCGTTTTTTAGTATCACGATTCCATCGTTCCAAGTGGGTGGAGGGATCTTAATACTATTAATTGCAATCAATATGCTGCATGCCAAACAAAGTCACTCTAAGCAAACTCCTGAAGAGGCTAAAACACTGGAAGAGCGCGATGTGATTGCTATTGTGCCACTGAGTATTCCTTTGCTCGCGGGACCTGGCGCTATAGGCAGTATGATTATTGCATCACAACAAAGTAAAACCTTTTTTGGACACCTCTCGTTAGTGATTCCAATATTTGTAGTTGTTATTCTTATTTGGCTAACTTTGCAGCTTTCTAGTTATATTGCGGATAAATTAGGCACAATAGGCATTAATATTGTGACGCGATTAATGGGGTTGATTCTTGCTGCAATGGCAGTTGAATTTATCGCTCACGGCCTCACAGGGCTTTTTCCTGCGCTAGGTAACATGCACTAGGGAAATACAATTAATTTAACAGCGTCTTAGTAAATTAAACATTGCTTAACGCTTGATAGCTTTTACTCAACAAATAGCCCCTAATTGATTTAGCTCAAACACCCTTCAATTAAAGCCCTATCCGCTTGACTTACAAGGCTGTATCACCAAAACTTGGCGCCTGTTTTAACAGTCACGCGCAATGACACTAGATACTCTTGGATTGAAGGACAATTAAAGTAACATGGCTAACGAACTTTTTAATAATGGCAAACACATCTGCATAAAATTCAGCGATTTATCCGACTCTGACGCTTCTCAAGATGCGGTTCAATCAAATCAATTTCTGATAGTAAGTGACGGCCATGGCGCGCTGATAGACCCAGGTGGCAATATGACTTATAACGCCTTAATGATGGGCATGGGGAAATATTTTCATTTTCGTAAGTTGAACTATATTTTAGCTTCGCATCAGGATCCAGATATCGTTGCGTCAATTAACAAATGGTTAGTCGGTACAGAGTGTAAAGTGCTTGCACCCGCCATTTGGGAGCGTTTTTTACCGCACTTTTGTAGCGTGGGAAATACTGAAAATCGCATTATCGGCATTCCAGACAAAGGCATGGACATTAAACTGGGCAACGCTACGATTAAAGCGATTCCAGCTCATTTTTTACACTCTGAAGGTAATTTTCAGTTTTATGATGTGACCAGCAAAATATTGTTTTCAGGCGACTTGGGCGCATCATTAGTGCATCACGATTTAGCGGCTGAGCCTGTGACAGATTTTAATGCGCATCTGCCAACCATGCTGCCATTTCACCGCCGTTATATGACATCAAACCGCGCCTGTCGCTTTTGGGCAAACATGGTGCGCGAGCTTGAAATTGAATCTATCGTCCCGCAACATGGGCGCGCCTTTGTCGGCAAGCCCATGGTTAATCAGTTTATCGATTGGGTTGAAAAGCTTGAATGTGGGATCGATTTAATGACGCAAGATAATTACAGGGTGCCATGAATCAAGGGTTTCAATAATTAAGGGTGCCGTAAATCAGAAGGTTTAATCTGACGTTTTAAGGAAATTGCGCCATCCACTTAAATCGGAAATATCCGTCGAGTTAAGTGTGGCGTAATGCTCACATAAAAAGCCATTTACAGCGCGACCATCCGCAAGTGTCAGCGTGCCAAAACCTAATGGCGCAGGTACGCCTGATACAAATGTGCCGTAATTTTCAATTGGCAGTTGCCATACTTCTAGCGTGATTGCCGCACCGCCGCTCACAACGCGCAGCAAACCTGGACGCACGGGTGTGAAGCCGTTTAGTTTATATAACTTATACTCTGGCGCGGTGGTGGTTTCCTCAATAAAAGTGCCGCCTAAACTGGTGAGTTGCGTATTTAATGGCAAGCCTGTCATGTGTGCGCCGCAGACAGCTACTTGGATAAATTTTTGATTACTGGTCATATTGGTTCGTTTCTATTCTAGATATTAATTTAATTTAGTTTACTTAATGAACGGCAAGCCCATTGCACCTAATGTTTTTGCAGACATCTTTTGCATTTTGGCGGCTAAAGTGAGTAGAGACATATCTTTAAATGCAGGCGCAGAAATGGTGACGCCAAAAGGCAAGCCATCTTGTTGAAACCCCGTTGGCACGGCGGTTGCGGACAAATCTAATAGGTTCATAAAGTTGGTGTAGTAACCTAAATTAGAATTACATTTTACTGGCTCAGCGTTCACTTCATCAATGGTATATATGGTGCCCGCAGTTGGCGTCACCAATAAATCAATGGTCTGCCAAACGGCTTCGGCTTTACGTTGCAGCGCTTTCAGTTTGTACTGCGACACATAAGTATCTGCCGCACTAAACTTAGTGGCACCGCCTATGATTTGTTTAGTCACGGGAAAAATCGCTTCAGGTTTAGTTTCAAAAAAATCACGAATCGCGGCATATCGCTCTGCCACCCATGGGCCTTCATAAAGCAAACGCGCTGTTTCTAAAAATGGCTCAAAATCAATCTCTACAGATTTACCGCCCAAGGCTTCTAACTGTTTAATCGCTTGCTTAAAAAGTTCGGGGGTTTCGGTGTTGTTAAAGAAAGCCAGTTGTTCTGGCTTTGGCACACCAAATGAAAATGGCTTGCCTGACAACGCGTTAAGTCTAATAATCGCTTTTCGTGAGTAAGCATCTTCTTCATCAAACCCTTGAGCGCTTTCAAGCACTTTGGCCACATCATCAGCAGTGAGCGCGAAGATTGAAACGCAATCAAGTGTCCGACAGGCAGGTACGACACCGCTGGTGCTCAACAAGCCGCACGTTGGTTTATGTCCAACCAAATTATTAAACGCTGCTGGCACTCGGCCAGAACCTGCGGTATCCGTCCCCAAGCTAAAGCTTGCCAACCCCAATGCCACAGAAACGGCTGAACCTGCGCTTGAGCCACCAGAAATATATTCAGAGTTAAAGCTATTTTGGCAGGCTCCGTATGGTGAGCGTGTGCCGACTAAGCCAGTGGCAAACTGGTCTAAATTGGTCTTGCCTACAGGAATTGCACCTGCATCAATCAACTTTTGAACGACAGTAGCACTTTTGGTAGGCGTATAAGCATATTCTGGACAAGCGGCAGTGGTGGGTATGACTGCTAAATCGATATTATCTTTAATGGCAAACGGTATGCCGTACAAAGGTAACTCTGCAATGTTTTTTCCTTCTAGGTTTTTAGCAAAAGCCTGCATCTCTTCAAGCGTTAAACGCCTAATCCAAATATGACGACTGTCTTCACTACCAATTTCTGCATCCAGTTCCTTCACTAAATCAGTTGGTTTCAGCGCACCAGAAAGGTACAGGTTTCGTAAATGTGAGATTTGTAAGTTCATATTTTTCTATTCCTCTTCAATCACAATTAAGTTTTGACCTGCAGACACAGACATACCTTCACTGCATAAAATTTTAGTCACCTTGCCTGCAACCGTTGCGGTGACAGCGATTTCCATTTTCATAGATTCTACAATCGCTACTTCATCGCCCTCTTGCACGAAGTCTCCTTCTTTCAATTTAACTTGCCATAAGTTACCTGCAACATGTGAGGCTATTGCACGGCTACCTGCTGGGATTTCCAATGCATCAATGGCACTTGTAGACTCTGCTTCATTGCTGTAATTGGCTTGTCCACTCGCAATCCAACGTTCACGTTCTGCATCAAAAGAATTTTGCTGTTTGGTTTTAAAGGCGTTAATGGTGGCCGCTTCATCGTTTAAAAACTGCTTGTAATCTTTTAGTCGGAAAGTTTGTTCTTCAATCTTGAGTTTGAATTTTCCATGCAAAAAATCCTCGCGCATTTGTAAAAGCTCATCGGCTGCTACTGGATAAAAGCGAATTTGATCGAAGAAGCGCAATAACCAAGGTTTACCATCTACAAAGTCTTTAGTCTGGTTCCATCTGTTCCACATTTGTATCGTACGACCCACAAACTGATAGCCACCAGGGCCCTCCATGCCATACACGCACATATAAGCACCACCAATACCCACTGCATTTTCAGGCGTCCAAGTTCGTGCTGGGTTGTATTTAGTCGTCACCAAACGGTGACGCGGATCCACTGGCGTTGCTACAGGCGCACCTAAGTAAACATCACCTAAACCGAGCGTTAAGTAGCTCGCATTAAAGACAATATCTTTCACTTGTTGAATAGAATCTAAGCCATTAATGCGGCGAATAAACTCAATATTACTCGCATGTCCATCGACCATTTCGCACCAAGGCGCGTCTTTACGCACAGACTGCATATACTTTTCAATGGCTAGCTGGGTAGCAACATCATCCCAAGAAAGTGGCAGATGTACGATGCGCGTAGGTACTTCCATCTCATCGATACTGGGTAGTTCAGATTCGCCTGTTTGCAGAATTTGAATCAGTTGTTTGACAGGGAGCACCAAGCTTTCAAAATGCACTTGTAGTGAACGAATACCCGGCGTGAGGTCGATAATGCCTTTGATGGCTTGTTGTTCTAGCCATTGCATGAGCGCATGCACACGGAACCTTAAATTCAAATCCAGTACCAACTCACCATACTCAATCAACAAATATTTGTCACCAGATTGTCGGTAAACGACTTTAATTTGATCTGCCGTTTCGGCAGTTTCAGCCAGAATTGGGCTGTGTGAAATGCTTGTATTAACCGCTAATGCTGCTGGCTCGCCAATCAGACTCTCTATTGAGCGGTTTTGAGCTATCTCATAGCTCGCAGCATCTTCTTGAGTCACTCTTATAAAGCGCACTTTATCGCTCGCTTTGAGCTGCCCCATTTTCCATAGCTCAGCCTGAATGATGGTTGCAGGGCACACAAAGCCTCCCAAGCTTGGGCCGTCTGGCCCTAAAATCACGGGCATATCGCCAGTAAAATCTACTGCGCCAATGGCATAAGCATTGTCGTGGATATTAGACGGATGCAAACCCGCTTCGCCACCATCTTTACGTGCCCATGTTGGCTTAGGGCCAATCAAGCGAATGCCAGTGGTATTGGAGTTGTAATGCACTTCCCAATCGGTAGAGAAGAACATTGTGATGTCATCGTCGGTAAAGAAGTCTGGCGCACCATGTGGGCCATACAACACGCCGATTTCCCAATACTTACTGTATTTCGGCTGCAGGGTTTGCGGTAAAACTTGGGGAATGTAAGTAGTTACTAGCGGTAGAATATGTAAAACATCGCCAACGCGTAAAGTTCTGCCACCATGCCCACCAAATTGACCTAATGTGAAAGTTGATTTACGGCCTAAATAGTTAGGCACATCAAAGCCACCTTGCACAGCCAAATAAGTACGACAGCCTGCATCAATCACTTTGCCTAACTTTAAAACACTGCCTGCTTTAATGTGATGCGATTGCCACATTAAAATAGCTTCACCATCTAATGTCGCCTCAATCGGCGCACCTGTAATCGCAATCACCGCATCGGTATTAAATTTAAGTTTTGGGCCGATTAAAGTCACTTCTAATGCTGCAACGCCTTCCGCATTACTTACCAACTTATTTGCCAACCTAAAGGCTAAATGATCCATAGGCCCTGAAGGCGGCACACCAACTGCCCAATAACCAGTGCGGCCTGGATAATCTTGAATAGTCGTCATCACACCACCATCTTGCACGTCGATGGTGTGTGGTTTGTAGCTAAAGCTATTCAAATAGCGTGTGATTTGTTTGCCCGCGGGGAATACGCTATCCATCAATACTTGGCGCAGATACTCCAAATTGGTTTCGATACCATGTAAAGCCGTTTCATCTAATGCGTTGCGCATTTTTGCTACTGCGTTATCGCGGTCTGGCGCATGCACTAATACTTTGGCAATGAGTGGGTCGTAAAATGGTGAAACATCACTACCCGTTTCTACCCAAGTGTCGTTACGTGCTTTGGGTGAAAACTTAACCTCAGTCAACACCCCACTTGAAGGCTGAAAGTTTTTATTTGGGTCTTCCGCATACAAGCGGACTTGAATGGCATGTCCTGAGGGATTGTGTGAATAAGCATCCAGCGCATTAGTTTCACTCGCGGCGATACGTATCATCCACTCCACTAAATCTACACCTGTCACCAATTCCGTTACGCCATGCTCTACTTGCAAGCGCGTGTTCACTTCTAAAAAGTAAAATTGACCTGAATCGTTATCGTAAACAAACTCAACCGTACCTGCTGAACGATAATTTAACGCCCTGCCCAGCTTAACTGCCGTATCTGATAATGATTTTCTAACCGCTTCGGAAATATTCGGCGCTGGGGTTTCTTCAATCACTTTTTGATTGCGACGCTGCACAGAGCAATCGCGCTCACCCAAGGCAATGACTTTACCAAGACCATTGCCAAAAATTTGCACCTCAATATGGCGTGCGGCTTGCACATACTTTTCTAAATAAATACCAGTTTCTTTAAAGTTAGCACGAGATAGTCGTTGAACAGACTCAAAAGCGGCATGCAATTCGTCTTTAGACCAAATTAACTGCATACCAATGCCACCGCCACCAGCTGTACTTTTTAGCATCACGGGGTAACCAATGCTTTCAGCTTTAATGTAGGCCTCGTCTATATCGGCCAGTAAACCTGTGCCGGGCAACAAAGGTACACCATTTTTTTCTGCTAACTCACGTGCCGTATGTTTTAAGCCAAAGTCGCGCATTTGCTGAGGCGTTGGGCCGATGAAGGCGATGCCTTTTGCTTCACACTTTTGGGCAAAATCTGCATTTTCTGATAGAAAGCCATAACCAGGATGAATCGCCTCTGCGCCAGTTTCTATAGCCACTTGCAGAATTTTATCGGCATTTAAATAGCTTTGTGCCGCAGGAGCAGCGCCTATGCAAACGGCTTCATCAGCATCTAACACATGGCGAGCGCCAGAATCTGGCTGCGAATACACTGCAACAGATTGAATGCCCATTTTCTTAAGTGTGCGAATCACGCGACAGGCGATTTCGCCACGGTTTGCTATTAGGACTTTTTTAAACATATTGTTTTTCTCACTGCGTTGCGAGCCGTCTCGCTTTTTTCAATCCGTATCAGGTCGTCCAGACACGGTTGCTTTATTGGGTTAATTCCAAACCAACAATTGAATAGGCGTTGGGTTGTAGGCGTTACAAGGGTTGTTAAGTTGCGGGCAATTTGAGATGAGCACCAGCACATCCATCTCTGCACGCATCTCAACGTATTTACCGGGTGCCGAAATACCATCCGCAAAGCTTAAGCCGCCATCTGAGGTCACAGGGACATTCATAAAAAAGTTGATGTTTGCAGTAATGTCGCGCTTAGTAATATTGCGCTCAATCACACAAGCTGAATGTGTAATGGCATGCATAAAACTATCGCGGCAACTATGCATGGGGCGTTTAGATAACGCATAACGCGTGGTATTGCTTTCAGCCGAACAAGCGCCGCCTATGGTGTCGTGGCGACCGCAGGTATCAGCCGTAATCGTGAGCATAGGATTGCCTTCACTAGAGTACAGCACCGAGCCTGTGGTCAGATAAATCTGCCCTTGGCGTTGAATCGTATCAACTGCGCTGTAGCGCTCCGTCGCATCATTTGCGTTGTAAAACAGCGTATCAACCGCTTGGTTACCATCTAAATCCAGAATGCGGAAGGTTTGACCTTTTTTAACGATGCCAGTCCATGGGTCACCTGCAAGGCAGGTTTCATTAACAACAGCATCCGAAACTACAAATTGGCTTTCAGTTAACATATCTAAGTCCTAATTAGCGTAAAAGCGTTCAGTGTTAATAAATCCACGCTGATTTTGCTCACAGGCGTTGCGGCAGATATCATTTTCAGGCGCATGGCCTGCATGCCAAGAGGTCAGTAAAACATCTGATGGTTTGTAAATGGCGGCGGTATCTAGCGGATGTGGCGCGGTGGATAACACGACCAATACGTTCATATCAAAGCGCAAATCCACCACATCGCCCGCTTGGCTATTGTCTGCGTTAAAAACCAAACCGCCCGTATCGTTTGCACTCACTTTGCTAAATAAATTCATGTTAGCGACCAAATCACGCTGACCTAAACCATGCTTGGCAAGCTCGATTAATAAGCCATCTTTTGCACTGCGGTACATGTCGTTACGATGCGTTTGATAATTGGCTACACCATACTTTTGTTCGATAAGTTTGGCATCTGAGATGCCGCACATGGTGTCGTGCCAGCCAACAGTGTCGCGAATAAATGAGCACATCACGCGCCCCATGTCGGAATAACAGACATTGCCTGTTGTTAGAAAAGCCGTGTGCTGGGCTTTTAAGCTATCAGGCATGTTGTAGCGCTCTAGCTTTTCTTCGAAGTTATAAAGCAGCAACGATACATTCGCGCCACCTTGCAAATCGGTAAAGCGCAGTGCAGACCCTCTACGCATTAAACCAGACCAGTGATTTCCACCTGGTACGGTTTCTTCCCACAATATTTCATTTGGATTAAATGTGCTCATTTTTTCAACTTAATAGTATTTACAATTAGCGAATATCACTGCCTAGAACATGTAACTGTAGCGATCGATTTCCCATTGGCTGACCGTTAAATGGTAGGTTTCCCATTCTTCCGTTTTGTATTTTATAAATTCATCACGCAGCTCTTTACCTAATGTTTTTTCCACCAATGAGTCGGCTGCAAATGCAGAAACCGCTTCGATGAGTGTTTGCGGCAAAAATCCAATTCCACGCGCTTGGCGTTGCTCTTCATTCATATCATACAAATTGTCTTCGTTTGGCTTACCCGGATCTAAGCCTTCTCGAATACCTTCCAAACCCGCGGCTAAAGCTAATGTGGCAGCAAGGTATGGATTTACCGCGCCATCGGCGTTGCGTGACTCACAACGCCCGCCGCCCATTGGCACACGCACAGAGTTGGTACGATTATTTGAGCCGTAGGAATTAAACACGGGTGCCCAGCTGAAATAACTCATAGCGCCACGTCGAACCAAGCGCTTATAACTATTCACTGTTGGTGCAAATGCAGCACACAAAGCTGGGCCATGTTTTAAGATGCCCGCGATAAACTGATAACCAAGCGTAGTTAAACCAAGCCCACGTGGATCATCTTTTGGATCACAAGCAAACAAATTTTTGCCAGTTTCTAAATCATAAAGCGACATATTAAAATGCGCGCCTGTACCCGTTTTATCCGCAAATGGTTTTGGCATCATGGTGGCGACTAAGCCATCTTCTTTAGCGTAGTGTTTCGCCATATATCTAAAGAAAATCATTCTGTCGCACGTGGTTAATGCGTCGCTGTAATTGAAATCAAATTCAAATTGGCTATTGGCGTCTTCATGGTCAAAAGAATACAAATCCCAGCCCAAGCCATTAATAGCCGTAGCCATTTTATCCAACCAAGCAAAATTATCCATAAAGCCACGTACGTCATAGCAGGCTTTATCCAGTTTATCGTCTGGGTTAGGTACGCTTAAACTACCGTCAGCATTTTGTTTTAACAAATAAACTTCGCACTCAATGCCCAAATTCATGCCAAAGCCCATTTCAGCAGCCTGCGCTAAAACATTTTTAAGCGCCACGCGCGTATTCAAGGCATAAGGCTGACCTTGAAAATGATTATCCGCTGGCATCCAAGCAACTTTAGGTTCCCAAGGCAATTGAATAATATGGTCTAAATCAGGCACGGAATTTAGCTCATCATCACTCGGCGCCTGTCCCAAGCCATCTAAGGCATAACCCGTGTAACGTTCAGAACCAGCAGCCATTTGTGGCAAATGGTCGATAGGTACTACTTTGGCTTTTGGGATACCATAAATATCGACATAAGCGCCTATGCAATACTTAACGCCTTGGTCTTGCAGTTTTTGCTGTATTTCTGAAACTTCTTTTGCTGATTTCATGAATAACTCTTTTCAATTACTTGTGATTAGAAAAATAAGAATTTGCTAAAGGGGGTGTTTCGTTTAAACCTTGGTGAATGAGTTTGCTGAGATCTTCAACCATCCAAGCAAACCATTCCTGACCTTTTTCTACCGTTGAAATACTAGGGGTACCAGTGACACCGTTTGTACTGGTGCGATTGACAGGGTGTGAAAAAACTAAGCCCTCTGTACGGTCGGGGTCATCTGCATTACTTAATAAATCGATGCGTACCATATGCGGTGCGGTGGCGAGCATGAGCGAAGTTTCTGCATCATTGGCGTGCCAATCGTCGCCATCGGCATGATGAAACTGTTTAACTCGCTCGCTAATATGAGCAGAATTAATCACCGTCACCATCATGTCATCGTGTTCTGCACGTAACATTTCCAAAGCACAGCGCAAAGGTGCGGCATTGGTCACATGCGTATTCACAATAAATAAGCGACGAATTCCGCTGTGATAAGCCCAATCCCCTAAATCTTTTATCAGGTTAATTAAGGTAATCGGTTGAATCGCCAAAGTACCAGGCCAGCGCTGACTATGCCCTATCGAGCAGCCATAAGGCATGGTGGGCAACATTGGCACATGGGTTAATTTTGATACAGCGCTGCATAAAATGTCTGCAAGCACATAGTCCATGCCACAGCCCATGTGCGGCCCATGTTGCTCTGTGGCGCCAATTGGTAAAATAGCGGATTGGTTAGCGGCTTCAATTTTTTCAGGCAACTCTGCCCATGTGAGTTCAGACCAAAACATGTTATCCATCACTCCACATTATCCGCAACATTCACAAAGCGAATCATGCGCTGGGTAATGGCTTCATCTTCAGCATCCTTCTCCGCGGCTGTTTTAGGTGGGTGGATAAGCGACTCCAACCGCGCCTTGGTAGCTAAGAACTCCGGGCTAGTAAAATCTCTAACGCTACGTGGGCGTGGCACTGGCACTTCAATTAACTCTTGCACTTCGCCTGGGTGGGCTTTTAGTACCAGAATTCGGTCTGCCAGAAAAATAGCCTCATCTAAATCGTGTGTAATAAACAAAATCGTCACATCGACATTGCGCCAAATTTCAAGCAAATGTGTTTGCATCTTGGCGCGAGATTGCGCATCTAATGCGCCAAAAGGCTCATCCATTAATAAAATACGTGGTTGATTCACTAGCGCACGGGCAATAGCGACTCGCTGTTTCATACCACCAGAAAGCTCATGTGGATAAGCATTTGCAAACTTCTCTAGGCCAACCAACTCCAACCACATATCAGCTTCTTTTGCGGCTTCATCACGACTGGCATTGTTCATTTCTAAACCGAACATGACATTTTTCTTAACACTTAGCCACGGAAATAAAGTGTAGCCTTGGAATACCATTCCGCGGTCACGCCCCGGGCCAGTGACAGGTTTTCCATCGAGTAAAACATCGCCAGAAGAATGTGATTCCAAGCCCGCTAAGATACGAATTAACGTCGATTTACCACAGCCAGATGGCCCAATCACACAAACAAATTCACGCCTATGCGTTTTGAAGTTAATGTTACTTAAAGCGGTAACCTCACCTTTGGCAGTTTTGTAAACTTTACCTAACTGCTTCACCTCTAAAATAACTTCGCGTTTTTTGAATTTATCAAAGCGACTTTTAACAGCTTCGGATTGCTCTAAGTAACTCGGAAGAATTGTATTGTTTTCCATATGCACCCTTACTCTTTATTCGCAGACCTGTCCCAAGGGAACAAGCGCTTACCTAGCCAAGCTAAAATCAAATCACCGCCTAAGCCAATCACGCCGATGATAATGATTGCCGCATAAACGTTATCAAAATGCTGATAGCGTGCCTGTTGCGTGATAAACCAAGTGATACCAGAAGATGTGCCAATCAGTTCCGCCACAATTAAATATGTCCAAGCCCAGCCTAATAAAATACGTTGGTCACGATACAACTCGGGCAAAATGCCAGGAATAATCACATGCATCATCAGTTTCCATTTACTTGTGCCTAGCGTGAGTGCGGCTTCAAGCAAGGAGTAATCGAGCTTACGGGTGGTATTAGCTATTATCAGAATTTGCTGAAACAAAGTACCAATCACAATAATGGCTATTTTCGGCCCGTCATAAATCCCTAAAATAGCCACAGCTAGTGCCCCAAAGGCCGGTGCAGGTAAATATCTAAAAAACTCTATGAAAGGCTCAAAAAGCCTAGATACGGCACTGTATGTTCCACATAAAATACCTATTGGCACGCCAATCAATGATGAGATAAAAAATCCCCAGAATATGATTTGTATACTATGCCAAAGACTTTCATGCAGCCATTTACCATCGCGTTGCTCAGGGGCTGTGGTAAACCCTGTATACAATGCGCTGGCAACTTCATGAGGGGCAGGTAAATATATCGGGTTAGCTGGCTTACCTTCTGGAATCGCCTTACCAGCAGCTTGCATGTTGGCGGACTCTTCTTTGAAAGAGGCCTTATCCACCAGCATGTCTACTTGAAAATAATCCACATCTCCTGGTTTATTTATCATCACCATTGGATGCCATACGAACGGCACATAACTGACTACACACCAAATTAACAAGGGCAACAGAAATGAGCCTAAACCCAATAATTTTTGCCTACGCGGTGACAACTCTCTTCGCACCGCAAACCAAGACTCTAGACTCATTCTGCAACCAATCTATTTAACTTTAGACTATCAATAATAAAAATCTAAGCAGACAAACTATTTAGCTAGCAATGAGGGATCAATGGCTTTCTGAATATCCATAGGCTTTTTATACACACCATATTTAACATTGAAGTCATCAGAGATTTTTGAAGAACCGTATAAAGATTTAAAGCCTGGCGCCTTAACAAACACCTTTCTACCTTCTTCTATGCTAAGTAGTTTGGTACCTTTTAATAACGGTAAATAGGCTTCTGGTTTAATGCCAACACGCGCGGCCATGATTTTTACTGCATCTGGCTGAGTTTTAGGATCATTGATGTACATCACTACTTTGTCCCAAACTTTTACCACTTTTTTCCAATCGGCTTTACGGCTGGATAAACTTGTTGGGCTTACCGTCAAAACGTCATAGATAAGACCAGGTTCATCAGCCGAGGTATAGATTGGCTTAGCACCTGGCACACGACTCATGGCTTCACCCGAATTTGGCTGCCAAGCCCCAATAGCAACCAAATCGCCTGAAGCTAAGGCTTGCGGTGTTTCGTTGGTTTTGGTGTTAACAATGGTGACATCTGACTCTTTCATGCCGACTTTTTCTAAGCCATTGAGCAGTAAAAGGTGTTCAACAAAACCAGTTTCTAAACCAATTTTCTTACCTTTTAAATCCTTGAGGCTTTTAATGCCTTGTTTACCGACAATCATATCGTTGCCATTAGAATAATCTGTCAAAAGAATCATGACATTTTTTGCTCCGCCAGCACCTGTCACCAAAGCATCACCATTGGTAACAGTCACGCCGTCAATTTTACCTGCAGCAAAAGCATCCATAGAAGCAACGTAGTCGAACCACTCAAATTGCACATCGACACCAGCTTCTTTAAACCAACCCTTATCAATCGCTACTTGCCAAGCTACCCATCCAGGCCAATCGCTGTAACCAACCTTTAAAGGGGCGGCAGCGTTAGATAGATTGGTAAAAAGTAAAGATGCGGTGAATGCAGTGGCAGTTAATACAGTACGGGCAGAAAATCGTTTGATAAGACTTGTAGTATGCATGGCTGACTCCTAGGTTGGTAAAAAGTCGAGAAGGCGGCATTTATATAAACGCTTCCTCCCGGGCTTTTATCCCTCCGTGTAGCCACATGATAATTGGCCGACAACTCTCGGTCCAGACGCTTTTAAAATACAAAAGCCGGAACCCTAGTCATCTTTTTGAAACTTCAGCGGTTAGTAAACACTATCCGCTTTCTCGCTGTTTATTAATAAGCAATCAGCATGCCAGTTAGATAAATAAAAAAACAACTATATAAATCATATAGTTGATAGTTAACAACTTAAGTATCAATAAGGAAACTTGAACTGATTTGCACCAATATAGTGCTGCATAATGATAATTGCACTAAAGTAACTTGCATTGGCAAGAAAATAATTTACTGCTATTTATGATAGCTGGTGATGTGCTCAATGCAGTTGAAATGGGTTTCAAAAGTGCAGTGGCTAAAGTGCAGTGGCTTATGCCAGTGAAGTAAAATCGGTAGCGAAAAAAAATGTCCGCATCTCTGCGGACATTTTTAAACAAAAGCCAAACTCAGACTTTAGCTAGCTTTCTTTTTATCGTTCACAATAGATTCTAACAAAGCACGCAAGTCTTTAGAAACTTCAGGATGTTTTAGTCCTAAACGAATCGTTGCTTCTAAATAACCAAATTTAGAGCCGCAATCATAGCGAACACCATCAAATCGATAGGCTAATATTTGCTCTTCAGTCAGCAACCCTGAAATACCGTCAGTTAATTGAATTTCACCACCAGCACCCGCTTTCACATTATCTAAATGATGGAAAATTCTAGGAGTGAGAATATAACGTCCGACCACTGCCAATGTTGATGGTGCATCTTTTGGCTCAGGCTTTTCAATAATAGCTGAAACCTGTTCGATATTTTTATTAAGTGGAGATGTGGCTACAATACCGTAACTCTTGGTTTGGTCGGCGGGCACATTTTCCACGCCTAACAACGAGCAGCGGTAATAATCATAAGCTTCAACCATTTGCTTCATGATAGGTGTTTTACCATCGAGTAAATCATCTGCCAAAATCACGGCAAAAGCATCATCATTCACCACAGGCTTAGCTAAACGTACAGCATGGCCTAAACCTAAAGCCTGCGTTTGGCGAATATAAATACAGTTAACACTTTTAGGTACAATATTCTGTACAATTTTGAGCAATTCGGTTTTACCATTGCGCTCAAGCTCATTCTCTAACTCATAGGCCATATCAAAGTGATCTGATATGGAACGTTTATTTCTACCTGTAATAAAAATTAAATCAGTAATACCCGCTGCTACAGCCTCTTCAACAGCATATTGAATCAAAGGTTTATCAACAATGGGTAACATTTCCTTTGGATTTGCTTTTGTCGCCGGTAAAAATCTTGTGCCTAAACCGGCAACTGGAAAAACTGCTTTAGTAACTTTTTTCATTATAACAAACCACCTAAAAATTAAAAAAATAGTATTTTAAATAAAGCATCTGCATAAGCCATGTTGACTATAAATGAGTGCGGATTTATTATAAACTATAAAATTAATCTGTAAATTCTAAATTTTTGGATGATTTTTTACCCGTCAGTTAGTTTCATCGTTATGATAGATACATCTGCAATTAATCAAACCTTTGTAAAAAAACCGCAATTTTTACTTACTATAATTGGCATTTTGCTGGCTAATATTCACAGCAATCTCATGAAATTTAAGTATGCCTAAGATTTAACCTCATCAACAAACATTAAATATGGTCATATGAACAACGATAATTCTACGATAAGAGCTAGAGCCCCATTAAGACTAGGTTTAGCAGGAGGAGGCACGGATGTATCCCCTTACTCAGATGAGTTTGGTGGCTTAGTCCTTAACGTTACGATAGATAAATATGCTTACGCAACCATCATTCGTCGTCAAGATGATCAAGTAGAACTAATTGCTGCAGATAATAACGATCGTTGGATTGGCAAAATGTCGCCGAAACTCGAGCGTGTTTCTGGCGTGGATTTACACGTTGGTGTGTATAACCGCATCATTAAAGAATTTAATAACAACCAGCCACTAGCATTAAGCATTATTACTCACTCCGAAGCGCCGCCAGGATCAGGTTTAGGCTCATCATCAACCATGGTAGTGGCTTTAGTACAAGCATTCTGTGAGCTGCTTTCCTTGCCAATAGGCGAGTATGAAATTGCGCAGCTTGCCTATCAAATCGAGCGAAATGACTTAGGTTTAACGGGTGGTAAACAAGACCAATACGCAGCGACTTTCGGTGGTCTGAATTTTATGGAATTTTATAAAGATCGCATCATTGTTAACCCGCTTCGGATTAAGTCTCACATTAAGGCGGAGTTAGAGTCGTCGTTAGTGTTGTTTTACACTGGGGTTTCTAGAGAGTCTGCTAAATTAGTTGATGAGCAAACGACCAATGTAAAAACAGGTGATGCTAAATATTTAGAACCTTTACATGCGATGAAAGCAGAAGCCATCAGCATGAAAGAAGCGATATTAAAAGGTGATTTCGATGCTTTTGCAGCGTCTATGCAGCATGGCTGGGAATCTAAAAAGAAAATGGCCACGAGCATTTCTAATCCAATGATAGAAGAAATCTATAATGCTGCTATGTTAGCAGGCGCTAAAGCGGGCAAGGTTTCTGGCGCAGGCGGCGGTGGATTTATCATGTTTTTTGTTGATCCAGCGCAGCGCCCCTATGTAATGCGCGCACTTTCTAAATTTAACGGCCAAGTATCAACCTGTAACTTTACAGATACAGGTACACAATCATGGAGAAAAGCATGAGATCTTTCATCAATCAAGAAATAGAGAAATCAATCAGTACATTTTCTAGCATTCTGAGCAATGAGAAACTACTTTCTCAAGTTGAAGTTTGTGTGACTGAAATTTGCAAAGCCCTTGGCAATAAAAATAAGGTTTTGCTGGCTGGTAATGGCGGCAGTGCGGCCGATGCGCAGCATATTGCAGGTGAGTTTGTCAGCCGCTTTAATTACGACAGACCTGGTTTGGCCGCATTTGCGCTCACGGTAGACACTTCAATCTTAACGGCGATTGGCAATGATTATGGCTACGAAAAACTATTTTCTAGGCAAATTCAAGCAGTCAGTATTCCTGGGGATATTTTCTGGGCATACTCAACCTCAGGTAAATCAGCCAACATTATCGCCGCAATGGAAACTGCAAAACAACTAGGTTTAAAAGTCATTGGTTTTACGGGTCAAAACGGCTGGAGCAGACCAGACCTCGTCGATTTCTCCATAGAGATCCCGTCTACTGAAACCCCAAAAGTACAAGAAGGTCATTTGCTTTTAGGCCATATCATTTGTGGCTTGGTAGAGCTTAAAATATTCCCTCGCGAACAATACGCACCAACATGATGTATCCAGTTCTAATCCTTGCAGGCGGCTTCGGTACGCGTCTTAAAAGTGTTGTGCCAGACCTACCAAAACCTCTGGCTGATGTGAATGGCAAACCCTTTTTATGGTGGTTATTAAAGCAACTTGAAAACCAAGGTGCACAAGACGTCTACCTATCAGTGGGCTATATGCATGAACATATTCGAAGTTACTTTGGCGAAAAATTCAATCAAATCAATCTCCACTATATTGTGGAAACTGAACCGCTTGGCACTGGTGGTGCGATTCTGAATGCTTGCCAACAGATTCCTGAGCAAGATATTTTAGTTTTAAATGGCGACACACTAGCCATGATAGATTTAAATAACTTTATAAAATTTGCCAAGAATTACAGCTCTAAACTATTTTTAGCCATCGCTAAAGTTGCAGATGCAGGTCGTTATGGCACAGTTATTATCGATGGCAGCCAGATTACTGGCTTTGCTGAAAAAGGCAAAACAGGGGCAGGCTTAATTAATGCTGGTATTTACTTGCTAAATAAATCATTATTTAATGATTTTAATCTGCCACAAAAATTTTCATTTGAAACTGACATTTTAATGAAACACCTCAACAGCTTAAACTTAATTGCCTATAGTGAAGTGACTGATTTTATTGATATTGGAATCCCTGAAGACTATGCGCTAGCCCAAGTAAAAGTACCCAATATGGTGTTAAAAAAATAACCTTCAATAAACAAGTTAATTATTCATGACACTCACACCCGCGCTATTTCTAGATAGAGATGGCGTTATCAACATAGATACAGGTTACGTACATCAAGCCGCAGATTGCGAATTCGTAGAAGGTATATTCGACTTAGTAAAACGTGCAAACTCACTAGGTTATAAAGTGATTGTTGTGACTAACCAAGCGGGTATTGCACGTGGTTATTATACTGAAGCACAATTTTTAGATTTCAGTGCATGGATGAAAAGTGAGTTCAACCGTAACGAAGCCCATATTGATGAAATCTACTTTTGCCCACACCACCCAGTGCACGGTTTGGGCCAATATCATATTGAGTGCGATTGCAGAAAGCCTGCGCCCGGCATGTTTTTAAAAGCGCAAGCCGCATTTAATATTGATATGCAGGCCTCAGTGATGGTTGGCGATAATATCTCTGATTTAGAAGCTGCAATAGCGGCCAACGTAGGGAATTTGAATTTATTTATCAGCAATAGCATAGACCGAGCTATCACTGATATAGAGCAAACTCAAACAAAACTGCTGCAAATTAATGCCGTAACCTCACTTAGTGAAGTTAAGTTAAGTTAAGCTAGCTGCAATTTAAGTTAATGACGGATCTTCCACTCTTTCCAAACCAAGCGCGGAAATACTAAGGCATCGCTTGCATAGCGCTTTCCTAATCGTCTAGGTTCAGTCACCATGCGGTAAAACCATTCAATGCCCATCTTACTCATCCATACTGGTGCGCGAGGCTTATTACCAGCTAAAAAGTCTATAGTTGCACCTGCGCATATTGCGACCTTTACTGGCAATTGCTTGGCATACTGATTAACCCACGTTGCTTGCTTTGGCGCGCCAAGACCTATCAGCAAAAAATCTGCCCCAGAATCACTAATTAACTGACGAATTCGCTCACACTCAACTGTATCTTTTTCAAAACCAAATGGCGGGCTATACAAGCCTGTTACTTTTACATGTTGATATGTTTGTTCAATGTTTTTTGCGGCAACTTCGGCCACGCCTGGCATCGCACCTAGTAGAAAGACTTTTAACTCAGCATCCGCACACTCATGGAAATGTTGAAAAATCGCAGGTACTAAATCACTCCCAGTGACCGTGCCAGGAATTTCCTCCCCCATTAACCTTGCAGTCCATACTACGGGTTTACCATCAGCCACGACCATTGAAGCATTTTCAAAGGCATCTCGGTAAGCTTGGTTTTTACTTAACTGCACCACGCAGTTTACATTTGGCGTCACTATAAATTTACAATTACTCTCTGCAAATTTTACCCATGTACTGACCAAATCCACAGCTTCATCCATCGTGAGCGGATTAATCGTAATGCCGAATATATCAATTTTCTTTGCAATAGTATTTTTCATATTTCTCATATTTTTAAGATTTCTCAAGATGCTTTAATTATCGCGCTTAGAGCGCACCCATTCAGATTGGCGTTTAAACACAAATTTGATATACAACGGGATTTTCGCAAGAACATAAAACGGCACCATTAATAGCTCGGAGAACTTAACGATATTGCGGCCAAATTTAGCCCATGCCAATATTACCGAGGTAGCGACTAATAGCAAATCTAACAGAACCCAAGACCATGGTGTCGACTGCCCTGTCAATATCAGCATCAAAATACCCACTGCGCTCAGCGAAGAAATAATCAGCACAAGCAAAGCTAGTGGCGGCACACACATATCAAGCGCTAGAGTCAACATATTCAAGTTAGCCTGTTGAATACTTTGCCTTATTAAAGGCAAACCCTCTTTAACAATCATGCCAATATGACCGTGTTCCCAGCGCGTACGCTGGGTTTTTATACCCTCAGCACTGCTAGGAAACTCGCTAGTAATAAGCGCCTTAGGGCAAAATATCGGTGCAAGTTTTAGCTTAGCTAAATCCACGCCCAGCTTCATATCCTCCACAATATGACCGCTCGCTAAATTAACTTGGCTTATGACCGGCCAAGGGAATGCCATTCCAGAACCCATCAATTGACAAGGTAAACCTAGTCGATGAAACCCTAGCGGTCTAGCCCAATTCTTAACTGCCCAAGCAAAGGCTGCAATCTTTATTTTCAGTGGTGAATCAGCTCTGGCATGCATTAAATATAAGCCCTGAATAGGACGCTTATATAGTATTGCTTCATGGACTAAGGTTGAAATTGTACTCTCGCCAAGTACGCAATCTGCGTCAAGTATCAATACAATCTCAGGCGGATTGTTAGCTAAATGTTTAATACCATAATCAAGCGCAAAGCCTTTACCGCGTTTAGTCTCATGAAACCGTTCAATCACTTCAACATTATGGCTTCTAGCGACTGCCGCAGTATCATCATTACAATTATCGGCGACAACCAACACTTTAATATTAGGTGTTAACTGGGACTTAATAGACAATAAAGTTTCAGTGATGCCTGTAGATTCATTATGTGCAGGAATCAATATGGTTGTGAATGATGTGAGTTTTGCATCGCGACTTTTATTGCGCGAAGGCATCAGCGACATGATGATTTGCACAAAAAAAGTAAGCACTGGGATGCTTATCAAAACAATTGCTAGCCAGAAAAATATCTCAAGAACTATCATGCGTTAGCCTGATTATTAGCAACTGTTTCATTAAATAATTGCGCCAATTTATTCGCTTCCGTACTCGCTGAATGTCTTTCTAGTACACGTTTATATGCTAACTCACCCATTTGGGTTAACTGCTCATTGGGCAACGCTAAAAATTTCTCTAATGTTTCAGCTAAAGCATCAACATCTCCTGCAGGGAAAAGAAAGCCATTCTCACCAGTAATCACTAATTCAGGAATCGCCGCGATGTAGGTGCTAATTACAGGTCGTCTAAGTGCCATCGCCTCCATAATTACTACAGGCAAACCTTCAGCAAAACTAGGCAATACCAAAGCTTTTGCATTTAAAATTTCATTGCGTACTTGGTCGCTACTAATCCAGCCCGTAATACGCACTTTGTCGTTCAGGCCATGGCGTTTAATTTGTGCCTCCACCTCTTGGCGCATTTCACCATCACCACCTAATACCAACTCAAAATCGATGCCTTTTTTGGCTAAAATATTAGCTGCATCGATCAACAACAGTTGGCCTTTTTGCTCACAAATTCTGCCTATACACACCAACGCTGGCTTAGCCGTAATAGGTACTGGGCTAATATTATGAAATGCATCTTCAATACCACAATGCACTTCTTTTACTTTTGACCACTGTGAGTAAGGAATCCAGCGGTAAATTTGACTGCGACAATAAGATGAAATCGCCACGACAAAAGCACATCCATTAATCTTTTCAGCAAGCTTGATAAACTCTGGCTTATCAAACTCTTCCGGGCCATGAATAGTAAAACTATAACTAGGCCCACCTAAGGTACGCACTAGCAAGGCCACCTCAGTGGCATTTGCGCCAAAATGTACATGCATATGCTGTGCCTTGCTTTGTTGGAGCCACAATAGCACTTGGCATGCCTCTAGTACATAAACTAAATGATACGGCCATGACCTATCAGCCCTAATACCCAGTTTAATCGCTAAACCAAGCGTTTTAAAAAAGCTAATGGGGGTATTCAAAAAAACTTTTAAAGTAGCAGACAACAAACCTGCAATACCGTTTTGTAAAACATATTGCGTTTTTTTTCGCTCGTCTATATCTACAGGATCCACTAGCTCGCCATCCCACCCTCGAACGGATATTCGGCTCACTTCAACATTATTAGTTTCTAGTGCGAGAATTTCTCGTCTAATAAAGCTATGGCTCACTTTAGGATATTGACTAGTTAAATATGCCACCTTCATTTTGTTCAAATTCACTTCCTTGTTATTCATTTTTAGCAGCTTGATCTAAGGCGTCAAGCAATTGAGAGTGATTTTCAATATATACTTTTCTAGCAAACAGCTTTTTGCGACCATATCCACCTACTTTAGAACCGTCTTTTCCTGCTCGGATCAACTCTGGCGCATCTTCAATTTTCAGTTCATCGGGATGCGGGCTACCCGGATTTGACCACCGAATATAAGATAAACTTTCACCTATCACAGAATCTTTGTATGCACTATTCATCACTACGGTACTGATGAATAGCTCATCTGGAATCCAAACGTGCTTATAAAAATTGGTTATCTCCGGTTCTCTCTGTGTAAACGAAATCACTTCGTTAGCCATTTCTCTACTTAAACAACTGAACATAGACCCGCCCACATGCTTAATGCCTTTGGGTTGGCGTCTTGGAATTGGTATAAAGACTCGCCTGCCTTTAAATGGTGTATGCCAATATTTAACACGATACATACCTCCATCACCGCCCCATAACTTGGATGGCAGGTACCAATGAGCTAAGAAAGACTGACCAATATGCTGATTGAAGAAATCCTCCATTTGGCTTGAACTCATTAATGGATAATCTTGACCACTGATGACCATGACATGGGTCCAAGGAGCTTGATCTAGCGCGGTTTTTATCCCTTCCAGCACTGCTGCTACTATACCCCAAGACGCCCATGCAGATCGGTGTCGCTTAATTAAGGTGACATGTGGAAGATTTTCAAGCAGACGGCAAAACTCACTGTAAAGACTATCGTCTACATTGATGTCTATATGGACAAATACATGGTGAGGAGCAAGCCGATTTGCCAAACGTGCAACTTGCTCGGGTTTACGGTGCGCCAATATTACGAAGGCCGCAGTCATTTGATAGTTAACTCCATGATTAATTTACCCATCTCTCTAACACCTACTAAAATAAGTTAAAAACCTATATACCTTCTACTTAACTTTAACTTCCCATGCCCAAGCGTGAGCAATGATCGTAGCTAAGTCAGTATAAATCGGAGACCAACCAAGTGTGTTTTTTGCTAATGTCGCATCAGCCACTAGTCTTGCGGGATCACCATCACGCCTTGGAGCATCAACCACTTTAATTTTTTTCCCCGTGACCTTTTCAGCCACTGAAATCACTTCTTGGACTGAAAACCCCGCACCATTACCCAAATTAAAGCGCTGACTCACACCCTCTTTAACTAACTTTGTAAGCGCTAATAAATGCGCTGAACATAAATCAACAATATGTATATAGTCGCGGATACAGGTACCGTCAGGGGTATCATAATCGCGGCCAAAAACACTGATATGAGTGCGTTTGCCTGAAATAGCTTGTAGAACTAATGGTATTAAATGAGTTTCAGGCTCGTGACGCTCGCCTAACAATGCTGAAGGATCAGCACCTGCAGCATTAAAATATCGTAAGCAAACCGATTTCAAACCATAGGCATGCTCATAGTCGCCTAATATTTGCTCCACCATTAATTTAGATCGTCCATATGGATTTAATGGCGCTTTAGGATGCGCCTCATCAATTGGTACATATTCAGGCTCGCCAAAAACGGCGGCAGTAGAAGAGAATATAAAGTTATTCACGTTATATTTCACCATGGTATTGAGTAAATTCAACGTATTAGTAAAGTTATTAAAATAATACTTTGCTGGGTGTTGAACTGACTCACCTACTTGAATATAAGAAGCAAAATGCATGACTGCTTCAGGCTGATATTTTTCAAACACTTCACATAATAATTGCGTATCAGCTAAATCACCCTTTACAAATTCTCCGCCTAAAACAGCATCGCGAAAACCAGATGACAGATTATCAAATGTAACCACTTGATGTCCTGCATCCAACAACATTTTCACCATGTGCGAACCAATATATCCTGCACCGCCAATTACTAATACATTCATTTATAACTCCTAATTATAATCAATCTCAAAGGCTTGAGAGTCTAGGCATTTATTCAATAACTATTTATTAATATAAGATTATTTAACAACTTGCTTCCTATACTTAATACAGTTCACTAAAAACCTAAAGATATCTACCGTGTAACGTTTATAAAGTCTTTTAGGCTCTAGACATAATCGATATAACCATTCCATGCGAATTTTTTGCACCCATTTTGGCGCACGTGGTTTATACCCGCTCCAAAAATCAAATAAGCCACCAACTCCGGCAAAGAAATTAGCGTTAATTTTCTGATAATTTGCCAAAATCCACTCCTCTTGCTGAGCATTTCCTAGCGCAACTAAAATTACTTCTGCGGAAGCATCATTAATGGTTTTAACTAAGTCTTTTGAATCCTTTATCCCGTTATAACCATCACAAGTACCGACTACTTGGTGATTTAGCTTATTCTCAACAAAATCAGCTGCGCCCTCTAAAACCCCGGCGTTACCCCCTAGTAAAAAAACCCGCAGTTTTCGTTTAGAGTGGCTAAACAGATACGGCATGAAATCCGTCCCATTTAAATTAGATTTAAATTTTCTACCATGTAACAACATGCAGGCAATATCCATCCCCAATCCATCGTTAACTATGAAGATATCATCATTCCTCATGCGGCTTTTCAATGTGTCACATGTGACAATAAAATTTGTATTTGCGAAAAATAAAATACATTTTTGATTCGTCAAAATGCAATTATATATAAGGTTTACTAATTTACTCCGTGTGGTATCTCGCACAGGGAAGTTAGCAATTAACACTGCATTTTGATCGGGCATGAATATTTCTTAAATTGAAAGGTCAAAAGGAGACAAATAGAGTTACTTTGGCTTACCGTAATCAACAGGCAAAAACTGTAACTTGTCCCAAGGAAAGTTCTCTAATATTTTGGATTGCCTAGCTCCACCAAATAAAGCGTCATACGGATTGGGCTTTCTGAAACCTATATATGAATAGGGATTTTGCGCACGTAAGGTAATAGCCCCAGCTTTATCCCAAATCACAAAACCATATTTTTGCGCAGCTTTAGCTATAGTTTTACCTACTGGATGCATGTTCAATTTATCAATGTTAACTTTAGGGTCAAGCCTAAAGCGCAAACCTTCTGGAATACGATTAGGCTCATGATTAGGATTTAATCCATCTGAGCGATTCGCTGGCCAAGAAAAAATTTTCCAATCCTCTGCCTCTACCAGTGATATTCCAATGGCATGTTTGATTTCGCCGCGTTGCAGCTCCTCCGCTGTGATCTGACCGCCTATAAAAGGTAAGCTTGTAGCCGTAGTACCATAGTGACTATTAAAAACCCCGTCACTTAAAGAAGCGTTCTCGATTCGTCCTCCCCAACATGCTTGCCACTGCCCATTGACTTTGCGGGTTTTCCAGAACTCCCATAAAGTATCGGTCGAAGCTTGATAAACTGTCATTTCCGCATCTCTGCCACCTGCCGGAAGTGCATAGCTAGGAATTGGCACGTTAGCCCATTGCTCGGCCAAGCTTTTATCTAAAAAGCCTTTATGTTGACAGTCCCACTGTTTTACCTTAACTCTTCGTATATTTGCTTCAACATAATATACGGGGCTTGCGTATCTAAAAGTATTAATGCCTACCGTTCCATAGTAAGCATTTTTCTGTCGAATGAACTCAGATACGAACGCAGCGGAATTAGCATGCAAAGTAACAGAACTAGGGATAGGCGTATACCAAAAGCTGTTTGCCGAAAACACCTTATCTGTAGGTAAAGCGGTTTGAGCTTGTAAGACCATGGGCAATAACAAAAGAGTTGGAAATGCTATCAGAAAACATTTCGTCAAATATCTTTTGATATTTAAAATAAGCATTTAAAACTCCGCATAAGATAAGTTTTACTCACGCCTTAACATCTTAAACTTCTTGGATGCCGTTTTACCCCATGCCATTACTGGATGTTCATAATAAAAAGTTGAAATATGTGCCATTAAAAATACAACAGCAAATAATAGCGGGCGCTTAGCGTACTTTTCAATAGTATCACCACTACCTAACCAAGTTGATGCCATTAATGGATGAATGACATATAAAGCATAAGAGATGGATGCTATATAAAAAAGCCATTTATGCTCTAATACCTTAGTCAAACGCGTTTTTTGATTAAATAGTGTAGCACCTACTAATGTTGCAGCTAGATAAGGCCTAAAATAATTCATAAATCCAGTATCCTCGTGACATGCTATAAACAGCAGTAATAAAATATAGACGTAGTTAACTTTACTCAAAAATTTTATTAACTCATTTCCTAATTGACGGTTATAAATTAAGGCCAGAGTAGCTCCTGCCAAGACTTCATCCACCCGAAAATGAGTGACAACGTTATAGTACTGCGTATAAATCACCCTTAGCATCGTTATAAATAAACAAATGATAGGTATCAGCATTAAACCTTTCTTTTTAAAAAGCGAGACTATAAGCGCAAGCCCTAAATAGAAGTGCATTTCAACACATAAGCTCCATAAGTGATCGGTCACATCTATCAAAGGCTTGGGAGGATAATTTGCGTAGAAAAATAAATGCGCCATCCATGCATCACGAGAAACTGGATTTAAAAGAAGCGCTACTAATATATAAAGCCAAGCTAACGGCAATATTCTAAGAAATCGCCTAATTAGAAAGTCCACTACATTTGGCCGAGAAATCAAAAAATGAGTGACTAAAAATCCCGATAATGTAAAAAATAGCACCATACCTAGTTTTCCTAGTGCATTATTAATATGCAGAAAAGCAGGTCCTACGGGTAGAAGATGACATGTAAGTACAAATAAAATACTTAAACCTCTCCACCCATCAAGTACTTGAAAGCGCTCTTTTTCCATAATTTCCTAATTAAACAAGCAGATGTCCCTAAAAAAATTTAGCATTAGAGTAAATAAACCCCATGCTTTACATTATACTAAAATTAAAAATTAAATTAGACGATTAGCCATTTTGATGCCAAATTAAAATTTTATTAATAATTAAGATGATAAACCCTCTTAAATCAAAGCTAAGCTTCACTAGTCCGTTAACTCAACATCATGGCTATAGGTTAGACATTGATGGATTAAGAGCGGTTGCTGTGTGTCTAGTTGTTGGATTTCATGCTTTTCCTAATATCTTTAAGGGGGGGTATATTGGCGTTGATATCTTCTTTATTATTTCTGGTTACTTAATTTCAGGGATAATATTTAAGCAATTATCATCTAACCAATTTAGTTTCTGGGACTTTTATAAGAAACGAATTAACAGAATTTTCCCAGCGCTCATATTTGTACTTTTATCTACAACTCTACTTAGCAATTTTTACAGTTTCAGAAATGAAATACTAGACTTTAATGACAGCCTAATTGCAGCGGTTAGTTTTGTTGCAAACATATTCTTTTATATAAAGTCTGGCTATTTTGATACAACCGCAGAAACAAAACCGCTTTTACATTTATGGTCTTTAGGCATAGAGGAGCAGTATTATATTATTTGGCCTATTCTATTAATGCTACTTTGGAAGCGCCATATTATTAAGCCATGGTCGATAATCCTTTTAATCACAGCATCTTTTACGGCCAGTATTTTTGTACTTAAATCTAACCAATCTGCAGCTTTCTACTTACCACAATTAAGATTTTGGGAATTGTTACTAGGTAGCTTGCTAGCTTACTATCATACAAATCCAGCTAAACAACCATTACCTAAATACTTTATACAGCATAAAATAATTATTAAGAATTTATCTTCATGCGTAGGCTTCATACTGATAGCTGTTTGTGTCCTATTTCTTAATAAATCTAGCTTGTTTCCTGGTTGGTGGGCGCTTCTACCTACTTTAGGCAGTGTATTAATTATCGCAGCAGGAAAAGATGCTTATGCAAACAGAACTTTGTTATCCAATCCAATTCCTGTTTTTATTGGAGTAATTAGTTATCCAGTTTATCTATGGCATTGGCCGTTATTATCATTTCTGCATATTGAAATGGGAGCCTCGCCCTTATTGTATAGAGTTATTGCCGTAGTTTTCAGTTTTTTCATGGGCTGGCTAACATATGTAACTGTCGAAAAGCCTATACGATTCGGAATAAAATCTAATGCTAAAACGTATGTTTTAGCATTAATGCTATTTTCTTTAGGTATTTATGGATATATAGACTCAAAAATTCTTACGACTAAACCAATAGATAATGTTAATGCCTTTGTGAATCACTACATAGAATATCAAAGCTCTGCAAACCTAAAATTGAACTACAAATTTGACTGTAATATTATTGGAACGGATGGAAGTTTAAAAGCGGATGTAAACAAGGATTGCTACACCCCTGAATCTAACAAAGCGGTATTTATTTGGGGGGACTCTCACGCGCAACATCTCAATTTCGGTCTAAGTAAATTACTTTCTGACAATATTTCTTTATTACAAATTGCTAGTTTTGGCTGTGCGCCTAATGTGAATTTTATTAAAGATGGGATGAAGAGCAATTGCGATAAGGCAAACCAATACGCTCTCGGTAAAATTAAATCTGCAAAACCCAGTATTGTAGTTTTAGCTCAAAGACATGGGCATGAAAATAACCATTGGGTTGAGACTATAACAGCATTAAAATCGTACGGAGTTCAAAAAATTATTATTGTTGGTCCTGTTCCAGACTGGCAACAGTATTTATATAGATACTTTGCACGGCATTTATGGGAACGCAAGCCTAGTCGAACCAAAGAGAATCTAGCCCCAGAAGTATTTAACACGGATTTAAAGATGAAGGCATTAATCCCTACAGAAAAGTCTGTAGTTTATATATCAATGTTAGATATTCTTTGTAACAATCAAGGATGCTTAACCTATTTGGGCTCTGACTATAAAAATAGCTTAGTCACCTGGGATTATGGCCATTTAACTTTACCCGCATCAGAATATGTAGCGAGAAATGCAATTGGGCCTGCTATAAAAAATGATTTACAGCATTAAACTCGATCATCTAATAAAAGTTTAATTAAGAGCAATATAGATGAAAGATTAACAAAATTTAGGTTAAACAGTAGTTAGCCTTTTGCTATCAACCGGCCCTTCTTCCGCGACATCTTTATTCTGTTGAACTGAATAATTAACAGCATAAGTCGCGCCCAATACAAACCATAAATACCATGTGTAAGATAAATATGCCAACATATTATCCGCATATGCTTCAAATGCGAACTCTAGCAAGAACATAATCATCGTAAAAATCATGAGTTTATTTTTTTTATAAAATGGTATTAACAACATGACCATTTTAACGTGTAGCCACACATAAGCAGCTAAGCCTAATGCACCAGTTTCAAAGAAGAGTTGCACAAATACACTATGCGCCCCATGTTTACGACCTCCCGCCATGGTGAAAAAATCTGGAGATTTTTCCATAAATGCATCTAATCCATAGCCACTAAAATAGTGCACCGGATTCATAAAATTAAAACCATCTTGCCAAATTAACTTACGCCATGCATACGAGTTTAATTTGCTGTAATTGATAACCTCGTTTCCTTGGCCAAGGTCTAACAGGCGATCCCGTATTTCAGGAATCATCAAAGCGATAACTAGTGATAATAAAATATAAACCAGATATTTACGTTCATATAATATTGCGTACAAAGCAAAAAAAGCAAAGCAAGAAGCCCATGCGCTACGGGTTTTAGTAAGCACCAAAAGTGCAATTAACAATAAAATATAGACAGGTAGTACTCGGCGTATAAACACCGGGATATATTCTGCTTTAGTTTTATAAAAATAAAAACCCAAACTAATGATTAACACCAAATAGAATGCGAAAACATTCGGATGAGAAAACGTGCTGCTAATTCTAAACCCCTCCGATGCCTGTGCGTGATAACCACCTTTTGCTATATCAACAAATGCATAAATGACAGGCAGGATTGAAGAGAAAAGTATAACCTTCATCCAACGGCCATAATCCTCTTCATTTTTAATAACTACAATCGCTACAGCGAATATAGATGCATAAGACAATAAAGCTAAAAAGCTTTTAACTGCAATAAATTTTACGGGTGAAATGAATATAGAGGCGCATGCAATGATTAAAAATATTAACCAAGTTTGTCTAATGACTTTTTGAACGGGATTAGGGCGCTCGAAAATCGCTATCAATGCAATAATAATGATTAGCGCATTTAGTACCGCACCCAGCCCAAAACTTCCCAGCCGAGTTGATTCCAAAATCACATCAAGCGATGCTCTAGATAGCATTATTAAAAGTAGTAACGCATAACGGTTAAAGAGGAATAAAAAACCAATGATCATCGTTGCTGGTAGCGCCAAAAGGAGCCCATAGCGCTCACCTATAACAGAGCCAAATGCGGCAACAAAAACTCCAACAAAGGCAGCTACTATTAACCCTATCACAATTAATATAAGGGTTGTTTTTGACGTTGACGAGGTAGAGTTGACCAATTGATTATCCTTTAATGTTACTTGTTGTTACTGTATGGAATGTAACTTAAAGAGAGTACTAATCCTTAGCAAACAAGTCACGCGTGTAAATTTTATCTAGTACATCGCTTAAATCATCGGTAATGCGATTAGCAATAATAACGTCAGAGCGCTTTTTGAAGTCTTCTAAATCATTCACTATCGGAGATCTAAAAAATTCAGATTCAGTGATTACTGGTTCATAAACAATCACGTCAACACCTTTAGCCTTTATGCGCTTCATAATACCCTGAATGCTAGAAGCTCTGAAGTTATCTGAGCCTGCTTTCATAATCAGGCGATAAATTCCTACTACATGAGGTTTGCGTTTTAATACATCCTCTGCAATAAAGTCTTTTCTAGTGGTATTAGCATCAACAATTGCTTTAATTAATGTTTGCGGTACATTTTGATAGTTTGCTAGAAGTTGCTTTGTATCTTTAGGCAGACAATAACCGCCATAGCCAAATGATGGGTTGTTGTAGTGCTGTCCAATACGCGGGTCTAAACATACGCCATCAATAATTTGGCGAGTATCAAGATTATGTGTAGCTGCGTAGGTATCAAGCTCATTAAAATAGGCTACACGCATTGCTAGATAGGTATTTGAGAATAACTTAATCGCCTCAGCTTCGGTACTATCTGTGTAAAGCGTTGGAATATTTTCTTTGATAGCACCTTGTTGCAACAAGCCTGCAAAAATTTCAGCGCGCTCTGACTGCTCACCCATCACAATTCGCGAAGGGTAAAGGTTGTCGTACAAGGCTTTACCTTCGCGCAAGAATTCTGGTGAAAAGATTATATTTTCAGTTTGATACTTTTGTTTAATGCTCGCCACGAATCCTACAGGAATAGTCGATTTAATCACCATTACCGCAGTAGGATTGATAGCAATTACATCTCGAATGACCTGCTCAACAGAACTGGTATTAAAAGAGTTCGTTTCAGCTTCGTAATCTGTAGGCGTAGCAATGACTACGTAATCCGCGCCTTCATAAGCCTCTTCCTTATTAAGCGTAGCTTTAAAGTTCAGCGTCTTAGTTTTAAGATAATCTTCAATTTCATTATCAGCAATGGTTGATTGCTTTTGATTAAGCATCGTTACTTTTTCGGGCACAATATCTAAAGCAACCACTTGATGATTTTGCGCGAGTAACACGGAAATTGAAAGACCAACATAACCTGTTCCGGCAACACATATTTTGTAAGACTTCATATTCAATCAACCAATCATCAATAATTAAAAACTAAATTCAATCAATTAGGTGCAATAAATTAAAGGCTTATGGCCTAAAAGTTGCCAGAGCCAACTTTAAAAACCCTTTAGGCCAAAAACCTAGCTTAATAAAATTCACCCAATCAGTAAAACCTGGCCGCACCCCATAAAACTTTGAGAACATTTGTAACATTAAAGCTTGAGCATTTCTAGCAGAGTGCTCTGTATGCAGAAGGGAAAATTGTCTATAAGCATCGCGGATTTTACTCTCAGCCTTAACTGAAATTCTGTCTTGTTTAGGTGTGTCATCATAAATTTGGGTTGCACAATCAAGCAGATGAGCTGTACCAAATTTTTTCAAAATCCTGATAAACATTTCCATATCTTGCCATGCAGGTAAAGTTTCATTAAACAAACCTGCATCAACAAAGTGTGATTTAGGCGCAAAAACCTGATTACCTATGGAATTAAACTCGAATAAATCATCTGCTTTCAGCATGCCTTTTTTCTGGCTGATGAAATAGACCTCGCCATGTCGGGTCACAACATCTTGAGCATACAAACACGCAGGCTTTAATCCTAAATTCGTTAGCAACTCCCAATACTGTATAAACGCTTGAATTCGCTCTGGTGTGAACTCATCGTCATCATCTAAGCCTGTGACAAAGTCACCAGTGGCATTTTTAATCGCAAGATTTCTAGCAACTGGCGCGCCTTCTGAAGTTGTTTTATTAAAGAATTTTAGGCGACTATCAAGCTTTGCCTTAGCTTCTAAATACTCTGCTGTTCCATCAGTTGAGCCATCATTGACGACAATCATTTCAACATCTTGGTAAGTCTGATTCAAAACTGAATCTATCGCCTTTGCAAGCGCTTCTTTTCTATTTTTTGTTGGTGTGTAAATTGTGACTTTCACTTTATGCCTTTAAAGATTTATTAATGAGTAATCGCTTTAACATCACTCTAAAGATATTTACCTTTCAGGCGTGTCCAAAGACCAAAGGTTCCTGGAACTAAAATCTTAACGAATAATTTTAAATAAGAAGGGAAAAGACCGGAGTTAAAGTAACTAGATAACATTTTTGCCCTAGCTTTTATAGGAATATGCCAACCATAAACGGGGTTTAAAATAACCAGAATCTCGTCCAGCAACTTCGTAATAAAATATTTTGTAGCTTTCTTTGTATTACCTTGGTGCAATGGTAACAATTTTATTAACTCATGAATGACAGTAAAGTATCCATCAACATGTCGCTGCTGCTTATTTTGAGTCATGATTGAATCCGCACGGAAGCGCCGCTGGAACAATCTATCAGGTAAACATATTAATCTTGCATTCACGTCATTTAAAAGTAACTGCGTCGTAAAAAGGTTATCTTCATGAAGCATGCCAGGATAAAAACGTAAAGCTGAATACTTACTTCGGCTATACATATACATACAAGCCTGTACCACATAGTGATTTAGCGCTAGCGCCTCTATAAAATAATCAGAAGATGCAAAAACTTGACTATTGAGTTGTGGCGGCCTGCCATAGAATCCATCTAAACCTGTTTCCTGCTCTGGCGCAGCATCAACAAACGGTTGAGCGCCAAATAGAACTATATCTAAATTATTTTTTATTATGACATCAACACAGGCGGAAACTGCATTGCTCACAAACCAATCATCACTATCTAAAAATAAAACATAGTCACCAGTAGCTAGCTCCAAGCCTTCGTTTCTTGCGGCTGATAGCCCTTGGTTTTTTGTTCGAATAGTTTTAATCTGAGGATAATCAGACTTAAATCTCTCAACTATTTTAGCAGAACTATCGGTTGATCCATCATCCACGACAATAATTTCAATGTTTTCATAATCCTGATTTATTGCTGATAATAAGCACTCTTCTAAGTAATTTTCAACGTTATAAACTGGGATGATGATTGAAACTTTGTTTTGCATATTTTTAGTTATTCAATAGTAAATTACAGATTTAACAATAGTTTACACTATTCATTATTTATTGTTTTATTAGTAAAAGAATTAAAGCCCTAGAGCTTTAGATATTTAGCTAGACTCAAGAAATTGAATGGCGCCCAATTGAACATACTGCGAGAGTAAAGCTCCATTGGAGATTATCCACGCTGGAACAAAGCCAGATTAATGCTGGATAAAGCACATAAAATTGCTACTCTACCGATAATGACCATGTATACAAAACCACTGATCTTCGGCGCCTACAGTAAAAGAACCTTGTTTATCAGCAAAGTAATTATTGGAGTTGAAAATGACTGCTTGAAGTGATTTTTCTGCTAGACTTTTTAAGTCTGTTGGGGCAAATGTTAGCGCTCCAAGTACGAATAAACAAAACATAAGGGAATATAGTGCTGGAAAAATTCGTAATGCTCGTTTTAAAACGAAATCAAAATATTGAAAACTATTTTTCAGCAAACCAGATATCACGAAAAAATATCAACACCAATAAACCCACCGGCAAACAAATCTAATTTAAAGTGATATAAAACCACCATTAAAACACTAATCCCACGTAGCCCGTTAATATCATTTTGAAAATCTTGTTTAACGTGACTGCTCGTTTTCTGCGTTGGTATATTGAGTATTCCATTTGGGGCTGTAGTAGATTAGCTTTAAATCTCAGCCCACTCCTTCAATATTAAC
>NZ_JAQSDZ010000023.1 GCF_029946165.1 Methylotenera sp.
CACCCTTGAATTAATGCACTCAAACTGCATTTACACAGAATTATTTACAGGCTCAGTTTAAAATAAAAAAGTATATTTAAACTATAGGTGCCTCTTTACGCACTGTTTGAAAAATATTACTTCTCTGTTTACTAAGCCTGCCTACTATTATGAGGCTCAAATAATACCCTCTCGATAACGCTGTAAGGCACTCCAACTTTTGTCATCATTTTCTCAGCTTCTAAAAATATTTTCGTATGTGAAAGCACAAGACCAACCTTGATAGCATTATCAAACGTATTATTTTTGCGTTTAATCATCATATCTCCCTAAGAAAGAGTGATTATTCGATCTTACTTCAGGGCTTTCAGTGCGATAACGCACATTTGAATAATTAAATTAAAACTAAATAAAAGAGTAGGATTAATGAAATAAATTTATTCGATATCATTTACATATACATATACATATACATATACATATACGGTTACGATTATTCCGTATTATTTTATGTCTATCTCAAGAACGAAAGCCCACTAATAACGTAGATTGAGGAAGTTTTTCTAAAAAATGATTAAACATCATTAAGTAGTTTTTCAAAATCATTAATAGGGATAGGCTTTGACATCAAGTAACCTTGTAGATAATCGCAATCCATATCAGTCAATATTTGACGTTGCTCATGAGTTTCAACCCCTTCAGCAATTACTTTCAGTCCTAGCTTATGGGCCATAACAATAATTGCTTCACAAAGTGCTAAATCCTCAGAACTGGTTGATAAGTTACGTACAAATGTTTGATCAATCTTAATATAGTCTATATCAAATTTTTTAAGGTAAGACAAAGCAGAATATCCAGTCCCAAAATCATCCAAAGCCACTTGCACCCCTATGTCCCTAAACTCGAGTAGTTTATTTTGAGTTGAAGTATTGGCCTCAAGAAGCAATCCTTCTGTAATTTCCACTACGATACTTTTCCCAAGTAAGCCTAAATCTTTCAATTGCTCATGCCAAGACCTATACTTTTTGCTTCTGTCATTAAACTGAACAGGGGAGACATTAATACTAATTTGAAATTCAGAGTCATATGTTTCTTGCCAACGCTTAACCGCTTGCACTGCCCTCTGAAATACAAACTCACCGATATCATTAATAAGTCCAGTATGCTCTGCTATAGGAATAAATTGATTGGGATTAACGGCACCATATTCGGGATGCTGCCATCTAATTAATGCTTCAGCTTTTAAAATTTTACCTGATTTAGAATCAATAATTGGTTGATATGCAATCCATAATTGATTTTCTGATAATGCGCTACGTAAATCATTAGCCAATTTGATTCGTGCTTTCATATCAATTTGCATAGAAGGGGTAAAAAAGCTGTATCCATTACGACCATTAGCTTTAGCCGCGTACATCGCCTGATCAGCATAACGGATTAGTTCCTCTGAGTCTGAACTGTCATCAGGATAGATCGTAACTCCAATGCTTGCCGAAATAAAATAAGACGTTTCCTCCACTTCAAAGGGTACTTGTATTGAAGAGAGTATTTCTTGGCATATTGATTCAATATGTGGTGTGTTTATCAAGTCAGGTATGATTATCATAAACTCATCACCACCAAGCCTAGCCGTGATGTCGCATTTTCTCAAACAACCAGTTATTCTAATTGCACAGGATTTTAGTAAACTATCCCCCGTTGAGTGACCTGATGAGTCATTGACCTGTTTAAAATCGTCAAGATCAATAAAAAGCAAACCCACTTTAGTCTTGTATCGTTCAGCTTTTAAAATGGTCTGTTTAAGACTATTTTGAAGTAGATGTCTATTTGGCAACCCTGTTAAAAAGTCAAAATTTGCTTGGTTCCAAATTTTATTTTGGTTTTCTGCTAACTCTTTTTTAGCTTTTGATTTTGATTTGTAAAAACCAATTGAAAATATAAGAAAAGTGAATAATATGACTGCTATTGCAAATTTTAATATTGTTTCCTGATTACTTTTTTCAAACTTCCATTTCCTCATTAAATCTGGATTATTTTGACCTATGAGGGTTGTGGCTTTTTCCATAATAGAGCTTAATACTGGCTGGTCATTTTTCACAGCCATCGTGACTGTAGAGGTAAAGGGTGTTAAACCAGATTTTTCAACAAAATTAAGTTGATTTAATGCGATATGGTAGTCAACCACAAATTCGTTTCCAATATAGGCTTCAACAGAACCCACTTTAAGATAATCTAAAGCCTCATCTGCTATATCTACGGGAATAAGTTTTAATTCAGGGTTGTTTCTTATTAAACTCTTTGCTAATCCACTTTTCTTGAAAATCGCAACTTTACCTGATCTCAAGTCCTCTAGATTATTTCGCTGAAATGCCTTACTTAAGTTTTTATTAATATATATTGCATATGGAATCACTAGATATGGCTGGCTTAATAAATGAAATTTATCATTGTTTGAGCTTTGTCCACTTATACTCGATATAATGTCAGCTTCGAAGTGTTTAGTGTCTTCAGTGTAATTAACAATTTCAAAATTTATTTGATAAAGATTTGCAATTTCTTGAAGATAGTCGATAGCGTACCCACGATGTAACTGATTTTCCACCTGAAACTCTATGGGCATCCAACCGCTTTTAACCGCAACTAAAATTGGATCATGAGTTTTAATCCATTGTTTTTCTATAATGGTTAATGGAATAGTTGAATTTAGGTTATGGATTTGCTTTTGAAACTTAATAAGCTCTTGTGCCTGAGACTTTGCACAATATAAGAACAAATACCCAACTAAAATTAATGCGTTAATTATTATTTTGTAATAATTAAGCTCAATTAGTTTTGTATATTCATTTCTAAGTATCATGCACAAAGTCTATATTAGATTAATTTTTAGAAAGTATATTACAAAAGTACTTACCCACTTCTGATTAGTTAATTGGTTGTTAACGACTTTTTGCTTAGAAATGGCATAAATGTTTTTGAAGTTGGATAACATTTAAATAAGTAAAAAGTCCAAACAGATTACTTAACAATCAAAATTTAATTGTTAGCTTAAATTAAATACCTCTGCAGTCTTCTTAAGTATTATTTAGTACAACTAACTAGTGACTCAGCAGCTGGTGAATCAGCCTGGCAAGATACAAGCTATGTGGTTTTCAGTAATCCAAAAAAAATTTAATGTCTGCTTTGGCGACGATCCTGCCAGACTTAATAAGCAGACTTTCAAGTTTACTGCGTTAGATCTTGGAAGTTGTGCACTTGGACCCTAAACAGAATATGACTAATCTCATATAATGTATCTTTTCAAATGGGACTTATCTCAACTAATGGAGATGACGACATTCGCAAAGTAATTCTCAACGCATCCAAGTAAATATTTTTGTTCTAAGAGGCGAAAATGTCCGCAATAATATCTGCATCTGATTGATTGATAATCAAATGTTCTGCAACACCTTGAGAGAGAAAACACTTGGCTTGTAGCGTTGCATAAATCTTTCAGTTGTGTGTAAATCTCCAACTTAGCATCTATATTTACCTCAACAAAGCTGTAGTAAGTTGGATAAAATATAAAATTCCCCCAAATTTGCGACAATACTATTCTATTTGTTTAGTAACAACTTCTCAAATTCATTAGCTGGTATAGGTTGTGAGATTAGGTAGCCCTGTGCATAGTCGCATCCCATTTCAATTAATAATTCGCGTTGTTCAGCAGTTTCAAGACCCTCAGCAATAACTTTTAGGCCAAGCTTATGTGCCATAACAACCATAGCTTCGCACAATGCCATATCACCAGAGTTTGGTAACAGGTTACGGACAAAAGATTGATCTATTTTAATGTAATCTATGTCAAACTTTTTAAGATAGGATAATGATGAGTAACCAGTTCCAAAGTCATCCAGTGCTACCTGAATACCTGCATCACGAAACTCAAGTAACTTATCGTTAATTAAGTAATTGGCCTCTAATAATAATCCTTCTGTAATTTCTACTACGATACTTTCCCCCCTTAAACCTAAGTTCTTTAACTGGTGACTCCAAGGTTTGTATTTACCACTTTTATCGCTAAATTGAACTGGAGAGACATTAACGCTGATTTGGAAATCCTCGATATAGCTTTCTTGGAGACGCTTAACTTGAAGCGCTGCTTGGTAAAATACAAACTCACCAATCTCACTTATTATCCCAGTATGTTCGGCAATGGGGATGAATTCTGCAGGGCTTACCAGCCCATGTTTCGGATGCTGCCAACGAATCAATGCCTCAGCCTTGATGACTTTACCAGATTTAAGATCAACAATCGGTTGGTATGCCACCCAAAGCTGATTATCATGCAATGCACCTCGTAAATCATTGGCCAGTTTCATCCGGATTTGCGCTGTCACTTGCATAGCTGATGTAAAGTAGCTATACCTATTGCGACCCGCAGCTTTGGCAGCGTACATCGCCTGATCTGCATTTTTGAGTAACGTATCTGTATCAGCCCCATCGTTTGGAAAACACGTGACACCAATACTTGCTGACACATAGGCAACTTCATTACATAACTCAAAGGGTTCTGAAAGTACCTGTAAGATATTCTGTATCACCCTGTCAATACTCTCCGTGTCATGCAGGTCACTCAGGAGAATCGTAAATTCATCGCCGCCAAAACGTGCAACCGTATCAGACTCTCGAACGCAATTTGTTAGACGTTGTGCAGCCTCTTTTAGTAGCAAATCGCCCTTTGCGTGACCTAAGGTGTCATTAACCTCCTTAAAATAATCAAGATCAAGAAACAGCAACGTAAGCGGCAACTCAGTTCTATTCGCCTTTTTTATTTCCTGTTCTAGTCGATCCTGAAACATACGTCTGTTGGTTAACCCCGTAAGAGCATCAAGATTGGCATGTTGCCAGATCAATTCATCAGATGCTTTTTTATTGGTGATGTCGTTAAACATGGCGATCCGGCGCATGACAGATCCATCATCGGCAAATATGGTATTGATAATAAGCCACTTTGTATAAATTTCCCCGTTCTTGCGTTGGTCCAATATTTCACCCTGCCACTTGCCAGTGGTAATGATCTCCTGCCACATAACCTGATAGAAAACTTCATCGTGCTTCCCAGATTTGAGAATACTTGGGTTCTTGCCCACTATTTCCTCCGGAGGATAACCAGTGATGACTGTAAACGCAGGATTGACCGCAATAACAAGGTTTTCAGCGTCTACAACTATCATAGCTTCACTAGACGTTTCGTAGATGGAAGCTGCTAACTGCAAAGACTCTTCATAAGTTTTTCGCAGCATTTCACGATCAAAATTATCTAGCGCGAAGGCGATGTCAGTCGTCATTTCCTTAAGTAAGGCAATGGCTTCATCATCGAAAGCATTAAGTTGAACATCGTAGACAGAAAGCACAGCAAACGGCTGACCCGCGCGCGAAATTGGGAAAGCTGCGCCCGACTTCCAGCCATTATTTATATACCTCGCCTGCCAGGGAAGCGTCATTGGAGAGGAGCAATAATCATTTACCACGACTGGTCGATTCTCGCGCATTGCTATACCTATAGGCCCCCTGCCTTCAGGTATAGCTGCATTTGTGGAGACAATGATTCCGTCTAAGTAAGCTAAGTTATTACCGTACTGGGCAATAGGAAAGACTAAACCGTTCACATTATCCAGTTGACCGACCCAAGCCATGCTCATACCACCAAAATCGACAGCACAACGACATACTAGCGGAAACAGTTCATCTTGCTTCTCCATGCGAACAATAGCTTGATTAACCTCACTAAGTGCTTTGTAAAGATTTGTCAGACGGAGTACGCGCGCCTCAGATAGCTTTCGTTCGGTAATGTCGCGAGTGATGCCCAGCGATGCTGTAATTTGCCCGGAAGTATCGCGTAGTGGATTAGCATGAGTTTCTAGCCAGAGCCTTCTGCCTTTGAGCCCAACAACCTGGAACTCTAGAGTCCCAGTTTCTCCAGCAAAGACTCTTTTATTTAAATCTATAAATTTTTGGCGATGTTGCTCAACCACGAGTGGATAAATACATTGGTTCTCGACTTGTTGTAAAGTGTCGGCTTGTATCATTTTCAGCCCAGCTGCATTGATCTCAAGTAACGAACCATCTGCTGCCAACAGTTTCACGCATTCAGGCTCAGTACTAATGATGGTTCGGAGGCGACTTTCGCTAGCAGCAAGTTTTGCCTCAGCCTGTTTGCGCTCAGTAATATCTCGGACGAAGGCAAAGTTGTATTCTTTATCCTCGTAATTAATATAGTTGGCTGAAACCTCTACTGATCGCATTGAGTTATCTTTTCGACGATGAGTAGTTTCAAAGAATATAGACTTTTGTTTAAGCAGGTCCTGCCAATGAGTTGTCCATATTTCATCCCGAATAATAGGATCGATATCTGCAATGGATAAAGTCAACATTTCGACCTCTGAGTACCCCATTTCCTGGCAAGCCTTCTGGTTGGAATAAAGGATATGTCCCTCTGAATCGATTCTGTAAACTTCTATAGAAGAATGATCAACTACGAATTGTGTAAGCTTTAAGTCATTCTCAGTTTTTTTTCGCTCGGTGATATTTCTGGCTAAAGCAAAGTAATAAGAAGCTCCTGCATATTCAAAATAGTTGGCGATAATTTCCACTGGATAAATGCTGCCGTTTCTCCTTTTATGCCAGGTTTCTATTGTATCGACACCGTTTTTTTTAATCTGTTGCCAATGACTTACCCAGAATTGTTCCTGAAAAGTGGGATCTATATCTTCAATGCCTTTGGACAATAGATCATCTTTCGTATAACCGTGTGCTTGGCATGCTTGATCATTAACATATAGAAATTTTGAATGCTCGTTAACAAGGTAGGCGGCCTCATATATGCAATTAATACCGAAATTTAATAGAGTCAGATTTTTATCTGACAGTTTCCCGGCATCTCGGAATATCTTGCAGAAGTAGCTTTCATTATTAAAGCTAACCTGGTCGCTAGTCACTTGCACTGGAATGAACTTCCTAATTTTTGAAAGGTATAAGGACTCGAATGTATATGGCCCCAGATTACCTTGATTTTGTTGACTCCAACTTTCCCGGCATACACTCGGATCAATGTCAAAAATATTAAGCTCGAGCAGTTCACTTTCGGTATAACCCAGTAATTGGCATGTGGCTTGATTGGCGTAGACTAAGCGTCCGCTTTTGTTAATCCATAATATCCCGTCTACCGACAGTTCGACCGATACTTTGGTCATGTGGTGTAACACTGACGGGTCTAATGCGGG
Source organism: Methylotenera sp. (assembly GCF_029946165.1). Classification (GTDB taxonomy): domain Bacteria; phylum Pseudomonadota; class Gammaproteobacteria; order Burkholderiales; family Methylophilaceae; genus Methylotenera. Next base: position 7,242 of record NZ_JAQSDZ010000023.1, read on the forward strand.
TAAAGACGTACATTGAAATTCCATAATATCATCCGTAAGTTTTAGCTTTATTACTCAGCAATAGCAATTAAAGTCGACATGTTGGCTGTTTAGATTGGTGCACCCATAAATACCTCAATTTATTTTCATTTAATCAAATTCTTGATGTTGAATAACCTATATTGGGACTTGGAGCCCTAAACACGTAGCCATTTTTAAAAAGCTCCCCACAAACACACAAGATCAATAACATTTGAGGTTTTAAGTTCCAGTGTTAGCATTTACCAAAGACACATGACTTGCTTTATGCATGGATTTGGCACCTAATCCCACCGCACCTTCTAGCTTAAACACACTGACCACGTCAGAAAGCTGTATCGCTTGTTCTACTAAACTTTCCGCAGCGGCGGCGGCTTGTTCTACTAAGGCCGCATTCTGTTGTGTGGTTTCATCCATGCTCGTCACTGCAGCATTCACTTGGTCGATGCCTGCGCTTTGCTCTACTGAGGCTGCCGTGATCTCCCCCATAATGTCGGTTACACGTTGTACCGATGACACGATCTCTGCCATGGTTTTACCTGCTTGCTCTACTTGTGAAGTGCCTTCAGCGGTTTTGCTGACAGAATCTGAAATCAACTCTTTAATCTCTTTGGCAGCACTGGCTGAGCGTTGAGCTAGATTACGGACTTCACCTGCTACTACCGCAAAGCCCCGGCCTTGTTCACCTGCTCGTGCGGCTTCTACCGCAGCATTCAATGCAAGGATGTTGGTTTGAAAGGCAATGCCGTCAATGACTGAGATAATGTCTTCGATCTTTTTAGCACTACTGTTGATGGCGCTCATGGTATTGACCACTTGACCAACGACTTCACCACCTTTAACTGCAACGCCTGAGGCTGCCGCAGCAAGCTGGTTGGCTTGTTTGGCATTTTCAGCGTTGTTTTTAACGGTTGAGGCGAGTTGTTCCATACTAGCAGCAGTTTCTTCTAGGCTTGAGGCTTGTTGTTCGGTGCGTTGGGAGAGGTCGTTATTTCCAGTGGCAATTTCATTGGCTGCGGTGGTAATGGTTTCTACGGCTTCTTTGACAGCAATAATTGGTGCGACGATAGTTTCTAATGTGGCGTTCACACCTTCCACCACTTTACGGAAGTCGCCTTGGTGTAGTGTTGCGTCAGCACGTACTGTAACGCGTCCTTCGGCGGCAGCTTCTGCTAGCATATTGGCATCTTCAACCAGCTTATTAATTGCACCGATACAAGTGTTTAAGTTGTCTTTAATATTGTTAAAGTCGCCGTTGTAACGTGCCGTAATATTCTCTGGAATATCACCTTTTGAAATACGCTCTACGCAGTCCGCAGCAACATTGAGTGGTCCGACTACTGAGTCTAAGGTGTGGTTGACACCTTCGATAATCTTACGGAAGTCACCCTGGTGTTTGTTTGCATCTGCACGAGTGCTGAGCTTGCCTTGCTCTGCAGCTTGAGATAAGGTATTTGCATCACTCACCAAGCTATTCACTGCGGTAATACATTGGTTAAGATTGTCTTTTAGTTGATTAAAGTCTCCGTGATAGGTGTCGGTAATCTGAGCGGGAATATTACCTTTGGCGATGCTGTCTACGTAGCTGGCAGCAACGTTAAGCGGATTAATGACTGCATCTAAGGTGTCGTTTAGACCTTGCACAATTTTACGGAAATCACCTTGATGTTTGCTTGCATCAGCACGAGTACTTAGTTTGCCAGCTACGGCGGACGCAGAGAGTATATTCACATCAGTAACAAGCGCATTAATATTGCTGCGTACTTGTTCGATGGCTACATTGACGAAAGCTTTTTTACCAGGGAAATTTTCTAGTGTTGCCGTTAAATCACCTTCGCCAAATGATTTCACGCAAGCAAGCGCTTTTTTGTTCATATCGATATGACCAGCTACCATCTTATTAACGCCAGCAGCAAGGGTGTTAAAAGATCCTTCAAAAGTTGACTCACTGACAACTTTATCAATATCGCCTGCATCATGTGCATTACTCATTTGTGTCATCTCATTTATCAATGATTTCACATTGGAACCAAGCTGATTCATAGACTTATTTAGCTGTGCAATTTCATCATTGCCGTTTACTAAAATTACTTCAGACAAATCCCCTTTTGATAGTCTTTGAATAGATTTAACGCTCATTTGTATTGGCGCAATGACCATTTTGTTCAGAAAGTAATACAAGATGCCAACTAAAATAATTACTGATAAAAGCCCAATTAAGATTGCGGTATTTCGAATTACATTAATTTTGGCCAACACTACTTGCGTAGGTACAGTTAAGACTAACGTCCATGGAGTTACGCTAGCTCCAACTTTTACTGGAACATAGGTACGATAAACCTCTTGGCCAGTAACTGTATCAACACTGCTGAATGATTTCCCTACTTTAATTTTCTCTTTAACAGCTTTCGAAATACCATTGTCAGCTGAGTTTTTATTAATGGGGTTTAGCTTACTTTTAGCGACATATTCACCTTGGTATGAAATCAATTCGGCATAGCTACCATCATATGGTTTTATTTTCTCAATATCCGATTGAATGCTAGCTAACGGCATATCAATACCAGCCACCCCAGAAAATCTACCTTTAATTGTGATGGGAACTACTACACTTGTGATCAAAGTATCTTTACCTGAAATCTTATAGCTATAAGGTTCCAAAACGGTTTCTTTTCCCGTGTTTTTTGCAAGTAAATAGTAATCTCCTGCGCCAGCTTTGTCATAATCAACTAACGGCTCAAGTTGTACTGATCCACTACCACGATTCCAATATGGAATATAGCGACCAGTTAAATCATGACCTTTCTCATTAATGTACTTGTTATCCATATCATCAAATGCATTCGGCTCCCAAAGTGTCCAAGTCCCGACAAACTCTGGATTCTCATTGAGTGTTTTAATCAGCATGCTATCTGCGAGAGATCTGTTGGCTTGGTTCGTGGCTTTCATTGACTGAAAAGACCATGTTAGTGCACGTGCACTATTCATCGCATTATTAAGTGTTCTTTCAGTCTTCGCTCCAGCTATGCTTGCAGATTCATCAGCAAGTTGAAATGCAGTGGTCTTCTCGACGTTAATTGCTTGATAAATAATAATTGAAATCGTAAGCGCAAATCCTATGGTTGCTATTGTGGTCACAATCAATGCAATTTTTAAACGAATACTCATTTTATTAATTAACTTTTTCATCAATGTTTCCTTTTTATACCGCATATTATATTTCATATCAAGAATAAATTATTACTACAGGTAATTTTACGTAAAATATTTATCGTTCAAATTAGTGATGAAGATGGTATAAGTTGGTTAATTCAAATTGATAATTTAAATTAGTTTGGAGAATATGACTCACAAAGTTTTAAGCTCAGCTGCAAATTAAGACGCACCTGATCGCGATAATAAGGAAACTATTAAAGTGAGGTCAGCATTCAGCTGTATGAAGTGTCTTATGGCAACTTAGTCAACGTCGAGCAAAAACCTAAAGATTTTGACCGCGAAAGCCTCTAGCTGCGTTGTATGAATCAGTACCGTTGCTATATAAAAAGAATTGACCATAACTGCGGTCCTAGAATAAAGCACACCCAAGTTTGCTAAAATCGGTTGGTGTTTTGACCCAGCGTGAAGTTTGAATGTCGAGCTCTAAGTTTTTGGAGCTCTAGACATTGTGCATTTATATTACGTAACCTAATGAGGATGCCATTTCAATCGTATTAATAATTGACATATTTTCTTTCATCTTGAGCCCCACGGTCATAACAATGGCAGCTTAAGCTTTTGGAATTTTTGGGTGAACTATCATAGTCCTGTAAACCAATCTTAGTCTGGGTTATAGCCAACGTCATCAGGCTCAACACCAATCCAATCCATTTAACAAAGTGCTTCGAGCTTTAGAGAATTAGCCTAAAGTTTCGCTTGCACAATAATCTAGCCGATTCCCATTTGACGCTAAGTATTCTTCTCAAATCAATTTTTGAGGTTCTTGATACCTTCATCCTTGACTGTAGTATTTATTCTTTGTACTTTCTTCTGAATCGATTCAAGTCTGTCGTGCCCTGCATTTAGCTAATCTACGAAATGGGAAGTTTAACGATATACGAATGTCCATTATGGGGACTCGCATGCAATTTTATATTTCTTCCCTTGTACATAATTTAAATAGCCTGCTTCAACTTATTTGATTGTCTAAATCTATTTTTACCAACAATCTTGAGTAGCTTTAAAAACTTTGGACATTCAAAATGATTAGGCGCTGAACATGCTGAAGCATGAAGAAGCCCATCACGCATAGATGTCAGATCTTTAATTTTATTGTCTAACTCTTCAGCTTTTGCTAAAAGTAGATCCCTATCAATCTTAATACCTTCTTGCGTAAACATTTTACCAATCTCATCCAGTGAGAAATCAACACTACGCGCTAATGAAATTAGGGCTAAGCGTTCAAGTATTTTGTTATTAAAAGTTCTGCGCAGACCGCGCCTACCAATAGATCTAATTAGCCCCTTCTCTTCATAGTAACGAAGTGTTGAAGCAGGCAATCCTGACTCCTTTGCAACCTCAGAAATATCCATTTTTTATCCTTATGCAAACTATACTTGACTTAAAGTCGACTTTAAGTTGTATCTTAATCCTTACTTCACAATAAGTGGAGCATAAATGGTGCTTGAAAAGGGATTTAATATGATAACTGTTGAGTTTGTGGTGCTCTACCTTGTGTTGGGTACTTTTGTTGGCTTTATGGCTGGGTTATTGGGGGTTGGAGGTGGCGGAATACTGGTACCTTTATTAGTCACTATATTAAGTTATCAGGGGGTAGGTCAAGACAATGTAGTGCATTTGGCTCTTGGAACCTCATTAGCTTGCATGATTATCTCATCGTCATCTAGCATTTACGCTCATGCTTCTAGGGGTACTGTTGTCTGGAAAATGGTATATGGAATGACACCTGGAATTATATTAGGTGCATTTTTAGTTGCACATGTCGCAGCTGATGTTAACTCAACTTATATCGCGATATTTTTTGCATTATTCATGGCACTTGTAGCTGGCCAAATGTTTCTGAATTGGAAGCCAAACCCAAGCTTAAAACCAACTAAATTTCGAAACTTATTTATAGCTGGGACTGGTATTGGCTCCATATCAGCACTAGCTGCTGTCGGAGGTGGCTTTTTAGCTGTTACATACTTAAGCTATAAGAATATAGACATGAAAAAAGCAGTAGGTACTTCAGCGGCTATTGGATTTCCAATTGCAATTGCAGGAACAATTGGCTACATGATTAGTGGATGGTCTAGAACTTTAAATGACCCTTATACTTTTGGATTTATTTATCTACCTGCTTTTTTAGTAATATCAATTGCAAGTTTTATTGCAGCTCCAGTCGGAGCAAACCACTCAGCTAATTTGCCTGAAAAACAATTGAAGAAAATATTTGCCATTGTTTCACTGCTTTTGAGTTTGAAAATGCTTTATTCAGTCTTTTAAATGTTGGGTAATGAGTACTTCTTGAGTTAAATGTGTGGTGTCCGCTTTGGGGGCCTTGTGACTGTGAGTAAAACGGGACCGTCTAATTTTGGATGACGAAAGTTACTTTAGATGAAACACTAGAAATGCTGATGCAGACGAGCCAAGCTGGGCGTGGGTTTTAGCTCGATTGCAGGTTATGCGTAAACTTTTGGTTAAACTTGCATCTTATGAGGGGATTGAGTTGCGGCTTATAGTGTGAGGAATAAAATTAACCTATTGATTTTAAATTAATGTTAATTGCAATATATGCTTAAGCCCACATTTTGGGGCGGCCTAATAGATAAGCGTCGCCCAATTGTTTAGAGGCCTATTTTGCCTCAGCGGTTTTATCATGCACCTGTGCCTGGTTAATTTTGGCCATCATCTGGTCCATTACCTCTTTAACCACTGCACCCGCGTTTTTAAACCCGTGAAAGAGAGAGTTATCCCATCTACCTGTAACAACTAAATTACCAGACTTCGCATCGAAAAAATTGATGTTCACAGATTGCAAGTACATCACTAAATCCCAGCGCCATACGTCAGCGTATGTAACAATCATATCTACATCATCTGATTTTCTAGTCCCCGCTGGTAACGGCGCTTTTACATTTAGCCCTTGAACTTGTAGTTGCTCAGTAACATGTCCGTCCATATCGGCTGAGTTATCCTCTTGCGGCACCAACGCTACCGATTGTAGATTTTTGGGAGGAGTGAGATTAGCTAGCGTAACATTTTGGGTAGTAGCACAGCCGATTATTGAGAGGCTTACTACAACCAATAGAAGCACTCGGATTATATTTTTCATTTTGTTCCCTTATTATAATTTTTCATCAGATGACAAAGGTATTTTGTCAGGCCTGCGGAGTATAAGGAGAAGTTAATTTCATGTCCACCGAATGGGAGCTCAACTAGTATATGTAATAGCTTAAGGCGAATATCCACATTGTCTTATTCTTTACTATCAACCTAATTTATAACTTAATATCGCAATTCACCCATGCTGTCTCATTAACTAAACTCATATAACCGCTCTTGTTGATTGAGTATCTAGCTATTATCTAAAGAATTACCTACCCAATTATTCTTTCTTCTAATTTCGACTAAAGCATTGACCAATGCACCTTTGTATCGAAGTGATGATGCTTTGGAAATCGCTAAGCAAACGGAAGTTTAATGGAAACTTGAGGCAGAGGTATTCATGCCTTGACCTAGATAAAAGCCAAGTAGGGTGGGTAACTTGTTCCCCACGCGTGGTACTTTTCAATATTCACCGTTCCCTTCCGCCCCTCGGCGAGTTTCTTTCTTTTGCTTAACCAAAAGAAATGAAAACAAAGAATACCCTCTCAGAAAACTTACTTGTTTAGTCTGAACGGACTATGGAAAAATTCTACGGCAGGCTTATACTGGTCATTCATATGTGGGAGAACGACTATGAACTACAAGACTTTATGTGTAAAAACTTTGGCTTGTTTACTGTTCTTGCTTCCTCAGTATGTGTTGGCTGCGTATCGCTATACGTACACTAGTAGTCCAGTGACTGATATCATTGCCAATGATAATATGCGAGGCGATGAATTTAAACCGATCTCGAACAATGATTTCCTTACAATTGTAATCAACTCACCCACTCTGCTGGTTCAAGTGATCGAATACCAATCTGGTGTAAATCCTATAGGTTATTTTGAAAATGCCTCAACTCAAATATCGTTTGGCGCATACTCTTTAACAGACACTGAATTAGAAGGTATTGTCTTTCGTAATTTATTTGTGAATGAGTACGATGCCAATGGTCTGCCTACTGCATGGAGTTTTAATTTAGTGAATTTCCCCTATGGCAATGGCGAAGTGCCAGAATATTTCAGGGGTCTGCAACTTCTATCTGATGGAGATGCAAATGGTGCATACAATGAGATATTTTCCTATATCAATGTTCCTACGGATGAATATTACATCAATGCGATTGCCCGTGGCACTGGCAAGTGGACTCTTGAGCAAATTAGCTCAACAGTTCCAGAGGTGGAGACCTATGCAATGATGATGGCGGGGTTGGGCTTAATTGGTTTTATAAGCCGCAGAAAGAAAATCAAGTATCAATTACCGACACATTGTTCTAACACAGTTAACGCAGGATAATTATCCAAGATTTTGTAGAACTCGTAGATACCGTTAGCACTGTCAATTGACTTTCATCACAATTTTGCTTAATTTGC
>NZ_JAQSDZ010000024.1 GCF_029946165.1 Methylotenera sp.
TCCTTTGAAGGTCATTGGTAAAATATCATTTACACAGATTTTTTTACAGGCTCTGTTTTTCGTCACGCGAGGCTGCGTAATATCAGCCATGGTAATGATAGGCTCCTTTACTTTTGGCTTTTGACTCCAGTAAATGCCACCTCCCATAACTGTAGCTGCAACCAATGCGCTAGTAATATACACATACTGGTTTTTAATGGCAGAGCTGGATTTTTTATTAGATGAGGAACCTGCACTGAATACGTTGGGTTTTGCATGGGGAATGCCCCTCGCTAGCATATCCTCTATTGGTTTAGGTTCATCTATACTGTTCTTTGCGATGTTGGCTTCGTTTTTAATTGCCTCGGAGGGTAGGGGAGAGACATCTGAAATGTCAGCTGTGGGATGTTCTGGCTCTCTTGGCTTCATCATTGGCGCATGCGCTTCAGTTGCAGCTGTGGCTTTATTTTTGATTATGTTATTGGTTGTTGCTGCAGTTGCTAATGAATTACCGCATAAAAAACAAAAGTTATTAATTTCTTCATTTTTGGTGCCGCATTGAGAACAAAATTTAGCCATATTGATTTCCCTTCGTTTTCCGTATATTTCCATACCAAGCGTATGAAAGTCAATTCGACAGAAAATTCAAAACTTTGTTGTTTCTAAAGTGATTAACTCACTTTCCTTGTGTTTCGCTGAATATTCTTACGAAGTACATGATAAGCGCTAAAATCCCAACATGACAGCTTACAATAAAACACCCTCCACCACGCACATTGCCTTTGCCAGCTTTATTGGCACGGCGATTGAGTTTTATGATTTCTACATTTACGCCATGGCATCAGCATTAGTGATTGGGCAAGTGTTTTTCCCTGCGAGCGACCCTGCTGCGCAAGCTTTGAACGCTTTTTTAACATTCGGAATTGCTTTTATCGCTAGGCCATTAGGTGCCGTTATTTTTGGTCATTTTGGTGACCGCGTTGGACGCAAGGCGACCTTAGCCGCTTCATTATTGGTGATGGGGTTTTCTACCTTGTTAATTGGTTGCTTGCCCGGCTACGAAACTCTAGGCACTTGGGCAGCCATCTTGCTATGTTTGTTAAGGTTTGGACAAGGTTTAGGTTTGGGTGGCGAGTGGGGCGGTGCGGCATTATTAGCCACGGAAAGCGCGCCAACAAGCAAGCGCGGCTGGTTTGGCATGTTTCCACAGCTCGGGCCATCAATCGGTTTTTTGCTGGCAACGTTAAGTTTTTTGGCTTTAACACTGTATTTATCTGATGATGCATTTAAAGCATGGGGCTGGCGCATTCCTTTTTTCGCGAGTGCTTTATTGGTGTTGGTGGGGTTATATGTGCGTTTTAAATTAGCAGAAACACCTGCATTTGCAAAAGTTTTAGCGCAACATAATACGCATAAAACCCCTGTAAGCGCTTTACTTAGTAAACATTGGCGCCCTGTATTGCTTGGCGCATTTGCCATGACCGTTTGCTATAACTTGTTTTATACCGCCACTGTATTTTGCCTAAGTTATGGCACTAAAACGCTTAATATTTCACGAGCTGATTTTTTACAAATGTTATGCATTGCCGTACTTTTTATGGCAATGATTACGCCAGTTTCAGCTGGTTTGAGTGATAAATTCGGTCGCAAACCCATATTATTGACTAGCTGTTTTTTAGCGGTGTTGGCGGGTTTCCCCTCAGCCCCTTAATGGCTAGTGGTTCAAACGTGCTTATTACCTTATTTTTATCTATCGCCTTGCTGTTAATGGGCGCAACTTTTGCACCCATGGGCGCTTTCCTGCCAGAGCAGTTTCCAGTGGCTGTGCGTTACACGGGCGCTGGTTTGTCTTACAATTTGGGTGGGATTTTAGGGGCTTCTACCGCGCCTTTTATTTCACAATTGTTGGTCGATAAAGGCGGATTAATCTGGGTGGGTTATTACGTTTCAGCGATGGCTTTAGTGAGCTTGGTGGCGGTGATGTTAATGCAGGAAACGAAGCAGGTAAATTTCAATCAGACTTAATTACATTTTACTATATCTGGTCTCCACATCTGGCTTAGTCAGGTGTTCTAAATTAGTCAGCCAAATCATGGCTTGCTCACGGGTATTGCCACACATCTCTAAACTTGGTTGCAAGCTTGCGCAAAACGCGGGGCGTTCTGGCTGACCAAAAATCATGCAGCGGTTTTCAGTATCTAATTGTACGCATCGCATGCCTGCGGCTTTGCCGTTTGGCATGCCGGGAATTGGACTATTAATAGAGGGCGCAGTGCAACAGGCGCCACAGTCTGACCTGCATTGCATTGATTGGGTTTCCCTTATATATTTTGCCAAGGATAACCCAGCGCAGTAATGCCTGATTTCAGTGCGTTCATTGCAAGTTTTACTTGCTCAGATTCACCTTTCATTCCCAACTCAGTGGTTCTGCGCTGATTGCTTTGGGGCAAGCTAAATAACTTCAGCATGGGGTATTGTGAGAGCATGTGATTCATTAAATCAATTAAGTCGCTTTCGCCAGCTTCGCTGACTAAGATTGAATCTTCAACATAATTTTGCGTGTGAAATAAATGCGAGTAGTAGGTTTCTAATACCCACTCAACCATGGGGTGAGACATTTCAGGAAAACCAGGCACAAAATAATGTTGATTAATGCCAAAACCAGCGACGCGATTAATCGGGTTAGGAATTAAATCACAACCCTTTGGAAAATCTGCCATCAGCACGCGTTTTGGATAAGCACTTTCACCATACTGCGCTTCAATTTCGGCTACTGCGCCAGTGTGGCGCTCAATGGCGACTCCCGCAGCATCTGCCGCACATTGTCTTGTAAAGTCATCTGGCGTTGCGCCTATGCCGCCAAAGCTAAACACAATTTCACCATGTGCTTTACTGCGAGCCATACTAGCTTTAAGTGAACTGGTAATTTGCTCTGGAATATCGCCTAAGTAATTTGCCCAAGCAAGCTGCAAACCTCGTACAGAAAGTAGTTCAATGACTTTAGTCAGGTGTTTATCTTGACGTTTACCAGAGAGAATTTCGTCGCCAATAATATAAATGCCAATGTTTGGGGTCATGTGTTGTGTTGATGAAAATAAATATTGCCTTATTTTATCTCTAAATTTAGTAGCTTTAATCCTTTATTTAAAGATCAATCATATGGCCTAAGATGATTGCCTATTCATTAAGTGCTTGAGTTGGTGCGCTGTATGTCACATAATATCCTCAAAGGTTTACAGGTTATTAGCATCCAGTGTTAAAGCTCTTGTAAAAACCACTAAATATGAGCCAATTTAAAACAACCATTCAGCATTCGTTATTAGAGCAGCTTTTTGCTGCTAATAGAAGAACGCTTATATCCAGCACATTCATTGCAATCTTACTTGCATATATAGAGCGCAACTCATTCCCACCGCGCTTGGTCATTACATGGCTTTCGATCATTATGGCGATTAATCTTGTTCGTTATTTGATTACCCGCCATCACCAACGTCATGCCTCTCAGGACATTAAAATCACAAGCAGGCGGTTAACGCAGTTTCGTATTAGTGTAATGACGACTGGCTTATTTTGGGGTATGACTTGCGCATTAATCTATACTTACAACGATTTGCAGCATCAAACGTTCATAATTTTTATCCTTACTGGGCTAATTTCTGCCGCTATTGTTTCATACTCAATAGATATTGTGAGTGCAGTTACTTACACTGTGCTGCTGTTAACCCCGATTTTGATACGCCTATTGTTGGAAAGAAATGAAATAACTTTCATCATGGCTATTTCTGGAATTTTGTTTCTAGTATTTATGCTGCTCAGTATTAGAAATATTAATCGTAATTTTATGGAAAATATTATGCTTCGGCATGATGCTATTGAGCGTGAAAATGAAATTAAAAAACTGGCTTTTTATGACCAACTGACCAATTTACCCAATCGTCGATTACTATTAGATCGACTTGACCACGCATTGGCTGTGAGTAGCCGTTCTGGCAGGCGAGGTGCCTTATTGTTTCTAGATTTAGACCATTTTAAACTGCTTAACGACACGCTCGGGCATGCTATGGGCGACTTGCTTTTGAAAAAAGTCGCTGAACGTTTGATGAGTTGCGTACGAGAAAGTGATACCGTTGCGCGCCTAGGAGGGGATGAGTTTGTCGTTATGCTAGAAGATTTAAGTGGAAATATAAGCGTAGCGAATGCGCAAGTAGAGAAAGTCGCAGACTTAATAATAAAGACGCTTAATATACCTTATATACTCAATACACTTGAACATAACAGTACGCCCAGCATTGGCATAGCATTTTTTGGCGAGCATGGTAGCTCGCAGGAAGAATTACTAAAACATGCAGATATTGCCATGTATCAGGCAAAAAGAGCAGGGCGAAATGTTGTGCGCCACTTTGATTTTTCAATGAAAGATGTTTTAAATCCGCCAGCTAGTCAAACTGTGATTATTTAAAATGGCTTTTATTCAATAGTAGTTGCATTAAATGTCTTCCAATTACCGTCAAGCCAGTTTGTGAAAAAGATTCACTTGCTTGCGTTATTAATGCGCACTTTCCCAATTACAGCCAACTCCAACCTCCGCCAGCAACGGAACATCCAACTTAGCCACATTCTGCATGAGTTCTGGTAGTTTCTGTTTTACCAGTTCCAGCTCATTATCTGGTACTTCTAACACCAGTTCATCGTGTACTTGCATAATGAGTTTTGATTTTAACTTTTCGCCATTTAGCATTTCAGTTTCCAACCATTTATCTACGGCAATCATTGCTAGCTTAATCAAATCAGCTGCAGTGCCTTGCATTGGCGCGTTAATAGCCGCGCGTTCGGCGCCGTTACGCCGTTGCACATTTGCGCTGTTAATTTCTGGCACCCATAATCTGCGGCCGAAGTAGGTTTCTACATAACCTTGTTGTTTGGCGATAGCGCGGGTATTGTCCATGTAGTCGCGCACGCCTGGGTAGCGGGCGAAGTAGCGTTCAATATAGCTCGCTGCGGCGCCGCGCTCTATGTTGAGATTTTGCGCTAAACCAAATGCGCTCATGCCATAAATCAATCCAAAGTTGATGACTTTGGCATAGCGGCGTTGTTCGCTGTCTACCGCGTCGCGCTCTACGCCAAAAACTTCGGCGGCGGTGTGGCGGTGAATATCTTCATTATTGGCGAAGGCGGCTAGCATGCCAGCATCTTGTGATAAATGCGCCATGATGCGCAGCTCGATTTGTGAATAATCGGCAGAGACAATATGCGAACCTTTTGGCGCGATAAAGGCTTCGCGAATACGGCGACCTTCGGCTGAGCGCACAGGAATGTTTTGCAAGTTAGGGTCTGAACTTGCCAATCTGCCCGTAATAGCCACCGCTTGGTTGTAGCTAGTATGCACTCTGCCTGTTTGCGCATTAATCATTTTTGGCAATTTGTCGGTGTAGGTGGATTTAAGTTTTGCTAAACCGCGATACTCCAATAATACTTTAGGTAGCGGATGGTCTAAAGCCAACTCTTGCAACACATCTTCATCGGTACTTGGTGCGCCTGATGGCGTTTTTTTCGTTGGTTTAATACCCAACTTATCAAACAAAATTTCTTGAAGTTGTTTAGGAGAACCTAAATTAAACGGTTGCCCAGCTAGCTCATAAGCTTGGTTTTCTAAAGCCACTAATTTCACGCCAATTTCATTGCTTTGAATATTCAGCATGTCGCGGTCAATCAATACGCCGTTGCGTTCTATGGTGAATAGAATCTGCGAGCTTGGCATTTCAATTTGGCTATAAATAAAGTCTAGCTTCGCATCTGTGCTGATTTGTGGGTACATGGCTTGGTGTAATTGCAGCGTAATGTCGGCATCTTCTGCGGCATACTCGCTAGCAACTTCTACTGTCACTTGGTTAAACGTGACTTGTTTTGCGCCTTTGCCTGCCACTTCTTCAAACGAGATGGTTTGTATGCCTAAATGACGCTCAGCTAGCGCATCCATGCCATGTGTTTTGTGCGATTCAAACACGTAAGATTCCAGCATGGTGTCATGCGCGATGCCGTTGAGCACGATGCCGTGATTAGCTAAAACGTGTTGGTCATACTTAAAGTTTTGTCCGACTTTTTTAATGGCTGGGTTTTCTAAAATAGGCTTAATATTTGCAAGCGTTTCAGCAAAATTTAATTGTTCTGGCGCGTCAAAATAATCATGTTTTAGCGGTAAATAAGCCGCGCTACCCGCTTCTACACTGAATGACATGCCTACAATTTTTGCCGTCATTGGGTCTAGCGAGGTGGTTTCGGTGTCGAAACACATCAGTTCGGCTGATTGCAGTTTTGCTAACCAAGCATCCAGTTGTTCATTGCTTAAAATAGTTTCAAAATTGCGGCTGGTGTTCGCTGTAAATTGTGTAACTGCAAACATGTCCGCAGTTTGCGTAGGCTGAATTTGTGAAGTTGGAAACTTAGCATTTGCATTGGCCGAAGGAGGAACGGGTGCATTGTCCTGCATATTTTCCAGCTCACGGCGCCAGCTTTTAAATTCAAAACGATCAAATAGTTCGGCTAGCTTGGTTTTATCGATGGCTTGCGGGGCGAGGTCGCTTAAACGCTCTTGTATACCAACGTCGCAACGAATGGTAATCAGCTCGCGTGCAGTCGGCAGCCAATCAAGCGCAGCACGTAAGTTATCGCCCACTTTGCCTGTAATTTTATCGGCGTTGGCGACGATATTATCTAAAGAGCCATATTCTTTTAGCCATTTAACCGCGGTTTTTGGTCCAACTTTATCCACGCCAGGCACATTGTCTGAGGTATCGCCAATCAGCACTAAGTAATCAACCATTAAGCTGGGCGGAATGCCGAATTTATTCTCAACACCGGCAATATCTAGCACATCGTCGGTGCGTCTAAAGGCATCGCGCATGGTGTTAACTACGGTGATATGTTCGTTTACCAACTGCGAAATATCTTTATCACCCGTGGAAATAATCGTTCTAATGCCTTCGCGCTCGGCTTGCTTTGCCAATGCGCCAATCACGTCATCGGCCTCTACGCCAGATTCCACAATCAGCGGCCAACCCATGGCCTTAATCGCTTCATGCAAGGGTTCTATTTGCAAACGTAAATCATCTGGCATGCTGGCGCGATTGGCTTTATATTCTGCATAAATATCATCGCGAAACGTTTTGCCTTTGGCATCAAAAACGCAGGCGCTATAATCACTAGGGTAATCTTTATGTAAACGGCGCAACATATTGAGTACGCCTTGTATTGCCCCTGTCGGTTCATTTTGACTATTTCGTAAGTCAGGCATAGCGTGAAAAGCACGATACAGGTAAGATGAACCGTCAACTAATAACAAAGTTTTCATATAAAATCCAAGGGTTGTCGTGATGCGTTGTTGCGCTATATTTTTACTAGATATTTTAAAGCCGTTTGCATAATAAACCATATGCGGTTCGTCATTAAAAAGTTTTGCGCCACGAGTGTGTCCGATCCGCTAAGCGCTCAATACTTTAGATTAAATATATTCAGATTAAAAACCAAGAGCTCGAAATTAAGAAAGTCAGATTATGTCGATTGCAAATAAGATTCCCAAATTAGCCGACCCAGACGTGATTGGGCAACATCAAACGGGTCATGAGTCATGGCATGCATTTGGGATTATGTCAGAGTTCGTGGATGCGACTGAACGCCTGAAAGAAATTACACCAGCGGTTTCAATTTTTGGTAGTGCGCGTACACCCATTAACCACCCTTATTACAAACTTACCGAAGAAATCGCTCGACTGCTAAGTGATACGGGTTTTAGCGTGATTTCAGGTGGTGGACCTGGCATTATGGAAGCCGCTAATAAAGGCGCATTTGCAGGGAAGTCGCCCAGCATAGGCTTGAATATTGAACTGCCTCATGAGCAAGCGGGTAATTCCTACCAAGATGTGAGCCAGAATTTCAAGCATTTTTTCATGCGTAAAGTGATGTTTGTTAAGTATGCCAGTGCTTACGTTGTTATGCCTGGCGGCTTTGGCACCTTGGATGAAGTGATGGAGGCCATTACCTTAGTGCAAACTGGTAAAAGTTTAAAGATGCCGATTATCTTAGTGGGTGAATCATTCTGGCGCGGATTGGTGGACTGGATTAAAACGACCTTGATTGAAGAAAGAATGATTTCACCTGAAGACCTAGATTTGATTCAAGTGATTGATGAACCAAAAGCGGTTGTTGAGGCGATATTCAAGCATTACGAAACACGTGGATTTAAATTGTCAGCGGAAGAAGAACTTGTGCAGCTTTATTTATAGTAAATACGTTATTTTGACGAGTAATTTGCTAAAATCTGTAAATCAGGTTTCGATTCATTTTAAAGAATAGGTGTAGGCCATGCGTAAGATATCTAAAAGTATTATCTGGAAAAATATAGCGTTTCTGCTCGCATTTGGTGTGTTGCAATTGCCGACCATAGCTGTTGCGGAAACTCCAAAAGCCCCAACGCCACCAGCAGATTTACAGCCTTTAGAAGATATTCCTCCTCCTGCCATTACTAATGAAGATAACGCCGACGAGCCACAAGTCACTATCATTAAGAAAAAAGGTGAGACGATTGAGGAGTATCGCATTAATGGCCAGCTTTACATGATGAAAATAACGCCAGCACATGGCGTACCTTATTACATGCATAAAGAAGACCAAAATGGTGGTTGGGTGAATGACGGCCCAAGTCAGCCAATTAGTATTCCTAAATGGACGATTTTTAGGTTTTAACGCAATCTACATTAAATAAATTAAAGAGGGTATATAGCCCTCTTTAATTTATTTAGCGCTCATTTTTTCAGCTACCTATATATTTTATAACACTCTAATCTATGTCAGTATTTACCTCAGTCAGCATTCCACAATTGCAAGTTTGGCTACAAGATTACGCGATAGGCGAACTTGTAGCGCTAAAAGGTATTTCGTCTGGCATTACTAATACCAATTATTTTGTGACCACTCAAAATAATTGGAGCCTAACTAAGTACGTGCTGACTTTGTTTGAGCACAACACTTTAGAGGAACTGCCGTATTTTATAGATTTGATGAGTCATCTTGCGGCACACGGAATTCCTTGCCCTAAACCAATTGCAGACAAATCTGGCGCAAGTTTGCACATGCTAAATGGCAAACCTGCCGCGTTAATTAGTTGTTTGAATGGGCAAGATATTGAAGCGCCAAATGTGCTGCAATGTGCAGCTGTTGGTTCGGTATTGGCGAAAATGCATATTGCTGGGCAATCTTTTGAAGCGGAGTTTCCGCAACACGATAGTCATAATCAGCGTGGCTTAGATTGGCGTGTTAAAACTGCTGCCCAAGTGTTGCCACATTTACCAACGGCTGATCAGCAGTTATTAAATGAGACTTTAGCGTTTCAAGCTGAATTTGATACTACACAGTTGCCAATGGGTGTGATTCATGCAGATTTGTTCCGTGATAATGTGTTGTTCGACGGTAATGAAATCGGTGGGCTGATTGATTTTTATTATGCCTGCCACGATGTGCTGGCTTACGATTTGGCGATTGCGGTGAATGATTGGTGCGTAAATGCCGATGGTAGTTTAGACGCGCCTAGATTAGAGGCTATGCTCAACGCATATCAAGCAGTTAGACCATTCACCTCAGCCGAGCAAGCCGCATGGCCCGCTTTATTGCGGATTGCTGCTTTACGTTTTTGGTTATCGCGCTTGTATGATCAAATCTATCCGCAAGCGGGCGAGTTGACGCATGCAAAAGACCCTCAGCATTTTCAAAGAATTCTGAAGTTGCGCACGAATTTAGCTGAGTCAATTTAGAGGTAAATATCATGACAGAAAACTTAATCAACCCAACTTTAGAAAGCCGACAAGTTCCTGCAGGGAATGGTTGGGCTTGGATTGTGAGCGGCTTTAATTTATTTAAAGCTAACCCGGTGATGTGGATTGTGATTTTGCTGATTTATTTAGCGATTATTATCCCCATTTCATTCATACCCATCATTGGCTCTATAGCCACGACATTATTAGCGCCTGTGTTTGCGGCGGGCATGATGTGGGGCTGCAAAGCGCTCGTGTTAAAACAAGATTTAGAAATCAATCATTTATTTGAAGGTTTTAAAAAAAATACCGCCCAACTCATTTCAGTAGGTGGTATTTATATGCTGAGCCTCCTAGGGATTATGGTGATGGTGGTTTTGACACTTGATAAAGACACCATTGAGCTATTAATGAAAGGTCAGGAGGTTAGCCCAGAGCAAGCTAATGCAATGATGCTGCCCATGTTAATCGCGATGCTTTTTATACTGCCGATATTAATGGCTTATTGGTATGCGCCAGTGCTAATCGGCCTACATAACCTCACAGTGTTGGAAGCAATGAAGTTAAGTTTTATGGCATGTTTAAAAAACATGCTACCGTTTTTGATATACGGTTTGATTTTTATGGTGATAATAATCGTTGCGATCATACCAGTTGGCTTAGGCTTAATCGTTGCTGTGCCAGTAATGATGACTAGTTTGTATACGAGTTACGTGGATGTTTTTAACATAACAGAAACCACTGATTAAAACACGTCATTCTAATTAAATGACGTGTTAACTTGTTGCTCAATAAGCTTGCTAAATAGGCGTGAGCTTAGCAAACTCCAGCGCTAACCATTTTAAACCTTCACGACCAAAATTTACCTGCACGCGCATGTCGTTAGCATTGCCTTCATAGCTGACCACGACACCATTTCCAAACTTAGTATGGGCAACTTGCTGGCCAATTTTCCACGGCATGGCATTTTTCTGGTTACTGCTTTGTTGTTTGCTCATCATGGCTGGTAGTTCGCTGTAATCACGATTGCTACCAGACCTCGCGGCAGGTTTGCTGTTTAAACGCTTTAGTAACTCTTCAGGAATTTCATCGAGAAAGCGCGATGGAATACCGTAGCGTACTTTGCCATGCAGCATACGACTTTGCGCGTGGCTTAAGTACAGTCGCTGTCTAGCGCGGGTGACTGCAACATACATTAAGCGGCGTTCTTCTTCTAAGCCGGCATTTTCAAACAAGCTTTGCTCATGCGGACATAAGCCTTCTTCTAAACCACTTATAAATACAGCTTTAAACTCTAAGCCTTTGGATGCGTGAACCGTCATCAATTGCAATGCTTCGCGTCCAACGTCGGCTTGGTGCTCGCCGGCTTCTAAGCTGGCGTGACTTAAAAATTGTGTGAGTAAATCTTGTTCTGTTTCACCATCCACATTGTTATGGTTGCCAAAATCTTTGTTGGTAAACGAAACGGCCGCTGTCACCAACTCTTTCAAGTTTTCTATTCGGTCTTCACCTTCTTTGTCATTTTCATAATGAGCAGTTAAGCCTGACATGGTAATCGCTAATTCAGTTAGCTCGCGCAGGCTAATACCGTAAGCATGATCTACCATTTGCCTAATCAAGGCGACAAAGCCTTCAATGCCTTTAGCGCCAAGCTTACCGTTACCGACTTTATTAATAGCCGCTTGCCAGATGCTGCAGTTTTCCGCGCGAGCCACTTCTTGTAACTGCTCAAGGCTACGCGCACCGATACCGCGTGTTGGGAAGTTAATGACGCGCAATAATGCCGTGTCATCGTTGGCATTGGCAATTAAGCGCATATAAGCAAGCGCATGTTTAATTTCAGCGCGTTCAAAAAAGCGTAAGCCACCATATACGCGATAAGGCAAATTGGCGTTAAACAGCGCTTGTTCCAAGATGCGCGATTGAGCATTCGAGCGATAGAGCAGGGCGATTTCGCCTAAAGACGTGCCTTCACAATGCAGCATTTTAATTTCATCAACGATGAATTGCGCTTCGTCGGTATCGTTATAAGCATCGTACACGCGTACAGGTTCGCCCGCGCCTGCGCTAGTCCATAGATTTTTACCTAGGCGGTTGTTGTTGTGCGAGATAATCGCATTGGCAGCATCTAGAATATTGCTGTGAGAGCGATAGTTTTCTTCTAGCTTCACTACATTCTGCACTTTGAAATCTTTTTCAAAATCGCGCATATTGCCCACGCGTGCGCCTCGAAAACCATAGATGGATTGGTCATCGTCGCCCACCGCGAACATGCAGTTGTCTTCACCTGCTAGCAGTTTCAGCCACAAATATTGCAAGCGATTGGTATCTTGAAACTCGTCGACCAATATATATTTAAAGCGGCTTTGGTAATGCCCACGGATATTCGCATCACGTTCCAGTAGTTCATAGCAACGCAATAAAAGCTCTGCAAAATCAGCGACGCCATCGCGTTGGCATTGCTTGTCGTACTCATCAAAAATCTCGCGCATCTTTGTGGAATGCGGATCGTAGGCTTCTACCGCATGGGCGCGTAAGCCTTCATCTTTGCAGCCATTGATAAAGTTTTGTACTTGCTTAGGTGGAAACTTTTCATCATCCACATTCATGAGCTTCATCAAGCGTTTAATTACAGATAGCTGATCGGCAATATCTAAAATCTGAAAGCTCGCAGGCAAGCCAGCCTCGCGATGGTGCGCGCGCAATAAGCGATTACAAAGCCCGTGGAATGTCCCGACCCACATCCCGCGTGTGTTAATTGGCAATGATGCCGTAATGCGCGTGAGCATTTCTTTAGCAGCTTTATTGGTAAATGTAACAGCTAATAAACCAGTAGGCGAAACTTGCCCAGTCTGTATCAACCATGCGATGCGTGCTGTAAGAACGCGCGTTTTTCCGCTGCCCGCGCCTGCTAAAATTAGCGCAGATTGTTGCGGTAAGGTGACAGCTTCTAGTTGTTTATTATTAAGGCCAGAGAGTAATGTAGATTCGGTTTCCATGGCGATATTATCGCATGGGATCAATTAAAATTTGGCAAGTAATCTGCCTGCAGCGTGATACAAATTGTTACAAATAAAGCAGAACTAAGCTAATTCAGGCTAGTCTGACTTTGCATGATAGCTAGATTAAGTTTTAGCTATCTTTCCGCTACTTTCCTCCCTGAGCGGAAGCCTTAGACAATAAGGCATTTGGCCCCAACTCTAACCCCTTTGAGTTGGGGTTTTTTTTGGTTCGCGCAATCACAAACAAAAAGCCGGTTTGAGATGATGCTTAAATTAAAGTTTGGACTGTGGGTGCAAACTTCTGGCCACACAATTCCTGTATTAAGTAAATTAAATCAGACAAAGGTGCTCGACTATAGAAAGTCGCGGCGGAGAAGTAAGTCACTCTCATTTCTTGAAGCAATATCACGGCGCGGATTTGCAAAAAGACTATCAGCTAGATAAAAATATGGATGGAATTTCTGGTGCGACCTTGTCTGTACGTGCCATGGGAAAAATGGTCAGGTGAGCCTTGTATTTTGACCATATCAGCCGCTTAGAACCTGCTCAAATGGGTTATCATTAATTCAAACGTAGCGTATTGCACCATCAATTGGATGTACGGTAAGATAAAAAATCTAAAGTTACATCCCTCTAATTACTGGATTATCGTCTTAAGGTAGTTCAGCACCAACCTCCAGCCTAAGCTAAGCTTGCTAATAGCTTACTTGAGTTCATTTTTGTAGTTGCCCAACATTTGAATCAAGGGGCGCCATTGGACGTCCTTGAATGAGGGGTTAGGTGTAACAAGCCGAGCGATTTGTAAAACTCATAAATGTTAATTCTTTTTTCTTCTGCTCTTTTATAGTTGGTAATGACTTCATCGCCTTCTACTTTTAATGCATAATCGCCGCACCAGCTGATACCACCGTCATTATTAATTGAGAGTATCCATTCAGTACCAACAGGAAAATCAGATGCGCGTTTCCAAAGGTAAAACCCTCCGGTACGTATTGCAATTATTGGGCGATTAAACTCTCCTTTTAAAACATTTTTAACTTCAATTTGTATAGGTGAATACTCTTGGCCATATAAAAGATCGGTTCGAAGTTCAGGAGGGCTTTGTGGTGACGAAAAGTATAAGTAGCCCATAACTTTCCCATGAATTACATACTTAGTGTATACATCATCATATGCTTGTGTGAATGAGAAGAGCTCTCCACAAGACCCTGCACCTGCATAAGTGGAAAAAGAAAAGATACTGGTTAAAATAAATACAATGATTGATATATTCTTGTGCACAGTATTTAAACCTAAGGTAAATTATTCATCCTAAACGACGTTTTATATTACGTCAAATTATTCAGGCAACAAAAAGCCCCGCAATTGCGAGGCTTTTTAACAATACTTAAGTTGTATTGAAAACCGTAGCGAGCGATGAGAGATGGTATGCGCACGGAACGCAAAAACCGGAATATACATTCAGTACATGAGGATTTTGAGTACCGCGCAAGTGCCAGCTATCGAGCGCAGTAGGTTTGCAATATGACTTTACATCATACCGCCCATGCCGCCCATACCACCCATATCACCACCACCCATCGCTGGGCCGTCGTCTTTAGGTAGTTCAGCAATCATGCAATCAGTCGTTAACATTAAGCCAGCTACTGAAGCTGCATTTTGCAATGCAGAACGTGTTACTTTAGTTGGGTCTAAGATACCCATTTCAATCATATCGCCGTATGTTTCGTTAGCAGCGTTGTAACCATAGTTGCCTTTACCTGCTGCAACATTGTTTACCACTACTGATGGCTCAACACCTGCGTTTTGAGTGATTTGGCGTAATGGCTCTTCAACTGCGCGCAATACGATTTTGATACCAGCATCTTGGTCTAAGTTATCGCCTTTAACCAAAGCAATTGCAGCACGTGCGCGAATCAATGCAACACCACCACCAGCAACAATACCTTCTTCAACCGCTGCACGTGTTGCGTGTAATGCATCTTCAACGCGGGCTTTTTTCTCTTTCATTTCGATTTCAGTAGTAGCGCCAACTTTAATCACTGCAACACCGCCAGCTAATTTAGCAACGCGTTCTTGTAGTTTTTCACGATCGTAATCGCTTGAAGCTTCGTCGATTTGTGTTTTGATTTGAGTGATACGTGCTTTGATGTTAGCTTCATTACCAGCGCCATCAATAATGATTGTGTTTTCTTTACCCACTTCAATACGTTTAGCTTGACCTAAATTCTCAAGCGTTACGTTTTCAAGTTTCAAACCAACTTCTTCAGCAATCACTGTACCGCCAGTTAACATAGCAATATCTTCCAACATTGCTTTACGACGATCACCGAAACCAGGCGCTTTAACAGCAGTTGTTTTCAAGATACCGCGGATGTTGTTCACAACCAATGTTGCTAGTGCTTCACCGTCAACATCTTCAGCAATAATCAATAATGGACGACCAGATTTAGCTACTTGCTCTAAAGTTGGTAATAAATCACGGATGTTTGAGATTTTTTTGTCGTGTAGCAATACGAATGGATTATCTAACAACGCAATTTGACGCTCTTGGTTGTTAATGAAGTATGGTGACAAGTAGCCACGGTCAAACTGCATACCTTCAACTACGTCTAATTCGCTCTCTAAGCCAGAACCGTCTTCAACAGTAATTACGCCTTCTTTACCTACTTTGTCCATTGCATCAGCAATGATTTTACCGATAGTTTCATCAGAGTTTGCTGAGATAGAACCAACTTGCGCGATTTCTTTGCTAGTTGTACATGGTTTTGATTGAGCTTTAAGGTCTGCAATTGCAGCAGCAACGGCTTTATCAATACCACGTTTTAAATCCATTGGGTTCATACCAGCAGCAACAGATTTCATACCTTCACGAATAATCGCTTGAGCCAAAACTGTAGCTGTTGTTGTACCGTCACCAGCGATGTCAGAAGTTTTTGAAGCTACTTCTTTTACCATTTGTGCGCCCATGTTTTCGAATTTGTCTTTTAATTCGATTTCTTTAGCGACTGAAACACCATCTTTAGTAATGGTAGGAGCGCCATATGAGCGCTCTAATACTACGTTACGGCCTTTAGGGCCTAAAGTTACTTTAACTGCGTTAGCTAAAATGTTCACGCCGTTTGTCATTTTTTGGCGAACTTCGTCACCAAATCTTACGTCTTTTGCTGCCATGTTAAATCTCCTGAAATTCTATATGTGTTAATTGATTGAATTGAATAATCGAATTATTCAACAATCGCCATAATGTCTTCTTCACGCATGACCAATAGCTCTTCGCCATCAACTTTTACAGTTTGGCCAGCGTATTTACCGAACAACACTTTATCGCCGACTTTAACGTCTAAAGCGATTACTTTACCGCTGTCATCACGTTTGCCAGAACCAATGGCTTGCACCACACCTTGATCAGGTTTTTCTGTAGCACTATCAGGAATTACAATGCCAGAAGCGGTTGTACGTTCTTCTTCTGAGCGTTTAACAATGACGCGATCGTGTAAAGGACGAATTTTCATAAGGTTCTCCAAAAATTAAATAACTAAAATAAACTCCACAACGGATGTATTAAGTTGTGAATAAAACTAAATGTTGTTAACACTAAAATATATTGCACATGGCTTGCGCACCATGCAAAGCGAGTGCGATTTTAGCACTCAAACCATGAGAGTGCTAGTTGGTGTGTTGTTTATTGGGTTGGATTGATGAATTTCAAGATTAAAGATAGAAAAATTGTGATAAAAACCTTATGCTGTAGCCTGTATTTAATATTTAAAGTAGGCAAATGTCACAAAACGAATCTGCGATTGAGCAAATTAACTTAGGTCTTAATGAGCAAGAAGATAGACTCTTACTGAAAGTAGGTCTTGCAGATAAAACCGAGGTGGCAGTTTGGATTACGCGCCGCGTGTGCAAAAGTATGTGGAATTTACTTAACGGCGTGGCGAATACTAATATGCCAACGGCTCCACAATTTTCACTATCAGCCATCTCAACGCCTGAAGCTAAGCAAGAGGCGCTCGATAGCTTTTCGCGCGAAGCCACTGAGCTGAAAGAAATCGAGCATCTAGATTTCAAGTCTGAATATCTTGTCGACCGTGAATCACGCTCGGAAGCGCCCATGCTAGCTGTTCAATGCTTAATTATCGGCGTAGTTAACTCGCCGCCTCAATTAGATTTGCAGTGCAGCAATGGACAATCCGTTAAAATCGCACTTACTCCGCAACTGGTACATGCGGTCACCAATATGATGCAGTTAGCCACTCGCGAGGCTGGCTGGGATTTATTGATGAACGTCGATAATCGAGAAGTTAGCATTATTTCATCGCACCAAACGGTGCATTAGGCATATTAACCATGCAATATCGTCAATTAGGAAATTCAAATCTCAAAGTATCCGCAGTTTGTTTGGGCACCATGACTTATGGCGACCAAAACACGCAAGCGGAAGCGCATGAGCAGTTGGATTATGCTTTAGCACAGGGCGTTAATTTTATTGATACGGCTGAGATGTATCCAGTACCGCCTAAAGCAGAAACTTATACGCGCACAGAAACCATGATTGGTCATTGGCTTAAAAACCAAGCGCGCGATAAGATTATTTTAGGTAGCAAAGTCGCAGGGCGTAATCGTGGACTTAGCTGGATTCGTAATGGCGATGAATCTCTTACCAAAGCGAATATTCGCAGCGCTATTCATGATTCTTTAAAGCGTTTGCAGACAGATTATATTGACCTTTATCAGTTGCATTGGCCAGAACGTAATGTGCCCATATTTGGGCAATATCAGTTTGACCCTAAATTAGAGTTGGATGCGCAAAGTAATCAAAAAGACTGGGTGAGCATCCATACGCAATTAGAAACGCTGGCAGAGTTAATCGCAGAGGGAAAAGTACGCGCGATTGGGCTTTCCAATGAACAGCCGTGGGGCATCATGGAGTTTCTACGTATCAGCAAAGAATACAATTTGCCACGTGTGGCCACTTTGCAGAATAGCTATCATTTAATGAATCGCACGATTGATTTTGGCATTAGCGAAATTTTGTATCGTGAAAATGTTAGTTTACTGGCATATTCGCCACTGGCTTTTGGACATTTAACTGGTAAATATATTGATGACCCGCAAGCTAAAGGTCGGGTCACTATGTTTTTGGGCTATGCGCAACGTTATAATAAACCGAATGTTGCCGCCGCCAGCGCCGCTTATGCCAAATTAGCACGAGAAAACGGCTTAACGCCAACGCAATTGGCTTTGAGTTTTGTAATGCACCGCTGGAGCGTCACCAGCACTATTGTTGGCGCAACCAACATGGCACAGTTGCAGGAAAACATAGCTGCTTGGAATACAACATTATCCTCAGAGGTATTGCAAGAGATTGATAAGTTGCATCTTGAAATGACGAATCCAGCCCCTTAAAATTTGCATTAAGTAAGATTTTTCAAAATTTAATAGAAAGAAAAGTACTATGAGCGCTTTACCAGCTTGTCCAAAATGTAATTCAGAATACACCTATGAAGATGGCGATAATTACGTTTGCCCAGAATGTGCGCACGAGTGGAGCAAAACCGCTAGTGCAGATGCTGAGGAGGGCACAAAGGTTATTCGTGATTCAAACGGTAACGTACTGCAAGATGGCGATACCATCACTGTGATTAAAGATTTGAAAGTAAAAGGTTCATCATTAGTGGTTAAAGTAGGAACCAAAGTCAAAAACATCCGTCTGGTAGATGGCGACCATGACATTGATTGCAAAATTGATGGAATCGGTGCAATGAAGCTGAAGTCAGAGTTCGTTAAAAAAGCCTAAGCGAGCGAGCTTTACTTGTGAAATCTAGGTGGAAGTAATTTCCTGTATTAACAATGCATTAACAGAGTTTTTTTATTCTCTTAGCTATTCAATAATAAATAACGCCCCAACTTATTAATAAAAATGGATAACTAAAATGAAGAACTCTAAAATGGAAAACTTAAGATGAGCAATTTTAAAGTTAAAACGATGCGAGCGCTGCTCTTAGTATTATGGATGCCGACAGCATTACTTGCACAAGAAACCGTGACGGTTGAGCAGGCTTTAATCAAGTGTAAAAAACTTTACCCTAACGATTTTGAGTCAAAAAAACGTTTGTCATGTTTTGATAGTATTAATACCCCTCAAGAGTTTTTAGAAGAAGTGGCTACTACGCAAGTCAATAGCCCAGAGCCAGAAGGCTCAATACAAATAACTCAGGCTCAAAGCCCGACTATCGCCATCGTGAAACCAAGTTCTAAGCTAAGTTATCTAGAAAGAAAGTGGCGTTTAACATCCCAGGGTGACTGGAGTGTAAGTGACTTTGAAACTTATAAATCTAATTACTTATTAGTCACCAGAACTAATAACGCGAATGATGCGCCTCAATCACCAAGTCAATTGAATAGCGTAGATAGAAACTTAGATAGCAAAGACTTGAAATTTCAGATTAGTCTAAAAACTGAAATGATGAGCAACATACCACTTATTCGTGATTTACCTTATGTCACGAGTTCGAGAATTTGGGCGGCTTATACACAGCAATCTAATTGGCAATTGTTTGATTCAGAAGCATCAAGACCGTTGCGAGAGAATAATTATGAACCTGAAATCATGTTATCTTTAGGCATAGATAATGAGGTGAACGGAGAGAAGAAGCGCTATATACCAAGAATGCTAAATTTAGGTTTGGTGCACCAATCAAACGGGCGCTCTAATCCCATTTCTAGAAGTTGGAATCGTGTATATCTAGAGGGCGGTTGGGAGTTGACGGATCGTGTTTCGCTAATGGTGCGACCTTGGTGGCGAACCCCTGAGAGCAATGATGATAATCCAGATATTGAAAAGTACCTAGGTTATGGCGATATGTCGATCAGGTGGGAAGATGAAGTTCGTAAAAATGCGGCAACTTTGACGCTTAGAAATAATCTGCGCGACGATAATAAAGGCTATGCGCAACTAGATTTGCAAAGACAAGTGTTTAATAACCCTTATTTAAAGCTGCATCTCATGGCGTCAACGGGCTATGGTGCAAGCTTGCTGGATTATAACCATGACCAAACTATTTTAGGTATTGGTATTTCACTGGGCGAGTAATTCAGTAGCCAAGATAGAATATATTAGAAATATTTTTATAATACTTTGGTATAAATGCTAAGTTTAAAGTTATATTTTTTACGTTCTGTCTACTAAGGAAGGTTTATATGTTTAATAGTCAATTTTGCAGTAAATGGGCGCCTTATATTTTAGGCATACTTCGTATTATTACTGGTTTTCTTTTTCTACAACATGGTTCTGCAAAACTACTAGGTATGCCACATATTGCCATGTTTGACGGTTTACAGCTCGTGTCTTTAATGGGACTTGCTGGCGTGCTTGAGTTGGTTGGCGGTACCTTGGTGATGATTGGTTTATTTACCCGACCAGCCGCTTTTATTTTATCTGGACAAATGGCCGTGGCTTACTTTATGGCACATGCACCAGGTGGATTCTTACCCATCTTAAATCAGGGCGAGCTAGCGGTTATGTTTAGCTTTGTATTCTTGTATTTCAGTGCCGCAGGCTCGGGTGCATTCAGTTTAGATTCGATGCTCAAAAAATCTTAAATACAATGTGCCATTAAGGCCTTTTTGCGTGAAACATCATCGTCTGCGGTGGGCCCATTTTTATTACAGGTTTACGAATGCTGCCCATTACGTGCATTTCACAGGGTTTGCAATCAAATTTAAGTGTGAATCTATCGTTGCCGTTGATGAGTGTCATAGGTTCTGCCGTAACGGTGCCTTGTACGCCAATTACACCTTTAGCTTCTTTTGGGCAAAGGCCGTGACTAAAGCGCAAGCAATGCTTGGTAATCATGAGCGGCACTTCGCCTAGTTCTTTGTTCGCTTCATAGGCTGAAGCAATGAGTTTTACGCCGTGCTTCTCGTAAAAAGTGCGCGCTTTTTGATTGTAAACATTAGCCAAATAACTGAGCGTATCTTCTGGAAAAATAGCCGCGGGCACAGCGGCTGGCTTAAGTGCTGGGCGCAGATAAGCGGCTTGTCGCACCTTCTGCAATTGCTCAATGGCATCGCGTCGTAAATTGTTCACCACAGATGCTGGTACAAACCAAGCTTGCGTGGTCTGAATATAGATTTCTTCCGCAGTAAAATCGGTATTACCAAGTTTGCTCAAATTATCACGTAAGCTGGCTTCAGCCTTTTCACTATTATCGGCGCGTTGCTTGTCTGCCAAGGTTTGCACAGTTACGCTCAAGCCTGTTTCATCTGTCAAACTTAATGCAAAACCATCAGGGGTTTCAGCAAATATCAGTTGAAGCGCAATTTTTCGTGTAGCTGAATCTTTTTCTAGTAAGCGCATAAAGGCATGGTCGCGGTTGCGGTACACAGTTGTATTGTTTCTAATATCGACAGGCATTTCGTTAGGATATAACTTTTTGCCATCTACCGTATTCACACGTAAGCCGACTAACTCTTTATGCACATCAAAAAAGCACACGCCATCGCCATTGTGCAATTGCGTTTCTGTTTCAACCTCAAAAAAGTCTTTACCGACTTTGCTTACTTTGCCTAAAATTTCGCCCGAAAATTTTGGCGTATCAAATGCGCCAATATCGCCTTTGCGACCGTTCACAAAGTAATCCGTCGCGCTACGGTTAAAGGTTTTTTCAGGTTGTGGGGTGAATGTGTAAGTAGCGCTGCCAGTAGATGATTTTGCGAGCTCTGGCGATTCGTTAAGGATTTCATCCAGCATCAATCGGTAATGCGCAGTGGCGTTTTTTACGTAAGGTAAATCTTTATAACGACCCTCAATCTTAAATGAGCTAACGCCAGCATCAATTAAGGCGCGCAGGTTGGCACTTTGGTCATTATCTTTCATCGAAAGGTAATGTTTATCTTTACCGATAATGCGACCTTTTTGGTCTTCCAGCGTAAAAGGCAAACGACACTCTTGCGAGCATTCGCCGCGGTTAGCACTGCGTCCAGTATGTGCGTGGCTAATAAAGCACTGTCCGCTAAACGCCACACAAAGCGCGCCGTGAATAAAAAACTCTAAGTTGCAACTGGTCGCATCGGCAATTTGTCTGATAGTACGTAAATCTAACTCACGTGCTAATACAATTTGTGAAAAGCCAACTTGGTCTAAAAACACGGCTTTTTCAACGGTGCGAATATCGGTTTGCGTACTGGCGTGAAGTTGAATCGGCGGTAAATCCATTTCCAACAAACCCATGTCTTGCACAATTAGCGCATCCACTTCAGCATCATAAAGCTGTTGAACTAGCGCCCGTGCGCCAGCAAGTTCATTATCATGAAAAATGGTATTCAACGCTACAAACACCTCAGCATTAAAACGATGTGCATGTTTCACCAAGCGCGCAATATCTCCTACCGTATTAGGCGCTTTTGCACGCGCGCCAAAAGCAGGGCCGCCAATATAAACCGCATCCGCACCATGATTAATGGCTTCAATGCCAAAGTCTGCATTGCGTGCAGGAGCGAGTAGTTCAAGATGGCGGCGAGTTTTTAGCATGGCATGAAAGCAATGAGATAAGCGAATACCGAATTTTAGACGAAACAGCTTTGAATGACGACATTTGATTTAGACATTTCGAATCTATCTATATGAAAAACATCGTACAATTCTGACATGAACAATCAAACTCTATTGAACAGAAGCCTTAAATCCGTTTGGCATCCTTGCACGCAGATGAAGCAACATGAAACCTATCCGCTTATTCCAATTGCGCGGGGTGATGGCGTGTGGTTATACGATGCAGATGGGAAACGTTATTTAGACACGGTTAGTTCATGGTGGGTGAATTTGTTTGGGCATAACAACCCTCGAATCAAGGATGCGATTAAACAGCAACTTGATACGCTTGAACATATAATGCTGGCGGGTTTTACGCATGAACCTGTAGTAGAGCTGTCTGAGAAGCTCGCTAAGTTAACGGGTTTGGGTCATGCTTTTTATGGCAGTGACGGTGCGAGCGCCACTGAAATTGCGTTAAAGATGAGTTTTCATTATTGGCGTAACACTGACAAGCCAAATAAAACCAAGTTTATCAGCTTGCAAAATAGCTATCACGGCGAGACACTGGGCGCTTTATCAGTCACGGACGTGGCGATTTTCAAAGATACTTACGCGCCACTGTTAATGCAATCTGCCCAAATGCCAAGCCCTGATTTTAGGTTAGCAGAAGCAGGGGAGGATGCAGAAGCTTTCGCCTTGCGTTGCGCGCAAGCTTTAGAAAACCATGTCGCGGCGCATCATGCCGATTTAGCCGCTTTTATTATTGAGCCTTTGATTCAATGTGCCGCTGGAATGGGCATGTATCATCCGACTTATTTGCGCCGCGTGCGTGAAATATGTAATGAGTATGAAGTACATTTAATTGCCGATGAAATTGCGGTGGGCTTCGGTAGAACTGGGACAATGTTTGCTTGTGAGCAAGCTAATATCACACCAGATTTTATATGTTTATCCAAAGGTATTACGGGTGGATACTTGCCTTTATCTGCCGTACTCACCACGGATAAAGTCTATCAAGCCTTTTATGACAACAGCACCGTGCGTGGCTTTTTACATAGTCATAGTTACACAGGCAATCCGCTTGCATGTAGTGCTGCGTTGGCGACTTTGGCGATATTTGAAACAGATAATGTTTTACAAAGTAACCAAGAAAAATCTAAGTTGATACAAGCTAAGATGCAAGTGCTTACTGACCTGCCAATTAAGCATTTACGTACGCCAGGCGTACAAAATACTGGCATGATATTCGCGTTTGATGTTGATACGCAAAATGCGCAGTTCGCTAAACAATGCTATCAAGTTGCCGTGTCACATGAGTTACTTCTACGCCCAATCGGAAATACGGTTTATTGGATGCCGCCTTATACTATTAGCGAAGATGAAATTGATTTTATGGTGAACACGACACACCAAGTTATTAGCAGCATTTTATGAAAAAACTATTCGTATTTTTAGTCTTAACGTTGGTGGGATTTCAAGCCCAAGCAGAGTTGCCAGCAACGGTTGTTACGGCATTAAAAAAAGCAGGGATTCCTCAACAAAATGTAGCAATTTATGTTCAGGCTGTAGAAAGTAACGACGCAACACTTAGCCATAATGCCGATAAAAGTATGAATCCCGCTTCGGTCATGAAGTTGGTCACTACTAATGCTGCACTTGATTTATTAACGCCCGCTTACCGTTGGAAAACGGAAGTGTATCGCGATGGCGAAGTGGTTAACGGTGTGCTTATGGGTAATTTAATTATTAAAGGTTATGGCGATCCTAGTTTTAAAGCGCAAGACTTTTGGCGCATGTTAATGAGTGTGCAACAAGCTGGTATTAAAGAAATTAAAGGCGATTTAATTATTGATAAAAGTTATTTTGCTAAAGATGTGGCCAACAAAAAAGCATTTGATGACGAAACTTGGCGAGCCTATAACGCTGAACCCAGCGCCTTTTTAGTGAATGGTCGTAACACTAGTTTTAAGTTTATCGCGACCGACACTGGCATGAGTATTAACCAAGAGTTTGAGTTAAACGACATTCAAGTTGTGAATAATATGCAGCTTGCGCAAGGAGCTTGTGGAGACTGGCGCAGCAGATTTGGCTATGAGATTAAGCCTAATGCAAGTGGTGCAATAGTGATTTTCAGTGGGACATTTTCACCAGATTGTGGTGAACGATATTTGGAACTGAGTGTATTTGATGACGAAAAATATGCTTTTTATACTTTCAAAAAACTGTGGCGAGAGTTAGGCGGAAGTTTTACTGGTCAGCTAAAAATTCAAGAAATACCAAGTGCTGTGGTAAAGGTGCTGGAGCAACTCTCCGATCCATTAGCTTATGTGGTACGTGACATTAACAAATGGAGCAACAACATAATGGCGCGTCAGTTATTGTTAACATTGGCAGCCGAGCGTACGGGAACTCCCGCGAATGAACAAAATGGCGCTACCGTGATTAATACATGGCTTTCTGACAAAGGCTTGAGGTTAGATGAATTGGTCATAGAAAACGGCTCAGGGCTGTCGCGTATTGAGCGCATTAGCGCAGAGCATCTCGGAAAAATGTTGGTAAGTGCTCACAATAGCCCTGTGATGCCAGAGTTCATCGCGTCGCTACCGATACTGGCGCTCGATGGTACGGTAAAAAAGCGTCTTAATGAAAGCGCGTCAAATGGTAGAGCGCATCTTAAAACTGGTTCTATAGATGGGGTGAGCTCAATCGCAGGTTATGTATTAGATGCCAACAATCATCGTCATGTGTTAGTAATGCTGGTCAACCACCCCAAAGCATCAGCAAGTAGAAATGCGCAAGATTCCTTGATTGAATGGGTGCATCAGCAGCCTTAATGCATGAACTTAGTTAAGTTTGCGGTATCATATCTCTAAGTTTATTTAAGCTAATTTTAACTTTAAGGTTACATAATGAAATTATTCAACTTTTTGCTTGCAAGCGTATGCGTGCTTTCACTTAACGCTTGCAAAGCTGAATCAACAGCCCCTAAAACATCAACTCAAGAAGCTTCAACTCAAGTAGCTTCAACAAAAGGAACCCCAGAAATGACTGCAAAAATTACAGAGTTACAAAAACTTGATACACAGGTTGGTACAGGCCGCGAAGCAGAGCCAGGCTTTAATGTTACCGTACATTACACAGGTTGGTTGTATGAAGAAGCGGCAGAAGGCCACAAAGGCAAAAAGTTTGATAGCAGCTTAGATCGTAAACAGCCTTTTGTATTTTTCTTAGGCGGTGGCCAAGTGATTCAAGGTTGGGATGAAGGTTTTGCTGGTATGAAAATCGGTGGCAAACGTACTTTAGTGATTCCATCAGAAATGGGTTATGGCTCTCGTGGTGCTGGTGGTGCAATTCCTCCAAATGCGGATCTAATTTTTGATGTTGAATTACTAGACGTTAAATAAAAAAATATAATTTTCGTCAACATACGGCGTTGCTCACAAAAAATAATGCCTTACATATAACCCATATGCGGCGGCCTTATTTTTTGTTCGCGCCTTGTCTGATTTATCGCATCAATCTTGTAGCTTTAGCTACTTTAGATTGATGGTGATGCCATATACCAGTAGAAATTTAAATTTTTTAGAGGAGATTTAGTGAAAGCTACAATCAAGTGGATAGACGGCGTTAGTTTTGTCGGCGAATCTGAAACAGGCCATGCGGTTGTGCTTGATGGCGCACCTGAAAATGGTGGTCGTAATATTGGTATGCGCCCGATGGAAATGTTATTGATTGGTATGGGCGGTTGTACATCATTTGATGTTGTCGCAATACTTAAAAAAGCACGTCAGCCGATTACGGCATGTGTGGCAGAAATCGACGCCACTCGTGCGGATGAGATTCCAAAAGTATTTACTAAAATCCACGTACACTTCGTGGTGACTGGTGATAACTTAAACGAAACACAAGTAGAACGCGCTGTAAAATTATCTGCTGAGAAATACTGCTCTGCTTCAATTATGTTGAGTAAGAGCGTAGAAATTACGCATGATTTTGAAATAAGACCTACAGCCTATGCACAAGCCTGAAGCTAAAGTGCCGAGTGGTATGCTCGGCATTAGGCATGTGGCTTTATTTGTAAAAGAATTAGAAGCTTGCGTCAAATTTTATGTCGATATTATGGGTATGAAAATTGAATGGCAGCCAGATTTAGATAATGTTTATTTAACCAACCAAGGTGATGTTTTCGCCCTGCATCGTGTTGATTACGTACCGCAAGCTCAGCAACGGCTAGATCATATTGGCTTCGTGTTAAATTCGATTGAAGATGTTGACAGTTGGTACGATCATTTCGTGAAATGCGGCGTTAAAATTACTGAGCGGCCTAAAACGCACCGAGATGGATCAAGAGGTTTTTATTGTTTAGATACGGTAGGGCATTTGCTAGAGCTAATCTACCATCCACCCATTATTAAAAAGCTTGCTTAACTATCCTTATTTCTCAGTCACTTTAACCGTGAGTGGTTGCTCATCTTCCAGCAGATTAAGTAATCTATCAACATTAGGATGTTTTCCTGGGCAGTTTTCTGCATCGGCAGTGTGTTCAGCAAATAAACTTAAACCTTCTACAGCGGCATCTAGAGAAATTTCTCCATACATACGAAACAGGTGGTAATACACCTTCACCGAACCTTGGCTGCCTGGCTTATTCTCTAACATACCTGCCGAACTACCATCGCTGTTAAAAAGCTCAATACGTTGCACATGCGAGGCATCGTCTAGAGTTTGTAAAACGTCACTGAATTTTTGCATTGAATACTTACCTTTTATAAATAATAACTTGATGTTGTCATCAATTTTGAAACTTTTTGCATTAAAAACTTTACTGGAGCTGGAAGCTCTGCCGCGCCGAGCTGCTTAGCTTCATTAGCATGTTTAGCTTCATCTTCTTGCATTTGCTCAATAATTTTACGCGTTTTTTTGTCGGCTTGTGGCAGTTTTTCAAGGTGGCTAGTTAAGTGTGCGCCCACTTGTTTTTCGGTTTCTTCTACAAAGCCTAAGCTCCATTTATCACCTACTGCACCCGCAATTGCACCTAAGCTAAACGAACCTAAATAAAACAAAGGATTGAGCACGCTTGTGCGGCTACCTAGTTGAGTTATCCGAGATTCGCACCATGCTAGATGCTCAGTTTCTTCCTGAGCAGCTTGTTTTAAGGCGGCGGTAGTTCCTGCATTTTTTGATGTTAATGATTGACCGCTGTACAAGGCCTGTGCACAGACTTCACCAGTATGGTTTACTCGCATGAGTGCTCCAGCTTGTTTCTTTTCCGTCTCAGATAATGCTGCTTCGGTAATGTTTTCATCTGGGTGCATACGGATACTATGCGGCTTTGCCAGCAATGTGCGTAAGCCAGTGTCAAACTCAGTAATCAGTGTATCTAATCTATTTAGCATAATGACAGTTTACCCTCAAACTTGTTCAGAAGCCCTCATTTGTTTGGCAATTATTTGAATAGGGTGCATCACAGAAACGCTTAGATTTTTTTCGCGCAATCCATTGGCGATATGCAAGCTACAGCCAATGTTAGAAGTCGCAAGTATCGCAACATTATTAGCGCTAATGGCATTTAATTTGTCTTTCAATAAATTATTGGCCATTTCGCTTTGGGTGAGCATGTAAGCACCTGCGCCGCCACAGCACTGACTATTCCCTGCAAGTGGGATGATTGTGGCATCGGGGATTTTCTTAAGTAAGCTATAAACCGCTTGATGACTTTTTTGTACATTTCTTAAGGTACATGGGTCTTGTACATAAATTTGTTCCTGAAGTGGGTTAACTTCCACATTAGACCAATCACACGCCATTAAAAATGCGCTGATGTCTTGAATTTTATGGGTCGGTAAGTAGTCATTAAGCCCTGCACCACAACCACTTGCGGTCGTTAAGATTGGTAAGCTGGCGTCGAAGCTATTTTGATTTTGTGCTACCAGTTTACTGGATTCTTCCGCGTCGCCCATTTGCCTTGCTATGCCGCCACAACAGGTTTGCTGCGCTGGAATGTGAACATCGTAACCCAATTGGTTTAGCACTTGAATGCTGGCTTTTAATGTCGTCGTATCAAGCGCATTGCCTGCGCAGCCTAAAAACAAACTAACGGCACCTTTTTTCTCGCTATTTGCTGGATAAAGACTTTTCCAGGCGCTTGGTTTCTCAACCATTGGTAATAGTTTAGCCACAGGAATGATGCGTTTGATTAAGCTAAAAAGGCCAGTTTTTTGAATTAACCAAATTTTCCAAACGAGTGCATTGGTGAGAAAGCGGCTTCGTATAAATACTTTAGTCAGTGCAGAAAATGGACTTTTCTTAGGAATAAAAAGTGCGCGTGTGGTATCGACAAGTGCACCATAATTCACGTTATTTGGGCAAGCAGATTCACAACTACGGCAACTCAAACATAAATCGATATGTTCATTAAAACGCGTATTGTTTGGCAAAATTTCTTGCGCTACTGCACGCATGAGCTGAATGCGTCCGCGTGGAGAATCAGCTTCGGAACCAGTTTTTCTGTAGGTTGGGCAATGTGGTAAGCATAAGCCGCAGGCCACACAACGGTCAGCCTCTACAATCAATTCTTTTATAGATAAAGTCATATGCTTATTATAAGCCTTGCCATGTGCGCTTGGAGCAAGCTTGCCTTAGAAAATATGGTTAGAAAGCCTATTTATAAGCTAACAGAAATAAAAAATCCGCCTTCATCACAAAGGCGGATTAATTAATGACTAAGACTATTATTTATCAGCAGGTGCATCAACTTTAGCAGCTTCAACCTTAGCTGGATCAGCCGCAACTACTGGCTTACCTTTAAGAAAATTCATGGCCTGAGCAAATTGTAAATCTTCTTTGCTTGTCGGTTCAATCGGGCCAGCAGGTTCAGCATATTTTTTCTCATTCAATTTATCTTTTGCAGCGCCTTTTGCAGGAGTTGCTGCATCAGATTTTTTTGCTGCGCCAGTTTGCAAATCTTTAGGATTAGTTAAGTGACCCGTTAAATCAGCTTCATGAATGTTATAAGTTTGATCTGTTCCATCATCAACAATGTAGTCAGGATCGATACCTTTAGCCTGTATCGAGCGACCATTTGGTGTGAAGTAACGCGCAGTCGTTAGCTTGATAGCCGCGCCGTTGTTCATTGGCATAATAGTTTGCACGGAACCCTTACCAAAGCTTCTAATGCCCACTAATGTTGCACGTTTATGGTCTTGCAATGCACCTGCTACGATTTCAGAAGCTGAAGCAGAACCTGCATTAATCAAAACAACCATCGGTACGGTTTTAAGGTCAGCAGGTAAATCACTAATATAGTCGTTATTGGTGATTGCACTTGCATAACTTAACGGGTTGTTTGGATTTAGATTATTTTTTCTCATATAAGCACTTGCAATACTGTTGCTTACATAGTTTTCAGCACTTGCAGTTAACTTCATTTTAGAATCCGCAGCGCGCCCTTCGGTGTACACCACTAAAGTATCTTTTGGTAAAAATGCTGCTGAAACGCCAACGGCGCCATTCAACAAACCACCTGGGTCGTTGCGCAAATCTAAAACAAAGCCTTTAAACGGACCTTTATTTTCGTCGTGCATGGTTTTAATGGCTTTTGCTAAATCTTGGCCGGTATGTTCTTGGAACTGTGTGATGCGAGCATATGCATAACCAGGCTCAGTCATTTTGTATTTAACGCTTTTATTTTTGATAATGGCACGAACTAGCGTAAAGGTAAGTGGTTTAGGCTCGTTCTTACGTAAAACGGTTAACACAATTGAGGTATCTGGTTTGCCGCGCATGCGTTTTACCGCATCATTTAAATTCAAGCCTTTTACGGGTGTTTCGTCTAACTTCATGATTAAGTCACCGCTCTTAATGCCAGCAGCAAAAGCAGGGGAATCTTCAATAGGTGAAACTACCTTAACTAAACCATCCTCCATGCCAACTTCAATACCCAAGCCGCCAAATTCACCTTGCGTTGCTGCTTGCATATCTTTGAATGCATCAGCATCCATATAGGTCGAATGCGGATCTAAACCTGTGAGCATGCCGCTAATCGCTTCTGATATTAACTTTTTATCTTCAACAGGTTCTACATAATCACTTTTGATTTTGCCGAATACTTCGGCAAATGCGCGCAAGTCGGCGATTGGAAATTGTTGTTTAGCCATTTTTTCAGCAACTGCTGAATATGTTAGACTAAGCATTAGACCAAGGATTAAGCCTGAGCCCACTAAAGCAATTTTAGTAAAACCCTTATGTTTGTTTTTAGCTTGCATTTACGATTCCCACAAATTAATGACGCAACGAGTTATAAGACAGACTGAGCTTTAATAGTTCCAAGTTTATCTAACAACTACAACAATAATTAAACTTAACTTCAATAATCAAACCCAATTAAAAGTATAACAGTAAGGATGACTAAATTGACCACGTATAACATTGAAATTACTTATTGCACACAATGTCGCTGGCTTTTGCGTGCCGCTTGGTTAGCACAAGAGTTATTGACCACATTTGAGCAGGACTTAACTGGCGTGACTTTAAAGCCAGGCAGTAATGGTATTTTTGAGATTAGTTTAAATCAAAAACTGCTTTTCTCTCGCAAAGAAGCAGGCCGATTTCCTGAGGCTAAAGAAGTTAAGCAATTGGTGAGAGATTGCATAGACCCGGAGCGGGATTTGGGTCACAGTGATAAGCCTAAACCACAGAGTTAGGCTCATAGGTATTAAGTTAATCAATAATTAGTAAGTAAGTTTAACGGTTTCAGTGTCTTTTTTGGCATCAATACGTTGAGCGCCGTCATAACGCTTTGCCCAATAATCTGCTTCTAAATTTTCCACTCGCACTACACCACCACTGCGAGGCGAGTGAATAAAGCGGTTGTTACCCACGTATATGCCTACATGAGAAAATGCGGATTTAAGGGTATTAAAAAACACCAAGTCGCCTGGTTGAAGATCACTTTTGCGTACAGATTTACCCAGTTGGCTCATTCCAAGCGCAGAACGCGGTAGGCTTAAACTGGTAGCTTGCTTAAATACATAACGTACAAACCCGCTGCAATCAAAACCAGTATCAGGTGAATTGCCGCCGTATTGATAGCGAACACCACTCAACGCGAGCGCATTCATGAGTACTTCACTTGCGCGAGTAGACCACTTTTCCAGAACTTCGCTTTCTGAGTGCGCTAATAATGCAGCTTGCTCGTCAGTTGGCATCGCTTCATTGCCTGCAACAGTGTCAGCTGTCGCACACGAAGAGGTGGCTAAAACCAACATTAAGCAGAACATAAAATGGCTGATAAATTTTTGCATGTGCGCTAATTATAAGAATTTAAACAAAAAAAGCAAATATGGACTAATTTAACAATATTTTACTAAATATAAAACTCACTGATATGTGTCAAGTTTTAGCATAAAACATCCCATAAAACTGTCGAAGTCGTGGGATAATCTCAGCCCTTATGAGCGAACAATCCATACGCCAAGTATTTGAAAAAGACGGCACCTTAGCTAAGCATATCGACGGCTATAGCGAGCGGTCGCAACAGCTAGAAATGGCATTGGCGATTGGTGAG
Organism: Methylotenera sp.; assembly: GCF_029946165.1. Taxonomy (GTDB): domain Bacteria; phylum Pseudomonadota; class Gammaproteobacteria; order Burkholderiales; family Methylophilaceae; genus Methylotenera. Next base: position 31,891 of record NZ_JAQSDZ010000024.1, read on the forward strand.
GCTATTGAAAATAACACGCAATTGGTAGCCGAAGCTGGCACAGGCACAGGTAAAACTTTTGCCTATTTAGTGCCGGCCCTGCTCACGGGCGGTAAAGTCATTATTTCTACGGGTACTAAGAATCTACAAGATCAACTTTATAGCCGCGATTTGCCTAATGTGCGTGATGCACTTAAAGTTCCAGTTACCGTGGCGATGCTCAAAGGGCGTGCAAACTATGTATGTCATTATCATCTAGAGCGCGCTGAGCAAGAAGGGCGCTTTGCCTCGCGTGAAGATGCAAAGTATGTGCATGTGATTAAAACTTTTGCTGAGAATAGCAAAACAGGCGACAAAAGCGAACTTAATTCGGTGCCAGAAAATGCCATGATTTGGGCTAGCGTAACTTCTACACGTGATAATTGCCTAGGCAGTGATTGCGCATATTACAAAGAATGTTTTGTAATGGAGGCGCGGAAGAAAGCACTTGAAGCCGATGTGGTGGTGGTTAATCATCACCTATTTTTTGCAGATGTAATGTTACGTGACGAGGGCGTTGCCGAATTACTACCAACGGCAAACACTGTGATATTTGATGAGGCGCATCAACTACCTGAAGTCGCAGGGCTATTTTTTGGTGAAGATGTTTCTACTAGTCAATTGCTTGAACTGGCGCGAGATTGCACTACTGCACATTTAACGCTGGCTAAAGACTGTGTTGCTTTGGGTGGTGCGATTCCAGTGCTCGAGAAAGCAGCTAAAGATTTCAGGTTGGTTTTCGCTTACGAAGGTTCACGCTTACCTGTACAAAAAGCCTTAGCTCTCAAAGGTTTTGAAGACGCATTTGACCATATGCAAAGTCAATTGCAAGGGTTGACAACGATACTCGAAACCCAAGCCGCACGCGACCCATTGTTAGAAAAATGTTGGCAAAGAAGTGAAGCATTGTGCGATTTGTTTAGGCGCTGGAAAACTGCCGAAAATAATAATTTGGTACGTTGGGTTGAGGTGTTTACGCACTCAGTGCAACTTCATGCCACTCCTTTAAGTGTGGCAGAAGGCTTTGGTAAGCAATTAAATGCTCAACCGCGCGCATGGATTTTTACTTCGGCGACATTGGCGGTTAAAAGCGACTTTAGTCACTATTTAGAGCGCATGGGCTTGCAGGACGCCAAAACGGGCTACTGGGAAAGCCCATTCAATTATCAAGAGCAAGCATTGTTCTACGTACCAGCGGACATGCCCGACCCCAATAGTCCAGCTTATACGGCAAGCGTGGTGGCTGCTGCTTTACCTGTGTTGCAAGCCAGTGGAGGCCGCGCCTTTGTGCTATCTACCAGCTTGCGAGCTATGCGCGAGATTCATGCTTTATTGAAAGAAGAGTTCGCTGAAAACGGCATAGAAAGCCCGTTACTGCTGCAAGGTGAAAGCTCACGTACAGAGTTATTAGACCGCTTTCGTAAACTGGGTAACGCTGTATTGGTGGGCTCGCAAAGTTTTTGGGAAGGCGTAGATGTTCGAGGCGAAGCATTAAGCGTGGTGATTATTGATAAATTGCCATTTGCGCCGCCAGATGACCCTGTGTTATCTGCACGTGTAGATAAATTAAATGCAGAAGGTAAAAATGCCTTTATGGAATATCAATTGCCTTATTCTGTGATTACCCTAAAGCAGGGCGCAGGGCGTTTGATTCGCGATGAAAATGACCGCGGCGTATTGATGATTTGCGATCCGCGATTAATCACAAAATCTTATGGAAAACGCATTTGGCAAAGCTTGCCGCCATTCAAGCGTACTCGTGTGTTGGCCGATGTTCAGGCTTTTTTTGCAGAGACCGAGAATTAAATTCAGCGTCTCGAAGTCGAAACGCTGCTGTTGAGGTTTTGAGTGCCTAACTCATTGAGTGTTAGAATGGCGACGGATACTATTATTGATGAAATTGGCGACACTATTAATATGTTAATGGCACAGCACTTATGTTAACTGTACAGAACTTGGCATGCTTGCGCGGTGACCGTTTGCTATTTAAAAATGTAGAGTTCGAGCTTAATGCTGGCGGCTTACTCTATGTGCTGGGTGAGAATGGTAGCGGAAAAAGTAGTTTACTACGCATGTTATGCGGCTTGATATTGCCAGAAACAGGAACAGTTTTCTGGGATAAAAAAACCATCAAAGAAGAAACTGAAGGTTATTTGTCGAATCTTACTTATATTGGACATTTAAATGGCCTTAAAGATGACCTTACTGCACTTGAAAACTTAACGATGAGCGCGCGTGCTGCTGGTAATGATGTGTCAGAAGATAAAGCATTTGCAGCATTAGCGGCTATTGGCATTGAGCGTTGTGCAAATTTGCCAGCGCGCGTGCTATCGCAAGGGCAAAAAAGACGAGTAACGCTTGCTAAGCTTTGGTTGGCAAAAGGTAAATTATGGATATTGGACGAACCCTTTGCTGCATTAGATATTGCGTCAGTCAGTAGACTCGCTGCAAAGCTGGGTGAGCATTTAGCCAGTGGTGGTATGGCAATTCTGACTACCCATCAAGATGTGACTATACATGCGCAATCGATACAGACTTTGAGGTTAAGTGAATGAGTGGCGCATGGGTGACCGTGCTTAAGCGCGATCTTTTACTAGCTTTCCGTAGACGTTCAGATGTTGCGACCACGCTATTTTTCTTCTTGATGGTCTCGAGTTTATTTCCATTGGGCATTGGCCCAGAACCTGCGGTGTTAAGCAGCATCGCACCAGGAGTTTTATGGGTGGCGGCATTATTGGCGGGCATGCTTTCACTCACACGTTTATTCGCAGCCGATTTTGCGGATGGTAGTTTAGAGCAAATGTTACTCGCACCTCAGCCGCTAACTTTATTAGTGACGGCAAAGGTTTTAGCGCATTGGCTTGTTTGCGGCTTGCCAGTGGTATTGTTAGCGCCATTAATAGGTTTGCAATATGCACTGCCAAGCGATGCATTATCAGTGCTGATTATTTCTTTATTATTGGGTACGCCAGCATTAAGTTTAATTGGCGCAATTGGTGCCGCGCTTACCTTAGGCGTTCGAGGTAGTGGATTATTAGTAGCATTATTGGTATTACCTTTATATATTCCAGTGTTGATTTTTGGTGCTGGCGCAGTGGCGGCAAGTCAGCATGGTATGAGCGCACAGGCGCATTTGTCATTGTTGGCGGCCTGTTCGTTACTAGCTTTGGTGTTGGCACCTTTGGCTACTGCGGCTGCATTACGTATCTCTGTAGAATAATCCTTAGGTAGAATAAAGTTTAGAGTAGAGTAAAATATGCGCGAGTTTAAACACAGCAACATTACAGTGAATTTGAGCAAATAAATTATGAGCATTAATTGGTTTAAATATTCATCTCCGCAGACTTTTTATCCGCTAGCTGGAAAAATGATTCCGTGGTTTGCTGGGCTAGCCACAATTTTAGCTATCGCAGGTTTGTACATTAGCTTTGCTGTCGCCCCGACTGATTTTCAGCAAGGTGAAGCTTATCGCATTATTTTTGTTCATGTGCCTGCAGCATGGATGTCTATGGTCATTTATATCGTCATGGCTGGATGGGCAGGGCTAGGCTTAGCGCTCAATGCGCGATTATCAGCCATGATGGCTCAGGCGCTAGCGCCTACTGGTGCAATTTTTACCTTACTCGCTTTAGTCACAGGGTCACTTTGGGGTAAACCAATGTGGGGCGCTTGGTGGGTGTGGGACGCGCGTTTAACCTCTGAGCTTATCTTATTATTTCTATATCTAGGCTTCATTGCTTTGCAATCGTCGATTGATGATCCGCGTCGTGCAGATAGAGCGGGGGCTTTGTTAGCGCTGGTTGGCGTAGTTAACGTGCCGATTATTTATTTTTCAGTGAAATGGTGGAATACCTTGCATCAAGGCTCTAGCATCAATATGGGAGCGGCGCCAAAAATGGCCGCGACTATGTTGATGGGGATGCTACTCATGGCCTTAGCTTTTTGGATGTATACCGTGGCTGTTGCATTGATGCGCGTGCGCTGCATTATGCTAGAACGTGAGCGCTCAGCGGATTGGGTTAAAGCGTTGTCAACTACAGCAGGAGGAAAATCATAATGCAATGGGCAAGTTGGTCAGCGTTTTTTAATATGGGCGGCTACGCATTTTATGTGTGGTTTTCTTTCGGCTTAACGGCACTTTGTGTCGTTTGGGAAGTCTTATCCCTGCGCAAACGTAGCAAGGCTGCATTACGTTTATCTAAAATTTTGGCACAAGGTTAATATGGCTATAAAAGCACGACATAAACGATTTATTTTGATAGCGATTGGCTTGGCATTGTTAGGTTTAGCCGCAATGCTGATTTTGAATGCTTTTCAAAGCAATATGGTATTTTTCTATACACCAACACAAGTGCATAAAGGCGAAGTGCCGCACGGTACTGGCTTCCGTATTGGTGGCTTAGTAGTAGAGGATAGTTTGAAACGCCAAGATGATGGTCTAACCGTTCATTTTTCTATTACCGATACCGCCAAAATTGTGCCAGTCGTATACAAAGGCGTTTTGCCTGATTTGTTTAAAGAAGGCAAAGGCGTAGTAGCGCAAGGCAAGGTGGGGCCGGATGGTATATTTGTCGCCAGTGAAGTACTTGCAAAGCATGATGAAAACTACATGCCCCCAGAAGCCGCAGAAGCGCTAAAACGCGCTCAAGAACAAGGTAAAACGGTCGTGATGCCCTAAGTAATAAAACTTACAAAGCACTCCCTGTTTTGTATAGATGGACCTAAAAGTCACCTATACAAAACAGGCTCATGCTATTACCAATACTCGCAATAAAATCAATATATAGATTAAATTACTAAGGATATTAACGTGATTCCTGAAATTGGCCATTTTTCTCTCATACTAGCTTTGCTGGTGGCGCTCACGCTAGGTAGCTTGCCTATAATAGGTGCTGCTAGAGGCAATGTGGTGTGGATGGGCTTAGCCAGACCGCTTGCGCGCGCTCAATTCTTGCTAATCGCATTCGCTTTCCTTTGTTTGGCTTATGCCTTTGCAGCCAAAGATTATTCTGTCTTGTACGTAGCATCAAACTCTAACTCAAAACTGCCTATTCAATTTCGTATCGCAGCGGTGTGGGGCGGTCATGAAGGCTCATTATTGCTTTGGGCGCTCATATTAAGTGTTTGGACTGTCGCCGTGAGTGCCTTTTCTAAACATCTGCCAGATGATATGCGCGCGCGTATCTTGGGCGTAATGGGCTTAATCAGTGTTGGCTTCTTATTGTTTATGCTTATGGTTTCAAATCCATTTGATCGTTTAATTCCAGCAGCATTAGATGGCCGTGATTTAAACCCTTTATTGCAAGATCCAGGCATGATCTTCCATCCGCCAATGCTTTATATGGGCTACGTTGGCTTCTCGGTGGCATTTGCCTTCGCTATTGCCGCCTTGCTGGGTGGGCAGTTAGATGCAGCATGGGCACGTTGGTCACGCCCATGGACAACCTTGGCATGGGTATTTCTCACTGTTGGTATTATGGCCGGTAGTAATTGGGCTTATTACGAGCTTGGCTGGGGCGGTTGGTGGTTTTGGGATGCGGTAGAAAATGCATCCTTCATGCCTTGGCTGGTGGGTACTGCGCTTATTCACTCACTTGCGGTCACGGAAAAACGTGGCAGCTTTAAAGCTTGGACAGTGTTACTAGCCATTTGCGCTTTTTCTTTAAGCCTTCTTGGAACATTTTTAGTGCGTTCTGGCGTGCTCACTTCTGTTCATGCTTTTGCCACAGACCCAAGACGCGGTGTATTTATTTTAGCGTTTTTAGTGATAGTGATTGGTGGTTCATTGGCGCTATTTGCTTGGCGTGCGCCAACGGTGGGTCGTGGCGGTAAGTTTGATGTAGTTTCACGCGAGAGTTTTCTACTAGCGAATAACGTGTTGTTAGCCGTTGCGGCAATGTCTGTATTGCTCGGTACACTTTACCCCTTGTTTTTGGATGCATTAAATTACGGCAAAATCTCTGTCGGCCCTCCATATTTTGATGCAGTATTCGCGCCACTCATGACGCCTGCGCTGTTCTTGATGGGTATCGGTCCCATTGCAAGTTGGAAAAATGCTTCATTGCCTGAATTGGCCATGCGCTTGCGCTGGGCTTTTGGTGTGAGTGTTGTTACGGCTATTATTCTGCCGTTATGGCTGGGTAATTTAACGCCAATGATAGGCCTTGGTTTATTCTTAGCTTTTTGGATTATCGCGACTACAGTGAATATGGTGCGCCATCGTTTACGCGGTGCAGACCAATCGTTAACTTCACGCGTTAAAGCCGTTCCACGCGCTTGGTGGGGCATGGTGATTGCGCATTTAGGGATTGCCGTGTTCACTATAGGCGTCACCATCGTTAAAGGCTTTGAGTCAGAAACCGCAATACGTATGATGCCCGGTGATGTCGCGCATCTAGCGGGTTTTGATTTTACCTTTAAAGGCGTAAAAGAAGTTCAAGGGCCAAACTATACCGCAAACAGAGGGGAACTTCTGGTGAGTAAAAACGGAGTTGAGCGCACGATACTCAACACTGAAAAAAGACTATACACCGTAACTAATATGCCGATGACCGAGGCTGGTATCAGCCCAGCAGTGATTCATGATTTATACGCATCTCTTGGCGAGCCTCTCAGTGATGGCGCTTGGAGCGTCCGTATTTATCATAAACCTATGGTGGAATGGATATGGGTAGGCTGTCTAATGATGGGGTTAGGCGGTTTGTTGGCCTTATCTGATAGGCGTTATCGCATGAAAAAGCGCAATAAGAATTCAAATGGGGCGGAATTAGGTCAAGAAGAGGTTGCGATATGAAGCGCGCTTTAATACCTTTAATCATTTTTTTAGTGGTAGTCGGTTTTCTTTTCAAAGGCCTATTTCTAAATCCCAGAGAGGTACCTTCACCATTAGTGGGTAAGCCTGCACCGCAGTTCAGTTTGGCTCGTTTAGATGCTGCTGATGCAACATTTTCACCAAAAGAAATGTTAGACAAAGTTTGGTTACTTAATACTTGGGCATCTTGGTGCGCGGCCTGTAAAGATGAACATCCACTTTTAGTGGAGCTAGCCAAATCAAACTTTGTGCCTATTATTGGTTTGAATTACAAAGACAATAATCAAGACGCGCAAAAATGGTTAGATGAGGCTGGCAATCCTTATGCAATTAATGCAGTGGATGCTGATGGCCGTGTGGGTATTGATTATGGTGTTTACGGCGTACCTGAAACTTATGTGATTGATAAAAAAGGCCTTATTGCTTACAAGCAGATTGGCCCCATCACGATGGAAGCGTTACGCGATAAAATTGTTCCACTAATTAAACAATTGCAGGCTCAATAATGCTCAATAAATTACTCAATATATTCGTTGCTTGTTTTTTAATGCATGCCTTAAGCCTCAACGCGCAAGAAGCGCAACCAATGCAAAATAATGCGGCGGTTGAAGAGCAGGTTCAGCGCTTGTCTACACAACTACGCTGTTTAGTATGTCAAAACCAAACCTTGGCAGATTCACACGCGGCGCTAGCGCAAGACTTAGTGCAAGAGGTAAGAGAAATGGCCACTAAGGGTATGAGCGACCAAGAGATTATTGATTATTTGGTCGCGCGTTATGGAGATTTTGTGCGTTATCGCCCACCACTTAAATCAAGCACTGTTTTGTTGTGGTTAGGTCCTTTTGCCTTGCTAGTGGTTGGTGGGTTTGGTTTATTTCTTCAATTGCGTAGGCGCCAAGCAATGGCTGCTGATGCGCCGCTGACTGAAGAAGAAACCCGTAAAGTACGCGAATTACTTAATAAGTAGTTCATAAAATAAGGAAGCATGATGTTGTTATTTTGGGTAATTGTAGTTGCAATGATAGTCGCTACGCTGGCATTCATACTGCCAGCTTTGTTAAAGCCAAGTAAGACTGTCACGACAGACGCTAATGCTGAAAAGCGAGCAATTTTTCGTCAGCAGTTTGATGAGATCGCACAGGATAAAACCAACGGCATTCTAGACGCTGCGCAGTATGAGCTTGCTAAAACTGAACTTGAGCGACGCATGTTGGATGAAATTGATGTTAACCACGTGGTGGCAGCTAATAATAAGCCAGACCGTACAGTGGCGTTGATTTTACTCATAATTTTACCGCTTGCTTCATTATTCATTTATTACAAAATTGGTAGCCCCGCAGCGATTGCCACGCCAAATGCAGCTCAAACTATTGAGGAGCAAAGTGCAAGAGCAGGTGACGTTGAGCCGCTACTGGCAGCAATGAATGCTAAGTTAGCGCAAAATCCAACAGACGGTAAAGGCTGGGCGTTATTAGCAAGAACTTATGTTGAGCTTGGGCGTGCTACTGATGCTGTTCCAGCTTATGAAAAAGCTGTAAAAATAATTCCGAATGACGCACAATTATTAGCCGATTATGCAGATGCTTTAGCGGTTTCAAATGATTATAACTTAGCAGGTAAACCAACCGAGCTAGTAGATCAGGCGCTAAAGCTAGATCCACATCACATTAAATCCTTACTGTTAGCCGCTGCGGCCGCAACTAATCGTAAAGATTACAAGCAAGCCATTGTTCATTGGCAAAATCTGCAAAAAGAATTGCCTCCTGACTCTGACATCGCACCTAAAGTAAAAGCCTCGTTAGATGAAGTATATCGATTAGCGGGCATCAAGGCACCTTTAGTTAGTGATGCATCAGCCGCGCCAGCCGCGCAAGGTGTGAACGGTACGGTTAAGTTAGCACCAGCGCTTGCCTCAAACGTTAATCCGACTGATACGGTATTTGTGTATGCACGTGCCGCACAAGGCGCCGCAATGCCGCTTGCTATTGAGCGTACTACGGTAAAAGACTTGCCTTACACTTATCATTTAGATGACAGTAAGGGTTTAATGCCCGCGAATAAACTTTCACAAGCGAGTGAAGTGGTCATCGTGGCACGCATCTCTAAAACAGGCGATGCAAAACCGCAAGCGGGTGACTTACAAGGCACGTCAGCAACAGTTAAACCTAATGGCGGAAATGTTGATATTGAAATCAATGAGCTGCTAAAGTAATTTCATCATAGACTAGGCGACAGCTTGTTGCGCATTAACTCTTTTAATTAATGATTAAGATATAGAACTGAAAAAATTATGACGATGCCAATTGATAAAGACCTGACACCTAAAACTATTTTCTTAAAAGACTATCAGCCAGCGCCTTATAGCGTAGCGCATGTGAATCTGAGTTTTACCTTGTTTGAAGACAAAACAATTGTTAAGTCTGAGGTGTCGTACGTTAAAAACCCGAATAGTGCTTCACATGACTTAATCTTAAACGGTGAAGGTCAGACCATTACCTCTGTTGAGCTTGATAACAAGCCGTTTAATGGCTACGTTCTCACAGATGAAACCTTCACTATCCATAATGCAGCTGAGAAATTTACGCTGACGATTACCTCGGAAATTGACCCAGAATCCAACACATTGCTTGAGGGTTTATATAAATCTCAAGGTAACTATTGCACGCAATGTGAAGCGGAAGGCTTTCGCCGTATTACATACTTTCAAGATCGTCCAGATGTGCTCAGCACATTTACTGTGCGTGTTGAAGGAGATAAAAGCAAATATCCAGTATTGCTTTCTAACGGTAATCTCGTAGAGTCAGGCGAATGCGGCGAAGGTCGCCACTTTACTGTTTGGCATGATCCATTTCCAAAACCTTGCTACCTTTTTGCATTAGTCGCAGGAAATCTGGTGCGAGTTGCAGACAGCTTTAAAACAATGTCTGGTCGCCATGTCGACTTGCATATTTATGTTCGCACAGGTGATGAGAAACAATGTGACCACGCCATGCAATCGCTGATTAAAGCCATGAAGTGGGATGAAGAAAAGTACGGCCGGGAATATGAACTGGATTTGTTTAATATCGTCGCCGTGAGTGATTTCAACATGGGTGCCATGGAAAATACCTCACTTAATATTTTTAACACTTCGCTTGTCCTCGCCCATCAAAATACCGCGACTGACAGTGACTTTATGAGTGTTGAAGGTGTGATTGGTCATGAGTATTTTCATAACTGGACTGGCAATCGTGTGACTTGTAGAGATTGGTTCCAATTATCACTCAAAGAAGGTTTTACTGTTTTTAGAGATCAAGAGTTTAGTGCAGATATGAACTCTCAAGCAGTGCAGCGCATTGATGATGTTAACTCTTTGCGCCGTTTGCAATTTTCAGAAGATGCAGGGCCGTTGGCACACGCAGTTCAGCCAGATCAATTTATCGAGATTAGCAATTTCTACACAAAAACTGTGTATGAAAAAGGTGCGGAAATCATTCGTATGCAGCACACCTTGTTGGGCGAAGAAACATTTCGCAAAGCGACAGATTTGTATTTTGACCGTTATGATGGCCATGCTGTGACCTGTGATGATTTTGTGCAATGTATGGCAGATGCGTCTGGTCGCGATATGTCGCAATTCTTCTTGTGGTACAAACAAGCTGGCACGCCAACTTTAAAAGCTTCTAGTCAATACAATGCGGCATCGAGTACTTATACACTCACGTTTGAGCAATCTCAGCCTGCAACGCCTGGGCAGCTAGATAAAAAACCACTTCACATACCTGTGGCAGTTGGTTTGCTAGACGCAACAGGTGCGCAAACGCATGAAACACAGATACTTGAACTGACTGAGCGTGAACAAAGCTTCACCTTCAACAATGTTAATACGCCACCAGTGCCGTCAATCTTGCGTGGTTTTTCTGCGCCTGTAAAATTAATCACAGACTTGAGCGATGATGATCTTCGTCTATTACAACTTAAAGATACTGATGGTTACAACCGCTGGGAAGCAGGACAAACAATAGCATTGCGTAATATTGAGCGGGTGATGGCTGATAGCGAAGCCAATATCTCTCAATTTATAGATGATTTTGGCGCCATGATTGAACAAGGTCTTGCCAATAATGGCGATAAAGCATTACTCGCACGCGCCCTCACGCTACCTGCGATAGGCGTTATTGCACAAAGTCAGGAAGTCATTGACCCTACGGCAATAGATAATGCCCGTACGCAGATACTTAAAACCATTAAACAGACCCACAAAGAAGCATTGCAACGTTTATATAAAGCCAATAGCAATACGGGTGAGTTTTCATTATCGCCAGAAGCTATGGGACGTAGAGCATTACAAAATACGGTGTTGGAATTGTTAACTGTCACCAATGGAACTGGATGCGCCGCACTTGCAAAAGCGCATTATGATGCCGCTGATAATATGACCGATATGATTGCTGCGGCATCGTGTCTGTCAGACAGTACGCAAGTTCAAAGAGAAGAAGTGTTAGCTGATTTCTATCGTCGATTTAAGGACTATCCGCTCGTTGTGGATAAATGGTTCTCGCTTCAAGCGATTGCCAATAGAGAGGCAATATTTGATGACTTTGCGAAACTGCTTAAGCATCCAGACTTTAATATTAAAAATCCTAATCGTGTGCGTTCACTTTATTCAGCATTCTCAATCAATAATCCAGTGAAACTCCATGACCCCAGCGGTCAAGGCTATGCCATTTTACGAGATGTGATTATCCAGTTGAATGAAATCAATCCACAAATTGCTTCACGCCAAGTAACACCATTCCGCGAATGGAAACGCTACACTCCAGCCTTGCAAGCGCATATGAAAGAGGCACTACAAAGCATTATGAACACGCCTAACCTTTCAAACGATGTGTTTGAGATTGTAAGTAAAAGCTTGAATGGCTAGAAGCTAGAGGCGCGGCGTACTGAAACTGGCTATATTGTTATATTTGATATGCATCTCACAGTGTTAATGCGCATCAAGGATAATGCAAAGTCATTTGTTAAGTTTAATGTTTAGTTGCAAGTAGTGATGCTATATTAAAGTAGCTTTTATCAATCTGAAATGACTTAAAGACTGATATGCTTCAAGACTAATATGCTCCACTAAAAAGGCGAACATATGGATCATGACTTAACACTAATTACCACAATCGCCTCTGGCTTTGGGCTGGCACTTATATTTGGTTTTATCGCCGAAAGTTGTAAGATTCCAGCGCTCGTTGGTTATTTATTCGCAGGCATTCTGATTGGCCCAGCCACGCCAGGGTTTGTGGCAGATATAAGCATTGCCTCTCAATTATCTGAAATTGGCGTCATGCTACTCATGTTTGGCGTAGGCTTACACTTTTCAATTAACGATTTAATGTCAGTTAAGCGAATAGCATTACCTGGTGCGGTCATACAAATGACCATCTCAACAATACTTGGCATGTTGCTAGTTAGTTGGTGGGGTTGGACGTTTGGCGAGGGCTTAATTTTCGGTTTGGCTTTATCATGCGCCAGCACTGTTGTGTTATTAAAAGCACTTGAGTCTAGAGGCATACTTGACAGTATGAATGGCAAAATAACTGTGGGCTGGTTAGTGGTGGAAGACCTTGTGACGGTATTAGTGCTGGTATTAATGCCGCCACTAGCGGCCATTTTAGGCGGCGTCACTACAGCAAGTTCATCTACGCCATTATGGCAGACCATTAGCTTTACGCTTTTGCAGGTGACTGGTTTTATCGCCTTGATGTTAGTCGTTGGTAAGCGTTTGTTGCCGTGGATTCTGTGGCATGTTGCAAAAACAGGCTCAAGAGAACTATTCACTTTATCCGTTATTGCCACGGCAATTGGCATTGCCTACGGCGCGGCCATCTTGTTTAGCGTGTCGTTCGCCATAGGCGCTTTTTTTGCTGGGATGGTGATGCGTGAGTCCGAGTTCAGCCATAGAGCCGCTCAGGAATCATTACCATTGAGAGATGCTTTTGCAGTGCTATTTTTTGTGTCAGTTGGGATGCTGTTTGAGCCAGCAATATTACTTTCCAAACCGCTGAGCGTATTAGCCGTGGTAGCCATCATTGTTTTTGGTAAATCTATTGCTGCAATGGTCATCACTTTGGTACTTCGTTACCCGCTCAATACTGCACTTACTGTAGCCGCGAGTTTGGCTCAAATTGGCGAATTCTCTTTTATTCTAGCTGGTTTAGGCGTCTCATTAAAAATTCTGCCCGCTGAAGGCATGAGCTTAATTCTAGCTGGCGCTTTAATTTCAATAGCCATCAATCCACTTATATTCTCAATCATTAAACCATTTAAGAAATGGGTGCTGGGCATTTCTGAAACTGCCCGCCTATATGAGCAACGTGTAGATCAGTTTTCCGAGTTACCTATGAGTACAGAGCGCAAATATTTGGAAGGCCAGGTTGTACTTGTGGGTTATGGACGAGTGGGGCAAAGAATTGCCAGAGTATTAAGCGATAATCATATCCCTTATGTTGTAGCTGATGAAAATAGAGAGATTGTTGAGGATTTGCGTAAAAAAGGTATACCTGCAGTCTCGGGGAATGCCTCAGAACCTGCTGTTTTAATTCAAGCACATATTGCCAATGCATCCATGCTGGTCATTGCAATCCCAGATACGCTTAATATAAGAAAAATGGTCGAAACTGCAAAAACGCTGCAACCTGAAATTATCATTGTGATAAGAACGCATAATGAAGAAGAGTCAAATTTAATGACAACAGAGAATATTGGAAAAATATTTTATGGTGAAGAAGAACTCGCAAATGGAATGAGCAAGTTCATCGTTTCACAATACATTCCACAATAATTTGTTTTCTCGCGACCAGCAAGCTTGCACGAACTATTTTTAATTATTGGCTTTGCTTGATTGCTAATACAGCTTGGTTGCGCAATGTGCGCAGAAGGCTCAGGTTTTTGGATTTTTCATCAAATGCATGGGTAGTTTGCATATCCACATAAAAGCAACCAACAGCTTTTTTATTAATCATCACTGGTAATAGTAAAAAGCTTTTTGCCGAAGAAATCTTTTTGTACCATAGGGGTATTTTTGCAGCAATTGATTCAGAATCGGTATCCTCAATCACGATATCCGCACCAGTATCAGCGGCAAGATAAAAAACATCGGGTGTGGAATGTAGGGGAAATTTAAATGCTAGCAATATCTTTTCCGTATCCTCACCATATCCAGATCGAGCTTGCATTAAGTTCGTTTTTGCATCGCGCACAAGCATTAACACTCGATTGCATCCCATACCTCGATACATGGTTTCTAATATCATCTGCAAAACATCATTGAGTTTATAGTCACTGACTAAAGTGTTCATGACCTCCTGTATGCCGGCTTGAAGAATACTCTCGGAGTCTATTTTTTCATTAGATTCTGATAACTCAGCAGAATGTTCGAAATCTTCCTTAGTTTGCTTGGCTTCTTTATTGGCATTTGCTTCGTCATGTGCTGTTTGGTTTTGATCTTTCAGTGCCTTGTTTGTGTATTCAGATATACGCTTTAGGAATAAACTTTTTTTGATGGCTATATTAAGTATCTTAGCGCGAATGGCCATTTCCTGAAGGCTTTGTTCCAGCGTTTCATGTAGCAGCTTTTCATCTATTTGAATGGCATTTCTATATTTTTTTACCAATTGCCCAATGGCTACATTTTTATCTTCGATACTAATACTTGAGACGATTGCAGTGAGTTCACTGGCTAAATTAACTGTTACATTGAGTTGATCCAACTCATTGGTAGAATTACCAACTTTAATATTCGGTAACGCTTGCATGCCATGAAGTAAGCGGCTTGGGAAATTCCAACTCTTAGCCACGCCATTACCTAAATCATCATAACTAATCCCCAATACTTTAATTGATGCTAGTTTAGGCGGTATACCATCAGAAATCAGTTGATTGATTTTTTGACTTTCATCAAAAAAATAAAAAGTCGTGAGTAGTTGTCCTAGGTGGTGAAAAATTCCACAAATCATCGCTTCTTCATGATTCTGCTTATGCAAATTATAAGTGAGTTGCCGAGCAGTTAGGCCTGAGAAAAATGAAAAAATCACTTGATCTGTTAGTTGAGTGGCTTGTGATTTGTTTTGTAAAAAATCTATCAAAATCAAGGTGGTGGCAATATCACGTACTACATCAAACCCCAGAATGACTACAGCCTTAGAAATGGTGCTAATTTTTCCTCCAAATTGACCATAAGAAACCGTGTTGACAATCTTAAGCAACTTATTGGTGAGCGAGAAATCTTGCAGAATGATTTTTGTTAGACTGAGCGTAGATGAAAGATCAGAGCTGACTGCATTATTGATTTCGCTGAAAGTGGTAGATAGCGCAGGAAAGTCCTCATTGCTACGCATGCGACGTAGCAGTGATTCAAGTGCAGAAGTGTTATTTGTGTCCGTTATAGCCATTAATGAAAAAGATGTAATCAATCCAGAGTTATAAAAGTTTTGATTTTAAGTATTAGTAAATCGATGGGAAAGATTATATGCTAAAAGGCTAAGTGCATTTAATAAATGGTCAATGATTCTGCGGTGTAGTTCTTACGTTGATTCAGATTCGGTTGTAAGAAAAGCTACTTTGTTTTTCAGATTCATCTGAACAGTGGTACAAGGTTGGTGACGCAAAATGAAAAAAGGCCCTGAATATTCAGGGCCTTTTCAATAATATTGCTAGTCAGCTATATTATGCATTTTTGCGTCTACGAGCTACAAAGCCCATTAAGCCAAGACCTGCAAGCATCATTGCATATGACTCTGGTTCTGGTACAGGAGAGGTTGAGTTAACATACCAAGCGCTGCCGCCTTGTGCGTCTGTCAAACCTTGTACATGCAATGCGAATTCATCACCAGCAAAAGCTACTGGATTAGCAAATGTTGCAGTGAAAGATACTGTCTCACCTGATGTTAAACGTGCTTGTTTATCAGTTAAGTCAAAGCGGAATTCCCATTGACCTGTAGGGCCACCACCATTAGAAACAGTTACAGGAGCGCCACCAACAACGTTTGAAACTACTGGTGTTAATGCCGGGTCTGTATTTACAGCAATCGCGCCAATGAAAGCACCAGTTGTAAATATACTGTTAAGGTCAAAAGAAGTTAGTGTGAAGTTGTAAACACTACCGCTACCTGTAACAGACAAGCTAGCAAATGTTTCAGTTGGCTGATAAGAGCCAGATAGAAGTGTACCGTAGTCTTCTGTTGAAGCCATTGCTGGTACCGCTGTAAGCATTGTGATTGCAAGAAGCAATCCTTTAAGATTATTAAACATGTATTATTTTCCTTGAGGTTATTCTGATTTAAGTCGACGTGCGAATACTATCTGAGCCAGAATATTCGGCAATAGTCCGTATGGACTAGCTGCACAAAATAGATGAATGATCTTGCTATCACTAATACTTATCCATCACCATTTAATCCAAAGATATTACAATTGGTTAGCTCTAACTTTTGCATGCCTTAAAGAAACAAAACTAGGAATATACGCAGCCAGCAAAATCACTATTGATAAAATTAAATACAGCCAACGAATGTTGTAGTCAGTAACAAAGCTGGAAGCTGGTTTTTGTTTCTCTAAAAACTCATAAAATTTAGATGTATCCTTGCCTTTAATGTAGGTCGCTTTAATATCTGCCGAAAGCTTAATTAAGTATTCCGATTCTAATTGAGATAAAAATCGATCATATTCTGCATTTGCGACTGGGGGATCAGGCTCATCTTGGCTTGGGTCAGCATAGGTCACACCGACTGCGCCTGCATTATTGTTATCAGTGATAGGCCAATATCCCACTCTTTTATTATTCGAGCTAAACCTCGGAACACCAACTTTCGTAACGCCACCAATCCCTACAAACGTTAGATTTTTACCCATTTGTATGCCACTTAAATCTTGCTGAATAGTGACATTCACTCTTGGAGCTTCATCTCCATCTGTGAAAAATAGCATTTGTGCAGGCACATTGAGAGAGTCAAATACATTCGCCGCTGCGCGTACACCAAAACTTAGGCGACTATTGCCTTTCCAAGCCATACGCCACTCAAGATGGTCTATAGAATCTGTAATGACATCTAAGTTTTTACAGACCTCTAGAGGATTAATTAATAACGCAACGTTGTCTGATGCAAAAATACCTACGCTAAAATAAGTGCCACATGGTGATGTTTGTACAATATTCCTCATTAAATAGCGCGTATAAGCTAGCCGACTGACTGCTTTATTATTGAGCCTTTCATCCTCAGCATTCATGCTTTGAGATACATCTGCAACCAGTAAGTAGTTATGTACCCGTTGTTTTAATTGTATATTGGGCTTAAAAATTGCCAGTATCATAAAAACGATGGCTGTTATATAGAGAAATGTTTCGTAATTTCTCTTAACAAATGTAAGTGTTTTATTCATGGTAATCCTATTGGCAAGTTACTTAATTCCATCGTGGATTGTTCTTTAGGTGCTGCCTTCATATTTTTTGCCATCACGGAATTCAAAAGACTTAGATTAAATTTGGTTGCCTTATCTTCTGGCGTGATACGAAGTGATTGCTCATAAGCCAATTTGGCTTGAATATAAGCGTATCTTGCTTCATCTTGGAATGTGCCATCATCATTAATTCTACGAATTAAGCCAAAAGTAAACAGATTATTGCCAATATTGAAATGAATTTTGGCTTGATCTGCTAAAGATGGCGCGTTATCTAATAACTGGCTGTAAGTTTGCACTGCATGCTTGTAATCAGATTTATTTCCTTGATCATAAGCCGCGGTAAATTTTTGCAAATAAGGATAATCAATGTCTGTGATTAACTTGCCCGAAGCAATTTGGTCATTTAATCGCGTGATTTTATGATATTGATAAGCTTCAAAAGCCGTCCCGATAAGCCCAATAATTAATAATAATCCAAAGATAATATTGCTATTTTTGATGTGTTTTGCCATTAATGTATCCTAAGATTTTTAACCAATAAAATGAGCAAGCTCAGTGCTAATGCAATCACAATCAGGTCTCTTGAGTAATCATGACCGGGGATAGTGACCGAGTACTGAATCATATTTTTTTCTTTAGCGTTAATCTCACGAAGCGCGGACTCTAGCGTGGTTGGATTATCTGCCTCGAAAGCTTTGTATTTGAGTTTGAGTGATTTAAAAAAGCGATCTAAATTAATTGAGTCAGGCGCTTGTTCTTCGGTGTAATTTTCTTTACTAAAAATACTAATGTCATCTGGCTCACGCAATACAATCCAATAAAGATTGAGCTTTTTTTCCGCTAATTGGTGTGAGATTTTGTATTTAACTCTTGGACTCAACTTTCCCGCGCCATCTGAAAGCAAGATGACCGCCCTGGAACCTGAGCTTTGAATGTTATCGAACAGTGTTACCGCTTGCGTGATACCTGCACCTATATTGGTTTGGTTTAAGGCAGGTCCTGTAGCTGCGTTAATCGCGGCATGTATGGCATCACGATTTGCTGTAATTTTCATGCCATACAGTGCTGAGTTAGTAAAACCAACTACACCCATCATATCGTCAGGGCGTGAGTCGATAAACGCCGTGATTAACCTTCTAGCTGCGGCTGACTTTATCTCTGCCGCCCTGCCGCCTGTTACTTGACCTGCGAACGGGTGGTCCATACTCACACTGCGATCAATGACCAACACAGTCTGCGCGCCTTTGCCAATTTTTTGTTCCTGCTTGCTCGCGCCTTGCGGTGATGCAAGTGCCAATACAAGACTAAGCAATAATAATGCAGTAATAGTTTTAACGGTAAGGTTAGCAATCTCTGAGAATCTGTCCGAAGGTACAATATCAAGCCACGAATACATCTGCCCTTGATGGCTCTTTAGCAAAAATGGCACCGCAATAATGGGCAAAAGCAAAATCGCCATGGGTTGTAATAGGGTCATTTATGCACCTCGCTCACAATCTCTTAAATGCTTACTGAGTTTGAGTAGCTCGCTCATATATTGTGAGGAATCAGTGGAGTGATTTGCAAACAAAAATGCATTTGATTGGTCGAAAAAATCGCGTATTTGATTCTTAAATTTTGAAAACTGAGGATGGCTAAGCAAAAACTTATCCACCTCATAATCAAATAGATTTGAGCCATAGGTTTGATTAAAAGCTTGATGCATAAAAACAGAAGCTTGCTTTTGACCTTCTAAGGTTTTGGGTAGTTTTTTTAATTTTCGATGCGCTTGTGCAAATGCGCCATTCATCCATGGAATCCAACGCCCATCTGCATTCATATACAAAAGCCCTAGTACGCCAATTGCTAGGAGTGCCATAGCTAATCCTAGCTTAACTTGATGTGAAACTACATTCTGTAAATCGGCTTTATGTTGCGGTTGCATAACCGGTTTAGCGTTTAAAATACCTTCTGGTACTAAAGCGGCATACCAAAACTGCCATCTAGGCACCTCTACAATAAAGTTGCTTTTATCAGCTGTGAAAGTTAAATGTTCTTTAGGCAATTGTATTAATGCTGGCTTGCTGGCACTGACAAATACTTGGTAAGTAAGATTAATTAAGTACTTATTTTTTCCACTTGAGTGAGATAACTTTGCCTGAATATCTTTTAATTCAATCCCATCTAAGTTTCTCCCTTTGATAGGTAATATAGATTTGGAGAGTTTGTAAGATTCTTGCACCTCAATTTCCACTGTGCGATGTAAAACATCACCAATTTGTACGCCATGATTCTGCGGCGGATTTATGATTTTTATCAGTTTGGCCTCGGTATTCTGACCCTCAGACATTGCAGAGAATGACACTAAGCTAAGTAATATCAGGCATTTAAGCATTAAATTTTTCATACTTTGTTTTTCCTAACCCATCATTTCTTCAAAATAATGCGACATCATTTCTGGTTTATATTGATTGCTGATGAAAACTGCTTGTGTTTCAAATTTGGAAAATAAGGCGTTTAGCGCTTGTTTTCTTTGCTCGAATGCAGCAATAAATTGTTGCCTTACGGCCTCACGAAAAAATATGGTTTTTTGCAACCCAGTTTCAGGATCAATCATGTTTCCGAAACCAAACTTAGGTAGTTTCAAATACTCATGTTCATCCCAAAGCACAATAGGTACAAGCTGATGAATAGACATTGCGCTGAGCGCTTGCTCAATTAGCGCTAAGGGCATATGAAAATCGGAAATCCAAAACACTAATCCTTTATGCTGACTTAAGTATTGAGGGACTTCTAAAATACCTTCGCATCCGATGTTCATTCCATGAACTTGGGAAAGTTGCTCAATGGTTTCAAATGATTGTTGAACATTGCGATTGAGTGTAAGTGTCATGTCCTCAATCACCGTTTTGTCATAGCAAATCAAACTAAACAAATCACCAACCTCAAAAGCTGAATAGGCGACTGAAGCAGCGATCTCTTTCGCAATATCTAACTTTCTAACGCGCCCTTTAAATTGCATTGAGCTTGATAAGTCACATATTGCAAAAATGGGCGTCGTGTTGTCTTGATTGAATACTCTGACCTGCACTTGCTCGTAAGGGTCACGTAACGTTTGGCGGATATCCATGCGTCTTGCATCTGGATAATCAATTAGAGACACATTTCCTTTAAATTCAAACCCTAATCCACGTTGTGTACCGCGATGGCCGCCGTAATGCACGCTGCTCGATTTCCAAGGAACCTGATAGGTAAAAGGTTTTGCGTAAGCGGGAATCATGCAGCTTTAGCCTGAGCCGGTACGGCAACAGTTTGTAGAATCTGTGACGTTAACTCGCGAGCTAGCACTGTTCTGCGGTTCTCATACATCGTGTTAAACACTAAGCGGTGCGCAATCAATTCATGGAAAACCGCATGAATATCTTCTGGGTATAAGCTATCTCGATTCATTAACCATGCATTCACGCGTGCCGCTTTGAGCAACATTCCCATTCCACGCGGGCTAGCGCCCGTGTGAATCAGGCGAGTAATATCAGCACTGTCTAGCTTGATGCCAAACTTCTCTGGTGATTGTGTTGCCTCCCACAGATCAAGGGCATATTCTTCTAGAACATTGCTTGATTTAATATGACTTTGAAGTAAATCTGAAAATGCATTCAGCTGATCAAACTGCAATACTTTTGATTCCACTTGCTGGGTCAAACTTTCTGCATGCTGAAACTTTACATCGAACATGAGCGCTTTACGCAAATCACGATCATCTGGTATGTTGATGGGGATTTCCATCATAAATCTATCGCGCGCGGCCGATGGAATCTCAAAAGTCTCATTTTTTTCAACTTGATTTCTATCGGCAAATACCACCATGTGAGGCAAGCGATACTCGCGTTTGAAAGCACTGATATGTCGCTCAGCCATTACACGCAGCATTAGTGCATGCACTTGCGGTCTTGCTCGATTAATTTCATTAAAAAAGAAAACAGATAAATTCTCGCCAGCTCTTAATAAAGGGCCTTCATCAATTTTTGGGCGACCATCTTCTCCCAAATAAGTATGGTAAATAAGGTCATTTGGCATTAAATCCACGGTGCCTTCAATACGCTCATAGTCACCACCTATGCATCTTGCAATAGATTGCAACAGCGTCGTTTTACCTACGCCTACACCGCCTTCAAGTAATACATGACCACGGGCAAAAATCGCGATATTGATCAAACGAATGGCTTTTTCCTGTCCTACGATTACCTTTTTCACTTCGTTTTCTAGCTTTAATGCATGACTACGCCAATCTGCCAAATTTGCATCATTAATTGATATTTGCATATGAATCCTATATAAATAAAGTTTACGGAGAACGATGCATTGCATTGTGCAATACATTGCGTTAACATGCAGACAGGTCTGTTCGTTTTTATAGTCTACTTTAAGTTTTCTAGTGAACGCAAGATATTTTTTTGAGGTAAATTAAGTTGACCCAATTACACAATTATCAGGTAAGAAAAATTAAGCTCTGGGATCTAACAGGTTTAGTTTCTTTTACTGGCCTGCAAAAAATCATCTCTTCTAAATCGGGTAGAAATATCGCACTTATCTTGCTGCCAAAACAGTTAAATGATTGGAATAGAGCTAGGGCTGCAAACCTAATTGCCAATGGACAACATTCAAATTTATCTTTTGAAGACATCAGTTTTATTAAGAACCAAATTCAAGAGGCGGTTAGCAAATCTGTAAAAAATTGCACACAAGTATTCATAGATCAGCTGTTCTTTTTGACGATAGGCGCCATTCAAATTCAATCTCAAACTGATTCCTCTCAGGCTTGGAAGTTATTATCGCAAACCATTGATGACTACTTAAATCCTAAAAGTGAATATCGAGTTTATCAATTCGGCGCCTTAATCATGTTTTTTATGATTTGCCTGAGCACGTTGCAAATTATCCCTACAAAACATTACGCAGCAAGTGCAAGTGGCGATGACATGCTTTTCGAAGCACCAAAAAACTCAATGCCTGTAGGTATAGCCGACCCCGTTACCATCAGTATGTTACAACTTGCTTATAGCAAAATGAAAAAGGGCACTTGCCAACTTCCGCAAGCAGCTATGTTGCCAGAACGCCAAAGACAAGCATTTTTGGCTTTTGTGAATGAAGGTACGATAGACGTGAATAATGTGGAAAATTTAAGAGATGCATTTGGCTACGTGAGTTGTTTATACCCACAAGAACTTATGCGTCCACTTATACATTAATCACTCAAACTAAAACATTTTAGTTATGTTTGAATAAAGGAATTTTGATGAAAACCAATGAGAAAATATTAGCCGTCGCTACACTTCTATTTGACAGTAGGGGCATACAAGCTTCTGGCGTAGATACGATTATTGCTGAGTCTGGCGTAGCGAAAGCAACGCTTTATAAACATTATCCAAGCAAAAACCTCTTGGTCATTGCTTATCTCAAGAGTAAATCTGATAAATTCTACGAGTGGTTGAATTCGCAATTGGCTTCTAAAAAAGAAGACTCCATTGAGATTCTGATAACCCTATGCGAGTTGGTTGAAGTGTGGATTTCAACACCAGAATTCCATGGACTTCCATTCCATATTGCTTCGGTGGAGTTTCCAGACCCAGATCACCCAATCAATCAATACTCTGTTGTACTCGCTGCGGAGTTACAAGGTTATCTGTCGAAAATCGCTAAAACAGCGGGGGCGCGTGACCCAGTTGCGCTTGGACAACAACTCACCATCATATTTGAAGGGGCTGCTTTAGTTGATAGATTAAGCCCAGGTACTGGGGCCGCAAAAAGAGCAAAGAATGCAGCTGTCGCATTAATCCAGAGTGCAGTCAAATAGTGATGTATTAGGTCTTTAATCGATCTTTTAGCCATCACTAAAATCAGCGCCTTGATTTATGTTATCGATTTCACTCGAAATTTCGTAACCCAGCAATATTGGTAATCACAATTTCCTTACCATTCACTTCAATTAACCCAACATTATTAAGCCTTAACATTACGCGGGAGAGCGTTTCTGGCGTGATGTTGAGCATGGATGCGATTGTCAGTTTGTTAGCAGGTAACAACACTCGCTCAGGGTTGGGGGACTCAGAGCTAATCTGTAATAAATAGCCAATCAGGCGTTGCGTACTATTTTGCAATGAAATAGATTCAATATCATTGACCAGTTGGCGGTTACGGGCAGATATGCCAGCCAACATGCGTCTCACAACCGTTACATCGTTATCCAGAATATCAAAAATTGCATCTCTGGTAATTAATAAAACTTTGGAGTCTAAGGTTGCCTGTGCGTAAATTGGAAAAGTACGCTCTAGGAATAAAACTGCCTCACCAAAACTTTCACCTGCCTGAATTAAACCGATGACTTTTTCATCTCCTTGTGGAGAAATGACGCCAAGCTTAATCTGACCGTCGAGCAGTAAGTAAAAGCCATGCGCTTTATCGCCACGGTTAAACAGTACTCCTCCTCTTGGCACATCCACTAATCTTGTTCCATTGGCAAGCGGCTCAATTTGGGCGGGCTGAAGCTCTGAGAACATGTAAAACTCAGATAGCTTTTGAGCAATAAGTACTTTATCCATTTTTTAATACCTTAAATTCTATTAAAGATTATTGTTGACTAATTTACTCAAGTTTAAAAAAACTTGATTCCGGTCAAGAATTAAAATGCTGCCTACTGCTATTGTTCGAGCTGTATTTTTATTCACTCTGTAGGAGCAATGTTATGAGCGCAACTTTCACTAAGTCCATGGCGCGAAATGTTTTTTATGGTGGAGGAGTTTTCTTCTTCCTTTTATTTATCGCACTCACTTTCGACACTATGAAGGTTTTACCGAAGCGAGACAATAGTCAAAACATTACGCCAGCCGTTGAACACGGCAAAAAGCTATGGGAGACCAACAATTGTATTGGTTGCCATACGTTGTTGGGCGAAGGTGCGTATTTTGCTCCTGAACTAGGCAATGTGTATCCCCGTCGCGGACCAGATTTTATTAAAGCGTGGATCAAAGGGCAGCCAACAGGCGTTCCTGGACGTCGTCAAATGCCGCAGTTTAATTTAACTGATGCGGAGATTGATGATCTTGTTGCGTTTCTTAAATACGCTTCTGAAATCAACACTAATAAATGGCCGCCAAACATTGAAGGCTAGTCCGTCATTTTCTAAGGAGATAATAAAATGAAATATAAATCTCAGGCAGTGGCGAAGCTTTATTTTATCGCTGCTATAGGCCTTTTCCTTGGTCAGATTCTATTTGGTCTGATTATGGGGTTGCAGTATGTGGTAGGGGACTTTTTATTCCCAGTCATACCTTTTAACGTAGCTCGAATGGTGCATACCAATTTGTTGATTGTATGGTTGCTATTTGGTTTTATGGGAGCATCGTATTACTTGATTCCAGAAGAGTCAGAAACCGAGTTGTATAGCCCTAAACTCGCCATCATTACCTTTTGGATATTCTTAGTGGCTGGCGCGGTAACTGTACTTGGCTATTTGCTTGTACCTTATGCATCCCTTGCAAAATGGACTGGTAACGATCTGCTCAACACAATGGGACGTGAGTTTTTAGAGCAACCATTGCCTACCAAAGTAGGGATTGTGATAGTGGCTTTATCTTGGCTGTTCAATATCGTTATGACGGTGCTTAAAGGCCGAAAAACAGCCATCAGCATAGTGTTATCGCTTGGTATGCTTGGTTTGGCAGTGTTCTTTCTGTTCTCGTTTTACAACCCAGTCAACCTAGTAAAAGATAAATTTTACTGGTGGTGGGTAGTGCATCTTTGGGTAGAAGGCGTTTGGGAATTGATTTTAGGTGCAATGTTAGCTTTCGTGTTGATTAAAGTAACAGGTGTGGACCGTGAAGTCGTTGAAAAGTGGTTATATGTCATTATCACCATGACGTTAGTAACAGGCATCATTGGTACAGGTCACCATTACTTCTGGATTGGCGCACCGGCTTATTGGCAATGGTGGGGTTCTGTCTTCTCAGCATTAGAGCCTATACCTTTTCTAATGATGACTATATTTGCCTTCAACATGGTTAATAAACGTCGTCGTGAACATCCAAACAAAGCTGCAGTACTATGGGCTTTAGGTACTAGTGTAATGGCGTTCCTAGGTGCTGGTTTGTGGGGTTTCTTGCACACATTAGCGCCAATTAACTACTACACACATGGTACGCAGTTAACGGCTGCTCATGGTCACTTGGCTTTCTTTGGTGCTTATGCCTTAGTGGTGCTCACCATGATTTCTTATGCAATGCCTATCTTGCGGGGACGTGCAGCTAACCCAGAGCGAGCGCAAATTATGGAAATGTGGTCATTTTGGCTAATGACAATTTCTATGTTCTTTATTGCCTTGTTTCTGACAGGTGCTGGAATCGTGCAAGTTTGGCTGCAACGCATGTCACCAACACCCATGAGTTTTATGGCGGTACAAGATCAAATATCAATCTTTTACTGGGCTCGTGAAGGCGCTGGTTTGGTGTTCTTAATTGGCCTGTTGCTTTACATTGGCAGTTTCTTTGTTAAAGGCGAAAGCCGAGCGTTTGAGTAATTTACTAAAAGATTGAATTAGAAAGAGGGGTTTCGGCTCCTCTTTTTTCTTTATGACTTTGATTTTTACGCCTAATTTTTACTACTGATTTTTACAACTTGATTTCGGTCAATGACTAGGCCAGCTATAAAACGCAAGATACAGACAATGTTACTAACAAAATTAATCATTAAATTTAACCATAGGAATTAAGTGCCACCAGCTATCAACATCAATAATCAAGATGACCTTCCAGGGGACTTCGCTATCTGGATTTTTATATTTGCCGAAATGTTAGCCTTTGGCGTGCTGTTTGTCGCCTATGCGTTTAGTCGAGCTCAAGATGTTGAGCTATTCAATGCGTCGCAACTGACATTAAGTCGTATTTCTGGTGCAATCAACACGCTGGTGCTGATTACCAGTAGTTACTTTGTTGTTCAAGGCGTTGCGGCTATTAAACGTGGTTTAAATAAACAATGTGCACATTGGCTGACAGGCGCATTCATACTGGGTGGTGTGTTTGTCGTTATCAAAATGGTGGAATTTCATGCCAAGTTTGCAGCGGATATCACCATGAGCACTAACAATTTTTATATGTTTTACCTATCACTCACTTTTTTTCATTTTATGCATGTATTGATGGGCATGGTGATTCTAGCCATGATTATCATGAAGGCTAAACGTGGCGGGTATAGTACCCAAGACTACGTGGGTGTTGAAACTGGCGCCTCGTTTTGGCACATGGTAGATTTTCTATGGATTATTCTATTCCCACTGGTTTACATCATACGTTAGGGCGATTATGGCAAACAATAAAGCACTATTTCCTACAGTCATATGGCTCACGCTGGTTGCCTTGACAATCATAACGTTTAGCTTAGGTGAATCTGCAATGTCTGGTAAAGGCGTAATGCTTACGCTTTTAGCGATCACCATGATTAAAAGTCAGTTGGTGGCTAATTATTTTATGGCTTTGCGCAAAACTAAGTTTTTGTGGCGCGCCATTATGTTTGGCTATTTCATCATCGTGGGCAGTTTAATTGCAATGGCTTATTTAATGGGCCTTAAATAATTTTAAACGCCTTAAACCGACTAAATTTAAAAGCAATACGGGAAACATCATGGAAAACCTACCTTTTTATCAATCGCACGGGAGCGAAATTGAGCTTTTTGAGCGTGCATGGCGTAACAATTTGCCTTTGCTTATTAAAGGGCCAACGGGTTGTGGTAAAACACGTTTTGTAGCACACATGGCAGCACAACTTAATTTACCGCTCTACACCGTAGCCTGTCACGATGACCTCACTGCGGCGGACTTGGTCGGTCGCCATCTGATTGTGGATGGTCAAACCGTATGGAGTGATGGTCCTTTAACACGCGCGGTGCGTGAAGGGGGCATTTGTTATCTAGATGAAGTAGTTGAAGCACGTAAGGACACAACGGTTGTATTGCATCCATTGGCTGATGATAGGCGCATATTGCCAATAGACCGTACCGGTGAAATATTGGCCGCGCCACCTTCTTTCATGCTCGTGGTTTCTTATAACCCTGGCTATCAAAACTTTTTAAAAGGCATGAAACCATCAACCAGGCAGCGTTTCATTTCACTTGCTTTTGATTTTCCATCCGCCGCGCAAGAGGAAGCCATTCTCATTGGTGAAACAGGCATCGATGAAATGTTAGCAAAGCGTTTGGTCTCTATTGCTAACGCTTTTCGTGCATTGCGTGATCATGATTTAGAAGAGGTCGCTAGTACGCGCTTGCTGGTATATGCCGCCATTCTGATTAAAGATGGCTGCGAGCCAACATTGGCTTGTCGCGCGGCCTTTGTTGAGACTTTGACCGACGACCCAGAGACCGCAGTTGCTCTGCGCGAAGTGATTGATGCGACATTCGGACTTTAGCCCTAGCGCCATGAAATCGCCTTACTTGATTACACGTTAACATGGAAGAATATGTCGGTGAGTTATGGCATAAGTTGGTCACACGCGTTGCCGATAAGCAACACGCGGAGGCTGCTGTTAACTTGGATGAGATCAGCAAAACCGCGGCTATTTTCTTTCGAGCTTTAGGTGGCGATGCGGGCTTGAACCTATCGGCTGCCGCATCCACTCGTCATGGTGCACGCCGTGGCTGGCGGGATAGGCTTGCTAGCAGTGGTGAACGAATTGAATTGTCTTGGCGAGATGGCGAAACATTACGCCTACCTGAAAAAATAGACCTGTTTTCTGAGCGCAGCCTTAACCGTGATATGTATCTCTGGTTGACAGCGCTTTCAGCAGCCGATGTTGATGACAACTTACCTTGGATCGTTCGTAATCAAACGGCAACATTAGCCACACTGACACGTTTTCCAGGTCTGGTTTCTCGATATTATCGGCTGGTAGGCGCGCTACTGCTATTGCGTACTTTACCCTCGAAACTGCCTATTGAAGAAGCTGCGCAAGAGAGTGCTATTCGCCAAGCACTTCAACAGCCAGGCAGTATTTATGATTTGCCAACAGCTAAAAAACCATTTCAACCTGTGCTACTTTGGACACACCCAAGCCCGCCAGTCAATGCGAGTAATAAAGTCAGCAGCAGTGATGGGGCACCTGAACGAGAGCAGTCAGACGATAAAAATGTAGCTAAAAGTCGTCGGAAGCATGCTGCTGAGCGCACTGATATGCCCGATGGTAAGGATGGATTTCTCATGATGTTTCGCGCTGAGAGCTTATTTTCATGGACTGAATATATCAATGTGAATCGTCCGCAAGATGAGGAAGATGATATTGAACGCGCAGCCCTCGCCGCCGAGGATATGGATACCATGACTGTTGCCCGCGATGGAGAAACGAGTGTTGCGAAGCTGCGTTTCGACCTTGACCTCCCATCTGCAGGTGAGGATGATACGCCACTGGGTGAGGGTATTCCATTGCCTGAGTGGGATTATAAAAAGCAAGTGATGCAGCCAGATTATTGCCGTTTACAAGAGTATGTCTCTCCTCAAGCCCAGCCTTGCGAATTGCCAACACAGCTTCGGCGCACCGCAAGGCGCTTGCGTAGTCAATTTCAAGCGCTGGTGCCAACCAGAACTTGGCTAAAAGGACAACAGGATGGTGATGAGATAGACCTTGATGCTTGGGTGCGACAAGAGGCAGACTTACTCAGCGGCACTCATGCAGACGGTCGTGGCATGTATCGTGCGCAAGTAAATCAGCAACGTGATTTGGCATGTTTGCTATTGGCGGACTTGTCACTCTCTACCGATGCTTATGCCTCTGACCATGCGCGTGTGATTGATGTCATACGTGATAGTTTATTTTTATTTTCTGAAGCGCTTTCTGCAACGGGTGACCGTTTTGCTATGTATGGTTTTTCATCGCTCAAACGCGGGAATGTGCGCTTTAATCGCTTAAAGAGTTTTGATGATCGCTATGATGGCCTTGCACGTGGACGCATTCAGGCCATTAAGCCCGGCTACTACACACGCATGGGTTCAGCTATACGCCAAGCCAGTGCGCTACTTGCTGCACAGCCACAACGCCAGCGCTTACTGTTATTGCTGACCGATGGTAAACCTAATGACTTAGATCGCTATGAAGGCCGCTATGGTATTGAAGATACGCGCATGGCGCTACACGAAGCGCGCCAGCAAGGTTTACGACCATTCTGCGTGACAATTGATAATGAAGCTAATGAGTATCTACCGCATTTGTTTGGTGTTGGCGGCTTTGCCGTGATACGCAAACCAGAAGATTTGCCTAAAGAACTTCCACTGCTGTATGCGCAAATGACGCGCTAGAGCAGCGTTAGCTATTTAATTTTCCGTTCTTGATGCTGGTCAAGATAACCAACATGTTTAGTCGCTATTCTGTATTCAAGGTGCGGCAAATGGCCGCAGACATTTGAAAAAAATGTCATACCTATCGCTAAAGGGAGGCCATCATGCTTAATTTCAAGCACCAATTTAATTTCAAAACTAAAGTACTCGTGACTATGCTCAGTGCAGCATTAGTATTTGTTTCATGTGCACAAGTTACAGAAAAATCGGCATCTCAATCCACTTCAGATAGTGCAAAGAATGACGTAACAGTCGCTGGAAAGTTGCCTGTCATTGAGGGCGTTTTAACCTTTGCACCCAATGTGCCACCCCCAATTACCCGTAATTATCCTGCAAAGGTCGTTATTAATGTAGAAACACAAGAAAAAGTTATGCGCATGGCGGATGGTGTGGACTATATGTTCTGGACGTTTGGCGGACAAGTCCCAGGGCAGTTTATGCGTGTTCGCGAGGGCGATGAAGTCGAATTTAACTTATCCAATAGCCCTGATTCCAAAATGCCACATAATATCGATCTACATGCAGTGACAGGCGCTGGTGGTGGAGCGACAGCGTCATTCACAGCGCCGGGGCACACCTCTACATTCAGTTTCAAAACACTTAATCCTGGCTTGTATGTTTATCACTGTGCCACGGCACCTGTGGGTATGCACATTGGGAATGGTATGTACGGTTTGATACTAGTAGAACCTAAAGAAGGGCTATCTAAGGTTGACCGTGAATATTATGTGATGCAAGGTGATTTCTACACCAAAGGCAAATATGGCGAAGCTGGTTTGCAACCCTTTGATATGGAAAAGGCAATTAAAGAGCAGCCAGATTACGTGGTATTTAATGGCTCAGTAGGAGCGCTCAATGGGGAAAAGGCAATTACCGCTCAGGTCGGTGAAACTGTACGATTGTTTGTGGGCAATGGTGGTCCGAATATGGTTTCCTCGTTCCATGTCATTGGCGAGATTTTTGACAAAGTTTACGTAGAGGGTGGCAAATTAGAAAATCATAACGTTCAAACAACGCTAGTGCCAGCAGGTGGTGCAGCCATTACTGAATTTAAGGTGGATGTTCCTGGTACATTTATTATGGTTGACCACTCAATTTTCCGTGCCTTTAATAAAGGGGCTTTGGGTATGTTAAAGGTTACAGGCCCAGAAGATAAAATTGTTTATTCAGGCAAACAGGCAGATAAGGTTTACTTACCAGAAGGCTCTGCAACACAATCAATTGCCAACCCTACCGCGGCAGCTACCAAGACTTTGACTAAGGATGAACGTATTGCCCAAGGTAAAAACGTATATGAGGCTAATTGTTTAGCTTGTCATCAAGCTAATGGAGAGGGAATTCCTAATGCGTTCCCACCCCTTGCTAAGTCAGACTATTTAAATGCTGATCACGACCGCGCAATCAATATATTACTGCATGGCCGTTCAGGTCCAATTACCGTCAATGGTAAAACTTTTGACAGCGTAATGCCGGCGGTTGCGCTTAATAATGAGCAAATTTCTAATGTCTTAACCTATGTCTTGAATAGTTTTGGCAACATGGGTGGTCAAGTAACGCCTGCTCAAGTAGATAAACAGCGTAAAGTCGCTCCGGCAAATGTCGATAGCCACGGCTAGTAGCTGGGGTTAATTGTGTTGCTATACTATTTTGCCCTCATGATGTTCATTTCCCCTAGCACTTGGGGGCAAGATAGTATCGCAAACAATGGCATGGCTAATATCACAGCGGGTGAATATCGCCCGCTGTATCTTAGTTTGGACAGTCCATTAGTCAGTGTGGCGCCATTTAAGCTAGATAAGCAAGCTGTTACAAATCGTGAGTATCAAAATTTTGTTTCACAAAATACTAAGTGGCAACGGGCAATTTCCCACAGTTTATTTGTAGAAGATGCTTACTTAAGTCACTGGGAGAAAGGCGCTAATCAATTTCGCCCTAACTCAGCTGATTTAGAAAAGCCGGTGATTTTTGTTTCATGGTATGCAGCTCAAGCTTATTGTCAGGCTCAACAGAAACGTTTGCCAACAGTAGCTGAATGGGAGTATGTAGCCCAAGCTTCTTTTACCCAAAAAGATGGAAGTCAGGAAAAGGATTACAACCAAAAAGTATTGGATTGGTACGCTAAAGCGGCAAAACATACGCTTACAGAAGTCGGTAAAGATGAGCCAAATTATTGGGGCGTGCATAATATGCACGGCTTGATTTGGGAGTGGACAGAAGACTTCAACTCTGACCTTATTAGCGGCGAGTCACGTGATGATAGCAGTGTGAATAAAGATCTTTACTGTGCTTCTGGGAGTGCTGGTGCAGTGAACCCCAGTGATTATGCAGCGTTTATGCGCTATGGATTTCGCTCCAGCCTAAATGCTAAATTTACCCTAGGTAGTTTAGGTTTCAGATGCGCTATGGATGGCGATCAATAGTTCTGTACACACTATCCCAAGCCTAGAATCCATATTAAGGATTTAACCGTATGAGAATGTTAATAGTAAGTTTTTTGTTTAGCTTCAGCACTACAGTTTTTGCTGCTCCGGAGCTACCTGGCGACTCCGTTTATCAAGTTGGCGGAACTTGGTTTACCGAAAACAATGAATCTATTCAACTGGAATCATTAGCAGGTAAGCCGCAACTGATTGCGCTTATTTATACGGGTTGCTCTAACTCTTGCCCGGTTATTGTGGAAAGTATGAGGCGAGTAGAAAAGCAGCTTCCAGCAAATATGCGCAACAAAATTGGCTTCGTGTTGGTTTCACTTACACCGGACTCCGACTTTCCAAAAACGCTTAAAGCCTTTGCGGGAAAAAAGGGTTTAAATTCAAATTGGAAAGTACTCCGGGGCAATAACGACCTAGTTCGCGCACTTTCGAATGCACTCAACGGTAGATATAAAGTCATTAAAGAAGGCGATGTCGCCCATTCAAATACAGTCACACTGTTAAACAACCAAGGTCAAATACAAGTTCAAGCAAGCGGAACAATCACAGGAATTAAACCTATTTTAGAGGTGGTTGAGAAGGAATTTGCGATTTATCAGAATGATTCAAGTCGCTGATAGATTAGAAATGTTTATGAAAGCGGTAGGGTTTGATATGAAAAACACATCAAAAATTTTGTTATCACTTTTAGTTCTGTTTTATGCCACAACTATCCTGGCATAAGATACTTATTTCCCACACCAATTTTGGACAAGGTTCTAATTCCTCAACCATCAAGTGCCCAACCCTATTTTAGTTGGGAGCGCCCGACGAGAGTCATTCCCTCTAACCTATTAACCAGTTAATTATTGAGAGAGCTGCGCGCTGAGCAACCGCTAAGCTCTATGCTTTGTAGTATAAAAATTGGATTCAGCTACTCAAATCTTTTAAAAACACCATTAATGCGACAATAATTAATAATAAGGAAAATCCATATTTCAAATACTTAGCTGAAATTTTTTCAAGCAGCGATTTTCCTAATACAACGCCTACCACTGCTCCAGCTGAAAATAGCATCACCAAAGACCAGTTGATGTATGAATGAACAGCAGTGCTCAATAGCACACTTATTGATATCAATGCAATTACGGCTAGCGAGGTTGCAATAACCGATTCTTTGGATAACATGGAAAATCTATTTAATATAGGGACAATAATAAATCCACCTCCCACGCCCAATAATCCTGACAAAAATCCCGCTATTGCACCTGAAAATACGATTGCAATTGAACATTTGCGTGTCCATATAAATCTTCCACTGTTAGTGCTTATTGAGCATGGAACCAAT
Organism: Methylotenera sp.; assembly: GCF_029946165.1. GTDB lineage: Bacteria > Pseudomonadota > Gammaproteobacteria > Burkholderiales > Methylophilaceae > Methylotenera. Next base: position 65,260 of record NZ_JAQSDZ010000024.1, read on the forward strand.
TTGTCCTGTTCTAAATTTATTTCTGAATGACTATCTCTAATGGTTTTATAAGCGATAAACACTAAAATGATTACCAAAAGAAACATCAAGTATTGGTTATCTACTTTATGAGCTAGCAACACCCCAACAGGTGATAGCATGGACCCAGCGACCGCCATGATGATGGCAGCTTTATATCGAACAATACCCTTACGCAAACCTAGGATGCCAGCAAAAGTCGCAGCGGCTGCAACAGCTGAAAGTGCGATTGGAGCCGCATCTACCATAGCCATATCTAAGAAAAAAACTAAAAGTGGCAACCCGATGATTCCGCCACCCGCGCCAGTGAGGCCCATTACCAGCCCAACAAACAGGCCTAAAAAAATGATCATCATTTAAATTGGTGGTCTTATTTTTTTTAAAATTTCGAAGATACCCATGCCTGAAAGTATCGATATTACAAATAGCACTGGCTCAAAATATCCAGTCAGTACTGAATTTAATGCAGGGCCTGGACAATAGCCTGCTAGCCCCCAACCAATTCCAAAAGTGATTGATCCAAGTATGAATTTTAAATCTATTGTTTGAATACACGGAAGCTGTAGAGCTTGACCCGTGAATGTGGTTGATCTACTTTTTGCAAGTTTAAAAGGTAAGAATGCAACTGAAATAGCACCAAGCATAACAAAAGCTAGTGACGGATCCCATTGACCTGTGATATCTAAGAAACCGATAACCTTTGCTGGATTCGACATACCTGAAATAATTAAACCCAATCCAAATAACAAACCAGACATTAAAGCGTAGATTAATATCATCTTTTTTTCCTACAGGAGATGTCGGGTTATGAACACGGTCACAACCCCAGCCAAGGTAAAGTAAATAGTTGCCACTACAGAACGAATGGAAAGTCTTGAAATTCCACATATCCCATGGCCACTTGTGCATCCCGAACCAAATCTTGTTCCTATTCCAACCAATAAACCAGCTATTAAAATTTCCCAATAACTAGCGGTGATAGTTATTTCGGGAAGCGGCTTAAGTAGTGCATAAATAATAGGCGAAATCATCAGTCCGATAATAGATATAAGTCGCCAGTTAACGTCTCCTTTCTTTGGCTTCAATAAGCCACCAAGTATCCCACTGATTCAAGCAATTTCCCCATTGAATAATATCAAAATGGAAACAGCAACCCCAATGAGCATGCCGCCCAACAGAGATTAGAAAGGTGTAGCTTCAATCCAGTTGATCAATGAGCTCTCCTAGGTTTATTTGCAAAATTGCTTATACAAAAGTTGCAATATTGATAATGCTTCTTGGCTGGCGATACTGTAGTAAATTTGTTTTCCATCACGTCTTGTTTTAACTAAATTTTCTGTTCTCAATACGCTAAGCTGTTGTGAAAGTGTTGGCTGCCTGATGGCAAGCGCATTTTCTAAGTCACTCACACACATTTCTCTCTGGTTCAGTTGGCAGAGCAGTAGAAGTCGATCTGGGTTCGCCAGAGTTTTTAAAAAATCGCTAGCTTGAGTTGCTTTCCCACGCATTAGTTCAAAATCAATGTTGATGTCAGTTGTATTCATAATTTAGCTATTAATTAATAAGCCTTGCATTTCAATATATATTTTTATAATATATCTTTAATTAAATTGTTGCAATATCTAGGAGTATTAATCATGCTTTTTAAGCAATTGTTTGAGCCTTTATCAAGTACATATACTTATCTCATTGCATGCGAGGAAACACGGCAGGCAATCTTAATAGACCCTGTGATCGCTACGATAGGCAGAGATTTAGCTGAGCTAAAAGAATATGGACTAACTCTACGATACGCAATTGATACCCATATTCACGCTGACCATATTACAAGCGCTTTAGAGTTAAAGAAAAAACTCGGTAGCAAAATAGCAAATCCTATTATAGATCGCCTGCCATGCGCTGATGTATATCTAGAAGAAGGCAAACCATTAGAGGTTGGGAGTATTCAACTACATTCGCTACATACGCCTGGACATACTGCGGGGCATTTTGCCTATGTCATCAATAATCAAGTTTTTACTGGAGACTCTTTGCTAATTGATGGATGTGGTAGAACAGATTTTCAACATGGCAGCTCTGAGCAGCAATATCAGAGCATTAATCAAAAACTATTCAATTTGCCAAATGATTTTTTAGTTTATCCGGGTCATGACTATCAAAATCGTTTTGTATCGACCATTGGCCAAGAGAGAATTAGAAATCCTCGGCTCGGAGAGGGGAAAAGCCTTGAAGAATTTATTTCTATTATGGATAAATTAAATTTACCTTATCCGAAATTTATAGATTTTGCAGTCCCAGGCAATACATTGTGTGGAGTCTGCCCAACTGATTTACCAAATAACTTAGAAGCATATTGCAGAAAGTCTTCTGAGAGTATTCAGGGATAGTTATTTGCCATATATAACTTATCTTATTTGGTGATTTTTAAAATTAGGGGCTGCCCTAGATAACACATAAATTTGTGAACCCCGTGATGACGGTACACAATATCTGCTTTGGCCCTAAGTAGACTTTAGTTAGACTTAAATATAAACGCAACTACGTTGCGAAATATATCTAACTCTGTTATAAGAAGTTATAAGCTGAGATGCAATTGTCGAAATACTTATAGTTTCTTTTTATTACGTAATTACTCTTATGCATACTTCAAGTCAGATATTTCAAGAAGCTGGTTTAAAACCTACTCAATCCCGTTTAGAGGTGACTGGTGTTCTTGCTCAAAGCGAATATCCAATGACACATCAGGATATTTTAAAAGAACTACCTGAAAGCTTTGACCGTGTAACCTTGTATCGAGTTTTAGATTGGCTTCTCACAAATGGTGTTATTCATCGAATTGCTGGAGAGGACCGCACATGGCGGTTCCATATCAATAATAGTGATCTAACTAATAAGCAAACTACCAGGTATAACAGCACTCCCACTACTTCTAAGTCAAATAAGCTGAACCAGCATTCTCACGCACACTTTCAATGTGAAAACTGCGGGAAGATGTTTTGCTTAAACGACGTGCATCCAAAGCTAACAAATGATATCCCTCCCGACTTTGTCGTTGATTCGATTGAAATCAATATCAAAGGTAAATGTGTTAACTGCGCTAAGCCACTCGAGCCACTAGTCAATCCTGATCATAGGTAAAACAAGCCACAAATTGCAACTTAGTTGCAAATAGCATCCTTTGAGGTTAATATGCAACTTAGTTGCAATTATTAACTTAAGGAATTCTCGTGAAGCACTCTGATTTACCTTCAAACTCTCAATTATCTTTGACAAGCAAGCTCCCAGTAACCGTACTATCTGGCTTTTTAGGCGCAGGTAAAACCACGCTGCTGAACCATATTCTGAATAATCGTGAAGGCAAGCGTGTAGTCGTCATCGTAAATGATATGTCCGACGTGAATGTTGATGCCCAATTAATAAGAAATGGTGGGGCAGCACTATCTCGCCAGGAAGAAAAATTGGTAGAAATGAGTAATGGCTGCATCTGCTGCACTTTGCGGGAAGATCTGCTAATTGAAATCACCCGCCTAGCAAAAGAGAATCGTTTTGATTATTTGCTCATTGAGACGACTGGTATTTCTGAACCGCTGCCAGTAGCGGAAACTTTTACTTTTGCTGATGAAAATGGCAGTTCATTGAGCGATGTTGCAAAACTCGACACCATGGTCACTGTAGTTGATGGCTTTAACTTTCTAAAAGACTATAACTCACAGGATCTGCTTTTGGCTCGTGGCGAGTCACTTGGAGAAGACGATGAACGTACAGTTGTTGATTTAATAGTAGAGCAAATCGAATTTTGTGATGTGTTGTTATTAAATAAAACGGATCTGATGCAGGCAAATGAGATTGCTAAACTTGAAAGCATCCTCCAAACCTTAAATCCACGCGCTCAAATTATCCATAGCCAATTTGGCAAAGTATCACTCGACCGTATCATGAACACAGGTTTATTCGATTTTGACGAAGCTTCTGAAGCGGCTGGATGGCTACAAGAGTTACGAGGCGAGCATGTACCTGAAACAGAAGAGTACGGTATTAGCAGCTTCGTATACCGCTCGCGTAAACCTTTTCACCCTGAGCGCCTATGGAAATGGTTCAACACTGAATGGTCAGGCGTTTTGCGCTCCAAAGGAAACTACTGGATAGCCACTCGACCAGAATTTTGTGCTACTTGGTCGCAAGCAGGCAGCATTAAGCGTACAGAGCTTGCTGGCCTTTGGTGGGTAGCCTCTTCTAGTGAGCATTGGCCTGAAGATGAAGAAAGCTTCAATAGCATTAAATCTCGTTGGGAAGAACCCTATGGGGACAGACAGCAAGAAATTGTCATTATTGGCATGCAAATGGATAAGGCCATGATCGAAGCAGGTTTTGATGCTTGCTTACTCACAGCTGACGAAATTGCTATTGGCATTGAAGGCTGGAGTCAATTTCCTGATCCCTTTCCAAAGTTAGATTTTCCTGACAACGAGTCTATTGAATCCGCAGCTCTCCAAGTAATTGCTTAGCTTTACCTTAAACCAAAAAATCAAAAGATATACATGCACGATGCGACATAAAACACTTGCTAATCTCATTGCACTTATATGCTTACCAACATGCTCGGCTTACTCAAAAGAAAGTCAGCAAGGTCGGTTCCGTTGGCAATGGTACTTCGCATTTCAACTTATGGCTGATAGCAAACAGAGTATATAAATCGGAAAGTTGCATCTGAAAAATAGCTATATTATTGCCATAGCTTATGGGTTCAAAATGAGCTCCAAAAAGAATGCTGTAAGTAATATTTCAAATTTAATTCTGCATCGTGTAAAAGATACAACTTTTCTACAAAATTGCGACACTTTATTTACCCGTATCAATTTAATGAAATCCTATTTCATTAGGTGTATTTTAGTTGGATGCCAGCATCTGAAGGCTCTGACTAAACTTCCATTGAAATGGACCGGTTACGTCAATGCAGTGGCTCGACAGCTCAATGAACGACCTCGTAAAACTTTGGCCTATGAAACCCCAGTAGAGAGATTTAAAGCATGTGTTGCATCGATCGGTTGAATCCACAGCCTAAAGCGGACCTTGATGCAAGGTCTGCAAGTGACTATTTGCGGGGGTGTGAAACAGGCAAGGCATCTACCTTGTCAAATTACTAGTAGGTAAAATCATACATTTGCCGCGACCTACGTTAGATAGATACCCCCTAATATGTACCTAAAAATTAAAACACATCGAAGTTAATTTTTTACATTTTCATTTTTAGATATAAAAATAGTTTGCGTTGGATAGGCGAACTCAATGCCTTCCTTCTCAAACATTTCGTAAATTGCCATATTAATATTCTGCTGCGCATCCATGTACTTATTGTAATCTGCGCAAGTTACATAATAGACGAATTCAAAGTTGAGGCTAAAATCCCCATAGGATGCAAAGTGCCCTCTATCAAAAATAGCATCATCCAATTTTTCAATGGTTTCTTTAACCATTTTAGGAATACTTCTTAATTTCACAGCAGGCGTTTGATAGGTTACACCTAAGTTAAAAACGACTCTTCTACGCTCCATTTTTTTAAAGTTATGTACACGAGAGTTAGTTAAATCGGTATTTGAAAGTATTAACTGCTCACCTCCAATTGCCCTTATTCTAGTGGTTTTAACGCCAATGTATTCCACTACGCCCATCTTGTCGCCAATGATGATAAAGTCACCAACCTCGAATGGTTTGTCGAAAAATATAACAAAATAGCTAAACAAGTCCCCAAGTACTGCTTGTGCTGCTAAGGCTACAGCGATACCGCCTATACCAAGGCCGGCTACTACAGCCGATATTTTTACGCCAAGGTTATCCAGAAGAAAAACTAATGCCATGGCCCAGATTATAAAATTGATTAGACTAAGAATGCCTTTGAGTTGCTTATCACCACCTCCTGAATCCGCGGTCTTATTCAAATAAGATTGAATAATGTGATTGACGATGGATATGACAGCCCTTACCACAAGCAGCGTAATTAACGCAATTGCAATCTTTTCTAGCACTTGATTAAAACCAGAAGATAAGTCCAAAGTTTGGAGTGCTATATAAAAAACTCCAAAATAAATCAACGGTAAAAGCGACTTTTCAATTGCACTTACGAGTAAATCATCTATTACTGTAGAAGTTTCACCAGCACTCTTTTTTAACCAGCTTAAAATATATTTTTTGAATACATATATCACAGCAACTCCGCAGATGAAAACTGCGGTTGCCGATAAATAATTGGTAATTGTATTTCCGAGAAAAGAATAATGAAGTACTTCTTTCATAGGCATCCTTAATGTTTATAGCTTCTGCTATGAAAGTGAGTTGGATATTAAACTGAATATATAAAGGCATCTAAAGGGTAGTAAAAGTTTAATTTGCCTTCAGTAAATGCTGCTTTATTGATCAAGCAATTTCAGGTTGTTTGATTTGGGTAGTTTAATGTTGTGTTGGTACCTTTGGGAGGTGCAAATTAAATAATAGGCAGATAATTAATTTGTACAAATGTATTATAGCAAATACTATCTGACATAGTAAACATAGAGACTCAACTAGTCTTTAGATATTAGGTAAGCTGTTGATAAAGCATCAAAGGCTAGGGGATTGCTGATAAAGCAATGATTTGTGCTCTGCATTTTTTTCGGCCAAAAAATGCGCTTTGTAATGACCGATTAATACCAAAAGCACTGCTGAGTAAATAAAGGTCGAGAGCATTACCACTCCAATCACAACGGCTTTAAACATCTCAAGATGCTCAAAAGAGTTGGGAATCATAGTCAACATGACAATAGATAGCCCCCCTTTTATTCCCGCAAAGGTCAAAACACCCCACCAACGAAAATTAATGTTGACCATTTTTTTAGTACGGTTAGCTACCAAAGCAAACATTGCCATCATCAGGCCGCGTATTATGGTGGTGGCTAAGAACATGGTCAAAATCTCCACATGATATTTCCATAACAGGTTCATATCTATCATTTCAGCCATCGCGATAAACAATATAGTGTTGGCCACTAGTGCTAACAACTGTATATCTTCTTTGGTGCGTAAATGACGGTCGCGTTCTTCTATTGTCGATTTGACTCGCCTCAGTACACTACCCATGATGCTTGATGATGTGTCTTCCTTGACGACTTCAAGATTTAACTCAGCTTCATCACTTTCGATTTGATCGCCAACCTTAACAACCGTTTGCGTCATGACATGATGCACCGTAATTGTGGCAAATATGCAGGCAAGTATGCCTGAAAGGTGCGTATGTGAATGACCACCTAAAAAATTAATGAGCTTATAAAAGTGTTCTGCTAGTTCAAATGCGCCATACCCTGTAATAATGAGCAGCATCATTTCGGCGATACGATTGTCGGTCGTTTTCATTAATAACAACCCGATATATCCGACCACAATACCTACTGCCAGAGAGCCAAAGACTACTGCGAAACTAACCTCGGTAATATAAGTGCCCGTAATTTCTCCGCCACCCAATGCATATAATCCAACAAATACAAATACGATAAGTGCTGTAGCATCATTAAACAGACTTTCGCCTTCAGCTAGTATTTTTAAGTGATGCGGCAATTCAAATTTAGAAAATATACTGACCACAGAAACTGGATCAGTTGCTAGCACCATTGCAAACAGCACAATAACAGCCGCTAATGAGAGATGAACATCGGCAAAGATAATATTAGAAACGATCAAAGCCATTAGTACTGATAGCACCACAGCTACTATTGCAAGATAGAACAGACTTAGCCCATGCGCTTTGAGATCAGACACTTTAAGCTCAAGAGAATCTGAAATAAGTAGAATAGGTAAAAGAAATATGACTAGGACTGCAAAATGCTCAGCATCGCCGGTAAGGATAGGTATTTGCTTAAAGGCATAGTGCGCAAAAAAAGATAGTGCAATTAAGCCAAGCGGTGATGGTACTTTAAACTTATCTTCAAGCTGTAATGCAAAGTACAATATCCCAGCAATCATTAGTAAAGTGATAATCATGTGCTAGAGAAATCCTATTGATTTTTTTGATTGAGGTAAAGCAGAGTCAGTAGATTTTAAAATCTAAGGTTTACCGAGTGGTTCAAATGCACTATCGTAAGATTTGCTGTCCATTCCAACAACAAGTTGAGATAAGTGTTCATTAAGCGCCTGTAATGTTAATGGGTTCAGACGCATTAATGCGTCTGGCAACACTCCTCGATAAGGCTGCGGCGCTTTGCTTAATACATCTTTTCCTAATTGCGTTAGGGAAAGATGTACAATGCGGCGATCTTCATGGTTTCTGGCTCTTATCACATACCCATCAGTGACTAGCTTCTCCATCAAATTGCTGGCAGTGGACTGATGAATGGACATAGCCTTAGATAAACCTGATACGGTTAAATCTTTAGTTTCGGCAATTTCAGCTAATGCCCATAATGAGGCGCCACCAACACCTGTGACCTTTTCAACAATGTGAAAATGCCTATTGGTAGACTTAAATATAATCCGGAATAATTTCAGCGTCTCTAACGCAGTATGATGAATATTCGAGGATATAGTTGGTGTGGTCATATTGTTGCCGCGTCTTTTATCGTGAAATAGCAATTTTTGTAGGATTTAAAGTCATCAATCATTTTATCAAGTTTGAAACCAGAAAAAAGATAATACGGGAATTATAATTGTCTCATTTAGTAAGTTAAATGTTTCCCCTGTATATAAATCTTGTACAGCAATATGCTGAAGAAATCCCGTGCGTCGCATCTGAACCAAATCTAGCACTTGCTGCATCGCGAGTAAAAATGTTGCTACTTCTGATTAATTATTTCCAGCTTAAGTGCTATCAATATGTCATTCAGTAAAGAATGCGAGACATGTTCATACATGATCTAAAACCTGTTTTATCTTACTAGGTAAATCAAACCCACCAAATCCATAATGATCAAGTCCCTCCAAAATGCCAGCAGCATAGTGATTCTGCGCAAAATAAATCTGTTCCAACCCACGCAAGGACTCTAACTCAGTGCTGTGATTGCCGACTACAACGGCTAATGTATCACCAACAAGCATTTCGCTGTCATTACCTGAATCACCTGCAACTAGAAAACTTTGCAAAGGAAGTCCCCATTTGTAAGCAAGGTATCGTATAGCATGTCCTTTTGAAGCGCGTATGGGCAAAATATCCAAAAACTCATTATGGGAATAGATGAGTTGTGCATGTAGTTTTAATTTTCGTAAATGCCGATACATTTTTTCCAGAGGTGGCATCTTATCTGGCGTTGCAATATAGCTCAGCTTGAATTCTCTTTGATTTTCTTGAGCCTGCAATTCAAGCCCAGGAAAACTAGACATCGCTTTCACTAAATCATCACGACGCCATAAATGACGAATATGGTTGGCCCAACCAATATCTGGAAAGAGTTCTGGACCATAGTTAATCTCACTACCTACGGAGGTGATTAAAATGCTCGGTAATGGGACTCGATGCTTTTTCAGTATGCTTACCGCGCTTTCTAGCGAACGTCCAGTAGCAACACCGAAACCTAAAGTACTCGAATTCTGTCGTAGCCAATTGGTTAGCTCTTCTAACTTTTTTTTGTCTCCGATAAGCGTATTATCAATATCACTGATAAGCATCATTTTTACCAATGGTATAGGTGATTTTCCTATGTTAAATGCCATTGCATGCTGTCTGCGCATACGCTTACGATCGCGATGGAGTAATTGACTTACTTCCTTCATATACTTAGTGACATGCGCATCCCAACTGTAGTGACGCTTAACATTGAGAATGCCGTTTTTTGCCCAAGTTCTCCATTGCTTTTTGTTTGACAACATCTGGTTCATTGCGGCTGCTATGTCATCACTTTCCAGCGTATTCGCTAACAAGCCATTATGACAATTAGCAATAATGTCTCTAGGGCCGCCATCATCTGGGGCAATAAAGGGTAAGCCACTTGCTGCAGCCTCAATCAGTGTCAGCCCAAACGGCTCAGTCATCGCTGGATTAACAAATATGCCTTGTCGATGCGCTGCAAGCCGATAAAGCTCTGGCATATCTTCTTGAGTGACATGTTTAGGAATCGCAACTTTCCCCCAAAGGTCATATCGATCTATATCAAGCAAAAGGTCGTTCATCACCGTTTGCTGCGACTCTTCAAGGTCGCGTATATCCTCACGCACTCCAGCCAAAATGACTAAATTGGCTTTATCCTGTAATTGCTTGTTTTCGCCGTATGCCGCAACTAATCCTTTTAGATTTTTTCGTAGCACTGGGCGTGAGATAGACAAAATCATTGGCTTGTTAGGCTGATGTAAAAAACGGTCGATTCTTGCCTCTAGAATCGGGTTTATTTTTTTTCGTCCAAGCGGTGAAAATCGTGAGGTGTCCGTTCCTGGTGGAATGACGGTGCAGCGTTGCGGTGCATGGTTCCTATACATAGCATATTGCTCGTCAATCTCTTGACGAGTGCTAGTCACCACCATCGATGCATACTGAATAATTTCTTCTTCCACGGCAATTCTATGCTCAAAATTGAATTGCCGTTCGATAGCTCCTTTCTTCCGGCCACTTGCCAGCAATCGCGATTGCTTGGGTCGACCAAGTGAATGACCCGTGTGAACTAGATGGATACCCAGTAACGTGGATAGCTGCTTTCCAACATAGCCAGCATCAGCATAATGTGAGTGAATTAAATCAGGAAGTCGGCCTTGCTGCCGAAGAAAGTGTAAACATTTATCTACCATCTGATCTAGATGTGGCCACAACAATTCCTTACGAATATATTTTTTAGGACCACAGGGCAGGCGAATAATACGTGCTCCCCCTTCAAATTTCTCTTCTGTTTGAAGATATTCAGAAGATAATAATGGTTCCTCTATGAGTCTGGTCAGCAAGTCTACTTTCCCAACCTGATGATGCTTTGCTAACGCTTTAGCCAGTTCGACTACGTAGGTTGTTTGCCCGCCCGTGTCAGCATCCCGTCCAAGCTCCATATTGTGAGATCGGATTAGACCATGCACACTGATCATGAGAATATAGATGGAGCTCGCCCTGTCATTCGGTTGGTTTACCATAAGCTTCTCCTTCCAAAAAAGGTCGATAGAAATCACTGTTATTTGGAACAGCGCCTCTAATTCCACACAAGGCCGCAGCAAATGTGCTAGCTCTAGTTAACATTACTTCGGGCAACCAGTTCTCAAGAATACCTAACATACAGACTGCAGCAAAACCATCTCCAGCGCCTACAGTATCAACCAAGCCTCCATTTAGATTAGAGGCGGATACTCTGGCTTCTTTACCGTCTTTAGAAAGCATCCACGCACCATCAGCACCGCATGTGACTATCAGGCATGTCAAATCAAACTTACCCATCAAACTTAGACCAAGATCATTAGCACTAACGCCAGTGAGCTTGAGTAAGCCAGCTACTAACTTAAGTTCTTCTTCATTGATCTTTACTATATTAGCCCTTAATAAGGACCGCTTGATGATGTGTTTGTCATACCAAGGATGACGTAAGTTTATGTCCAAAAATCGAGGGCTTTTTGTGTCACTCAAAAAAGTATCTAAAGCGAGTCTTGACTCTACGCCCCTTTGGGCTAATGTTCCGTAATAGACCATTTCTGGGTGCATAGCCATTGTGACTAAATGGACGACTCCAGAATGAATATGGTCATACGCCTGTTCTGGAAGTATTTCAAAACGATGATTACTTTCATCCATATGAACAATTACTTGGCCAGTCGGTCTTATTTGGTCACATTGCACACCGGAGTCATCCATACCAAGGCGAGACAAATCGGCAAGAAACTCATCACGAAGCGGGTCATTTCCTGTTCTTGTAATCAGCACTGGGTGCTGACCAAACGCCTGCAAATGGTGCGCAACATTATATGGAGCGCCGCCAAGCACTGCCCGATCTGGAAATATATCCGCTAGCATTTCACCAAATAATGCAATTGTATGGTTACTTGCCTTTTGTTTTGTTGACAAGTCTGACTCGTACTTTTTTTGATTCAACAATTTACGTCCTCTAACTTCCTGTTTTATTTTCAACGATACAACTATCAGCTGCATTCACAATCGCACCATCAACTTAACAAAGTGATCAAGCGTAGTTAGCTTGACTAATATAGATTCAGTATCTGCCCTTAAACTTAATTTGTACAAATATATTTACGCGTAGCACAAGTGCCAATTTCAGCCTCTTTATTTCAAGGACTATTGCATTGATCAAGTGCATCTAATCGCTGTTTAAGTTTTATTAATATACTTAAGCGGTTGGTACAAACTAATAGTATTTAATGACTATTCAGCTCATGCCCCTGAGCGTCAGCTAACGTTGAATAAAGGAGTTTGCTGAAAACTCTGGAAATGATAGGTGCAATCATAGCAACCGCTATCAAGCTGGTGACCATTTCAATAACCATAATGAATGAAGTTAATGGGGCTTGGGGCAGCTAGTAGGTACGAAGCGCTACTTGGAGTTTCTTGTATATGGGACCAAGCAGATGCCGACATCAGCCCCTAATCACATCAGTGGTAGGAAATACCTATTCATTCGATTACTTTTTATACTTAAACTAAAATTTTTTATTTAATACATTTGTACAAATTAATTATAGCAAATATAATTAACCTAGATGCAATTTTTTGTTAGACATTCGATATCAGACTATTTCTACTGTTGTTTGAACAGCAAGCATTAAATAACTGAATAAAATAAGAAACGAAACTGAAAAGGAAATTTATGACGAATAACTACGACATCTTTCTTGATGCCACTGAATTTGATTGCCCAATGCCAACCATTCACACTAGAAATGCTCTAGATGGCATGGTTGCAGGACAAACGTTAAAACTATTAACAAGCAAAGAGGGAACAATCAAAAACATTCGTACATTCGTGGCAAATAATCCATATACTTTGCTTAGCGAATCAAAAGAAGAAGAGGACTTTGTATTTATAATACAAAAGCTTTAAATAATCGGTATTTGTTCCATACTGCAGTGGAAATTAATTCGAGATAAAAAGCTAAATTTAGCCTCTTGTATCAATTTCGCCGAATTGACACTTTGAATTAAATGCGAGCAAAATCTACTTCCATGTTGATGAATTAAAATCCATATAAACTAATAAATAGGTATTGCTGCTTTACAAGCAGTTATTAAATCAGGAGCAGAATCAAGATCCAGCGTTGCAAGAAGGCTTGGAATTGATGCATCGCAAGCATCTAAAATTGCAGCAGGGAAGTTTCGTAGAATGTCTGGAAATGCACTTAATGTATGCAAATTAGCACAGTCAATTTTAACTAAAGAAAATGCGTATGCTACAAATCCTGAACTAGTTGGTCGATTGAGTTTATTAGCGGAGCAGCTTACTGAAAAAAATCCAGATGCTGCTCACTCTTTGGTAGGAATGCTGCAGACTCTCATTGCGGAGCATGATTTAGCCTTAAACTAAAACTTAGGCAAGGTATTAAGTGGTGTTGAAATGCTCGATTTATGTCTCGGAAAAAACCAGATTGGAACTTAAATTTTTAAAGTGGGTTTGAACAGTAAGTCTTGCTATCTTCGTAACCGAAGTCAAAATTATTTCGTCATCTACAGGCGCGGAACTTAGGGTCTCTTTAAGCTCATTTCAAACAATATGAAAAGGATGACTTTCAAACTGCTCAATCCAACGTGACATGGTTGCCCCTAAGTATTTTTTATTTATTCAACATATTCTACGCAAAGATGGTGGGTGTGAGAAATGTATTGATTTACTTAACTTTCTAATTAATTCGATAATGTAGATTTACTCATCAGTTAACAAAACTTGTATTACCAGAAAAAGCAGTACTGGAGAAATGTACGCTTAAGTTGCAAGCATAAAGCTGTCTTTTGGACAAGGTTATGCTTCCTCTGACATTAATTAACCGTTTTATATGGAATATTTGGTGCGCCCGGCGGGAGTCGAACCCACGACCTTTGGCTTCGGAAACCAACACTCTATCCAGCTGAGCTACGGGCGCAAATATGCACGCATTATAACAAACCATGGCTTTCATGTATTTTTTAACTGAATGAGTATGGTCTTTTGACATAAGTTAAAGTGTGGGATAATGTTAATAATATGTATCTATATAACTAAATTAGGGAATGTACTGTTATGAGCAATCGCGATAATGAATATAAAGGTTCCACTTTAAAGCAATTAATCTTGGTGATTCCGGGTGCTATTTTAGCGTTTACCTTATTAATTTCCTTAATTGCAAAGACCTCTAGTATTTTAAGTACGCCCGCGGCCGAAGTGCCCCAAGCAGTGGTTGCTCAAGTTGAAGAAAATATTAAGCCATTGGCTAATGTAGAAGTTGCCGTGGCAGACGCTGGCCCACATGTAGATAAAAGTGGTGAAGAGGTCGTTAATGCCGTATGTAGTGCGTGCCATGCCAGTGGTTTAATGAGTTCGCCTAAACTTGGAGATAAAGATCAATGGGCTCCTCGTATTGCCCAAGGTTACGATACGCTCGTTAGTAATGCGATTAATGGTATTCGATCTATGCCTGCTCGCGGTGGTAACAGTGCGTTAACAGATGGTGAAATGGCAAATGCGGTAGCCTATATGGCAAATCAAAGCGGGGCTAATTTTACAGCACCAACATCAAAAACTGATGTACCTTCTGATTTGAAACCGGCGGAAGCTACACCAGCTGCTGCGGTACCAGCCCCAAAAGTTGTAGAGAAGAAAACGGAATCTGTTGCCGTAGTAGAAAAACCTACAGTGTCAGCAGTCGTTGTAAATGCTGCCCCTGCGGCAAGTAAAGGTAAAAGCGGTCAAGAAGTTTACAAAGCTGTTTGCAGTATGTGTCACAGCGGTGGTTTGATGGGTGCGCCTAAACTGGGTGATAAAGAGCAATGGGCACCGCGTATTGCACAAGGTCACGACACATTAGTCACCCACGCGGTTAAAGGTATTCGTATGATGCCAGCAAAAGGCGGTAATGCGGATTTGAGCGATAATGAAGTTGCTGACGCTGTCACATACATGGCGAATGAAGCTGGGGCAAAATTTTAATTACATAAATTAAAACTTAGCTGTTATTAAATTAGTTTTAAATAGTAAACATTAAAAATAAAAAAGCCACTTACACTGTTAAGTGGCTTTTTTACTATGGGCAATAAATCAATGGCAACATATGCAATAGGCGATATTCAAGGTTGCTATCATGCTTTTCAAGCATTATTGGCGAGGATTAGTTTTAATCCAAAAGTTGATCAACTCTGGTTAGTGGGGGATTTAATCAATCGAGGTAGTGGTTCGCTTGAAGTGTTGCGTTGGTGCTATGAGCATCAGCATAGCTTAAAAGTGGTGCTGGGTAATCATGATCTGCATGCGTTGGTTGTGGCGGCTGGTTTTGTTAACGCACACAAAGGCGATACTTTAGATGCGATATTGCAGGCTGATGATCGCGATGAGTTGTTAACTTGGTTGCGACATCAGCATATGGTGTACCAAAATGAATCGTATTTGATGGTTCATGCAGGGTTATTACCGCAGTGGACAATCGAACAAACAGCTGACTATGCTAAAGAAGTTGAGGGAGCATTGCGTGGAGATGATTACCTATATTTCTTAGCGCATATGTACGGTAACCAACCTGATGGTTGGAAAAATGAGTTACTAGGTTTAGACCGGCTACGTGTTATTACTAATGCCATGACGCGTCTAAGAGTTTGTACAGAGCAAGGTGCGATGGAGTTTAGCTTTAAGGGTGAGTTGGCAGATATCCCTGCAGGATTTGTACCTTGGTTTGATGTGGAAAACCGAGCAAGCCAAGATAAACATGTTATTTTTGGACACTGGTCTGCCCTTGGGTTGCAGCAACGGCAGAATGTATATGCACTTGATACAGGATGTTTATGGGGTGGTCAGCTAACCGCAATGAATTTAGAAACCAAAGCGATTACACAAGTACAATCACATCCACTCGATAAGCCAATTAAGTTAAAGCTTTAATTTTTCTTTGATTAACTGCTCAATATGTGAGGTGAGTTTTCGGCGGTCTTTCTCTATTTCAGTTAAGTCAGAAGTGGCGATTGGTGGCAGAAAATGCAGCTCTACTGAGATTTTCTTTTGCTGCAATACTAATTGAATGGACTCGATTAAAGTAGTTTCGCCAGCATATGCAATCTCCGTGTTTACGCTGCCATTTTTGAGAGGGTAGCGAAAAGCGATTGGCCAAATCACAGCATTTGCATGAATCGCACCTTGAATAATGCTACTTTTAAATGGCTTTATCTCGGTGCCGTCTGTTGTTGTGCCCTCTGGAAATAAGCAAACAGTGTCGCCATTTAGCAGGCTATTGTTGGTCGCATGGACAATACGCGCGGCATCTTGACGCTTTACTCTAGAAATAAATAATACATTCGATTTTTTTGCTAAGTAGCCAAATACAGGCCAGCTTTTAATGTCTGATTTTGCAATAAATCTTGTCGGAATAATGCTATTAAGTACGTGAATATCAATCCAGGAAATATGGTTGCCAACAAACATGATATTGCGGGCAGTTTGGTAGGGCGGAGGTAAATGCCCGTGACTTTCAAGACGTATATTAAGAATCCCTAATAAATGTTTACACCACCATTTGATTAACCGTAATTTAAACAATTTACCAGACAGCGGAAATACCAGAGCCGCTAGGGCTATCCCTAGCAAGGTATGCAAGAAAATGCGGCTGATTCTAAAGTAGCGAGTAAGTCTGCTTGTTCTAGAGGATGTATGAGTTGGCGTATTAATGGCGTTGTTTTTAGTCGATATCAATACGTCATATTTTATACGGAACGCACTTGCAAAACTAATCATTTATTCTAGAGGTTTTTCTTAGCCCTTATTTAAAAAAGTGTGCTGCGTATCTAGTATTCATTCTGCTAAGCGGCAACATGACCAGCATATCTGCCGTGTTGAAGTAAGGATCCCATGCGGGTTCGCCGCAAATGTAAGCACCAAGGCGTAGGTAGCCTTTAATTAGCGGTGGGCAAGCTACTTGCATATCTGTTCGCAGAGAGTCGTTTAATAGTGGATTGCGTGGAAATACACGATATTCAAGTGGGCATAAAAAATCATCTTGCAGTCTGTGATACAAGCTTGCCGCTGCGTGACCGCCATCGCTCATGCTTACGCTACCGCAACCTATCATGTATTCATAATTGTGAACTTGCATGTATTTGGCAAGGCCAGCCCAAAGCATTGTGATTGTGCCGCCATTACGATAATTCTTGTGTACGCATGCACGACCAACTTCAACTGTACGGTCAAATAGATGTGAGATTCGGCTTAAATCAAACTCGGCAGCAGAGTAATAGCCGCCAGCGTCATTCGCTTTTGAAGGGCTTAACATTCGATAGGTGCCAATCACTTGGTTGGTGCTGGTGTCCCTTACAATTAAGTGATCACAATATTGGTCAAAACCATCTACATCAAGTCCACCCGTACCTAAGAGCTGAGCGCCCATTTCTTCAGCAAACACTTTGTAACGTAAGCGCTGAGCTTCTTCAATTTCTACTTGGCTGTGCGCAAGGCTGATACTCAGGCGTTTTTGCTCGTGAATGGCTACATGGGCAAGCTTTTGCTTGACTGCTAGTGTGCCAGCCAAAGCAATATCAAGTGCTGAAAATTCTTTACTTATCATTAAATGTCTCCTTTTAAATTTAAGGTGACTTTAATGAACAAAAGTGAAAAAGAGATGACGGAAATATGACTTTTTATTGACAGTCTATTTGCGGGTGAATATTCTCAATAGTTTGTTAAAGAGGAAATTTAATTTATAAAATTAATTAAAAAAAGAGACGCAATTAGCTTGCGTCTCTTGATTGGGCATGAAGGGCTTCTTAGTGTGTAACGCGTGAAGTGCCGCCGTTTTCCACCAAGCGTACTTTATCGCCAGCTTTAAATTCCTCATCCGCTTCTTGTACGATGGCAATGAGTGCGCCACCATCTAGTTTTACAGTGATTTCATATGCGTCTTTACGTGTTACGCCTTCTTCAACTGCTGAACCTGCCAGCCCGCCAGCCACCGCACCAATTACCGCTGCGATAGCACTACCGCGACCGCCACCGATTGAGCTACCAGCAATGCCGCCTACTGCGCCACCTGCGATTGTACCGACAGGGGATTTAGTACCTTCTAGTTTTACTAAGCGCACACTTTCTACCACACCAGTTCTCACTGTTTGCACCTTACGTGCATCGTCACGGCTATAAACGCTGCCAGAATTTGAGCTTGCGCAAGCAGCAAGAAATACACTTAATATACCAACGGCCAATAATCTTGTTGTTTTCATATGATGCCTCCTAAATTTTAACACTCACATTAGTTAGTGTTAAATGTTAATACTCAGACTATTTATTCTTAACTATAGTTGCGCCATTAGCCTAAATTTTCAGTCAGTGCCGTTTCATCCACCAGTGCTTGTGTGTAGATGGCTTCAATATCTGCACGGGTCGGCTTGTGGTTTTGTCCACCACGGCTTTCAATTTTAATCGCGCCCATAGTCGAGGCTAACCTGCCGCAAGTCGGCCAATCCCAACCTTTTGCTATGCCGTAAAGTAAGCCAGCGCGGTAGGCGTCACCACAGCCAGTCGGGTCGACAATCTTCATGGCTTTAACGCAAGGAATGTCAAAACGTTGACCCTCTGCATAAATTTGTGAGCCAGCACCGCCCAGTGTCACGACTAAGGCTTTTACCTTAAGCGCTAATTGGTCTAAATTTAGCCCAGTTTTATCTTGAATAATTTGTGACTCATAATCGTTTACCGCTAGGTAGTCGGCCATTTCAATAAATTGTAAAAGCTCTTCACCATTAAACATCGGCAAGCCTTGGCCTGGGTCAAACAAAAATGGAATGCCAGCTTCAAAACATTCGCGCGCATGCTGAAACATACCATCACGTCCATCAGGAGCAATCACAGCTAATGTTACATTTTCAGCATTCTTAACGCTATTTTGATGGGACTCTACCATCGCACCTGGATGAAAAGCCGTGATCTGATTGTCATCGGTATCGGTAGTAATAAATGCTTGTGCAGTAAAGCTACCTTGAATAGTTTTGATGTGGGTGTTGTTAAGTTTGTTTTGATTCAGCCATTGAGTATAGGTAGAGAAATCTTCCCCCACGGTTGCCATGATGAGTGGATTACCTTCAAGTAATTGCATGTTGTATGCAATATTGCCTGCGGTGCCGCCGAACTCGCGGCGCATTTCTGGCACATAAAATGCCACGCTTAAGGCATGAATTTTATCTGGCAAGATGTGATTTTTAAATTTATCTTGAAACACCATAATGGTGTCAAAAGCAAGCGAGCCGCAAATAAGAGTGTTCATTAAAATAATAGATTAAAATAAAGTCCCTATTATCTTAGGTATTGGCTTGCACAGGCAAGCCAAATTAATGCTCTTGCTAATTGGTAAGCGCGCTATCGATTAGTATTTTTGAAGCCTTTTTCGCATATTTCATAGCGCCAGAGCCACGTTTCATTTGTTCGGCTTGCACTGCACCCTCAAAGATGAGCGAGAGTTGAAGCGCTAAGCCATCTGCGTCATGAATGCCAGCTTCTGTGGCTAGGCTAGAAATGAATTGTCTAAATTGACGGGATTGTTCTGAAGAGAGTTGATGGATGGGACTTTCTTCATTTGGAAATTCCGCAGACGCTTTAATAAAGCCCATGCCACGAAAATTTGGCGAGGTGACCCATTCTTCAATAAATTCAAATAGCTTTTGTAGTTTATCGCTAGGTTTTTTTACATTGGAATTGAGTTGTTCGCTTAACCAGCTTTGAAAGTCTTGATGACCTTTTTCCAGCACTTCAAGTATTAGATTTTCTTTGCTAGTGAAGTATTTATAGAGTGTCATTTTAGTTGTACCCGCTACGGCAACAATCGTATCCACGCCAGTCGAATTTATACCCCTAGTTTGGAACAGGTCGGTAGCTACCACTAAAATTTTACTTTTCAACGAAGACATTTGACTTGCCTCCAATTAACACTTGAATCTTATTTTATACTAAAATAAATAAAAAATCCATATACAGACCTGTATATATAAGATAAACTATTTTCACTGTTGCAGTTTTTACACGATTAATTGTTGATTTATAAGAACATTGTAAATAATAAAACTGCAATAATGCGAAGTTAAATGTCTATACCAATATGTATATTTTCAGGAGAATTAACGTGGGTAAATTACTTATAGCACTATCTTTAGCAGCAATTGGTTTTGTGGCACAGGCTAATGCGGCATCACCAGCAACGCTTTATGTGATTAAGTCAGTCAACATCAATGTACCAGCTGCAACTGCTTGGGAAAAACTTTCTAAGTTTGGCGATTTAGGCGCTTGGCATCCAGCCGTTACAAAAACAGAAATAATCGCAGGGTCTGAAGGTAAAAAAGGTGCGAAACGCACACTTACTTTGCAAGATGGTGGCAAAATCAATGAAACACTCACTGCATACAATGCAAAAAATAAAACCATGAGCTATATCATTACAGATGGTGTATTACCCGTGACTAGCTATGCTTCAAACTTACATGTGTATTCAAATGGCGATGATAAATCAGTGGTTGTGTGGGAAGGTAGCTTTTTGCCAAAAGCGCCTGCGGATGAAAAAGCTGCATCTGATGTTATTGGTGGGGTATACGAAGGTGGTTTAGCTAATCTTAAGAAAATTTTAGAGTAGTTGCTTTAAGCAGGTGTGGCGATATGAGCGTGTCGCCACACTCTTAATTAACGTAGTAACAATGATTATCTAGAGTTTGCCATTAACATTGGCGTGAAATTACAGCGTACTTTTTCTAAATATGAATTAGCAATTGCCAAGTCATGGAGATTGGCTGGTATTTTCCCCCCCACTACATTTTCCAAGTAAACCGCTTTATCTTTATCTGGAATCTGAATAGCTTCGGGAAACTGACAGGTGCCATGACGCATTTGCTCATACCTTGCATACATCGATGCTGCTTCTTGAGCAGTTAATCTGGTAGTACTCGGATTTAGTGCAACGCTCACTTTTGTTGTTTCATTGCTAAAAGATTTAGCGATTAAAGGGCTTGTTTGTTTGTGTAAAAGCACAGGTAGCCACATAGAGCTAATTCCAATAATTAGAAATAAACTTGCGGCTACTCCAAAAATAGCTCGCTTAGACATGGATGGTTTGAACTCTGCGAGTTTATCGCGTAGGTTTTCAAACCAAATCCACTCGTTTTGAGTTTGCGCCAGAATCAGGGCATTCGCTGCCTTTTTAGCGTGAAGTAAACTACCGCAGCCAGGATGATTAATTTCTTGCTGCGCGGCATTGCAAGCAATCAGAGCGATATGTTCAGCAAGGATTGAGGGGTTGGCAGCGCCTAAGCTTTTAGCTTCTACTACTAAAAACTCGATAAGCTGACTATTCGCAAATGAGGATATTGTGATGGATATCTGCGTATCAGGTGCGCCAAGCCAGTCATTCAAAATATCAAACAGACTCAGTATGCGGCCTTGTGGCGTTTTGCTGGACTTAGCCAGCATATTAAGTAGCCACTGTGAATTGAAAATATCCATCTCTTAAAATAATCTCTTCAATCGTCAGAATGGTTTAACGACAACCAGTATGACAATGATAGTGAGCGCAACAACAGGGAGCTCATTAAACCAGCGATACCAGATATGGCTGCGAGTATTTCTGTCATGTTTAAAGTCATTCACAAGTTTGCCGCAATAAAAATGGTAGGCAACAAGTACGGCAACCAGCGTTAATTTTGGGTGCATCCATTTGCCCGTTACGCCATAACCTAGCCACAACCAAAGACCAAAACTCAGCGCTAATACAGCGAGAGGAAACATGAAGCGATACAGTTTACGTTCCATGAGTTTAAGTCGCTCGGATGTTGCGACATCGGTCACCATGGCGTGATTTACTAAAAGTCTAGGCAAGTAAAATAACCCAGCAAACCAGCTAGTGACAAAAATAATATGAAATGCCTTGACCCATAACATCAATAAAATCCTTTAATAACTCTTAATTTTTTGCAGCGAATTCTGCACTTATAAGTTGATTTAACTTAACAAAATCTAATGCACCAATTGTATGTTGTAATAGCTTTCCTTGCTTATCAAAAATAAAGGTTGTTGGGGTTAAATCCACATTACCAAATTTTTCTGTAACTTCTGAAAGCCCGTCATGCATCACGGGAAAAGGTATCTTCTTTTGCGTAACATAATTCAACACCTGAGCTGGGGGGGCGTAAGGCATTGCAACGGCAATAATTTCAAAGCCTTTTTGTTGATATTGCCGATATGTGCTGACTAATGCAGGCATTTCCGTAATGCAGGCTAAGCAGTCAGTTGCCCAAAAATTCACTAATACTATCTTTCCTTTTAAGTCCACCATGCTGATTTTTTTACCTTCAATGGTGGTGAAAGTAACGTCTGGTGCTGTATTTTTATTATAAGTAAATACTGCCAACGAACTAAGTAGCACCACAATGAGGGTAGTAATCAGAGGTTTTTTTAATATATAGTTCATGCAAATAGTCTAACCTATTTGTTGATTCAATTTGTCACAAGTTAATGCGCAACTTAATCTTTTAAAAAAGGTCATAAAAAGTTCTATAACCACAAAACAGTCGCGCTTATTTGCCGTGATTCAACATGTTATAATCACGGTATCTAATAGCAAAACTATTTATTAAGACATTTATCAAAAAGACTTTGATCAAAAAAACAATGAACGCACCACTACATAGCAATATTCATCATGCAGAAGCAAAACCTGCAGCGCGCTTACGCGAGATTCCTTACAATTACACCTCATTCTCAGACCGTGAAATCGTCATTCGGTTCTTGGGTGAGAGGATATGGGAAACTTTAAACGAATTACGCGGGGAGCGTAAAACAGGCCGCTCTGCGCGCATGTTGTTTGAAGTGCTGGGTGATTTGTGGGTAGTGACCCGCAACCCTTACTTGCAGGATGATTTGTTAGAAAATCCTAAGCGTCGCAAGGCTTTGATAGATGCCTTGCATCACCGCATTGCTGCGATTGATGAGCGTAATACGGGCAGTACCGCCAGTGATAAAGTACAAAAAATGGTCTCTGCTGCAAAAAAAGCTGTAGATAAATTTGCTGATGATTTCCGCCAAACTTATGATTTGCGTAAAAAAGCCTTAGCTAAATTTACGAAAATTACGCGTAAAGATAACGTTCAGTTTGATGGTTTAGCAAGAGTTTCACACGTTACAGATGCCACCGACTGGCGCGTTGAGTATCCGTTTGTGGTGCTTAACCCAGACACGGAAAAAGAAATTGCCTATTTAGTGCGTGCTTGTATCGAATTAGGGCTTACAGTCATTCCACGCGGAGGCGGTACTGGCTACACAGGCGGTGCGATTCCATTAACACCTATGTCTGCCGTGATTAATACGGAAAAGCTAGACCAACATACGGGTATACAAATGCGCACCTTGCCAGGTGTGGCAAGGCAAGTGGCGACCATTGAGTGTGGCGCAGGTGTGGTGACGCGCCGCGCGATGGAGGCCGCAAGTGAAGCCGGCTTAGAATTTGCCTGCGATCCAACTTCAGCTGATGCCTCTTGCATAGGTGGTAACGTTGCCATGAACGCGGGCGGTAAAAAAGCGGTGCTTTGGGGTACTGCTTTAGATAATCTTGCTTCATGGCGCATGGTGACGCCAGATGCTGAATGGCTAGAAGTGGAGCGCTTAGACCATAATCTAGGAAAAATTCATGATATTGCCATTGCGCGCTTTAAAGTAAGCCGTTATGCAGAAGACATGAAAACCTTATTGTCGAAACCTGAGATTTTAGAAATCGCAGGGCCTAGCTTCCGTAAAGTTGGTTTGGGTAAAGACGTTACTGATAAATTTTTGAGTGGTTTGCCAGGCATACAAAAAGAAGGTTGCGATGGTTTAATTACATCTGCGACATTTATTTTGCATCGTATGCCTAAGCATGTGCGCACTGTAGCATTAGAATTTTTTGGCAACGTATCGCACGCGGTGCCTGCCATTGTTGAAATTAAAGATTATTTAGACGCGACCGCGAAAAAAGATCCACTAGTGTTAATGGCAGGTCTAGAGCACATGGATGAGCGCTATATCAAAGCCGTTGGTTATGCGACTAAAGCCGCGCGTCAACAGCGCCCTAAAATGGTGTTGATTGCTGATATTGCTTCTGACGATGAAAATGCAGTGGGCGAAGCCGCTTCACATATCGTACGCTTGTGTAATGCACGCGACGGTGAAGGTTTTATCGCTGTTTCAGCAGAAGCACGTAAAAAATTCTGGTTAGATAGGGCGCGTACTGCCGCCATTGCTAAGCATACCAACGCATTTAAAATCAACGAAGATGTGGTGATTCCGTTACCGCGTTTGGGTGATTACTCAGACGGTATTGAGCGCATTAACATCGAACTTTCTATTAATAACAAATTGCAATTGCTAGATGCTTTAGAAACATTTATGCAAGGCGATCTACCCTTGCAAGCCGATGAAGATGGCAACGCCGATGCGCAAATGGTCCAATCAAAGCAATTGATTGCTTTACAATTACTACGTGATTTACGCGCTAAATGGCGCATGATTTTAAACACGTTGGATGAACCAGTGAGTGTACTCGGTCAGCTGGGCGAATCACTTGGTCAATATGAAAATGTGTTTCGTGCTGTGCAATCTTACGACTTACGCATTTCATGGAGACGTGAACTTAAACGCCCCATGGCAGATATTTTTGCGGGTCGTGAGTATCAAAAAATATTAAATCGATGCGATGAAATTCACAAAACCGTGCTTAAAGGTCGCGTATTCATTGCCTTGCACATGCATGCTGGTGACGGTAATGTTCACACCAATATTCCTGTGAACTCAGATGATTACGAAATGATGCGCACCGCTCATGACGCTGTAGCCCGCGTAATGGCGCTAGCTAAGGGTTTGGATGGCGTGATTTCAGGTGAGCATGGTATTGGCATCACTAAAATGGAGTTCTTGGAAACTTCTACCATTGAAGCTTTTACTAAATACAAAAATAAAGTGGATCCGAATGGTCACTTTAACAAAGGCAAGCTCATGGCGGGTTCTGGGCTTGAGAATGCCTACACGCCTAGCTTTGGTTTGCTTGAACAAGAGTCTATCATTATGGAGCAATCAGCCATTGGCGAGATTGCCGACTCAATTAGTGATTGTTTGCGCTGCGGTAAATGTAAGCCTGTGTGTACCACGCACGTGCCGCGAGCTAATTTGCTGTATAGCCCACGAAACAAGATTTTAGGTACGTCCTTATTGATAGAAGCCTTTTTGTATGAAGAGCAAACCCGACGCGGTATTTCACTAAAACACTTTGATGAGTTTAATGATGTGGCCGACCATTGTACGGTTTGTCATAAATGCCTAAACCCATGCCCAGTGGATATTGATTTTGGCGATGTTTCAGTCGCTATGCGTAACTTTTTACGTGAACAAGGTAAAAAACAATTTAATCCAGGCACGGCGTTGGGCATGGCATTTTTAAATGCTAAAGACCCAGCTACAATTAAGTTGATGCGCACCTTTATGGTCACCATTGGCTATCGAGCGCAAACTTTCGCGCATAACTTGGCGAAGAAACTCCACCTGTTAAAAGATAAAATCAGACCGCCAGCAACAGTAGGTAAGCCTGAAATTCAAGCGCAGGTGATTCATTTTATCAATCGACCGATGCCGAAAAAAATGCCGACAAAAACCTCGCGTGCGCTTTTAGGTATTGAAGATGACACGATGATTCCAGTCATTCGTAACCCTAAACTTGTCACTGAAGATTCAGACGCGGTCTTCTACTTCCCAGGTTGCGGTTCAGAGCGTTTGTTCTCAAACGTAGGATTAGCGACGCAAGCGATGTTGTATGAAGTGGGCGCAATTACGGTATTACCACCCGGTTACTTGTGTTGCGGCTACCCACAAACTGCAAGTGGTAATCACGATAAAGGTCAGGAAATCACTACGGATAACCGCGTGTTGTTTCACCGTGTGGCCAATACGCTCAATTATTTGGATATTAAAACAGTTATTGTGTCTTGCGGCACTTGTATGGATCAACTGCAAAAATACGAGTTTGAGAAAATATTCCCTGGTTGCAGGCTGTTAGATATTCATGAATATCTAATGGAAAAAGACATTAAGCTAGCAGGCATTACAGGTACAAAATATATGTACCATGACCCATGTCACACGCCGATGAAGACTTATAAGCCGCTAGAAGTGACGAACAAACTCATGGGAACAGATGTTCAGTTGAATGACCGTTGCTGCGGTGAAAGCGGCACCTTTGCTGTTGCTCGCCCAGACATTGCTACCCAAGTCAAAATGCGTAAGCAGGAAGAACTGGAAAAAGGCATGGGTAAAATGGGCTTAACGGTGGGTAATCCTGAAGAAAAAGTGAAAATTTTGACTTCATGTCCAAGCTGCTTACAAGGCTTAGCACGATACGGTGAAGATACTGGCATTGAGGCAGATTACATTGTGGTTGAAATGGCAAAACATATTCTGGGTGAGAACTGGATGCCGGAATATGTAGCGCGAGTCAATAATGGCGGGATCGAGAAAGTCTTGTTGTAAAGTTATTACAATGTAATTGGGTGAAATAAGGAAAGCTTGTTAAGCCAGCAAAATAAGGGTCATTTAGAGTGATTGTATTTTGCTGGACGTGTTCACGAATATTGAATAAAATATTTATCTACGCGTTCTCAATAGACTTACTAAATCATGCTTCAAAGGATTCGATTATGGTTGTTTAAGTCGGCTTTTATAAGTGCCCATTACTCGTTGCAATTACCATTGCAGGTATTTAGTAAACTCGATCTGCCTCTGTGTTACTCAAAAGAGTCATACGTGCCAGAAGAAATCAGAACATTAAATCGTTATCACATTGTTGTTGGAAAAAATGAGTATACATTTTGGTTTAAAGAAGTTGACCAAAATACTTATTGGGTTTCCACTGTTTCAAATAATATAGATGACTTTATTCGGCAATATTATAGAGAAAAGATTTTTGGTGAGTTTGCCCCATATTCTCTTATCATTACTCAAATGCTATATGGGCAGTATATTGAGTTTGTAAAAAGCGGGAAAATAGTTGATTTCGAAAGAAAAAAATTAGGAGTTCAAAACAAACTTAGTTTTTTTCTTAATAATTACTTTAAAACTAGCAAGTATAAATCTTTAAGATTTATAATTAAATTAATGGATTAAAAGAGTATTTAGCGAGCAAATGCGCATGTTAATTCTTTTAATATTTTCTAAATATCGAAGCAGGGCGCTTTTCTAGGATTGATTGGTTTTCTCCTATTTCATATTTATTTAACCTGAAATTATTGAAGATTCTTACATTTAGTTAATATCCTTACTAAATTTATATTGTTAGACAAACCCTCTTGTGTGCGTTAACCAACATAATTTTTTTTTCATCTCGTTCATAATCAATGATGTTCTTGAGTTTCTATTTTATTTCCCAGATGCTTTTTTTACGTGAATGAATAGTTAATTTAATTGGTTAATCAATAGTCGTTTTCATTAGTTAAGGAAGTTAATATGCGTAATAAAATTATTGTAAGTTCTATATTGGTTGCGTTTACATTGGGCGGTTGTGCCAATATGACAGAAACCCAAAAAGGTACAGCTAAAGGCGCGGGAATCGGGGCTGGTGTTGGTGCTGTGGTCGGTGCGATTGCTGGTAATACACGTGGTGCTGTGATTGGTGCTGCCGTTGGTGCGGCTGCGGGTGGTGTGGCAGGTAACGTGTGGACTAAACGTCAAGAAGAGCAAAAAAGACAAATGGAAGAGGCTACGGCAGGTACAGGCGTAGCTGTTACGCAGACCGCTGATAACCGCTTGAAACTGGATATTCCAAGTGATATTTCGTTTGCAGTCGGTCGCGCCGATGTACAGCCTAACTTCAGAGCGATATTAGATACTTTTGCGAGTGGATTGGTGACTAATCCAAATAGCAATGTGACAATTATTGGTCATACGGATAGCTCAGGTAGCGATGCAGTGAATAACCCATTATCATTGAACCGTGCAGCTAGCGTGCGTGACTATCTAACGAACAAAAACATTGCTACCAGCCGTATTACTATAGATGGTCGCGGTTCACGTGAGCCATTGGTAGCGAATGATACTGCAGCAAATAAAGCTAAAAATCGTCGTGTGGAAATTTTTGTAGCAGAGCCTGCTCCAGCTGTTGCTCCAAGCAAGTAATAATCCTATTTATCCTAGACCAACTATTTAAAGGATTTATAAGTGAATAAGATGCTAAAAGTGTTGTTATCAAGTTTAGTGATGATTGTAGGTTTTTCCGCCTGTAGCAAAAAAGCAGAAGATGCCGCAGCAGAATCTGCCTCAAAAGCGAAAGAAGCTGTCATGGAAATGAAAGCAACGACTATTGATGCTGCCAAAGATGCAGCGGCTAAAACTGAGAATGCGGCTAAACAAGTTGCTGCGGCTACTAAGGAGGCTGCTGGTGATGCTAGAGATGCAACTGTTGATGCGGTGCAAGAAGCCAAAGACTCGGTGGCTAAATAATTTTTAGCCTACTTATTCTGGTGCTTAATAAAAAAGGAGCTTAGGCTCCTTTTTTATTATCTAAATTGTGCTGCCAGTTAGAAAGGCAAGAAAACTGCGGTTGCAAGGCTTTGTACCACACGTGAAATAAGCCGCTGTGATTTTTCTGCCAAGGTGATAGCAAATAAATCTGTACGGCCTATCATTTTTCCAAACTCACGTTCGAATGATAGATTTTTGTCTTTATCGTTAATCTCATTACTCAGTAAATACAGTGCTCCGCTTTCATTTCTAGCATTGGAGAGTTTCCAAGATGCAATCTCAATGTTTCTCGACATGTTATACATATGTTGCGGATCTATGCTGTCATTTAGGTAAAAGTCGGTTTTGTTACCGTGCGCTTTAAGCAGCATCGTTTGCAGCCCTACGATAAAAGCTAATACTCTATCGCCAGTAAACTCTGGTTTAAACGCTAAAAATATAGCTTCGGTACCTTGTTGATTGTGTATAGATTCAAATAGGTAATGATGTTGCGTTTCACCATTGAAAACCCAATTGACCATTTTTTCTGCAATATCCGTTGTGCTTTTTTGCAACTCGTGTGGGTTGCGTTTATATAGCTTTAACATCAGTAAGCGCAGGCTTTCCGTGTTTTCACGTACTTCAACATCGGCCATGCGGTCGGAGTCGCCTTTGCCAAGCTGGTTAATTGTTGTGCGGTCTCCTTGCTCTGGAATTGGCTTGGCGGCTTGAGTGGCGGTGTTGTTGGAAATATTGGCACAAGCTGGCAACATCACAATTAGCAGAGCAATAATGGCGGGGCGCATTTTTAATCAGTTATTTTTTAAGTGCAATTCGTGCTTTAGGGAATACTGCGCTGAATGTGCTTCCTACACCTAACTCGCTAGTGATCTCTAGTTTGGCTTGATGACGAATTAAAATATGTTTCACGATTGATAATCCAAGCCCAGTACCGCCAGTTTCACGACTGCGGCTACGGTCTACTCGGTAAAACCGCTCAGTGAGTCGATCAATGTGCTGTTGTTCAATACCAATACCTGTGTCGCGCACAGAAAACACAGGTTCACCATTTTGTAATGCCCAACGGATAAAGATTTCACCCGTTTTACCTGATTTCTTATCTTCTGTAGGCGTGTAGCGTATTGCATTGCTCACTAAGTTGCTAAAAACGCTACGTAGCTCATCCACGGCGCCAATCAGATTGAGTCTAGAATCAGCTTCAAGGTGAATGATATGTTTCGCTTTATTCAAGCCCTGACTTAATCCAATGCCATCATTTTGCACAGATTTTAATAAACTCGACATATCAATTTCACTGTCGTCAGGTTCTTCGGTATTACTCTCTATAGTCGAAAGCGTGAGTAGATCCTCAATAATGCGGCGCATGCGTATGGTTTGATCTTCCATCATGGCAAAATAATTTTTTAAGTTATCTGGCACCGCGCCTTCCATGTCAGACAGCGTTTCTAAAAAGCCACCTACCACGGTGAGCGGTGTACGTAACTCATGTGAAACATTCGCAATAAAATCTCTACGCATCACGTCCACTTTTTCGTGTTGTGTCATGTCGCGACAGATTAATAGCTTTTGATTGTTGGCGAATGGTATTAACTGAATTTCGAGGATAACTTCAGAATTTCGCCAAGACTTGAGTTTAAAAGGCTCATCATATTTTTCATTATATAAATAAGCAATAAAGTGACTGTTGCGAATTAAGTTAACCAGTGGAAGCATTTTGTCTGTAGCTAGATTTAAGCCAAGTTGATGTTCAGCATTGGGCGTGCACCATTCAATTTCATTGCTGGCGCTCAGTATCACCAAGCCGTCTGGCATAGCACTAGTGGCAAGGTTAAACCGCTCAAGTGCGGCGTTAAGTTGTTTTTGATTTTGGTTATTATTACGCTCGTATTTCAGCAGTGCGATGAAAATATCTTCCCACACGCCAGAGCCTTCGGGGATTTCTTTGATAGATGGATTTTTAAACCAGTTTTGCAGGGTATGTAGCCAATATACATGGCTAATTAGATAGATTAGAAGACCTGCAGCAAATACAATTAGAGCTGTATTAATGCTAGTGATTAACCAGAAAAATAGGCAAATGGCGCTAAGCGCGCAAACGAATAAACCAGCTTTCCAACGAATATCTAGCACAGATTAACATTTTCAATAAATTGACGTACTCAATTATAGCGAGCTTTCAAGCAGAATATGGAGCTATAACGTATATATTTAATTGCTATATTAATCGTATAGTTAATCGTTTTTTTCTGACAATCGATAGCCTGCGCCTCTAACTGTTTGAATTAAATCCTCGTGACCTGATAGGGAAAGTGCATTACGTAAACGGCGAATATGCACGTCTACTGTGCGATCTTCAACAAACACCCGGTCGCCCCAAACTTTATCCAAAAGCTGGCTGCGCGTGTGAACACGTTCAGCATTCGTCATAAAAAAGTGTAATAGTCTAAACTCAGTTGGGCCTAGGTCGATCGTTTTGTTATTGCCAGTGACACGATGAGTGGTTGGGTCTAGTCGTAGACCAGCCATTTCAATTGGATCATCTGTCATTTGTGGTGCGCGGCGACGTAACACGGCTTTAATGCGTGCATTTAATTCGCGTGGACTAAATGGTTTGGTGACGTAATCATCTGCGCCAACTTCTAAACCACGTACTTTGTCGTATTCATCGCCCCGAGCAGTTAGCATAATAATAGGGATAGTCTTTGTTAGGTTGTCTGATTTCAACAAACGGGCAAATTCTAGGCCATTCATTCCTGGCAACATCCAGTCCAATAAAATTAAGTCGGGGATGGTTTCACGCATTAGGTTTTGTGCTATTTCTACACTTAATGCGCGCATGGCATTATGTCCCGCTTGGGTAATGTTTAGCGCGAGTAGTTCCTGAATCGCTGGTTCATCTTCCACAACTAATATATTGGCTGGCATAATTTCCTCTTGGATATACTTTTTATGACTTTATTTTTGCCAGTTTATGATTTAAATGTGACATTTTAATGACAAATAATGAATTTTAAAATTCCACAAGAGTACTTATATTTAAAGCGCTTGCACCCAATTACCACGTTTTGAATTGCCATTTTTTTTAATTTGTTACATCATGTAACATGTTGTAATTACGCAATAATAATTCTTATATTTAAGAGGCTGGCATGGCGAATTTTTTATCCAAAGAGCATATTACCGCAAATGCAAATTTTAATCGCTGGCTAGTGCCCCCAGCTGCATTGGCTGTACATCTGTCCATCGGTATGGCCTATGGGTTTAGTGTTTTCTGGAAGCCCTTAGGTAATGCACTAATGGGTGTGGATGGCAAGCCCTTAGCTGCTTGTGCGGCTGGAGCAACTAATTTATCTGAAAAGCTTTCTGGCACGGCAAGGGCTTTGTTTGCGACAGACTGTAATTGGACACAGTTTGATTTAGGTTGGATGTTTACTCTATTTTTTGTGCTGCTCGGTTGTTCGGCTGCGCTTTGGGGTGGCTGGCTAGAACGTGAAGGCCCGCGTAAAGCAGGTTTGGTCTCTATGGTCTTGTGGTGCGGCGGTTTGCTTATCTCTGCATACGGGGTGTATGCGCATCAATTGTGGTTAATGTGGTTAGGTAGCGGTGTAATTGGCGGTATAGGCCTTGGTTTAGGTTATATTTCACCAGTTTCCACTTTAATTAAATGGTTCCCTGATCGTCGCGGCATGGCTACTGGCATGGCGATTATGGGTTTTGGCGGTGGTGCGATGATAGGCTCACCGCTTGCCGCTAAATTGATGTTGCACTTCGCAACACCAAATAATCCAGGCGTTTGGCAGACATTCGTTGCTTTAGCTGCTATTTATTTTGTATTTATGTTGTGGGGTTCGCTAAGCTATCGCGTACCGCCAACAGGCTGGAAACCTGCAAATTGGACACCTCCGGCATCACAAAATAATGTGATGATTTCTAACAAACATGTTCATCTTAATAATGCCCACAAAACACCACAGTTCTGGTTGTTGTGGTTGGTGTTGTGTATGAATGTGTCTGCAGGTATCGGTATTATTGGCGCAGCTGCACCTATGTTACAAGAAACCTTTGGCGGCGCACTAATAGGGCAGCCTGACATTGGTTTTGCTGACATAAAAAAAGATGAAGCACTGACTGCTGCGGCCGCGGCAGTAGGGGCGGGTTTCGTTGGCTTGATTTCATTATTTAATATTTTTGGCCGTTTTGCTTGGGCTACTTCATCGGATAAATTAGGACGTAAACGGACTTACTACATTTTCTTTGTATTGGGTGCGTTGATGTATTGCACCGCAACTTATGTGGCGGGTTTTAAATCACTAGCCTTATTTGTAGGGGCTTTCTGTGTGATTGCCTCTATGTATGGTGGTGGCTTTGCTACGATACCTGCATACTTGGCGGATATGTTCGGTACGCAGTTTGTGGGTGCGATTCACGGGCGCTTACTCACAGCATGGTCTACAGCTGGAATTTTAGGGCCAGTCGTAGTGAATTATATGCATGACACGCGCTTAGAAGCTAAAGTGCCATTTGACCAAGTATATGCGCCCATATTTATGGTGCTGGCAGGTTTACTTGTTGTGGGTTTTATCGCGAACTTTTTAGTTAAGCCTGTGGCTGGAAAATTCTACATGACGGATACCGAGCTTGAAGCTGTAAGGAAATCGGCGCATGAAAAATCTGATGTTATTAATGCTACTAATACAAACTCTACGGTGAATAATACTTCGCAATCGACTAGCCATCCAATATTGGTAGTACTTGCATGGGCTTTGGTCTTAGTTCCTATCAGTTATGGTGTTTGGAGCACTATTCAAAAGGCTTGGGGATTATTTCAATAAATCAGATGTAGAGCGTCAATATGACCATTTTACTAAATCATTATTAGCGATATGCGGTAAAATACGGTTTTGTGAATTGTGCAGTAGCGCTTAAGGATAAAACGTGAGAGAAATTGAAAAAAACTTAGATGGAACAGGCCTGCAAATCGGCGTAGTACTTTCAAGATTTAATAGTGATATTGGTGATGGTTTGCTTAGTGCATGTACGGCAGAGTTGCTGAAGTTAGGCGTTGCTAGCGATGATATTACCATTGCAACCGTGCCAGGCGCGTTAGAAACTCCATTGGTTTTGCAACATATGGCGATTAGTGAAAAGTTTGACGCTTTGATTGCGCTAGGTGCAATTATTCGCGGTGAAACTTACCATTTTGAAGTGGTTTCTAATGAGTCAGCACGCGGCATTTCTGAGGTGCAATTTAACACTGGCATCCCAGTAGCAAACGCCGTGCTGACGACTGAAGATGATGACCAAGCGATTGCGCGTATGCATGTTAAAGGTGCTGAAGCCGCACAAGTAGCCATTGAAATGGCTAATTTGGTTAGATCGCTATGATGGCTGAGAATGACGCTTTATTAACCAGCCTTGTTGTACAAAACGAAGCTGATCAAAATAATGTAGCAAAAAAACCATCAGCAAAAAAGAAGTCAGGTCAAAACCGTAGAAAATCACGTGAGTTGGTATTAAAAGCAGTTTATCGGGGTATGTTGAATCAGTCCGAAATGAGCGCAGTGTATCGCGATATGGCAGACGATCCAGATTACGCCAAGGCCGATGAAGCCTATTTTAAACAATTACTTGAAGCTGTTGGTGAGCATGCCACTGAACTTGATGAAAAAATGGCAGCATTTATTGACCGCAAAGTCAGTGAGTTAAGTCCCATAGAACACGCCATTTTACAAATTTCTGGTTGTGAATTGATGTTCGATATGAGTATTCCCTATCGAGTAGTGATTAATGAAGGCGTAGAGTTAGCTAAGATTTATGGTGGGGTTGATGGCCATAAATATATCAATGGTGTGTTAGATAAGCTGGCAGCTGATGTGCGTGCTTCAGAAGTGCAAAATAGTAAAAGTTAAAAAAATTTTAAATCAAAAAACTTTATGCTATTAATAATTTACTCAAATGTGTAATGGCAATTGATAATTAAAAAAATGCTCATGCCCTTAAAATTTCTGATTCAATTATGTTACTAGTCTTACGGCATATTTTTGATAGAAAAGTAGCAAATGCTACCGCTCAACGCGTTGCTAACGCATGGCTTAGTGACTAACATGAATTTAAGTGGCGTACTAGAAATTGTGCGTTTAACTGATGTTGGTTTACAGCGCGATCATAACGAAGATGCAGTTGCAAGTGATGAAGCGATGGGCTTTGTAGTGCTTGCTGATGGCATGGGTGGCTACAGAGCTGGTGAAGTGGCAAGCGAAATGGCTGTGCTCAGTATAACCGCTGAGTTAATGGAATGTTTAGCAAGTCATCAACCTGAAGCACAACTGATTTATGATGCCGTTAATAATGCTAACGAAGTCATATATAGTGTTTCCCAATCCCAGCCGCAGTGTGCTGGAATGGGAACCACGCTGGTTGTAGGTGTTTTTTTTAATAATAAATTATTTGTAGGACATATTGGCGATTCGCGCATGTATAGGTTGCGCGATCAAGTGTTAAGCCAAATAACTGAGGATCACTCAGTATTGCAAGAGCAGATTAAAGCGGGTCTTATTACACAAGAACAAGCAAAACATGCCAACAATAAAAATTTAGTCACACGGGCGTTGGGGATTGACCTCGAAGTTGAGCTAGAGCTTAAGGTGTACGACGTTAAAGTGGGCGATATCTACCTAGTTTGTTCAGATGGCTTAAGTGATTTAGCTGATGATGATGCAATTCAATCTGTGCTTAACAAGCTCACCTCCGATATGAATGCGGCAGCACAAGCGCTAGTTCAGCTAGCGAATGACAATGGTGGAAAAGATAATATTTCTGTCATACTTGTTAAGGTCAAAGAGTCTTTTGAGTGCACTAAGACTTGGCACAATAACTTTTTTAATTGGTTAAAATAGTAGGGTGGATAATGGCTAAGCTGATTTTTATTTTAGAAGATAAGATTTTGAATGAGTTTCAACTTGATAAAGAGCGCACTACAATTGGCCGAAGACCAAACAATGACATTTACATCGATAATTTAGCCGTAAGCGGTGAACATGCCGTGATATTGAGAAATGGCGATGACTATTATATTGAGGATAAAGAAAGTACTAACGGTACCGAGGTTAACAACAAATTAATCAAAAGCTATTTGTTGCAGTCTGGAGATTTAATTTCATTTGGAAAGCATCAATTAAAATTTGTGATGGAGGCTACGCCTCATAAGCAAAGTCCTCATAATTCAGCCTTTGAAAAAACTGTATTTTTCCGCCCAGCAGAATTAACAGTAATGATGAAAGCGCAAGCACAAGCTCAAGCAACTTCCACTGCGGAAGAGTCAGAAGTAGTTGTTCCAGAGAAAATAGTAATACCTGAAATAACTGAAACTCCGACGTCTGGAATAGTGGTCGGAAGAATTCAGGTGTTAAATGGTTCAAGCATAGGGCGCGAGTTGACACTTAATAAAGCCCTGACCACCTTAGGTAAAACTGGCTTACAAGTGGCTGTCATTACTAAGCGATCCCAAGGTTACTTTGTGACACATGTGGAAGGAAAAGTGTTTCCTATTGTTAATGGTGATTCTATAGGTGCGCAAGCATATGAGCTGAGAGATCATGATGTGATTCAGCTTGCTGGCGTGAAAATGGAATTTTATCTAGCCAGTATTAATCCGAGTTAATCGACTTGCAAATCACCCTTACAACCTGTCAGGAAGTCAAATTTTAAGCATGACGGATCAACAACATCCATATTTATTAAAACGA
The DNA here is from genome assembly GCF_029946165.1 of Methylotenera sp. Lineage (GTDB taxonomy): Bacteria > Pseudomonadota > Gammaproteobacteria > Burkholderiales > Methylophilaceae > Methylotenera. The sequence continues at coordinate 101,627 of NZ_JAQSDZ010000024.1, forward strand.
CTTGAGCGTTTGAACACGATTGGTGTTGCGCTTTCCGCTGAGCGGGATAATAAACGTTTATTAGAAACAATATTACTAGGTGCTCAGGAAATTACCAACGCAGATGGTGGAACGCTTTACACCATTACGGATGACAAACATCTTAAGTTTGAGATCATGCGCAATAAAACGCTGGCTCTTGCCATGGGTGGAACGACAGGCAAGGAAATTCCATTCATGCCTATACCATTATATCTGGATGATGGCAGGCCAAATCTAACCACAGTGGCTGCATATGCGACGGTGAATGACAAAACCGTTAACATTGACAATGCCTATAGCGCTCAAAATTTCGACTTTACTGGCACACGTAAATTTGATGAGAAAACGGGCTATCACTCGCAGTCTTTCTTAACCATTCCAATGAAAAACCATGAAGCAGAAGTCATTGGCGTTCTTCAGCTTATCAATGCGATTGATATTGATACGCAGGAGATTATTCCTTTTTCGCAAGCTAACCAGAGCCTAGTTGAATCGCTAGCGTCTCAAGCTGCGGTTGCGATGACCAACCATAATTTGATTGAAGGCCTGAAAGGGTTGTTTGAAGCCTTTATTGAATTAATGGCAGAAGCTATTGATCAGAAATCTCCTTATACTGGTGGACATTGCAGGCGCGTACCAGAGCTTACTTTGATGTTGGCGCAGGCCGCAATTGACACTCAAGAAGGACCACTTAAAGAGTTTACACTTAACGAAAAAGAATTTTATGAGTTAAAGATTGCTGGCTGGTTGCATGACTGCGGTAAAGTCACCACGCCAGAATATGTCATGGATAAACCCACTAAGTTGTCTGGAATCTTCGACCGCATTGATTTAATCGAGCAGCGATTTGAATTGCTTAAAAAGCAAGCGGAGTGCGACCACCTTAAAAAGCAAATTGAGGCATTAGAAAATGGATATATACAAGACTTAGCTAGCCTAGACTCTCAATTATTAACATTTAATCAGCAATGTGATGAAGATATAAAGTTTTTAAGAATATCTAATTTCGGTAGCGAGTCTATGACCGATGAAGCTCAGCAACGTGTGATTAATATTGCCGCCTATCAGCTGATCGATACCGACGGTAACTCAAGACCATTTTTGAGTGAAGATGAAATTTACAACCTGAATATTCCACGTGGCACGCTGACCAAAGAAGAGCGAGAGATTATTAATAATCATATTGTGGTCACTATCAACATGCTTGAGTCTTTACCATACCCAAATGGCTTAAAACGCGTTCCAGAATATGCTTGTGGGCATCATGAGCGTATGGATGGTCGAGGTTACCCAAAAGGGTTAACGCGTGATCAAATGTCGATCCCCGCTCGTGTAATGGGCATTGCGGACATTTTTGAAGCGCTTACATCGAAAGACAGGCCTTACAAGAAAGCTAAAACACTTTCAGAGTCATTATATATTCTCGGTAAAATGAAAGTTGATCATCACATAGATCCAGATTTATTTGATCTTTTTGTGCGTGAAAAAGTATATATGAGATACGCCGAGCAATTTCTAGAGCCTGAGCAAATTGATGATGTTGATGAGTCTAAGATTCCAGGCTATCAACTCTAAATTGGATCAATCTTTTAGTAGTGACATGGCCTTACAACCCAGCTCGTCGCAACTCAGATAGCTGCCTTGTTCGTACCAATCGCCTAATACCCAACGCGTGATATTGTGACCGTCTAATTGAATATGGTGCTCATTGGGCCGGTGCGTATGACCGTGAATGAGTAGCTCTGGATAGTGGTAAGTTTTTAATACCTGCTCAACAGCCGTTTGGTTCACGTCCATGATAAGCATAGATTTCTGTGATTTTTCATGCTCGCTACGCGTACGGATAGTTTCAATTTGGTCTTTTCTGACTTGTAACGGTAATTTCAGAAAATCCTCCTGCCATTTAGCCTCGCGTACTTGTAACCTAAATTTTTGGTATTCCACATCATCTGTACATAAGTCATCACCGTGACTGAGCAAGACTGTTTTCCCATGTAGATTGATTAGGCTAGGGTCGGGCAACAAGGTCATTCCCGTAGCATCACAAAATACGCTGGAAATTAAAAAGTCACGGTTGCCATGCATCAAGTAAAGCTTAACACCTGCCTCAGAGAGGCGCTTAAGAGCCGAGATTATTGGTTGATGATGGGCATCTTGAATATCATCGTCGCCTGCCCAGTATTCAAACAAATCACCTAAAATGTATAGTGCAGTTGCTTTCGATGCGGTATTTTTTAGAAAGCCTAAAAAGGCCGCAGTGATATGTGGACGACTCGCGCATAAATGCAGATCGGAGATAAACAGGCTGTGACCATTTAAGCTTTGACTTAAATGTTTGTCCGATTTATCTCCGAGATTTTGCATGCTAAACAGCGTAATCTAATATGTTTAATAAGTTACGGTTTAACGTAAAAGCATTAGCAGCGCGTTGCTTTTTCTATAATGACACTCTCTACTGGCACATCTTGATGACTTTTATTGTTGCCAGTTTTCACTTTTTTGATTTTATCTACAACATCCATGCCTGCGGTTACTTTACCAAAAACACAGTAACCCCAGCCACTGTTTGTAGGCGCTGAGTGGTTCAGAAAGTCATTCTTGCCAACGTTAATAAAGAATTGATTGCTAGCAGAATGCGGCGCAGAAGTACGAGCCATAGCAATGGTATATTGATCATTTGCTAGGCCATTGTCTGCTTCATTTTTAATTTCGTCTGCAGATTCTTTTTGGCTCATTGATGTATCAAAACCACCGCCTTGAATCATAAAGCCATCAATGACGCGGTGAAAAATCGTACCATCATAAAAACCATTGTCTACATATTGCAAAAAATTTGCTACGGTAATCGGTGCTTTTTCTGCGTCGAGTTCTAAAGTAATCTCGCCAAAGTTTGTCTGTAATTTAACCACAAAATATCCTTAAATTTAAAAGTGTAAATAAAGCCCGTAAAGGCCTAGTTGTTAGTTGCGTTGGTGTTGAGTTTAACTTGGTGTATCAATATTGCTGATTTTGGTACGTCATAATATTGCCCCACGTTTATAGTTGGAGTAATCGCAATTTCGCGCACGACATCCATGCCTTTTAATACGCGACCGAATACGCAATATCCGATTTGGTCAGGGTCTGGGCCTTGATAGTTGAGCGGAATATTATTCTCAAGGTTGATAAAAAATTGAGCGGTTGCCGAATCTGGGTCGCTGGTTCTAGCCATGGCAATCGTACCAATTTCATTTTTTAAGCCATTAGCAGCTTCGTTGCTAATAGACGCGAGTGTTTGCTTTTCAGACATGTCAGCATTAAAGCCACCGCCTTGTATCATAAAGTGATTAATGACACGGTGAAAAATGGTTTCTTTGTAGAAACCAGAGTTTACATATTTTAAAAAGTTAGCCACGGTTTTAGGGGCTTTTTCAGGATATAACTCAACAACAAAATTACCGCGATTCGTTTCAAATGTAACTTGAGGGTTCGCGGCAATGGCTGGTGTGCTGAGCAGAGCAAAGCTTGAAAAAACTGCAAGTATGACAACTGCATAAAATTTACGCATAGACTTCCTTCTGGTTAATGCAAAACGGCAATGGATATCGGATTTAATAGATTCAAAGGTTTTTGGTTTTAAGATAAGCGGCAACTTTTGTTTATACAGTTTTAGTATCTACTGAAATAGTACCTACTGAAATCTTGATTTATTACTTTACCACGGCTTTAGCCGGTTGTTTAGTGTTGAGCGAGGTTTTGTTACCTGCCCTCAATACTTCTTTGATTGTGGATAACTTGCCTTCTAGACGTGGGTTGCTGTTGTCTAGATGGCGCGCTTTGTCATAGGCTTCAGAAGCCATGCGCGCATAAATATCACCTAAATTTTCATGCGCTGTGGCATAGTTTGGATGATTTTTTATTGCAGTTTCAAGTGATTTTCTAGCTTTATCAAATTGACCTTGATCAGCATAAAGTACTGCTAAATTGTTATAAGGCTCAGGTGATTTAGGAAATTTTTCAGTGATTTCAGTAAATGTTCGAATGGCCTCATCACGGCGACCTTGCTCTGCAAGTAAAACGCCTTTCATGAACATTGCCTGAGCATTTTTTGGATTAGCAATAATGTAAGTATTCAAGCGTTCGATGGCAGTTGCAGATTGACCTTGATCTGCAAGTTGTGAAATGTCTTTAAGCTCATCTGCGTGTGCCGCAGTCGCTAACAAACTCACGGCGGCTACCAATAAAGACCGTGCGATTATAGCGTTTAGCAGATAAATATATTTATTCATTGTGATATACTTTTTCTAGTTAAAGACAAAGTGTAATTCTATCAATAGCCTAGCTAACATCCAATAGCTCATTTGGGATAATTGCCTTATATTTAGCAAAAACTTCTAAATCATTCATTTACTTAACCACTATTCATTAACAAATTCTTTAAACCTCCTTTACCCTCAGATTATGCTAAAAATTTACAATACGCTCGCTCGTGAAAAGCAAATATTCACGCCAATTGTCGCTGGAAAAGTGAGTATGTATGTCTGTGGGATGACTGTTTATGACTATTGTCATTTAGGTCATGCACGCGTGATGGTGGTGTTCGACATGGTGAGTCGGTGGCTACGCAGTTCGGGCTATGCCGTTAACTATGTGCGTAATATCACGGATATTGATGACAAAATTATTAAGCGCGCTAATGAGAATGGCGAAACGATAGGTCAATTAACCCAGCGCTTTATTGATGCAATGGATGAAGACTCTGCGAAGTTAGGCATCATTCGCCCCGATATTGAACCCAAAGCCACTGAATTCATCGATGGCATGATAAAAATGATTTCAGCCTTAATTGAAAAGGGCTTTGCCTATGTCGCTGCAAATGGCGATGTATTTTATTCGGTGAACAACTTTGAAGGCTATGGCAAATTATCAGGTAAGTCACTTGAAGACTTGCGTGCAGGTGAGCGTGTAGAAGTGGACACGCATAAAAAAGACCCCATGGATTTCGTGTTGTGGAAATCAGTGAAACCAAACGAACCAAGTTGGGACTCTCCTTTTGGAGGCCCTAACGGTGGAAAGGGCCGCCCAGGTTGGCATATTGAATGCTCGGCAATGAGCTCACATCATCTTGGGGAGCGTTTTGATATTCATGGTGGCGGACAAGATCTGCAATTTCCGCATCATGAAAATGAAATTGCGCAGTCAGAAGCCGCTCACAGCCATAATGGTGAGCCTTGCCAAATGGTTAACTATTGGATGCATAATGGCTTTGTGCGCGTGGATGAAGAGAAGATGTCTAAATCGTTAGGCAACTTTTTTACCATTCGTACTGTATTAGAAAAGTACGATGCAGAAGTGATTAGGTTCTTTATTTTACGCGCCCACTATCGTAGCCCGCTTAACTATTCTGACCAGCATTTAGATGATGCAAAATCAGCGCTAACTCGTATGTACACCTCTTTACGCGGGTTGATGATTAATGAGGCGGCGATTGATTGGCAGAATCCATATGCAACTCGTTTTAAAGAGGCAATGGATGATGACTTTAATACACCAGAAGCGATGGCGGTACTGTTTGATTTAGCTAATGAAGTTAATAAAAGCAAGTCATTAGAAGTGGCTGGTTTGCTCAAAAATCTTGCTGGCGTTTTGGGTTTATTACAACGAGACGCGGATGAATTTTTACATGGAGATGTTGTAGCCCAATTAACTAGTATTGAGTTTAAAATTGATATTGATCAATTGGTTATTCATCGAAATGAAGCTAAAAAAAATAAAAACTATACTGAGGCTGATCGAATTCGCAAAGCGCTTGCCGATGCTGGGATCGTGCTAGAAGATACCGCCTTAGGTACGACATGGCGGAAGGGGTAAGCGCTGATTTGTCAGATAATCAAACATTAGAGCAACTGCCACATGACGATGTTGTGATGGCGCTGATTCAATTGTTTATGACTGGGCAATATGTAGTACTCGAACAGCAGTTGCTTGAATTGTTGGATGCTCAGCCGCAATGGCTAATTGGCTGGAAAATGCTGAGCGACACCTATATGGTGCAAAAAAAAGATGCTACTCAAGCCGCATATCAAGCCTTGCAGTTAAATAAACTCGATCCACAAGAGCATTGCTATTATGGTTTAACATTAAAAAGCCAAAATGATTTAATCGGTGCGGCTCAAGCTTTTGAGCAAGCTATTGAGTTAAAGCCAGATTATGTGGCAGCAATTAACAATTTAGGCATTGTTAGAAAAGATTTGGGCGACATTGAGCAAGGAGTCGCTTGCTTTGATCGAGCTTTGCAAATACAGCCAGCTTTTGCTAGCTGCTTTAGCAACTTACTTTTTTGTTTAAGCCATGATGAGGCAAGTACTGCCGAAACCTTATGGCAACGGCATTGCCAGTTTGCTCAATACTATGAGCGAGCAACTAAGACTAGTATTAAAAAACATACCAATTTAAGAGCTTCAGGCCGACCGCTCAATATTGGGTTTGTGTCAGCAGATTTGCGCGAGCATTCATTAAGTAATTTTTTGGAGCCATTACTACCTTATTTACAAAAAAATCCTGAGCTCAATTTGTATGCCTACGCCGCTACGGCCATTGAGGACGCAACTAGCGAGCGGTTAAAAATTTATTTTAAGCATTGGCAAGTGGTGGATCAGTTAAACGATGAAGACTTAGCCAATAAGGTTCGCTGTGATGCCATTGATATTTTGGTAGATTTAGACGGTCACACCTCGGGTAATCGACTCACCATGTTTGCCCTTAAACCTGCGCCGATTCAAGTGAGTTGGCTGGGCTATTTAGCCACAACTGGGTTAAGTAATATGGATTATTACTTAGCGGATGAATACCTGCTTCCCCAAGGGCAGTTTGATAAACAGTTTACTGAAAAGCTAGTACAGTTGCCGATTAATGCGCCATTTTCATCTGTAACAGAATCGCCAGATGTTAACTCACTTCCTGCTTTAAATAATGGATATCTCACATTCGCGTGCTTTAATCGCACCAACAAAATAACGCAAAGTACTGTGCAGTTATGGAGCTCAGTGTTAGTGCAACTACCATCCTCCAAATGCATATTGATTGGCGATGCGCAAAGCGGTAATCATAAACGGATATTTGATTGGTTTAAGCAGTATGGGGTTGATTTATCGCGTGTAGTCTGGTTGCCCAGAACATCGATGCAGGAGTATTTAGCTTTGCATCATCAAGTGGATATTTGCTTAGATACTATGCCTGCCAACGGAGTCACCACCACATGTCATGCTGCGTGGATGGGGGTGCCTACTTTATGCATTTCTGGCGACAGAATGATAAGCCGAGGCGCTCAGGCGATTATGCGTCATTTGAGCTTGGGTGACTTTGTAGTCGCCGACGCCGCCACCTATCTTGCAAAAGCCTGTTATTTTTCCGATAATCTTGCTGGACTTGCTGAGACTAGGCAGCAATTAAGATATCGCTTTCAGCAATCGTTATTCAGCCAGCATGATATAGCCGCTAAAGCCGTAAGTGTCGCATTTAGGCAAATGTGGAAACGTTGGTGTGCTGGTAAGCAAGCCAAGGCTTTTGTTGTTCGTTTATAACTCTCGATAAAAAAACAGGCAAGACCTTTGCTAGGCTTGGGCTTTAGGCCAATAACCATTTGGTTGGTATGGTGTATGAATGTTAGTATTGAATTGTATTGATTGATTCATCCATTCTAACAATTGCTCATAAATTAAGTCATAACCACGCATTTCGCACTTAACTTACACCGTTGCTCTGGATTACCATAAAGGCTATTGATAATGGGTATTATAGGAAAAGACTTGTTTTCTGAGCGTCTTGCAGCGATGAATAGTCACTGGAAGCGCTATTTACTTGAAGGTAAGTTTGAACGATCCATTGAATTTATCGTGGCGGTTAATAGCTTGGTGGATAGTTTTAATCGCTTACATATGTCAGGATTAGTGCGTTTGTGCGAGGAGCTTGAATGCGAGGCTTTCGCCAAACTTTCTAATGAGAGCGCCCATCCAATTTCAAGTGAAGATCAGGAAAGTATACAAAAGAAAATTGATACGCTAAATGGCATGGTTGAATCCATGTCATTATCACCAGCATCGAGGCGACATCAAGATAAAGAACGCAACAGAGTCTATTTTGAAACGGAAGGCGATCCATGGATAAAGCCACGCCATATCTTAGTCGTAGCTGATAACCATGGTTTTGATGTTGCGAATGAACTCAAAGAGCAACTGTCTTTTTTTGGTTTTAAAATTGAAATTATTGCCTGGGAAGATCAGTCTGCAATACACAGTGCACCTTTAGCGGTTATTTTTATGGGTGTAAATATTGATTCAGCAGAGCAACTCGCCCTCATTGCTCACTTTCGTCAACAATTCTTCTCAAGCCAAATGCTTTATTTAGGCGAACCATTAGAGCCTGAGCCGATAGTTAAGTTGATGCGCGCTGGTGTGGATGCGACTATCCCCATTAAAAATCAATCAACCATGGTGCTAAGTCGCATTTTGGATTTAGTCAAAGCGGCACCTCAAGAAAAAAGTCATGTGTTGGTAGTCGAAGACTCTAGAGTCGCTTTAGCGTCCATAGAAAGAGCGCTGGCTCAATATGACATTGATACTTTTTCTATCAATAGCCCAGATAAATTATTTGATGCGCTTGAGATATATAGGCCAGATTTGATTCTAATGGACATGCACATGCCAAAATTCAATGGTGTGGAGGCGACTCGTGTGCTACGCCAAACAGAAGATTACGCGACAATACCAATTGTGTATTTATCTGCGGACTCTGAAGTTAGCTTGCAAGTTGAAGCACTCAGACTTGGTGGCGACCAGTTTTTAATGAAGCCATTTAATCCTGTGTTATTAGCCGCAGTGGTCGAGGCTAAAATTTCTCGCTTTCGTGAGATGCAACGTTCAACACAAGTAGACGGCTTAACCGGGTTGCTAAACCATGCAAGTTCCAAGATTAAGTTGGCAGCGATGTTGCGTGATTTATCGTTAGATCAAGAAATGGCGGTAGTCATGCTCAATATTGACCAATTTAAATCCATTAATGACGCTTATGGGCACCCAGTAGGTGATTTGGTGATACGCACCTTAGCTTATTTGCTCAAGGGGCGTTTGCGCTCAATTGATTTAATCGGGCGCTATGGTGGTGAAAAATATATTATTGGTTTGCCTGGCGTAGATGCAAGGCAAGCCGCCGTTATTATTGACAAGATTAGACAAGATTTTGCGCGATTCACTCATCACTTTGCAGGCGGTGTCATTCACGCTACATTTAGTGCAGGTACCGCTTCTTATCCTAATCTAGGCAGTGTTTCTGAACTCATTGAAGCTGCAGACAATGCGTTGTTGCAAGCTAAACGCTTGGGTAGAAATCGTGTAGAGCATCATCAATCCGAATAATAAGAAGCTCATAGGCTCTCAGTTTTGTATATTTAAAACCTCGCTTGATATCAGTACAAACTAACTAATCAACACAAGCTCACTAATACGTTAAAATACCCACATTAATCATTATGGAAAACTGCAATGCCCGTTAAACTTACCCCCCCGCAAGCCGCATCACTATTGCCTGTTAAAGGTGTTCAATTAGGTTTTGCTGAGGCGCATGTGCGTAAACCAAACCGTAAAGATGTGTTGGTGATGACTTTAGTTGAAGGCAGCAACGTGGCTGGCGTATTTACCTTAAATCAGTTTTGCGCAGCACCAGTTATTTTGTGTAAAGAGTTTCTTGCACAAAAATCAAGTATTCGTGCGCTGGTAGTGAATACAGGTAACGCAAATGCAGGTACAGGTGAAGATGGCTTGAATCGTGCTAAACAAACTTGCGATGCATTAAGTGGATTATTGAATTTGCAGGCCAACCAAATTTTACCATTCTCAACGGGCGTGATTTTAGAACCATTACCAGTCGATAAAGTCATTGCGGGCTTGCCAGCGGCGATAGCAAACTTAAAAGAAGATAATTGGTTGAATGCCGCTGAAGCAATTATGACGACGGATATTGTTGCAAAAGGCACATCACGTCAAATTCAACTTGGCGGCAAAACCATCACCATCACGGGTATCAGCAAAGGCTCTGGCATGATTCACCCTAACATGGCGACTATGTTGGGTTATATTGCGACCGATGCTGCGGTGAGTCAGTCTGCACTTGAAAGCATTATTCACTACGCTGTGAATAAATCATTCAACTGCATTACTGTGGATGGTGACACCTCGACCAATGACAGCTTGATTTTGATGGCAACTAACCTTGCAGGTAACGCAGAAGTAAATGAAACGAGTGCCGATTTCATTGCCTTGCGCGATGCGATGACCGATGTAGCCATCGAGTTAGCCCAAGCCATTGTGCGTGATGGCGAAGGCGCCACTAAATTCATGACCGTTAAAATTGAAGGCGGTCGTGATGAAGCTGAGTGTCGTAAAGTGGCTTATGCTATTGCGCATTCACCATTGATTAAAACTGCATTTTTCGCATCTGACCCTAATTTAGGCCGTATCTTGGCTGCCATTGGCTATGCAGGTGTCGATAATCTTGATGTAAGCGCACTGAAGCTTTATTTAGGTGATGTATTAGTGGCTGAAAATGGCGGTAGAGCTACAGCTTATTTAGAAGAACAGGGTTCAGCGGTAATGAAAGAGCCTGAAATCTTAGTGCGAGTAGATTTAGCACGTGGTAATGCTTCATGCACGGTTTGGACGTGTGACTTTAGCTATGATTACGTCAAAATCAATGCCGACTACAGATCTTAATTGCAATATCTAAAATGACCGACTTTAGTCCATTAATAGAACGTGCAGAAAACTTGCTAACGCGGCTAGAAGCCTTTATTCCAAGCGCGCCAAGTGAGCCTGATTGGTCTGCCATCGCATGGCGCTGGCAGCATAATAAAGGGCATGGTTATTTGGAAGTGATTCCTCATCCGCACCTTATTCAGTTGGATGATTTGCATAATATTGACCAACAAAAAACTGAAATTGTTCGCAACACGGCACAGTTTGTAAAAGGCTATACCGCAAACAATGTGTTGCTTACTGGCGCACGGGGCACAGGCAAATCCTCTATCGTTAAAGCTTTGTTAAGCCAATTCTCGCAAGATGGACTACGTATTGTTGAGATAGATAAACAAGACTTAACTGATTTACCACAAATTACAGCGTTGTTACGTAACCGATTAGAGCGCTTCATTGTGTTTTGTGATGACTTGTCTTTTGAAGTTGGCGAGGCTGGCTATAAAGCACTCAAGGTCGTATTGGATGGCTCGATGGCGGCGACTTCAGATAATATTTTAGTGTATGCCACGTCAAATCGTCGCCACTTGTTACCTGAATTTATGGCAGAAAGCTTAGAAACCCAGCATTTAGGCGGCGAGATTAGACCAGGCGATTCCATTGAAGAAAAAACCTCTTTGTCAGACCGATTTGGGATGTGGTTGGCTTTTTATCCGTTTGATCAAAATGAATATTTAATCATTGCCGCGCAGTGGTTACGCCATTATGGAATATCCATATTTGACGAAGCTGCTAGCACTGCGGCCTTGCAGTGGTCGCATACACGCGGCTCACGCAGTGGTCGAATCGCCTATCAATTTGCACGAGATTACGCAGGTAGAAAACAACTTGCTGCTGAGCATTCCGCCTGACACATTAACGGATGAATTCAACAACACGCAAAATAACGCATGCCGCGGTCGGAGTTATACAGCGCGAAGACGGCTGGGTGTTGCTGGCAGAACGACCTATTGGCAAACCTTGGGCAGGTTACTGGGAATTTCCTGGGGGCAAAGTAGAAGAGGGCGAAACGCCACAGCAAGCATTAAAACGCGAGCTGCAAGAGGAGCTTGGCATCGAGGTGGCATCACTTTACCCATGGCTAACGCGTAGCTTTGATTACGCGGCGAAATACCATGCAACAGGTCAATTGGATTCACCCGCCAAATCCGTTAAGTTGCATTTTTTTATTGTTACCAAGTGGAATGGCGAGCCGCGTGGTTTGGAGAATCAACGGCTAGTTTGGCAGCCTTCTGATAAAGTTGAAGTTTCGCCGATGCTGCCCGCTAACGCGCCTATCTTTGCAGCGCTGAGTTTGCCCTCAAATTATGCGATTAGCAATTTAAGTGAATTAGGCGAAGATTTGTTTTTTGAACGCCTCCAAATTTCCTTGGATAATGGATTGAAAATGCTACAGCTGCGCGAGAAGCAGCTTTCAACTCAAGCATTCGAGACATTTGCCAAGCGAGTTATTAATCTGGTTTCTCCCTATGGTGCCAAAGTACTGATTAACTCCAGTCACCAATCTGCCCTAGCCATATTGAATGTCGCGGGTATACATTTTAGCGCTAGAGATTTAATGCGATTGCAGATAAAACCAAATGCAATGCTATGCGGTGCCTCCTGTCATAATGACAAAGAGTTAGCGCATGCCGCTGCACTTGGTCTGGATTATGTGATGTTATCGCCAGTAAAAGCGACGCGCAGCCATCCTGAAGATGAGCCTTTGGGCTGGGCTAAGTTTTCTCGTTTAATTGATGGCTATGCTTTACCAGTTTATGCCCTTGGCGGCATGCTGCCCGTAGATTTGCATGAAGCAAAATCGCATGGTGCGCATGGTATCGCCACGCTGCGCAGTGCTTGGCTTAGTGAGCAGTGTTCTCAGGTGGAGCTTGCACCATCACATTGATGGTTTGTGTTAAATCAGAAGATTTATTTTTGTGATTTTTAATGGTCACGTTTGATTTGGCGTTAGATTTTGCGGTTGATTTAAAATGAAGCGTAAAACGTACTTGTTCACCCACAGCCAGTGGTTTTTTTAAATCAAAAAGCATTAAGTGAAAGCCACCTGGTGCGAGTTTATAAGGTTCGCCAGCTTTTAGCGCCAAGTTTTCCATCATGCGCATTTTCATTACACCATTTTCCATGGTCATATTGTGAATCTCTACACTGTCAGTCGCGCTACTTTCTATACTGACCAGCGTCATATCTTGCTTACTCAAGAATGTCATATAAGCCGCGCCTACTTCTTGCCCTGGGTTGGTCGGGCGAACCCAGGCGTCACTGATTGAAACAAGATTTTTTGTCGCCACTACTTCCTTAGCATGAAGCTGAGTACCAATAAGCGCTAGCATTAACGATAAGGGGAGGCGACCAAAGTATTTGTAGAAAGTATTTTGCATGTCAATTTTATTGCCTAGAAAAGTTAACGTCAGTAAATCCTTGCTCAAGATCTTCTTCTTTAATTTCTACTGGAATCGCGTACTGTTCACTTGCCCACAGTCCTAAATCTATCATTTTGCAACGCTCACAACAAAATGGCCTAAAGGCATTACTGGTGGAATATTCTGATAGTTTTTTGCATTGAGGGCAAGTCACTAAACGTTTTTTTGTGGTTTCCATATGAATGGTCGTGTTTCTAAGTTGAAGTTAATGCGACAAAATTCCAATGTATATATCGACAGCTTTCAGTAAAAAGCTCGCTAAAGATACGATAACTATAATTAGTCTTTTAAGGAGATTATAAGTTGCAAAGCGTTAATGTAAAGTTTACATCTTCGTCATACTTTTGAGGTTTTTGGGTGAAGTCTAAGATATTGAAACGGATACTGATTGCATATTTATTTGCACTTACCTCTGGGAAACATGTGAGGTTGGCTGGAACATCAATTTTCAACATTTGGGCAGGTTTGCTGCCACCAAGCATTTGTTGATATGCGCCGTTAGCGGCTATTAATTTAGTTGTCGATCCACTACCACGTAATATACGCATAATAATCACAATGGCATTGTGCATAGGTACCAATGGATGGCGCCAAGTTTTTAAATCTTGTTTACGTCTATCTTCGCCAAGTCCAAGCCAATAATGATAAGAAGGAACATCAAACTCGCACACGCCACCTGGGATGCCAGCTCGTTGCTTGATGCTCATCAACCATTCATTAGTGCGTAGTGTTTGACCTAACTTAGTGTTTTCAGCGCGTAGTGAGTCTGCAGCCGTATCAATTTCGTTTAGAATTTCTGCTAGTTTTTGCGGGGCAATCGCGGGGTTACCTTGTAGTGCATCCATTACCATTCTTTGGCGGCTGAGTTCTTGCATCAGGTCTGATCTTAATTCTGAGCGATCTATAATATCTAATATTTGCAGTAGGGTAATTAAAGCGCAGTGGTGTTGGAACTCATGACTACCTTCCATGTTATATAAAACTTTGGCGAATAAATCCTCAACACGTAAAAATGTGCGTATGCGTTCGTTAAATGGATAATCGTAGCTAGGCATGAATAATTTAACTAATCGTTCATTCAGTTACTAGAAAAATAGCGCCGTGTTAATCATGAAATATTGTGTAAGTTAAAGTTGAACTGAATTATCAAATTTATTTGCTAACTATGCAAGTTCTAATGAGTTTTTTATGAATTCGTATAACTTTTTCTTGTAATTCAGCAAGTGTGCCATCATTTACGATAATTTCGTCCGCAGAATCTAACCGTACATTTCTTGCCACTTGCGCCTTAATCATGTCTTTTACATTTGACTCACTGATATTGCTTCGAGCCATAGCACGCTGAATTTGTATGCTTTCATCGCAATCGATTACCAAGATTTTATCTGCCACCCCGCTGTAACGATTGTTTTCGAATAAAAGGGGGATGACTAGGATTTGATAAGCGGGATGCAACCGCAGTTCATTATCCGCAAGTTGTTTTAAAGCCTGTTTGTGAATAGCTGGATGAATAAGCGCTTCAAGTTTTAGGCGCTCGGCAGGATTGTTAAATACATGTTCGCGCAATTCGGCCCGGTCTAAAGAGCCGTCAATATTTAAGGTATCCGAGCCAAAAATGTGGCCGATTTCAGTTAGTATAGGCTGACCAGCCGCGGTGAGTTCGTGTGCAATCACATCTGCATCAACAATAGGCACGCCTAGCGCTGCAAATTGCCTTGCAGCTTCGCTTTTTCCTGAACCTATGCCACCTGTGAGCGCAACTATCATAGAGGTTACGCTAAATAGTAACTAGCTAGTTGTGGTCCTAAAAACAGTGCAGCTATGCCGCCTATGGCTAGAAACGGACCAAACGGCATTGGAACTTCTCGCCCACGTTTTGTAAACACTATTAAGCTGATGCCAATCACCGCGCCTAATACGGAGGACAATAAAATGACGGCAGGCAATAATTGCCAGCCAAACCATGCGCCAATTGCTGCGAGTAGTTTAAAGTCGCCATAGCCCATACCTTCTTTACCCGTGACTAGTTTGAATGCCCAATAAACAGACCATAAAATAAGGTAACCCGCCATCGCTCCAATCACCGCAGATTTTAAGTCAGTAAAACCATTATTAAGATTGAATAATAGACCTAGCCATAATAGTGGCAGCGTGATGTCGTCGGGTAGTAATTGCGTGTCAAAGTCAATAAAGGTCAGCGCGATAAGTGCGAAGGTGAATATCCATGCAAATACTGTGAGACTGGTATAGCCGAATTTCCAGCTAACTAAGCCAATTAGCAAGCCAGTAAGTGCTTCAATTAAAGGATAACGCATGCTGATTGCGGTTTTACAGCCACTGCATTTTCCTCTTAGTAAAAGGAGGTAGCTAATGACCGGAATGTTTTCTAGTGCGGTAATTTTATGCCCACAGTTTGGGCAAGCTGAACGAGGGGATGCGAGCGTATATTTGCTTACTTCTGGTATCTCTTTACCTTGCAATTCAAGGCAGTTGTTATGCCATTCACGTTCCATCATCTTCGGCAGCCTATGAATCACTACATTCAAAAAACTGCCGACCATTAAGCCAAAAGCAACAGATATAGAGATAAAAAGAGTGGGGCTCTCTTGAAGCAAAGTAGAAGTCTCAGAAAATCCGCTGAACATAACAATCCTTAAAGTTAAAAAAAACATGTTTGCAACTGTAAACTTATCGCATCATCGCACCGTTAAATACTTGTGGCAATCAAACTGGCTGGAATTCATATAATTTTGCACGCAAAATTTTGGTACTTGAAATTTCAGCAACCCGTCACAAGTATAAAGGTCATATTATAATGTTCGCATCAAGATATTTTTGATGGCTATATTGGCGTAACGGCAAAGAAGGAAACTAAATGACAAACACGAATCAACAAAACACTATTGAGTTATTGCAAGCTGAACTTAATCATCCTGAATGGGATGAGCCGATTGTTTGCCGTGTAGAGGTAGATTTGCCAACATGGCTTTCTCAATTGGCAGGTGGCCGCGATTGGGAGGTTTATTCTGAAGAAGAGGAAGAAAACTGCATTAGTTTTGCAATGCGTCAAGGTTCGCCTGACAAAAAGCATGTACCTAAATTAGCAGAGGTCACTTTGTACCACAACGGCTATGCCATTGTAGATGTTGATGGTAAGTCTTTGTTTGATGGATCGTTAACTTCAGGCGCTAACGAGTGCGCGCACTTAAGCTATTATCATGCAGATAGTGGCGAGAAAATTACTTTGAATTAATGATATTCAATCAAATGGAGAAGTCACTAGTTAGTAATTTCTAGTGACTGAAAATTCAGCTAAAGTTAACATGGCTTGCTTGTATGGTGAATCTGAAAAATGCGCGATAGCAGCACAAGCTAATTCAGATTCTTTACCTGCCACCTTCCGTACATGATCTAAAGCGCCCGTTCGTTCCACGGCACTTAATACACTAGCTAAATCCTCCAAGCCTCCGTCTACGATAGCGCGCTTTATTATTTCTGCTTCTGCGGCTGTGCCGTTGCGCATGGCATATAACAAGGGAAGTGTGGGTTTTCCTTCGCTGAGATCATCACCTAAGTTTTTGCCTATCTCTAAGGTATTTCCGCTTAAATCAAGCACATCGTCAATGAGTTGGAAGGCAGTGCCAATATGCATGCCATATTGGCTTAATGCTTCTTCATCGTTGGGTGAGGCCTTGCTGATAATTGCACCTAGACGTGTGGCAGCTTCAAATAGTTTGGCAGTTTTGTAATGAATGACCTGAAGATAAGCTTCATCTGTCACATCGGCATTATGTATATTCAATAATTGCAGCACTTCGCCTTCGGCAATAATGTTGGTGGCGTTGCTTAATACCTCCATTACGCGCATATTTTGCACAGCCACCATCATTTGAAAAGCGCGTGAATAGACGAAGTCACCGACTAACACGCTAGCTGCATTACCAAAAATAGCATTGGCAGTATTTTGCCCGCGTCGTTTTGACGACTCATCCACAACATCGTCATGCAGTAATGTGGCAGTATGAATAAACTCAACTACTGCGGCTAGTTGGTGATGTTCAGGTTTCACTGCTCCAAAAAGTCCACCAGAAAGCAGTACCAATATGGGACGTAAGCGCTTACCACCGCTATTCACAATGTAATGTGCAACCTGATTAACCAAACTGACTTCTGAGTGTAAGGAGTGCGTAATAACTGTATTCACAGCTTGAATATCAGCAGCGATGCAAGATTGAATGGTGTTTAATGGCGAACTATTTATTAGAGTATTGCTTTGCGTCACGATAATAAACCTTAAAAAGTAGCGAATATTTTATCACAGCCAACTTTCAAGGTTGAGTTATAGCTGTTTTATATCCTGTTAATAGCCCATAAATCGTGAGATAATTATTAATTAAGATGAATGCGGCAGTTTTTTAAAATTGCTTGCGATTATGGTTTGCTTTGCTAGATTATTTGCGTATAATGCCGAGTTCTTTAGAAAGCGTAATTTAAGGCTCAATCATGTATGCTGTAATTAAAACTGGTGGTAAGCAATATCGCGTAATTTCAGGCGAAAGATTAAAAGTTGAAAAATTAGAAGTTGAAGTTGGCGGTACTGTTACGCTAGATCAAATTTTAATGGTTTCAGATGGTGAAAGCACAACCATCGGATCACCTATCATTAACGGCGCAACTGTAAAAGCAACCGTGCTTTCACATGGCCGTGGTGACAAGGTAATGATTTTCAAATTCCGTCGTCGTAAACATTATCGTAAAACACAAGGCCATCGCCAAAGTTTTACTGAAATCCAAATCGGCGAAATTTTAGCTGCAGGTCAAGCTGCTGCAAAACCAGCAAAAGCAAAAGCCGCTAAAGCTGCAGAATAATTGAAGCAATAAATAAGACTTAAGGATTAAATCATGGCACACAAAAAAGCAGGCGGTAGTTCACGTAACGGTCGCGATTCACACTCACAACGACTAGGTGTTAAAGCATTTGGTGAAACAGTTGTGACAGCAGGTAGTATCATTGTTCGTCAACGCGGTACAAAAATGCACGCAGGCGAAAATGTTGGCATGGGTAAAGATCATACTTTGTTCGCAAAAGCGGACGGTAAAGTATCATTTGCAATTAAAGGCGCTTTAAAACGCCACACTGTAAGCATTATTGTTGCAGCTTAAGTTAAAATAACTTTATTAAAGCCTCATCGTTTGATGGGGCTTTTTTATTTGGTAAACTCTCATGTGTGAATAATCAGTTTAAGCTGATTAACTCCACTGAAAGACCTTTACATACAGGAATGACGGGATTGCTTTAATTTATAGCTGTTTTAAAAGTTAAAGTACTTCTGCATTAGGTCAAAAAGATGAAATTTATAGACGAAGCAACAATCAAAATTTACGCAGGTGACGGTGGTAACGGCGTTGCTACGTTTCGTCGTGAGAAATACGAGCCAATGGGCGGCCCTAGCGGCGGTGACGGCGGTCGTGGCGGTTCTATCATCATTGAAGCTGATCGCAATATTAATACCTTAGTAGACTATCGCTACACCCGTACTTTTAGAGCGCAGCGTGGCGAAAATGGCCGTAGTGCTGAATGTTACGGCGCTAAAGGTGAAGATATGGTGTTACGTGTGCCAGTAGGTACCGTGATTTCAGATAAAGCCAGCGAACAAATGTTGGTAGATTTAAGCGAGCATGGTCAACGTGCACAGATGGCTTCTGGCGGCAAGGGTGGCCTAGGTAATGTGCATTTCAAATCAAGCTTGAATCGTGCGCCACGCCAATGTACCAAAGGTGATGTCGGTGAAGAGTTTGAGCTTTATTTAGAGCTTAAAGTATTGGCAGATGTAGGTTTATTGGGCATGCCAAATGCAGGTAAATCTACTTTTATTCGTTCAGTTTCTGCAGCAAAACCTAAAGTGGCTGATTATCCTTTTACTACCTTGCATCCTAATTTGGGTGTGGTACGTGTGGATACCGAACGTAGCTTTGTGATTGCCGATATTCCAGGCATTATTGAAGGTGCGGCTGAAGGAGCAGGGCTAGGTCATCAGTTCTTACGCCATTTACAACGTACTTCTTTGTTGCTGCATTTGGTCGATATTGCGCCATTTGATGAAGCTGTTGACCCAGTTTATGAGGCAAAAGCGATTGTTGAAGAGCTTCGTAAGTATGATGAGGCGCTTTATGACAAGCCACGTTGGTTGGTGTTGAATAAAATTGACATGTTGCCAGATTCACAAGAAGTCGTAAAACAGTTCGTCAAAGACTACGGTTGGAAAGGTCGCGTATTCGCGATTTCAGCCATTAGTGGCGTTGGTTGTAAAGAGCTGACATACGCAATCATGCAGCATATTGAAGAAAACAAACGAGACGCAGAGGATGCTTTGGCTGATACTGGCTTGGTTAATGAAAGCGCAGCAAGTATTGCTGTGACAAAAAAAGAAGTTTAAAAATGATTGCCGTGGAATCTCAATCGCTCAAATCAATTTCTACATCACAATCACTTTTGTTTGATGCAAAAGTCATTGTGGTGAAGGTTGGCTCTAGCCTTGTCACCAACAATGGCAATGGTTTAGATCGAGCGGCAATTGCGGCTTGGGCGGCGCAAATTGCTACTTTGGTGCAACAAGGTAAGCAGGTCGTGTTAGTTTCCAGTGGGGCTGTTGCAGAAGGCATGCAAAGACTGGGATGGAAGAAACGCCCAACCGCCGTGAATGAATTACAAGCTGCAGCAGCGGTAGGTCAAATGGGTTTGGTGCAGATGTATGAAAGCTGTTTTACTGAACATCAATTGCATACTGCGCAAGTGTTGTTAACCCACGACGATTTAGCTGATAGAAAGCGCTATTTGAATGCGCGTAGCACTTTGCGTACATTGCTGGATTTGAAAGTCATTCCTATCATCAATGAAAATGATACGGTTGTGACGGATGAAATTCGCTTTGGTGATAATGATACTTTAGGCTCATTAGTCGCGAATTTAATTGAGGCTGATACTTTGGTGATTTTGACGGATCAGCAAGGTTTGTATTCTGCGGATCCGCGTAAAGATAAAGATGTTAAATTCATACAACATGCTACGGCTGGCGATGCTGCGTTAGAGCAGATGGCCGGTGGCGCAGGTAGTAGCGTAGGTACTGGCGGTATGTTAACCAAGATTCTTGCTGCAAAACGTGCGTCAAGAAGTGGCGCGAATACTATTATTGCTTCAGGTCGTGAGAAGAGCGTACTGGTTCGTTTAGCCGCAGGTGAAGTGATTGGCACACATCTACAAACCACAGAAATGAAAACGACTGCCCGGAAACAATGGCTGGCGGATCATTTGCAGTTGCGTGGCAAATTAACGCTAGACGCCGGCGCGGTAAAAGTCATCAAGCAAGATGGTAAGAGTTTATTGTCAATTGGTGTAACAGCCGTTGAAGGTAGCTTTGAACGTGGCGAAGTTGTTGCGTGTTGCGATGAAAACGGCGTTGAGTTAGCACGTGGTTTGGTCAATTACTCAGCCATGGAAGCCGCGAGAATCATGCGAAAATCGAGTAAAGAAATTGAAAAGATATTGGGCTACGTGGAAGAAGCTGAGTTAATACATAGAGACAATTTAGTCTTGTTATAAGCCTTGGCTTAACTAAACTTAAAATTTAATGTTTTGTGAACTAGATACATAAAGAATAACAAAAGGAATGTTAATGAACAAACAACCTTTAGTAGCGATTATTATGGGCTCTGATAGTGACTGGCCTATTATGAAAGCTGCTGCCCAAATATTAGCCGATTTTGATATTGCCTATACGGCGGATGTGGTTTCAGCGCACCGCACACCAGATTTAATGTTTAGTTTTGCAGAAACTGCCGCACAAAAAGGCTACCAAGTGATTATCGCTGGTGCAGGCGGCGCGGCACATTTGCCTGGCATGGTAGCGGCTAAAACTACTTTGCCAGTTTTAGGCGTGCCAGTGCCTTCTAAGCATCTGCAAGGTCAGGACTCACTTTTTTCTATTGTACAAATGCCTAAAGGCATCCCAGTGGCTACCTTTGCAATTGGCGAAGCTGGCGCAGCAAACGCTGGATTATTTGCCGCCTCAATTTTAGCGAATCATGATGCCGCTTTAGCCAAAAAATTAAGTGAATTCCGTACTACACAGGCTGCAAAAGTGCATGCCATGGAGTTAAGCGACAAGCCTTAATTGTTTTCAAGTTAAATATTACTAAGTTTTAATATCAATCAAACAGTATTCAATATATGAACCATCATCAAGAACAAACATCAGTCATTCTCCCACCTGCAATGCTAGGTATGCTTGGAGGCGGTCAACTTGGTCGTTTTTTTGTAGTAGCTGCCCACGAAATGGGTTACAAAGTCACAGTGTTGGATCCTGATGTGAATAGCCCAGCTGGCAAAATTGCTGATGTGCATATTTGTGCGGCTTTTGATGATAAAGCGGCTTTATTGAAATTAGCCAACACTTGTGAAGCAATCACTACCGAATTCGAAAATGTACCAGCAGACTCACTATCATTTTTAGCTGAAACTAAACCTGTTCGCCCAAGCGCTTACAGCGTTGCGATTGCGCAGCATCGTGTAAGTGAAAAAAACTTTCTAAAACATGCGGGCTTGCCAGTCGCGCCATTCGAAGTTATCAATGAAGTTGAGGACTTACCGAATGATGATAGCGATATTTACCCAGCCATTCTAAAAGTTGCACGATTTGGTTACGATGGTAAAGGTCAGGCTAGAGTAATCAACCAGCATGAAGCACAACTTGCCTTTGCCCAATTTGAGCGCGAAGAATGTGTGCTAGAGAAAATGTTGAAACTTGATTATGAAGTTTCAGTCGTGTTAGCGCGTGATGTGCAAGGTAATGTAGCTACATTTCCAACTTCAGAAAATAGTCATCTCAACGGAATATTAGATGTTTCAATTATACCTGCGCGTGGTCGTGATGCTATTAGTCATCAAGCGCAAAAATTGGCTATTTTAGTCGCAGAAAAGTTGGCTTACACAGGCGTATTAGGCGTAGAGTTTTTTGTTTGTAACGGTGAATTGTTAGTGAATGAAATTGCGCCTAGACCGCATAACTCTGGTCATTATACGATAGATGCTTGTGTGACGAATCAGTTTGAGCAGCAAGTGCGTGCAATGACAGGCTTGCCATTAGGAAGCGCTCGGCAACATAGTTCCGCTGTGATGGTCAATTTATTGGGTGATATATGGCCTGAAGATTCAGATTCTGCACCTGAGTGGCAAGTAGCATTAAATAACCCAATGTTGAAAATGCATTTATACGGTAAACAACAAGCACGTTTAGGTAGAAAAATGGGGCATTTTACCGTGATTAATGTGAACCGTGATGAAGCGCTTAAACAAGCAATGCAAGTACGAGCAGACCTGAAAATTGGAGAACAATAATTGGCTAAAATTGATTAGAAGTTCTTAATCAATTTTAGGTAACAAAAAAAGCCTCGCATTGCGAGGCTTTTTTACTAAATACAACTATTACGCTGTTTTAGATGCAGCTTTAGCTTTAGGCGCGGCTTTTACTTTCGCAGCTACAGCTACAGGAGCTTCAGCAGACATCGCTTTAATCGCAGCATTTAAGCGGCTTTTATGACGTGATGCTTTATTTTTATGAATGATGTTTTTGTCCGCAATGCGGTCAATAACACTAACATTCTCGCTATATGCAGCAGTAGCGGCAACTTTATCGCCAGCTTCTACAGCTTTAATAATTTTTTTAATCGCGGTACGCAAAGTAGAACGCAAACTTGCATTGTGAGCGCGTTGCTTAACTGCTTGACGAGCACGTTTTCTTGCTTGTGCGGTATTTGCCATCTATGTTTCTTTCCTAAAGGGTGCTAAAAGCTATTCGAAATACGAAGCCCGTAATAATAGCTATTTTCTAAACACATTGCAAGTTTAAATGAAGTAAATATCATGGCTATTTGCCGCATGATATCTGTTGGCATGATAAAATCGCGCAATATGCTGTTACTAAGCCAAACTTTCCCAATTTAAAATATGAATCTACTCAAAGCCTTAGCCAAAGTTGGCAGCATGACCTTTGTGTCTCGTATATTGGGATTTGTGCGCGATACCTTGATTGCTCGGGTGTTTGGCGCGGGTATGCTGAGCGATGCATTTATCGTTGCGTTCAAAATTCCTAATTTATTACGCAGAATTTCTGCCGAAGGTGCTTTTAGCCAGGCTTTCGTGCCTATTTTGGCTGAATATAAAAGCCAGCGTAGTTTTGATGAAACGCATAATCTGATTAGCCGCGTCGCCACATGGTTAGGTTTGATTCTTGTGATTGTGACTGTGCTGGGTATGTTGGCTGCGCCGTGGATAGTCGCACTGATTGCGCCAGGTTTTACCGTAGATCAACCTAAAATGCAGCTGACGGTTGATTTGTTGCGTATTACTTTCCCTTATATTTTCTTTATTTCCTTAGTTTCAATGGCTGGTGGCGTGCTCAATACTTATAATAAGTTCGGCATTCCGGCATTTACCCCTGTTTGGTTGAATGTCAGCATGATTGCTGCCGTATTGTTTTTTGCTGACCATTTTGCCGAACCTATTAAAGTGTTGGCATGGGCGGTATTTTTTGGTGGATTTTTACAGTTAATTTTTCAGATTCCATTTCTAAAGCAAGTTGGCTTATTACCTAAGCTTGACTTTCATGCAGGTGATGATGGCGTATGGCGCATTTTAAAGTTGATGGGGCCTGCTGTATTAGGTGTATCGGTTGCGCAGATTTCTATGATTACCAATACGATATTTGCATCTTTTTTAAAAACGGGTAGTGTGAGTTGGCTATATTACGCAGATAGATTAATGGAGTTCCCAACGGGCGTGCTCGGTGTGGCGCTTGGTACTATATTGCTGCCTAGTTTATCTAAAGCGTATGCGGGCAAGGATGAGAGTGAATACTCACAATTGTTAGATTGGGGCTTGCGTTTAACCTTTATTTTAGCGGCGCCTGCCGCGTTAGCTTTAGCTGTACTCGCCACGCCTCTGGTCACTGCTTTATTCCATTATGGTAAATTCACCCCAATTGACGTTGTGATGACACAGCAAGCACTTGTAGCCTATAGCGTTGGTTTGCTCGGTTTGATTCTAGTGAAAATTCTAGCGCCAGGCTTTTATGCGCGACAAAATATTAAAACACCAGTTAAAATTGCTGTTTTCACATTGGTCATTACGCAATTAATGAACGTCTTGTTTATTTTTGTATTACATTTACAGCATGCTGGTCTAGCCTTGGCGATTGGCTTGGGTGCATGTATCAATGCGTCATTACTTTATTATCATTTGCGCCAGCATAATATTTTTCAGCCGCAAGCTGGTTGGACGATTTTTTTGCTCAAACTCCTGGTCGCGCTTAGCGTCATGGGCGTCACGCTTTATTTTGCGATGGGTGATACGGCTGCTTGGCTACATTATGGCTTAATGAAACGGCTAATTTATCTTACAGGTTTAGTTACGCTTGGTGGCGCGAGCTATTTTGCAACCCTAATGTTGCTAGGCTTTAAGCCGCGTGATTACATTCGTAGAGTGACGCACTAAATGCAAATATTTCGTCATATTCCAACACGGCAACAGCAGCCATGCGCGCTGGCGATAGGCAATTTTGATGGCATGCATTTAGGGCATCAGGCCTTATTGCAAAAGTTGAATGAAACTGCAAAAGCACTTAATCTGACTTCTGCTGTGATGACCTTTGAACCGCATCCGCGTGAGTTTTTTGCGCCAGAAACCGCACCAGCGCGGCTAAGTTCATTGCGTGAAAAACTTGAGCATTTTGCTGAAGCTGGTGTTGAAACTACTTATGTATGCCGCTTCAATCGACGTTTAGCTAAGTTGACGCCGCAAGAGTTTATGAAAAGTATTTTGCGTGATTCATTGAATGCGCAAGCTATTTTGGTTGGAGATGATTTTAGATTTGGCGCCATGCGTGCTGGTTCTATATTAGATTTTTTAGAAGCAAAGTTTAATCTTATAAGTTTGCCACAAGTTGATTTAGACGATGCTCGCGTTTCTAGCACTCGCGTGCGCTCTGCGCTGGCGACAGGCGCATTGAATGAAGCCTCTATATTGTTAGGCCGGCCATACAGCATAAGTGGCAAAGTGGTGCATGGTGCTAAGTTAGGTCGTCAACTTGGTTTTCCAACGGCTAATGTACATATGCGGCATGAGCGGCCTGCGTTAACGGGGGTGTTTGCAGTAAAATTAGACGGTATGAATAGTGTCGCTAATTTAGGTGTACGGCCGACAATTGCTGGCGTTTCAAAATTGATGTTAGAAGTGAATGTATTAGATTTTAATGCGGATTTATATGGTAAACATGTGCATGTAGAGTTTTTGCATAAAATACGTGATGAAGCTAAATTTGATGGCTTAGATACCCTCAAAGCGCAAATTGCGAAAGATGTTGTTGCGGCAAGAAGCTATTTTGAAGCGACTAAGTTTAAGTAGTAAAGACACTGGATTCCGACTTTCGTCGGAATGACAATTAAGATTGATTAGAGATTTAAAAATGACCGAAGAAGTAAGCAAATATAAACTTAACTTACCTGAAACCAGCTTTCCTATGCGGGGTGATTTAGCTAAACGCGAGCCAGCTTGGCTAAAGGAATGGCAAGATAAACAGCTATATCAAAGAATCCGTAAAGCGCGCAAAGGAGCTAAAAAATTCATTCTGCATGATGGCCCTCCGTATGCTAACGGGGATATACATATCGGTCATGCTGTTAACAAAATATTAAAAGATATCATTATCAAATCTAAAACCATGAGTGGCTTTGATGCACCTTATGTGCCTGGTTGGGATTGTCATGGCTTGCCGATTGAATTGGTTGTAGAAAAAAATCACGGTAAAAATATAGACCCAGCTAAGTTTCGTGAATTGTGCCGTGAATATGCGGCAGAACAAGTGGCGCGCCAAAAGAAAGACTTTATTCGTTTAGGTGTGTTGGGCGATTGGGATAATCCGTACTTAACCATGGATTTTAAAACCGAAGCGGATATCATGCGCGCGCTAGGCGATATTCAAAAAAATGGTTATTTATACCAAGGTAGCAAGCCCGTACATTGGTGTGTGGATTGCGGTTCAGCATTGGCTGAAGCTGAAGTTGAATATGAAGATGTGAACTCACCTGCGATTGATGTGGGTTTTAAGGTGGTTGATAACGCTGCATTAAGTAAAGCTTTTGGCGTAGAAGTGACTGGTGATGCTTATGCTGTGATTTGGACGACTACGCCTTGGACGCTACCTGCCAACCAAGCAGTGAGTGTGAATGCTGAGCTTGACTATAACTTACTGCAAACTGATAAAGGTTTAATTATCCTTGCGAAAGAGTTGGCTTTAGCTTGCGTCCTTAGATATGACCTTACTGTTGATATTAGAGCCACCTGCAAAGGTGAAGCTCTAAAGGGCTTGCTATTACAACATCCATTCGATAATCGCCAAGTGCCAGTTATCTGTGGCGACCACGTCACAACTGATGCAGGTACAGGCTTAGTTCATACTGCCGCAGCGCACGGAAATGATGACTGGTTGGTGATGAAAGCAAACTTCCCTAACGAAAAACCACGCATTTTAATGGGCGGTGATGGTAAGTTCTTTAATAGCGAATTAGTTGAGTTTGAAGCTATTCGCGGCTTAGACAGAAAAGAAGCCAATAAGGTGATTTTGGCCGCCATGACAGAAAGCGGTGCGTTGCTTGCAAGCGCGCGTTTGAATCACAGCTTTCCACATTGCTGGCGCCATAAAACACCATTAATGCAATTGGCTACGCACCAATGGTTTATTGGTATGTATGCGCAAGATGCGGTTGGTATCAGCTTGCGTGAATATGCAAACAAAGCCGTCGATGCTACAGAGTTTTTCCCAGCTTGGGGTCGTGCGCGCTTAGAAGCAATGATTAAAAACCGCCCTGATTGGTGTGTATCGCGCCAACGTAACTGGGGTGTGCCTATGCCATTTTTTGTGCATAAAGAAACCGGTAATCCACATCCACAAACCGCAGAGTTGCTTGAAGCGGCTGCTTTGCTTGTTGAAGCGCGTGGCGTGGAAGCATGGTTTAGCTTAGATGGCGCAGCTTTCTTGGCAGAGCATGCAGCCTTAAATGCAGATGACTACAAAAAAGTCACTTATACCTTAGACGTATGGTTCGATTCTGGCGCCACGCATGCGGCAGTGTTGAAGCGTCGCCCCGAATTGGCATTCCCCGCAGATTTGTATCTTGAAGGTTCAGATCAACATCGTGGCTGGTTTCAAAGCTCATTACTAACGGGCTGTGCGATTGATGGCCGTGCGCCTTACAACGCCTTGCTAACCCACGGTTTTGTTGTGGATGGCGCTGGTCACAAAATGAGTAAATCCAAAGGCAACGTGGTTGCGCCGCAAAAAGTAATGGATACCTACGGTGCGGATATTCTGCGCTTATGGACTGCTTCTACCGACTACTCTGGCGAGCTCACAATCTCGGATGAAATCTTAAAACGCGTCGCGGAAAGTTATCGCCGTATTCGTAATACTATGAAGTTTCTATTGGCGAATATCGCGGATTTTGATGCAAGTAAAGACTTGCTATCAGTCAGTGAGTGGTCAGAGATTGACCGTTATGCATTGCATTTAACGCAAAACCTGCAAACAGAAGTGCTTGCTGATTATGACCGTTACGAGTTTCATTTGGCTGTGCAAAAATTCGTGAGCTTTTGCTCAGAAGATTTGGGCGGTTTTTACTTAGATATTCTTAAAGATAGGCTCTACACTGCTGGTGAGAACTCACCTGCGCGCCGCGCGGCACAAAGCGCTTTGCATGAAATTACACATTGCATGATGCGCTTAATGGCACCAATTTTGAGCTTTACTGCGAATGAGATTTGGCAAACTTTAGGTCTTGATGCTGATAGAACAGTATTTGAGGATACTTGGTATGAATTGCCTGAACATGGTTTAACTGCAGAGCGCATTAGCGCGTGGGAAGCTGTTATTACTACGCGTGGTCAAGCTGCAAAAGACATTGAAATTCTACGTGCAGCGGGTCAAGTTGGCTCTTCCTTGCAGGCCGAGTTAGCGCTTTATTTGCCTGAGGTCACTTTTGATGCTCTAGATAGTTTAGGGGATGATTTACGTTTTGCGATGATTACCTCTATTGCAAAAGTTTACAAAGTGGCGAGTGATGCTGAGCAGAAAATTTTAGTGAACCCGAGCGCTCACAAAAAATGCGACCGTTGCTGGCACTACCGTGCAGACGTCGGTGCAGACGCTGAACATCCACACATTTGCGGCCGTTGTGTAAGCAATTTGTTTGGTAAAGGCGAGGCGCGTAAATATGCTTAAAAGCCACTCTCACCCATCGTCATTCCAGCGTAGGCAGGAATTCAGTCAAGTAAAGAGTAATGGAATGTTCGAAAATAATACGACTTTGGTAAGCAGGCTAGATTCCCGCCTACGCGGGAATGACGGGATTTAACGATGGGATCTCTTTATAAATGGTTCAGTATTAGTGCGGTTGTTGTTGCGCTTGATTTATACACCAAGCATTTAATTCAAGGTGCGTTTGCTTACGGCGAAATGCTCACGCTTACGAGCTATTTTGATTTAGTGCATTATCACAATGAAGGCTCGGCTTTTGGCTTTTTGCATGATGCTGGGGGTATTCAGCGTTGGTTTTTTGCTGGCGTTTCAGTAGTAGCAATTATTGTGATTAGCTATCTTATTCGTAAGCACCGTACTGAAAAGCTTTTTTGTGTCGGTTTAGCCTTGGTTTTGGGTGGGGCAATTGGTAATTTGTATGACCGCGTGACACTAGGTTATGTGATAGATTTTCTTAACTTCCATTATCAGCAAATGTATTGGCCAGCATTTAATGTGGCGGATAGCGCGATTTGCGTTGGGGTAGCTTTGTTGTTGCTGGATAGTTTTAAAAAGCCAAACTAAATATACGCTGAATAAAAATTGTGACTTTACATGGCAAAGGTGAATAGCTCTTTATCATGATTGATATAAATTTCACGTTTATTGGTAAGTGTTGGGTATGGCAGGGTAAGGGTACGTGGCATTTCATCACTCTGCCGCAGGATAAATCCGAAGAAATAAAATTCTTTAGCGATAATCACTTTGGTAAAAGGCGCGGCTGGGGTTCGGTTCGCGTATCCGCTAACATCGGTGGCACCACTTGGGAGACTTCGATTTTTCCATCAAACAACTTAGATGCTTATATCTTACCTATAAAAGCTGAAGTACGTAAAAAGCAGAAAATAATGGCAGGTGATGATGTGCAAGTGGTATTGCAAATTAGCATCTAACGGGGGTAATTTATTGTTTTCGGCTACAATAAATGACTGCTCACTTAGTAGACCAAGTTGCAATTTCAGCTGCGGGCAATGGTATTGAATAAAAATAGCCTTGAACGACTTTACAGCCGCTAGCTTTAACAATATCTGCTTGAGATTGGTTTTCAATTCCTTCGGAGACAATGTCTAAGCCAAGCGCATCTGCCAATGCAACAATAGCCTTAACAATCACACGATCCTCTTCGCAGTTTTGTAAGCCAGAGATAAAAGCACGGTCAATTTTCACCTCATCTACCGCCCAGCGTTTTAAATAGATGAGCGATGAATGCCCCATACCAAAGTCATCTAAAGAGATGTTGAAGCCAGCCTCTTTAATAAAACTCATATTTTTCTTTACGATATCTATGTCATCTAGCAAAGCATGTTCGGTAATTTCAATGCATAGCATATTCGTTGGAATTTGATATTTAACAGGTAAGGTTTTTAGTGCTTGGATGAGGTTTTCTGACCGTAAATGGCGTGCGGATATGTTAGTGGACACGCGAGGGACTTGATATCCTTGATCTAGCCATATGCGAATTTGCTGGCAAACAGCCTCTAGCACCCAATCACCAATTTGGTTAATTAACGATGATTGTTCGGCAATTTTGATGAACTCTAACGGCGAAATTAAACCACGCTCAGGATGCTGCCATCTTAATAATGCCTCTATACCAACGACATTTTGATTGGTATTTTCTACCTGTGGTTGATACTCTAAAAAGAGTTGGTTTTCTTTTAAGGCATGGCGAATGCCGTTTTCCATATCCAGCCATTGGTGAGCAATGAAATTCAAATCGGTGGTGTAAAACTCAAAACAATTACGGCCATTCTGTTTGGCTCTGTACATGGCGAGATCAGCAAAGACCAGAAGAGACTGCGGATCCACGGTGTCATCTGGGTAAACACTCACACCTACACTTATGGTGGTGTAAACACGTTGCTGATACAGATCAAACGGCGTTGTAAACTTAGCAATAATGTCGCGTACCAAGCGGTGTCCATCTTGCGGCGATGCTTCTTCCATAATCATCACAAACTCATCACCACCCAACCTGCAAAGGGTGTCATAAGAACGTATGCACTCTGAAATGCGTTTGGTTGCCATAATCAGCAGTAGGTCACCAGCTTCGTGCCCTAGCGTGTCATTAACTAATTTAAAATGGTCTAAATCAAAGTAAAGCAGTAGGACTTGGCTATTAATGCGGTTAGCTTTTGCAATTGCATGATTAAGTCTTTGCTTAAATAAGCCGCGGTTTGGTAAACCCGTTAATTCATCATGAGAGGCTAAAAACTCTACGCGGCGATTGAGGGCTATCATTTCACTTACGTCGCGCCCAACGCCGCGGTAGCCTATAAAACCTATATCTTCATCAAATATAGGTTTGCCTGACACGCGTAGGTAAACTAGTTTGCCAGATGCATCAATAAAATGTACAACGTAATCAGAAAAGTGTTTATGAGATTGTAGTGTTTCTAGCATTTCACTAGGTATATGACTATGGCAGGTTTTCGCTAAATCTTCTAGGCTGTAAAACTCAAGCCCAGCAGGACTTCCCGCTAAAGCTTGAATTCTTAAATTAGCATCAGATTCCCAAAACCAGTCGGCGGAGGCTTCGGCAAAGTCTCTGAAACGAGCTTCGCTAGCAATTAATTTTTGCTTCTCTTCATTCAGTTCAATGAGTTTTTTGTCCAGCTTCATACGCATGATATCGGCGTGCTGTTTGTCTAGCCGTAATGGCCCGAAATGCGTTTTTCCGTTACTTTCTTGTGGGCTGCCTTGGTAGTTCGCATTAATGATTTTAGCAATAACAGGGAGGAAATCTTCCATCATCATGGGTTTAACCAAAAATTTGGTTGCCCCTAAAGACATCGCGAAACGCTCATCTTGTGCTGAGGTATAAGTTGCGGTGTAGAAAATGAATGGGATATTCTGTAAATATGGGTTTTGTTTAACCTCACGACATAAACCATAACCGTCCATTTCAGGCATTAGAATGTCAGAAACGATTAAATCGACAGCATTGGTTTTTAAGTAAACCAATGCCTTGAAACCATTATCAAAGCTTATCACTTCATAACCGTTGCTACTGAGCACTACCTCTAGTAAGTGCCTTGAATTCTCGTCATCTTCAGCGATTAATATTTTCATTAATATTCTCTTGAGCTATTTTCGCTTATTTGGCTATCGCTTTTTGTATCTGACCAATGACCAGTATTGGATCTATTGGTTTTTCAATATAAGCCGTACATCCTGCCGCAAGTAACTTTTCTTTATCGCCAGACATGGCGTAGGAAGTCATAGCAATGATTGGAATATCCTTGCCTACCGGATGCGCGCGGATTCGTTTTAATACT
Source organism: Methylotenera sp. (assembly GCF_029946165.1). GTDB lineage: Bacteria > Pseudomonadota > Gammaproteobacteria > Burkholderiales > Methylophilaceae > Methylotenera. The sequence continues at coordinate 133,537 of NZ_JAQSDZ010000024.1, forward strand.
TCCAGTCCATTAATATCAGGTAGTTGTATATCTAAAATAACAAAGTCAGGCGGCATTGTCAGTGCTTGTTGCACGCCCTCTAAGCCTGTCATAGCAAACCGCGTGTTGTAGTCAGATTGTTCAAGAATAAAGCGTATTAACTCCAAGTTATTTTCGTTGTCTTCTATTATTAATGCCGTTGTCATAAATTTGAATTCTCTAAAATTGACTGATTATTAATTAATGCGTGCTCGGATAATTTTATCGGTACTTTGATAGTAAACGTGCTGCCAACACCCACTTGGCTTTCCACTTCAATGCTACCGCCCAGTAATTGCGTTAAAATTTTACGCGTTAAATATAGACCCAAACCAGTGCCCAGTGTTTTTATTTTTAAATGTGATTCGGCTCGTTCAAATGGCTTAAACAACTGTTCTATTCCTGATTGGCTAATGCCAATTCCTGTGTCCTGAGTGGTGATGATTAAATCTTCATTAAATATGCTTGCTTTAACAATTACTGTGCCCGCTTCGGTATATTTAACAGCATTGCTCACGACATTTAAAATTGCTTGATAAAGTCTTTTACGGTCTGTTTCAAGAGAGATGTCTTCACTACAGTCAATGTGTAAATTTAAATGCTTACCTTCCGCAATATGATGTATGACATTCTCTACTTCATTAAACATTGGTTTTAAAGCAAACGACTCTGAATGTGTTTCTAAAAATCCCGCTTCTATTTTTGAGATGTCAATCACATCAGAAATGAGTGATAGTAAATGTTTGGCAGAATGATAAGCACGGCCAAGTTGATCTTTTTGTTTGATGTTAAGGTCGCCAGACATGCCTTGCAGAACAACGCCTAAAAAACCGATAATTGAATTGAGCGGTGTTCTTAGTTCATGAGACATTGAGGCAACAAACATTGATTTGATACGATCTGCAGATTCAGCACTTTCACGTGCTTTAATCAATGACGCTTGTAATACTTTTTTCTGTGTAATATCTTGGCCGATTGCAATCATTTTGCCTGCGTCTCTACCACCAATTTTACCTGCCTTAACGATAGAGCATTCAAACTCTATTTTCCTGCCATCAGCACATTTGAAAATCAACTCTACGTTGCGGAAAGCCTCACCTCTTTTTGCGCCCATGCCGATAGCAATCGTCTTTTTGAATGATTCTTTTACAACAAAAATATCAATAAAATTCTTACCTATGGCTTCATCGCGGCTAAACCCAGTAACGCTTTCGGCTTCTGGATTAAATTCAATAATCTCCCCATTCATTTTGATAGTAAGTATAGGAATAGGTGCGTATTTGATGACGGAGGTAAGGCGCTGTTCACTTTCTTGTAAGGAAAGCGTTCGCGCCTCTACCATTACTTCTAATTCCTCACTATGTTGCAGAAGGGCTTGTTCAGCGTTATGACGTCTATCCGATTCAATAGCGAGGCGCACTGCGTCACAAACAGAGCCAACAAAGCCTTGTTCGTCTAAGGTCCATTCTCGTGGGCCATGGGTATGCTCACAGCAAACCGCGCCTATCATATTGCCATTTAGCCAAATAGAGCCATCAAGAATGGCACCAATACTATTTTCTTGCACATAGTCTTCTCTAAACTCCACCGTGGATGGATGTTGCATGACATCAGCAACTGCCAACACTCTATTTTGAGATATAAACTCAAAGTACACGGGTAATTCATGCGCTAATAATGGGCTCTCCGTAATGTGAATATTATTGGTTTTTAAGAACAAATCCGCACACTCCAGCATTTGATGGCTAGAATCAAACAGCCAAATGCTTACTCTTTCAACATTGAGTGTTTCAGCAGAAACTTGGGTAATTTCTTTGAAAATCTCATTAGTAGTTTTTTGTTCTTGAGTTTGTGTCTGGCTTAAAATCTGAATAGCTTTTTGTTGCTTGAACAAGCGTAGCGTTTGTTCTTTGGCAATTTTCTCAGCGACTTGTCGTGTTCTAATTTGGCCGTCAAGCTGTTCAAAAAGACTGTGATTTTCTTCATTACGCCTAATGCTACCTAATTTGTAACCACCAAATAACATGATTAACATCAGTGTTGCGACCAATATGCCTAATAAGATTCTATCTTGATGGCTTACCCATTGCTCTGAAGTGATAAGTGTGCCGAGTATGATTAAAATAAAGCATAACAAAGTTAGAATGCGCGGTGATAAGCCGCGGCTAACCTTAGATATATGCTCTAGCGTATCACCCTCTTCTGCGGAAAATTTTGTAATCTTTTGGTGGACATTGCTTTGCATTTTGCTATCCCAAACAAAAACTCGGATAAGCGCAAATAGCATAAGAAATAATACAAGTGTGATGATCCATACTCGATTTAAGGAGATCCAGCTTTGTTCGAAAGCATTTTGTTCTAACCAGCGATCATGTATGGTCTGCCTTTCGCTTTTGGTAATTGATTTCATGCCCTTTTGAATAATGCTAAATAACATCGGCATGTCTTTTCTAACGGCGAGGCTCATTTCGTATTTGAATTCAGATTTACCTGCGACTTTAATATTAATCAGCCCTTGCGTTTGTAGGCACCAACTAGCCACGGGCAAATCGGTCAACATAGCAAAGCTTTCATGAAAAGCAACATGTTGTAAACCTTGGCAGGTGTTATTCACCAAATCTAAGTTTACTTGCGGATAATTTTCTTGTAAGAATTCGTGACTTGCATATCCATTAACCACGCTTAATTTCAAATTATTGAGTTGCGATAAAGTTAGGTCTTTTGGAGCATCGGTGCGTGCAACAATATTTAAAGGAAAGCTGAGTAAAGTGGGACCGAAGTTCCAAATTGAACGGCGATCTTGCGTATTAGCTAACAAAGAGATTACATCTTCACGCGCAATTTGCCCTTTGCTAAGAGCATCTTGTTTAGAGGGAACAACATGTTTGAATTTGTAATTTAATTTTGATTCTAGCAGTTTAATGTAATCAGGCATGAAGCCTTGTAATAAGCCATTGTCAGCATTGAAAGAGATAGGAGGATAGTCATCCCACATGGTTAGAGAGAGGTTAGGGTGCGCATTTAACCAAGCGCGCTCCTCAACAGAGAGCAAACTCCCTGCAGCTTGGCTGGTTTGTCCTAATAGCGATATCCATATTGCTATGATGCAGAGTATGCCATGCTTAAAGAAACTGCTCTTGACCAAAAAATCCCCTGCAAAACAATAGTTATTATTTAAATCTGTGAGCCTGTAAAAAAATCTGTGTAAATGATATTTTACCAATGACCTTCAAAGGA
>NZ_JAQSDZ010000025.1 GCF_029946165.1 Methylotenera sp.
AAATTTGAAACATTTCACATTTATTATTAACCGTATAAAACACACTTTAAATCTTTGGTTGCGGGAACAGGATTTGAACCTGTGACCTTCGGGTTATGAGCCCGACGAGCTGCCAGACTGCTCCATCCCGCGTCCGATTCGACCTAGTTGCGTCGAGAGGTGAGACTATAGCAAACCTAGCTATTTACTGCAAGAACATTCGCAGCTTTATTTGTGTAATTTACGATTTACGGGGATTAATACTAACGCAAAGCAGTCCGCTAGCACATTACACTGCGCACGTAGTCTAGATCTTCTTGTGTATCCACGCCTGCGGCTGGTGCATTTTGAGAAATTGATACTGAAATTTTATACCCATGATGTAGTACACGAAGCTGCTCTAATGACTCTACCTGCTCTAGCGTACTTGGCTGAAGGCTCGCATATTGTTTTAGGAATTTTGCGCGATAAGCATAGATACCAATATGTCGATAAATTGGCATATTCTCTGGCAAGTCTATATTTGCGCCAAAAGCATCTCTAGGATATGGGATCGGTGCGCGACTGAAATAAAGTGCATTACTTTGCGAATCCAACACCACTTTCACAATATTAGGATTTAAGAAATCCGCTTTGCTATGTACTGCGTGGCATGCAGTTGCCATGACTGACTCAGGATGATTACTTAAAGTATTAGCGACTTCAATAATTAAAGAAGCTTCTATTAGGGGCTCATCACCTTGCACATTAACGACAATCGCATCGTCAGGCCACTGCTGTGCCATCGCAATTTCTGCGATTCGATCTGTGCCACTTACATGATCGACTCTGGTCATCATCCCTAGATGACCATATTGCGTGACGGCATCTAAAATACGCGAGTCATCGGTTGCAATGACGACTTGTTTCGCTCCGCTAACTTTTGCGCGTTCCGCCACCCATACCACCATTGGTTTGCCAGCAATATCTAGTAGCGGCTTACCAGGCAGCCTACTGCTGGCATAGCGAGCTGGGATAACAACATAAAACTCCGGGACTTTAGACTTCACCTTATGCAAGCTCTTCATCAGTTAATTTACGCGCTTCTTCTTCGAGCATCACTGGTATACCATCTTTAATTGGATAAGCCAAACCTGCGGATTTCGAAATCAACTCGTTCGTCGCTTTATTAAAGATAAGTGAGCCTTTAGTCACTGGGCATACTAAAATTTGTAGTAGTTTTGTATCCATCATTAAATTCCTAATTTTTGCAAAATAAGTTTAGCAAGAGATGCTTGATTTGTACTGCTTATTGTCGCAGCTACGGGTAAGCACCATGAATCATTTGTAGTAAATGCTGAACATTTTACGGCATCTTTTTCTGTCATTAGAATAGTTTTGCCTGCAAACTGCATTAAGTCATGCTTTGTAAATGCATGATGATCAGCAAATGGCTTACGCTCAAATTGTAGACCCAAATCAGATAATTGATCAAAAAACCGCTCAGGATTACCTATCCCTGCAATCGCTACTAATTTTTTATCGGCAAAATAACTAACGGGCTGTTTGGCTCCTGAACCATCCACAGACTCAAAGAGTTCGCCTTGCAATGACATGTTAAATATCGGCGTTTGCTTAGCCTCTTTAAATGTATTAACAAAAGCGGCTCCTTTGCCACTATCAACAATTGCATCAACAAGTCTTAATCTTGTAAGTTTTTCGCGGAGTGGTCCAGCTGGTAATAATCGTTGATTGCCAAACCGGCTATTTGAATTGACCAAGGCAATTTCCACATTGCGCCACAAGGCATAATGTTGCAAACCGTCATCACTAATAATCACATTGCATTGGGGGTTTTCTTGTAATAAAGCCTGTCCTGCAGCGACTCGATTTGTGCCAACGAACATTGGGCAAGTCGTGCGCTTGCTGATTAAAACGGGCTCGTCTCCCACTAGTTGTGGATCACTATTTGCAAATACTGGCGTTGCTAGCTTTGATTTCCCGCCGTAGCCCCGACTTATAATGCCGGGCTTATATCCTGCAAGCTGCAACTGTTCCGCCAGCCAAATAACAAATGGCGTTTTACCTGTGCCGCCTACGGTAACATTGCCAACAACAATAACGGGCACACTTAAGCCAGTACTTTTAAGCCAACCGACCTTATATAAGGTTTTTCTAACAGAAATGACAACAAGAAAAATCCAAGAAAGTGGAATCAGCAAAATATGCCACAAGCTATAGGTAGACCACTGTTTTTGAAACCAATTATTCATCTACATTTGCGGATAACTGAGTAGTTAATTGAATTGCTTTTGATACAACTTAGCATAATGACCGCCCTGAGAAATCAGCTCATCATGCGAGCCACATTCAACGATTTCACCTTGCTCCATTACCATAATGCGATCTGCATTTTCAATTGTACTCAGTCGGTGTGCGATAACGATACTTGTACGATTACGCATTAATGTATCTAATGCGGCTTGAACATGCTGCTCTGACTCAGTATCCAAAGCGGAGGTTGCTTCATCAAGTAACAATATAGGCGCATTTTTTAATATTGCCCGAGCAATGGCAATACGCTGACGCTGCCCGCCGGAAAGACGTACGCCTCTATCGCCGATTTCATTTTGCAGTCCATTAGGTAGCTGCTCTATAAATTCCCAAGCATGGGCGGCTTTAGCAGCTGCAATCACCTCAGCCTCATTAGCATTTCGCAAAACACCGTAAGCGATATTATTAAATATCGTATCATTAAATAAGGTCACATCTTGGCTTACAAGTGAGAATTGTTGACGCAAATTCTTCAAACTTAATGCGCGAATGTCTACGCCATCAAGCATCACCAAGCCCTGTTGCAACTCATAAAAACGAGGTAGCAAATTGACCAATGTTGTTTTACCACCACCAGATCGTCCGACCAATGCAATTTTCTCGCCTGGTTTAACAATAAAACTGACATTTTTCAGGGCTAATTTTTTTGCATTATCATAACGCACATTTACACTGCGAAACTCAATTAAACCTTCAGCGCGGTTAAGCTCTTTAACACCTTCATCAACTTCTGATTTTGCATCAATTAGCTCAAATACGCTTTGCGCAGCGGCCACCCCAACTTGAATGTCTTCATTTAAGTTGGTTAAGCCTTTGATGGGTGCTATTAGCATAAGCAAAGCGCCAATAAAAGCGGCGAACTCACCTGCACTGAATTTGCCAACAGAGTAATAAACGACTAAACCCAATGCAACTGCAGCCAATATTTCGATGACGAAGCTGCTTAGACCAGAAATACGGGCTAGACGAATCTGCATACGCATATTACGGATGATTACACTTGAAAAACGTTGGTTTTCGTAATCCTGACCACCAAAAACTTTTACCATCCTTTGCCCAGAAAGCGCTTCTTCCAAGACTTTGGTCATGTCGCCAACGGACTGTTGAACATAAGTACCTGCGGAACGTACTTTTGGCATTATTCTGCTTAAATAAATTGCCATAAAAGGCGCCACAATGGCAAAAATTAAAGTTAGACGCCAATTTAAGTAAAGCATATAACCCAGCATGCCTAAAATTGTGAGCGAATCGCGAACCATGCTAACCGCCGCATTGGTTGAAGCTTTAGCCATTAACTCAGCATCGTAGGTGAGTTTTGAAGTCATTATCCCTACAGAAACTGCATCAAAAAAACTTACGGGCAAAGTCATCAAGCTACGGAAAGCATCAACTCTCAAATCTCCCACAACTTTACGAGAAACCCATCGCATAGAGAAGTTTGAAACAAACCCAGCCGAAGCACGAATCGCCAATAACCCAAACAACATGAATGGTAACAAATTGAGTTTATTTGGATTTTGCTTAACGAAGCCTTCATCAGTCACTTGCTTAATAACTGCAAGAAAGCCCGTATTTGTCGCTGAGAGAATGACCATTGCAATAATACTGCTTGCAAATACTAGCTTGTAACGCCAAGCGTAGCCAAGTAAACGTAAATATAAAACCTTTACGCTAATCTTTTTTAATGGGGATAATAGTGATAATTTATCTTTTGTTTTCGACATGATTAACTGCTAATTTCGTTAAGTCGAATCCAACTAAATCGAATTAATTTGAGTGTGATTAAACGTATGATTTAAGAACCTGCTTTTGATTGGGTCGCGAACGTAATATGCGTATAGCCTGCTGTGCGCGAGGCTTCCATCACATCAATAACGAATTGGAAGGCACTTTTAGCGTCAGCATTGATAATGATAGTTGGCTCTTCCTTACTACCATTGACTGCAGCTTGTAGTGCCGCGCTAATTCCCTCAACAGATGAGTTAGCTATTCCTTTGCCATTCACGACATATTTGCCTGCCGCATCGACACCCACTTCAATGGTCAATGGTTTTTCTTGCGGCGCATTAGCCTCAGCTGTTGGCAAATTGATTTGCAATTCACTTGTACGCGAGAATGTTGCACTCACTACCAAGAAAATTATGATCACTAGTAATACGTCGATTAAAGGCACGAGATTCATCTCGAGCTCTTCATGGCGCTTTCCACGTTGAAAATTCATGTTCTATTCCTTATAACTAAATTTGCTTCAAATCACAATTCAACCAAGCAGATTTTAATTGTCAGCCCCATGAGTACGGCAAGTAAAATCAGCACAGAATCAATATGAGTTAACACAAATTATTTACGTTCACCGTGAATGATTTCAACTAATTTAATTGCTTGCTGTTCCATACCCACCAACAAGTCATCTACTTTAGAACGGAAATAGCGGTAAGCAATCATCGCTGGCACAGCTACGACAATACCTGCTGCAGTGTTGTACAAGGCAACAGAAATACCACGCGCAAATTGCGCAATATCATGACCTGTATTAGTAAATGCGCCGAATAACTCAACCATACCAATCACAGTACCCAAAAGCCCTAACAATGGCGCAACTGTTGCGATAGTGCCTAAGGTGGAAAGGTATTTCTCTAAAGAGTGCGCAACTGCACGACCTCTTTCTTCTATGGCTTCTTTAGTGATTTCACGTGAGTTTTTTGAGTTGGATAAGGCGCTTGCAAATACCTGGCCTAACAATGAGTGCTGCTCTAAGCGGCCGATTGTTTCTTTAGTCACACCGCCTTTATTAAGCCATGACTGCACCTCTGGCAATAAGTTCGCAGGTGCTACTGTACTTTCACGCAACGCAAACGCCCGCTCACCTATAATTGCCAAGGCTACCACTGACGCTATGATTAGCGGCCAAATTGGCCAACCCGCTGCTAAAATAATTTGCCACACAGTGCAACTCCTAAATTTCAATATTAATCGTGATGACTATAATTAATCGTAATGAATAGTCTGTAAAAAAACTTGTTGATACTTATCCCGATACTTTAGCTTGTCGCCCGCATTTGGGCAAGCTTCAAGTGCAACGCTTTCATAAACTTACATGGCATACGTACTTAATAATCTTATGAATTTCTTAAATATCCCTACATTTTAATTACTTTTTAATTAAGGTTCTCAAAATTATCAAGCCAATAGCGCTTGTATTGACTTCGCCAACTTAAAATTTGAATATTCCCGTCGTGCATAAAGCGCATTTCAACCGCACCGTTATAATCAGATCGATATAGCAAGCTGTTTGTAGCTAGGTAGCGCTCAAGTATCACAGGCTTAGGATGACCAAATCGGTTCAAATAGCCATTAGTGATAATACTGACGCTAGGCGCTACAGCCGCAATAAAATCAGAGGTGGAAGAAGTTTTACTACCATGATGTGGCACGACAATCACATCACTTCTAAGTTTATCGGCTTCTGAGTTAATCAGTTGAAGCTCATCAGCTTTTTCAATATCACCTGTCAGCAACACACTACCTGCTTGACTGGTTACTTTTAATACACAACTTCGGTCGTTATCTTTAATACGTTTATCATCATAACTATCAGCACGCGGATGTATTATTTCGAATTTTACGTCATCCCACAGCCATTGCTGACCAGCATAGCAACGCATTTTTCTTTGCGAAGCTGGAATATCAGCGTCATCAGGCAGAGAGCTATTAAGCCACCTAACCGGCATCAGCGCTAGTATAGACGGCATACCGCCACTATGATCAATGTCATTATGACTAACAACAAAACCATCTATTTTTTTGATGCCTTCGCCTCGCAAAAACGGCATAACTATTCGACTGCCTGCGTCGCTTTGCTCATTAAATTTAGGACCCGCATCGTATACCAAGTTATGTTTAGCCGTTTGCACAACCACACTTAATCCCTGACCTACATCTAGTACAGTCACTTTCATCTCACCTAGAGCGGGTCGTATAGGCACATTCATTAAAATAGGCAGAAAGCCGACTAAACCCATCCACCGCATAGGAAAACCGCGTGGTAGCAATAACCAAAGTACGCCGAATATTGCAGGAATTAAAGTCCACGCGGCAGGTTCATGCTGTTGCCAAGTAGCCATTGGCAGTTCATTAAGCCATTTAAGGGCACACATGCCAACTTCTAAAGCTTTATATGACACGTGTAGCGGAATATCTGTCAGAAAATTGGCGGGTAGAAAACTTCCAAGCAATGCCAGTGGCGTCACAACAAAGCTAATCAAGGGAATTGCAAAGGCATTGGCAATTGGCGAAACGATTGAAGTTTGCCCAAACATGATGAGCAGTAAAGGCAACATGCCGATGGTGACGGCATATTGCGTTTTTAGCGCCGCTTGAAACCAATGAACTTCACCGATACGTCCACCCAAGGCATAAGCCAACATGGCGACAGCGCCAAACGACAACCAAAAACCGGGGGAACTAACAGCCCAAGGATCTAGCATAACAACAATTAATAAAGCCATTGCCAAGACTTGTGAAATGACTAATTGCCGCCCCGACCATAATGCAACGGCAAACACAAAAAGCATATACAAAGTGCGTTGCGATGGCACCGAAAATCCCGCTATTAATGAATAGGCTAAAGCGATAACCACACCAGCCACAGTTGCTGCTTTACGTGTAGGTAAATGCATCACTAAATGGTGACTGCGTCGCCAGAAGAAACTCACAAAAGCAAATGCCAATCCAGCCAACATGGTGATGTGAAGGCCTGAAATTGACATTAAATGCGAAGTACCTGTGCGTAAAAATACTTGCCAGTCTTCAACATCAATTTGGCTATCATCGCCCATTACCAGCGCTTGAATTATGCCGCTGTATGGCTTGCCTGCGAGTACTTTTTCAATCCGCTTTTGTACCTTTTCACGTAAAAACTCAACCATATAACGTGGCTGCCAAACAAAGTCATCTAGCTTTTTAATTCCAGCTTTGCTCTTTATGCTGCCTGTAGCACGTATGTTTTCCGATAGCGCCCATGACTCAAAATCAAAGCCGTGCGGATTAACTGCGCCATGAGGTCGCTTTAATCGTACAACGAGCGACCAACGTTCACCCACCTTAAATTCATTAGACTCAATCGCTTCTTTTTCAGTGCTTTTACTACCACCATAACTATTTCTGCGATATTGATTAAGGCTAATATGTTTGGGCACTACTGCGCCCTTTGTTAATATTTTTTCTACATAAAATTTAAAGCGCACACCTACCTCAGTGGCTTCTGGCACACTCGCTACGATCCCTTCAATTGCAATGGATTTTTGCTCCCATGCGTGCGGCAACTCATCAGCAATTCTCCAATAGGCATAACTACTTGCCCAGCACAGACCAAATAAAAAAGCTGCGGCGCATCTTAATGTGCTTTTAAAAAATCTTAATGGCTGGGAATTTGAAGAAAAACGCGGATGGAATTGAATAGCAATAGTCGCAACCATTACAAATAATGCAAACAACAACCAAGTGAGGGTCGGCAACTGTGCTAAATGCTGAACATTCCAAGCACCAAAAACAAACATCAGCGCCATAAGAATCATAGTGCTGATAACCTATAAAGGTTGTAGTTTTCCGTCAACTAACTTGTATTGTCGCTGCATTTTCTTCGCAAGCTCTAAGTCATGCGTTACCACAACCAAACTTCGTTGTTGCACTTGATTCACTTCCAACAATAAATCAAACACTGCATGCGCGGTATGTCGATCTAGATTGCCTGTAGGCTCATCCGCTAGAATACATTGCGGTTGCGTGACCAATGCGCGCGCTACCGCGGCACGCTGGCGTTCTCCACCTGAAAGCTCACCCGGCATGTGTTCCATGCGATGGGTCAATCCAACTTTAGTAAGCGTTTGAGCGGCCATTGTAAGCGCTTGCTCACGCGGCATGCGACGTATAAACAAAGGCATAGCTACATTCTCAAGCGCAGTAAACTCGGGTAGTAGATGATGGAATTGATAAACAAAGCCCAACGATTGATTGCGAATTTCGCCCTTTCTTGCTTCACTCATGGCCGCTATATTTTGATTAAGAATACGCACTTCACCACTAGTTGGCGCATCTAAGCCACCCAGTAAATGCAATAAGGTGCTTTTTCCTGATCCAGAAGTCCCGACAATCGCAATCTGCTCTCCTGCACCCACATGAAGGTCTATGCCGTTCAAAACTGGGACATCTAAGCCTTCGTAGGTTTTATGTAAGGCTTGGCAAGAAACAATGCTACTCACTAAATTACTCATACCTTAAGGCCTCAGCTGGATTGATTTTACTAGCGCGCCAACTCGGATATAAAGTAGCAAGCAGGCTTAACACAAACGAGACAATCACAATGGTAATTACGTCTGACCAAATCAAATCTGAAGGCACTTCGCTAATTTGGTAAACATCTTTTGATAAAAATTGTATGTGAAATAAGCCTTCAATAAACGGAATAATGACATCAATATTCAGCGCGACAATCACACCGAACACCGCGCCTATTAAAGTACCGATTAAGCCTATTAACGCGCCTTGCACGATAAAAATTGCCATAATACTGATTGGACTCGCGCCAAATGTGCGCATAATCGCAATGTCGGCACGCTTGTCTGTGACTGCCATCACTAGCGTGGAGACGATATTAAACGCGGCAACTGCTACGATTAATGTCAAAATAATGAACATCACGCGCTTTTCCATTTGTACTGCTTTGAAAAAATTCGCATGTTGCTGCGTCCAATCTGTTACGTAATAAGTACCTGTCGGATTAATTGCCCCATTCAAGTCTCTAGAAATCGTGGCAGCGACATTCGGCGCAATAAATAAATCATCGAGCTTTAACCGAACGCCCGACACCTTATTGTTCATTCGGTACAACTTAGCTGCGTCATCCATGTGGATAAGTGCAAGGCCTGCGTCATACTCTTGCATGCCACTGCTAAATAAACCAATCACGGTAAATTGCTTTAATCTTGGTACGATGCCAGCAGGTGTAAATTGCCCTTGGGGCGCCATTACAACTACTTTATCTCCCATTTGTGCACCCAAGTTATAAGCCAAATCTGTGCCTAAGATAATGCCGAACTCGCCAGCACGTAAATCTCCTAAGCTGCCAACGCGCATGCTTTTGCCTAAGTCAGCCACTTTATCTTCAGCCGCCGGTAATATACCGCGAATAATTGCGCCTTGCACGCCTTGGCCATAGCTCAACATAGCCTGTGCGGCAATATAGGGTGCACTCGCCAGTACGTGCTCGCGCTTAACGGAGGATTCTGCAATACCAGACCAGTCACTCAAAGTATTATTGCTGCCAGTAATTTCCAAATGCGAGGCCACGCCTAAAATACGCGTGCGTAAGTCTTTTTGAAAGCCATTCATCACCGACAACACAATAATAAGCGCAGCCACGCCCAGTGCGATGCCGATCATACTTGTGAGTGAAATAAATGAAATGAAATGATTTTTACGTTTAGCGCGCGTGTAGCGCATGCCAACGAATAGTTCAAATACGGAGAAACTAGCGATGTAGGATTTTATTTTTTGTAACATAGGCTAAATTCTAACAGGGTTAGAGTTTAGCTTAAAAGAAATTGATAAGCATTTGCAGACTAACACTTAAGTTTTGTATTTAATGGCAAACTCACCATAAAACACAATTAAACTAAGAGCCGCAAAACATTGACTTACAGAGCCTGAACTTTACGGTTTAACCCACTTTAGACTCAATGATTAAGTACTGATTTAACTAGGCGCCTTTAGGCTCTAACAATAAATGCAACCCTGCAGGCTTATGTTTAAGGAAACCTTGAGTGAAATCCACGCTCATCTCTTTGAGCATATTTTCTACTGCCTGATTTTCTACCCACTCAGCGATTGTTTTCTTCCCTGTCACCTTAGCAACCTCTACAATGCAACGCACAGTGGCTTGACCAATCTGGTTATCAATTAAATCAGTGATAAATTGCCCATCTATCTTTAGATAATCTACATCCAAATTTTTAAGGTAACCAAATGAAGAAGCGCCACCGCCAAAATCATCTAGGGAGAATTTGACGCCATGTTTATTCATGCTTTCAATAAAGTTTTTAGCCGCGGCAATATTCGTTATTGCTACAGTTTCTGTCACTTCAAAGCACAGCTTGCTGCAATCAATCTCAATGGTTTCAATTAAACTCAGCACATAATTATGGAAATTACTATCGCCTAAAGACTGACCAGACAAATTCACAGAAATCGTTTCAATATGATTAAGTGATTCCGCATTTTGCTTCATCCACTCAAATGTGTGCGCGATCACCCAACTGTCTATTCGCGTGATCAAGTGAAAGCGTTCGGCTGCGGGTAAAAATGCATTGGGCGGAATCAATTCACCACTCGTATCTTTCATACGAATTAGAATTTCTGCATGCTCTAAACCTTGATGATTAAGCGGCAAAATGCGCTGGTAAAATAATACAAAACCTTCATCCTCCAAAGCTTGCTCAATGCGGCTTACCCATTGCACATCTTCGCGATGGGCGCCCTTTAGGCCGTCGTCATTAAAATAAAGATGTACACGGTTTCGCCCTGCCCGCTTTGCTTCATAACAGGCGCTATCAGCCGCCTGCATAAGGCTAGTTTCACTAGTACAGTTCTTATCTACCATGACTAAACCTAAACTAGCGCCTATACGAAAACGATGTTCGTCATAGTTAAATCTAAGCTCATCTATTGACCGACAAATTTTCTTGGCAATCACCATTGCTTGTTCTAAGTCACACTTATGCAAAATCACTGCGAACTCATCACCACCTATCCTTGCCAACAAATCACTACTGCGTATACAAGACTGCATGATACGACTCACTTCTTTAAGTAAGGCATCGCCTGCAGAGTGGCCACAAGTATCATTAACCACTTTAAACTGGTCTAAGTCGATGTACATCAAAGCATTTTGCATACTAGCCCCGCGGCTTTCACTCACGATCACTTTTAAGCGACTCTCAAACTCACTCCTATTGACCAGCCCTGTTAATGCGTCATGAGTGGCGCGATATGAAATTTCCTTCGCCATTAGACGTTGCATTGTGACATCGTGAAAGACTAAAACCACTCCCACCGTTTTACCATCCACCCCTCGTATTGGGGATGCGCTTTCATCTATGCCGTATTCTGTGCCATCTCGATTAATGAGTATAGTGTTGCTAACTAAACCTACTATTGGGTTTTCGATTAAACAAAGCTTCAAGGGATTTTCACAGCGCGCTCTAGTCACCTCATTCACGATATTGAAAATTTGCTGTAAAGGCAGCCCTTTAGCCTCAACAGCACTCCATCCTGTAAGTGATTGAGCAATAGGGTTGATATATTGCACATTGCCTTTTATATCGGTGGTAATCACTGCATCGCCAATTGAATCCATGGTTACACGCAAACGTTCATGCTCGATGACCAAAGCCTGCTCTAATTGTTTTTGTTGGGTTATATCACGCGCAATTTTAGAAACTGCAATTATCTCTCCCATCACATTTTTAATTGGAGAGAGCGAAACGGAAACTTGAATCAACTTGCCACTTTTATGACGCCGCTCAGTTTCATAATGCTTAATATGCTCGTTATTTTTTATTTTCTTAAGTATGAATAACTCTTCATCGACCTTGTCTGGTGGAAAAATAGCTGTAACCGATTTGCCCACAATTTCTTTTGCGGTATATCCAAAGATTGCCTCAGCACTTGGGTTCCAAGTCAGCACAACTCCATCAAGCGATTTAGTTATAATGGCATCTTCTGAATCTTCGATAATGGCTGCCAGCTCCTTAGACTTTGCGTGAATCACATTGATACCGTCTTCTCTGACTACCAGCGCCTTGCTTATAATCTCCGCTAATCCCGTTAATACCATCCGCTGATATTCATTTAACGATTTAGGCTCACGATCAATGACACATAAGGTACCAATATTAATGTCCTCTCCCACAACAATGGGTACGCCAGCATAGAACCTTATATTGGGGTCAGTAATGACTAAGGGGTTTGCAGAAAATCGTGCGTCCTTAGTTGCATCTTCAATCTCCAAAATTTTATTATCTAAAATTGCGTGTGAACAAAAAGCGATATCTCTGTGTGTTTCAGTAGCGCCTTCTAAGCCAACATTAGCCTTAAACCACTGACGACTTTCATCTATCAAGCTAATTAAGGAGATTGGTGTGCCGCAAACGTCACTTGCCAACTTTGTGATCGCATCAAACAAAGGTTCAGGCGCGGCATCTAATACCAAGAGACGTCTAAGTCTGGCTAATCTGGCTTCTTCGTTTTTTGCTGGCTCAGCCATTTGCGTCATTCTTAACCTTCGATCCTTACTTTTTACCTAAATTAGCGTTGAATTTACAACATCAATATTTTTCTTATTTGAAAGTAATGCTATATATATGAAGGTGTTTAAGTTGAAAAAATTACTTTTCTTTAGTGTTTGACCACAACTACACGTCATTTCAAGACTTGCTAATTCATCAAGCAATAAGGGGAATTAGCTTTAGCTGAGCGAACAAAAACTCGGTATATTTTGCGCACTATCAATTAGCAGAGACATATTCTGCGCCAAGTCTGATAAAATTGTAGCATGTTTACAGGCATCATACAGACCATAGGTCAAATCGAACGCGTAACCCCTGTGGGTGACGACGTAAAACTCAATATTAACTGCGCTGGGCTGGATATGCAGGACGTTAAAACTGGCGATAGCATCGCGGTAAATGGCGTTTGCCTCACAGCTGTCACTTTTAATGATTCACATTTCGAAGTGCATGTTTCCAAAGAGTCTTTGTCCGTCACCGTTGGGCTGGATAAGCCAGATGCGGTCAATCTAGAAAAAGCACTGCGTCTAAATGACAGATTAGGCGGCCACTTGGTAAGTGGTCACGTAGACGGCGTTGGTGAAGTAGTCCTTTTTGAGCAGCTTGGCGATTGTTGGAAGCTAGATATTCGAGCGCCTCATGCAATTTCAAAATACATTTCAGTGAAAGGCTCCATTTGTGTAAATGGCGTCAGTCTGACCGTAAACACCATCGCCGCCGATGTGTTTAGCATTAACTTGATTCCACACACGATAGAAAACACCACACTACAGTTTCTAAAAGTTGGAAGTCAGGTTAATTTAGAAGTTGACCAAATTGCGCGCTATGTAGAACGCATGACACTTTGGGCTGCAGAGCCTGCAAGCAGCTAGTAAAATTAAGGAAATATCGACTGCATGAGTAACAACCAAACAATCAGCACTGCAACTATTAGTTCTGCATCTATTAGTTCGGCACTAGAGATTATTGAAGAAATCAAACAAGGCCGTATGGTGGTGCTTGTTGATGATGAAAATCGCGAAAATGAAGGTGATTTAGTCTTAGCTGCAGAATTTTCCACCGCAGAGCATATCAACTTTATGGCTAAACATGGCCGCGGTCTGATTTGCTTGACCTTGACTGAGGACCGTTGCCGTCAATTAAACCTAACAAAAATGGTGCAAAAAAACGGCGCACGCATGGGCACTAATTTCACGGTATCTATTGAAGCCGCTCAAGGTGTCACAACTGGCATTTCTGCCGCTGACCGCTCACGCACCGTGCAAGCAGCCGTGGCAAAAGATGCTAAGCCACAAGACATTGTTAGCCCAGGTCATATTTTTCCGCTCGCGGCGATGGATGGCGGCGTTTTAGTACGCGCAGGTCATACCGAAGCTGGTTGTGACTTAGCTAAGTTAGCGGGATGCGAACCCACCAGCGTGATTTGCGAAATATTAAAAGATGACGGTAGCATGGCGCGTTTGCCAGACTTAATGCTGTTTGCCGCCGAACATCAACTTAAAATCGGTACGATTGCAGATTTAATTCAATATCGCGCACAAACTGAACGCCTAGTTGAGCGCGCGGCTGAGCGCACTATTCAAACGCCTTATGGCGAGATGAAGCTAATTGCTTATCGCGATAAAATCGCTAAAGAAACGCATTTAGCGCTTATTAAGGGCGAACCAAATGCAGCAGACGAAACATTGGTACGTGTGCATGAGCCGCTATCTATTTTCGACTTACTCGATAGCAGCAGTTGCACACATAGCTGGAACACACTCGAAGCTATGAAAGTAATTGCTGGCGCCGAATCTGGCGTGATGGTGTTACTGCATCAGCAAGAAAGCGGCGAAGCGATTATTGAACGTATTCAAGGTGCAGATGAGAAAATACGCATCAATCAAGAGCTGCGTACTTACGGAATTGGCTCACAAATCCTGTTAGATATTGGCGTGGGTAAAATGAAATTACTCGCAGCGCCACGCAAAATGCCAAGCATGACAGGATTCGGACTTGAAGTAACAGGGTATTTAGAGGCTAGTAGCACAAACTAAAAAACCATATTAAACAACTAGATATGTTAGAATAAAACCATTGGAAAACATCAACCTCACAGGTCACTTTCTCATCGCGATGCCCGCCATGACAGACCCATTTTTCGCAAAATCCGTCACATTTATCTGCACCCATAATCAAGAGGGTGCAATGGGCGTGATGATTAATCGCCCTACCGACATCACCTACGACACGCTTTTTGAAAAAATCCAAGTCGAGCTACTAAACTTTGCAGTTGCAGACACGCCTGTATTGTATGGCGGACCTGTACAACCGGAGCGCGGCTTTGTTCTGCACGAAATAGCGGCTGGCGAATGGGATAGCACCATCACAATTGCAGAAAATACCGCGCTAACAAGCTCTAAAGACATTCTAGAATCTGTCGCGATTGGTAGCGGCCCCACAAAAATGTTGCTGACATTAGGTTACGCAGGTTGGACGCCAGGTCAACTTGAAGAAGAAATCAAACAAAATTCATGGTTATCCGTAAAGGCCAACGATGTAGAAACCTTACACAAAATTCTGTATGAGTTAGATTATGATGAAAAGCTTAATGCAACCATGGCGCTTTTAGGGGTTGACCCTGCCATGCTGTCAGATGTGGCAGGTCACGCTTAATGGGCATCTCAGCACATGGCCAACTCATTGATAACGAAAGCGTTTACGACGCAAAAACAGTATTAGCCAGTACCGTGTTATGTTTTGATTTTGGCGAACAAAGAATAGGTGTAGCCGTTGGCGAGCATTTATTAGCCACAGCGAATCCGCTGGTGACGATTGATAATGAAAGCAACGAAGTTCGCTTTGAAGCGATTAGTAAGTTGATAAAAGAATGGCAACCTAAATTACTCATTGTAGGCTTGCCGTTAAGTTTAGATGGCGCAGAAACAAGCGTCACTCAACTCTGTAAAAAGTTTGCAAGGCGGCTAAATGGCCGCTTTAACTTACCTGTAATGCTTATTGATGAACGCTACAGCTCAGTTGAAGCAAGCGATCTACTGAATCAATCTGGCATTAAGGGACGCGCGCAAAAAGAAATGTTGGATCAAGTCGCAGCGCAAACCATTTTGCAAAGCTATTTTAACGGACTATAAATGTGAAAGATGATGACAGGTAAAATACAGAAATGACTTCAAAAAACATCTCATTACCTAACGCTGAAGATCTGCTTAAAACGCTGGCTCAAAAACTCCAACCATTACTAAAAACCAATACTGCACTCGTCGGCATTCAAAGCGGCGGCGTTTGGTTAATGCAAAAACTGCTAGTGCTATTAGAAAAAGATGTCGCCGCAAATGCGATTGAACATGGCACCTTAGATGTTTCGTTTTATCGTGATGATTACGAAAAGCGCGGCTTAAAGGCTGAAAACCGCCCGAGTCAGATTCCTTTTGATGTTGAAAACAAACACATTATTTTGATTGATGACGTATTTTACACGGGCCGAACCACACGCGCAGCCATGAATGAGCTGTTTGATTATGGCCGCCCCGCGAGCATCACCTTGGTTGCCTTGGTCAACCGTGGTGGGCGTGAGTTGCCAATTGCACCCCAAATTACCGCAGCTGATATTGCTTTAGATGCCAGTCAGAATTTGCAACTCATACAAAATCAAGATGGCATTTTAAGCCTTGAACTTCAATCCTTGAACTTTAATCAAAGTCAGGTGCACAAGCATGAATAACCCGCAACTAGATACCGACGGCAACTTACAACACTTGCTTTCTATCGAAGGCCTACCTAAAAGAATATTGAATCAAATATTAGATACCGCAGAATCTTTTGTTGGCGTCGCCGAACGCGAAGTTAAAAAAGTACCACTTTTACGCGGAAAAACGGTTTGTAATCTGTTTTTTGAAAATAGCACACGCACTCGCACCACCTTTGAAATCGCGGCTAAACGCCTTTCAGCCGACGTCATCAGCTTAAATGTGAACACCTCTTCGCAATCTAAAGGTGAAACTATATTAGATACGGTCGATAACTTAATCGCCATGCACGCCGATATGTTTGTGGTGCGCCATTCGCAATCTGGCGCGGCGCATTTTATTGCTAAACATGTCCCTGATCATATTCACGTGGTGAATGCTGGCGATGGTCGCCACTCACACCCAACGCAAGGTTTGCTGGATATGTTTACCATACGCAAATACAAACCTGACCTGCATAATCTGCGTGTGGCGATTGTCGGCGATGTATTGCATTCGCGTGTAGCCCGCTCTGAGATTCACGCTTTGACAACATTAGGCGTACCAGAAGTGCGCGTCATTGCGCCAAAAACCTTGCTTCCAGCGCAAGTAGAGAAGCTTGGTGTGCATGTGTTTCATGACATGAAAGCTGGATTAAAAGATGTAGATGTCGTCATGATGTTGCGCTTACAGAATGAGCGCATGAATGGCGCAATGTTGCCAAGTGCACAAGAGTATTTTAAAACATACGGCCTCACACAAGACAAATTAAATCAGGCTAAACCAGATGCTATCGTATTGCACCCCGGCCCAATGAACCGCGGCGTTGAAATTGACTCTAGCGTAGCGGATGGCAGTCAATCTGTCATTTTACCGCAAGTCACTTACGGCATCGCGGTGCGAATGGCAGTCATGGCGATGCTGGCAGGCGGGCAAAATTCTGGCAGCCAAGCAGGGA
Source organism: Methylotenera sp. (assembly GCF_029946165.1). GTDB lineage: Bacteria > Pseudomonadota > Gammaproteobacteria > Burkholderiales > Methylophilaceae > Methylotenera. Next base: position 17,319 of record NZ_JAQSDZ010000025.1, read on the forward strand.
GCCAAGTATGAAAATTCAAATCAAAAATGGTCATGTAATAGACCCTAAAAACAACATCGACAGCCAACTAGACGTGTTCATTGCAGCAGGCAAGATAGTCGCTCTAGGCAAAGCGCCTGAAGGCTTTATTGCCAGCCAAACCATTGATGCTAGCAACTTAGTCGTCTGCCCTGGATTCGTTGATTTATCTGCAAGATTACGTGAACCAGGCGATGAATATAAAGCGACGCTCATTAGCGAACTACAAGCTGCGGTAGCTGGTGGCGTGACTAGCCTCGCCTGCCCGCCAGATACTGACCCAGTGCTTGATGAGCCTGGATTAGTAGAAATGCTTAAGCATCGCGCTAAACAGCTTAATCTTGCGCACGTTTACCCACTTGGCGCACTTACACGCCAATTGCAGGGCAAAGTGTTATCAGAAATGGGCGAATTACGTGAAGCAGGCTGTGTTGGCTTCTCGCAAGCGAATATTGCCATTACCGATACGCAAGTGCTTTGGCGTGCAATGGAATACGCGGCGACTTTTGGCTTTACTTTGTTCCTGCATGCTGAAGAGCCATTTTTAGCCAAAGATGGTGTCGCGCATGATGGCGAAATCGCGAGTCGATTAGGCTTAAAAGGCATTCCAAGCGCGGCAGAAGCACTTGCACTTGCGAGCATTTTGCGGATTGCTAAAGAAACTGGCGCACGAATCCATATCAGTCGCTTATCGACAGCGGAAGGCGTAGATATGATACGCGAGGCTAAAAAGAATGGGGTGAATATCACTTGCGATGTGAGCGCGAACCACTTACACCTAACCGAACACGACATAGGATTTTTTGATGCTAATTGTCATCTAAAGCCGCCACTTAGATCGCACCGCGATAAAGATGCGTTAAGCGCTGGCTTAAAAGATGGCACCATAGACGCGATTTGTTCAGACCACACTCCTGTAGATGATGATGCTAAATTAGCACCCTTTGCCGAAGCTGAAGTTGGCGCGACAGGTTTAGAGTTATTGTTAGCGCTCACACTCAAATGGGCAAATCAAGAAAAACTAAGTTTGCCTAAGGCAATAGCACTTATCAGCCAGTCTTCAGCAAAAATACTAGGCATTGCTGCTGGTGATTTAAGCATAAATTCTAACGCAGATATTTGTATATTTGACGCGAATGAATACTGGACAATTACTCCAAGCGCACTCAAAAGCCAAGGTAAAAATACGCCATTTAGTGGCTTGGAAATAGCAGGTAAAGTTAAAACCACTTTAGTTAACGGACAAGTCGTATATCAATCAGAGTAATTGAGACAACTCAAATAAAAAAGCCGATGACTCCATCGGCTTTCTTCATTTCATAATTCTATTTTTAAAAAAAATGAAACTAAACTATTCCTAGACTATCAAGCCCCTGCGACAAGTCTTTACCGTGAGAAGCTTTACCATCCAATTTAATTTTGAGTCGAATATCATTCACCGAATCAGCATTGCGTAGGGTGTCTTCATAAGTAATCACATCCGCTTCATGCAGATCAAACAAGGCTTGGTCAAATGTTTGCATACCTAACTCGCGTGATTTAGCAATTATGGATTTAATCTCATGTACATCACCTTTAAAGATTAAATCTGAAATTAACGGTGAATTTAACATAACCTCCATTGCAGCAGCACGCCCTTTCGCATCCTTTTTAGGAATAAGTCGTTGCGAAATAAAAGCTCGCGTATTTAATGATAAATCCATCAGCAACTGATGGCGACGCTCTTCAGGAAAGAAGTTAATAATACGATCCAAGGCCTGATTGGTGCTATTTGCATGCAATGTCGCCATACATAAGTGTCCGGTTTCAGCAAAAGCAATCGCATAATCCATGGTTTCACGGTCGCGAATCTCGCCAATCAATATCACATCTGGTGCTTGGCGTAAGGTGTTTTTAAGCGCAATTTGCCAGTTATCCGTATCAACGCCTATTTCACGTTGAGTGACAATACAGTTGATATGTTCATGCACAAATTCCACAGGATCTTCAATGGTAATGATATGTCCGTAGCTATTTTTATTGCGATAGCCAACCATTGCGGCTAAAGAAGTTGACTTACCTGAACCAGTACCACCAACAAAAATCACCAAGCCACGTTTGGTCATGGCAATATCTTTTAACACTTCTGGTAAACCTAACTCTTCAAACTCTGGAATTTTTGTTGTAATCGTTCTAAATACCAAGCCAACAGAACCGCGTTGAACGAAAGCATTCACGCGAAAACGCGCAACACTTGGGATACCAATGGCAAAATTGCACTCATTAGTCGCATCAAACTCAGAACTCTGCTTATCATTCATGATGGCACGAGAAATTTCACGTGCCTGTTGCGCACCTAATACCGTGCTACTTACTGGCGTTACCTTGCCATCTATTTTCATCGCAGGTGGAAACCCAGCGGTAATAAATAAATCGGATGCATTCCGTGCAAGCATCAATCGCAATAAATCAAATACAAACTTCTCTGCCTGACCTTTTTCCATTATTGCCCTTAACTGATTTATAAGACTTTACTTTACGTCTAAGTGATAAACTATATATAAACAAACGCTTATTAACCCATTATATTATCTTTATTCGCGGCTTTTGAACGAGCTTCATTAGCTGAAACCACATTACGCTTGACTAAATCTTGTAGGTTTTGATCTAAGGTTTGCATACCCAAACTCTGACCAGTCTGAATAGCTGAGTACATTTGTGGGATCTTAGCTTCACGAATCAAGTTACGAATCGCCGGCGTCCCAATCATAATTTCATGCGCAGCCACACGACCTTGCTCATCTTTAGTCTTCAATAAAGTTTGCGAAATAACAGCGCGTAGAGATTCTGACAGCATTGAACGAACCATCTCTTTTTCAGCTGCAGGGAAAACGTCGATAATACGGTCAATGGTTTTAGCGGCAGAACTTGTGTGCAGCGTACCAAACACCATGTGGCCAGTTTCCGCTGCTGTCAGTGCTAAACGTATCGTTTCAAGGTCACGCATTTCACCTACTAAAATCACGTCAGGATCCTCACGCAATGCCGAGCGCAAAGCGTTGTTAAATGACAAAGTATGTGGTCCAACTTCACGCTGATTGATTAAACATTTCTTTGAAGTATGTACGAACTCAATCGGGTCTTCCACAGTCAAAATATGACCGAACTCTTTATCATTAATATAATCAATCATCGCTGCCAAGGTGGTTGATTTACCCGAACCCGTTGGCCCCGTCACCAAACAAAGTCCGCGCGGAGTATCGGCAATGTCTTTGAAAATGGCTGGACAATTAAGCTCCTCTAACGTCAATATTTTAGATGGAATCGTACGAAACACGGCACCAGAGCCGCGCTGATGGTTAAAAGCATTGACCCGAAAACGTGCCAAATTGGGAATCTCAAACGAAAAGTCGCATTCCAAAGTCTCCTCATAGACTTTACGCTGACCATCGCTCATGATGTCATATACCATGTCATGCACTGCAGTATGGTCTAAAGCTGGCACATTAATTTTGCGAATATCCCCATGTACACGAATCATCGGTGGCAAGCCTGCGGAAAGGTGTAAGTCTGATGCTTTATTTTTAACTGAGAATGCGAGTAAATCTGAAATATCCACAACGTGCTCCTGTTATAATTTTATTGTAGCTGTGATTGTATAGCTCAACTTTCGATGCTTAAAACACGCCGAAACCCAGCATTTCAAAAACCTGCCTTTTATAACAGGTTAATTATTTGGTATAAATTTAGGCTTAGTGAATTATGACCACAATTGGCAATCGCTTGCAAGATATTCTAGCAACAATTCACTCAATTACGTCTGTTAATCAAGGCAGACCTGTTAATCAATGTAATCAACCAGTACAGCTATTGGCAGTAAGCAAGGCTCAAACATCTCAGGCTATACGTGAAGCGTACTTCGCGGGTCAAACAAGGTTTGGTGAGAACTATTTGCAAGAGGCGCTAGACAAACAAACTCAACTAAATGATTTAGCCATTGAATGGCACTTTATTGGGCCAATTCAAAGTAATAAAACACAATTGATTGCCCAAAATTTTGCTTGGGTTCATAGTGTGGATAGACTTAAAATCGCTCAGCGCTTAAATGATGCTAGGCCTCCTGACATCGCGCCATTACAAGTTTGCATACAAGTGAATACCAGCAATGAGCTGAGTAAAAGTGGTGTGTCGCAAGGTGAGTTAGTGGCGCTAGCGGCGGCGATTGTGAAAATGCCTCGCTTAAAGTTGCGTGGCTTGATGTCAATTCCAGAACCAAGCAAGGATTATAATAAACAGCGTAGCCAATTCAAACAAGTACGAGAATGCTATGATGCATTGTTAGCTCAAGGTTTTGCTTTAGATACACTGTCTATAGGCATGTCTGATGACTACCAAGCTGCGATTGAGGAAGGCTCAACCATTGTGAGAATTGGCTCAGCTTTGTTTGGCACCAGAGCAATTAGCAATAAATCATTAGCGCCTTAACTTAAGTAAGTGAGCTATAAAATAAACAAGTTAAATTTAGAACATTACCTTTAGGATTAATAAAAGAATGAAAATAGGCTTTATTGGTGGCGGGAATATGGCTAAAGCCATCATTGGCGGCCTGAAAAATAATGGTTTTGATATGGCTGCCATCACAGTGCTAGAGCTAGACGCGCAAAAACGCGCAGAGTTAACGACAGACTTTAGTGTAAGAACTTGCGACAACCATGACGAGATTCGCCACAGTGACGTCATTGTTTTGGCGGTTAAACCGCAGCAATTACGCGAAGTATGCCTTCAAGTAATGTCTATATTAAGTACCCAACTAATTATATCAATTGCCGCAGGTATTAGAAGCGTAGACATTTCACGTTGGCTGAATAATTATCAAGCCATCGTTCGCGTTATGCCAAATACACCCGCACAAATACAAGCTGGCGTTTCGGCTTTATATGCAATGGCAAGTGTTAGTGAAGAACAGCGCGTGCAAGCTACGACCATACTTGCTGCCGTTGGTAAAACCCTTTGGCTCGATGATGAAACAAAAATGGATGCAGTAACAGCAATCTCTGGTAGCGGCCCCGCTTATGTTTTTTATCTTATCGAAGCTCTGCAAGAAGCTGGTATTGGCCTAGGACTTCAACCTGATGAAGCGCAGATGTTGGCCTTACAAACATTTGCTGGCGCGGGTTTACTCGCAGCACAAAGCACAACAGACATCAAAACTTTACGTGCTCAAGTGACATCCAAAGGTGGCACGACTGAACAAGGTATACTCGCGCTTGAAAACGCTAACATTAAAAACATTATGCTGCTTGCTGCAAAAGCTGCCGCTGATAAATCACGAGAGTTAGGAGATCACCTTGCTAACTAATGCACTTTTATTTCTCATTAAAACCGTGTTAGATTTATTAACAGTGGTATTTTTACTACGTTTTTACTTTCAGTTACTCAAAGTACCTTTTCAAAATCAAGCAGCACAAATGATAGTTTCTTTGACCAATTTTGCGGTTAAACCAGTCCGCAAAGTGATCCCTAGTTTAGGCAAAATAGACATTTCCACGTTAATGCTGGGCTATTTCTGTCAACTGTTACTCACTATAAGCTCATTATGGCTGAGTGATTTCCCACTATTAATAGTAGGTAATGGCATATGGTTAAAAATCTTTACTATGGCACTTCTTGGCACCACTAGTATTAGTATCGCTATCTTCTTATATGCAGTACTTATTCAAGCAATCTTAAGTTGGGTTAATCCTTACACACCGATTGCACCTGTTTTAAATAAACTAACCAACCCTATTTTGAGTTTCTTTAGAAAATTCATCCCAATGGTGGGTAATATAGACTTATCACCACTGGTTTTTATTATCACGGCACAGTTATTGCTCATGACTATAATAGCTCCTTTGGAAAACAGCTTATTTAAATCCATAATAAGTTAATAAAAGATGACATTATGACCATACAGCTTACTGATAAATTATCTGATCATCAAAATATTGTGACCTCAAGTTTAAGCTCAAAAATCACTGAGTATAGTGAATGGCGTAAAAATCTGATCGCCACTATCGACCAATATATCGATTGGTTAGGACAAGCAAATTCAATTGATGCCGTATTAGAACTCAGGCTTTACGATATCAAAGAAACCTTAAAAAAAGACCAATTAGTAATGGCCTTTTTAGCAGAATTTTCGCGAGGTAAAACTGAAACAATTAATGCGTTGTTCTTTTCAGACTTTAACCAACGCTTACTTCCAAGTGCGCCTGGAAGAACCACCATGTGTCCGACTGAGATATTTTGGGATGACGGTGAAGAACCGTGCATTAGATTGCTACCAATTGAAACCAGACAAACCGACGATTCACTGAAGTATCTAAAGACAACATTAAACGCTTGGCATAAGATTCGTCTTGATATTACCTCGCCCGACGCAATGAAAGAGACATTAAAAGCTTTAATTCAAAATAGAGAAGTGGATTTAGAAACTGCCAAATCACTTGGTTTTTGGAACGAAAATGACCCTAGCATGCGTCGATTGCTTGCCGAAAAAGGGTCCGTAGAAATTCCAATGTGGCGTCACGCTTTAATTAACTACCCTCACCCATTGCTTAAAAACGGCTTAGTAGTGATTGATACTCCTGGCCTTAATACTATGGGTGCAGAACCTGAGTTAACACTAAGCATCATCCCAAATGCACACGCAGTATTATTCTTAACGGCAACAGATACGGGTATTACCAAGTCTGACATGCAAATTTGGACAGAGTATGTTCAAAAACGCGCTGCACACAAATTGGTAGTTTTGAATAAGATCGACATTCTATGGGATGGCCTTGAGTCTGAAGCAGAAGTTGAGGCACTAATTCAAAAGCAAATACAAAGTACTGCGCGTGAATTAGGAATGAACTCAAGTAATATTTTTGCAATGTCTGCGCAAAAAGCATTAGTCGCCAAAATTAGGAAAGATGCCGCATTGTTAAAACGTAGCGGCATTAGCAGTTTAGAAGATGCTCTCGCTAATCAGCTTATTGAATCTAAACATGAAATTCTAGGCCGCGCCGTGGTCACTGAATGTTCAAATTTGATACGATCATCGCGTAAAGTTGCACAAATGCGTATTACCTCCATGAAAAGCCAACTTGCAGACTTGAAAGAAATGCAAAGTCAAAATCGGGATTCATCTAAAGAAATTCTGGCGAATGTCGTAGCTGAACGCAAACGCTATGAAGCCTCAGTGCTAACCTTCAATCAAGGTAGCGAAAAGATTAAACGCTTAAGCGACAAACTACTACGCCATCTTAGTCTTGGCTATTTAGATACCACCTTAGAACAAACCAAACAAGATATGGGTGATAGCTGGACGACTGTTGGTTTAAATAAGGAAATACGAAGCCTAACCAAATTAGCCATTAAGTTAGCTGAAGAAATTAAATTTGAAGGCAATACCATTAAGAAACATGCAGATGACTTGTATCACTTATTTTGGAGCAAACATGGCTTCGAAAAAACTGAGGCAATAGAGCTGGATATGAGTAGCTTTATTAGCAATATGCAATCTTTAGAAAAAATTACAAATGATTTTTGTAATGACCCCGTGAATGTATTCACTGAAAAACGCTTCTTGATTCGTAAATTTTATTTAGGGCTAGGAGCACAAATTCAAGCAAATTTTGAACAAGCACATTTAGAGTGTACTCGTTGGTTAAATGCAGTGATAGGCGAGCTTAAAACACAAATTAGCTCACATAAGAGATCACTGGACGAACGTGCGGAATCATTAATGGAGTCTCATAATAGTGCAGACATGCTAATTAAGAATCTAGAATCGACTGAAAAAGAATTTGTTACGCTGCAACAGCAATCTAGTCAGCTAGAAGCAATATTATTAAAGCTAATGAGATGCGCCACACTTGATATAACTAAACCTAGTCCCGACGCGCTCGATTCTGCAAGCTTAGAGATTAATAACTTTATTAAACCGCCTGTACTCTCAGACACCCCGCAAGTTGCCATTAGCTTCAATTGAACAATTAATAGGTAACTCGCTAATGAGTGAGTTACCTATTAAAGACTACATTAGAATAATATCGAATGACTCTTGGCTGTAGCTAGGCTCTACCAATAATGAGATTGGCTTGCCGATAAAATCAGATAAGTTGGCTAAGCTTTGCGACTCTTCATCTAGCAACATATCAATCACTTTTGGCGCAGCTAATACACGTAATTCACGCGCATTAAACTGACGTGCTTCGCGTAACAACTCGCGCAATATTTCGTAGCATACCGTTTGAGCGGTTTTTAGCTCACCTCGCCCCTGACACGCTGAGCAAGGCTCGCATAATATGTGCGCTAAGCTTTCGCGCGTACGTTTACGCGTCATTTCCACTAAACCCAGCGGTGTAAAACCATTTACACCTGTACGAGAACGATCCCGAGCAACTGCCTTTTGTAGTTCTTCTAACACCGCGGCACGTTGCGTATCTTCATCCATGTCGATGAAGTCGATAATAATAATGCCACCTAAGTTTCTCAGACGTAATTGACGAGCGATGCATTGCGCCGCTTCCAAGTTAGTTTTGAATATCGTATCAGATAGATTTTTACCACTCACAAAACTGCCAGTATTCACATCTACCGTGGTTAAAGCCTCAGTTTGGTCGAAAATCAAATAGCCGCCTGACTTTAACTCCACCTTGCGCGACATAGCATGTTCGATTTCTTTTTCGATACTGTACAAGTCAAATAATGGCCGTTCGCCTGAGTAATGTACTAGCTTATCAAGTGCAGTAATCGCGTATAAATTGGCGAATTCCACCAACTTTTGATACGTTTCACTTGAATCAATGCGCACTGCTTGAGTATCGGCGCAGATTACATCGCGCAGCACGCGCATAGGTAAATTCAAATCTTGAAAAACCAGCGAGCGGTCTGGCACAGTTTTATGTTTCGCAGAAACATGCGTCCAAGTTTTTGTCAGATAGTCCACATCCGCTAGTAACTCGGCATCCGTCGCTGTTTCAGACATGGTTCTGATGATGTAACCACCCACTCTGTCCTCAGGTAACAAGCCAACCAATCGCGCTCTTAGCTGCTCACGCTCAGCTTCATTCTCAATACGTTGCGACACGCCAATATGATCTTGCTGTGGCAAGTACACCAAAAAACGTCCTGCAATACTAATTTGCGTAGTTAGCCGCGCGCCCTTTGTGCCAATGGGCTCTTTTATCACCTGCACCATGATAGATTGACCTTCATGCAGCACAGCCTGAATTGGCAATTGCGAATCAGATTGCCCGCATTCAAAGATATCGCCCGCATGTAAAAAAGCCGCTCGTTGCAAACCTATTTCCACAAAGGCCGATTGCATGCCCGGTAAAACACGGCAAACCACACCACGATAAACATTACCAACCAAGCCCAGCGAAGTGCTGCGCTCAATTTGCAGTTCTTGCACCACACCATTTTCCATCATGGCAATACGCGTTTCTTGGGGTGTAACGTTAATTAGTATCTCTTCACTCAATTTGTATTCTCTTTTAACTTTTATCTAAACTATTTTCTTGTGTTAAATTTTTAGACTCACAAAATAGCTAAGTTAGCTTTTCTCAGCAACTCTGCAGTTTCAAAAATAGGCAAGCCCATCACACCCGAATAACTACCTTCAATATGCTTAATCCACGCACCTGCTTTACCTTGTATGCCGTAACTACCCGCTTTATCTCTAGGCTCGCCAGATGTAATATAGCGCTCGATTTGCATCTCGCTGAGCGCCATCATTTCGACCACTGTAGTCGACAATACAACTTCAATTTGGTTATTAAATGCTAAAGCAACGGCTGTATGCACTTCATGCAAACTGCCTGACAAAGCAATTAACATATTACGCGCATCAATATCATCTTCCGGTTTACCCAGCACGATGCCATCCAACACCACCGTGGTATCTGCCGCCAAAATAGGATGAACTTTTTGCTCTTCCGTTAAACGATGCAAACATGCCTGAGCCTTTTCTCGCGCCAATCTCGTGACATATTTCTCAGGTGATTCACCAGCAAGTTGCGTTTCATCGATATCAGCAGGTAACGATTCGCACTTCACACCTAGCTGACCAAGCAACTCCACGCGACGCGGGCTGCGCGAGGCAAGATAAACAAATGGTAATGATTCTGTATTCTGCATACTCAACTTTTCTTATTAATACATTTATAGTGCCTTTATATTTTTAGCATAAGCACTTTAAATTGACGACATAGATATTAACAAAGCTTTGGCTGAAAATGCTTTATTTATTCATTGTTAGCGAGTTCAGGTTAAAATAGTAAAAATTTTATTGAAAAGCTAAACATGCAATGGAAGCCACACGCCACAGTCGCAGCGATTGTAGAAGATAACGGTAGATTCTTACTTGTAGAAGAAGAAACTGACCGCGGCAACCGCTTTAATCAGCCCGCGGGTCATTTAGAAGATAACGAAAGCTTAACAGAAGCGGTCATTCGCGAAACGCTGGAAGAAACCGCTTATGCATTCAAACCTGAAGCATTGTTAGGCATTTATCACTGGAAACATGAACATAACGACACTACTTATTTACGCTTTGCGTACATCGGCTCGGTCAGCAATCATCAGCCTGAATTGGGATTAGATGAAGGCATTATCCGCACGGTATGGATGACTGCAGACGAGATTCGCAGCAATGCCAAGTTAATGCGTAGTGCGCAAGTCATTACTTGTATTGAAGATTATTTAAGCGGCCAAAAATTTCCGCTTTCAGTTGTCACGCATTTATAAAATATAAATTCTATGAACCTAAACAAATCAAACAAGAAACACGTAGTAGTGGGCCTTTCTGGTGGCGTTGATTCGTCTGTGACTGCCTTATTGTTAAAACAACAAGGCTATGAAGTCACTGGTCTTTTCATGAAAAACTGGGAAGATGACGATACCGATGAATACTGCTCTAGCAAGCAAGATTTAATCGATGCCGTATCCGTTGCCGATAAAATTGGCATCGACATTGAAGCCGTTAACTTCAGCAAAGAATATAAAGACCGTGTATTTGATAACTTCTTAAGTGAATACAAAGCTGGGCGCACACCTAACCCAGACATTTTGTGTAATGCCGAAATTAAATTCAAAGCATTTTTAGACCATGCGATGGGTTTGGGCGCAGATGTGATTGCCACAGGTCATTATGCACAAGTACGTGAAAATCTACTCAAACCAGGTTTATTTCAACTGCTGAAAGCTGATGATGGTAGCAAAGATCAAAGCTACTTTTTACACCGTTTAAATCAAGCGCAATTGAGCAAAACATTATTTCCACTTGGGCAAATGCTTAAGCGTGAAGTACGTGAAATCGCACGTAGCGCAGGCTTAATTAACGCTGAGAAAAAAGATTCTACTGGCATTTGTTTTATTGGCGAGCGCCCTTTTCAAGAGTTTTTAAGCAAATATTTACCCCGTGAACCAGGCGAGATTAAAACGCCTGAAGGCAAAACCGTAGGCAAGCATGAAGGTTTGATGTACTACACATTAGGCCAACGTCAAGGTTTAAAAATTGGCGGTAGCCGTGAAAGTAACGGTGAGCCTTGGTTTGTTGCCGCTAAAGACATGGATAAAAACGAGTTAATAGTCGTGCAAGGCCACCAACATCCACTGTTGCTTAACGACGGTTTAAAAGCCAGTCAACTCACTTGGATAGATAACGAAGAACCAATCACTAACTGGGTTTACGCCGCTAAAACACGTTATCGCCAACCAGATGCGCCATGTGAAATTGATCGCTTAACCAAAGATGAGGTCGAAATTAAATTTGGCCAAAAACAATGGGCGATTACGCCAGGCCAATCTGCCGTGGTATACGAAAGTAATGTTTGCCTAGGTGGGGGCATTATCACCACTGCTATCTAAAATATGGTCTGGTGGAATCATCGCCACCGCAAGCAAATTGCGAGCTAGTTCCAGAAAAAAGAAAGGATTTTCATGCCATTTGTAGGCTTAGGTTTACACTTTTTAATCGCGCTGTTTTTCGCTATTCACGCGCTTAGAACTGGCCGCCAAATGTACTGGCTGATTATCCTATTCTCATTCCCCTTACTGGGTAGCTTGGTCTATTTTTTTGCAGAATACCTGCCCGCCTCAAAATTAAATCGCGGTGTTAAACAAGTTTCAAACATTGCGCTCAGTTTATTAGACCCAACACGTGAATTACGCGACGCAAGACAAGCTTTCGACTTAACGCCCACCGTGCAAAATAGAATGCGCCTTGCCGCCGCATTAGATGGCGCTGGCGAATACAACGAAGCTGTTCAGCAATTTGATGCATGCTTAAATGGTCCATTTGCGAACGACCCAGAAGTTTGCTTTGGTGCAGCAAAGGCAAAATTCCACAATGAACAGCCGCATTTAGCAATTGAATTGCTATTAGAGATTAGAAACAAATTTACTAGCTTTAGACCTGAAGAGCTCAGTCTATTACTTGCACAAAGCTATGCAGCAAGTGAAGATAATGCCAACGCTCATATTGAATTTACGCATGCTGTAGATAAATTTGGCTCCCCCGACACCCGTGCGCATTACGCGCTGTGGGCGGCAAATACTGGCGACCTAGAAACCGCAAAAAACCTTAGGGCGACATTAGAAAAAGATTGGCAATATTGGAACAAACATACCCGCAGTTTGTATCGCGCTTTATTTAGTGAAATAGATGCGGTATTAGCAAAAAATGCGGCTTAACTCTCTGATTTAATAACAGCTTTAACGCTCTACACTTAACTCACCTACTTAGTTGGAACTGCGTTAAAGCCAAAGTCAGACCACGATTCAGCCTTTTATTCACTGATTGACTAGCAAGTCAAAAGCTATAAAATTTAGCTCATTTATTCATGTAATTAGATTGCTGAGACTCAAATGGCTTACGTCTTGAAAAATGCACAAGGAACAATCACTGCGAGCGCTTTAGAAAATCTTGGCGCAGGCTGGGAGTTCATTGAAAATGATTCTAAAGAATATATTGAATTTTTAGAGCACTCCCTAGCTGAAAGTTCGCCATTTCGTGAAAGTGACATTCAGTTAGCGCGAGTATTAGAAGATCTGATTTCAATACTAATCGACCGAGGCACGATTAGATTCACCGACTTCCCACCAGCTGCGCAAAAACGCTTGAACTACCGACAATCTATGCGTAAAAAAAATCGGCTTTCAGGCATTGTGGATGAAAACCGAGATTTTATTTACTAGCTAGACCTACTTAACTAGCTTAATGAAAAGTTAATTTATTTAAGCAACAGGCATGCTGTCTTTAAATGAGGGGCGCTTTAGCAAGGCTAATTGCAAACGCTCTAAATTTGGATATTCTGCGGCTAAATTAATCACGTTAGAAAAGCGCAAGTTGAGATAACCTAACATACAGCCCACAGCGATGTCAGCCAAGCTAAATGTGCCATTAACGCACCAGTGACTTTTACCAATGCCCTCGTTTTTTCCTAGATCATCATCTAGCGCTCGCAAACCGCTTAAGACCTTATTCCATTGACGCTCAATAAAAGCATCATCTTGCTTTTCTGCTGATTTGCGTTGTTCTAACATCGTTGCAACTGCAGCATCGCAAATACCATCCGCCAACGCCTCACAACGACGTACTTTCATTTTTGCGTTTTGTTCTTGTGGAATCAAATGTGCAAGAGGCGTACGGTTATCGAGATATGCTACGATCACACGTGAATCATACAAACTTTCTCCATCAGAAAGCACCAACACAGGCACTTTGCCTAATGGGTTGTATTGCTTTACCGGGCAATCTGGTGCACTCAAAACAACTTCTTCGAGCGTGACTTCAATATGCTTTTCAGCCGCAACAATGCGTACTTTTCTAGCATAAGGGCTGTTAATGGTGTATAAAAGTTTCATATTATTTGTTTGCGGTTACTTTAAAAGGTTTAATACTAATTTTAATGTTTGATAGGATTATAATTCAAACATTGCGTAGTGTATCAAAGCATATTAATTATTAAAAAATGCGGCACTTTCCAAACTACAATCATTATTTAAATCATGACCTTATTTAATCAACATTATCCACCAAATTCCGAGACTTTTAATCAATTGGTGCTCAAACAAGTTCAAGCCGCGCTGGAAGAAGATATTGGTGCAGGCGACCTTACCGCACTACTAGTGCCAGCTGAACAACAGGTTGTGGCAACGATTATAGCGCGCGAAACCGCTATTATTTGCGGAATTCCATGGGTGCAAGCTTGCTTTGTCCAAGTAGATGCGAATGTCAAAATTAACTGGCATGTAGTTGAAGGTGAACGCGTTCAAGCCAACCAAATGTTATGCGAAATCACTGGTCCAGCTCGTGCACTATTAACTGCAGAGCGTTGCGCGCTGAACTTTTTGCAAACACTTTCAGCCACAGCCACTGAAACACGCAAATATGTAGATGCCATTGCGGGCACCACAAGCCAAATTTTGGACACCCGCAAAACTATCCCCAACTTAAGATTAGCGCAAAAATACGCAGTAACTATCGGCGGCGGATACAATCAGCGCTTGGCTTTGTATGATGGTATTCTAATTAAAGAAAATCATATTGCCGCCGCTGGCAGTATAGGCGCCGTGATGGCACAAGCATTTGCGCTTAATTCAGGCAAAAGCATACAAATTGAAGTTGAAAATCTGCCTCAACTAAAAGAGGCATTAACAGCAGGCGCTACCAGCATATTGCTAGATAATTTTAGTACCGAACAATTAATTGAAGCCGTTAACTTTAACCATCAATCCGGCAAACAGGCAATATTAGAAGCTTCTGGCGGTATAAGCTTAATGAACGTACACGAAATTGCATTGTCTGGAGTAGATAGAATCTCAATTGGTGCAATTACCAAAAACATACAAGCCATCGATTTATCCATGAGAATCATTCGTACTGATTAACGAAATAAACCGAACAAACGCTTAAAAGAGATCACCACCCAATGAGCAAACCAACTACTCTCAGCAATCCGAATGGCCGCCTTACCTTAGGCGATACACTGCGTATGTTAGTGAGTGATGGCTTAGTAGATAAAGCGCACGCGGAAAAATTATACAAAGACCGTAAACTTGATTCATCTAATTTACACCCGCTAGTAGTTATTGGTGAGCAAAAATGGAAAAGTCTTAAGATTCCGCATAAAGCGATAACTGTTGAACTTCTCTCAGCATGGCTTGCCGAGCGTTCCGGTCTCGAATTTTATCATATAGACCCGTTGAAATTGGATTTTGGTTCGGCCGCTAAAATCGTGTCGCAAGGTTACGCCGAACGCTTAAAAATCATGCCGATTTCTGTCAAAAACGGTGAGGCAGTGATTGCCACAACTGAGCCATTCAGCACAGATTGGATTGCCGATCTTGAACGCGTGCTTAAAATGAAAATCACGCTAGTCTTGGCTAACCCGTTAGAAATTAGCCGTTACTTGCCAGAGATTTACAATTTAGCAAACTCCATGAATGCGGCTGATTTAGCCAAAGCTGGGCAAATAGTAGGCGTACAAAACTTTGAGCAATTGATTGAGCTGGGCCAAGATAAAAATCTAGATGCCAATGAGCAGCATGTGGTGAATATTGTGGACTGGTTATTCAAATACGCCTTTGAGCAACGTGCCAGTGATATTCACTTAGAACCACGCCGCAATATGGGCATGATGCGTTTTAGAATCGACGGCGTACTGCATCAGGTATATCAATTGCCGCCAAATATAATGAACGCCATCACCAGCCGCATTAAACTACTTGGTCGTATGGACATGGTAGAAAAACGTCGCCCGCAGGATGGCCGCATTAAAACTTTGAGTAGCGATGGACAAGAAATTGAATTGCGCTTATCCACCATGCCCACGGCGTTTGGTGAAAAGTTAGTCATGCGGATTTTTGCGCCAGAAGTATCAGAAAAAGGTTTCTTAGCCCTTGGTTTTGCAGAAGCGCAAGCCGACATTTGGCACAGCTGGACTAAATCACCTAACGGCATCATCTTAGTGACAGGACCAACTGGCTCAGGTAAAACTACTACACTTTATGCCACCTTGCGCACACTCGCTACACCAGAAGTGAACGTGTGTACGGTAGAAGAGCCGATTGAAATGGTAGAGCCTCTTTTCAACCAAATGCAGGTGCAGCAAAATATCGGCCTAGACTTCGCATCAGGCATACGCACGCTAATGCGGCAAGATCCTGACATTATTATGGTAGGTGAAATTCGTGATTTAGAAACCGCAGATATGGCTATTCAAGCTGCACTCACTGGTCACTTGGTGCTGTCCACTCTGCATACCAACGACGCACCATCCGCCGTGACTCGACTATTAGATTTAGGGGTACCTTCCTACCTCATTCACTCAACAGTACTTGGCATCATGGCGCAACGCTTAGTTCGCACTCTTTGCACCAGCTGTAAAGTAGCCGAGCCCATTGAACAAAGTACATGGGATGCGCTTGTGGGTGACTTTAAGATACCAAAACCAGCCTATATTTATAAGCCTGTAGGCTGCATGGAATGCCGCAACACAGGCTTTAGAGGCCGCAGTGGCATATATGAAATGCTCACCATCACCCCAGCCTTGCGCAAGTTAATCACATCAGAAACCAACTTAGCCGACCTCACCAAGCAAGCATATAAAGACGGTATGCGCCCCTTGGTCATCAACGGCGCAGAAAAAATTGCTGAGGGCATGACGACCATTGAAGAGTTAATGAAAGTGGCGCCGCCATTAGAACTTGAATAAACTCTATCTTAAATTGTGACTGGCAATCGTATCATTGCTTAGATGCAATAAAATCAAGATAAATTGACGGGCTTTGCAAGCAACATCAATAAAAATTGCAAGACAAGCCATATAGTTTAAAATTTTTTGATAAAAATTAAATGGCCTATGTCCTTTAGTCATAAAAAACTCATTCCCTAACAATATCAAAATAAACATAGTCTTATCTAAAAAACAATCCTTCATTAACACTTTCATTCTTGACCAAATAGCCTCAAACCGTTAATCTATAGGGTTACCGAATAATGTATAAAATATAAAAATATTTTAATTAAAAGATTTATGGCAGATACCCCAAAAAACAGCAGTTCCAAACAACTTGGCTCTAAACCAATCACAGGCGCGGAAATCTTAATTCGCTGTTTGCATGAAGAAAACGTTGAGTTTGTATTCGGCTACCCAGGTGGCGCTGTGTTGCACATTTACGATGCTATTTATCATCAAGATAAATTCAAGCATATCTTAGTGCGCCATGAGCAAGCTGCTTTGCACGCGGCTGATGCCTATTCACGCTCGACAGGAAAAGTTGGCGTGGCATTAGTCACGTCTGGCCCTGGTGCCACCAACGCCATAACCGGCATTGCTACTGCCTACATGGACTCCATTCCAATGGTGATTATTAGTGGGCAAGTGCCTACTTACGCCATTGGTGAGGATGCATTCCAAGAGTGTGACACAGTTGGTATTACTCGCCCTTGCGTTAAGCATAACTTCTTGGTTAAAGATGTAAAAGACATTGCTGCTACTATGAAAAAGGCGTTCTACGTGGCTGCAAGTGGTCGCCCAGGCCCAGTTTTAGTGGATATTCCAAAAGATATTACTGCTGAACTATGCAAATTTGAGTACCCAGAGAGCGTCAGCTTACGTTCGTATAACCCTGTGACTAAAGGTCATTTAGGACAAATTAAAAAAGCGCTTAAACTACTTGCCGAAGCGAAACGCCCAATGGTGTATTCAGGCGGCGGTGTGGTATTGGGCGATGCATCTGCCCATTTAATCAAGCTTATTCAGTCTATGGGCCTTCCTATCACAAGCACCTTAATGGGTCTTGGTGGATTCCCTGCGTCTGATGAAAAATTCTTAGGCATGCTTGGCATGCATGGCACTTACGAAGCTAATATGGCGATGCAAGAATGTGACGTGCTGTTAGCTGTTGGTGCACGTTTTGATGACCGAGTGATTGGCAACACCAAGCACTTCTTGTCTACGCCACGCACAATTATTCATATTGATATTGACCCGTCGTCAATATCAAAACGCGTAAAAATTGATGTACCTATCGTTGGTGACGTTAAATCTGTACTTGCAGATATGAACGAGCTGATTGCGACTGAGAAGCCAGCACAGAACACCAACGCATTAGCATCGTGGTTTAAACAAATTAACGCTTGGCGTAGCAAGAAGTGCTTAGACTTTGCGCAAAGCGACGAATTTATTAAACCTCAATACGTCATTCAAAAATTACATGAAGTGACTAAAGGCGAAGCATTTGTAACGTCAGACGTTGGCCAACACCAAATGTGGGCGGCGCAATATTACAAGTTTAATGACCCACGTCGTTGGATTAACTCTGGTGGATTAGGCACTATGGGTGTTGGCTTGCCATATGCAATGGGCGTGCAGTTTGCGCACCCAAATGCACAGGTAGCATGCGTCACAGGCGAAGGCAGTATTCAAATGAATATTCAAGAGCTTTCAACTTGCGCGCAATATCATTTGCCGATCAAAGTCATTATGTTGAACAATCGCTACTTAGGTATGGTGCGTCAATGGCAAGAGTTTTTCTATGAGAATCGTTATTCAGAATCTTATATGGATAGCTTGCCAGACTTCGTTAAATTGGCCGAAGCTTATGGTCATGTGGGCATGCAAATCACTAAGCCTAGCGATGTTGAGGGCGCATTGAAAGAAGCTTTCGATATGAAATCGCGCTTTGTATTCTTAGATTTCATCACTGACCAAAAAGAAAATGTATTCCCAATGATACAAAATGGCAAAGGTTTATCTGAAATGATTTTAGCCAGCGATATTGGTGCGGAGGATCTATAATGACTATTAACGCTCCACGCCATATTATTTCGCTACTTATGGAAAACGAAGCTGGCGCACTATCGCGCGTAGCCGGTTTATTTTCAGCGCGCGGCTACAATATTGAGTCCCTCACAGTAGCGGTAACAGAAGACCCAACATTGTCTCGTATGACCATTGTCACTTCAGGTTCTGAAGCGGTAATCGAGCAAATTATAAAACAGTTAAACAAGCTCATTGACGTTGTAAAAGTGCTTGATTTAAATGATGGTAAATTTATCGAGCGCGAATTAATGCTCGTAAAAGTCAAAGCAACGGGTGCGTTTCGTGAAGAAATGAAACGCATGTGTGATATTTTCCGTGGTCGTATTATCGATGTGGCCGACGGCAGCTTTACTATTGAGCTTACCGGCTCAGGCACTAAGTTAGACGCCTTTATTGAAAGCCTAGATAAAGCCGCAATTTTAGAAACAGTACGAACAGGCGCTTCTGGCATAGGCCGGGGCGACCGCATTTTAAAAGTTTAAGCAAACAAGTAAAAAAACTCCCTATAATTTATTCAGCATTTGCATTGAAAGGCAGTAAAAGAAATGAAAGTTTATTACGATAAAGACGCAGACCTTAATTTAATCAAAGGCAAAAAAGTAACCATCGTTGGTTACGGCTCACAAGGTCACGCGCATGCGGCAAACCTTAAAGATAGCGGCGTAAACGTGACTATCGGACTTCGTAAAGGTGGCAGTTCATGGGCTAAAGCAATTGGTGCTGGCCATAACACATTAGAAATTGCTGATGCGGTTAAAGATGCAGATGTTGTGATGTTATTGTTGCCAGATGAAACAATGGCGCAAATTTTCAGTGAAGATATTGCTGCGCATTTAAAACAAGGTGCAACTTTGGCTTTTGCACACGGCTTTAACATTCACTACAACCAAATCACTCCACGTGCTGATTTAGACGTAATCATGGTTGCACCAAAAGGCCCAGGCCACACAGTGCGTTCAGAATACTTAAAAGGCGGCGGCGTTCCTTCTTTAATCGCAGTTTACCAAGATAAATCTGGCAAAGCTAAAGATGTTGCACTTTCATACGCAGCTGCGAATGGCGGCACAAAAGGCGGCGTGATTGAAACTGATTTCCGTGAAGAAACAGAAACAGACTTATTCGGTGAGCAAGCTGTATTATGCGGCGGCGCAGTTGAGTTAGTTAAAGCTGGTTTCGAAACATTAGTTGAAGCTGGTTACGCACCTGAAATGGCTTACTTTGAGTGCTTACACGAATTGAAATTAATTGTAGATTTGATGTACGAAGGCGGCATTGCCAACATGAACTACTCAATCTCAAACAATGCAGAATATGGCGAATACGTAACAGGTCCACAAGTGATTAACGATCAATCACGTGCGGCGATGAAAACATGCCTAACTAACATTCAAAACGGCAACTACGCTAAACAGTTCATTTTAGAAGGTCGTACAAATTACCCAGAAATGACAGCACGTCGTCGCCTGAACGCTGCTCACCCAATTGAGCAAGTTGGTGGTCAATTACGTTCTATGATGCCTTGGATTGCTAAAAACAAATTAGTGGATCAATCAAAAAACTAGATTGATTACTGGTTGTTAGTTCGTAGGGTGGGTTAGCGTAGCGTAACCCACCTTTTTTTATTGTGGGTTACTAAGCCAACCCTCCCTACAAAAGCAAAATAAAGTGAAAAATCGTCTTTCTGTACTTTTGCAATACATTCTCCCCAAACAAGCAATTACTGCAATTGCTGGAAAATTAGCTCACTATCAAGGTGGGGAGTTAACCACGTCAGTCATTAAGTGGTTCGTAAAACGCTATCAAGTAAATATGGCAGAAGCGGCTAATCCTGATATTACATCCTATACAACTTTCAATGAATTCTTTACGCGCCCACTAAAAATTGACGCGCGCCCAATGGCTCAGGCGGATTTTATTTGTCCTGTAGATGGGGCGATTAGCCAATTTGGCGTCATTGAACATGACCAAATATTTCAGGCGAAAGGTCACTCTTATTCAATCACGGCCTTGATTGGCGGCGATAAAGCATTAGCTGAAAAATTTGAAGATGGGCATTTTGCTTGTTTGTATTTAAGCCCGAAAGATTATCACCGCATTCATATGCCTTGTGATGGCACTTTAAAAAGCATGACTTATGTGCCAGGCGCTTTATTCTCTGTAAATCCAATTACAGCGCAAGGTGTTCCAGGGCTATTTGCACGCAATGAACGCGTTGTTTGCGAATTCGTATCAGAAAAACATGGCAGCTTTATCATGGTATTAGTCGGCGCGACAATTGTTGGTAGTATGGCGACTGTTTGGCATGATGCGGAAAATGGCATCATCAATCCACCACGCACAGGTAAAACTAAAACGTGGAATTACGATAAGAAAAATATCACCTTAAAACAAGGTG
The DNA here is from genome assembly GCF_029946165.1 of Methylotenera sp. GTDB lineage: Bacteria > Pseudomonadota > Gammaproteobacteria > Burkholderiales > Methylophilaceae > Methylotenera. The sequence goes on from NZ_JAQSDZ010000025.1 coordinate 38,574, forward strand.
AAGAAATGGGTAGATTCTTACTCGGCTCCACCGTAGTGATGTTGTTTGAAAAGAACACGTTGCAGTTTAATACAGATTGGCAACCAGCTAAAGCCATTAAACTAGGTGAATTAATGGGCAATTAACTTGTAGGAGCGGCTTGTAGCCGCGAAAGCAATGGTGAACTTAACTCAAAACTTCGCGGCTACAAGCCGCTCCTACAAAAATCTATTTTGACGCTTTATGATGCAAATGCGGTGCTAACTCATTTAACGCAGACTCATACACACCGCGCTTAAACTCAATCACATCTTCTAACGGCACCCAATATTCACTCCAACGCCATGCATCAAACTCGGGATGTTCACTTGCACGTAGCGACACATCACTATCGCGACCTAGCATGCGCAATAAATACCAAATTTGCTTTTGGCCTTTGTAGCTGCCGCGATACTCACGCTTAATCCATGTAGAAGGCACTTCATACCTGAGCCAGTCTTTGGTGCGACCCAAAATTTGTACGTGCTCAGGCTTCAAGCCAACCTCTTCCATTAACTCGCGATACATGGCCTGCTCTGGGCTTTCGCCATGGTTAATACCACCTTGCGGAAACTGCCAAGCATGCTCACGAATACGCTTGCCCCAAAAAACCTGATTGTTAGCATTACATATAATAATGCCAACATTCGGGCGAAACCCGTCTCGATCTAACATAACGTTTACTGCCTTAATTATTTAATACGATTTTTTCATATTTTGAGTATTTTTGAAAGCAACCATTTGCGTATAATAGCTAAGCCTATGAAAATATTATCAATTAAATTTTTGCGAATTATTCAAATTATTGCGCTTTTGATAATAGGCGCATTAACGTGCACCTTAATTACGGCATGCCAAGCGGCTACCAAGCAATCACCTGCTAACTTGGCCTATATTACTAATCAGGGCGAAGATTCCGTATCCGTGATTAACACCTCAACAAACCAAGTCATTCACACCATCAAGGTTGGCAAAGCACCTGTTGGGGTAGCCGTTTCAGCTAAGTTAAATCGGGCTTATATCTCAAACGTCGAAAGCCAGGAAATTTCGATTATAGACACACAAAATAATACCGTAGTAGAAACCATAAAAATCAAAGGATCCCCTGTAGGACTAGCGCTATCGCCTGATAGTAAAACGCTCTATGTGGCGGATTGGTTTGATAATCGCGTATTAGCTATAAGTACGAGTAAAGACCATACGACCAATGAAGTGAGTGTTGGCGATGCGCCTGCTGGCATGGTCGTCAGCCCAAACAGCAAATGGCTATATATCGCCAATCGCGATAGCAATGATATTGCTGTAATTGATACAACAACACTTACTATCAAAAAACGTATTCCAGTAGGTAAGCACCCTTTTGGGCTTGCTCTCAGCAGAACAGGCTTATGGTTAGTCAGTGTTAACGTGAAAGAAGATACGGTCAGTATTATTAACACCAAAACTAATGCGCAATATATAGTTAAAGTAGGCTACCACCCTTATTGCGTGGCAATCAGCTTAGATGAAAAGCAACTTTATGTGAGCAACACGCAAGATGACAGCATCACCGTTATTAATATGGCTACACGCAAAGCCATCGCCACTATTAATGTTGGCAATACACCCGAAGGCGTTAGCTTAGATGATGCCAACAACCGCGCCTATGTTGCTAATTGGGGCAGCAATAGCGTTAGTGTGATTAACACTGTAACAAACCAAATATTGACGACCATAAAAACGGGTGACAAAAGTCGGGCATTTGGACAGTTTGTTTTAGTACGTTAATACAAAAGTTTTCACAACTAAACCCTTGTTATTGCCATACACCCGATTTATCCACTAGACATAATATTTCAGAACGCGTTATGTAGGAGGGGCTTGCAGCCCCGAAAGCAACGGTAAAATATTCCGAAAACCTTCGCGGCTGCCAGCCGCTCCTACAATAAAAAACAGAGAGGAGACAACCTTGAAGGTTGTCTCCGTGAAATATATGTGCTGAAGCACATTATTCACACGCGAACGCCCTCGTGCCGAAAAGCCATTTCGCGACGAGGGCGTCGCTCCTACATGCGCTAATGGATAACCTTGTGTCAACCAAGCCTTTGCTATGTCGTTAATTAAAATACAGACTGCAATGCATTTAATAATGGTACGTTCTCATTTATAATGTATGGTTGTTTTTTAAGTAGTTTAATAGAGCCTCTCTTTATTGAGAGTTTTAAAGCCTCTCCTCACAGAGAGTCATGGAGATTAGTAAATGAAAAAGATTTTAGCATTGCTTGCGCTTGGTTTAAGCGTCAGTCTAGTTCCGTTCACTGCTGCGGCACACGGTCCATCACCACAAAAAGTTGAAAAAACTATCACCATTAAAGCTGACCCAGCTAAAGTTTGGGCAATCGTTAAAGATTTTGGTGGCATTCATAAATGGCACCCGGGCGTAGCCAGCACTAAAGTAGAACAGAAAAAAGATGAAAATGGCGAAATGGCTACTTTCAGAACACTTGCATTTAAAGATGGCGGCAACGTTTACGAAAAATTGCGCAGTATTGATGATGCATCAATGAGGGTCAAATATGAAATCGTGACTGGCACATTGCCACTTACAGACTACAACGCGACAATGACTGTAGAAAAAGGTGACAAACCAGGCGAATCAAAAGTGGTATGGGTAGGTCGTTTCTATCGTCTATACAAACTTAATCCACCAATTCCAGCAGGTCAAGATGACGAAACAGCTGTTAAAGCCATCACTGGTATTTTTGATTCAGGTTTAGCAAATTTACAAAAGGTAGCCGAAAACTCAAAGTAACTGGCCAGGTATCTGGCGCAGTAGCTAAAAAACCATGGTGGAAGTTTTGGTAAAGTGACAATTTCTGGCGAAAGTGACATTTTTTGTCAGTCAAATTTAAGAGAAGCGGGGGAATCCCCGCTTTTTTTATGGCTTTAATTAAATGATGAGGTCTTTTCATAAACTCAAGTTCGTCATAAATTAAAAATTCGTCATTCCGTCGCAGGACGGAATCCAGTCAAAGGTGAAAAATTAAAGCAATAAATTACAATCACTTACATTTAAACCTGTCTGTATACCAGCTGTCACTGGTATGACGGAATTTGGGAAAATTTGCGAAGTTACAACTAGATTATAGTTCGTGAAGACAACTCAATAGATAAAATCACGCACATCAATAAAGTTGGCATAGCTTTTGCTAAATTTATTCCAAGCACAGCAACACCTAGTGCTTAAGGTGTAGTGCAAAAATTTTAATTTTTTCAAAGGAAATAAAAATGAAACAAGTACAAAAAGGTTTTACCTTAATCGAGTTAATGATTGTTGTAGCAATTATTGGTATTTTGGCTGCAGTTGCTTTACCACAATACAAAAACTACACACAGAAATCTGCAAATACTGCTTGTCTTTCAGAGGCTACTGGCTTTGCTCGCGGAGCAACTTCTGCTATTGCAAACTCTGACGTTGCTCTGTGGCCAATACTTACAAACAAGGCCTGTAGTACGGTTATGCCAACAGCACCAGCTGACGTAGCTGGACTAGAAGCTCTAGTGGGGGCTACTGAAGAGTTTACACCGGCATCTCCAGGTGGTTTTGTACCAGGCACAACTACTCCATTAGTTGTTACTTGTGTGTACGATACTGGTAACTGCTCTGTACCAACATAATTTAAATCAGCAAGCTGTGGTTTAATAAAAAAAGAGGCTTAGCCTCTTTTTTTATTATATTTTCTACACAGGCTCGTATTAGCAGATAAACTGTTTTCTAGCATGGATTTTAATTAATTAACTTAAACTACCTTTTATGCAAAGCAATAACATATCCACCGCCACTCGTTTTTTTATATTTCTTGTAATTGCCAGTTTGGTGACTTTATCTCCCAGCTTAAAAGTCATCCCGCGGGATATAATTGTTACTAGCTTTCACGACAACCAACGTTTGGTTGAATTACTACTAGTAACTTTGGTATTGCTGTATAGCGCATTTTCTAGCAACCGCGAAGAATACTCAACAGCTAATCAGTCGATGTCCTTTATGCTTTATATGCTAATGACTTTAGCGATTGCATCTTCTTGTTTAGCTATTTCACAACGTCACGCAGCATTAGAAATAAGTTTGTTTGCAGGTTTGAGCTACTTAGCTATCTTTATTGCAAATTTATACCATGAAAATAAAACACTGCTAATTAAGAGACTCACTTATATGTTCTGGGCAAGCATTTTGCTGTGCATGGTCTCATTTTATGTTGGCTACATAACGGCTATCATTTTCAGCACACCTGTTAAATGGCCAAATCCATTGACGGGATTTAGCAACATCAGATTTTTTAATCAATACCAACTTTGGACTCTAGGTCTAATCACCCTGCCACTTTTAAAGACAAATTTTGTTAGCTCTAATTCCCGTCGCTGGCTACATCTAGCGCTAAGCTTTTGGTTTGTACTATTATTTTTTTCAGCTTCACGTGGTGCACTTTTGGCTTGGATTTTTGGCATCTCAATAACGGCTATCGTTTATAAAAAATCAGCTTGGTCATTTATACGCTTACAGATTATCCATTTATCAACTGGTTATTTAGTCTATAAAATATTATTTTTTATTATTCCAAGCCTAATGGAGGCTGCAGTTATCATTCCAGGAAGCATTATTAGAGATACTACAAGTGACCGTTTAGACTTATGGAAATTGTCATTGAATTTAATTCAAGAGCACCCATATTTTGGCATCGGGCCAATGAGTTATGCATGGGTTAGCAAAATATCCAGCCACCCGCATAATAGCGTGTTGCAACTCATGTCAGAATGGGGCCTGCCTGCAGCGTTTATTATCTTTTACTTAGTCATCTATGGCTTAATCTCTTGGTTAAGAAAATTTAACGCCATTAGCTTAAAAGATAATTTAAAATTTGATAGCAATTTGGCCATTATATTATTTTTCACGCTTTGCACCTGTTCTGTATATTCATTAGTTGATGGTGTAATTGTGATGCCAATTAGTCAAGTAATGATGTTTACATTTATTGGACTAGCGATTGGTTTTTATAGCGAAAGCATGTCGGTTAAAGTAAAACATTCCACTTTATTTAAATCTATTTTCGCGAGTATTGTATTAGTGGCATTAATTTGGTCTACATTACCAGAGATTCTCCAAAGCGCTGTTGGTAACGAAAAACACTTTTCAATAAGCTACACTGCTACAGGTCCTCGTATTTGGGTGGAGGTGAAGTAACCGCATTATTTATTCATTAACTTGATTTCCGCTAAAGAGTATCTCGCATACCTCCAGCTAGCATAAATGCTTTCAGCCCACTCTGCGTTAACACAAATGCTGCTGCAGAACTGCGTTTCCCTGTTTGACAGTAAAGAACATATTCTTTATTTTCATCTAATCCTTTAGCAAGCTGACGAATCTCTTTAAGTGGTAGGTTGAGTGCGCCATCAATATGTTCATATTTGAATTCTGAAGGCAGTCGAACATCTACCCAAATCCCATCATTATTAACTTAAGCTTGAGCTTCGGTAATGCTGATTTGGTTAATGATTGGCACTTTTAACAATTCTACGAAGTCTTTTTTGTTAAGTCGCACGCTTCCTCACCGAATGCGCCACCTTCATTGAGTTCAGCCAGTATAAGAGGCGTTGACTCGCATCTGCAACCTTGGTCACTTGCGCACAACCGCTTTGAGTAAGGTAATAGTAATCACCTTTGGCACCTCGCAGAATAGTTCTCTGCCCTGCAGTGACAATGACGTGGGTCATGCGTTTGACATCTCTTTTACGTTAGTCGCTGGTAGGTGACTAAATACTTGACTTTGTAGGTTGAACGCGCTGAACACATCAGTTTCATTCATCCAATCGCTTACGCTGCGTGCGGCTTTATCACTCACACTAGGTTGATTCGTCTCTGGTAGATTATCAATGTTGGAAAATTGATTCCAAATCATCATATCATCGAGCAGATCCATGTCTATTCGAAGAATCTCAATATCTATAAGCGCAATGGTCTCTGTGATTTTAGCAACTCGGTTGACTGGATACTTGGTAATGCTAGAGCCTCCACGTCAACTGGCTTTTCTACAGTCACCATAGTGCAGATGTAAATCTGTCTTTGCTTGCGCGGCTGTAGACAAACCTATAACAATTGGCTCGAGTTCTTGATTGACTTTTGATCAAGCTTAAAGCTGCAAGTTTTATACCGCCCCGGCTTAAAATACTCAAATCTTGATGAGTCAGCGATTGCCATAACTCAAACCTTAATGGGTACTTTTATAATTAATGTTGTGGAATTGGTATGCTGTAAAGATATATTATTAAGTAGCTACAAATAAAACTCTTGCTGTTGCTTAAGCGCCTGAATAACGAATGCTGAATGGCTCTCTGCAATTTCCTGCATAATACTTTCACCCTCACCTGGTTTTAGGTGCGTGATATAAATTTCAAGAGAAGGCGTTGCGTCATGCGTTATCAGCTTAACAAGCTGGCTTCTTAATAAAGATGGGCATAAGTGTTTGGAAAGCTGCGCCAAGGCCAGCTCGCTATTGCTGAACGCGGTTTCAATAATCAAATATTTAAGGTTTTTGATTTTATTAACTTCATGCCATAACTCATCACAAACAGTGGTATCGCCAGTAAACACAAGGCTCGCGGCACCACTATCTACATGATAGCCAATAGCAGGAACGACATGGTTAGCGGGTAATGGAGTAAATTTTCGACCATTTAACTCAAGCGTTTCGCTAAGCTTGACTTCGCAGTAGCGTAAAAATGGATTGTCCGTACTGGGAATCGCATTAAAATCTGGCCAAACTTTCCAGTTGAAAATATGCAGGCGTAACGTTTCTAAGGTTTCTTTATTTGCATATACGTTGATAGGTTCCGCGCGTATGCCCATGACGGTATCGAGTAAAAATGGCAGGAATGCAATATGATCTAAATGTGAATGTGTGAGAAAAATATGGTCGATTTTCAGCAGCTCATCCATAGACAAGTTGCCCACACCAGTACCCGCGTCGATCAATATATCTTGATCAACAAGCATCGACGTAGTGCGTAATTCCGCTCCTATGCCGCCACTGCAACCCAATATTTTAATTTGCATATGATTTTTTATATTTAACCCAGATAATCCATTAGAACATTTAATTTTGTAGCATTTTCCACTCAAACTGTTACGGATGGCTGTAGGAGGGGCTTGTAGCCCCGAACAAAATATCACTTCGAATCGCCATCGCCATTCGGGGCTACAAGCCCCTCCTACATTGGATTTTCGTTAATTTTATTATTTCTAATGGACAATCTGGGTTAAATACAATGCTATGATTTCACTACTTATTAACAGCATATATCAGATATTATTTTTTTAATAGCAATCTTATTTTAGCCAAACAACACTTCAAGTTTCACCTAAATCGATTGTACGCACGCCTTAACGATAAAGCCCCCACAATGAACTATAAAGCGCCTCTAGAATTAGTCAGCAACCAACATGAAAGTCACCTTAAAGTAAATGCCAGCGTGATTTGGTTGCATGGCTTAGGATCTGATGGCCATGACTTTGAGCCTATCGTACAAAAACTTAGCATTCCCAATGTGCGATTCATACTACCCCATGCGCCAGAAATGGCGGTCACGCGCAATAGTGGTTACATCATGCCTGCTTGGTATGACTTATATGGTGTGACGGGCAGTAGTAAAGAGGATGAAGACGGTATAAAAAACAGCCAGCATTACGTTAACTCGCTTATTCAAAAAGAGCTGGATAGAGGTATTGCTGCAGAGCGTATTGTGATTGCCGGCTTCTCTCAGGGTGGAGCAATTGCATTGCATACTGCACTTCGCTACCCAAAGAAATTAGGTGGCGTAATGGCTTTATCTACCTATTTACCAGTTAAAACCAAGCTAGCCACTGAAGCTAACCCGGCCAATGCAGCAACGCCAATCTTTATGGCGCATGGCGTGTTTGATGATGTTATCACGTTGGATATGTGCAAAATATCGCTACAAACACTACAGAGTAATCACTATTCTGTCAGTTGGCATGAATACAATATGGCGCATTCTGTGTGCATGGAAGAGATTAGCGATATTCGTGATTTTTTAAAGCAGTGTTTGGCATAGGATTTGGTAGAATATCGCCTTAACACCATTTAAATTTTGCTATGACCGCACCTAAATCCAAAACAGCAGCTTCACTAGAAAATAATATTGCACCGCCAGAGAACTTCGAGCTGGCGTATGCTGAGTTAGAAAGCATTGTTGCGCGTATGGAATCTGGGCAAATGACTTTAGAGTCTTCATTGGCTGCGTTTCAGCGCGGCAATGGCCTTTTACAGTTTTGCCAAAAATCACTTGCTGACGTTGAGCAACAAGTTCAAATTCTAAATGAGCGTAATCAGTTAACGCCATTTAAGTCTGATGATGAATAATATCAACTCATCTGAAACAGCGATGTTGGATTTTTCGGCTTGGGCGACGGAAAAGCAAGCGCGTATTGAAAATGTGTTAAATAGCACACTACCCGCCGCTAACGCTATGCCACAAACGCTACACAATGCTATGCGTTACAGCGCTTTAGAAGGCGGCAAGCGTGTACGCGCTCTGCTGTGCTATGCCGCGTCAGAGTTGTGCGGTACCGATACAAAAGTGGCTGATGCCGCAGCGTGCGCCGTTGAACTCATTCATGCATACTCTCTAGTTCATGACGATATGCCATGCATGGACGACGATGATTTACGCCGTGGTAAGCCAAGCTGCCATAAACAATTTGATGATGCCACAGCATTATTGGTCGGCGATGCGCTGCAAAGTTTGGCTTTTGAAGTGCTTTCACAAACAGGCTTATGTGCCCAAACTAATCATCAAATAAGCATGCTCAATATTCTGGCCAAAGCCTCAGGCTCTACAGGTATGGCGGGTGGCCAAGCCATAGACTCAGCTTCTGTAGGCAAAACGATTAGCCGAGCGGACCTTGAACAAATGCATCAATTGAAAACTGGCGCTCTGATTCAAGCAGCGGTTTTGCTCGGTGGAATTAACGGCAATATAGTAAAAATTACCGCACTAAGCACTTACGCAAAAAACATCGGCCTAGCATTTCAAGTCATTGACGATATTTTAGATGTGGAAGCAGACAGCTCTACTCTTGGCAAAACAGCGGGCAAAGATGCGAACAACAACAAACCTACTTATGTGTCTATATTAGGTTTGACTGATGCCAAACAACATGCGCAACAACTGTATAACAATGCGTTAGACGCATTAACGCCTTTTGGTGAAAGTGCTTTACGTTTGCATGAGTTAGCTGGGTTTATTACGCAGCGTAGATTCTAAATTTTTTATCTCTTCTTAATCATCAATTTTAAAATAGCGACTCTATAACTTGTGACTTCAATACTTAACAGCGAAATACTGAACACGATAGACTCACCGCTGCAACTACGCCAACTTGAGCGTAAGCAGCTTGTTCCGCTCGCACAAGAGTTACGCACTTTTATTATCAATAGCGTTGCAAAAACTGGTGGTCATTTAGCGTCAAACTTAGGTGTTGTGGAGCTGACAATAGCGCTGCATTATGTGTTCAACACGCCTGATGACCGATTGGTTTGGGATGTCGGCCACCAAACGTATCCACATAAAATACTCACGGGACGTCGTGAGCAAATGCAATCTTTACGCAATCCGCAAGGCATTGCAGGGTTTCCGCGCCGTAGCGAAAGTGAATACGATACTTTTGGCACAGGTCACTCCAGCACCTCAATTTCTGCCGCGTTAGGCATGGCCGTTGCTGCGCAAAAAGCTGGCTTAGAAAGACGCGCCGTAGCGATTATCGGCGATGGCGCGATGACCGCAGGAATGGCTTTTGAGGCGCTCAATAACGCTGGCGACATGGATGCTAACCTGCTGGTGATTCTTAACGACAATGATATGAGCATATCAAATAATGTCGGCGCACTAAACAATTACCTAGCCAAGCTTTTATCTAGCCGCTTCTATGGCACTGTTCGTAAATCAGGTAAAAAAGTACTTTCTGCAGTACCTCACGTCATGGAGTTTGCTAAGCGCGCTGAAGAACATGTGAAAGGTATGGTAACGCCTGGCACATTGTTTGAAGAGTTTGGTTTTAACTATATTGGCCCAATTGACGGGCACGATATGGATGCGCTTATTGATACGTTAAGCAATATCAAGCAGTTAAAAGGTCCGCAATTTTTGCATATAGTTACGCAAAAAGGCCGCGGGTTTGAACCAGCTGAGGATAATCCGAATAAGTATCATGGTGTAGGTAAATTTGACCCATTTAATGGTGATGCGCTTAGCTCTAGCTCTAAAAAAACCTACACACAAGTATTTAGTGAGTGGTTAGTGGATATGGCAGCACTTGATAATCGCTTAATTGGCATTACTCCTGCGATGTGCGATGGCTCGGGCTTAAACGCTTTTGCTGAAAAATATCCTGAGCGCTATTACGATGTAGGCATTGCAGAACAACATTCACTCACGTTTGCGGCAGGTATGGCTTGTGATGGTTTAAAACCAGTCGTAGCGATTTACAGCACGTTTTTACAACGCGCTTACGATCAGTTAATTCATGATATAGCCATACAAAACTTACCTGTATTATTCGCGATAGACCGCGCGGGGCTGGTTGGTGCAGATGGCCCTACACATGCAGGTAGTTTTGATTTGAGTTACCTCAGATGCATCCCAAACATCGTGATTATGGCGCCGAGTGACGAAAACGAATGCAGACAAATGCTCTTTACAGGCTTTCAATATAATGGCGTTTCTGCTGTACGCTATCCTCGCGGCGGCGGTGCTGGCGTTGCTATAGAGAAAAAAATGCAGGCAATTGAAATTGGTACCGCTGAAATCAAACGCAATGCCGTAAGTAACACGAAGCAAAAAGTCGCCATTTTAAGCTTTGGCAGCATGCTCAATGCATGTTTAAAAGCTGGTGAAAAACTCGATGCAACCGTTGTTAACATGCGTTTTGTTAAGCCAATCGATAAAATCATGCTTGAAAAAATAGCAAATGACCACACATTAATCGTCACGGTTGAAGAAAACAGTGTGATGGGTGGTGCAGGCTCTGCCGTGCTAGAAGCTTTGCAAGCAATACAAAACCCAAATAAAGCGCCAATTAGAACTTTATGTTTAGGCCTGCCAGATAAATTTATTGAGCACGGCGTGCATGAAACTATGCTGGCAGAATGTGGTCTAGATGCAGAAGGCATTGCATCGACAATTGCGAAGCTAATAACCTAGTGATATACTCAACTATTGCATTATGGATAACCTAATCACCCATAATGTGCATTGCTAAACTGGAAATATAATGAATCAAGCCACACTACCTAACACTGCACCAAACCCAATTGAAGACGTACAGAACACTGTTGATACTCGTCATATCGCCATCGACAAGGTGGGCATCAAAGCTATTCGCCACCCTGTAGTCGTTAAAGATAAATCTGGCGGTGAGCAACATACTGTCGCCATGTTCAATATGTATGTACATTTGCCTCAGCAATTCAAAGGTACCCATATGTCACGTTTTGTTGAGATTCTCAACATGAACGAACACGCTATTTCAGTTGAGTCTTTTGAAACAATTTTGCGTGAAATGGTCAAACGCCTTGAGGCAGTATCTGGCCACGTGGAAATGACCTTTCCATACTTTGTGAATAAGGCTGCGCCAATTTCTGGCGTAAAAAGTTTGCTAGATTACGAAGTGACGTTTATTGGCGAAATCAACCAAGGTAAGTTTGATATCACCGTAAAAGTACTCGTACCTGTGACAAGCTTATGCCCTTGCAGTAAAAAGATTTCAGCTTATGGTGCGCATAATCAGCGCTCACATGTGACTGTTACCGCACTCATTAATGACTTTATCTGGATTGAAGATATTATTGATTTGGTAGAAAAACAAGCCTCATGTGAACTTTATGGTTTGTTAAAACGCCCAGATGAAAAGTACGTGACTGAGCGCGCTTATGATAACCCTAAATTTGTCGAAGATATGGTGCGTGATGTGGCAGCACAACTTAGCAAAGAAAACCGCATTGTGGCTTACACAGTTGAAAGTGAAAACTTTGAGTCGATACACAACCATTCCGCATATGCCTTAATTGAACACGACAAACGCCAACATTAAGCTGTGATTTAACTAATTTGTTCACTCATTAAAGCCACTTTGATCGTGGCTTTTTTTAATGGATTTTTGTTAGGAAATTAAATCTAATTTAACAAAACTTTTTTGATTATTAAGGTTTCAAATATAAGCATTGAGATTCATGTCTAGTTAACAACAATCAAAAAGGGCAGACTTTCTGCCCTTTTTGATTTAGCGTTATCTGCGCGCCTGCTGGTTTGTAAGGATTTTCATTAATGTCATCGGAACATCGCTTGAGATCCTTGCTTATTGCCTGTCAACTTCAAACCTAAACCTATCACTAGCAAGCCTAATAAAGGAAATATAGCAGCCAACATGAATGTTTTCTCTCCACCAAGATATTGTAGCGCGTAGCCTCCCGCCACACCGCCTATGGTGCCGCCTATCCCATAAGCCACACTGTTATATATCGCTTGGCCTTTAGCTTGATGCCTGCCATTGAAAAACTGAGTGATAACTTCTACCGAGGCCGCATGAAAACTGCCGAAAGTGGCAGCATGCAAGGTTTGAGCCAATACCAAAAGCACAATGTTGTCTACCGCAAGACCTATCATCGTAAATCGCGCGACCGCTAGCACCAAGCTAATCAATAAAATCATTTTTAAGCTATAACGCGCCATTATCTTGGGCATCAGCATAAAAATGCCAATTTCGCAGATAACTCCTACAGCCCAAAGCAGGCCTATCATACCTTTGCTGTAGCCGTGGTCACTCAAATAAATCGAATAAAAATTATAAAGCACGCCATGAGCGGTCACCATTAACGCGCAGCCTATTAGTAAAGCCAATACATTGGGCTGCTTAATGACTTGCCAAATTGAAAAGTGGTCATGCGCGTGTGGCTCAACCTTGGCATCGGGCAAGGTATGCGTTAATGCAAACAGAATAATTTGCACCGCTAGCAAAAACCATAACAAACTTCTTATGCCAGTAAAATCAATCAAATAACCTAAAATCACCGCCGCCACAATAAAACCAAGCGAACCCCACATTCGAATACGGCTGTAATGTCCGTTAGTAGTCGCTAAATGCGCCAATGTGAGTGATTCAGCTAATGGCAAGGTAGAGCTAGTAAATAAACTTAATGCCGCCATCACAAAAAATAACCAATAAAACCCATGCGCCCAAAATACTGCCGTAAAACCACACAAGCCTAATAAAGCAGTGAGCCTAATCCACTGGGCACGCTTACCTGTGTGGTCTGCTAACCAACCCCAAAAATTCGGCGCGAATATACGGCTGATTTGGAATAGCGACATCAAAATACCAATATCAGCAGGACTAAACTGCTCAGACTTTAAATATAAACCCCAATAAGGAACAAACGCCCCTACAAAGAAATAATAGATGAAATAAAAACGAGATAACTTAAAGTGAAGATTTGAATGCATGCCCAATTATATAGAACGGCGCCATAAAAAAAGTCGGCAGAAGCCGACTTTTTACTAATTAATGACTAGCTGATGAAGCGCTACGCAACCAACATCGCATAAAGCTGATCTTTAAGTTGAATGCGCTCTTTCTTTTGATTTTCTAGTGCCACATCTGAAACTGGCACATCTTCACCTTCTAAACGTTCAACAACTTTTGTCAAGTGGTGATAGGCATCAAATAACTTAGCAAAATGCGCATTGTCCAATTTCAAATGATGGATTTTTTCGCGATGCTCTGGAAACTCGTGCGCTAAATCATGATGTTCGATATTCATAGTAAGACCTCATTAGGTAATCAAAAGTAAACGCTCTAGTACCAAAACCTACAGTCCATCGAGTTATGCTTATATTATCAAACAGCTCAGCCTTAATTTATATGACATAAGTCAATCAGACAGATTTAAATTAGATAATTTTAGGTGTTGCACAACTCACATCTGCATTTTGCGCTCTATGTCTTAACGCATGATCCATTAACACTAGCGCCAACATCGCTTCTGCAATCGGCGTGGCGCGCACACCAACACATGGGTCGTGGCGACCTGTTGTTTGCATGGTCACCGCCTCACCATTTTTATCAATAGAACGGCGCTCTTGTGGAATACTAGACGTTGGCTTTAATGCGATATTGACACGAATCTCTTGCCCTGTAGAAATGCCGCCCAAAATTCCGCCTGCATGATTACTAGCGAAGCCTTGAGGTGTCATTTCATCAGAATGAACACTGCCACGCTGCGCGACTGAATCAAATCCTGCGCCGATTTCAATGCCCTTCACGGCGTTAATACTCATCATGGCATAGGCAATTTCAGCATCTAGTCGGTCAAACACAGGCTCACCCCAACCCACAGGTACGCCCTCTGCAACCACCGTAATACGCGCACCAATTGAATCACGCTCCGCTCTAACTTTATCTAAATAATCGGCTAGTTTTGGTAACACCTCTGTATCAGGAGCGAAAAAATCATTATCTTTATGATTAAGCGCATCCCAGCTCACAAATGGAATATCAATTTCACCCATCTGACTCATGTAACCACGAACAGTTACACCAAAACGTTCTTTTAACCATTTTTTTGCAATTGCACCTGCCGCAACGCGCACGGCTGTTTCACGCGCACTTGAGCGCCCACCGCCACGATAGTCACGTACGCCGTATTTTTGCGTATAAGTATAGTCGGCGTGACCGGGACGGAAAGTGTCCATAATTTTGCTGTAATCTTGGCTGCGTTGGTCAGTATTACGAATCAACAACCCAATCGGTGCGCCAGTAGTTATACCTTCAAACACACCTGATAAGATTTCCACAGAATCGGCTTCTTGGCGTTGTGTGACATGGCGTGAGGTACCAGGTTTGCGTCTATCCAAATCAATTTGCAAATCCTCTGCACACAACTCCAATCCAGGAGGACAGCCATCAACCACGCCGCCGATGGCCGCGCCATGTGATTCACCAAAAGAGGTGAGTGTAAATAAAGTTCCGATTGTGTTACCAGACATAATGCTTTTCTCTTGATAGGTTTTTTATAAGCTTGTTCAATTTTAACATACGGGTATCGCTATCAGTGCATGAGACCTTTAATCCACTGACCATAGACCTGCTTAGCGACTTTGTTCAGAAAGAAACAATGCACAGGTAAGTTTTGCTGCATTGCTTCAGCCTGCTGTACAGCTGGGCTTGCAGCAGCTTCCGTCAGTTCATCAGCACCAATCTCGCACCAGCTTTTGACCATTTCCGTAGTCACTTCAATGTGACTTTGAAACGCCAAATGTTTACCTATAGAATAAGCTTGATTTTGGCAGTGAGTGCTTGCTAACAAATGCGTCGCACCTTCTGGTAAGCTAAAAGTTTCGCCATGCCAATGAAAACTATTGAAGCTTTCAATATCGCCAAACCAATGTTTTGCCACTTCGTTTGGAGTTACACTCACTTCGCCCCAGCCAATTTCTTTAATGGGATTAGCGCTGATAACCCCACCCAAAGCTTTACTGATTAACTGGCCGCCTAAACAATGCCCCAATAGTGGAATATCCGCGGCTTTTGCTTCACGAATCAAGTTTAGCAAAGGCGCAATCCAAGGTAGGTCGTCATTCACACTCATTGGGCCACCCATAATCACAACGCCGCTATAGCCTAGTATCGATGCAGGTATAGAGCTCAACTCACTGGTGTTAATGATTTGCCAAGGTATATTATGCTGAGTTAAAAAGTCGCCTAAATAGCCAGGCCCTTCATGTTCTACGTTTCTAAAAACAATGACTGGCTTCATATTGCTTGTGCTCATTATTTAATTACCTAATCCAATGACTTTGTGTTGACCATTCTGAATGCCATCAATCGTATATTGCCCAATGGCGTAGCGAATTAATCTTAATGTTGGAAAGCCTATTTTAGCCGTCATACGACGCACTTGGCGATTTTTACCCTCACTAATTTTAATTTCTAACCAACTGGTAGGAATTGCTTTTCTTTCTCTGATGGGCGGGTTTCTTGGCCATAATGAATCAGGCTCTGAAATAAGCCGCACCTGCGCTGGTTTTGTGATGAAATCCGTTAAATCTACACCTAACCTCAGCGGCTCCAAATCATCATTGTTAGGCGCACCTTCGACCTGAACCCAATAAGTTTTAAATTCTTTATGTTTTGGGTCACTTAAACGGTGTTGCAACATGCCATCATCGGTTAAAATGAGTAAACCTTCACTATCAGTGTCTAACCTTCCAGCGGCATAAATGTCTGGAGTATGGATAAAGTCTTTTAACGTAGCGTGCTTCTCATGCGGACTGAATTGGCATACTACGTTAAAGGGTTTATTGAATAAAACAATCATTGAATTCACTTAATTATTTAGAAACGTAACAAATACTCAAGGGGCGGCATACACATGGCTACAAAAAGCAGCATCTCAGGGAAAATTATTGTCCCAACTACTGGTGAAAAAATCACCGTCAACGCTGACAATACACTCAACGTGCCTGATCAGCCTATTATCCCATTTATTGAGGGTGATGGCATAGGTATAGATATTACGCCACCCATGATTAAGGTTGTAGATGCAGCTGTAAGCAAAGCTTATGGCAGCACTCGCAAAATTTCTTGGATGGAAGTTTACGCGGGTGAAAAATCCACAAAAATTTACGACAGCAACACATGGCTTTCTGATGAAACCATGAAAGCCCTTAAAGAGTACGTAATTTCTATTAAAGGCCCTCTGACAACACCTGTTGGCGGTGGCATTCGCTCACTCAATGTGACGTTGCGACAAGAGCTAGATTTATATGTATGCTTGCGCCCAATTCAATATTTCACAGGTGTACCAAGCCCTGTGAAACATCCTGAAAAAACCGACATGGTGATTTTCCGTGAAAATACTGAAGATATTTATGCAGGTATTGAATGGGCGGCGGGTTCTGATGAAGTTGAAAAGGTCATTCAATTTTTAAGCGATATGGGCATGCGTAAAAAAATCCGTTTCCCAGAATCCTCAGCCATTGGCATTAAACCAGTTTCAAAAGATGGTAGCCAACGCTTAATCCGCAAAGCAATTCAGTATGCAATTGATAATAATAGAAAGTCTCTGACGATTACCCACAAAGGTAACATCATGAAGTACACAGAAGGTGGCTTTAGAGACTGGGGCTATGAACTTGCTAAACAAGAATTTGGCGCTGTAGAAATTGATGGCGGCCCTTGGTGCAAACTACCGAACGGCATCGTAATTAAAGACTGTATCGCAGATGCATTCTTACAAGAAATTCTTTTACACCCTGCCGACCATGATGTTGTTGCCGCACTTAACTTAAACGGCGACTATATGAGTGATGCGCTTGCAGCACAAGTAGGTGGCATTGGCATTGCGCCTGGCGCCAATTTAAGCGATACCATTGCCATGTTTGAAGCAACGCACGGTACTGCACCAAAAATTGCTGGTAAAGATTTGGCTAACCCTAGCTCAATCATTCTTTCTGCTGAGATGATGCTACGACATATGGGTTGGGTTGAAGCTGCTGATTTAGTGTTGCAAGGCGTTGCAAAAGCCATTATTTCTAAACGCGTGACTGGCGACTTCTCAAGTGAGATGGAAGGTGCAACACAAGTAGGCACAGCTCAATTTGGTGAAGAAATCATCGCCAATATGTAATCGCCTGACTTGCTGTAAAAAACGGCTCGTAATTTTCTTACGAGCCGCTTACATAAATTGTAATATTAAAAGTACTAATTTAAAGTACTGAGTAAAAAAGACTTAAGCCTTTTGAATATTTGAAGCTTGTTTGCCTTTTGGACCATCGGTCACTTCAAAACTTACACGTTGACCTTCTTTAAGACTTTTATAGCCTGCTTCTACAATCGCAGAGAAGTGTGCGAATAAATCATCGCCACCATCATCTGGCGTAATAAAGCCAAAACCTTTTGAGTCATTAAACCATTTTACGGTACCTGTTGCCATTTCTACATCCTTACATAATACGACGGGGGGCGCCCCAAAAAGCCAGTTTCAAGAATAGAGAACCTCTTTAAAATAAAAGTTAGCTTCAAACTTGAACCCAAGCACCTGACTATATTTATAATTTGGAAGTTTAAACTTGTCAAGTTTTTTTAGTTTAGTTGAATAATTTCAAGTACATTGATGCATAGACAGGTGATTTAATGTAATTACGTGCCATTTTTAAGGTCATTTTTACGTAAGGTCTTTACAAAAAAAAGTCTAACGGGCATTATTAGTTTGACAAAAATAAATAGGGAAAGCTTTAACGCTGCTTAAATACAACATTTATGGCTAATGCACCTACACCACAAAAATTAAGCGGTCTTGCCCGAACTTTAATTCAAGAAAAGTTACTTTTTGAGGATGAAGCAAATGCTATACAAGCACAAGCAAGCTCCTTAAAAAATCCATTCATTAGTCAGCTCATTACAAGCAGAAAATTAACTGCACAAGCCATTGCAGAAGCCTCGGCAAAAGCATTTGGCTTTCCCTACTTTAATTTAGATGCATTCAACCCAGATTACCTTCCAGCAAAAAAAATTGATACTAAATTAATGCAAGCAAACCGCGTGTTGGCATTGCAAGTACGTAATAACATTTTATATGTTGCCATTTCAGATCCTACTAACTTGCATGCGTTAGATAGTGTGCAATTCCAAATGGGTCTAGCTTTGTCTCCCGTTATCGTAGAAGATGACAAGCTCGGACGCTGGATTGATAAGATAGTTGAAGCTGGTGATACCAGCATGAAGTCAATGAATCTTGATGATGACTACGACTTAGGAGGTGAAGTCGGAGCGCAAATTGAAGACGAAGTTCAGACTCAAGAAGTCGATGATGCTCCAGTAGTTAAATTTTTGAACAAGATGCTAATAGACGCTATCAATATGGGTGCGTCTGATTTGCACTTCGAACCTTATGAGAAATTCTACCGCGTACGTTATCGTGTAGATGGCATATTGCGTGAAATTACCCAGCCTCCACTTGCCATTAAAGAAAAGCTTGCCTCGCGGATTAAAGTTATTTCTAGCATGGACATCTCAGAAAAACGCATCCCGCAAGATGGACGCATGAAACTGGTGTTATCTAAAACGCGAACTATCGATTTTCGTGTCAGCACATTGCCTCTGATTAATGGCGAGAAAATTGTGATGCGTATTTTAGACCCATCAAGCGCCACACTTGGAATTGAAGCACTTGGATATGAGCCCATTCAAAAAGAACGTTTACTGAGCGCAGTCAGCCGTCCTTATGGCCTTGTACTAGTCACAGGACCTACAGGTTCTGGTAAAACTGTTTCGCTGTATACCTGTTTAAATATCTTAAATAAGCCTGATGTTAACATCGCGACAGCGGAAGATCCTTGTGAAATTCCACTAGCGGGTATCAATCAAGTCAATGTAAATGACAAGCAGGGGTTAACCTTTGCTGCTGCATTGAAATCATTCCTTCGCCAAGATCCCGACATCATCATGATTGGTGAAATTCGCGACTTAGAAACCGCAGACATGGCGATTAAGGCTGCGTCAACAGGCCATATGGTGCTATCTACATTACATACCAATGATGCGCCATCAACCTTAACTCGATTACTCAATATGGGGGTGGCGCCATTCAATATTGCTTCAGCAGTTTCATTGATAACCGCACAACGCTTAGCAAGACGACTGTGCAAAAACTGTAAAGTCCCTTTAGATATACCAAAAGAAGCTTTATTCGGCGTAGGCTTTACGGAAGAAGACTTTAAAGAAGAATGGCAGCTTTATGGTCCCAAAGAAGGTGGCTGTGAACTCTGTAACAATGGATACAAAGGTCGAGTTGGTATTTATCAAGTGATGCCTGTCACAGATGCGATTAGCCGTATTATTATGAAAAGTGGAACCGCACACGATATAGCAGATCAAGCAAAACTTGAAGGCGTGAAAGATTTACGCCAATCGGGTTTAATAAAAGTAATGCAAGGATTAACTTCGATCGAAGAAGTCGAAGCTTGTACGAACGAATAATATAGGGAATCACTATGGCAGCAAATACTAAAGCCACGAAAGAAATCACATATTCTTGGGAGGGCAAAGATAAAAAAGGTAAAGTCATAAAAGGTGAGATACGCGCCACTAGTGAGTCTTTTGTTAACGCCACTCTGCGACGTCAAGGTATAACTGTTACAAAGATTAAAAAGCAAAGTAGTTTCACTAGCAAAGGGAAAGTATCAGATAAAGATATTACGCTGTTTACTCGTCAACTTGCGACCATGATGAAAGCAGGCGTTCCATTGTTACAATCTT
Organism: Methylotenera sp.; assembly: GCF_029946165.1. GTDB lineage: Bacteria > Pseudomonadota > Gammaproteobacteria > Burkholderiales > Methylophilaceae > Methylotenera. The sequence continues at coordinate 58,957 of NZ_JAQSDZ010000025.1, forward strand.
TTGACATTGTAGGGAAAGGCCATAGTAATCCAGCCGTTGCAAAGCTTTTATTTGATATCAAATCTGACGTGGAAACTGGTAGCAGTATGAGCGCTGCCTTCCGAAAATATCCTCTTTATTTTGATGCCTTATTCTGTAATTTAATTGGTGCGGGAGAAGCCGCAGGTATTCTAGATACGCTTCTTGATCGATTAGCGTCATACAAAGAAAAAATTCAAGCCATTAAATCAAAAATTAAATCTGCCCTATTTTACCCAGCCTCTATTATAGTCGTCGCATTTATCATCGTTGCGGTTATTATGATTTTCGTGGTTCCAGCTTTTAAGGATTTATTTAGCAGCTTCGGTGCAGAACTTCCAGGACCGACTTTAGTAGTAATGGCTATTTCAGATATATTCGTAGAGTGGTGGTGGGCGATTTTTGGATCTATTGGATTTGGTCTCTGGTTTTTCTTTTACAGTTGGAAAAGATCTTTAAGTATGCAATCCACTATGGATAGATTGATTTTAAAAGTTCCAGTTTTTGGGCCACTTATTCGTAAAGCAACCATTGCAAGATGGGCGCGAACTTTAGCCACGATGTTCACTGCGGGGGTACCTCTTGTAGAGGCATTAGACTCAGTTGCAGGTGCATCGGGTAATCGGGTTTACTATGACGCCACTAAAAAAATACAGAGTGAAATAAGCACTGGTACTAGCTTGACCGTAGCCATGCAAAATTCAGACGTATTTCCAAACATGGTATTACAAATGACGTCTATTGGAGAAGAATCTGGCGCTTTAGATTCAATGCTAAGCAAAGTAGCTGACTTCTATGAAGCAGAGGTTGATGACGCCGTTGATGCACTAGCAAGTTTAATGGAGCCAATGATAATGGTTGTACTTGGCACCTTGATTGGCGGGCTTGTTGTTGCCCTTTATCTTCCGATATTTAAACTAGGATCAGTAGTTGCAGGTTAAAACAAAGCTATAAAATAAAATCTTAAGGTTGTTCCTAAGAAAAAATAGCGATTAATTTAGTCGCTATTTTTCTATTTAATTTAATATCAAGAAACTTAGTTGATACCTACTTCTTAGCAGAAGCCGAAACCAAAGCCTGTTCAATTTCCTTATAAGGTTGTGAACCAAGCATGCGTTTACCATTCTCAAAGAACAATGTAGGAGTGCTAGTAACGCCGATTTTTCTCGCAAGCTCTCCAATTCGCTCTATTGGCACTTCACAGTTTCCGACTGAACTTGGCAACTTACCATTTAGAATCCAGTCATTCCATGCTTTAACCCGATTACTTGCGCACCAAATTGCTTTAGATTTATTGGCAGAATCTGGATGTAATTGCTGAATCGGATAAAGGAAAGTATAAACAGTCACATCAGTGATGTTGCTTAGCTCATTTTGCTCTAGACGTTTGCAATACGGGCAATCTACATCCGAAAATACAACTAATTTACGGCTACCATTACCCTTTACCACTTTAATCGCTTGATCTAAAGGAAGAGTAGCGAAATCAATTTTATTTAACTCCTCCATACGCTCGCCTGTAATATCCTTTTTTGTTTTCGGGTCAACGAGGTGGCCTTCTGCAATTAAAAAAGACATTTTTTCATCGGTATAAATAATCTGGCCACCCATAAAAACCTCATACAAACCAGCAAAAGGTGTTTTTGTTACGCTATCAACTTTGAATTTTGGGTAAGCCGCTTCCACCGCTTTTTTAACACTGGCTTCATCGGCTATTGCATAGGTTGAAATTCCAGCGAATGCAACACTTAAAAAGGTAAGACTGATTAATTTCTTTAACATGCAGTTTCCTTGATTTTGAATTAACTTATTTAATTGGTTTTAATAATATCTGTTAGCGCTTAATCACAATATATTAAAGTGATACTGCATTTGAAACTAACAGTTTTTTGATTGCTTGATGCTTAGTTGCAGATAATCCCCAGTTTCTCACTGTTTTTATTGCTGAGTTTTGAGTGTTAAACAAATGATAAAGGCTATCTGTTAACAACACCATATTCAAAATATCAACTTTTCTTGTGCGCGTATATTGCTTGAGCAAACTACTATCATTTAATGCTTGATATTGATGCTTAGTTTTGAAAACATCCACTAAATCCACTACATCTCTGAAACCTAAATTAACGCCCTGACCAGCCATCGGATGAACCTGGTGCGCTGCATCGCCGATCAAAACCACGCTATCTTTTACCAATGTATTCGTTTTTTGTAAGTTCAATGGAAACTTTACCGCGGGACTGAGTAACTTAAAATCACCTAAGGTGCTATTGCCAGCCAACTTCACTGCATTGGTAAACTCATTTTCACTTAAGAGCAACAATGTATCAGCATAGTCGGTTGATACAGACCAAACAATAGAAATTGTATTATCAGACAGCGGCAGCCATGCCAAAATACTCGGATGATTTTCGGAATCTTGTAGAAACCACTGCCTAGCAATATTGCCATGCCGCTTAGTCGCAGTAAAATTCGCGACTATCGCTGTTTGTTCATAAGACTTTTGCTGCATGGGCATGTTCAATTGTTGTCGCACCCAAGAATGACTGCCATCGGCGGCTAACAGCAAAGTACTTTCAATCGATAGTTGATCCGATAGCTGTAATGTAGCCTTATCTGGCGTGTTACTCACCGCTTCACATTGACTATTAAATCGCGTTTGAATGCCTAAAGTTTCAACTTGGTTAAGCAATGCCTGCATAAGCAATTTAGACTCGACGATATAGCCTAAACAATCTGCGTTCACATCGCTAGATGAGAGCGTGATTGGCCTCTGCTCGCCTGTTGAGCTATCAGCATTACCGAAGATTTCCATCGCTTGCATTAGGCCAATACGCGATTGATTCATTAATGACCATATACCTAAGTCTTGTAGCCATTGTGCATTCTTTGGACTAATCGCATAAATTCTTGCATCCCACGTTTCGTCTGCAAAATTGGCATCCCATGGATTTTTACTATCAATCAATACTACAGAAAAACCTGCTTGATGCATCGCAACAGCCGCGGCTAGACCTACTAAACCAGCGCCAACAACCGCCACATCGGTACGCAATATTTCACTCATTTTCCGTAACTCATTTTGCTGACTAAATGCTGCTTGATTGGCTTAATCATATCAAACAGGCCTAGCCCTGCACTTCTTAAGCCATTGACGCCAACAATATCATTAGAGAAAATATTCACCAGAAAATCAGTAAACAACAAACCGTTTTTAGTATCAGATTGACGACTGGCAAGATATTCGTCCAACATTTTCTGATTGCCAAAATCTGCTGGCGCGGTAGTCGCAATTGTTTGCGCGAGAGATTCTGCATCCCGCAAACCAACATTAAAGCCTTGCCCAGCAACGGGGTGCATGGTTTGGGCAGCATTACCAATAACCACCAAGTGCGGCGTTTCAGTTGTTTTTAATTGCGATAATTTTAATGGAAATGCCATACGTTTTTCTACGCTTAGAAATTGCCCTACTCTATCGCCAAACTGTTCATGAAACTGTGCCAAAAACTCTGCATCACTCAATGCTAGCAATGTATTTATGTATTCTTTTTTTCCCGTCCAGACCAATGAAAAGTCGTTTGAATTTTGGCTCGCTCCATTAGGCAATAAAGCCATTGGGCCGTTCGCAGTAAAGCGCTCATAGGCAATATTATTATGTGGCAACTCCGCCCTGACTTTAGAAATCAGCGCATCGTGGCCATATTCTTTGGTTTCTTTAACTAGCCCAGCAATTTCGTCTAAGCTTCGACCACCATCTGCCAGCACCACTAAATGGCTATTTAAAGTTTGAGAATTACCTTGGTGGCAATAAGTCACGCTAGCATGAGCATAGGTATGAGCGATATGTTCCGCTGAAGCTTCAAATACAAAGTTTACTAAAGGTTGACTTGCAAGCGCTGCATCCAACGCCTCACTTAACTTTCCGTAAGACAATACATAGCCAAGCGCTTCTTGCTTGTAATCATGTGCTTGTAGTTTTGAACGACCAAGGCTACCTTTTTGTGAAACATGAATGGTATTAATAGCGGTAGCGCTTGTGGCCAAACTTCCCCAAACGCTTAGTTTTTCTAGAATGCGCTTACTGCCATATGACAAAGCCAGTGCCCTACTCTCAGTATAAGCAGCCTTTTGTTGACGCGCCTCAAGCACTGTCACAGCCACGCCTTGTTTTGCCAGCAATAGCGCTAAGGTCGCACCTACTGGCCCGCCACCCACGATGACAATATTTTCTACAATGTCGCTCATTTAATCTTTCATGCCTACTGATTGGCCATTAAGGCTTCAATATCCGCCACTGATTTAAGTGCATTTTTAGTCAACACTTCACAACCGTCTTTCGTCACCAGCACATCATCTTCAATACGAATACCAATATTCCAAAAAGCTTCTGGTACATTTTCAGCAGGACGAATATAACAGCCAGGCTCAACTGTCAGCGCCATATTGGGCATTAACATACGCCAATTACCCGCTTTACCTTTATATTCGCCTGCATCATGCACATCCAAACCTAACCAGTGCCCAGTGCGATGCATATAGAACTGGCGGTAATCGCCATTTTCCAACACTGCTTCTTTGCTACCTTTGCACAATTTTAAATCAATAAAGCCTTGCACCAATACCTCTAGTGCCGCTTCATGTGGCGCATTCCAATGATTGCTTATATTAACCTTTGCAATCGCAGCAGCTTGCGAAGCCAGCACTAGCTCGTAAACATCTTTTTGTGCAGCGCTAAACTTACCATTCACGGGAAAAGTGCGCGTAATATCTGAGGCATAACCATCCAATTCGCAACCCGCATCAATCAGCAATAAGTCACCACCGTTCAACTTAGCATTATTGGCGTTGTAATGCAGCGTGCAAGCATTGGCACCGCCTGCGACGATGCTGGTATACGCAGGCGCTTGTGCGCCATTACGGTAAAACTCGTGCAAAAACTCCGCTTCTACTTCATATTCCATGATATTGGGACTAGTAAAATTTGACCCGACAAACCTCATAGCACGGTTATGCGCGGCGGCGGCAATATTGGCTGAACGGCGCATTAAATCAATCTCGAACGGAGATTTAATCAAACGCATTTCGTCTACTAATTGACGTATGTCGCTCACATCATCAGGCACACGAACGCCACTGCGAGCCTGCGTGCGCAGGGTGTTCATCCAACCCAGAACACGCGCATCCCAACTGCTACTTTCACCTAAACTAAAAAATAGCTTAGGTTGATTCGCCAACAACTTTAGAATAACTGCATCTAACTCATTGATTGAGTATGCTTCATCAAAACCAAACTCCGCTTTAGCAGCTTCGGCTCCATAACGAAAACCATCCCAAATCTCGCGCTCCATATCTTTATCGCGACAGAATAATATTGTTTTTGGCTCGGCACCAGCCACTAACACCACGACTGATTCAGGCTCGTTGAAACCTGTTAAGTAATAAAAGTAACTATCAAACCGATAGGGGTAGTGACTATCGCGATTGCGAATGCTTTCTGGCGCGGTTGGAATAATGGCAATTCCTTCGCCCATCGCACTCAGCAGCCTAGATCTACGTTGTTGAAATTCAACTATATGACTCATTGAGTCGATTCCTTTTTTCATTCGTTAACTCGCTCGTAGCTTTAACGCTTCATCCAACCTACTCAAGCGTTCTGGCGTACCAATATCATGCCATACGCCTTGATAATGTTCAGCGCTTGCTTTATTTTCAGCAATTGCACTTCTTAACAAAGGTGCAAGTTTTGCTGGCTCACCTCGCGTTACGCTGGCAAATAAATCGGGGTGATAAACACCTACTCCAGAAAATGTGAGCATCCCAATATTATTTTTGGCACCCGTATTTTTAAGCTTACCAGCTTCTATTGCAAAATCGCCATTTGGATGTTGAGGCGGATTATCCACCAACACGAGGTGCGCGTGGTTATTGGGTTTTAGGGCATGCTTTAAAACAGCAAAATCAATCTCGGTGAATGTATCACCATTCACCACTAAGAATGGTTCAAATCCCAGCAGAGGCAAAGCATTGGCAATGCCACCCGCGGTTTCTAGCGCTGTTTTTTCAGGGCTGTATTGAATATGCATATTCCATTGACTGCCATCACCTAGCGCTTGCTCAATCTGCTCACCCAAATGAGCATGGTTAATCACAACTTCTTTGAAACCCGCTTTGGCTAAACGTTCCAAGTGCCAAACAATTAGTGGTTTTCCACCTACTTTTAGCAATGGTTTAGGTGTGTGGTCGGTCAATGGACGCATGCGTTCGCCACGTCCTGCGGCTAATATCATGGCTTTCATGGCTTATTTTTCCCGCAAAAGTTAAACCACGTATTTTGGACGCGGCACTCGTCCTTCAAGCGCATCTAACAGTCTCAACATTGGGCGCAACTCAACATAACGCTCGCAGACTTTGCGCAAATAATGCATGACCAATGGCATGTCTTTTAGGTAGCCATCTTTGCCGTCGCGATGGTAAAGCCTTGCAAATATGCCCAGCACTTTAATGTGACGTTGCGCGCCCATCCATTCAAAGTCACGATAGAACTCGCTAAAGTCATTGGCGACAGGCAGACCCGCTTTTTTGGCAGGCTCCCAATAGCGCACCGCCATATCGATAATCTGCTCTTCATCCCACTGAATATAAGCATCTTTAAGCAAAGAAACTAAATCGTAAGTAATGGCGCCATGTACCGCATCTTGGAAATCTAATATGCCAGGCGTATTTTCATGCGTCACCATCAGGTTGCGCGAGTGATAATCGCGATGCACGGTGACTTGCCCTTGCGACAAGATATTTCTATTTAACGCCGCAAAGGTTTGTTGTAACCAACCTTGCTGCTCGGCATTGAGCGTTTGACCTAAGTGTTTATTCACATACCAATCAGGGAATAATTGCATCTCACGCGTTAACAGAGCTTCATCATAAGCAGGTAAATCATGGCTTTTGCTCGCCAATTGCAATTTGATGAGTGCATTCGTGGCATCACCGTAGAGCATCTGCGCAGTTTCATTATTCAAATGCTGCAAATAAGTGTCATTGCCTAGGTCGCTGAGTAATAAAAAACCATTGGCTAAATCTTGCGCTATCACTTTAGGTACATTCAAGCCTGCATCTAGAAACAGCTTAGCCACTTTTACAAATGGTGTGCAATCTTCCTGTGGCGTTGGTGCATCCATCGCGATTAAGGTTTTATTTCCTAAATATGCGTTGGCTAAATTTACTCTAAAATAACGCCTGAAGCTTGCATCTGCAGATGCAGGTGTGAGTTTGAAGTTTGCATCGGGTAAAGTCTTGCTTAACCAAGCATTGAGTTGTTGTTGTCTATCATCCACAGCTATCTATCCAATGTTATATAATGTTGCTTTATTGCGTTTTGCTCTTTAAAAGTACAAGGTATTTAAATTGCTAAAACGATTTATTGATTGCCAAAAACTCTAATTTATGAGATTTTATCACTGATAAAATAAAACCGTCTGCCTATATACTCGTGCCTTACATTCCAATCGTCATCAATATGTTAACTTCATGCTAAAAAGCCGTTTCTTAAGTGGCTTAACAGCAGCCTTATTACTATGCAGCTTACGCTCACATGCCGAAAGTGAAGTCGTTCCTGTTGAATCTGCAACTATCGGAGACTCCCTAGGTGTTACTGACACCACTGGCGAAGCGAATACTAATACTGTAGAAGCAGATGCCGACGCACTCGTTATAGAAGGCGACAAACTAGAATTGCACCTTGATAGAGAGATGCGAGCGATTGGTAACGCCAAAATCACCCGTGGTAAGCAAAACATCACTGGCGATTTAATCCACTATAACGTCCAAAATGACGAATTGCATGTCACGGGGAATACCAGCATTAATGTCGGCGATGCCCAACTGACGGGGCCAGAGCTACAAATGCATTTATCTGACAACATTGGCGAAATTAAAGATGCGTCAATAAGCTTGATTAAAGACGGTGGAAAAGTAAATCCTAATAACATCCAAGAAAATGTTAAAAGCTCTGAAAAGTTCTCGAAAAGCTTAGGCAACTTGCAAAGTCAACAAATTGGCGGTGCAAGCTCATACTCAGTAGCAACCGAAGTGTCTGAAGGCAATCAGACGCAAGGGCGGGCGGGGGTTGATTCAGATGAAAACGACTCATCTCAATCATCCAATGCTCGGGGCGATGCAAAGGCCATTATTTTTGAAGGCCAAGATAGAAAAACCTTAAAAAACGCACGTTATACCACTTGCGAAGTGGGTGTGGATGACTGGTACATTAAAGCCAAAGAGATAAAATTAAATGATTATAGTGAGTCGGGTGTCGCTAAGAATGCTTATATTGAATTTAAAGGGGTGCCTTTCCTTTACACGCCTTGGATTAGCTTCTCATACAACAATCAACGTAAAAGTGGATTGCTAGCGCCAACCTACGGCACAACAACCAAGAGCGGTTTGGAGTTAACAGTTCCGTTTTATTGGAATATTTCACCTAATATGGATGCAACATTTGCGACTAGAGCTTTAAGTAAGCGTGGCGTGCAATTACAAGGTGAGTTTAGATATTTAGAGGATACTTTCTCTGGTATTGATCAACTTGAATACCTGCCAAGTGATGATCAAACTGGAAGAAATCGTTATTACACCAATCTAAAACATCAACAAACTTTCGGTAAAGGTTGGTCTGCAGGCTTTAGTCTTGAGAAAGTATCTGACGACGAGTACTTTTCTGATTTATCAACAAAAATCGTAACAACGAGCCGCATTAATTTACCGCAACAATTTAATGTAGATTACGCTGACGACATTTGGAATTTTAATGGCATTGCGCAAAAATTTCAGACTTTAGATAACATTTCATATCCATACGAACGTTTGCCACAAATGACATTGAAAGGCAATAAAGACTATGGGGACTTAAATGCAAACTTATATACTCAGTTAGTCGCATTTGATACAAATAAAAGCGCACCCACCAAAGTCACAGGAACACGTTTTACAGTATACCCAAGCATCAGCCTGCCAATGAATAAAACCTATGGCTACCTAACGCCAAAAATCGGGATCCATCATACTAGTTATAGCCTGAAAAACGACCCGAACAACAACAGCTCACATGACCGTACTTTACCGATTGCAAGCCTAGATGGCGGCTTATTTTTTGATCGCGACTTCAAAATTGCAAGCCGTCACTATACGCAAACTATAGAACCTAGAATGTATTACGTTTACATTCCAAAAGCCAAGCAGTCGGATATTCCTATTTTTGACAGCACTCTGACAGACTTGAATTTTAGCTCTCTATTTAGGGATAACCAATATACGGGGAATGACCGTATTAATAATGCGAATCAGCTGAGCTTGGCATTAACATCCCGTTTGATTGAGTCTGAAACTGGCATACAGCGCTTATCAGCTTCTATCGGTCAGCGTTATTACTTCACAGATCAAACAGTATCTCTTCCAGGCGAGACTTTACGAGAAAGCAATAGCTCCGACATTGTTGCTGGGCTTAGTTCGTACCTTAAAACCAGTTGGAATATCGATGCATTTTGGCAATACAACACCGACGACGCAAAGGCTGTGCGCACAACTATCTCTAGCCACTACGCTCCTGAGCCAGGCAAAGCGCTTAACTTAAGCTATAGTTATAGACGCGATACCCCAGGTGCAGTCACTAATACAGGTTTAGATCAGTTTGACGTATCAGGCCAGTGGCCGTTGGGTAAAGGCTGGTATGGCGTTGCCCGCATGAATTACTCCATGCGCGAAAGCAGTATCATCGAAACACTCGCGGGCTTAGAGTATGATGCAGGCTGCTGGCAAACCAGAACGGTTATTCAACGCGTAAGCACGGCAACGGCTAACGCCAACTATGCGTTCTTCGTTCAACTTGAACTCGGCGGATTAGCCTCAATTGGTTCTAACCCCTTATCGGTCATCAAACGTAACATTCCAGGCTATGTGAATACAGGCTTAATTCCTGATACCTACCAACAACCTTATTACGAGTAACTATTTTGTGCACCTTGATCAAAAATACAGTAATAAAAAATACAATGATGAAAATACAGTGATGAAAACTACAGCGATGAAAAACAGAGTAATTAAACATTTAGCGATTAAACATTCGGCCGTTAAAAGTGCCATTCAATTTGTGATGCTTGCTAGCGTTTTTTTTATGGCCAATCAATTCAATGCGCAAGCAGCAGATATTGTTAAGTTAGATCGCATTGTTGCCATCGTCGACCAAACGGTGATTACTGAGCAAGAGCTGGAAAGCCGCATCGCCACTGTCACAGCACAATTTAAAAAACAAGGCACCGAGTTACCAGATGAAAATGTCTTACGCAAGCAAATACTAGAACGCTTAATTACAGATACGCTGCAAATTCAATATGCGGCGCAAATCGGACTTAAAGTTGATGACAACCAATTGGACAAAACAATTGAAAGAATTGCGGACCAAAATAAGTTAACACTGACTGAGTTTAGCGAGGCGTTAGCTAAAGATGGGGTCAGCATGCGGAAATTTAGATCTGACATACGCAGTGAAATAACCATTGCACGATTACGTGACCGTGAAGTCGATGGTCGTGTGAATATAAGCGAATCTGAGATTGACAACTATTTAACTTCACAAGCCTCACTTAACGAAAATACTGATGAATTTGAAATCTCGCACATTTTAATTCGCACGCCTGAAGAAGGCGCTACAGAGGAAATTCAAAAAGCGAAAGCAAAAGTTGATGATGCCGTAAGCCAACTAACTTCTGGCGTCAGTTTTGCTAAAGTGTCCGCCAGCTTTTCTGATGCGCCAAACGCTTTAGAAGGCGGTAACTTAGGCTGGAAAAAAGGTTCTCAATTGCCAGCATTGTTCTTAGATGCTCTAAAAAATATGCAGGCAGGCGAGATTTCAGCACCGTTACGCAGCCCTAATGGTTTTCACTTGCTCAGACTAACGAATAAGCGCGGTGGCAACTCTCCACTAGTTATTCAACAAACGCATGCCCGCCATATTCTTATTAAAATTACCGAGGTAATGTCAGACTTAGAAGCTGAAACAAAAATTAATGCCATTAAAGAGCGGTTAGATAATGGTGAGAAATTTGAAGTATTGGCTCGCCAATTTTCTGAAGATTCCACGGCATCAAATGGTGGCGATTTAAACTGGGTTAACCCAGGCGACACGGTACCCCCTTTTGAGAACGCTATGAATGGGCTAAAAGATGGACAAATCAGCGCACCAGTGCGTAGCCAGTTTGGTTGGCATATTATTGAAGTAATGGAACGTCGCTCACAAGACATGAGTAAAGAATCTGCCCGTTTAAAAGCACGTCAAGAAATTCGTGCACGAAAAGCAGATGAAGCTTATCAAGACTGGATTCGTGAGTTGCGCGACCGCGCTTTCGTTGAGCTTAGACTTGAAGATAAGTTTTAGGTCACCCTAATTTACACGTACATTTTTCCGCTTAGTTAACGTGACAAAACCACTTCCACGCATTGCCATCACTGCTGGCGAACCTGCTGGCATTGGCCCAGACCTTTGCGTATTGCTAGCACATCAGCCACTTAACGCCGAAGTGGTCATGATTGCGGATGCCAATATGCTACAAGAACGTACTAAAACACTTAATGTAGATATTAAAATCCAAGCCTATTCTGTTGACTCGCACACAGCACATCTCGGCAACGGCACTATTACTGTGTTACATCAAGCTATGAACCAGCCTGCAGTGGCAGGTCAATTAGATGCACGCAATAGCCAATATGTATTACAAACGCTAAAAACTGCAGCGCTTGGATGCGTAAACCAAGAATTTGATGCCATGGTCACGGCACCCGTGCACAAAGGCATTATCAACGATGCTGGCATTGCATTTAGCGGTCATACTGAGTTTTTAGCTGAGTTAACCAATACGCCACAAGTCGTGATGATGCTAGTAGGTAGCGGCTTACGCGTTGCTCTTGCCACTACGCATTTGGCGCTAAAAGATGTACCAGCCGCCATCACCAAAAGTAGCTTAGAAACCACTATTCGCATTTTGCATCATGATTTAGTTCATAAGTTTGGCTTAAGCAACCCACGCATTTTGGTGGCAGGTTTAAATCCGCACGCAGGTGAGGATGGCTATTTGGGTCGTGAAGAAATCGATATAATTAACCCAGTGCTAGAGAAATTACGCACTGAAGGCATGCAGCTAATAGGTGCACTTCCAGCAGACACCCTATTCGCAAAACACCATCTCAGCAAAGCCGATGCCGTACTTGCCATGTACCACGACCAAGGCTTACCAGTGCTCAAGCACGCCAGCTTTGGCGAAGGCGTAAATGTAACGCTAGGCTTGCCGATTATCCGCACCTCGGTTGACCACGGCACAGCTCTCGATTTAGCGGGAACAGGCAATATCGAAATTGGCAGCATGCTAGCCGCCATTGAGTTAGCGATTACGCTGGCGAATAACAAATCAAGAAGCTAATTAAATCCATGAAACACATTGCAAAAAAGCGCTTCGGCCAAAACTTCCTCACTGACCAAGGCGTTATTTCTAGCTTAGTAGAAGCCATTTCACCCAAAGCGGATGACTTGATGGTGGAGATTGGCCCAGGCTTAGGCGCGTTAACCAAGCCATTATTGCAAAGATTAAAACTTTTACACGTAGTAGAAGTAGACCGCGACATCATCGCGTGGATGCAAACAGAATACGGCAAACCAACCTACGCCAACAACGCCATTAACATTCACAATGCCGATGCGCTCAAGTTTGACTTCACCAGCTTAGGTAAGAATCTGCGCGTCACGGGCAACCTGCCTTATAACATCTCAACGCCCATTCTATTTCACCTGCTTGATAACGTAAGTGCCATTACCGATATGCACTTTATGCTGCAAAAAGAAGTAGTTGAGCGCATGGTAGCATCCCCTTCAACGGCAGCATACGGACGGCTTAGCGTCATGTTGCAGTATCGATTGCAAATGGATTATTTAATCACCGTACCGCCAGAGGCTTTTGAACCGGCACCAAAAGTAGAGTCTGCCTTTGTGCGTTGTGTGCCCCATGCCACATTACCTTTTGTGGCAAAAGATGAAGCCATGTTCGCAAAAGTTGTACTCTCTGCATTTGGGCAACGCCGTAAAACCTTACGCAACACGCTGAAAGAACTATTAAATGACGAAGGTTTTGCTGCCCTCAATATTGACTCACAACAACGTGCAGAAAATTTAGCCGTTTCAGACTTTGTCGCCATTGCAAATTACTTAAGCACCCTGTAGGAGCGACGCCCCGTCGCGAAGGCAATGCTGCAATTCGCGACGGGGCGTAGCTCCTACAATAAAATTTTGACAGCTACCGAATCTTAGCTAGGTTGAGTGCTGTTATAATTTATGAATAAAATTTAAATAAACTTAACCATCTCTCAGGGAGCAATTTTGCGAATTATTCTTTTAGGCGCACCAGGCGCAGGCAAAGGCACACAAGCCACCTTTATCAAACAACACTTTAACATTCCACAAATTTCAACGGGTGACATGCTACGTGCCGCAGTAAAAGCAGGCACGCCATTAGGCTTAGAAGCAAAAAGCTTTATGGATAGCGGCGGCTTAGTGCCAGATGCAGTCATTATCGGCATGGTAAACGAACGCATTAAAGAAGCAGATTGTGCAAACGGCTTTCTATTTGACGGCTTTCCACGCACCATTCCACAAGCAGAAGCGATGAAAAACGCAGGCGTTACGATTGATTACGTAGTAGAAATCGACGTACCAGACAGCGCGATTATGGAACGCATGACAGGTCGTCGCAGCCACCCAGCCAGCGGCCGCACCTACCATGTAAAATTCAACCCTCCAAAAGTGGAAGGCAAAGACGACATCACAGGCGAAGACCTAGTACAACGCGCAGACGAAGCGCCAGACGTAGTGAATAAACGCTTAGTTGAATACCACGATCAAACAGAACCCTTAGTTGAATACTACGGCAGCTGGGCAAAAAGTGGTGCAGTTGGCGCACCGAAGCATGTGAAAATTAATGGTTTGGGTGAACTTGAAACAATTAAAGCTAATATTTTCGCGGCTTTGAAATAAAGCTCGCTTTCTATAAATGGAGTGAAAATAAATTGAGTTTGCACGTTGTGCTATAACTTTTAATTTTGGGAGTAAGCAAAGTCATGAAAACAATAAATATCTCATACTACTTTCTACTAATTTATTTAGTTTATAGTACCTCCAAGCAACGCTAGTGCTACGGAAGTTGGTTTTTCTCCTAATAAAGCATGTTCATTTCTTTCGTCTTTTCAAGGAATGACCCCTGCTGTTAATTACAAGATCCTCCCTTCTGGTGACTTTTACTGTTACTCGCATGACAGCAGTTTTGGCTACTCTCAGCCTAAAAATGGTATGACTTACTTTGCTCGTGGAGATGAAAGACTGGTAAGGAAGTTGAAAATTTATGTTTATGTATTTAACAAAGACAACCCCAAAGAAGTAAAAGATGAACTTTTAAATGCTACTAAGGCACTCTTCAAGTCTGCCTTTAACCAAGAAATGCCTAGAGAGATATCCTTGGGGGTATCAAATGGCAAACCAAATACATGGAAGTTTGAAAGCTACAATATCGAACTTAAAAAAGATTTATGGCATGACAAAAATGGCTATGAATATAACTTTATTGTTCGTGACCCTAGTTTTATTAGGGAATAGCCAAGTAGTGTGGGCAACTTGTTTGCCCACGTATCCCAATTACCTAAATCTGCAACCGCGTGGGCAATAAAGACTTTGCCCACCCTACAAAATCTCGTATTAAGCGCCCAATCCCCTGCTGCCGCGCATGAGGTTTAGCTTATTTTAGGAGGGTTTCGGCAAGCGGCTGTTTGAGCGAATGCGAGTTTCCGATTGGCGTCCCAAATAAGCTAAACCTCAGGAAACAAGCGGTAGGGGGTAGCCTTTCACAACCGACTTAGTGCTTCAGCACTTAGCGAGGTTGGGGATGCCCCTTGCGGGTATTCTTTGGTTTCTTTCTTTTGGCTAAGCAAAAGAAAGAAACTCGTCAGTCGCGCGAAAGCGACAAGCTACCAATACGCTCCATCCAAAAATTCAAAGCCACTAGATTCCGACTTTCGTCGGAATGACCAAAAATGTTAATCAACTTTGTGTAAGCCTCAATAACTGTAAGACATTGCACCGCATGGGAATTCACTTAGGTGCAATGCGTTTCGCTTATTAACCCCCTACAATGTATAATTACGCATCCAAATAAACACTTAAGCTACCCTCATGCAACAACAATACCCCTTCAAAGAAGTCGAACAATCTGCCCAAACTTACTGGGAAGCAAACCAAACCTTCGCCGCTACAGAGCAATCAGATAAACCAAAATACTACTGTTTATCCATGTTCCCTTACCCTAGTGGACGCTTGCACATGGGGCATGTGCGTAATTACACGATTGGCGATGTATTAAGCCGCTTTCATAAAATGAAAGGCTTTAACGTGATGCAACCAATGGGTTGGGACGCGTTTGGCTTGCCTGCTGAAAATGCTGCGATTAAAAATAATACCGCGCCTGCAAAATGGACCTATGAAAATATAGAACACATGAAAACTCAGCTGAAACAGTTGGGTTTAGGTGTGGATTGGAACCGTGAAATCGCCACGTGTAAGCCTGAATACTACAAATGGGAACAATGGTTATTTACTGAGCTTTTCAAAAAAGGGCTTATCTACAAAAAAACTTCAACAGTGAACTGGGATCCTGTTGATGGCACTGTGCTTGCGAATGAGCAAGTGATTGATGGTCGTGGCTGGCGCAGTGGCGCGTTGGTTGAGAAGCGCGATATTCCTCAATATTTCATGAAAATTACGGCTTACGCCGAAGAGTTATTGAACGATCTCGACAAACTAGACGGCTGGCCTGAGCAAGTAAAAACCATGCAGCGCAACTGGATTGGTAAAAGCTTTGGTTGCGAAGTTGAGTTTCCGATTATCGGTCAAGCTGGTAATTTAAAAGTGTACACCACACGCCCAGATACCTTAATGGGTGCAACTTACGTAGCGGTTGCGGCAGAGCACGCACTTGCAACACAAGCTGCGCAAAACAACCCTTCATTGGCTGACTTTATCGCAGAATGTAAACGCGGCAGTGTGGCAGAAGCTGACGTTGCAACTGCGGAGAAAAAAGGTATGGCAACGGGTTTATTTGTCACACATCCATTAAATGGCGAGCAACTGCCTGTTTGGGTGGCTAACTATGTATTAGCGAGCTACGGTGAAGGCGCTGTGATGGCTGTGCCAGCACATGATGAGCGTGATTTTGAGTTTGCAGGTAAATACAACTTACCGATTAAAGCTGTGATTAAAAACACCTACACTGATACATTACCTATGACAGAACATGGCTTGTTATTTGATTCATCTGAGTTTGACGGTTTAGATTTTGACGCTGCCAGTACGGCGATTGCTGCTGCCTTATCTGCAAAAAACCTTGGCAAACGTCGCACTCAATATCGCCTGCGCGACTGGGGTGTTTCACGCCAACGTTACTGGGGCTGCCCTATTCCTATTGTTCATTGCGAAAATTGTGGTGAAGTGCCAGTGCCTGCAGAACAATTGCCAGTGGTATTACCAGAAGATGTAGTGATGGATGGTGTTGGTTCGCCAATCAAAAAAGACCCAAGCTTTTACGAATCCACTTGCCCAACGTGTGGCAGTAAAGCCTCGCGTGAGACTGATACTTTAGATACGTTTTTCGAATCTTCTTGGTATTTTGCGCGTTATGCAAGCTTTGATAGCAAAACAGCCATGGCTGATGAACGTGCGAACTATTGGTTGCCTGTAGACCAATATGTGGGCGGTATTGAACATGCGATTTTGCATTTGCTTTATGCACGCTTCTTTAACAAATTAATGCGTGACATTGGCTTACTTAAGAATGATGAGCCTTTCACAAACTTACTCACACAAGGTATGGTGCTGAAAGAAGGCACAAAAATGAGTAAATCTAAAGGCAACACGGTTGATCCGCAAGAATTGATTGATACTTACGGCGCTGATACTGCACGCTTATTCATGATGTTTGCTGCGCCACCAGAGCAAAGTCTAGAGTGGGCTGACAGCGGTGTGGAAGGCGCAAATCGCTTTTTACGCAGGCTGTGGAAAGCGACTTATGACCATCTTGAATTAGGGCAAATTGCCGCTTATACGATAGGTGATTTATCCGCCGAGCTTAAAGGCATTCGTTTACAATTGCATAGCACCATTGAAAAAGTGGCAGACGATTACGGTCGCCGTCACAGTTTCAACACGGCGATTTCGTCTGTGATGGAAATGATGAATGCTTTGGCGAAACTTGAAGGCACAGACAATGTCACCCGTAGCGTGCGCCAAGAAGTGTTGCAAAATGTCGCGTTATTACTATCGCCTATCGTACCGCATATTTGCCAAGCGATTTGGGCTGAGTTGTGTCCACAAAGTCATATTTTAGAGGCAGGCTGGCCAGTGGCAGATCAATCTGCCATGGTGCAAGATAGCGTAGAATACGTGATTCAGGTGAATGGAAAATTGCGTGGCAGCATTAACGTCGCGAAAACTGAAACGAAAGATGCGCTAGAGAAATTAGCATTGCAACAGCCTTTTGTGCAAAAATTCATTGAAGAAAACATGTCAGTTCGCAAAGTGATTCTCGTGCCAAATAAACTCATTAACGTAGTTGTGGGGTAAGTTATGCAAAACATCGTACGCCGTTTCAGTGTTGTATTTTTATTTGCGTTAGTACTCTCAGCATGTGGGTATCAATTGCGTGGCATGACCGATTTAGCTTTCAAAAAACTTTATATTCAAGGTGCTTCCTTGAGCATTTCAAAAGATTTGAAAAGGTCTTTTACAGCTAATGGCATTCAATTAGTCAACGAAGTGGAAGAAGCTGATCTACTACTTGAGTTATTAAGTGAAACTAATGAAAAGCGGATTCTATCGCTGAGCGGAGCGGGTGTGGTGCGTGAATACGAGCTAAATTATCGCGCTAGTTTTAGAACGCGTGCGCCAACCAGCCCAACTTGGAGTCAACCACAAACCGTGCAAACGCGTCGCAACTATTCATATAACGATAGCGCCTTACTTGGTAAAGCTGAAGAAGAAGCCATGTTAAATGTTGATATGCACAAAGATGCAGTACGCGAAATACTGCGCCGATTAACGGCCGTTAAGCCAGCTGCCGAACAATAGCTTCACATGCAATTAGCATTAGCTCATCTAGAAAAACACCTCACACAAAGCTTAAAGCCGCTTTATATTTTAGTGGGCGATGAGCCGCTTGCGCAGCGTGAAAGCCTAGATGCTATTAGAGCCGCCGCCCGTGCGCAAGGCTATGATGAGCGCACCAGTTTAACGGTTGAGCGCTATTTCAAGTGGGAACAAATTCAATCTTATGGGCAATCTATTTCGCTGTTTGCTAGTCAGCGTTTACTAGAAATCAACATTCCCTCTGGCAAACCAGGCATAGATGGCGGCAAAGCACTACAAGCTTTAGCCAACAAAGCAATTCCCGATACTTGTGTAATAATTATTCTGCCAAAACTAGAGCGTGATGCAGCCAATAGCGCATGGTATAGCGCTCTAGAGAAAAATGCTGTGACTATCACTTTAAACGAAGTGGACGCTGCAAACCTGCCAAAATGGATTGCCAGCAGGCTCGCATTGCAAGGTCAGCACACCAGCCAGCAAACATTAGAATTTTTGGCGCATCAGGTGGAAGGTAATTTGCTAGCAGCAAATCAAGAAGTGCAAAAGTTAGGATTGCTATACCCGCAAGGTGAATTAAGCGATGCGACTGTGCGCGAGGCTGTGCTAAACGTATCGCGCTACGATGCATTTCAATTAGGCGATGCGGTTCTGGCGGGCGATGCGGCAAGAACTGTGCGCATATTGCAAGGCCTACAAGACGAAGGTGAAAATGCTGTTGCGGTGATGAGTCCACTTATGTGGGTCTTACGCCCATTAGTGCGTATCAAGCAAGCTGAAATGCGCGGTGATAATATTAATAACGCCATGACAAGCGCCCGTATTTATGGTGATAAACAAGCTTTAGTGAAACGCGCCTTGGCCAGATTAAACCTGAAGCAACTGGAAGCCGCTTTGCAAAAACTCGCCGATATAGATAAAACCGCCAAAGGTGTAATGCTAGGTGATGCTTGGCTGGAAATTTCACGACTTTGTTTTGGGCTAGCGCGAGTGCGCTCACGTTAGTACATCATCACAATAAAAAAGTATAATCGCTTATGGACATTAAAAATTATATGCAAAATATGGGTGTTGAAGCCCGCAAAGCTTCACGCTTAATGGCGAGTGCCGATACCAATGTTAAAAATCTAGCACTTACGCATATTGCCAAAGCAATTTTGCGTGAAAAAACCGCCCTGCTCGCTGCAAACAAGTTGGATTTAGATGCAGCCCGTGCCACGGGTCTTGATGACGCTATGCTCGATAGGCTGACTATCACCGAGAAATCTATCAACATTATGGTAGAAGGTTTAAACCAAATTGCCAGCTTGGCAGACCCAATTGGCGAAATGACTGACTTTAAATATCGCCCAAGCGGAATTCAAATTGGCAAAATGCGTGTGCCACTTGGTGTGATTGGCATTATTTACGAAGCGCGTCCGAATGTTACGGTGGATGCGGCTGGGCTTTGCATTAAATCTGGCAATGCCGCAATTTTACGTGGTGGCTCTGAAGCCATTCATTGTAACCAAGCTTTGGCAAAACTCGTGCATGAAGGCTTGGCTGCGGCTGGTTTGCCGACTTCTGCCGTGCAAGTGGTTGAAACCACAGACCGCGCCGCAGTCGGTGAGTTAATTACCATGAAGCAATATGTAGACGTGATTGTGCCACGTGGTGGCAAAAGTCTGATTGAGCGTATTTCTAACGATGCTCGTATCCCAGTCATTAAACATTTAGATGGCAATTGCCATGTTTACGTAGATGATGATGCCGATTTTGAGAAGGCACTACGTATCCTTGAAAACAGCAAAACCCAGCGTTTAGGCACTTGTAACACGGCCGAATCATTATTAGTAGCGCGTTCTGTGGCTAAGGAAATGTTGCCAAAACTGGCTGATATGTTAATTTCACACGGTGTTGAAATTCGTGGTTGTGCAGAAACATTAGCGCTTGTTAAAAATGCAAAAGCAGCTACAGAAGAAGATTATTACACTGAATATTTAGCGGCCATTATCTCTTGCAAAGTGGTTAATGGTTTAGATGAAGCGATTGCACACATCAACCAGCATTCAAGCCAACATACCGAAGTGATTGTGACGGAAAACTACACTAAAGCGCGTAGATTCCTACGTGAAGTCGATTCTAGCAGCGTGATGGTGAACGCATCTACTCGCTTTGCAGATGGCTTTGAATATGGCTTGGGCGCTGAAATTGGCATATCTACAGACAAGCTACATGCACGTGGCCCTGTTGGTTTAGATGGCTTAACCTCGCTTAAATATGTTGTGTTAGGCGACGGTCACGTAAGAGCTTAAAGGTCGAAAAAAAAAGTGCAAACAATTGGCTTGCTGGGCGGCACGTTTAACCCCATTCATTTCGGTCATTTGCGTATAGCGCAAGAATTGGCAGAATCATTGAGTCTGAACACCGTAAAACTCATCCCATCTGCCAACCCCCCTCACAAACCACTACCGCTAGTTTCTGCCGAACACCGCGCCGCCATGGTGCAAATAGCCATTGCTGATAACCCACAATTTCATTTTGATGGTCGAGAGTTAAATAGAGTTGGCGCTTCCTATACGGTAGACACTTTAGAGAGTTTGCGCAGCGAACTTGGTAATGACATAAGCCTGATACTAATCATGGGTAGCGATGCTTTTACTAAGTTTAATACATGGCATCGCTGGCAAGAGATTATTACACTGTGCCACATTGCCTTGGTGCAGAGACCTGCGTCACCAAATAAAGATATTTTAAACAAAGAGTTAGAAATTTTCTTGCATAATCATTACACTGAAAATGTGGACGATTTGCATGAAACAAGCGCTGGATTAGTCACCATGCAAGCTATTACCCCGCTAGAAATATCTTCTACCGCGATCCGGCAAGCTTTAAAACTCAAGCATTCTGCGCGTTATTTAATGCCAGAAAACGTGTTGAGTTATATTCTGTCTAAGCAACTATATAGCACGGTTTCAGCTTAATCAAACTTAACCTACCGCCTAGCCGAAGCTATTAACGCTCTGACATTTCTGCGCTATGCTTGTAATAGTGTTAAATGCAATTACTTCAAGGAGATACATTCATGTTGAAACAGCCACGCACTAAAAGTTTAAGGTTAATGTTTGTGGCCGCAATCAGCTTGCTCGTTACAGCTTGCGGCACTAACCCAGTGACGCATAAAAAAGAGTTTCAGCTAGTTTCAGAGTCGCAAGAAATCTCAATGGGCTCCCAAAACTACGGCCCTGCAAGACAATCTCAGGGCGGCGATTACATTATCGATCCTGAATTGACCGCTTATGTCCAAAGCGTTGGCAAAAAACTCGCCGCAGTTTCTGACAGAAAACTCCCTTATGAATTCACCGTGTTGAATGATTCCGTACCCAATGCTTGGGCAATGCCTGGGGGCAAAATCGCTTTTAATCGCGGCCTGCTTTATGAGTTAAATAGCGAGGCCGAACTCGCCGCTGTAATGGGGCATGAAATGGTACATGCCGCGGCACGTCATGGTGCAAAAAACATGGAACGTGGCATTTTCATGCAAGGTGCGATGATTGCTGTTGGTATAGGCACGCAAAATACTGATTACGCAAATTTGATTGTAGGTGGCGCACAAGTTGGCGCGCAACTTGCCACGAGTAAGTATGGGCGCGATGCCGAAAGCGAGGCAGATTTATACGGCATGCAGTATATGAAAAAAGCGGGCTATGACCCTACCGCAGCGGTTACATTGCAAGAAACGTTTGTGCGATTAAGCGCTGACCGTAAAAGTAACTTTATTGAAGGTTTATTTGCCAGCCATCCACCCTCTATGATTCGTGTAAATGACAACAAAGCAACGCTAGCCAAAGTTGGTGCCGGTGGTGAATGGGGTAGAGAAATCTACGCGCAAAAAGTAAGAAAGTTAAAATCAACACAAGCGGCTTATAAAGCTTATGATGATGGCGTAAAAGCGCTAGCTGCAAAAGACACAGCAAAGGCAACAACACTGGCTAAACAAGCCATTGCAGGCGAGCCTCGTGAAGCACGGTTTCAAGAGTTACTAGGCGATATTGCCTTAACCCAAAAGAAACCAGCCGAGGCGTTAACTTACTACAACAAAGCCATTCAAATGCAACCCGATTACTTTAAACCGCACGTCCAAGGCGGCATTGCTTTGTTCGACTTAGGACGTAAATCCGAGGCGGAACAATATCTTGCTAAGAGCAATACTTTACTACCCACAGCGCCTAGCCACTTTCTGTTAGGTAAAATAGCCGAAGAGCGCGGCGATATGCAAAGCGCCCTTAAAAACTATGCAGTTGCCGCAGACTCAAACTCTGAAATCGGCAAAAAATCCAGCGCAGAATACGTACGTTTGGATTTACCTCAGCACCCTGCAAAATATCTACAAGCAGCGCCGCAAGCAGATAACCTTGGTAATTTATTCGCAGTAGTCGCCAACCCTACGCCAATAGCCGTTAACCGCGTGCAAGTGAGAGTGATTCAATATGATGCAAAAACTGGCCGCGCAGTTGCCCAAAGTCAGCCTATGTTGATTAGTGGTGGCATTGCACCAAATAAACGTGGGCAAGTAGCGGTGAATGGCGTTCGGGTTAAAACTCAGCAAGAATTACAGCTGTATAAAGTAGTGGTGGAAGCGGCAGAACTCGCCCAATAATTAAATGCAAAGTAGCGTGGGCAACTCGTTTCGCGCTTTAATACTTCCGATACTCCAACATTCACATGGGCAGAAATATGCCCACACTACCAGACTACTTAATACACTTTACATAGCTGGTATAAATCCCAGTCTTACATACACACAGGCAATGAATATGTCAGCCATGCCAGGTTCTGTAATTCAGTTAAAACATTGACCTAGAATTTAGCGCCTTTGACGTGTGAGTAATGCACATTAATGCATATATTCAACGGGTAATTCTAATCCCCGATGAGTTAGTGTTATTTTAGGCAGGTCATGTGTATACCATAGTCTATAGTGTGCCGAGATCAAACATTATAAAATTAAAGGTTCGATTTATATGGCTGCTGAAACCATATAAAAATCTTAATCAATTAATACTGTGACCTTATGTACACGTCAATGTCGCTAAATGAAATCTGTTCAAGTAACCCGATCAGCGTATCTCAAGATACGATGTTATCGGATGTACTTGAGGTCATGGCTAACATGACTATTAGCTCTGTAGTGGTGGTTGAAGGTAGGCGCCCCGTTGGCATATTTACTGAAAGAGATGCACTACGCATTATTCCTGAACTACTTGACCCTAGCGTGACCAAGGTTGGCAGTCTGATGAGTGGCAATCCTGTTGTTGCTCCCAAGCATCTTGATTTATTTGAGGCCTATCACATCTGTGCCCAAAAGAATATTCGTCATCTTATTGTTGTGAATGATGAGGGGGATTTGCATGGCATAGCCTCTGACACAGACTTTATGAAAGTGCTAGGGCTGGATGTATTCTCTGGTCAGGAGAAAGTCGAAAATGTCATGAGCACTGATGCAAGTTCACTCTCAGTGCATGCCTCGCTTAATGATGCCATTGTCCTGATGGTTAAATCTAATGCTCGCGCAGTTGTCATCACAGATGCAGGCAAACCAGTCGGTATTATCACTGAGCGAGATTTAGTTCGCTTAGGTCGAAATCATGTAGCTAGCAATACGTTATTGGCTGATGTGATGTCTAACGTAGTGGTCACGGTGCAACGTAGTCGCTCTACCTATTTTGCGATTGAACTTATGCGGCAACATCAAATTCGCACACTGGCCGTAGTGGATGAAGATGGGGTGTTTCAGGGGCTTCTCACTGAGCATGATGTGGTTAAGAAAATTGAAAATCGCTATGTAAGTATATTAAATACAATCATTAAAAGACAAGCACATGATATTGAGCGGATTCGCCAAGAGTTGGATGAAAAACATGTGC
The DNA here is from genome assembly GCF_029946165.1 of Methylotenera sp. Taxonomy (GTDB): domain Bacteria; phylum Pseudomonadota; class Gammaproteobacteria; order Burkholderiales; family Methylophilaceae; genus Methylotenera. The sequence continues at coordinate 83,095 of NZ_JAQSDZ010000025.1, forward strand.
TATCTGCGGTATTGCATGAGTCTTTAGGGGTCTGTCTGATTATTGCAGACCCAGCGAATAATGTGCGCTATTTGAATCCAGCGGCCTCTGCATTATTTGGCTTGACGCATGAAAGCATTGTTGGTGAGCATCTTGAGTTGCTGTTCGATAAAATTGGTATGGCGACAGAAGAGTTGCGTGTTGCTTTAGATAAAGCAAAACATGGCACCATTTATGAATTCGACATTACACATCAAATAAGAAACGACATCGTTCACCTGCATGTGCGTATTGCGCCTATTCAAGATCAAAATAATCATTTACTCGGCTTTGTACAAACCATACAGGATGAGACTGAAAAAAAGCTCTCAGAACGTAAGCTAAAACAGGCCGCCTCAATTTTTGAAAATACGATTGAAGGCACTATCATTACCGATGCGGATGTTAACATTTTGTCAGTCAACCCTGCATTTACTAGAATTACTGGGTATGAGGAAGAGGAAGTTCGCGGTAAAAATCCAAATATACTCAGCTCGGGTAGGCAAGATAACGCTTTCTTCAAACGGTTATGGGAATCCCTACAGACGAGTGGCTATTGGCAAGGAGAGTTGTGGAATCGGCGTAAAAGTGGCGAGACCTATGCTGAGTGGCTAACGATAAGTGTTATTCTCGACGCGGATGACAAAGTGAAAAACTATATTGCAGTTTTTGCCGATATTACCTCATCCAAAATAGCGCATGACGAGTTCGAGTTTTTAGCGCATCATGACCCACTGACCAAGTTGCCAAATCGCTTGTTATTTAATGCTAGATTGTCACACTCCCTCTCTCGAATTAAACGTACTGGTGATAATGTGGCATTGTTAATGATTGACTTGGATGGATTCAAATTCATTAATGATCAGTTTGGTCATCAGGCAGGAGACCGCGTGCTAGAAGTAGTCGCGGAGCGCTTGCTTGCTAATACCCGCAGTGAAGATACCGTTGCCCGTTTAGGAGGTGATGAGTTTGTCGTGGTGCTAGAAGATATTATGGAAATTACAGGTGCTACGGATATTGCACATAAGTTGATTCAAGAAATATCTCAACCTATTGTGATGGGCGTCAATAAAATGACCGTGACAGCAAGTGTTGGAATTGCACTTTCATCCATGATTGGTGATAACCCAAAACTATTGATCAGCAGTGCGGATGACGCCTTATATCGAGCTAAGGACGCGGGTAAAAATAAGTTTATATGCGCCTAATTGTCACCAAACAGCCTTAAATTATTGGAAGTACATGCATAAATCCCTATTTGGTGTGGTCGTTAAGAAAATTCGTTTAGAGCATGGTCTTACTCAAGAGTCACTGGCCTCAAAATCTGGCTTGGAGCGCACTTTTATTTCCATGTTAGAGCGTGGCATTAAACAACCTAGCCTTAAGACGATTAGCAGTCTTGCTCACGCAGTTGGCATGAAGAGTTATGAGTTGTTACATATGGCCGAACATGCGATTCATCAGGCGTATAGCGAATTGACCCCACTTTCAGATGTGGCAGAAGATCAGCGTCTATTTGATGCCTTGGAGTTGGAGCGTGAGAAGACGCGAATAGACCAGATTATGAACTCCATGCCGATTATCTTTTTTGCTAGAACGCCAATGCCAGAATACGCGGCAACCTTTGTCAGCAAAAATATCAATCAATTATTTGGCTATGACAGAGATAACTTCATGGCTCATAGTGGTTTTTGGCATGCACACATCCATGAAAACGACTTAGCCCAAGTCGTTGAACGCTTAAAAACTTTAGATGTAGATAAAACTTTAAACCATGAGTATCGGTTTTTAACAGAAAGTGGGAATTGGCTTTTAGTCCGGGAGGAGTTGAAACTAATCGCCAATGAATCTGGTGCACCTAAAGAGGTGATTGGATCAATCGTCGGCGTTTCCATGTGTTAGGTTTAACTATTTGATTGTAGATACTCCATACATTTAATTTAAGAACAGCCACAAGGAAAGCGCACGTAAGGTTCAATAAATAAAGGTATTACGCTACAAAATCTGGGCTATACAATCCAGTCTTGATTCGTACTGAAATGTCAGAAAAATTATCGAAGGATTTTTAAGCTTTTTAGATGCGCTTTTAAAACTGAAATTGCGCGCTGTCGTTCCACTTAACTATGCTTATACACGGCGCAGCAATGCGCTGCTGTAAGCTAACTAAGTTCTCATCAAACATGGCAAAGTTTGGTTCAATCTCGTTTGCCACCCAACCAGCCAACTTCAAACCACGCGCCTGAATAGCTTCTACCGTTAATAATGCATGATTAATGCAACCCAAACGCATACCAACCACTAGAATCATTGGAATATTGAACTGTGAAGCTAAATCCGCCAATGTTTCGGTGTTATTCAAAGGCACGCAGAAGCCGCCTGCACCTTCAACTATTACTACATCTGCTAAATCCGTTAGCTGTTCGTATGCGCTTTTAATTACCCCTAACTCTATGGTAATGCCCGCTTGTTCAGCGGCGATATGTGGCGCAATGGCGGGCGCGAAACGATAGGGATTAACTAAATCTAGGTCAGCATTAACGTTACTCTCTGAAATTAAAGCGGTGACATCTTCGTTAATCAGTTCGTTTTTTTCATTCAGCTCACAACCGGAGGCAACAGGCTTCATACCAACCGTTTTAAAACCCTGCGCCGCAAAGTACTTCACTAAGGCACTTGCCACATAGGTTTTACCTACGTTGGTATCGGTGCCAATGACAAAGTAACTTTTCATGGTGATATTATTTTTGTAGGAGCGGCTTTTAGCCGCGAAATGAGGATAAGTGTACGCACAATTCGCGGCTAAAAGCCGCTCCTACTCCTAAAGGTGATAGGTGAAACGCCATCTTCAAACTTTGCTTTATCTGCACCGCGCCAAGCATGCCCGTACACAACTTCAAAGGTGGCAGGCAGTTTCCCATCTACTCGAAATTGCTCGTAGTTCGCTTCTAGGTTTTGTAAAAAGCCACGCCCTAGCAAGCCTCGCGCACGACCATCTGTCGCGTTATGCGCACCGATGCTTTTTAAGTCACGCATCACACTTTTAACGTCATCGTAAGTCAGGGTGAATCTCTCGACATCCAGCACTGGCGCACTGAACCCAGCCCGCACCATCGCGTCGCCAATGTCGTGCATATCTAGAAATCTACTCACACTGGTTGTGCCGTTTTGTCCGCTGGTGGCAACGCGAAGCTCTTTGAGCGTATCGGGGCCAAAAGTGCTGAACATGAGCAAGCTTTCTGGCTGCAACACGCGATGAAACTCTTGCAAAGCCGCATCCAAATCATTGCACCATTGAATCGCCAAATTTGACCACACCAAACCTACACTGGCACTCGCCAAAGGCAGTGATTCAATATCCGCACACAATAGATTTTGTGTAACACCACCGAGCATGCTCCTTACTTGACCAACAAAGCCATTATTTGGATTGGTACTGCGTGTTTTCTGCAGCATAGGTAACGCAAAATCTAGTGAAATCACTTGTGATTTTGCAAAGCGTTTTTGCAAAGCATGGCTAGCTAAACCTGTGCCACAACCCGCGTCTAATATGGTGTGTGGGTTTAACTTCACTAAATCTAGCCGGCTGAGCATTTCTTCACGCACTTGTTTCTGCAAGATTGCAGCTGCGTCGTAAGTATTAGCGGCACGGCCAAATGAAGCGCGTGCGCGCGCTTTATCAATATGGTAACTATCGGGCAATTTGGCTTCCATATTAAGCGCTTGTAGGTTCTAGGAATTGAACGACTGCATCCACAAACTGCTCTTGATGCGATAGAAAGGGAGCGTGCGAAGCACCAGAAATCACGCGTAAGTAACCCACTGGTAAGTTTTGCATCATCCAATGCGCGGCTTGCACTGGCGCGAGCGTATCTCTATCGCCATGAATCAATAGGGTTGGTTTTCTTAGGCGGTTAACTTCTGAACGTAAATCGCTTTCCAGCAATATGCCCAAGGCGCGTTGTAGCGTTTGTGATGTTGGTGCGGGGCGCTCTTCCAGCTTTCTACGCAATAATCTTACCGTTAACCTTGCGCTTTTATCGCCCATGCATTGCAGTGTTAAAAACTGCGTAAGCGTTTTATGGTAATCCGCATCCATACTGTCAGCAAAGCGCTCAAATACTTCTGGGGCAATGCCTGATGTCCATTTAGCTTGCGTCATGAATTCTTCTTTATTCACAAAACACGGCGTAGAGCCGACCAGGACCAATCTGCGAACGGCATCAGGCTGATCTAGCGCAATGCGCATGGCGACTTGCCCGCCCCACGACCAGCCAATCATATCTGCATTCGCTGGCAGCATTTCTGCCACTTTTTCCGCAATGATATGCAAGTGATACGGCTCAGTTGGGCGACTCAAGCCCATGCCTGGTAAATCAACAATATGTAACGTAAATAATTTACTCAAGCTTTTTATAATCGGTTGCCACACCGCGCCACTCATGCCCCAACCATGCAACAGTACTAGGTTTGGCCCAGTGCCCGTCGTTTCCATATAAATGTTAGCGGGAACAATTTTCATAGAACTTGCTCCGCTTGTTGGATTGCCGAAATAAGTTGTTTAATATCATCTAGCGAATGCGCGGCTGATAAAGAAATGCGCAACCTAGCAGTACCAACGGGCACAGTGGGTGGGCGAATGGCTGGCACTAATATGCCTAAGCTTTGTAAGTACTCACTTAACGCCAATGCCTCAAGATTATCGCCAACCACTAACGGTTGAATTGATGTTTCAGACGGCATTAACTGCCATCTTTTGCATTGCAGATTGTCTTTAAAGTAATTAATCAGGCTGTGTAAATGTGTGCGTAAGTCATCGCCCTGCTCAATCAAACTCACCGAAGCGGATAAAGTTGCAGAAAGTGCTGGCGGCGCTGGTGTTGAATATACATAACTTTTAGCAGTTTGAATCAGGTAGTCAATCACCACACTTTCACCCGCAACAAATGAGCCTGCCACACCCGCAGCTTTGCCTAATGTTGCCATCATAATGATGCGAGGAGATTTCAGTTTTAGATGATTTAGCGAGCCTTGACCATGCTCACCCAACACACCAAAGCCATGCGCATCATCAATGTATAAATAAGCATCGTACTTCTCGCAAAGCGTTAAATATTCAGCCAATGGCGCAATATCGCCATCCATACTAAATACCGCATCCACGGCAATGAGCTTATGTCGTGCGCTGCTGGCTTTAAGTAAGTTTTCAAGTGCAGCTACATCGTTATGCGCAAAGCGATTGAACTCGGCAAGCGAATAATAGCTACCATCATTCAAACAAGCGTGATTCAACTTGTCGGCAAAAATCGCATCGCCGCGCCCAACCAACGCCCCCAACGCACCGATATTTGCCATATAACCTGCGGAAAATAACAATGCGGCAGGCATATTTACAAACTTGGCTAACTGCTTTTCTAAGTCATCATGGTAACGATGGTGGCCTGTCACCAAACCAGACGCGCCGCTACCAACACCAGAATCACCAGCCGCTTTTTGCATAGCCGCAATTAGTGCTGGGTGGTTCGCTAGACCCAAATAATCATTACTACAGAATGACAGATACGGCTTACTATTCGCAACAATATGCTCAGCCTGCGGCGAGTCGAGCAAACGCCGTTGGCGCAGTAAGCCATCCGCTTTGCGTTTATCTAATGCGATTTGTAATGAAGCCAGCATGTTAGTTTGTTACCCTAGATTTTATTAATGCCTAATTTTTCGAATAATTTCTTATCAGTCGAAGCTTCAGGATTGGCTGTGGTCAGCAACTTTTCACCGTAGAAAATACTGTTTGCACCAGCTAAAAAGCACATACTTTGAATGCCCTCACTCATACTTTGGCGGCCTGCTGATAAACGCACGAAGCTGTTCGGCATAGTAATACGCGCCGCGGCAATAGTCCGCACAAACTCAAATTGATCTAACTCTTCGGTACCGTGCAATGGCGTACCTTCGACTTGTGTGAGTAAATTAATTGGCACACTTTCAGGTGGGCGTTCCATATTTGCCAATTGCGCTAACAAGCCAGCGCGTTGGTTCCGCGTTTCGCCCATGCCGATAATACCGCCGCTACATACATGAATATCTTGGCTACGCACGCGATCCAATGTGTCTAAACGGTCTTGATAAGTACGCGTGGTAATCACATCGCCGTAGAACTCTGGCGCGGTATCCAAGTTATGATTGTAATAATCCAAACCTGCTTCTTTTAACTGCTCAGCTTGACCATCTTTTAACATGCCCAAAGTCGCACAGGTTTCTAAACCCATTGCTTTAACTTCGGCAATCATTTTCAACACAGGCTCTAAATCGCGCTGCTTAGGCCCGCGCCATGCAGCACCCATGCAGAAACGGCTGGCACCATTGTCTTTAGCTTCTTGCGCCGCCGCCACAACATCTTCTAGCTTCATCAAAGGCTCATTTTCTACCTCAGTATGATAACGCGCCGCTTGTGGGCAGTAACCGCAATCCTCTGAACAGCCACCTGTTTTAATTGAAAGCAAAGTGCTCACCTGAACTGCATTCGGATTAAAATTTGCCCTATGCACAGTTTGCGCCTGATACATTAAATCACTGAAAGGCAGCTCAAATAATGCGACAATATCCGCTACACTCCAACGGTTAACTGTGTTGGTTTCAGAGGAAGAGTTAAGATTGGCTTTTAGGCCATCCGTATTAATCACGGCATGTGTATGACCTTGTTGAGAGGTTTCGAGCATGTGCAGTTCCTTTTAAAGAGGCTTAATTTATGGTGCGATTATACCTTGTCAATGAAATGGGACGCAAATATTGAACATTCGATTAAAATTTAAGCAATTTCTCCATAACGGCCTTCCCACCAAACTGTTAGATAGGTTATTTAAGCAGCGTTGTTTGTTATGCACTGCCGAGGACGGTGGAAATTTTGGCTTGTGTGTGCCTTGTTACAACGACCTGCCTTGGCACACCGCGCCACAATGCCCACAGTGCGGTTTGTCTTCCAATGGTTTAGTTTGTGGTAGTTGCTTAAACTTACCACCTGATTTTGACGCGACTCACAGTTTGTTGACCTATGACTTTCCGTTAGATGTCATGATGCAACGCTACAAATATGGCAGCATGCTTAATTTAGGACACATTTTCGGCAAGATGTTGAGCAATAAAACCAATCTAGCCGATATAGACTTAGTGATAGCCATGCCCATGCACCCTGCGCGACTTAAAGAACGCGGTTTTAATCAAGCGCTCGAAATCGCAAAAATTATCACTAAGAACAATCCTGAAAAATTAGATTACCAGTCCGTACAACGCCAAAAACTCACGCCGCCACAAGCTAGCTTGCCATTGAAAGAACGCGTCAGAAATATCAAAGGGGCATTTAAAGTGGACAAGCAGTTGAATGGCAAACGCATCGCATTGGTGGATGATGTGATGACAACTGGCGCCAGCCTTAACGAACTAGCTAAAACATTAAAACAGGCTGGTGCAATCCATATTGAGTGTTGGGTAATAGCAAGAACGTTGCAGAAGTAAGTACTTTAAGAAACTTAGTGAATTTTTGTGGCAGATTGCTCAGTTGTAATTTGTTCCGCGATTAATTCCTGCGCGGGCACAAGCCGTTTGCCATGATTTCCAGCTTCATTATATAGTTTGAGGACAGCATCGCTGACGTTGCACACGGTGCCAGTTTTGCATAAAGCAACACAAGCACCTCCAAAACCTGCTCCAGTCAATCTTGCTCCATAGACATCCTTATTTTTCTGCAAGAGCGCTACCAGCAAATCTAACTCAGGGATTGATACCTCATAATCTTGGCTTAGGCTAGTGTGCGATGCATTCATTAATTGCCCGAAATCCACAGCGCTAATACCCTTACGCGCAGCCAACACTCGGTTATTTTCTTTAATCACATGGCGCGCACGCTCGCGAAATGGTGACGGTAATTCATTCGTCAAGTTCGGATCAGTAATATCACGCAACTCTTCTACCCCAAGCTGCTGAGCAGCGACGATACATTCTGCTCGACGCTCATTGTACTTGCTAGCAGCCAAAGTTCTGCTTATACCAGAATCGATGACTAGCACTTCAGCGTCAGCTGGTAGTGGCAAAACTTCTGTTTCCAGCGTGCGCGTGTCAATAAATAACATATGCTCAACATCAGCCAAACTAGAAGCCATTTGATCCATAATGCCGCAATTTACGCCTGCATATTTGACTTCTGCGCGCTGCGCCATTTTTGCAATCATGATATCTTCAACGGGTAATTGAAGAAGAATGCGCAAGGCACGTAAAGTAGCCACTTCTAATGCGGCGCTGGAAGATAAACCTACTTCTATCGGAACGGTGGAATGAACGTAAATATCCATAAAAGGTATATCAGCGCCTATCGCTTTAACTTCGTGCAGGCAACCGTAGATATAACTGGCAAAATGTTTCTTTGGCGGAGTTTCCATTGTAAACGATACAATTTCGTCCAAAGTTGCAGCATATAATCGAAACGACTTCCGTTTGTTTGGATGCAAAAGCACACAGGTCTTTTGCGAAATAGCAGTAGGTAGCACGTATCCGCCATTGTAGTCAGTGTGTTCACCCAGCAGATTAACTCTACCCGGAGCTTCTGCCATCACTGTTGGCGCAGCTTTAAAAATTTCTTCAAATGTCTTCATTGCAGTCTCAAATAATTATCTAAATGTCAGTTCATTCTATGTCGACGATGACATTTTGAAGCTCTAAAGCTTTATCTTCTGGTAACGCATCCATGACGAATAGCCCAGCTGCTAATTCAGTGCCAGCTAGGTATTTAAGTTTATCCATGGTGCGGTATGGCGGATAAAATTCGGCATGAAGATGTGCTTCAGGATGTGATTCGCCATCGGTCGGCGCTTGATACCAGGCCATTAAATATGGAAAGGGTCGGTTCCATAGCGCATCATATTTCATGAGAACAGTCTTAAGTGCGCGAGCTAAATCAACCCGCTGCTCTTCAGTTAATGCGCTAAATGTAAGCGTTGCCTTAATTGGAGCAACCCAAACTTCATAAGGATAGCGGGCGCAAGCAGGTACAAATGCAACTGCATGTTCGCCACGATAAATAATGCGTTTGTCGTCTTGGAGCTCTCTATTAATCATGGCTTCCAAAGGTCCGCAACCATGTTCAGAAAAATATTCGCGGGCTTGCAACTGCATGCGAGCTGGCACTGGGGGAATCACTGGATAAGCATATATTTGCCCGTGCGGGTGATTAAGGGTAACGCCCATGGCGGTGCCGCGATTTTCAAAAGGAAGCACATAGCGAATTTCAGGCAACTCTCCGATTTCTTCTGTACGCGCAGCCCAGACTTCGATTAATAGCTCGATTTGCGATAGCGGCAAATTACCTAATGAGGATTGAGCATCTTGGGTAAACACCACCACTTCACATTTCCCAGTGGCTGGAATTGTGGGAATGATGATATCTGGCGGTTGATGAGAATTTAGCTCTAGTGAAGGGAAGCGATTATCAAATACGGCAATCTGCCAATTACCTTGTGGTAATTCGGTGGGATTAGCTAAATCTGTAGTTACCGCTAGGGGGTTGTATTCAGGTGGAGGCAAAAAAGTGCGATTTTGCCGAAAGCTTGCGTAAGCAACCCATTCCCCACGTAAAGGATGCCAGCGCAGATGAGGGTTCGCGCCTGACGGTTCCGCAAACGGCGAAGGCGCGACCATGTCTTCTTGCAATGGTGCTTCACTATAAAGCCATAACTGTCTGCCGTCCGGTTTAAGCAATTTAAGCGTATACATGACTACCTCTTAACATTTCGATTGTAAGAAACATCATACGGCTAAGCCTATATACATATTCGAGGCCCGAGTAATGGCAGCAATCTCTTCCAATGGTATTTTTGGAGTGCGATCCGCACATAACAAACCGTTTGCTTCTTGAAAAGTATCGGCAAATTGGGTGTAACAAAAACCACTGAATAGCGAAGCACTCGTGATAACTTCCATCAAACTTCTATATAAAGCTAAGAAATCTGTATCGTCTTTGGCTGAGGAGTAACCCCAAGTTTGACTGACGCCAGGTTGCGGACACTTGGCATAAGCAATACCGCCGAATTCTGTCAGCATAATAGGCTGCCCCTTATGTGGATAGCCGTCTAAAGTGAGGATACGCCCGCCTGGACGGCGACGATCAAACAACAGACCCATATTAGCTTCCACGCAATAACGGTTTCGCAATTGATCGGCATTCGCATCATAATCATGAATTCCGATGATGTCCGTGGCGCTACTTTCCCAACCGTCATTACCAATCACTGGTCTCGTAGAGTCTAGCGTGCGGGTTAAGTGATAAAGCGCTTCTACGGCATGGCGATGTTCGCGAATGGAGGTGAGTTCTGGCACTCCCCATGATTCATTAAACGGTACCCATACAATAATGCAAGGGTGGCTGTAATCTCGTTCTATTACTTCGCCCCACTCTCTTACCGTGCGCGTGATAGCAGTGCGGGTGAATCGATAAGCCGAAGGCATTTCTTCCCACACTAGCAGGCCAAGCTTATCTGCCCAGTATAAGTAGCGCGGGTCTTCAATCTTTTGATGCTTGCGTACACCATTAAAGCCCATAGCTTTTGCCAACTCAACATCGCGCCTTAAAGCATCATCATTTGGAGCTGCTAACAAAGTATCGGGCCAATACCCTTGGTCTAGCACCATGCGTAACATATAGGGTCTGCCATTAAGCATGAATCGGTCACGCAATATATTGACCGAGCGAAGTGCAGTATATGAGGTAAATTGATCGAGTATTTGAGTGCCATTTCTTAAGGTGATTTCTGCATCCAGCAAGGTAGGACGCTCTGGACTCCAAAGTAACTCGTTGCGGAAGTCGTCAATACCAGGATCGGAAAGGATAATACGGCGATCGATTTGTTCATCTAAAATGCGGTAACTATCACTCGCAAGTATGCGTTCCCCATGACGTAATGTAATTTCAAGCCATAGTTCTTCGTAACAAATATTGGAAAGGGTCGCTTCAAACTGTAGAGAAAATTCCTCCATATGCGGGGTCCAACGTATCGTTTTTATATAGGTTTCTGCGACTCGCTCTAACCAAACGGTTTGCCAAATACCTGTAGTTCGCGGATACCATATGGAGTGAGGTTCAAGCTGCCAGTCTTGCTTGCCTCTGGGCTTACTCAGATCATGTGGATCATCTTCTGCCATCACTGTGACTACTTGTTTTCCACTAGCATTTAAAGCAAATGTGATATCGGCGGTAAAAGGCGTATGGCCACCTTCATGTTTTGCCACCAAAAGGCCGTTTACCCATACCGTGGCGTGATAGTCCACTGCGCCGAAATGAAGCAAAATATGGTGTTGACAGCCCCCTTTTGGCTCAGCTTTATTTTTTTTATCGTCGTTAATGGACATATCAAATTCCCGCTGATACCAACAAGCGCGATGGAAGTTTCTGTCACCAATTCCACTGGCCTGTGATTCTGGTGGAAATGGGACTTCAATATGCAATGGCCATAAAGCTATTTCATCAGGCTGTTTATAGACGCCAGCGTCATCAAATAGAAATTGCCATTGTCCGTTTAATGAAGTCCACTGCTTACGTACCAGTTGAGGGCGCGGATAAGCTGTCATTAATGTCTCCTTATATAGGAAAGGAATCTTGCTTAAATTGCAGGAGCACTTTGCTGACTTTCGCACCCCATCGCCTCTGCCGCTTTTTTACCTGCCAAAAATGCATGGTCAGAGTTGTAGTACTCCCATTCGCTATAGCGACCTGCTAAGGTAATTCCAAACCCAGCCAGCCACTGTTTAACGATAGCGACGTTGCGGGTTCGGGCATGGTCGTACACTACGTATGCGTAAGGCATATCAACCTCGTTAGCAGTAATTAATCTGTCGGTTTCGTTTAACAATCCCACATCAATGCAATCTTGGAAACAGCGCTCAATGAGCTGTTGCCCGCTGTACGGCAGTGGTTTCCAAGGGGAGTAAGATATTTCGCAGGTCAGCCCGAATCCGTCTGGTGGATTACAACCTGGACTTGCATTTCCTTGTAAGAAAATACGATGGAAAATGGAATCTTCAGGATAATAAATCCAATGTTTATCCGTAATATTTTCGCGTGCAATACCTAAGTTTACGCAGCGAATGGAGATATGCTTAAGTCCGTTAGCGGCATCGATAACAACTTGCGGTGCTTCGTCGCCTATCATGCGAATCAATTGCGGCAATGGCATGGTGCTAATAAGGTTTTCATAACGATAGCGTCTGCCATCGGCCAATTCAACCGTGCGTTGCTTAGGTGAAATGTGTTTGACATCTGCATTAAGTTCTAACGTACCTTTTATGTGCGGCAAAAACCCATCCATGATGGCTTGGAAACCACCATGCAATGGATAGCCAAATCGGGCATTTGGCCCCATAGGCTTACCAGAAGGCTCTAGGGCGCCGCTGATAATCTCTTCGATATCGGGCAAAGGCACTCGACCGCCCAACCAAGACGTTTCCATTTCAGTAAGAGGGACTGTCCATATTTTCTTGTTATATGGAATGGCAAAATGTTTGGCGATACCCTTGCCCCAAACTTTGTAAATGAAATCCTCAAAATTTTCAGGAGTACTTGTGAGGTTGGATGTAGGATTGGTTATAGGGTTGGATGAAGAATTTGCGGACTTATCTCCCATCAGGTTTTTGCCAGACACAGAAGCTGGAACATCTACTGTTCCATCTGCACAGCAATCACTTATTTCTTTTTGGTTAACGGCCATATTGCATGACTTATCTTTCATTGAGGGCTGTTCTTTCACCGCGCCATAACGGGCTTCTACAGCGCCAACGATACATTCTTTAATGACCTCAGGCGGCAAGCCGTATAAGGCACCTTGAAATGGATAACGCGTATGCACACCTTTGCTGTATACCCACGCCTCTCTATTCTGCCAATGGATATTATCTCCAAGTAAGGTTTTATACAGCTGCAATACATATTCATCATTGGAAAACATAATATGACCTGCATAATCGAAGGTGAATCCTTTATCCTCGATTGAGCGGCACCAGCCTCCGACATGGGAGTTTTTATCCAGCAATACGGTATCTTTACCCAAATGGTAAGCTGCGCTTAAGCCAGTGGGGCCAGCCCCGATGATGACATTACACACATGCTGAGCAGGAGCTGAAATATGCACTAAGTTTGCGCTAGATTTATTTCTATCATCGCCCCCCAATATCGATTCGGGTAAACCTTGCGAAGTTACAACATCGTTATATTGTCGCGTATTAATTTGAGCTGTTTGATTGTCAGCTATTAGCGGCTCATCTGGGTAAATTTCATCTGGGCATATAAGCTTCTGAAGCATTTCATGCATAGATAATGCAGCACTTTCCCATGACGTTTGGGCAACTATACCTCGCATATTTTCAATGCGTTGCTGTTTTGCATACTCCGTTTCCGCCAAAAGTTTTTCACAGGCTAGAACAAAATCTTGATGAGTTTCGGCTATAGCTACTGCGCTACCGTAAAGATCAATCACATCTTTAATGGGAGTACTGACTATTGGTAATTCAGCTGCCATGTATTCTAAGGTCTTGGTCGGACTAATAAAACGTGTGGATTCATTCAATGCAAACGGCAGCAAACAAACGTCCCATCCAGCTAGAAACTGGGGTAAGGCTTGGTAGGGTTGCTGGTCAATGTAATGAATATTGGCTTGCCTGGGCAATATTGAAGGATTGATTTTAACGATTGGACCAACCAGTACAATTTGCCACTCAGGATGCGCTTTTGCCACATAAGCAATTAGATCGGCGTCAAACCGTTCATCTATAACGCCATAGAAGCCTAATTTCGGTCCAGAAATGGCATGCTGAGCGGGATGTCCATTATTGCGGTCTAATGCCTGCTGAAAATGGATAACATCGACACTGCTTGGGAAACAATGAACGTTATTGTGGCGTTCTTTTTTAGCGTTATATAAGCTAGGGCCGCCAGTAAATACAATATCCGCAATGCCTAATAATGCATTTTCACGCTGCAATAGTTGCTTGGGCGGATTTGCAAATGCTGAGAGCTCATCCATACAATCATAAATCACTACACTGGGGTTCATGCCTTGAAGTAAGGGTAAGGCCATTGGGGTGTAAAACCAAACAACATAATCTTCAAAATCCTCCACCAGCTCAGCGATAAGCGTTTTCATGTAGGGTAAATAGTCATCATGAAAACCATGCGCTTGCACGGGCACATGCGGAGTACACACAGTGACATTCGGCACTGGAGTTGAGGTAGAGAAGAAACAATCTCGATTATCGAATACTGGTTCCTCGATAAAAATTACCTGGTAGTGTTCTGCAAGACGAGAAAGTAGATGTTGTGGGCGTTGAAATACAAAATTCCAGCGCAGGTGCGAGAACACAAAGATGGTAGACATTTTATTCCCTTTCGAGGATGAAGCGCCTGTATACATAGGTATAGACATGGCTTGATTGACAAGTAAATTTGAAAAATGCTTTGTTAGACGTTGCGCGTTATGAATCGCTTGAATATAAGGGGCACAAGGGATGCGCTTAAAGTCTGATGTAGCTAAATCAGATCTAGTTAAATCAGAAGATTCCGATTCAGCGTCACTAGACAAATCTTTCGATGATGGTTCAATATCCCAAACTCCGCTATGGTGCCAATGGTGTTCATTTTCCCAGTCTGGACGGTCTAAAGCAGGATAAAGGCAGATTCCGTCAATATTCACCCCATGTTGTTTGGCAAGAATGGTCTCTTGAGCGATTTCGCGTATCCATGCCCCTCTTCCACTTCCTACGTGGCTGGTTTCAGCAATGATTAAGGGACGTTGATAGCGCTGGTAGACTTCCATCAGCATTTGATGGAATGGGATACGACGTGTGTCACCGAGATGCCACGGAAATTGAGCTTCTACGCCCCACTGATTATTATGGTAGTAATTAATACCCACAATATCTAGGTATTGCGGAGCGCCGCCCAACTCTGGTTCCAATTTGCCGCATATCATGTCCCAAGCTTCATACTGCGATAGGTTATAAGAAGTTGCGGTGCCTTCCATTACCGGCCAACCCTGCGGAGCGCCGACCCTAATCAGCGGATCGCACTGCAATATGCGGGCTTTAGGCTGCAATTTCCAAATTTCATCACAGCCACGAATGGTCGCTCGCACTAATTGACGCTTTAATCTTGCCCCACCATCATTTTCGGCATGAATACAAGCGAATTTGTTGGCAGCTGCAGCCCAGCTGGCAAATGAAATTTCGTTAATGGGTGAATATATGGGGATCTCACCAATGTAGTCGCTCAAAAAAGTCACTGCGTGACGACAATATTGAGCGAAGCGTTCTATAAACTGTGGGGAGTAAACATCAATATCCAAAGGCCAGCCATAATGGCAGAATGTCCAGTTGATTTGTATGCCCAATTCTTTAGCCGCCTTAGCGCGCAATAAGATTGAAGAGAAATCAAAGTGTCCATTTTTCTCTACCAATCGCCAACCAATACTTTCGCGCACGGTGCGAATACCTAACTCGCTGAGTAGTAAGTAATCGTCATAGGCGCGGCTGGCATGGCGATTAGCTTCATTCATTGCCAGTGAGATACCAGCTCCATTTATATGGTCTGCACCTTCATAGCCAGCCATCCAAAATGAGGCAAACGTATTGGCAGATTGAGCGTCTACCTTCGAATTGGCAATATTATTATGTTCAGTTAGAGACATAGCCACTTTATGGAATTAAGTTAAATTTCGTTACGTTGCTCCTGGCAGATATGTCGTGTTACATAAGAAATTATTAGCTCTCATTAAACACAATGGCGACTGACTGCATATCATCGGGCACGAATGATACAGTCAGCTTATGAGAGCAAGCTTTTATGATGTATAGGAATAATGCTGATAAAGTTGTAGGAAAAACCTCGCAGGATATGCGTCAAACTTACCGAGGCGCTATCAACAGCCGATTTGCCTAGTCCTTACAAATTAAAATAAACTTAAATGCCATTCAATAATCAGAAGTTATCTATTAGCGTAGAGACCAATTATGCCTATCAGAAAAGAGCCATTTGGAGCCACTAAAGAAGGAAAAACTGTAGAGCGCTATCAACTTATTAACCGTGATGGTCTGCGGGTGTGCATTTTAACTTACGGCGGAATTGTCCAAACATTGGAAGTAGCCGATAGATACGGCAAGGTGGATGACGTTGTGCTTGGTTTTGATACCTTACAACCCTATCTCAATGAGCATCCTTATTTTGGCGCCTTAATAGGACGATATGCAAACCGCATTGCTAACGGTAGATTTAGTCTGGCGGGAAATGAATACAAATTGGCTACCAATAACGGCTGCAATCATCTGCATGGCGGAATGCAAGGCTTCGATAAAAAAGTATGGCATGCACGCATCGAAGAAACGACGAACGCAGCCCGCCTTGTGCTTAGTTACATTAGCCGTGATGGGGAAGAAGGATATCCTGGGACACTATCTGTTGAAGTTGCCTATACGTGGAGCGATAGTCAAGAACTTCACATCGATTACACTGCTAGCACTGATGCACCAACCATACTCAATCTAACTAACCATAGCTATTTCAACCTGTCTGGTATGGAACGACAGTCTGATGTCCTTGCACATCGGATTAAACTCTGTGCCGCACGATACTTACCTATAAATTCTAATTTAATACCCTTAGGCGAGCAGGCGAAAGTTGATGGCACTTGCATGGATTTTCGACAGCAAGCCAGTATTGGTGAAAAATTAGATAACACAAATGAACAAATTCGCAGTGCCAATGGCGGATATGATCATGCTTGGATAATCGATGAAAATAAAGGCGGTTTAACACTCGCAGCATTAGTTGAAGAACCCATTAGCGGGCGAAGAATGAGGGTCTATACCACTCAGCCCGCCATACAGTTTTACACTGGCAACTTCTTAGATGGCAGTGTTTTAGGCAAGAAAAATATGCCCTATGATAAATACGCTGGCTTCTGTTTGGAAACACAGCACTATCCTGACGCACCTAACCATCTGGAGTTTCCAAGCACGGAGTTGAAGCCAGGTTCAGTTTACCGACAGACCACTTCTTACCAGTTTGATAGCGAACCCGTCTAAACAGCAGGGCCTGTTTTTCAAAAGACTTAGCTTTTGGTAAAGACTAAGTAAATGTAAAAGAACGTGTATACGCCGCACGTTACTTCCCTGTTAAGTTATTTCCTACATTCGATTCAGGGCTTGCCCTACATCAAACCCAACTTCGCCTTCTTAAAATAGCTAGAATTAGCTTCGTTTCGACAAAGCTACGTCACTACTATGTGTTTTTTTCAAATTCACTTATTAAACTATCAGGAGCATGTAAATGGCAAAACTCACTAATAAAATCGGCTTAGGTTCTGTTTTAAGTACCGTTTCTGGGCCATCTACGCCTGACATGTCATCACTGAGTCGAAATGACGGGGTAGCCGCAGAATTAGTCGATAAATTAGCCTACTCTGCTGATTTAGCATCAAAAACACAATTCAACGCAACCAAAGAAAAGGAATATGGTGAGGCTTCGCGTTGCCCATTTACAGGCATAACACAAACTTCGGATTCAAATTCTGCTACCGCAAGTACCGTAACAGAGTTTAATGGCTCAGAAAAAACTGGTTCAGGCATTCCACCAGAAGGCGAAAATTTTGCAGGCGGTGACTTGGATCGAGTGCGTGTGGATTCAAAAGAGCAAGAACTCACCACTAATCAAGGCGTATCAATTGCAGACAACCAAAGTTCGTTAAAAATTGGACTGCGCGGC
This sequence comes from Methylotenera sp., assembly GCF_029946165.1. Classification (GTDB taxonomy): domain Bacteria; phylum Pseudomonadota; class Gammaproteobacteria; order Burkholderiales; family Methylophilaceae; genus Methylotenera. The sequence continues at coordinate 100,898 of NZ_JAQSDZ010000025.1, forward strand.
CCTACCGCACTGGAAGATTTTATTCTGCGTGAAAAAATCACGCATTTTGACCATGAACGCATACCCGAACGGGTTGTACATGCACGAGGTTCTGCGGCGCATGGCTATTTTGAAAACTATATAGCATTAGACAAGTTTACCAAGGCCGCTCCCTTTGCTGAAGCTGGAAAACGCACGCCCGTTTTTGTACGATTTTCCACAGTAGCTGGGGAACGCGGTTCTGCCGACACAGTACGTGATGTACGTGGTTTTGCAGTGAAATTTTATACCGATGCTGGTAACTGGGATTTGGTAGGAAATAATATTCCAGTATTTTTCATTCAAGATGCCATGAAGTTTCCAGATTTGGTTCACGCAGTAAAGCCTGAACCTCATAATGCAATGCCTCAAGCTTCTTCAGCACATGATACATTTTGGGACTTCATATCGCTCATGCCTGAATCCATGCATATGGTTATGTGGCAAATGTCAGATCGCGCCATACCTCGCAGTTACCGCATGATGCAAGGCTTTGGCGTTCATACATTCAGACTAGTGAATGACGCGAACGAATCTGTTTTCTGTAAATTTCATTGGACGCCTTTAGCTGGCACACATTCTTTGATATGGGATGAAGCGGTAAAAATTAGTGGCGCCGACCCTGACTTCCATCGTCGTGATCTTTGGGAAGCGATCGAATCTGGAGCTTATCCAGAGTGGGAATTGGGTTTACAAATATTTAGTGAAGAACAGGCAGAAAGTTTTGATTTCGATGTTCTTGATTCAACAAAATTAATCCCTGTTGAACTTGTGCCGATAATGCCAGTAGGTAAACTGGTGCTGAATCGTAATCCAGATAATTTTTTCGCAGAAACCGAACAAGTTGCTTTCTGTACCGCACATATTATTCCAGGCATAGATTTTACAAACGATCCCTTGTTACAAGGCCGTATACATTCTTATTTAGACACACAAATCACGCGACTTGGTGGCGTTAATTTTCATGAAATTCCAATCAATGCCCCACTAAAAGAAGTGCATAATAACCAACGCGATGGCCTTCATCGGCAAGCTATACCGCGTGGCCGGGTGGCTTATGAACCAAACTCACTGGCAGGCGGCTGCCCTTTTCAAGCTGGGTTAAATGGATTTAGCTCTTTTCCAGAAGTTGTGTCATCGCAAGCCAACACTGAGGATAAGGTACGTGGAAAAGCAGAAAAATTTGCCGACCATTACTCTCAAGCACGCTTATTTTGGAATAGCCAATCGCTAGCTGAAAAAAATCACATCATGGGTGCTTTTCGGTTTGAATTAACACGTGTACAAACTACAGCCATTCGTGAGCGCATGGTATCTCTATTGCTGAATGTTGATGAGGTATTGGCTCAAACTGTAGCGGACGACTTGGGTCTAGATCTGCCCGAGGCAGCCCCGCTGGCCAGTGACAGAGTATTTCCAGATTTACAACCAAGCCTAGCCTTATCTGAAATGCATTATCCTGGAGGTGGCTCTATCAAAACCAAACGGGTCGCTATTCTTGTTGCAGATGGCATTGAAGCTGACAACGTGATGAGTATTTATGAATCAATCCTTTTAGAAGGCGGCGTACCTCGTTTAGTTGGAGTTCGTTTAGGTAAAGTGTTCAGTGCAGATGGAGAGGAATTGGATGTAGAAGCCACAATGGAGACTACTCCATCAGTTCTTTATGATGGCATGATAATTCCTAGTGGCGTTGATTCAATGGCGATTTTGGGATTATCAGCCCGCACAGTTGAATTTCTCCGTGACCAGTATCGCCATTGCAAACCCATCTTACTATTGGGAGATGCCCACATCTTACTAGAAAAGGCTGATATCAACTTAACCTTACCGAATGGTGAAGTAGATACATCACTGATTGTTACCAATGACTGGGATGCCGGAATCATGAAATTTATTACGGCCTTAGGTCAACCACGTGATTTTACACGGGAGACTGATCCTCCTATGGTTTAACAACTTCAACTATAGAGAAAATCAACATCTAGTAAAACAAAGCTGTTCATCGTAACTTAGATGAACAGCTTTAATTTTTTGTTAGTTGAGTTTGTGATTAATAAACCTTATAAACCGCCTACAAATCCCTGTTGCGCCCAAGCTTCATAACTCACTATAGCCACGGTATTTGAAAGGTTTAAACTACGATTAGCTGGCATCATTGGTACTCGCAATTGGTTTTCAAAAGGCAAGCTCGCATGAATGGAGGCTGTTAATCCTGCCGTTTCGGAGCCAAACAGCAAAACGTCACCCGCGATGTATTTCACAGAATTGTAAGCTTTTGTACCTTTTGTGGTAAAAGCAAATATTCGATTACCCGCCATGGCAGTGATAAAAGCTTCGTAATTCGGATAGGTATGTACATTCGCTAAATCGAAATAATCTAAACCTGAGCGCTTAAGATTTTTATCCGTTAAATCAAAACCAAGAGGTTCTATCAGATGTAAATGACAGCCATTATTAGCAACCAGCCTAATAATATTGCCAGTATTTTGTGGGATTTTTGGTTCAAAAAGTGCAATATTAAACATAATTTATTTTTGTAATTTCCAGAAAACCGATGCGTTAAATAATCACCGGAGCGTTAAGCGATCTATGTTTGCTGCAACATTATTGTATGAAGCTTCAGGACAGACTGGCTTTCAGTTCGGGGGGAGTATGTCAAAGTGAAGGAGCGCTTAAGCCACCCTTATTTGCGCCGTATACCACGCAAGGTAAATAATAAAATTATAGATGGCAACCATACCCATAAGAATTCTGATTTCATGACCGTTAATCCACGCTCGGTAAAGAAGTGACTTACACCTATTGGCGAAACAGCAATTGGCCGAAAATCAAAGAATACGCTCTCATTAGAATAAGGCCAGTAAAGTGCCACGCCTAAGCCACCATTGGTGAACATATCTAATAAGGGGTGTGACACTGTGGCCAGAAAGACCATTAAACCAACTAGCCATGCTTTACTTTTAAGCTTACGGTTAAAGCACATCGCCACAGCAGCAACAAACAGGGCAAAGGCAATTGAGTGTGTAAAACCTCTATGCCCCCATTGTGATGAATACGGAATGCCGAATTTAAAAGCTAGCGTATCCAAGTCTGGCACTATTGCGCAAAATGCCGAAAGCACTAATAAGCGGCGGCTAATAACCTTACCTAAACCTAAACTAGCTGCAATAGGAGCGACTGCGTGGGAAAAGATGGTCGGCACTAAAATGCCTCTTGTTTTTGCCCGCGTCCAAGTAAGTCGGTCACCGCATCTTTAGCACTTTTACCGTTGGAAATCGCTTGATTGACTTCATAAGTGATTGGCATATCAACACTTATAGTATTGGCGCGGCGCATCACTTCACGCGCCGTATTTACGCCTTCTGCCACATGACCTAAACCTTGCAATATATCTGCTAAAGATTTACCACTCGCAAGCTGCAAACCGACTTCGCGGTTTCTGGAGTATTGGCCTGTACAGGTTAAAATCAAATCGCCCGCGCCAGCTAGACCCATGAAAGTTTCATGACTAGCGCCTAAAGCCACGCCAAAACGCGTCATTTCAGCCAAACCGCGGGTAATCATGGCGGCGCGAGCGTTATTGCCGAATCCCATGCCGTCAGAAATACCTGCGGCAATAGCCATCACGTTTTTCACCGCTCCGCCGACGGAAACGCCAATCACGTCGGTGGTGTGATATACACGCAAGTTAGCGCCATGAATCAGCAAAGCAGCTTCATTAGCAAAGGCTTTATCATTGGCAGCAAGTGTAACGGCTGTAGGCAATCCACGTACTAACTCGGCAGCAAAACTTGGACCGGAAAGCGCACCCCACTTTTGCTCACGGCCAAGTTCCTCTAAAGCTACTTCATAGGGAAGTTTGGCGGATAATGGTTCTAAACCTTTATGCGCCCAAATAATCGGCAGCTTGCATCCAAGCGCTTTAATGTCTTGAAGGATTCCTCTGAAGCCAGCCGTTGGCACTACAGACAAAATTAAGTCTGCACCATGCAGTGCAGTGGCTAAATCATCTTCAACTTGAAGTTGATCGTTAAATTTAAAGTCACCTAAATAAAGCGGATTTGCGCGTGCTTTACGCATTCCAGAAACATGACCCGCATTTCGTGCCCAAAGAGAAACTTGATGTCGTTGGCTGATATTCATTGCCAACGCTGTTCCCCATGCGCCAGCACCTAAGACTGCAATTTTAGCCATTTATTCAAAACCCCATGTTGCAGACAGCAAAATAAAACCTGTAACACCATCGCGATGTTTTACTTTAAGCCAGCCGTTATTAAGTTTCGTATCAGCCACTTCTAGCAATACATCTTTTTCGACCGTTGCCATTAAATTAGAAGCCGCATCAGCAGACTGTCTGATTTCAGCTTTGCTTGCAGTGACCATTACCGTGCGTTTATTAGAAAGTTGCTTAGCTTCAACCCAGTTAAGCGCACCTTGCGCATCCCGCACTTTAAGCCAATCACCCAAATTAACGATCACTTCTACGGGATAATTTTGGCTTAACAACAAAACTTTTTTAGCAGCATTTGATGGCGCATCATAAAGCACCGCTTTAGAAACCGCGACTGAACGAAAATCTAGCGCTGATGCCGTTGCTGGCATGAGCGCTAGAATAGATAAAACCAACAGTAAATTTTTGCTGCTTCTAAACATAGAAAATATCATAGAGTGAAGCAGTGATTAAACTATTGTTTAGTTGCAGACAAAGCCGCTTCTGCTTGTTGCTGTTTTTGTTGCGCGAACAATGCTTCAAAATTGATTGGATTTAACAATACGGATGGGAAACCAGCACGTACCACTAAATCAGAAACTGCTTCGCGTGCATATGGGAATAAAATATTTGGACAAGTGATACCTGCAATCATCTCGATACTATCTTCTGGCACGTTGCGAATTTGGAAAATACCCGCTTGTGTGACTTCAACCAAAAATACAGTTTTATCTTCAATTTTTGAAGTAACAGTCACCTTAATTGCGACTTCGAACACGCCTTCTTCAAGCATTTGTGCAGAGTTACCAAGTTCAATGCTAACTTTTGGTTGCGTACGATCAGTAAAAATTTGTGGTGCATTAGGAATTTCTAACGATGCATCTTTCACATAGATTTTTTCGATGCTGAAGCCTGGTTGAGCTTGTTCTTGTGCTGCGATATCTTCTTGAGCCATGATTTTCTTAGTTTCTAATTAAATTAAAGGTTAAATGAATAGTTTTTGTATTTTAACAGAGTTTAGACAATAGTCTTTATATCGCCAATAGCGGATCTAATCCACCAGCCAAATCTAGCGCGCGCAAATCATCAAAACCACCGATATGGCGGTCATCAATATAAATCTGTGGCACAGTCCGACGTCCCGTTTTTTGCATCATTTCATCGCGCATTTCAGGTTGCAAATCAATGCGAATTTTACTGATGTCGGTGACACCTTTGCTAGTTAACAATCGCTCTGCATTAATGCAATAAGGACATACAGCAGTAGAATACATAGTTACTTTTGCCATTAATTTACCTCTTTTTCGACATCGTCATTAGCAGCCTTTTTGTTACTCGCAACCTTACTAACGGCTGATTTCTTTGAAACAGCTTTAGTCACAACAGGCAACTTAGCCTCAAGCCAAGCTGACAGGCCTCCCTGTAAATTATTCACCTGTGAAAATTCCGCTTTACGTAAAATGTCACAAGCTTTAGCTGAACGCATGCCTTTTTGGCAGTTAACCAACACTGTTTTATTTTGATATTTTTTAAGCTCACCAATTCTTGCTTCTAAACCAGCCAGAGGAATATTTGTTGCATCAGCAATGTGCCCACTGGCGAACTCCGCCTCATCACGCACATCCAACACAAATGCATTAGAACGGTTAATTAACGTCACCGCTTCTGCTGGACTTAAATTTGGCACGCCACCAGCGCCTTTTCTAAACGATGGCAATAACAACATAAAGCCTGAACCAATAGCCAAACCAATTAATAAGATATTACTTTTAAAAAATTCCACGTATTTCCTCTCAATTATTTACCCACATATTAACACTCAGAATATGGGGCTAATGACCGCCAAATTCAACGCCATTGGAACACTATATTTATGGACTAACTTTTACTGACATTTATACTCACAGTTATAAAGTAATTTTACGTGTAATTGCGCTAAAATAGTGACATTCCATGCACATTATTCAAACAAATATTTAGGTTTAATATATATGTCAGCACCACAAAATATCACCCCAGTATGCTTACTCATTTTAGATGGCTTTGGCTATCGTGAAGAGGCTTCAGACAATGCCATAGTGCAAGCCAACAAGCCCAATTGGGATAGTTTATGGAAGCAGTTTCCACACACATTAATCGACGCTTCTGAGCATTTTGTGGGTTTGCCTGACGGTCAAATGGGCAACTCAGAAGTGGGGCATCTAAATATTGGTGCGGGTCGCGTAGTATTTCAAGATTTCGTGCGTATCAACAATAGCATCGCTAACGGTGAGTTTTTTAATCATCCAGAGTTATCTAATGCCTTAAAAAATATCAAACAAAATGATAAAGCATTGCATATATTTGGTTTGCTTTCTGACGGTGGCGTTCACAGCCATCAAGACCATATTCATGCCATGATAGAAATGGCGGCAAAACAAGGTTTAAGCAAAGTCTACATTCATGCGTTTTTAGACGGCAGAGATACGCCGCCTATTAGCGCTACGCCTTTTGTTGAAGCCTTAGAAAACAAATGTACTGAGCTTGGCGTAGGTAAAATTGCCTCGATCAGTGGCCGATTTTACGGCATGGATAGAGACAAACGCTGGCCTCGCGTTGAAGCCGCTTATCAATTATTTACCGAAGGCATAGGTGAGTTTGCTGCCGAATCAGCAATGGCAGGATTAAACGACGCCTATGCACGCGGCGAAAATGATGAATTTGTAAAAACCACGGCTATTCATAATATAGATGACAACCCAATCCATTTAGAAGACGGCGACTTAGTAGTTTTCATGAATTTCCGCTCTGACCGTGCACGTCAATTGACACATGCCTTGTTAGCCGAGCATTTTGATGGCTTTCATAGACGCCATGTACCTAAGTTAGCAGGCTATTTCACGCTCACCATGTACGATAAAAATGAAACTAATGCAACTGTGATTTTTCCACCAGTGGATGTGAATAATACCTTTGGCGAATATATTTCTAACCAAGGTTTAACGCAACTGCGCATTGCCGAAACTGAAAAATATCCGCATGTGACTTTCTTTTTTAACGGCGGAGAAGAAAAAGTGTTTGCTGGTGAAGACCGCATTTTAGTGCCTTCGCCAAAGGTAGAAACCTACGACTTACAACCTGAAATGAGCGCTTTTGAAGTTACCGAAAAGCTTGAAGAAGCGATTTTAAGCAAAAAATATAATGCCATTATTTGCAACTATGCCAATGGCGATATGGTCGGTCATTCAGGCAATTTAGCAGCAGCCATCAAAGCGATTGAAACTTTAGATACCTGCATTGGGCGCATTGTGAATGCCATGCAAAGCATAGGCGGCGAAGTGATTATTACGGCCGATCACGGTAACGCAGAAACTATGTTTGACGTGGAAAACAATCAGCCGCACACACAACATACGCTCAACAAAGTACCGTTGATTTATGTTGGACGTAACGCAACACTTTCAGCCAATGGCGCATTATCAGACCTCGCACCCACGTTGTTGACCATGATGGGCGTTGCTCAACCTAGTGAAATGACAGGTAAGAACATCATTACTTTTGCAATTTAAGATGAAGTATAAGCATGTTAAATCTAGGTTAGCTTGGGCATCACTTTTGATGCTGATGTTAGCTTGCGTACCTTGTGCAAATGCGAATAAGAAAGAACAATCAAAACAAAATTTGAACGATGTGCAACAACGTTTGGAAGCGCTAAAAAAGAAATTAGATAACTCGCAAGAAGCGCATAAAGACGCGGCTGACGCTCTAAAAGAAAGTGAGCAGGCGATTAGCGCAGCCAACAAAAAATTATACGAAATCAACCAAAAGCAACAACAAAATAAAAAAACACTGACGCAATTAAAGTCTGAATCTTTCAGTGCCAATCAAGCGCTTTCGCAACAGCAAAAATTGTTAAGTGCGCAGCTTTATCAGCAATACATTCAAGGCCAGCAAAGCTATTTACAAATGGTTTTGCAGAACGAGAGCCCAAGTGAGATCGCCCGCGATGTGCAATATTACTCATACGTCGCCAAGGCGCGGGCAACTCTCATTAACCAGATGCAGGGCAACTTAAATAAAATTAGCAAATTAAATAATGCAACAGCCTCTACACTAAAACAAGTCGCGGATTTAAAGCAAAAACAAGTCGATGAAAAACGCGCTTTAGAAAGTCAAAAGAAAGAAAAGTCTAAGGTAGTCAGCAGCTTGTCTCAACAAATTGCATCGCAACGTAGCGAAATTAAGAAATTAACGCGCGATGAAAAAAGACTGTCTGAATTAGTTGCGCGCTTGGCGAAAATTATTCCGCCACCCCCTAAAAAAGCTCGCCCTAAACGTGAACCTACATCAGTCGCGAATAAGCCAGAAAATTCGAACAATAATAAGCCTCCTAAAGAAGTGTTGGCCAACAATATTGAACCTAGTCAGGAGTTTTCCGACTCAAACTTTGCGGCACTTAAAGGTAAGCTGCGCCTGCCTGTGCGGGGTGATGTGACGAATCGTTTCGGTTCTAGCCGCGAAGACACCGGCATTTCATGGAAAGGTTTATTTATTAAAGCTAGCGAAGGTGCTGAAGTGAAATCAGTCGCTACGGGTCGCGTAGTATTTGCCGACTGGTTGCGCGGTTTTGGCAATTTAATTATTTTAGACCATGGCAATGGCTTTATGAGCTTATACGGCAATAATCAGGCAGTTTTAAAACAAGTGGGAGACAGCGTGCGGCCAGGCGATGTGATTGCATCCGTTGGTAATAGTGGTGGCAATCAAACTAATGGGCTTTATTACGAGTTACGCAGTCAGAGCCGACCTTTTGATCCGCTAAGTTGGAGTAAAGTAAATTAGGAAGTTTTATTCTTGGATGAGAAATCCATCTCATGAACCTAAAAAAATCCCATTAAAAAAGCACGCCAATGCGTGCTTTTTTAATGGGTAGCGAGAATGCTACTTTTAAATTTATTACTGAGCTGCAGGTGCAGCTTCCGTAGTGGCTGCTGCATCAACAGCCGCTGCATCAAGCGTAATACCAGGTACACGCTCTTCAGCTGTTGGCTCATAACCGCCTGGGCCTGATGTTGCTTCTGCCGCTGGTTCTACTGGAGCTGGCGCCTCAACAGCTGGGTTAGATACAGGTGCAGGAGCTTCAACTGGATCAGCCGCTTTTTCACCACAACCAACCAACAATAAACCTGTAACACTTGCTACCAATAAAGAACGTAAAAGTACTGACATAGTATTTCCTTTTTTTATATTTAAAAAAATCAAAAATTCTGGAACAAAAAACTTCAATACTTAAAATTGCATTGAATTCATAATTAAACATTCTATCGCAACTTTAATTCATTGTAATTAAATACTTAACTATAATTACATATTAAAGTAATTTATACTAGAAGGCGTAAAGGTCATCGAGGTAGATTTTACCTAAGATTCTCAAATTTGGTATTTTTTTATCATTTTTAACGGAATCCATAGAGATTAAAATAGTGATTAAATAGTCATTAATGGGAATTGTAAATTTTCTATTATGCACACTTCAGATTGAAATTTTATTCATACTAAAGAAGTTAATTAAGTAAATCCCCAAGTGCTGCACCGTTACAAAGGAAATACTAAGCTGACGGCATTTGCGCCCTCACCGCGGCGCCTTTAGCATAAGCCTCAAGCTCATATGGATTTTGTCGATATCCTCTACGCGCTGCCCAGAGATATTTAAATACGTTCATGCCGGATAAATATTGCTCTACATGGGTGAGCTCATGCGCTAACAACTCTACTCCTCGAGTCGTATTGCATTGATAAGCATGCTGACGAAAATAAATACGATGACCTAATACAACTGCACACATGCTTTTGCGTAACCAAAAAGGTGTGTAACCTTCAATTAGACGTGCCTTTATTAATGTTTCATGTTTGAAGTAAGGCTTATATAGCTGAAATTCAGCCAGACTTAATGGTCGCCCTTGCTCTCGCATTAAGCTACTCGCCAATCAAATGTAAAATGACTTTACGTGAACTGGCTACATGCCTATGTTCATACAAAAAAATGCCTTGCCATTGGCCTAAAGCGGCTTTCCCATCAATAAGTGGTATCGATAAGCTAGTTTGTGTCAGTGCCGTACGCACATGCGCAGGCATATCATCTGGCCCTTCAACGGTATGAATAAACAATGGATCGCCATCTGGTACTAGGCGCTTAAAGAAGGCCTCCATATCAACCAGCACATCATCATCGTAATTTTCATTAATCAAAAGGCTAGCAGAAGTATGTTGAATATAAAGCGTGATAAGCCCTGTATGAAAACCACTTTGCTCGGCCCAAGAAGTCACCTCTTGAGTTATATCGTAAAGCTTTCTACCTTTAGTACTTACGTTAATTTGATGGGTAATTTGTTGCATAAAATCTCTACTAGTTTTTATTTAGATTATTAATCATTACTTGATTATTTTACCAACACCCTAACGGAAAACCAAAGCTGGCGCCAAATCCTGAGCGATAACCAAAACGTGATCCAAATGCTCCATAGCCGTAGGGACGCCCATAATAGCCGTACCCACAGAATGGATCATACATGCGCTGTTGCCTTTCTTGCCATTGTTGCCGTTTAAGTTTTTCCAACTCAACACGTTTGTTTTTTTCACGTTGATTGATTTCCTCAGCCACATTGTTTTTAAGCGCAAGTTCACGGCTGGTATGAATGTAATCTAGCACTTTGTTATCAACGCCTCTTTTATTCAGATTAACAACCTGACTTGGCGTTAAGTCATATGAAGAATTGCTGAGGCGAATTTTTTCTATAAGCTCATCGGCGGTCAGACCACTTTTTGTCAGGCTAACCAAATCATCTAAACTCAAAGTGGCAATTGGTTTGGGCATAATTCTGGCAAGCTCTTCCTCAGAAATTCTGTCGATTTTCTGTGAGTTAGCACCTGAGTATTGGTTATTACTTGCGCAAGCGGCTAACACCAGACATGCTGCAAAAATAAAAACGGGTTTGCAGCGAGAGAGCAGTTTAGTCATCTTCAATCTCCTTCGCGTTATAAACGGCGCTTTGCATGAATAGCGTCTAAAACTGGTGAAGGTTCGGTTATTTGCGCATCATAAGCATGCGTTTTAAACGGGTAACGTGCTTGCACCTTTTTCACATACAGCTTGGTTTCAGCAAAGGGTGGAATACCTTTATACTTGTTCACAGCGCCCTCACCTGCGTTATAGGCCGCCACGGTGAGCGCAACATCACCCTTAAAGTAAGCTAATAACCAACGTAAATAGGCAACGCCCCCTTTAATATTTTGTGTGGCGTTGTAGGCATTTTTAACGTTAAACCGCTCGGCGGTATCTGGGATTAACTGCATCAAACCTTGCGCCTCTTTGTTTGACGTAGCCACATTATTGAAGTTCGATTCCACTGAAATAATCGATAACACTAGCTTTTCATCGACTTTGTACCATTTAGAAATTGTATTCACCAAGCGCAATACCCAGCGTTTGTTTTTTGGCAAATTGGCAATGTATTGATCGATTTCTGGCGTTTCTTTAGTGAGTGCAATGTTAGATGAAAGTCCTTTTTCTGGCGCAACATCAGCGAGCACACAGGGCGGTGTTGCCGAGGTTTTAATCTCTATCGTTTCAAGCATTTTCTGCGCTTCGAAATGCCCATGTGTAGAGGCGATACCAAATAAATTAGCCGCATAATCACGGTTTTCTGGCACGCCACGCCCAAATGCATAAAGCATACCTAATCTGTAGACCGCTTCTGCGCTGCCATAGCGAGCCGCTTGGCAGTACATATCAGCGGCTTTCCACGCACCATCTGGATCGACTTCATCACCGGCCAGCACATTGGCGTGCATTAGTAAATCTTTAGTAATAGGTGGCTCATTGTCAAAAACCTGGAGCTCTTGCGCGCTAAATGCGGCATGTGCAATGCTTGCTGTCATTAAACATACAGCAAGCATTGCACTGATAAAACTAGGTTTCAGTCGCTCTTTTGACAAATAAAGCCCTTAAATTATGACACATTAAACTGCAGATTTTGCGAAGACAATCTTACCCGCTTTAACATCCACCTTGATAATATCTTTAGCCGCAAAATTTCCAGTCAGAATTTCACGTGAGAGTGGATTTTCAATCTCAGACTGAATCGCACGTTTTAGTGGTCGCGCACCATAGACTGGATCAAAACCCGCATTGGCAATTTCGGCTATCGCAGCATCGGTAAATTCTATTTGCATATCCATCGCGGCTAGGCGTTTTGCTAAGTATTGCAACTGAATTTCTGCAATCGCTTTAATATTATCTTCACCCAATGCGTGGAAAACGACTACTTCATCGATACGGTTGACGAACTCAGGTCTAAAGTGTGATTTCACTTCACCCATTACAGCCAATTTAACTACTTGGTAATCTTGATCGGCCATACTTTGGATCATCTGAGAACCTAAATTCGATGTCATAATAATCACTGTGTTTTTAAAATCCACAGTGCGACCTTGACCATCCGTTAAGCGTCCATCATCCAGCACTTGTAGCAACACGTTGAATACGTCAGGGTGGGCTTTTTCAACCTCATCTAACAGAATGACGCTGTATGGTTTACGACGCACAGCTTCTGTTAACGTGCCGCCTTCTTCATAACCCACATATCCTGGGGGCGCACCAATCATACGAGCAACGGAGTGTTTCTCCATAAACTCACTCATATCGATACGAATTAAATGGTCTTCAGAATCAAACAAAAAGCCTGCTAATGCTTTGCAAAGCTCAGTTTTACCAACACCTGTTGGGCCCAAAAATAAGAAACTACCGTAAGGGCGATTAGGGTCGCCTAAGCCAGAGCGCGAACGACGAATCGCATCCGATACCAAGCGCACCGCTTCATCTTGTCCTACTACACGTTCATGCAACTTGGTTTCCATGGTTAACAGTTTGCCGCGCTCTCCTTGCATCATTTTAGAAACAGGGATACCTGTCGCGCGGCTCACAACCTCGGCGATTTCATCTGCACCTACTTCAGTACGCAACATTTTGTGTTTAATTTGAGTGGTAGTCGCTTCAGAGCTAGAAGCTTGTTTTAACTGATCCTCGAGCGCTGGCAATTTGCCATATTGCAACTCAGAAACTTTTTGCCATTCTCCGTTGCGCGTGGCTTCTTCCATCTCAAACTTGATTTTTTCAATCGCTTCTTTAATGTGTGCAGAGCCTTGAACTTGGGCTTTTTCGGCTTTCCAAATATCCTCTAAATCGGCATATTCTTTTTCTAGGCGAGCAAATTCCTCTTCAATTAGACTAAAGCGTTTTTTACTTCCTTCATCTTTTTCGCGACGCACTGCTTCACGCTCAATTTTGAGCTGAATCATGCGGCGTTCAAGCTTATCCATCACCTCTGGCTTGGAATCGATTTCCATCTTAATGCGAGAAGCCGCTTCATCAATCAAGTCAATCGCTTTATCAGGTAGGAATCGGTCTGTGATGTAACGATGGCTAAGTTCAGCCGCTGCCACGATTGCGGGATCGGTAATCTCCACGCCATGATGCAACTCATATTTCTCTTGTAAGCCACGTAAAATCGCAATAGTGGCTTCTACTGTAGGTTCATCCACCAATACTTTTTGAAAGCGGCGCTCCAAAGCGGCATCTTTTTCAATATATTTACGGTATTCATCTAAAGTTGTTGCGCCTACGCAATGTAACTCACCACGTGCTAAAGCGGGTTTTAACATATTGCCCGCATCCATCGCGCCTTCTGATTTACCCGCACCAACCATGGTATGAATTTCGTCAATAAAGACTATGGTTTGGCCTTCATCTTGCGCCAACTCTTTTAACACTGATTTCAAACGCTCTTCAAAGTCACCACGATATTTAGCGCCAGCTAATAAAGCTGCCATATCTAGAGACAAGACTTTTTTACCTTTGAGCGAATCTGGCACTTCACCATTAACAATACGCTGTGCTAAACCTTCGACAATCGCGGTTTTACCAACGCCAGGTTCGCCGATTAATACCGGGTTATTTTTTGTACGACGCCCGAGAATTTGAATGGTACGGCGAATTTCATCATCACGACCAATGACAGGGTCTAGCTTGCCCATTCGGGCGCGTTCAGTTAAATCCAAGGTATATTTTTTTAACGCTTCGCGGTTAGATTCCGCATCAGATTCATTCACTTGCTCACCGCCACGCACTTCATTAATCGCTTGGTCCAACGCAGATTTCGACAAGCCATTGGCTTTAAGCAATTTACCTGCTGCGCCTTTATCTTCGGTTAATGCCAACAAAAACATCTCGCTCGCGATAAAACTATCGCCGCGTTTTAAGGCTAGTTTATCGGTCACATTCAGCAAGTTATTCAAGTCACGTGAGATAGCCACCTCGCCAGAACTATCAGTTGATTTTGCTAAATTGCCTATTGCAGCAGTCAGCGCTGTTTTAAGCGGCGCCAAATGGACGCCCGCATGCGCCAGCAACGAAGAAGTGCCTCCATCTTCTTGCATTATTAACGCAGAAAGTAGGTGTAAGGCCTCTATGGTTGGGCTATCATTAGCGACTGCTAGACTTTGTGCATCGTTAAGTGCCTGTTGAAATTTTGTTGTTAGTTTATCAAAACGCATTTTTAACTCCGTTTCAGTTGATATAAGTCTAATATGGGGCTTAACTGCTGATTTACAATGCAAACTAATGCTCTGCAACTAAATTAAATATCTTAAACTTCTTAGTAAAAAAACTCTCTAAATGCTGAATTAATTTTATTAGCATGTAGTTAATTGTTTGGAAAAATTTTGCTTACTAGCGCGCCAACTACCGATATTTTCAGCGATGAATCAAACTCGCCAAATCCATCTTGGGTGATTTTAGATACTCAAGATCAATGGCAAGCGTTTAGCCAAGCTGCGGCTAACGATCCCACGCACTCACTTGTTGAATCTAGCTTATTGCTAGATGGCTTACGCTGTGCGGCTTGCTCTGGCACCATAGAACGAGGCTTGGGCGAGTTGCCGGGCGTAGTGAGTGCAAGAGTGAGTATGTCAAAAAAGCGCGCCTCTGTGGTTTGGTCGCCAACTTTAACTAAACCGTCAACGATACTCAGCGCTATTCAATCCATGGGCTACAGCGCAAATCCTGCATCGCATAATGAAAACCAACTGAACGTAACTAAGAAAAGTCGAGCCGCATTTTGGCGTTGGTTAGTGGCTGGCTTTTGCATGATGCAGGTAATGATGTATGCAAGCCCAAGCTACTTTACCAAAGCTGGCGACATTGCGCCAGATATCGCGATCTTGCTTAATTGGGCATCTTGGATATTAAGTTTGCCAGTATTAGTGTTCTCAAGCAGTACGTTTTTTGCAAATGCTTTTAGAGATTTAAAGCACCGACAAGTCAGCATGGATTTACCTGTGGCATTGGGCATAGCCATTACTTTTATCGTAAGCTCTGCTGCCACATTTGCCCCACACGGCTGGTGGGGCGATAAAATCTACTTCGACTCGCTCACCATGTTCGTGTTCTTTTTGCTTTCTGCCAGACTCATTGAAGTGAAATTGCACAGCAAAACACTAGGCTCGATGGAAGCTTTAGTTAGCCGCATTCCAGAAAATATCGAACGCCAAAATTTAGACGGTTCATATACTCGCGTGTTAAACAGCCAGCTTAAAGTAGGCGATATTGCTCGCGTGCACATAGGCGAGGCGTTTCCAGCCGATGGCAAACTGGTGTTAGGTGACACCCGCGTGGATGAATCGCTACTCACGGGTGAATCCACGCCCATACAAAAAAACCTGCATGACAAGGTAGTTGCTGGCAGTTACAACTTAGGTCAAACCGTGAACATAGTGTTGGAAACCATTGGTGAATCCACACAATACGGGCAGATTGTTAACTTAATCAATCAAGCCGCAATTGAAAAACCAAGACTTTCACAACTGGCTGATCGCGTTGCTAGACCATTTCTGCTGTTCGTCATTTTAAGCGCAGTGGTTGCCGCAGCCTTGTTATGGAATGTAGACCACGCTCGTGCATTAATGACAGCCGCCGCTGTGTTAATTGTCACCTGCCCTTGTGCGCTATCTTTAGCCACACCTGCCGCCATGCTATCGAGCGCCAGCGCCTTTGTAAAACGTGGCATTTTAATTAGGCGTTTGCAGGCTATAGAAAGTATTGCCAATATCGACACCGTAATTTTCGATAAAACGGGCACATTGACTGAAGACCATATCGAAGTGCAATCTATTACATTTAAACAAGGGTTTACAGAAAACGGTGTGCTAGCTTTAGCCGCAGCCGTGGCGCAACACTCTATGCACCCTGTTTCGCGAGCTTTGGTCAGCGCAAGTCAGCAACGTGGCGCACAAGAGTCGCCAATAATATTAAACAACATCCAAGAGGTGGTTGGTGCTGGCATTAGCGCATCGCTACAAGCTAACGCGACCAATGCAGACTTAGTCAATACGAACTTGAAGCTCGGCTCAGCCAAGTTTTGCGGGGTTTCGGAGCCTAGCGAACTATCTCAACAAGTATTTCTTGCTGATGCAAATGGCTGGCTAGCAACTTTTAGTTTGCATGAAGCGGTTAAACACAATGCTGCACTAGCCATTCAACAATTAAAAGACGCTCATCTAAGCGTAGAACTTTTATCTGGCGACCAAGCGCATACGGTCATCAATACCGCTAAAGAAATTGGCATTACTCAATTTCAAGCCGCATGTAGCCCACAAGAAAAACTTTCACGATTACAAACACTCAAACAACAAGGCAAGAACATACTCATGGTAGGTGATGGCTTAAATGATGGGCCAATTTTAGCCAGCGCCCATGTTTCAATCGCCATGGGTAAAGGGGTACCACTTACACTAGCACATGCTGATTACGTTTTATTGAATGGCGACATTAGCCAAATTCCGCAGTTGATTCAGCATGCGCGAAAAACCATGGCCATAATCAAACAAAATATCGCTTGGGCCATCGTTTACAACCTCGTCTGTATTCCACTAGCCTTTTTTGGCGTATTATCGGCTTGGTTAGCGGGCTTAGGCATGGCAGTGAGTTCTATCATCGTGGTGCTAAATGCTTTGCGATTAACTACTTTTTCTGAAACTTTAGATACGAAGGCCAAATAATGGATATTTTATTTATACTTGTGCCGTTGTCAGTGGTAATGGGTTTGGTTGTACTTGGCGGGCTGTGGTGGGCGGTTTATCGCGGCCAATTTGAAGACATTGAAGAAGAAGGCCGACGCATTTTTGAGGAAGATAAAGAATAGTCTGCTTAGCTTAAATTAAAATATTTCTATTCATTTCCTGCAATTAAAACTGAGCTCAACTCTCAATAAACAACTAGCCTACCCCATACCTTAAATCGAATATGCAAACAGCACTTATCTATAGCGCGCTAGTCATGGGCTTAGCTGGCGGCCCTCACTGTGTCGCCATGTGCGGTGCGGCTTGCACCTCATTCACACAATCATCTGATAAGCCTTATGCCATCTATTTTTACCATTTAGGTCGAGTGTGCGGCTATGCTTTATTGGGTGCAATCGCTACGTTTGCCATTCAAAGCATCGCGTGGCTTTCTAGCTATAGCGCTATTTTGCATCCCTTGTGGACATTTTTTCATGTGCTGATTTTTTTCTGGGGCGTGATACTCATCATTTATGCACGTCAACCGATATGGATAGACCAAGCTGGGCGACGCATTTGGCAGCATGTTAAAAAGCTTAGCAAAATAAGCGGCGGCTATTTTTATATTGGTATGCTTTGGGCGTTAATGCCTTGCGGTTTACTTTATTCCGCACTAATTATTGCCTCATTTAATGGCAACCCGCTTGGCGGTGCACTGAGTATGGCCGCATTTGCTGCGGGTTCTGCTGTTTCATTATTTTTAGCGCCATGGTTATGGCTGAAACTTAAAACCACTCTAGTTGAGCCTTATGGCATGCGCCTTGCAGGTTTAATGCTAAGTAGCGCAAGTGCTTGGGCTATCTGGATGTCTCTGGCGCATGATGCAAAAGTTTGGTGCATGTAATTTGATTCTGCTTAACATTCAACACTGCCGTTGTTGCCTTCGCTTCGCCGTGCACTAGCACTACCTTAAGCTCGCCGCCTAGGCACTCTCGAATGCTAAGCAGAATCTAAACTAAAACGATAAACCCTTTAAAATCAAACCATCTTTTTCCGTATTCCAACCCAAGTAAGCTTGATTATCTTTCGCCAGCAAAATTGGATAATCCGTTTTACCTGCACTAGTTGCAAGCTCTTTTGGTGCGCCCCAGCTTCTGCCGCCATCGTCAGAAAACATTCCAACAATTTTGTTATTTTTATTTTCAATTTCGCGCCAGACCAGCCAAACATTGTCACCCCTACTCAATAAGGCTGGATGACCTGCCTGATTGCTATGCTTACCAAATTTTTTCGGCGGTGAAGAAACCCAAGCTTCGCCATCCATGCGCGCATAAAACAAGCTAGCATCTTTACCAGCTTCATCATTGCCACCGTCAAACCAAGCCATATGGTAGCCCCACCAGTCCTTGTCCTCACCACCAGTGGCAAGCGCCGCACCGTGATGCGGGCAACCATCAATTTTCCAACGGCCAAAAGTGGCGCGCTTAGGCGCTGGCGCTTGATTAGGCTGTGTAGGAATTTCAGCCATCATGTGGTCGCGCTCACTGCCTTCAAACACATGACGCCACATCGCCACCACGCTGCCATCTGGCTTATTAGTTAAGGCAATGCGGCAACATTCGCAACTACTATCCGCCAATTTTTGTTCGGGTAAAAAACTTGCTCCCTGATTGTTAGAAACCGCGTAATAAATCGCCGCACCTTCATATGGCTTCGCTGCGGATTTAGCCGCGATTAAATCGCGTTTATCAACCCAAGTAACGGTTACTTTGCCTTTAGCATCGCCAGTTTTCGCTACATTTAGCGCATCAAATCGATGGGTAATTTCTGCGCGATCAGTATGCGCAATCATTGGCTTTTCAAAACTTTTACCGCCATCGATTGAACGTGAAAACCAAATATAACCTGTAAATGGCTTTTTTAAAGCCTCTGTCCAAGTAAGGTAAATGTTACCTTCTGGACCAATCGCAATTTTGGGTCGCGCCTCGCCATCGGCAGCTATTTTTTGTATATTGAGTGTGACTTGTACTGGAGGTGAAAAAGTTTCTCCTAAATCGCGGCTTGAACTAACAAATATCAAGCCGTTATTTTCAACGACTCTCCATAAACTACCATGCGCATCAAACGCAAGACTAATGCCCATTGAGTTGGATTGAGATTTCGCGTGATTATCATGTGCTATTGATTGTTGAGCGCTCAAGCCAACAACAGCCAAAAAGATCAATAAAAATATTTGTAGTTTCTTCATGCTCTGCTAACAATTGTTATTTGTCGAAATCATACACCGTGGCAAAAACTTTAGTCCACAGATACAACTTTAAACATCATTAATTTGATACCGTGAATTTACAATTGACCTCGCAACACCCTTTTAATCAAAAGACTGTTATATTGATTTGAGCGTATATTTGGTTTTATGCTTTAGTTATTGCGGGCGATAACCCTAAAGCCTCATTTCGCATACTTTACAGTTATTATTGAATATATTTGTGTGATATATTTCTAGGCGAGTTTAAATATAGGTAAATTTCCTGAAACGTATAAGTAATTGAAAAAGTTAGATATATTAGCTCAGTTGCAATCTGATCCAGATAGCGCAAGCAATCTGAGTACCATCATGTCTAAAGAACTTGCATTAGCTGGGCATTTGTTGGACTCATTACAAGGCGTTGCTATTCTTGCTGTCGATGAAAAATGGAATGTCATCTATGCAAACCCCTATGCCAGAGATATTTTCAATTTGAATGTACTGCAGGTTGAGGCAAAAACCGCTCAACTTCCAAAAGCCGTTCATAAACGCACTCTCATAGAGCTAAAAAAATCTAGCAGCAATTTTGTAATGCAATATGCCGCAGGTGATGAACTGCGTACATTACAAGTATTTACCTCCCCAAACAAAGATATTGAAGGCTTATTTTCTGGTTTAGTGTTGCATATGCATGATGTTACGGAACGTATCCATACAGAATTGCAATTGAAAAATACCGAAAAGTTACTTCGCAATCTAATTGACGCAAGTCCAGATTTGATTTTTTTCAAAGATGATAAAAACCGCTGGGTAGAAGCGAATACGACAAGCGTAGAGACTTTCCAGTTGGACCAGCTTGATTATCAACAAAAAACTGATAGGGAGCTTGCTGCTCAGTCTCATCCTATCTTTGAAGAGGCATTCCGTAACTCCAAAATATCTGACGATCAAGCTTGGGAGTTAGGGCGTTCCATCAGAAATGAAGAAGTCATTGCATTGCCACATGGGGATGCAAAAGTATACGATTTGATTAAAGTACCTTTGTTTAACGATGATGGTAGTCGTCATGGTTTAGTCACCCTCGGACGGGATATTACTGATCGCAAAATGGCTGAAAGTAACTTGCGCGACCGCAGTGCTATTTTAGATGCTCTTATTTCATGTGACTGGTTACTACACTCTGCTGAGTCTTGGCAAACGGTTGCGGTTACGGTATTACAACAATTATGTTTAGCTTTACGCTTTACAAGGGCGACTATTCTTAAAAATATAGAGCCAAGTAACAAAGAAACGACTAAGCCAGCTAAATCTGAGCATTCAAAAATACTATTCACATGGACAGTGCCAGGCTTTAGTAATGCCGACAACGGACTTGAAGTCATTAATTTTGACGATGCGCGTTTAAGCCGCTGGAAAGATACCCTTCAACATGGCGACCCTGTTTTTGGTGATATTCGTGATTTACCAAGTTCTGAGCGCAAAATACTTGAGCAACATGATACGCAATCTATCGCCATCGTTCCGCTTTTTTCAGACAAAGTTTGGTGGGGCAATATCATCATAGAACGTTGCCATGACTTGATTAAAACCACGCCACAAGAACTTGGATCGTTGATGGCGATTGGTCGATCTTTAAGCGTGGCAATTCAAAGAGAAAGTGCTGGAAAACGATTACACCAAGCTAAAATTGCTTTTGACAGCGCCAGCGAAGGCATCATGATTACCGATGACAAAATACGCATTGCCGCTATTAACAAAGGTTTTACAGAGATTACTGGCTATTCTGAAGAAGAAGTTCTTGGACATACACCAAAAATAATACAATCTGGCAATCATGATGAGCGCTTTTATAAAGATATGTGGGGGGTGATAAAAAAAGAAGGGCGCTGGCATGGGGAGGTTTCTAATAAACGCAAAAATGGCGAAAACTATTATGAGAGATTAACGATTACTGCGGTTAAGGATAGTGCAGGACAAGTCGTTAATTACGTTGGTGTTTTTGCAGATATTACTGATATTAAGCACTCACAGAATAGACTGCACGAGCTAGTGAACCATGATCCACTCACCGGCTTGCCTAACCGCCGTTTGTTAAACGAATTACTAGAGCATTCAATAAAGCGTGCCGAGCGTGAAAAACATAAAATCGCCCTATTATTTATTGACTTAGATAGGTTCAAAGCTGTTAACGATAGTCTGGGGCACCAAATAGGCGATAAATTATTACTCCAAGCCTCTAAGCGCATAAGTTTGTCTATACGTGAGAGTGATGTGGTAGCTCGATTGGGCGGTGACGAATTTGTTGTGATGATGGACATGATTACCAAATCTAGTGATGCTGCGGTGGTGGCTAAAAAGATCATTCATGCGCTGCAAATTGAATTCGATATTGACGATAATGATATTTACATAAGTGCGAGTGTTGGCATCTCGATATTCCCTAAAGACAGTACGGATGTTGAAGGCTTAATTAAGGCCGCCGATATTGCAATGTATCAAGTTAAAAACAAAGGCAAAAACAGCCATTGTTTTTATTCGGAGGATCTAAGTAAGAATGCG
The DNA here is from genome assembly GCF_029946165.1 of Methylotenera sp. Lineage (GTDB taxonomy): Bacteria > Pseudomonadota > Gammaproteobacteria > Burkholderiales > Methylophilaceae > Methylotenera. The sequence continues at coordinate 123,028 of NZ_JAQSDZ010000025.1, forward strand.
GTTGAGCGCTTTACGTTAGAAGGCCAACTCCACCACGCCTTGTTGCGTAAGCAGTTTGTGGTTCATTATCAACCACAAATCTGCCTAATTACTGGCAAAATTATAGGTGCAGAGGCCTTGATAAGATGGAATCACCCTAAACTAGGCTTAGTGTCTCCAGCCACCTTTATTCCAATGGCAGAAGATAATGGTTTAATTGTACAAATTGGTGAGTGGGTATTACGTGAGGCAGCGCTCCAAATGGTCAGCTGGCACAAAGCTGGTCTTGCTATTCAATGGGTCGCGGTGAACGTATCAGGCGTGCAAATTATGCGCAGTAACTTTGCTGATACTGTTTATGGCATATTAATGGAAACCGATTGCAACCCGCACATGTTGGAACTTGAGATTACCGAAAGTACGGTCATGCAAAATACTGAACATGTAATTGATACGTTCAATCGTGTTAAACAACTAGGACTAAAATTAGCGATTGACGATTTTGGCACAGGTTTTTCATCGCTTTCCAGCCTTAAGCGATTACCATTGGATAAAATAAAAATAGACCAATCTTTTGTACGAGGCCTGCCAGATGATTTAGATGATGCGGCGATTGCAAATGCTATTTATGCGATGGCTGGCAGTTTAGGATTTAGCGTCATTGCCGAAGGGGTTGAGACTCAAGCGCAAGCCGACTTTTTAAGCGCAATGGGTTGCAAAGAAGCACAAGGATACCTCTATAGCAAGCCAATTACTGCTAAAGAATTCACGAAATTACTAACAAAATAAAAGCAAAATATTTAGGTAAAACATATGCATAAAGTTCATCATTTTATTGATGTTTCACAGCTACAAGTCGGCATCTATGTGCATCTAGATTTAGGCTGGATGGATCACCCCTTCACGCTAAGTAACTTTAAAATCAAAGATGAAGAGCAAATTTCACAGATAAAAAAAACTGGGCTAACCAGACTACGCTATGATCCAAGCCGTAGCGACTGTGAACCATTGCCAGTTAAAATAGAGTCGCCTGTTGACGAAATAATTAATCAGGAAACACCTGCTATACCAGAGCCAGTGAGTAGCGCGGATAGGGCAAAGCAGCGTCTTAAAGAACTGCACCATGCCATTAATGTATGTGAAAAAAAGTTTATAAAAACTAGCAATATTGCACGACAAGTTACTCACAATATTTTATCGGATTCTAAAGCCTCGATTGAGCAAGCTCTATCAATTATCAATGATATGGTTGATACAGCACTCATGGAAGGTGATGTAGCCGTGCACGCACTCAATGGCAATCGATCCAGTGATGCTCACTATATTCACCCACTGAATGTGACAGTACTTGCGTTGATTATGGCTAAATCTATTAATATGTCTAAAGAGGATGCACGATTATTAGGATTGGCAGCCTTATTTCACGACATTGGTAAGGCAGAGATATCCGATAAAATTTTGCTGAAAAAAGACCCGCTAACTAAATCTGAACAATCACATCTTGAACAGCATAGCGAGATAGGGGCTCGCATGGCACAAGAGGTTGGCCTGCCATTGCGAACTGGTAAGATTATTATGCAGCACCACGAACACGCTGATGGCACAGGTTATCCCAAACATTTAAAAGGCGAACAAACAGACCCGTTTGCCAGATTACTTGCAATTGTGAACGGCTATGACAATTTATGTAATCCAAACAATATTGCCCTCGCCAAAACCCCATATGAAGCGCTGGCACATATGTATGCAAGCCAGCGTGCAAGATATGATGAAGCACTACTCAAAGGCTTAATTAAATCATTGGGCATTTATCCCCCTGGGAGTATTGTCCGGCTTTCAACAGGTAGCTATGCCACAGTTATTTCTGTTAACCCAAATAAGCCGCTGAGACCCTTTGTCATGGTGCATGACCCGCTCACAGTCCAGCACGAACCACAAATAATAGATTTACGCGAAGAGCCTAGCATAACTATTAATGCTTGTTTACGCCCTAGTCAATTGCCTGCGGAAGTGCTTGAATATCTGAATCCACGTAAGCGAGTCAGCTATTTTATAGATGCGGATTTATCTATAAGTGAAGACTAAGTAACAGCCTAATAATATTCGCTATTAACTAATTATCAAACTTAAGTCCAGCAAAGATTGTGCGCTGCGAATAAGGGTATAAAGTAAAATACTTTTCATTGGTAATGTTGTCTACGCCTGCGGATGCTGACCATTGCTTTGCGAATTTATAAAGCACTTTGGCATCAAAAACACTGAAATTACTACGCCCCCCATAAACACTTGGGTTTGGATCTGGGTACTGCTGAGTAACCGCGTTAATCATGCCGCTATGCTGCCTGCCACTGTAGCGCCAACCTAGGCTATATGACAGTTCATTTGACGCATAATAAGTCCCTTGTAATGTTGCACGCCATGCTGGGATTAAAGGTAACTCAGAGCCTTCCAAACGCGTATCGGCGGCATCTCTCACCACGCGTGTGTGGATATAAGCAAGGCTACCTAAAAGGTCGAGACCATTGATGAACATATCACTCGCTTGTAATGCTGTTTCAGCACCATAAGTACGCACTTTATCTACGTTAACTACGGTAGAGAAACTATAACCGGGTAATGTGGTGATATCTGTTTGTGAAATTAGCGCGTCTTGTTTTTCTTCTCCAAATATTGATGTACGCCAAATACCATTTTGTAAAAGCTTTTCTGCTGTGAACTCCCAAGAATCAGCCTTTTCTGGTTTCAACCCAGAGTTATTGGTTAGCGGAACGTTATATGGCGCGGGGAATCCTGCCGCTACAATTTGAGCACTGGTTAATTGTATTGAAGAGCCAATAGGCGTTATGCCAACACTTCTAAACAACTCGTTCACAGTTGGAAAACGCACACCACGCCCATAAGAGGCTTTTAGCCCCCAATCATCCGATGCCTGATAAGACAGGGAAGCTTTTGGTGAGAATGCATACACTGTCTTATCTTTGTAAGTGACATTAGACCCATTGGCATAATTACTCCCGTCAGTCGCTTTCCATTGCTCTTCTCGGCCGCCAATCACTAGCTTTAAATCTGGTGAAATTTGCCATGCATCTTGTAAATAAACCGCAACCGTTGAAGTTTCACCTCTGGAATTGGTATTCAAAGCACCTGTCCCGCTAGACTGCCAGTGACCAGTCAGGAGCTTGTACTGGTCTGCTTTGGTGATATAAGTGTCTGTATGGAAACCTATGCTAATTTGATGCTTACTTTGCAGATTACCATCTGGACGTAAATCACCTCGCAAGTCAAAGTTTCTCCAGCCAGTGCCGTCATTTTTAGTAATCGTACCCGCCGTAGCACCCTCTCCAGAAGTCGTACTAAAGTTGCTAGATGATTGACGCACCACCTCTTTATTTTGGTTAAAGTAACTGGCATTCACCTCCCAATCCCATACACCACCAGTATCTGTTTTTAGAGCTAGGCCGTGCATCACATATTCACTTTCGCCGTGGCTAACATAAGGTGCCGTGACGCTATAAGCACGTCCATTAATACCTACAAATCGGTAAGGGCTTGTAGCACTGCTACTAGTGCCATAAATTTTGTTACCTGTCGCATCCCTTAAATAGGTTTCGCTTTTCTTATCTGAATCATTTTGCCAAATATTAAAGGTGTAAGTCCCATGCAGAGTTGGCAAAAAATCATAGCCTAACTTGATAGTGACATCATCTTTAACCGTGTGATCCGCACTAATTGAAGCTGTTGTCACTCTTGGTTTGTTAGCAATATCTCGGTCAAAATATGCACCAGTGACATTGGTTGTATTTGCCGAAGTCGATGCAGGATCAGTCAATTTTCTGAGTGTTGCTGGCGTAAAGTCTGTGGGATGACTATGGTTATCCAAATGGTCAGCACTTAACCAAAAAGAGAAATCATTTACTTTATTGCCTATCGTCGCAGCACCATGAACCCCCGTAAAATTCGCATCTGTTCCGTACAACTTAAAATTTTCATTAAACACATCTAACTTAGCATGAGCCTCAAACTTATCGGGCATATGGGTTTTTATTAACACCACACCCCCCACTGAATTTCCAGGATACAGCGCAGAGAATGGCCCATACATGACATCCACGCGGTCGATGGAATTTTGCGAGACGATTCCCCAACGAGGGCCTGGGCAGCAACTATTACTCAGAAAGTTAGAGAGTAATAAGCCATCGGCGTAGACAATAGTTTCTGCACTTGAGTTAACACCATAGCCTCGGATTGCCAAGCCACCATTCACATCCCCAATAAAACGCTCACGTACATGAACGCTGGGCAAATATAACAACGCCCCGGCTGATGATACTGAGTTAACACTTTCCGCAATTTTTTTTGCCGTGACACTCTCAGTTGTAGACGGTACATTTGCTGGCACTGCAGGTTTATCTACTGCAGTTGCATTAACTTGGATTGCTTCCAATTGGATATCGGATGTGTCAGTGGATGCTACCTGTTCAGCTAGCGCAAAACTACTGAAACTAAGCAATAAAGTGCTTATTGTTACTTTTTTAAGCATTACCACTCCATCTAAATTATTTTTATCGCCGAATTGTATTAGAGAAATTATTACAACGGAATGTGGCATATTGTCGCAGGTGAATTATATACAGGCTTAAGGTATTATTTTCATTACCGTTTTATAATGAATCTCACTTTAATCAAACCAGCAAACGCATGCATACCGTTCAACAATCCATCAGCAACGCAACACGACTGAATATGCAGCGTTTAATCATGTTGCGCGGCGTGGTCATGGCCTGTCTAAGCTTAGTGATTTTAGTTCTATATCAAGCTTCCATACCCCTGCCTTACGCACCACTCATCTCTGCGATAGCTTCATTAGGGCTATTTAGTTTAATTGCATGGTGGCGCTTAAGTACAAAAACCCAAACTTCACAGCGTGAATTAGTCATGCAGTTGCTAGGCGACATTGCCGCGCTCTCTTTACTGTTTTATTTCAGCGGTGGCTATAGCAACCCTTTTATTTGGATGTATTTGCTGCCGATAACCGTTGCCGCAGTCGCTTTAAGGGCGGTTTACGCATGGCTAATCGCAGGCTTGAGCATTACTTGCTACACCTTGCTGATGTTTTACCATGTACCCCTCTCGCACTTACATATGCATACTTATGGCAATGCAAGGCTAGATATTCATTTGGTCGGGATGTGGATAGGTTTTGTTGTAAGCTCGGCAATTGTGGCCATATTCATTGCACGTATTGGGCAAAACTTACGTGATTATGACAAGAAAATTGCAGAAGTTCGCGAGAAAGCACTAGAAAGCGAACGTATGCTAGCCCTTGGCACACTAGCTACCAGCGCCGCACATGAACTAGGCACACCACTAGCAACCATGGCGATAGTAAGCAAAGAGCTTACGCAAGATTATGCCAATCAGCCCGAGTTAATTGCGCAACTCAATATATTGCAAAAACAAGTTTCACGCTGCAAAGAAATTCTATCAAGTATTACCCGCAACGCAGGGCAAGAGCGCGCCGATGCGGGGCAAGGACTAGCACTGCGTGAGTTTTTACAAGATGCCATTCAGCGCTGGCGAGATACCCGCCCTGCGACAGAACTAGTGGTAACTATGCCAAATAATCAGATTGACCCTGTAATAATGATGGACAGAACCTTAACGCAAGCCATACAAAATATGCTGGATAACGCCGCGGATGAATCACCAGAGCGCGTGTTATTTAACGCCGAGTGGAATGACAAAATGCTCACCATTCAAATTAAAGATTTTGGTAATGGCTTAACACTGGAAACTAAAAAGCAAATAGGAAAACCATTCTTTACTTCAAAAAATGAGCATGGCATGGGGCTAGGCGTGTACCTTACTCAAATCACATTAGCGCGCTATGAAGGTGAGTTGAGCCTAAACAACCATGCCGAAGGTGGCGTATTGACGATACTCAATTTACCACTTAAAAGTTTACGCCTAGAAAACCCTTAGAAATACTGCGAGCCAATACATGAACCCTTTAGAAGCAAAAGTTACTATTGAAAATCAAATAACTGAAAATGATTTGGCTGAAAAGGCTACCTTGCTTTTGGTGGATGATGACCAAGATTTTTTAAGCGTACTTGAACCAGCCATGCGCAAACGCGGCTTTTTAGTCAGCTTAGCTAATAGCGCAGAAAGCGCTTTTGAGCTCGCCAAAATTGACCCTCCAGAATTTGCAGTGGTAGATTTAAAAATGTCGGGAAACTCAGGCTTAGTACTGGTTAGGCAGCTTGCAAGTTTGAATGCTGGCACGCGCATCGTTGTGCTAACAGGCTTTGCCAGTGTAACCACGGCGGTAGAGGCAATCAAACTGGGCGCCACACATTATTTAGCAAAACCAGTGGATGCCGATGAAATTGTTGCCGCCTTTAAAAAACAAACGGGTAATGATGCGGTAGAATTAGCCTCTAATCCCTTATCAGTAGAACGTTTAGAATGGGAGCATATTCAACGCGTTTTAGCAGAAAATGATGGCAACATTTCAGCCACTGCACGCAGTTTAAATATGCATAGACGTACCTTACAGAGGAAGCTGAATAAGCATCCCAGCAGTATAATAAGTAATAAAATCAGTTAAAAAATATTTAGTCACAATCAAAAAATAAATTAAGGAACAAGTATGGCCGCAGGCAGTTTACTCGCACTTTTAGATGATATCGCAACCATCTTGGATGATGTTTCTGTGATGACGCAAATGGCCGCAAAAAAAACGGCTGGCGTATTGGGTGATGACCTCGCGTTGAACGCCCAACAAGTGAATGGCGTTGCGGCAGAGCGTGAGTTGCCAGTCGTTTGGGCTGTGGCAAAAGGATCGCTGGTCAATAAACTGATATTAGTGCCTACTGCGCTGGCTATTAGTTATTTTGCACCGTGGGCGATTACGCCACTACTCATGCTTGGTGGCGCATACTTATGTTTTGAAGGTTTTGAAAAACTAGCACATAAATTTCTACATGGCGCAAAAGAGGATGATGCGCACGTTGTCGCACTAGAACAAGCAGTCGCTGACCCTAAAGCAGACCTTGTCGCGCTGGAAAAAGACAAAATTAAAGGTGCGATACGTACAGACTTTGTATTATCCGCAGAAATTATCGTGATTGCCTTAGGTACCGTAGCGACGGAAGTTTTCACGAAACAGGTTCTTGTTGTATCGGCCATTTCAATCATCATGACGGTTGGGGTATATGGCTTGGTGGCAGGTATAGTGAAACTTGATGATCTTGGCTTACATTTAATGCTTAAAAAAGGCAGTAGTTTTTATAAACAACTTCTGCGTAAGGTTGGCGAAAAACTATTAGCCGCAGCCCCATATTTAATGCGCATTCTAACTGTGCTTGGCACGGCTGCAATGTTTGTGGTTGGCGGCAGTATTATCGGTCACGGCATTACAGCGCTACATCACTTGAGTGAAAATCTCGCGGAAAGCATACGCACATTGCCATTGATCGGCAGCTTTTCAGCAATAGTTTTACCTATGTTAATAAATGCAATAGTCGGTTTAACGGTGGGTGCAATTTGCGTAGCGTTATTTGAAGTGGTGCATAAAATTTTACCAAAAAAAACATTAAGCTAAATTTAGCTATTTAGAATTAATAGGATTAAATGTTTGCAACTTTGATTCTAGTGTTCTGATACGTTCCAAAAAAACCAGAGTCAAAGCAAAAGCATTCGGCTCTAACTCAAAATCCTGCTTGAGACGTGACAATGTTCGTATAGAGATAACGCAATGCCCACTAAAATTGAGGCTAGTCTCGTCAGGATTTGTAGGAACAAGTGCCCCACTATCTACCAAGTGCTGCAATTCTTCCTCTGAGAGTCCCGTCAGTTCTACAAGCTCAATTAGAGAGACTTCATGATGGTGGTCTAGCCAAACTAATTCGTTAAATTCAATATTCATAGCATCATCCCTCCTGATCAAAATGCTCACGCGGATTAAATGTTGAAACAGCTGCTAACTCTCTAAATAATTCGCGTTCTTTATCACTAGGTTTTGCTGGAACTACAATTTGTGCAATGGCGTAAAGGTCTCCTTTACCTAGGCCTTTACTTGGTAAACCGCGCTTGCCTATGCGCAATTTCTGCCCGTTCGTTATACCTACAGGTACCTTAAGATTTACCGCGCCTTCCAAGGTTGGCACTTTAACCGTAGCACCTAAAGCCGCTTCTGATACTGTGAGTGGTAGGTCAATGAACAGATCATGATCTATCACGCGGAACAATCGATGTGGCTTGAAATTTATATTTAAATATAAATTTCCATCTGGCCCACCATTAGCGCCTTTTCCACCTTTGCCTCGCAATAACATTTTTTGACCGTCTGTTACACCTTGAGGAATACGTGCTTTAAAGGTATGAGGCATGTGCTTTAGTTGCCCTTGCGGATCATATTCTGGGACGGTGAAATTTAAATCCACGGTGGTGCCATTAAAAGCATCTTCAAGTGAGATTTGAATTGCCAACTCATAATCTTGCCCAGGTCTGGGCATGCTATGGCCTTGGTGTGCGCCACCCGACCGAGCTTTGGAAAAGCTAGCGAACAAATCTGCTAGATCCACATCATCAAAAGAATAGCCTTGTTGCCCACCTTGGTTAGCGCCCCAATTTGGTGGTGGTCTAAACTCTTCGCCTGCGCGATGGCGCCCGAGCGCATCATAAGCAGCGCGTTTCTCAACATCTTTAAGCGTGGCATATGCCTCACCTATTTCTTTAAATTTCTCTTCGCCTGCGGGGTCTTTTGAAACATCGGGGTGATATTGATGCGCGAGCTTACGGTAAGCTTTTTTTATTTCTTCCTGAGTTGCCGTTCGAGCAACGCCTAAGGCTTCATAGTAATCTTTAAACTTCATGACAGTTAAAGGCCAATAGATTATTTACTAGATTACTTAAAGTGACCACATGAATGATAAGTTCATTCCGTCTGAATAGCTGTGCCATATTCATCACGACAACCTTCGCACATAGTTTTTAAGAATGTATGCACTAAAAGCACATTAAGTTAGTCCATCATACTACTTTATGGAATAGTGATAGCTATATTACCTCTTTGGTTTAAAGAATTTAGAAAGCAATTAATTGATAGAAACCTCAAGCAATGTCACTTTATTAAATTAAATGATATAGTTTCTAAAACAGATTTGAGCCTGTAAATAATTCTGTGTAAATGCAGTTTGAGTGCATTAATTCAAGGG
>NZ_JAQSDZ010000026.1 GCF_029946165.1 Methylotenera sp.
TCTTAGGATTTGGTGGTATTGCAGGAACTGCTGCTGGTATTGCAAAAGTTTTATTTATAGTTTTTCTTGTCTTGGCTATATTTTCATTTTTAAAATCAAGGAATTAATAATTTTGATTGTATGAAAAGATATATACTTAAGTTACTAAATTAGTTTAAAGTTGCTTTCTATCTTGTAATATTCGCATCAATAGTTACCGCTGTATTTACGTTTATGTGATTATTATCACATGCTTAAAAGAGCGGTAATTAGGAGATAGTTGTTACTTTTAAGCTATTTTTTTCATCTATTGAAAACATCTAAATTGACTCAAGCGCGTCAATTTAAATTTAATATAATTTATTATTTATCGAGAAACTTATGAAAAAAATCTTGCTTGTTGATGATCATCAAATTGTCAGGCAAGGTTTAAGAAACCTGATTGAATTAGAAAAAGATCTACAAGTAGCGGATGAAGCATCAACGGGTATTGAGGCTTTGAATCTTATCCGAAAAAACGAGTACGACATTGTCATACTCGATGTAACAATGCCACAAAAGAATGGCATAGATACACTGCATGATCTTAAGCATATTGCCCCAAATTTGCCTGTGCTGATTTTAAGCGGATACGCCGAAGAGCAATACGCACTGAATTTGATGCGTAGTGGTTGTAAAGGTTATTTGTCTAAAGATGCAGATTCAGATGAAATTATTAAAGCAATAAGAAGTATCGCTAACGGTAGAAAATATATTTCTGCTGAACTGGCCGAACTTTTAACCAATGAGTTGAGTAATCCATCTGACAAACAACTTCACGAGACGCTTTCTGAAAGAGAGTTTCAGGTATTTTTTAAACTAGCTGGCGGTTTGAGCCCCATAGAAATTGCTAATGAATTAAATATTAGCATTAAGACTGTGAGCACTTATCGCACGCGTATATTAGAAAAAATGTCATTAAAAACAAATGCAGATATGACTTATTACGCCATCAAATATGGCTTAATTATTTAATTTTTATTAACCAATGCTGATTATAGAAGAGCTAAACTTAATTGGGGTATGGAGTGAAATTATTACTTGTTGAAAATTCTCCTTTGCTCAGAGATGCCATAAAGGACATGCTTTCTGGATATGAAAACATTTCAATAGAGAATGTTGCTAGCACCAAAAATGAAGCAATTACGTTTCTTGATGAAATGCAATATGATTTAATTATTGCTGACATAGAATTGAATGAAGGTAACGGATTTGATGTGGTTAAGCATACTATGCAGGACTTTTATGCCTTTAAACCGCCAACCGTGGTGATGCTAACTAACCATGGCAATAGCTATTATAAAAAATTAGCCCAGAAGTTGAATATTAAGTACTTTTATGACAAATCATTAGATTTTGAAAGTGCCATTCAATCAATAGTGCATGAATCCTTGAATTAACATATTCACACTTAAGTAATCTAACAGTTGAATTCAATGCAACATTAAATCCAATATATTGGAGTTAATGCTCTGAATGGTTTTCTGTAAACCGTCACATATTTCGCCCTCAATCTCGGTAGCTTTTTTCTAGACTCCACTCAACTTTTGTGTGTGTAAACGTACAGATTATGACAAGTCTTATGTCTTATCATTCATAAGCAGTTAGCCTTTACAAAAAAATTAATCGCTATTTGTTAATTAATTTACATGGTAAGCGTTTAGGTATTCCATCACTTTATCTTCATTTCTAAGTTAACTTTGGCTTTAGATTATCTTGATGCAATGAAAAGAATTATTCACAGAAAAAGTTCACTTCCAAATTGAATGCCAATTTTATGTAACCACTTCCAAATTTTATACAAAACACTTGAGTTAAGCATAATCTCCTAATAGAAAGGTAAAAATGAGAGTAGTAAAAGAAGGATTACCTTACCCACGCGGAGTATATTTTGATGGTAAGGGAACGAATTTTGCATTGTTTTCAGATTATGCGACTTCAGTCACCGTCTGTCTTTTTAGTAAAAATGGAGACTTTGAAGAAGAACGTATCCCTCTAAGAGAATGTACTAATGGTGTTTGGCATGGATATTTGGATGATGTGAAGCCTGGACAACTGTATGGCTATCGCGTCGATGGACCTTGGAGTCCATTAGAAGGTCTAAGATTTAACTTTAATAAGCTGTTGTTAGATCCTTATGCTAGAAAGCTTTCAGGCTCAATCAAATGGGATGAGTCGCTTTATGGCTATACCATTAACGACGTACCAGATTCCGATCTAATCTTAGATGGTCGAGATAGTGCGGCTTTTATGCCTAAAGCTATCGTCATTGATCCAGCAGTTCTAGTGAAAGCAAAACTGCCAAATATCAAATGGCCAAAAACAGTCATTTACGAAGCCCATGTTAAAGGGCTTACCATGCAGCACCCTTTAATTCCAAATGACATCCGCGGCACGTTCGCCGCGCTAAACGCGCCTGCTTTAATTAATCATTTACAGAAAATTGGTGTAACCGCAATAGAGCTTTTACCTATTCACGCGTTTAGCCAAGAGCATTATTTACTGGATAAGAATCTATCGAATTATTGGGGGTACAACACACTGTCATTTTTTGCGCCAGAGCCAGCTTACATGGCCTCCGGCGAGTTAGAGGAGATTTCCCAAACTGTTGATACCTTACATAAAGCGGGTATCGAGGTGATATTGGATGTGGTTTATAACCACACTTGTGAAGGCAATCATTTAGGTCCCACTTTATCTTGGAAAGGTATTGATAATCTTAGCTATTATAAACAAGCGCCTGAAAATCCTCGCTATTACGACAATTTAACAGGTTGTGGAAATGCCTTAGACACAACTCATCCTAAAGTGCTTCAAATGGTCATGGATAGTCTGCGTTTGTGGGCTACGGTTTATGGCATTGACGGCTTTAGATTTGACCTTGCATCAACATTAGGCCGCAAAGAAGATGGATTTGATTCAAACCATGCTTTATTCCATGCAATGCTACAAGACCCCGTGTTAAGTCAACGCAAGTTAATTGCAGAGCCATGGGACGTGGGTCCAGGTGGCTATCAGTTAGGATATTTTCTCCCTGGGTTTTCAGAGTGGAATGGCGATTATAGAGACGTAACCAGAGAATTTTGGCAAGGGAAAGAAGGCATACTCTCTAGTTTTGCTAGTAGGTTTGCTGCCTCAAGCGATTTATTTAACGAGCGCCATCGCCGACCTTGGTCAAGCGTTAACTTTATAACCTCTCATGACGGTTTTACATTACATGATTTAGTCACTTACAACGAAAAACATAATGAAACTAATCTTAATGATAATGAAGATGGGAGTGATAATAATTGTAGCTGGAATTGTGGCGCTGAAGGCGAGACTGATTCAGCAAAGATAAATGCATTAAGGGCACAACAAAAAAGAAATTTTCTTGCTACCTTATTTCTTTCTCAGGGCATCCCTATGTTGTTAGCTGGCGATGAATTAAATAATACTCAATTTGGAAATAATAACGCTTACTGTCAGGACAATGAAACAGGCTGGGTGAAGTGGGATAAGGCTGATGAGAATTTGATCAATTTTGTAGGAAGCTTAGTAAGCATCCGCAAAAAATATAATGCAATCTCTAGAGCTGAGTTTTTAACGGGTAAATTAAATGAACACGGAAACTCTGATGTTGCATGGCTAAATGTGAATGGTTCAGCCATGACCAACGAGCAATGGAGAGATCCGAATAGTAAATCAATGATGGTTAAATTTAGTTCTTTTCATAAAAATGAAGCTTCAATATTAGTATTCTTGAATGCCTCTCATGTAAATGTTGAAGCAGTCATGCCTTGCACTGACTTATTTAAGTGGAAGTTTCTTATCACTACCGTACTAAACAAGGAAACAGTACAAATCAAGGACGTGGAAAATTCTAAAAATCATTTGGTGTTGGCGCCGCACTCAATGTATGTTTATGAAGGTGAAGTAATCCAGCAATCCTCATAATTCAATTTACAATTAGAAGGTATACATTTTAGTGCGCTTCAAAATCAATTGAGTGTCATGGCATTACCATAAACTGACTTTATGGTACGTAAATTGCTTATAATAAAATACGATAAACTTTTTTACGGACGTCATGTCATGTCCTCATTGCAAACCTCCAGTAAAATTGCGCTGATTACTGTTTACGAAATCGGCAAGATTCTAAGCTCCTCACTTAACCTCAATAAAACCTTGAGACAGGTGTTGAATGTGATTGCCAACCATTTAAATATGCAACGTGGAATGGTTTGCGTTCTACAAAATGCAGTAGATCTTGGTATCATTGCCTCCATCGGTTTCACCGAAGAAGAAACAACTCGAGGTCGATTCGCCATTGGCGAAGGAGTGACAGGGAGGATTTTTCAAACTGGATTTCCCGCAGTTATTCCAAATGTAGCGCATGAGCCCCTATTTCTGAATCGCACTGGTGCGAAAAGACTAATAAAAGATCAAGCAATTTCATTTTTAGGCGTGCCAATAAAGGTAGGTAGGGAAACCATTGGGGTGCTTTCGTTTGAGCGCAATGCCGCTGATCATTGGCATGGTTTTGAAGATGATTTACAGCTACTGTCTATGGTGGCAAGTTTAATTGGTCAAACTATCTCATTAAATCAGCAGGTTACCAACGACAGGGAACAACTTTTACAAGAAAAATCAAGATTACAAAAAGAATTAGGTGGCAAATACAGTCTTGATAATGTCGTAGGTCAATCCAAGCGGATGCAAGAGGTATTTGCTGATGTGCATATGGCCGCACCAGGTAAAAGCACAATTTTATTACGTGGTGAGTCTGGCACGGGTAAAGAAGTTATTGCAAGGTCTATACACTTTCTATCCTCACGCAAGAACAAGCCTTTCATTAAGGTTAACTGCGCAGCGCTCACCGAGAGTCTATTAGAATCGGAGTTATTTGGACACGAAAAAGGCGCATTTACTGGTGCGACTCAAGACCGTATAGGACGGTTCGAACAGGCACATGGTGGCACCTTATTTTTGGATGAAATTGGCGACGTATCCCCTGCTTTCCAAGTTAAGTTATTACGTGTTCTACAAGAGCGAGAATTTGAACGTGTGGGCGGAAATAGCACAATTAAAGTAGATGTACGATTAATTTGCGCAACCAATCGCAATTTAGAAGAGGCTGTGAATAAGGGGGATTTTCGCTCTGATTTGTACTTTCGCATCAATGTGATATCAATACATTTACCGCCCTTACGTGAACGTAAAGATGATATTCCGCTATTGGTTGAAAAAATCATTGCTCGATTTAATCGTGACAATAATGCAAGAGTAGGCATTACGCCAGAAGCCATGCATGTGCTAAGTAATTGTCACTGGCCTGGCAATGTACGTGAGTTAGAAAACTGTGTTGAACGCTTTGCTACTATGTCCCGTACTAACCTTATTCGTGAGGTTGATATCCCTTGTCAAACCAATCAATGCTTGTCTTCCACATTGTGGAAATACCAACCTACTGGGGGCGTTATTTCCATTGCTCCAGTCGCAGCGGCACCATCCCATCTATCAAAGATACCAGAACCAGAATATTCGAATATTGATGATGAGCCACTTTCACAAACCGAGCGTGAACAACTAATCAATGCGATGGAAAAAAGTGGTTGGGTGCAGGCTAAAGCGGCTCGCTTACTCAATTTAACTCCCCGTCAAATGGGTTATGCATTAAGAAAATACAATATTGAAGTTAAACGGTTTTAGGCAGCAAATCAGCCTGTAGAAACACGTTCCAAGAAAAGTAAAATCAGTTCCCCCGCCCCTGTACCCTTCACGACAAATCTGGCTGTTTTGTCGTAATCACGACAAGCTGTCTAGCGCAGCAAACACCCCTGTAATCGCCTGTTTTATATGATAAATAAATAAATCCTGCATGTGGCACGCGTTTTGCAGTGCTCTAGTCAAACTGACTATAAAGGATCTCATCATGGCATCTGCATCAGAAAACATAACGCAAAGCACATCACCTAGTTTAAGCCGTCTTAAACCTTTGATAGGTATTAAGGTTGAGGTGACAGGACAACCAGAATCTTCTGGCTGCGAAACCACGGGTGGCGAAGGTAAAGCCAGCTGCGGTACTTCTGATGGACCTGAAGATATGTCTCCAGAAGTTTGGGAGAAAGTGAAAAACCATCCCTGTTATTCTGAAGAAGCTCATCACCACTATGCTCGTATGCATGTGGCTGTGGCGCCTGCTTGTAATATCCAATGTAATTACTGCAATCGTAAATATGATTGCTCAAACGAATCTCGCCCAGGTGTTGTGTCGCAAAAACTAACACCAGAACAGGCTGTGAAAAAAGTCATCGCCGTTGCCAGTGAAATTCCTCAAATGACTGTATTAGGCATTGCTGGCCCTGGCGACGCGCTTGCTAGTCCACAAAAAACTTTTGAAACATTTCGCATGTTGCAAGAGCAAGCACCAGACATCAAGTTATGCCTTTCTACCAATGGTTTGATGCTGCCTGAATATGTTGATGAAATTTGCAAATACAACATCGACCACGTGACGATTACGATCAACATGATTGATGCTGAAGTGGGTGAAAAAATCTACCCATGGATTTTCTATAACCATAAACGCTACTACGGTCGTGAAGCAGCACAAATCCTCACTGACCGTCAGATGCAAGGTTTAGAAATGCTCACCGCGCGCGGCGTGCTGACTAAAGTCAATTCAGTATTAATTCCTGGCGTTAACGATAAGCATTTGTATGAAGTGAATCGTGCGGTGAAATCACGTGGTGCATTCTTGCATAACATCATGCCGCTTATTTCAGAAGCTGAACATGGCACTGTATATGGCTTAACAGGTCAACGCGGTCCTTCTGCTCAAGAATTAAAAGACGTTCAAGATGCTTGTATGGGTGGCGCTAATTTAATGCGTCATTGCCGCCAATGCCGTGCTGATGCGGTTGGTTTATTAGGTGAAGACAGAAGTGATGAGTTCACCTTAGACCAAATTGAACAAATGGATGTGGTTTACGACTTAGAAAAACGTCGTGCATATCAAGAAGGCGTTGAAGCTGAGCGTCAAGCACAACAAAGCGCTAAGCATGATGCATTGGCAACGGTTACAGCAGATGCTGATGACAGCATGAAAGTGATGGTTGCAGTTGCCACCACTGGCGGCGGCAAGGTTAACGAACACTTTGGACATGCAACAGAGTTCCAAATTTACGAAATTACTTCATCTTCAACCACATTTGTTGGACATCGTCGTGTTGACTTGTATTGCCAAGGTGGCTTTGGTGAAGATGAACAACTGCCTTCTATCGTCAATGCAATCAATGATTGTCACGCCGTATTAGTTGCAAAAATTGGCGCTTGCCCACGTGATGAGCTTTTGGCGGCAGGTATTGAGCCAGTGGATGCCTATGCCCATGAGTTTATTGAAAAAGCAGCATTAACTTGGTTTGCAGATTACCGTGCACGTGTTGCAAAAGGTGAAATTACCCACGTGGCACGCGGCGATGCAGCCATTCGACAAGGTGCATTCATGGCGGCATAAGCGTTAATTAGCCGCTTAAATCTTAAGTATTAAATATTAAAAAGAGGAGAAATAAAATGGCATACAAAATCGTTGGTTCACAGTGTACTGGTTGTTCAGCGTGCGAGCCTGAATGTCCGAATGTCGCTATTTTCGAAAAAAATGGTGTGTTTTACATTAAACCTGAAAAGTGTACCGAATGTCTCGGCCACTTTGACGAGGCTCAATGTGTAGCCGCCTGCCCTGTAGATAACACCTGCATTATCGACACCGCATATCCACGTTATCAAGCAGCTTAAGGAATAAAAATGGCACTTTCAATTACACCCAAAGCTGAAAAATTTATCGGTCGTATGATTCGCTTTAATGGCGGTACGCCTGAGCATGGATTTAGATTAGTCGTCAGCCCAGGCGGATGTTCTGGCTTAAGTTCTGAGTTCACTGTTGAAGCTGGACCGCTAGATGGCGATGCAGTTGTTGAAGCGAGCGGACTAAGATTATTTTTACCTGCTGAATCACGTATTTTGCTAGAAGGCGCAACCATTGATTTTAAAGACACGCCAATGGAATCTGGTCTAACTTTCATTACAGTACAAGGCGGCAGTTGTGGTTGCAGTAGCAGTGGTGATAGCCATGGTGACCATTCACATGCTGGTCCTGCCACGGTGAGCATTGAAAGCATTCAGCGTAAACATTGATCTAATATTGATTAAATATTGATGCAATCGAACCTATATGGAAAATGAAGCGCTTGACAATGCATGGTTTGCAAACCGCTACAGTAATTTATCTCCCGTAGCTGAAATGCAATTACGGCTTGCAAGCCACGCTTATGCAGATAGTACAAAAGCAGAAATGCATTTGGCACTAGCCAAAGCGATTGCGCCTGATAACCCGGTTGTCCATATTGGTGAATATCGTTATTACTTCTACAAGGGTCGTTTAGAAGAGGCGCTAAGGGTGGCGGAGGTATGTTTAATTATTGTTGCAAAAGAATTAGGTTTACCACAACAGTGGCAACAAGTCATGCCAACGCATGCTAATTTTAGTAGCGATGAAGCAGCCAACCGCTTTTATCTATTCTGCCTGAAAGCCTACGCTTATCTTTTGCTTCGTATGGAGAGAATTGAGCAAGGTTGGGCGGCGACAGAGAAGTTACTGCAACTAGATAAGCATAACCAAGTCGGTGGGCAAGTACTTTTGGACGTCTTATTACGTAGGGATATAGACGATTATGACGATTGACAAGGCGCTACCTACTAACGAAATTCCCAGTGTCGACTGGCAAGGCAATGCAATTAATTGCGAAACTTGCGCGCATACCGACAGATTAGCATTAGGCACATGTGCCCCACTACGCTCTTGCGTGCATGACCGTTACGCCAAGCGCATAGATCGATTTTTTGGCACGAACCCAGGCTTGGCAAGCGTTTATATAGCCCATCCTTATTTTGAAGTGCGTGCGGTAGCGGCTAAATATTTAGATTTGTTCCAACTCAATCGCCTGATTAACGACCCTGACGAAACAGTGCGTGCCAGCGTGGCTTTACGTTTACCGCCTAAGCTATTAATCAAAATGATTCTTGATGAAGACCGTGAAGTTCGCATACGCGTAGCGTTGCGCATGGAAATTACATCATTAAGCACAATGCTCAATGATCCAGATTATTACGTGAGAGTTGTCATCGCACGTCGCATCGCCCCAAGCATGTTGTTTCATTTAGCACGAGATGTAGACACCTCAGTACGGCAAGAAGTAGCTCAAAGAATTGGTACGGAATGGCTCACCATGCTGGCAAATGATGCTGAAGAGAGCGTAAGGCTTGTTGCTATACGCAGATTACCAGCAGCGCTACTACCGCCCTTTCGTTTCGACTCAGATTGGCGTGTGCGCTTAGAAACTGCGGAGCGAGTACCTCTTGAATACCTAGCAGTTTTAACCAAGGATGAAGATGAAATAGTGGCTGCAACAGCAAGTAACCGAATTAACCCTGATATGCAAAGTGAGAATAAGCATGGGCACTAAAATTAGCCGTGAAAGCGATATTGTTGAATTGGTGAATCCACCTAAATTCGATTATGGTCAAAAAGTCTTTTCGAAAAAATATGTGCGTAACGATGGCACTTTTCCGGGTCGTGAAGTGGGTGACATTTTAGTCAGCAAAGGCGATGTAGGTTATGTCACCAGTATTGGTACTTTCTTACAACAGTTTTATATCTACGGTGTCGATTTCTACCAGCTAGGTTACAGAGTAGGTATGCGCGGTAAAGAGTTAGAAGTCTTTGTGGAAGAAGATGAAGACGACGAGATTGAAACAGATGGCGAAACAGGAAATGAAACAGACGCTGAAACAATAATAGAAAGTGAGCAAGCACATGGCTGAAGCACAAATTGCAAAATTCCAATGGGGCCAAACCATTAGTAGTCAAGTTGACCTACTCAATGACGGGAGCTTTCCCGATGTTGAAATGGAAGCTGTGCTCGTTGAAAAAGGTATGCGTGGTGAAGTGGTGAATGTTGGTTCTGTAGAAGAAACAGGCATACCCGTTTATCTCGTTGAGTTTACAAACGGTAAAGTAGTTGGTGTGCTTGAAGATGAGATTTCACTTGCTTAGGTGAATCAAATGATTGCCGCTCACATCCAAACTGAGATTTGCCCGCATCCGAATGAGGTTGATCGTAAACGAATTGAAAAAACCTTGGCTGAGCGTGAGCGTTATAAATATGTGGCGCCTAAGGTATCGCCAGATATTGAGGGATATCTTGTTCGAAGCCCTTGTTGTTCAAGAAGTGTGGATCCCGAAGGTGGTGAAATAGATATTGCGCGCATTGAGTATCAATCAGGTGATTTTTGGCGGCTATATCAAAAAGACGATGAACATAATCGTTGGAAACCCCATTCAGAATACCTAAGCCTCGCTGCCCTACTAGCAAGATTGATTGCAGACCCTAAAAAGGAGTTTTGGCGTTGACTAGCTATTATTTCGATAATAACGCCACAACACGGGTTTTGCCTGAAGTGTTGGAAGCCATGTTGCCTTGGTTTACTGAGCACTACGGCAACCCTTCAAGTAGTCATCAGTTTGGGCAATTTGCGAAAGAGGCTTTAATGACAGCGCGGGCGGCAGTGGCTAAGTTTCTGCATGCAAGCCCTGTTGAGATTGTCTTTACCAGTGGCGCAACAGAATCAAACCACATGGCGATAATAAGCGCACTCGCTTTGCATCCTAACCGAAGCCGTATTGTAACGAGCGCTGTAGAGCACGCTTCAACATTAAGATTACTAGATGAACTATCAAGAACGGGCATAGAAGTCATTCAAGTGCCAGTCAACGCAAAAGGCGAATTGAACTTAATAAGACTAAAAGAAGCGGTGAATGAAAATACCGCCTTAGTCACTTTAATGCATGCTAATAACGAAACTGGCGTGATATTCCCCATTGCTGAAGTTGCGAGCATCGCTCATGAAAAAGGCGCTTTATTTCACACTGATGCAGCGCAAACAGCGGGGAAAATTGCTTTAGATGTCGCACAAATTGCCTGCGACTTTCTTTCGTTCTCAGGTCATAAGCTACACGCACCTATGGGCGTTGGCGTGTTGTATGTGAAAAAAGGCTTAACCGCTAAACCTTTACTTTATGGGCATCAAGAACGAAACCGCCGTGGAGGTACAGAAAATATTACGGGCATTATTGGCCTAGGCGTTGCTTGCCAACTTGCTCAGCAAACCATGAGTAATGCCAATTCTACAATTGCCGCTTTACGAAATGAGCTTGAACAAACTGTGCTTAAAACACTGCCTTTTGTTAGCGCTAATGGCAGTGAACCACGCGTGCCGAATACAACAAATTTATGTTTTACAGGGCTGCATGGCGAAGAGTTACTCCATAAGCTTAACAAAGCTGGCGTGATGGCATCACTAGGTAGTGCATGCACTGCTGGCGGCACCGATCCTTCACATGTATTGCTGGCGATGGGACTCAGTCGTGAAGATGCTTTCAGTTCATTACGGTTATCCCTGTCAAAAGAAACCACAGATAGTGAAGTGAAAATGCTCACTCAAATTATTACCCAGGTTGTAACGGAAATGCGCTCGCCAGTGAATGTGTAAAAAGTCACTGAATAAAGAAATCGTCGTTTAACACTATGTCATTTAACACTATAGAAAAGGCTTAACAATGAAAATTATGATTAGACGTAACGAGGTGGGTGTGTTGTCTGCATATGTTCCAAAAAAAGATTTAGAAGAAAACATTGTCTCGCATGAAATGCCAGATTTATTTGGCGGCACTATTACCTTAGCAAATGGCTGGCAGCTGGCTTTACCAGAAATGCCAGAAGGCACTCGCCTACCCATTACCATTGAAGCAAAACGTTTAAGTGAAGATTAGGAGCTAGCCATGTGCATCTCGACTGAAACCATGAATGAAATTGAATCGTCTCTGCTCGATTTCCATCAACTTTCAAACAACCCCCTACCCATGCTCAAAGACTGTTTTCCTAAAACATCTTTTTTACGTATGTCTGCTGCAGATATTGACGAGGCACCGTTTCGCTCACTAGATAATTACAATTTATATTTGTTGGATGGACGTGAACATTGTGTGCAATTAACGAGTGACTTAAGTACAGCAACGGCAATCGTAGTTGCGCATAAATGAGTTATTGATGACCACCGAAAACACCAATACTGAGGATGCAGGAACGGAAACTTGGATTTCGCTTGCTGACCCTGACTACTCGGCAAGAGAGTTAGCCGCCATCGAAACTGTGCTCAATCGCGCATCACAAATAGACGGACATATCACCAAGGCATTTGAAACGTCTTTTGCCGCCTATGTCGGACGCCGCCATGCAATTGCCGTGAGTAGCGGCACCATTGGTGTTTTATTAGCGCTAAAGGCCGCTGGTATTGGCGAAGGTGATGAAGTGATTACCTCAGGCTATAGTTGGCGACAATGCGCTCAAGCAATAGCATGGGCAGGTGCAAAACCAGTTTTGGCTGAAATTGATTATTGGTCACAAACACTTTCTCCTGATAAAGCCGCAGAAAAAATAACGCCTAAAACCCGCGCAATTTTAGCGACCAACGTTAATGGTCACCCTGCTGACTGGGATAAGTTACAAGCCTTAGCTAATCAATCTTCAATCTTGTTAATCGAAGATTCAACTGAAGCAATAGGCTCTAGCTACCAAGGCAAAATAGTCGGTACTTTTGGCGATGTATCAATTTTCGATTTCTCGCAGCTTTCACCATTGTGCTGCGGACAAGCTGGCATGATTGTGACTGACGACGATACCTTAGCACTTAAATTGCGTCACTATAGAAGTCGCCAAAAGCAAGACCGCAGTTCGCTAACTGCCACGCTACGCCCAACATTAGACGCAGGTATTTCAGATATTACTGCTGCGCTTGGGTTAGCTCAATTACAGCGTTTATCGGAAACATTAGCTAAACGTAAGCAGGTTGAAGCTTGGTATCAGGCGCAGATTTCCAGCTTTGAGGGCATTAAACCGCCCTACATAGCGCCAGGTGTGGATGAGGTGCATTGGTTTTTATATACCGTCCATTTAGGTACTCGTTTTAGTGCAAGCAGCCGCGATGCGCTTGTCGATGATTTGGAAACCGAGTTAGTTGAATCATCAGCCTATTGCCAACCGCTACATTTACAACGTGCTTATATCGAGCTCTACGGCTACCGCAAAGGTGATTTTAAAGTCAGCGAAAAGGTTGCAGATCGATCCCTTGCTTTGCCTTTTCATGGGCAAATTACTGAAAACCAAGTGGCCTTTATTGTCAAAACAGCCAAAGATGCCTCTATCAACGTAGGTGCAGGTGCTGCTATTTATTAGTCAGTTATTTTAAGTTAAGGAAACACATCATGATCACCCCAAAATTACAAGAAATAGCATCGGCTATCGCCAGTGGTAGCGCCATACCGTACATTGGTCCAAATGTGCTTTCTTTAGAGCCGGCAACTTGCCATGTTCCCGCAACGCCAGAAGATTTAGTAAAACTGCTGACGACTAAGGTAAGCGTTCCACATAAGATTCGCAACAATTTAACCGCTGCGGCTCAATTTATTGAAAACTTTAAACACCGTAAATCGGTAGTCAGCTTAATGACAGAAGCTTTCTCCCCTAGCCTAACGCCAAATATTTTGCATCAATTTTTAGCGGGCTTAAGTAAGCGCCCATTATTAATTGTTGATACTTGGTATGACGACGCGATGGGTAAAGCGCTGTCAGACATTGCAAGTTGGGGGCAAATTCAAGGCGTTTCGCAGTCTGAGCATTATGGTACTTGGGTAAACTATTTTGATGCGCAAGGCAATGAATCCTCAGAGTTAGAGGCTGATGCATGGTCAATCGTATTGTATAAACCATTAGGCTCCATTTCACCTGCCAAAAACTTCATTATTTCTGATTCAGATTTTGTGGAAGTGTTGACGGAGATTGATATTCAAACGCCAATTCCGCCGCGCGTCAAAGAGCTGCGCGTGGGTGCTAACTTCTTATTTATAGGTTGCCGATTTAATAATCAGCTTGCACGCACTTATGCTAGACAAGTAATGAAGCGATCGACCGACAAGCACTGGGCAGTCATTGAAGGTCCGCTTACTCGCATGGAAAAAAAATTCATTGAAGAACAAAATATCACACAAATTAATATGCCATTAGCGGAGTTTGTGGAATGGTTAATCTCAAATAAATCACAACAGGCTTTAGCCGCCTAACTGGTTAAACCAAGTTATTTGTTAGACCCAGTTTATTTATTAAACCAGGTTCATTTAAGGAATGATGATGCCACTATATGATTTTTATTGCGCCGAGTGCGACAAAGTATTTGAGTTGCTAGTAAAAGCCTCTAGCACGCCTGTTTGCCCAGATTGTAGCGGGGAAATTTCAAAACAAGTGTCGTGTCCAGTAGCGCCAGGCCAAAGTGCTGGCATTATTGCCAGCGCCCGCCAACGTGCTGCGCGTGAAGGACATTTTAGTAATTACAAACCTTCAGAGCGTGCAAAACTTAAATAGTTAAAGTAAATAAAACGCTTGAAAAGTGCTTGCCCTATTCATATTAGGGCAAGTGATCTAGAGGCTTTGAATTGTTAGCCCATAGATAATAATAGGCTATTGGTGCTTTTCTCATGTGCATTGCGAAGACACTGCATACTACAAGCCGCGCAACGACCACACTCCATTGTTACTCCAAGTTTCGCACGCAAATCCTTAAGGGTTTTTACGCCATTTTGGGCCGCCTGATGAATATCGCTCTCGGTCACTGCTTGACAAATACAAACATACATACAGAAGAATGCTCCATCTCATAAACAATTATTTGTTGATAATGATTCTCATTTATATACATAATATTGTCAAGCTATATTTTAGTAACGTACCAATTAAGAGAGATATACTTAAGATTAATCCCTAAAATTTAACCATAAAGATCAATCTCTTAATAAAGGTTTAATCTTTAATGTGAGTTTGTAAATAGTTTGGCAGTGTCACATCCTGAATAAGAATTTGCTGCGTTTCTATCCAATCTATCGCTTCTTCGCAGTGCTCTAACAAGTCTTCTAATAAATCACGTGTTACATAGTCTTGAAGAGTCTCACACAGAGCGATAGCATCAACTAACATGGGACGGTGAATTTCTTGCTCATATTTCAAATCACCTGCCAAGCATTCAACGACATTTTCACCAATCAACAGTTTTCCAAGATTTTGCAGATTTGGTAAACCTTCTAAGAAAAGTACGCGCTCAATCACACAATCGGCCTCTTTCATCACGCGGATTGATTGTTTATATTGGTAATCATTGAGTTTTTCTAATCCCCAATTGCGAAACATACGCGCATGCAAAAAATATTGATTGATGGCTGTTAATTCATTGGTCAACACTTTATTTAACATGCTAATAATTCTTTTATCACCTTGCATAATATGTCTCCTAGACGCCAGATTTCATTTGACTTTGTTGGTAATTGGCAAGCCCGACCAATTCGATTAATTTCAATTGTTGCTCTAGCCAGTATGCATGATCCATTTCAGTATCTTCCAACTGAATTTTTAACATATCACGTGTTACATAGTCTTGCGCAAGCTCGCATTCCGCCATTGCTTGTTTTAATGCACCAACTACATGGTACTCAACTGCTAAATCTGCTTCCAGCATATCGGGTACCGTGTTGCCAACATTAATCGGCAAACGGTTCACCATGTTGGGTATTCCTTCTAAGAATAGAATACGTTGAATGATTGCGCGTGCATGTTGGCGCTCATGATCGGACTCATGCAAAGACTTTTCTGCCAATCCCGCTAAACCAAGTTGTGCATACATCTCGCCGTGAATCAAATACTGATCTACAGCTGCAAGTTCACCAGCAAGTAAACTGTTAAGTATGTCTATTATATTTTTTGCGCCTTGCATATAAATCTCCTTAGATTAAATGGCTATCTGGACAACTGATACGTTATGGTAATTTTAACTTAAAGCAATGGGGTATTCAGAGCATAAGTTCAAAATACAGTAAAAGCATGTTTTTGCAACTGATAACTCATTAATCATTTAAACTTTAAACTTTAAATTTAAAATATTTTTTGCCTATTCCCTACATCGCTTTTTGTAGACAACGCTTATTGCAGACAAGCCTTTTGTGCAGGCTGCTTTTTGCATACCTCTAGATTATCTGCTGTTAGTTTACTCAATCCAAGCCAACTATTAACTAAATCAATCTCGAATCCAACTTCAAAGCGGCCATCTGCCTCAATAAGTGGTCGACGTATCAATATTGGTTCTGCAAGCATCATCTCTAGTGCTCTGTCGGCATGAATCTGCTCTGGGATAACTTCACCAGACTTAACTTTTGGTGCAGC
The DNA here is from genome assembly GCF_029946165.1 of Methylotenera sp. Taxonomy (GTDB): domain Bacteria; phylum Pseudomonadota; class Gammaproteobacteria; order Burkholderiales; family Methylophilaceae; genus Methylotenera. The sequence continues at coordinate 16,377 of NZ_JAQSDZ010000026.1, forward strand.
ACGATTGAACCATTCAGAAACAGGCCTAGCACCAAAAAATGTGAGTAATCTTTCTGCCGTCCAAGCCTCTGTAAGCAGATTTTTAGCCCACACCGTATGTCCTGCAGCAGCCAACATGAGCTTTTGCTTAGTGTTGTTTGCACAGCCAGGTTTTTCATAAAAAACTACGACAGTCACTTTAAAACTCCTTTCATTAACGCACTCACTTGAAATTCAATTTCGCTTCTTACGCTGTCATCTAGCTTATTCAGCCAACGTTGCGGAATCGCCGAGACTCCATATAAAGCCCCTGCTAGCATACCCACAATAGCGCCCGTAGTGTCTGCATCCTCGCCACAATTCACTGTGGCGACCACGCAGTCTTCAAAATTAGCGCTATTAAAGAAATGATGCATGACTGTTTGCATAGTATCTACAATGTAACCACTAGCACGTCCTGCATAAGGAGCGTAGCGAAATTGCGGGTGCTCAACAATCAACTTATTTGCTAGCGTTAGGCAGGCATTTACACCCTGCCCAGCTAATAGTAGATGCACCATACGACCCAAGGTTAAGGTGGCTGCGTCTGATAAAGGGTGATAGTGAGTAAGATGTGCTTGCTCTATGGCAGCACACTCAAAAGCAGCGTCATCGCCATAGGTTGCTAAGGCAATGGGCAGAATACGCATAGCCGCGCCATTGCCACCATCTGCTTCATTTTCCAATCCATGTAATGTGCCATCCAACATAAATCGTCTAATTCCCCTACGACAGGTATTACCCACATCAATTGGGTAGTGCTTTAACCATTCGGCTAGTTGATTTGCCGCTAGTTGGGCATTCCAACCGCCGGTTTCTATCCATGCGCGGCCAAGATATAGAGACATCTCCGTATCATCAGTTATTTGACCTGGCTTTAATTTCAGCCAACCTCCACCTGTCATTTCTTGGTGACCACCCCGATGTGCTATTTCTCGTTTTGTCAGAAACTCAATGGGCGCGCCTAGAGCATCCCCCACGGCAAGACCTAAATATGCGCCTAGCGCACGGCTTTTTATATCTGCTGATAATGGTTGTTTAACAATGGTCGAGTTTTTAGGCATAGCTTACTTTCGCCCAATACTCACCGCCTAAGGCCAATACTTCACCTTCGCCGCTCAGCACAGGTTTTTCTAGTAAATCAGGAAAAAATAACAACTTAACAACAGGTACTTTGACTTCAAGAATCCAATCACCAAATTCGTCTGCGCGCTCACGCGACAGCGTAAATGAAACAAGGTTGTTCAATCTAACCAAACTATGACCTTTTTCCATTTTGGTTTTAGTCATAGTTGGTTCATCATAGCTATTCACGCCACGCCACAATGTCACCCAATCCCGCGCTGGGTAACCATAGCGTTGAATCACAAATTGGCAGTATTCGTACAACAAATCTAACTGCATATGAATGCTATTGCTATGAAAGCGACTTGAGTATTTTTCTTCTAAATATCGCACCCACGCTTCAGAGGGAAACTGGTGTAATGGCGCTCTGTGAAAAGTGGGGGTCAGTCCAAATCTGCTTTCAACCCAGCCTTTTAGCACCGCGCCTTGCGGGCTGTTTGAATCAAATCCCCAGCCTTCCATTAACTTAAGATAACTAGGGCGGAAACGTCGAATTTCAGCATGTTCAATCGCATAGTTGCTGGGTTTTAATTCAAAGACAATGTCTAAATAGCGCCTGAATTTTTCAGCACAATCTTTGCGGCTTACGGCCTCCTCAAGTAGCCTGAATAAGCCTCGGTGAGTTTCTCTCGCCCCGGCTATTCGTAAAGCTTGTGGATGATCATTAAATTCACTAGAAGCAAGTAACCACGCGGGAATTCCAACTAGATTCGTTGAATACCAATCTCGCGGGTTACTATATTTCTCATCTTCAGACATTAGGTTTACTTAAAACCAAAGGTCTAAACTTACCACTATGCCGCTACTTAAACTGGACGATTTTCATTTGGGTTACGTACTGGGCCCATTAATTTCAAGCCTTCCTCATAAGTAATCACAGGATAGTTTGCAGTAAACTTAAGCGCTTTATCCGCAATGACATCTAGTTTAGTGGCAGTGTCTAACTTTTTAAGGTCGCCCTTTTCCAAACGTAGAAGTTCTAGAAGTTCGTTATAAACGGTAGCTTCATCTAGTGGATAAATATAGAACGTAGCGCCACCCAAACTGACCTGATATTTTTTTAACAAATCGATATTGTTGCAGAATACAAAATACTTACCATCTGCTTGTAAAGTATCGCCCAAAGCTTCCGCTAACATGTCTAGATAACCAAAAGATAATAAGTACCCAGCAAAAAATGGAATGCCTTTTTCACCTTCAGTAGCAATTGCTAATACTTGATCGGCAGTGACCTCTGGCGGTCTGGCTTCATCTGCCATTTGCTCTGCAAATTTTAGGGCAATTTCACCACGAAAACCAAAACGTCCTTTAGTGGGTGTAGCTGCCTTTAATACTGGGTTTTGCAGGCGTTTTTCGGTTTCTAATCTAGCAAAAGCGGTTTGTTCTAACGTGGTCATACTTATTTACTCCCATGATTAATTGTTACGTATAAAATTTGCGGTTTTTGAAAATGATTGCTCTAACTGTTGGCGGAATGCTGCATCACTAACGACATCTGCCATGGCATGTCGCATACATGACATCCAAGCATTAGCCTCAGCTTCACCAATGGGAAAATGCATATGCCTTTTGCGCAGGCTTGGGTGCCCATGAACGGCGGAATAAACCTTAGGCCCGCCTAGCCATTCAATTAAAAACTGGACTAAAAGCTGTTTAGTATGGCTAAGGTCAGCTGCATGCATGGTTCTAATGCCGGCGGCTTCTGGCAAGGTATTCATGTAGTCGTAAAACTTATCGACTAATTTAATAATCCCAGCCTCCCCACCAATCTTTTCATAGTGAGGATTACTCATTACCTGAGTCACAGGCTTGAGTGTTGCGTAAGGATTAGCGTTATCGGCATTCATTTAAGTAGCAATACTTAAGACATCTTGACGGTATGGCCGCCAAAACCATTACGCATCATTGAGAGCAGTTTGTAACTGTAACCAGTGGCATCTTGGCTTCTAAAGCGTGCTTGTAATGCTAAGGTAAGCACTGGCGCAGCGACACCTTGTTCTACTGATTCCATCACAGTCCAGCGACCTTCTCCAGAGTCTGCGACGTACGGAGCAATTGCCTTGAGTTCTTGGTCATCTTTTAATGCATCTGCGGTCAGGTCGAGCAACCAACTGCGCACCACTGAGCCATGACGCCATAATTCAGTAATTTCCGCCAAGTTTAGATTGAACTCTTCCTTACCTTTAATAAGGTCTAAGCCTTCCGCCATCGCCTGCATCATGCCGTATTCAATGCCGTTATGAATCATTTTGGTAAAGTGACCTGAACCCACTGGCCCAACATGTGCCCAGCCTTTATCTTCTGCTGGCGCTAAAGCCTTTAATATAGGGGTGACTGCCGCTGCAACTTCTTTAGTTGCTCCTACCATTAGGCAGTAGCCATTTTCTAAGCCCCAAACACCGCCTGAGGTACCAGAATCCATGAAGCCTATGCCTAGTTCAGCTAACATTGCACCGCGGCGTTGACTATCTTTATAGTTAGAGTTTCCACCATCAATAATGATGTCGCCTTTACTCAACATAGGAATCAAGTTTTTGATTTGGTTTTCTGTAATGTCACCCGCTGGCAACATCATCCAAACAATTTTCTGATCAGATAATTTAGATACAGCATCTGCCACAGTACTTGCCGCAATTAAGCCTTCTTCTTTAGCTAACTTATTGACGGTGTCAGTGTTAAAGTCAAAACCGATTACTTCTATTTTATGGCGTAGCAAACGCGTTGCCATATTGCCGCCCATTTTTCCCAAACCGATTATTGCTAATTTCATTTCATCGCTCCTATTGTTTATATCAGCTGAGTCGCTGTATTTGTTGTAAACACATAAGCTCTAATAAGCAAAGGTAATGCCAACAGCCCTTTAATGTCTCTTAAATTTAATTAAATGCAATAAAAACAATAGCTTGATACCAAATTTAAGTTGGTTTTTATGATTTAAAACATAAGGTTTGCATTGAATCGATTTTGTTCAATACAACACCAATACATGTGCATTTGTAGGGTTTACGACAGAAACTAAAATCACCCAAAATTCCGCTATGAGTAGTTAAATATCCTTATATTTCAATAGGTTAATTTTAAATAAAGACGTTGGCACGTACTTTGCTGTGTCTACTTTGCATGACCGACCAACCATCCGACGGCAGATAAGAAGAGTGATTAGCGATTCGGAATCGGAAGCCCGGCAGCAAAACGGTCTTAACGAACTTTAATTTTTTTAAGGAGTATTAATATGGCTGCATTACGTCAAATTGCCTTCTACGGCAAAGGTGGTATCGGTAAATCTACGACATCACAAAACACATTGGCCGCTCTGGCTGAAATGGGTCAAAAGATCCTAATCGTCGGCTGCGATCCTAAAGCTGACTCAACACGTTTGATCTTGCATGCGAAAGCACAAGATACCGTACTTTCACTTGCTGCTGAAGCTGGTAGCGTGGAGGACTTAGAGCTTGAAGATGTGATGAAAGTGGGTTACCGCGACATCCGTTGCGTTGAATCTGGTGGTCCAGAACCTGGTGTTGGTTGCGCTGGCCGCGGTGTGATTACTTCTATCAACTTCCTAGAAGAAAACGGTGCTTACGATGGTGCTGATTATGTTTCTTACGATGTTTTAGGTGACGTGGTTTGCGGTGGTTTCGCAATGCCAATTCGCGAAAACAAAGCGCAGGAAATTTACATCGTAATGTCTGGTGAAATGATGGCGATGTACGCTGCAAACAACATTTCTAAAGGTGTTCTTAAATATGCAAACTCAGGCGGCGTGCGTTTAGGCGGCTTGGTATGTAACGAACGCCAAACAGATAAAGAGCTTGAATTAGCTGAAGCTTTAGCAGGCATGTTAGGTACTAAATTGATTCACTTTGTACCGCGCGACAACATTGTTCAACACGCTGAATTGCGTCGTATGACTGTGCTTGAGTACGCACCAGAATCTAAACAAGCTGAAGAATATCGTCAGTTAGCTCAAAAGATTCATGCGAACGCAGGTAACGGTACGATTCCAACACCAATCACTATGGATCAATTAGAAGATTTGTTGATGGACTTCGGCATCATGAAGAAAGAAGACGAAACAGTCATTGGTAAGGCTGCTGCAGTCGCTTAAGTTGTAAATCTGGCGGGAGCTTATGTGCTTGTAAAGCATAAGCTCTTTGCTAGCCCCTTTTGCAAGTTGTTTCAAAAGTTGCGGGGGCTGAAAGTCAAGGTGACTTGAAGATGCCACTAAAGCGCAAGCAATTTTTGAAACAACTTCAATGAGATATAGGAGAAAGAAATGAGTTATACGGTTGATTTAGGCGTCAATGGCGCAGAATTAATTGAGGAGGTGCTAAAAGCCTACCCAGAGAAATCTGCTAAACGCCGCGCAAAACATTTAAACGTGCATGAAGAAGGTAAGTCTGATTGCGATGTTAAATCTAATATTAAATCGCTCCCTGGCGTGATGACCATTCGTGGTTGTGCATACGCTGGTTCAAAAGGTGTGGTTTGGGGTCCAATTAAAGACATGATCCATATCAGCCATGGTCCAGTAGGCTGCGGTCAATACTCATGGGCATCTCGTCGTAACTACTACATTGGTACTACTGGTATTGATTCGTTTGGTACCATGCAATTCACTTCAGATTTCCAAGAAAAAGACATCGTTTTCGGCGGTGATAAAAAACTTGAGAAAATTATGGATGAAATCCAAGAGTTATTCCCACTCAACAAAGGTATCACAGTGCAATCTGAATGCCCTATCGGTTTGATTGGTGATGATATCGAAGCGGTTTCTAAGAAAAAATCTAAAGAATATGATGGCAAAACCATTGTGCCAGTGCGTTGCGAAGGTTTCCGTGGCGTATCTCAATCATTAGGTCACCATATTGCCAATGATGCGGTGCGTGACTTTATTTTTGATAAAACTGATCCAAACAAAAACGAATTCACTGGCACACCTTATGACGTAGCGATTATCGGCGACTACAACATTGGTGGTGATGCTTGGTCTAGCCGTATCTTGCTTGAAGAAATGGGCTTACGTGTAATTGCACAATGGTCTGGCGATGGCTCAATAGCTGAGTTAGAAAACTCACCAAAAGCTAAATTGAACATCCTTCACTGCTACCGTTCAATGAACTACATCAGCCGCCACATGGAAGAAAAGTACGGTATACCTTGGGTTGAGTACAACTTCTTTGGCCCTTCAAAAATTGAAGAGTCATTGCGCAAAATAGCTGGCTTCTTTGACGATTCAATCAAAGAAAAAACTGAAGCAGTCATTGCTAAATACAAGGCACTGACTGATGCCGTCATTGCGAAATACAAACCACGCCTACAAGGTAAAAAAGTGATGTTGTTTGTGGGTGGTTTACGTCCACGTCACGTGATTGGTGCTTATGAAGATTTAGGCATGGAAGTAGTCGGTACTGGTTACGAGTTTGGTCATAACGATGACTATCAACGTACCACTCACTACGTTAAAGACGGTACCTTAATTTACGATGATGTGACTGGTTACGAGTTTGAAAAATTTGTAGAAGCGGTACAACCAGATCTCGTTGGTTCAGGCATTAAAGAAAAATACGTTTTCCAGAAAATGGGCGTACCTTTCCGCCAAATGCACAGCTGGGATTACTCAGGCCCATACCACGGTTATGACGGCTTTGCCATCTTTGCCCGTGACATGGATATGGCAATTAACAACCCAGTGTGGGCGTTGACAAAAACCCCATGGAAAAAAGCAGCTTAAAAGGAGAAATGAAATGAGCCAAAGCGCTGAAAAAGTATTAGACCACTTCAAACTATTCCGTGAACCTGAATACAAGGAAATGTTCGCGAAAAAGAAAGCGGAATTTGAATATCCAGTTCCAAACGAAGCTTTACAACACACTATTGAGTGGACTAAATCCACTGAATACCGTGATAAAAACTTCGCGCGTGAAGCCTTAACTGTAAACCCAGCTAAAGCTTGCCAACCATTAGGCGCAGTGTTTGCTGCTAATGGTTTTGAAGGTACGTTGCCATTCGTACACGGATCACAAGGTTGCGTTGCCTATTATCGCTCGCACTTTAGCCGTCACTTTAAAGAACCAACATCATGCGTATCTTCTTCAATGACTGAAGATGCTGCGGTGTTCGGTGGCTTAAATAATATGATTGATGGTTTAGCTAACTCATACAGCTTGTATAAACCGAAAATGATTGCGGTTTCTACCACTTGTATGGCTGAAGTGATTGGTGATGACTTAAATGCCTTCATCAAAACCTCTAAAGAAAAAGGCAGTGTGCCAGAAGCTTTCGATGTGCCGTTCGCACATACACCAGCTTTCGTTGGTAGCCATATCACAGGTTATGACAATGCTTTACATGGCGTGTTAAAACACTTTTGGGATGGCAAAGCCGGTACGACTGAACCATTAAAACGCGTAGAAAATGAAAGCGTTAACTTCATTGGTGGCTTCGATGGTTATGTAGTGGGTAATAACCGTGAAATCAAACGTATTTTCAATGAGTTTGGAATTAAACATACCATGTTGTGTGACCCTTCAGACGCTTGGGATACGCCAACTGACGGTGAGTTCCGTATGTATGATGGTGGTACAAGCTTAGAAGATGCTGCGAATGCACTTCATGCAAAAGCAACCATCACAATGCAAACTATTAGCACTGAAAAAACCGCTAAATTCATTGAAGAGCATGGCCAAGAAGTTGTTAAATTACACCACCCAGTCGGTGTAGGTGGCACAGATAAATTCATAATGGAGTTATCTCGTATCACGGGTGTAGCGATTCCAGACTCAATCACTAAAGAACGTGGCCGTTTAGTGGATGCAATTGCTGACTCTAGCGCACACATTCATGGTAAGAAATTTGCCTTGTATGGTGATCCAGACTTAATGCTTGGCCTAACAGGTTTCTTGTTAGAGCTTGGTGCTGAGCCAGTCACAGTATTATCAACAAATGGCGATAAGGACTGGGCAGCTAAAGTGCAAGCTCTGTTTGATGCAAGCCCATTTGGTGCTAATTGTAAAGTTTATCCAAAAAGAGATTTGTGGCACTTGCGCTCATTGTTGTTCACAGACCCAGTGGATTTCTTAATTGGTAATACTTACGGTAAATACTTGGATCGTGATACCAAAACACCATTAATTCGTATTGGCTTCCCAATCTTTGATCGCCATCATAAACATCGTTATCCAGTTTGGGGTTATCAAGGTGCGATGAATGTGCTAGTGACTATCCTCGATAAGATTTTTGATGTGATGGATGCAGATACTGATGGTATTGGAACCACTGACTACAGTTTCGACATCATTCGTTAAAACCACTATAAGCACCGCAATTGGCAATGCGCAAGTTGTGGTGCTTATAAAGACAAGGAAAAATCATGGCAAACGTAACATTTAGTTCACCAAAGATGAAAAAAGACCTCACGGTATATGCCACTGCTGGCGACTGTAGCACTTTGCTAGCATTAGCTAAAACACACAAAGTACCTGTGGAGTTTGAATGCGAAAATGGTGAATGCGGTTCATGCGCAGTAGAAGTTGCCATTCTTGGTAATAAGCAGCCAATGGGCGTTCATCTCACTGAAAAAGAAAAGACTGTACTTAAACTGGCGGGCAAAATCACCAAGCAACAGATTGCAGATGCTGAAGTGACTGATATTCCACCACCTTGGCGTCTTGCTTGCCAATTTATTGTGCGTAACGAGGATATTTTGGTTAAGTTCTAACGCTTTTTAGCTTCCTCGGTATAAATCCGAACCTTTATAGCCTCCTCTGGGAGGCTTTTTTTATTAAATGTATCGTTTACTACGCCATTATTTTAAATTGTCGCGTTTGCTACGTGTGACATATTAAATATTTACCTTATAAATCATCAGGTTGAAAATTAAATGCCGTTGGCATGTTGTTTGCTAAACATTAAATGACAACAAACGACAAAGGCATACCGTCATGGCATCGCTCAACGAAAAGGTACAAGACGTTTTTAACGAACCTGCTTGCGATAAAAACCAGGCAAAAGGTGAGAAAGAGCGTAAAAAAGGTTGTACCAAACAGCTCACCCCAGGTGCAGCAGCTGGTGGTTGTGCTTTTGATGGTGCAAAGATCGCCTTACAACCTATCACCGATGTTGCACACTTAGTTCACGGCCCTATCGCTTGCGAAGGCAATGGTTGGGATAATCGCGGCGCCAAGTCGTCAGATTCAAAGCTTTACCGCACTGGCTTTACTACGGATATTAGCGAACTAGATGTGATTTATGGTGGTGAAAAACGCTTATATAAATCCATTCGTGAAGTATTAGAAAAATATAATCCACCAGCAGTATTTGTTTATCAAACTTGTGTGACTGCACTTATCGGCGATGATATTGAAGCCGTTTGTAAGGCAGCTACGACAAAGTTCGGCAAACCAATCATTCCAATTAACGCACCCGGTTTTGTCGGCGCTAAAAACTTAGGTAATAAACTCGCTGGCGAAGCCTTACTTGAGTACGTTATCGGTACGGAAGAGCCAGAGTTAACCACACCTTACGACATTAATATTATTGGTGAGTACAACTTAGCTGGTGAATTGTGGCAAATCAAACCATTGCTGGATGAGCTAGGCATACGCATTTTGGCTTGTATTTCTGGTGATGCTAAATATAAAGAAGTGGCTTATTCACACCGCGCCAAAGCGGCCATGATGGTCTGTTCCAAAGCCATGATTAACGTGGCGCGTAAAATGGAAGAACGCTACAACATTCCTTTCTTTGAAGGCTCGTTCTATGGCATTACTGACACCAGTGAAAGCCTACGCCAAATTTCTAAGTTACTTGTACAACAAGGTGCCGCAGAGGATTTACTCTCACGAACTGAAAAACTCATTTTCCGCGAAGAGACTCGCGCATGGGAAGGCATCAATCGTTATCGCGCTAAATTACAAGGCAAAAAAGTTTTATTGATCACTGGTGGCGTTAAGTCTTGGTCTGTCGTTTCAGCCTTACAAGAAGGCGGCATGGAGATTGTAGGCACTAGCGTTAAGAAATCTACCGATGAAGACAAGGACAAAATCAAAGAGTTGATGGGCGAAGATGCGCATATGTTTGATGATATGCGCCCGCGTGATATGTACGCCATGCTCAAAGAATGCCGTGCTGACATTATGCTATCAGGTGGTCGCAGTCAATTTGTCGCGTTAAAAGTGAAAATGCCATGGTTAGACATTAACCAAGAGCGTCACCACGCTTATGCAGGCTATGTAGGCATGGTTGAGTTAGTTAAGCAGATCGAACAAGCGCTTTATCACCCCGTGTGGGCGCAGGTGCGCAAACCAGCACCTTGGGAAACTGAAGTTTCAGAAGTGTCTGAAGCAAAGGCTGCATGATGGCTATCGTAAACACCAATCACAAAGCTTGTACGGTTAACCCGCTTAAAATGAGCCAACCTATCGGTGCCGCTCTCGCCTTCATGGGTTTGAATAATTGCATGCCGACCCTGCATGGTTCACAGGGCTGCACTTCGTTTGGCTTAGTGTTATTTGTGCGCCATTTCCGCGAAATGATCCCTATGCAAACCACGGCTATGAACGAGGTAAACACTATTCTCGGCGGCATGGAGAACATCGAACAAGCAATCGTCAATATATGGGAGCGCACTAAACCGGCCGTGATTGGTTTGGCTTCTACAGGGCTTACCGAAACAAAAGGCGATGATGTGAATGCCTACATCAAGCTCATTCGCGCAAAACATCCCGAGCTTGCAGATACCGCCATTGTTTATGCATCCACGCCTGACTATGTTGGTGCGTTTCAAGATGGTTGGAGCAAAGCTGCCGTCTGTATCATTCAGGAAACAGCAGAGCCTTGCCAAGTGAAACAGGTCAATCGCGTCAACGTGTTACCAGGCTCTCACTTAACGCCGGCTGATATTGATGAAATACGAGAAATAATTGAATCATTTGGTTTATTTGCAGTGTTTATTCCAGATATTTCTGGCTCTTTAGACGGGCACATTCCTGAAGATTTCACCCCAACTACATTAGGTGGCACAACCGTTTTAGAACTTCGCACCATGGGTGCTGCCCGCGCGACGATTGCGATTGGCGAACAAATGCACGCCGCAGCAATTGAGTTGGAAATGAAAACAGGCGTGCCTTACACCATGTTTGACCGCTTAACAGGTTTAGATGCTAACGATAACTTCGTGCAATTTCTATCTAAGCTTTCTGGTAAACCTGTGGCTTTGAAATATCGCCGCCAACGCAGCCAATTGCAAGATGCAATGTTGGACGCACACTTTTACACAGGCGGAAAAAAAATCGCCATCGGTGCTGAACCAGATTTGTTATGGTCATTGGGTAGTTTTTTGAGCGAAATGGGCTGTGAATTAGCTGCCGTTGTCACAACAACGCAATCGCCATTACTTGAAAAAATGCCAGCCGAAGAAGTGTTAATCGGCGATTTAGAAGACTTAGAAATGCGTGCTAAAGACTGTGATTTACTGATCACGCACTCACACGGCAGGCAGATGGCAGAGCGTTTACATATCCCTTTCTTGCGCTTTGGCATTCCTACTTTTGACCGCCTCGGCGCCGCACACAAATTAACCGTGGGCTATCGCGGTACAAAAGAACTGGCGTTTGAATTAGCCAATACTTTTCTGGCAGAAGACCACGAAGCAACGCCTGATAGCTGGCGAGAAACGTTTCAAGAAATAAATACCGAAGTAGCCAGTGAAGCCCAAACCACCTGCGCCTCAAACGGCAGTTGTTCTAGTTGCAATTAAATTTATTAGGAGACACACATGAAAGTCGCATTCTCAACACAAGACCTCAAACGCGTGGATGCCCACTTTGGCTGGGCTAAGAATATTTCGATTTATGAACTTACGCAAAAGGATTGGACTTTTATTGAAACCGTGCAGTTTGATGGCGACTTAAAACAAGATGGTGACGAAGATAAGTTAGCACCAAAACTAGAGGCCATTAAAGACTGTGCTTTGCTATATGTGGCAGCGATTGGTGGTTCTGCTGCCGCTAGAGTCGTCGCACATAAAATTCATCCAATCAAAGTTTCAGAGCCAGAAGTGATTGAAGAGGTATTAGCAAAACTACGTGATGTGCTTAATGGCACCCCACCTCCATTCTTAAGAAAAGCCATGATGCGCGATCAAGAACGCACATTTGAGTTTGATGAAGAGACCATTTAATAGTAATTGCATTTAATTACTTAGTAAATTTATTCGTAAGTATTAGGAGAAACACATGACATCTACCGCTGCCGCAGTTGCAGAAACACCAACAGCCATTTCTGAAACAGTAATTTCTGACGCTTGGAAGTCTCCATTTGTATTGGAGCTTATCAAACAGTGGCGCGCACAAGACACGCATGGCGCTTGGGAAGGTAAAGATGATGCAACTTTACTTGCGCCTTACCTTATCACCAAAGAACAACGTAAAGAAATGCCAATTATTGGCGACCCAGATCCTGAAACTATTTGGCGTTTAGAGCTTTTTTACAATGCGGTTGGGCTTGCTATCGAACGTGAAACGAAGAATATGGTATCGCCAATGATGAAGATGCACCATGAAGGTTTTGGCAAAATGATTCTGACTGCTGGGCGCTTAGTGGTAGTGAATAAGCAACTGCGCGATGTTCATAGATTTGGTTTTGAAACGATTGAGAAGTTAGCTGCTGAAGGTGAAAAGTTTGTATCTGCTGCTGTTGAGATGATACATAAATTTCCTGAAGTGGCTAATTATAGCTAAAAGAAAAATAGTTAAGGAGTACAAGAAATGACAGAAGTAGAAGCAATTGATGCAATAAAAGCTGAAATCAAAAAGTTAAATGGCCAAGCCACACAGTTAAAAATGGACTTGCATGATTTATCTGAAGATTTGCCGATAGGCTGGGAGAAAATTCCTGAAATAGCCGAAAAAACTTTTAATGCCTATGAACAACTAACAAGTGCACGCAAAAGACTTGCAGGCGTAGGAGGCTAATATGGCATACACCATTACCTTACCAAGTGGCGTGGAATGGATTCCACAGTTTGCTCAAGAAATTGAGGAAGAAAAATGCATCGGTTGTGGTCGTTGCTTCAAAGTTTGTGGTCGCGATGTACTGCAATTGGTTGGAATTGATGAAGATGGCGAGAGAATTGCAGTGGCTACCGAAGACGATGAAGATGCTGATGAATACGTGAGAATGATTATGACGATTGCCCACCCAGAAAACTGCGTAGGTTGTGAAGCTTGCTCTAAAATTTGTCCTAAGAAATGCTACACACATGGCCCAGCAGCTGAATAAATAAAACATCACCATGCAAGCTCAGCCAGTTCATATTTTACGCAAAGCTAGTCAGGTGCATCAGCATCCTGAGCATCAGCATATTGATGAATATGATGACATCGTAAAGTTACTAAAAGAGCATGGTCGTGATGCAAGCGACGAAACTCTGCATGTGGTGGCTTACGTGGCGGACGCTTGCATGGGTAGTAATCATTTATGGCAAGATATGCAGTTGCCAAATCGTCAGGCATTATCAGACTTAATGCTGTACTATTTCCCCACACTCGCGGCTAAAAACACGGGAGATATGAAGTGGAAAAAGTTCTTCTATAAGCAATTATGCGAACGCGAGGATATTTTTATCTGCAAATCGCCGTCTTGTGGCGAGTGTGTAGATTATCAACAATGCTTTGGCAATGAGGACTAAGCAGCGTGACATCATGAATCCCGACCCTAGCATAACAAATACGGTAATCAACAACCACTCTTTGGCAACAGTTCGTGCGTATCACCAGCGTACAAAACATCAATTTACTGCTTACGCACAAGGCCCAGAAACACTTGATTGGGATGCACAGCCCGCCCCTTTTCGGCATTTTGAAAATACTGCAAACATTCAATTACCAAACTTTAATGAAAGCCTAAAAGAACCTGCACTGTTAGCTGCGCTTGAGCGGCCATTTGGCGAATTAGGCGAAGCAATTCAACCTTTACCTTACACATTAAGTACTTTGGGGGCTTTACTACAATTAGCACTTGGCATTACCGCTTGGAAATCATACGGGCCTGATCGCTGGGCAGTACGTGCTAACCCTTCTAGCGGTAACCTTCACCCGATTGAAGCCTATGTGATAGTGGGCGGCTTGCAAGGCGTAGTTGATGGTGTCTACCATTACTGCCCAGACAGCCATGCACTTGAATGTCGTGCGGAATTAAGGTTTGAGGCGGATAGCTCACCCTCACTACAAATCGGGCTAAGTACAGTCATGTGGCGCGAAGCATGGAAATATGGTGAGCGCGCATTTCGATACTGCCAATTAGATACAGGTCATGCGATTGGCTCGTTAAGTTATGCCGCACAAGTGTTAGGTTGGTCATTGACCGAAAAAACCGACATTACAACGGACGCATTAGCACATTTGCTAGGTGTAGATAGAAGTGCAGATTTTCCAGCAAGCCGTCAAGTTGAAACTGAGCGTGAAGAGGCGGTAGTATTGCTGGGAGTGTCATTCAACAGCCAACAGCCACATATGGTTAAATCTGCCCCACCAGAACAATGGCATGGAATCGCATCTACCATCGATGCTCATCCATTCTATCGCTGGCCTATTATTGATGAAGTAGCACTTGCCTCAAGGTATAAGGCAAATAATTCAAACTTGAGCACGAAGCTCCCTACAAATATTATTAATGCCAGCACCAAAAACAACCTAATAAGTGCGGCCAGTGTAATTCTAGGCCGCCGCAGTGCGCAACGCTTTAATGCCAACCATGTGATGCCCGCGCAGGATTTTATCGCGATGCTTGAGGCATTGTTGCCAAAAGATACTGCCCCGTGGAATGCATTAACATCAGCACCAAGCATCAATCTATTTCTTTTTGTACATCGCGTAGAAAGCTTTAAAGCTGGACTTTATCTACTCACTCGAACACCAAGACTTAGCCCGCAACTGGATGGTCTTTTAAAACAGAATTTTGAGTATGAGCCTGTTACGAATGTCCCCGCGCATTTAAATCTACAGTTTCTTACACCGTCTCCAGTGAGTGATTTAAACCGTATTGCACGTAGCCTTCACTGTCATCAAGACATTGCTTCTAATGCCTGCTTTGCACTTGGCATGTTAACTGAGTATAACGCAGTGCTTGTCGATAACCCCAGTGGCTATCGCAGCATACATAGAGAAGCTGGGTTCATAGGCCAAGTACTTTATTTACAAGCGGAAATGTTTGGTTTGCGTGGCACTGGCATTGGTTGTTTTTTTGATGACCCAATTCACGAGCTACTGGGTTTGACCGATGAAACATTTCAAACCATTTATCACTTCACTGTGGGTTTGCCGCTTGACGACACGCGCATTGAAAATGTTCCAACCTTTTCATTAACCAATACTTAAGCGAGAATATCATGAGAACCGCATTCCAACGTATTTCACCTCAACATGCATCTGACCTTATTCTACGCGCCAGAGCCGGCATTAAACCACTGGCACTTTTTGACTCTAGAGATGCTGCAAGTTATCAAAAATCCCACATTATTGGCACAGACCATCTGACCGAGCATGACTTTGGCGAAGTCATCGCCAATTTACCTAAAAGCGTGCCAGTGATGATTTACTGTTACCACGGCAATGCTAGCCAAGTGTATGCCAGCATGTTTGCAGACTTTCAATATAATGAAGTTTATAGTGTCGATGGTGGCTACGAGGCTCTTGTACCAGCGCTTTCAGAAACTCCGAAATTACATTCTCAATCTAGCGTCACGTTAACAGAGTTCATTGAAGAACATCAATTTGACGCAGAAGACCTAAATTCACCATGGCATCATGCCTTAACGCCACTGATGCGCGCAGCCTTATTTGGCAATGAGTCTTTGGTAACAGAATTGCTCGCATTAGGCGTTAATATTCATATGCGCAACTTGGACGGCAACAACGCTTTGTGGTTAGCCTGCGTATCTGGAAACTTGGCGATTATTAAGCTATTTCTCGAAGCTGGCATTGATATTGATAACCGCAATGTCACAGGCGCCACGACTTTGATGTATACCGCATCAAGCGGCAAACATGAGTTAACAAAACTACTGTTAGATCATGGAGCAGATCCATTTATTCGTAATGATGACGATTATCTTGCCATAGAGCTTGCTGCAAGCGAGGAGTGCCTTAAATTGTTAAGACATACTGCATCTTAATGACTATTTTAATGTTGTTTTTATATGGTCGAGACAACAACTCAAATCGTTAACCAATGATTATGAGAAAACCCTCATTGCTTGAACGTCTTAGGGCTAAGAAGCGTACCCAA
The DNA here is from genome assembly GCF_029946165.1 of Methylotenera sp. Taxonomy (GTDB): domain Bacteria; phylum Pseudomonadota; class Gammaproteobacteria; order Burkholderiales; family Methylophilaceae; genus Methylotenera. The sequence continues at coordinate 32,808 of NZ_JAQSDZ010000026.1, forward strand.
TCTATGATTATCGGTGTTACTTGGTACACCGACGAAACTTGGTTGATTGTAAAAGCCGCAGCGTCAGACCCTGAATGTTTTGAAGAGTCATTTTCAGCTTGGGAAGCAATGGCTGTAACTGCTCGAAGAGATTTGCAACGCTCAGGAGCGCGCACCTTAGAGTTTCACATCACTCCGCAAGAACTGTTTGATTGGTGCGAGCAGAATAAAAAGGTGAATAATGCCGAATCAAGAGCTGAGTTTGTATCAGAAATGTTGATGGCAGCGCACAACAGGTAAGTTAACTAGCGCACGTGAAAAATAACTCATTATTGAGGGCTGTAGAGTATGGCGGATTTTATAATTTGAATCCGCCATATTAAAACTTAAGTTTACACGCTCAGTATTTCAATGATTAAATCTTCTTCACCAACAATTGTTTGGCAGGCAAGGCGAGATTTAGAACCTACACCCACAGTCATATCTAAACGCTCATTTTCTGCAGGCTTAATTTTAGAGACGCTTTTACGACCTTCTATTACTGAAATATGGCAAGAGCCACATTCAGCTTTGCCATCACATTTATGCGCAATTGTTTCACCGCCAGCCAATAAAGCTGCAAGTATGCTAATTCCAGATGAAGTTTGATAGATTTTACCTGAAGGTTGAACAGTAATTGAGGGCATTGCTTTTACTCCTTTAATCATAAAATATTTGTCTAATTTGTCGCAAACGCAACAACAGAAGCACCTAAAAGTAGTGCATATATGACTAAAAGCAAAGGCTATACCAGCTTTAAATTAAAGCGCGTTTTTTAAGTGAATAAGGCTTGTTAAAACGTTATGGCAGTAATCTATATGATTATTCAAGTTTTAATATCATCGGATTAAATGCTTTTGATACCAGCATCACAGCATCTCCTACGCTTAACTTGAGTGCTTCTTCAGGCATGGCAACCACTCTAACAATTTGATTGCCCACTAACACCGTTAATGAATACAAAACATCCATGGGTTCTAACGCAAGAATCTCGCCTGTAAACCGAAACTTCCCGCTGGTTTGCCCCGCACTGAATACATCGGCTGGGGTGCCATGTTGTGCAATACGCCCTGCTTCCATTACAAAAACACGTTTGGCGAGTTTATAAACTTCACTTACATCGTGGCTCACGATAATTGTTGTAATCCCCAAGCTTCTTTGCAGCCTTAACACCTCATTATGTAAGCGACTTCGCATTTCTGTATCTAAGGCTGAAAATGGCTCATCAAGCAATAATAAACTAGGCTCTGAGGCTAAAGCACGCGCTAAAGCAACGCGTTGCTTTTGGCCGCCAGACAGTGTTTCTGGCTTTTGATGTTGCAACTCACCAAGGTTCATCAGCTCAATGAGCTCGTTGATGCGATGCGTGCTGCTGCCTTTGCGTAAGGCAAACTCCACATTGCCTCGCACGGTCATGTTAGGAAATAAAGCGTAGTCCTGAAACATATAACCAACTCTACGCAGTTGAGGTTCAAGATTAATGCGTAGGCGCGTATCAACCCAGGTATTTCCATTAAATTTAATGTTGGCTTGGTCAGCTTGTTCTAAGCCAGCCAAACAGCGTAATAGTGTAGTTTTTCCTACTCCTGATGGCCCATACAGTGCAACAAATTCGCCTTTGGCAATCTGCAACTCAACATCTAACTCAAAGCTTCCATTTGCGCCAATGAGCCGTTTATTAATCTGCGCCTTTATCATTTACGCGCCTTACGATTAACCATATAAACAACCATCAAAATAGCAAACGATGACAATACTAGTACGCCCGCATAGAAATTGGCGACGTCATAGTGTAATGATTCCACTTCATCATAAATGGCGATTGACGCCACTCGAGTTGAATTAGGTAAGTTGCCGCCTATCATCATCACCACGCCAAATTCACCTACCGTATGCGCAAAAGCTAACACGGTGCCTGAAATCAAAGCGGGTTTAATATTGGGTAATAAAACGCGAAAGAAAATCTGCACATTTGATTTTCCTAATACTTTTGCAGCATCTGTTAGCGACTTTGGCAGGTTCTGAAAAGCAGCCTGAACAGGATGCACGATAAAAGGAAAGCTGAAAATAACGGAAGCAATGACTAAGCCTGCAAAGCTAAAGGCTAGTCTAATACCTAGTTCTTTATCCAGCCAACTACCAAACCAATGTTCTGGGCTAAATGCGAGCAATAAGTAAAACCCCAGTACAGAAGGCGGAAGCACTAATGGCATGCTCACCAGCGATTCAACAACTGGTTTAAAGCGAATTTTAGTGTTAGCTAACCACCAAGCAAAAGGAATGGCAATGATCAGTAAAATCGCCGTGGTGACGGTAGCTAACTTAAAAGTGAGTATTAATGGTTGAATATCATAAGTCATCATGACCCGCCATTAATGCAATCTCGTTTGCTTTTATTAGCGCTTCTAATGGGTCGCCCGGTTTAATCTCTAAGCGGTCAATCGCTCGGCTAGTAATCACACTCACCAAGCGCTTGCCTGCATAATCAAGTGTTACCGCACTTAAAATGTCCCCACGCACAACATTCTTAACGACTACTGGAATACGGTTACGTAAACTAATCATTCCACTTAAGTTCTTTGCCAGTGCAATTTCGGTTTCTTTAAACAATAACGTCACTTCACTGCCTACTTGTAAATAGTCTGCTGTTGCAGGCGTTTCTAACAAGGTCGCCGTAAATACATCTTGACCAACCGCCACGTCTACCAATGACATGTGGTTGTTGCTGTCTATTGCTACAATCTGGCCTTTTAAGCTATTCAAGGTACTTTCAACGCTTTCACTGCATATCCATTCTTTGCAAAAATTTCACGTGCTTTAGCTGACATAACAAAGTCGTAAAACTTACGTGCCGCATCACCATTGACCTCTGAGCCGTGCTTCAGAATTACAATCCCTTGCGCAATCGGTTCATAACTTTCAGGTGGCACATTCACCCATTGTCCTTTACCGGCAGCCTCAGATGCTAATACGATAGATTTTGCGCTAAAGCCTACGTCCACAACTTTGGCATCAACATATTGGCTGACTTGCGAAATGCTTTCACCATAAACCAACTTTGGTTCAACAACAGCCCTCACTTTATAATAATCTAAAACCTTAAGGGCTTGCTTGCCAAATGGAGCAACTTTAGGATTAGCAATGGCTACTTTGACAATACTTTTATCTGCCAAAAATGCCACGCCTTTACTCAAATCTACACCCTTATCAGTCCATAACACCAGTTGACCATAGGCATAAGGTTTAGCCCTTGTGGTGGCAAAGCCATCTTTATACAAGCCATTTGGAAAATCCATATCGGCAGACATGAATACATCAAAAGGCGCACCGTTGCGCACTTGTGTCGCAATTTTACCAGAGGCATTCAACACACTTTGCGTTTCTATTCCTGTTTCTTTTTTAAACGCTACCGCAAGGTCATCGAATACATATTTTAGATTTCCCGCTATTGCAACAGTCAAAACCTCTGCGTTAGCGAACGGTGCGGTCAACATGCTAATGACTAATAACGCTTTAATTAGATTTTTCAAACTATTTTCCTGTTAAAAGCACATCTAAGCATTATCATCAAAAACCTTCTCATTCGTCATCACACAAAACCCAAGATATGTAGTGTATACCACATATTTTTCGTCTATATTAATCCACAAATGAGAATAATTCAGGTGAGCTTTTATGAAAAACTCTTAGCCACAACAAAGTGGCTGGTACTAATGAACGTACAGCAAACCAAACCGCATCTTTCATAGACTCGTCTGTTTTCATAAACTGAATGCTTAAAGCTGACCAAGCTTCCCAATCGATTTCTATCATTCTTTGCTTAATTTCATAAGGTAAATTAAACGTGGTATCGGTCATTGCACGAAGTTGTCTTAAGACCTCTTGCTGAGTAATACGGCTAGCAAAAAATTCATCATACTCAAGCCCCTCTGTCATAATCAGAATCGAATTACCCGCTTCTTGCAAAATACCTAGCATTGCACCAGATACTATCGTCATACAGAGGCTCCTGTAGCATAAGATTCAATCACTGAAGCCCCAACAGAGTCATCAGGATCGATTTCACGCAGTTTGGCCAAAATTACATTCGCATCTGCAATACGTAGTTGGCGCAGACGAATAAAGGCTAACGCTTTCAAACTAAACAAATAAAAATGCTGCGGCGAACTAACTATTGACCAATCGCAACTGTCTTTTTTTTGTAAACGCCAGTCAGCCTCAATCTTAGCCTGCCTGGCAGCAGCATCTAGCGCAAGACAAGTTTGCCGTTCAGCGTCACTTAATCGCTTATGGTTAAAATAAAACTTATAAAGGGTATAGTAAACTTGCAAGCAATCGGGGTCGGTCGCTTGCGCTCTCAATAACAATGATTCCGCATCACGCCAATCATGCGAGCAAGCCGCTGCATTAAGGTAACCTAGGATGCGTGGCGGCAAGTCTTCTGTGGCGACAAACCCCTTTAAAGATTGATTACCAGACACTTTCAGGTACTTTTAAGCGTTCCACTACTTGATCACCAAGCAAATGTTCATCAATGATTGCCGCGACATCTTCTTTAGTGACGCCGCCGTACATAATTCCTTCAGGATAAACCAACACATTTGGGCCACTGTCACATGGGCCAAGACAGCCTGAATTAGTCACAGCAAATTTTTCCCATAGATTACGGGCTTGTAATTGTCCCCAAAAAGCCTGCAAAATCTCGTTGCCACCTTTGCCTTGGCAAGAGCCACGTGGGTGGTTTGGTGGTCGCGCTTGATTGCATACAAATACTTGTTTAGGTGGTTTTGGCATCATGTTTCCTTTTATATTTTGGCAAATTCTTTTGTATTAGTAAGTTATGCTGGCTTAACTGTCACATCGCCTAAGACCATCGCTTGGCAAGCAAGGCGGTTATTCGGTTTGGCAAACTTTTGTTTAAGTAAATCTATTTCAAGCGGCGAAGGGACAGATAGATTTGCCGCGCCTTCGAGCACATCAACCATACAGTCACCACAGTCATTTTCTTTGCAGCCAAACGGTATGCTAGCACCGATTTTTTCTGCCACTTCAACAATGCGCGTTCCGCGTGGTACGGCTACGGTTGTTTTGATGTCAGCAAATGTAATATTATATTTAGGCATAATCTTTCCTTACAAAGGTGCGACGACAACGTCACCAAAAACCTGCGTTTGACAAGCAAGGCGGCAATTTTTACCGATGAAATTTTCACGCTGCATTTTTGCTTGTAAAGCATCAATGTCTTTTGTGGCACGCCACCCGTCCATGATTTCTTGATAGCGAGCAAGCAGCACGGCTTTCTCTTCTTTAGAGATTGCCGACATATTTTCTTTGCCCTTAATCACTTCAAACAAGCAAACTCCGCAATCGCCTTCGCGGCAGTTGTAAGCGATATACGAACCAACCGCTTCTGATATTTCGATAATTCGCGTGCCGACTGGGACATTGACTGTCACGTTGACGTCAGAGAATGTAACTTTTGCTTTGGCCATAATTCACTTCCTATTTTTGTTGCATTAACAGTATTTGATTATTAGTATTGCTTTAATTGATCAATTCTTTGCGTGAAGCAAGCAATGTCGCCATATCGATAACACGTGGCGCATTCACACCCATTAAGTGCTCGCCAGCTTCTTGTCCATACTTGCGGCATTGCTCTAGTTCATCTAATGAAGGAATCAACTTGATGCGCACGCCATCTAGTGGCAAGCGCATCTTTAAGCCACGCATTCTGTCTTCTAACATGCGAACCGCTTCGCCAGACCAGCCAAATGAACCAAAAGCACCAGCTAGCTTGCCTTTCACATTAATCTTGGCAAAGGATGAAACCAAATCCCATGCGGGTTTTACGGCATCACCATTAATGGTGGGAGAGCCAATTAAAATGCCGTCAGCGTCTTCAACCAAATCAACAAACAAGTCGGAATCGCCACCTTCCATGTCGTACAATGAAGCACGCACCCCTGCAACTTGTTCAGCACCATCACGAATCATTCGTGCCATTTGCGTGGTACTGCCATAAGCGCTGATGTAGAAAATCAATAAAGTCTTCTCGTCCGCATTCACTTCACTTTGTAAGCCCTGCCCACTTAAATCGCGATAGCGTTGTATATAACTGGTTGGCTTATCGCGTAATATCGGTCCGTGGGTTGGTGCAATGATATTAATCGGCAAAGGCTCAATGAGTTGTAGCGCATTAATTACATGCTCACGGAAAGGCCGCATAATGTGTGCGTAGTAATACTCAAAGGCAAAGCGAAAGTCCCCTACTTTGTCATTGAATAAACGCTCATCGCAAAAATGACAGCCAAATACATCACCAGAAAATAAAATACATTCTTCTTCTAAATAAGTGCATTGCGTATCTGGCCAATGTAAATAAGGCGTGTGCAAGAATTTAAGCGTACGGTCGCCTAGGCTAATCGTGTCACCAGTGCCAACTGAAGTAAATTCCACATCCTGTTGATTGAGCAATGCTTTAATCATCAATTGCGCTGATTGGGAAATATATAATTTAGCCTGTGGCGCACGGCGCATCAACTCTGGCAATGCGCCTGTATGGTCTGGTTCTAAGTGATTAAGGATGATGACCTTAATTTCATCATACCGAGCAACCGCTTCTAATCGCTCGAAAAACTGATCGGCACATTCGGCTTTAACGGTATCGACCACCGCCACTCCATCGCTACCACGCACCGCATAAGCGTTGTACGTCGTGCCGTTTGGGGTTTTAAGTATGATGTCAAAGCTACGCATATCAGGGTCTAAAGCCCCTATCCATTGCACCCGCTCTGAAAGCCATACTGGCGATTTGGTCATGGTGTTAAATAACTAACCGAATTTAAATAATATGCCATAACCACCCCTTGGGTATTCCCAAGCGACGTTACTATGCTCATCACAAATAATGCGACAAGTGCCACACTCCAAACAGCCATCGCTAATCACGGTTACTTGTCCATTGGCCTCTGCAGTCCAACAAGCAGCGGGGCAACATACGGTACAAGCTTGAGCTTCACAATGATTGCGACATTTATCTTCATCGATAATGCTGATGTGTGGGCGGCCAGAATCTACTTTGTAGCGGTTCTGAAACAGCTTTTCTTCGACTTTTACAACGACACTCATTCGAATGCCCTCCATAACTTAAATGCATCACCCATTAAGCCAAACAGTGAGCGGCGTTGACTGAAACTCTTGCGAATTTGTTTTTCTTTGGTCTTTTTATCCACGCCATCTACCGTTAACATGGTGCGAGCGGCTTGTGAAATTAAATCTGGATAATCGTTAAAGAACTGCGGATTAGTATGGAAAACATCTGGCATGTTTTTATACTTTTTCATGTCTTTCATCACAAAGCTTTCGTCTAGACGCGCTTTATAGCGTTTTAAGTTGGCAGCGCTAAACTCTTTGCCTTCGCTCTTCAGCTCAATCAAGGTATCAGCCGCATGCATACCCGTAGTCATGGCGAGGTTAGAGCCTTCTCTATGCACGGCATTTACAAACATGCCTGCGTCACCAACAATCATCCAGCCATCCCCGTACAAGTTTGGTATAGCGTTAAAGCCACCTTCAGGAATCAAATGTGCGGTGTATTCTTTCATCTCACCGCCTTCAAGCATTGGCTTAATGGAAGGATGTGCTTTCATTTGTTCCAATAATTCGTAGGGTGTGATTTTTTGATTTTTGAAATCAGACAACATGCAACCTACACCAATCGTAATAGACTCACGATTGGTATATAAAAAGCCTGTACCCATCATGCCTTTGGTGATCTTTCCCACCATCTCAATCACTACGCCTTCATCACCTTTTACACCAAAACGCTGCTCAATCAACTCTTGCGGCATAAAGTGAATTTCTTTCACTGCCAGCGCCACGTTTTTAGGTTTTAACTCTGGATGAAAACCTGCTTTTTTAGCTAAAAGTGAATTCACGCCATCAGCCAAAATCACCGCATCTGCATAAATTTCACCGCCTTGACGGTCTGTCATTACGCCAATCACGCGCTGACCATCTAGTAGTAAATGTGATACTGTTGTTTCACAAATCAGCAAAGCCCCTGCTTTTTGTACGCGCTCTGAAAACCATTTGTCAAACTGGGCGCGAATCATGGTGTAACGGTTGTACGGCTCTTTATTAAAGCTGTCTGAACGGTAATGTGTACCTACGAATGAATCATCATCGAGTACCCACATACGCTGTTCAATCACATGACGCTCTAATGGCGCATCATCACGGAAATCTGGGATTAACTTTTCTAAGGCATCTGAATAAAGAATCGCACCTTGCACGTTCTTAGAGCCAGGTGATTCACCGCGCTCAATTTGCAGCACGCTCAAGCCTGATTCAGCTAACTTCAGTGCAGCTGCATTGCCTGAAGGCCCTGCACCAACAACGATGACATCAAATTTTTCAGCCATTTGGATTCCTCTAAAAATTCAAGTTTTGAAGGCAGACTAGGCGCGAGCGGAAAATGGTGACGCGGCATATGTCTGATATGTAAGGAAGCATTTTTCGCGAGCAACACCGTATGGCGAAAAAAAATGAATTTTTAGATGTATCCATGATTAACCTGCCTTTCTTGCGGTTGCCAAATGCGCTTTAAATGCTTCGGTCAGCATCGGTAATATTGTCATAGCGTTACCCACAATACCGTAATGCGCAAAGTCAAAAATGGGAGCATTCGGGTCACTATTGATGGCAATAATCACATCTGAGGCATCCATTCCTACGCGATGTTGAATGGCGCCGGAAATACCCGCTGCGATATACAGTTTAGGCCGTACTGTTTTACCTGACTGCCCTACCTGACGCTCTAAATCAAGCCAGCCAGCTTGAACAACTGGTCTTGTTCCACCGACCTCAGCACCTAATACTGCGGCTAAATCCCATATCAACTTAAAGTTTTCAGGTTTTTTCATCCCACGACCACCTGAGATAATGATGTCAGCAAATGGCAGTTGTGGTTTGTCTTGCATAGCGTCTGGTATAAATTCCAACACCTTGGTAATAATGTCTTTTTCAAACATACCCAAAGTGTCTTCAATAATGCGACCCGTACGCGATGTATCTGCATCAGGCATTGGCATTACACGAGGGCGTACTGTCGCCATTTGTGGACGATAATTAAGTGTTTGGATGGTACAAAGCAAACTACCGCCAAAAGTTGGGCGTGTTGCCAACAAACTACGCGCTTCTATATCTACATTCAATTCGGTACAGTCAGCCGTTAAGCCTGTCTTTAAGGTTGTTGCAACACTACCAGCTAAGTCGCGGCCCAAGGTTGTTGCACCTAACAGTAAAATCTCTGGCTGATATTTGTTTACCAAGTCTGTTAAACCTTTAGTAAATGGTTCGTTGCGGTAATCCGTCATCAAACCATCTTCCATCAAGTAGCATAAATCAGCGCCGTGGGTAAATGCTTCTTGGCAAAAGCTACGAGTTACCTCACCAGGCTCACCCATCACAACGCCAGCTAATTCCACACTTAAACTATCAGCGAGTTTTCTGCCCTCGCCCAATAATTCCAGCGATACTGGATGAATTTTGCCGCGTTCATGCTCAACGAAAACCCAAACGCCTTTATAAGCCTTTAGTCTATCGTCAAGCTCAATGCGCTTTTTGCCCATTGGCTTTTTAACTTCTGGAGCTTCACTCATGACTTAACCTTTCTTTCATACCGCACGTTTAGCGATTTCTTTTTCTAGTTTCGGATATTTAGCAAATACCTTAGCCAGCAAAGTCACACTCAATTCTTTGGGGTCATTCCCTTCACACTGGATAATTTCTGCTTTAACCGCTCTGGGCGTAGGTGCAAATACTTTAGAAACCACAGTAGGAGAACCTTTCAAGCCAACTGAGGTGACATCCTCAATTCCTGCCTGCTCACGATTCCACACTCTGATTTGGTAGCGCGATGCTCTAAACATATTCGTCATAGTGGCAAAGCGCATTTCATTAGTGCCTTCCAACACGGTAATTAAGCTAGGGGTGCTGGTTTTAAGTAACTGCACACCACCTTCAGAACGGCGTTCAACTGTGATTTCATGGTTTTCTAAATCAACTGAACGCACTTTTGAAACGTAAGTTAAGAGTTGCATGTTTAGACGTTTGGCAATACCAGGGCCAACTTGCGCGGTATCTCCGTCAATCGTTTGCTTGCCAGTGAACACTAAATCCACAGGCATATCTTTGTGAATTTGCGTAATGGCTGAAGCCAGCGCACAACTAGTAGCCAGCGTATCAGACCCTGCAAACGCGCGATCTGTCACTAACACTGCATCGTCAGCGCCGTATGAAATGGCTTTGCGAAGCGCGGCTTCTGCCATCGGCGGCCCCATAGTAAGCACGGTCACGCGTCCACCGTATTTATCTTTTAGCTTTAAGGCTTCCTCTAGTGCAAAAAGATCATAGGGATTCACAATCGCAGGGACACCTTGACGCATAATCGTATTGGTCACTGGATGTACGCGAATTTGCGCACTATCAGGTACTTGCTTAATACAAACTACAATATGCATATCAACTCCGTTTGTTAACCAGTGACCTATTAGCCACTTTACGATTCACTATCAGCAACCTTTGTGCCAATCGACTTAAAAATAAATATTTACTTTAAATACAATTAGTTATAGTGCTATTGGCTAAGCTTTATATTTTGTAGCAAACCTGACAATTTACGCTGTACCACGCTCAACCAATGTCTGTTTTAGCTTATTTACGCTCACAGTTTGCACACCAGCTTTGTCTTGAAAGACTTTGAAGACTTTTTCTGCCACTGAATTTGATTCCACAAAGTCTTGGTAAGATTGTTGTAGCTTTGCTTTGTAAGCTTCAAGTTCAGCTTCTGCTGACAAGCCTTCTGGCACTGGGTCACGACCGATATATTGCTGAAAGCGCTTTAAAATATGTAAGCGGTTTACTTGCACCACCTGTGGCACATAATCCACACCTAAAAAATCAAAAAACTCTTCTGCCGCTGAAAACTTTTGCATTGCATTTAATAACTGGCTCATGGTGACTCCAAAAAATAATAGGGGTTAAGTGAAAAGTGTATCAATCTAATGCTGAGTGCTATGGGTGATTTCGAGGTACATTTTCCGCAAGTCATCCGCTTGCGGTATGCGTTTATTGTTATTGGCAAACTGGCGTATCTGCGCCATTAACATCGGCGCTTCTATTTCGAGCAAATGAATACCTAACTGAGCGTAGGCATACTTCAAACCATGTCCGCCAGAATGCTTACCGAGCACGAGTTGGCGATCCCGACCCACATCTGCCGGGTCAAAACTTTCATAAGTGCTTGGGTCTTTTAAAAGGCCATCTACATGTAAGCCTGATTCGTGGGTGAAAACTGCCTCGCCAACAATGCTTTTGTTAGCCGCTACAGAACGGCCTGAAGCCTCAGCCACTAATTTAGAAATCGAGGGGAAACCTTGCATATCAATTCCCGTGTCTACGCCATGAATACGCCACAAGGCCATCACCACCTCTTCAAGCGGCGCATTGCCGGCACGCTCGCCTAAGCCATTCACAGTAGTGTTTACATGACTAGCACCTGCCATGATGGCCGCAATCGAGTTAGCCGTCGCCAAGCCTAAATCATCGTGGGCGTGCATCTCAATTTCCATATCTGTCGCGGCGACCAGTTCGGCAATTCTTGAATGTGTGACGAAGGGATCTAACACACCCAAAGTATCTGCATAGCGGAAACGGCTTGCACCAGCTCGTTGAGCGGTATCCAACACTTGTAAAACAAATGATTGTTCAGCGCGTGAGGCATCTTCGCCGCCCACCGAAACCTGCAAACCTAAATCACAGGCTTTTTGTACAAAATACGAAACTTGATTGAGCACCCAATGACGATCTTTTCGCAATTTGCGTTCAATGTGTAAATCAGAAACAGGAATAGACAGGTTAACCATATTCACACCTGTTTTTAGGCATGCTGCTAAATCCCCCTCCGTCATCCGTCCCCATACCATTAGACGGCTACTTAGATTCAAATCAACGATAGCGCGAATATCTTCAATCTCCGCTTCACCCATCGCTGGTATACCAATTTCAAGCTCCTGCACGCCAATGGTATCCAACGAAAGCGCAATTAATTGCTTTTCAGCGCGTGTAAACGCCACGCCAGCAGTCTGCTCACCGTCACGTAGGGTAGTATCATTCACAATTGGCGTAATCGTTGGCACAATATATTCTCACTGACATCCTTTGATTCACTTAATACAAATTAAGCATCAAACATGCCAATGAAAAAGACGTTTATTTACAACAAGTTAGGTTGTTGCGCGGATTGTATGGTTTGTAACAGTTATTACAAAGCTAGAAACTATTTGTTGTGAATGAAGTAAGATATTAACCAATCAAGTACATATCTATATCAATTAACGAGAAATACCCATGACACAGCAACGCTACCACTCTGCCATAGCAGCTTTTGACAAAGCCAATGCAGAAGACCCCAACCTCGAAGTATTCAACGGTAAGGAGTATCCAAAAGAATTACTCTATGCGCAGCGCATGACTGACATGCTAGAAATCTACATACCAGAAGCGTCTGAAACCTTAAAACTATCTGTGCGTGCGCAGCATATTCAGCGTTGGAAAACGCCACGAAGCAACTACCCAATGGATAGGCAAGGTTATTTGCAATGGCGTACAGGTTTATACAAATTTCACGCTGAAACAGCAGGTAATTTGATGAAATCGGTGGGTTATGACGATGAAAGCATTACGCTTGTTCAGGCCAATATTGGCAAAAAAGGTTTGAAAATAAACCCTGAAACGCAGCTGACGGAAGACGTTGCTGGCTTGGTGTTTATTCAATACTATATGTTTGCATTTGCTTCCAGCCACCCAGAATATGATGAAGCTAAATGGATTCAAATCATAAAAAAAACATGGCTAAAAATGTCGCCACGTGCGCATGAATTTGCCTTGGCTGGCAAAATTCAACTGCCAGAAGCATTAGTACCACTGATTCTTAAGTCCATTCAAACGGTATAAGCTAACATCTCATATCTCACATCAGTCAGCTAGCCTATCTGGGCTAGCTGACAGCTTTTTTCAAACGCTGGCACACCAAATGCTTACTCTGTTGTTACCGATATTTTTTTGTCGGCAATACAACATTGTTTGGAAAGCATCCCCATGAAATTTTATATGACCCCAGGTTCGTGCTCGACTGGCATTCACATTCTGCTTGAAACGCTGGAACTGCCATTTGAGGTGTATTTGGTCAATCTCATGGCGGGTGACCAATTTAAATCTGAATATCTTGCCATTAACCCCAAAGCCACCATTCCAACACTGGTGCGCGATGATGGGTCATCCATCACCGACTTTCAAGCCATTGCATGGTGGCTTGCGCGGCGCTATCCAAAAGCCAAGCTATTGCCTGACGATATAGAGGGTGAAACGCGCGTGCTGGAAACCATGAATTATGTGGTTGGTACGATTCACGGGCAAGGCTACACGCGCATTTTCACCACGGCTAACTACAGCACCAATGACAGTGCTGGCAAAGCTGACCATGCGGTGATTCAGACACGTGGTCGCGAGATTGTCGAAAAAGGGTTTGCGGTGATGAATGCGCTGCTGGCGGATAAAGAGTATGTGGTCGGCAACTTCAGCATTGCCGATGCGGCTTTGTTTTATGTTGAGTTTTGGGCGGACAAAATTAAAGTTGACTTGCCACCCAACTGCCAAGCACACTACCAGCGCATGTTGCAACGGCCAGTGGTGCGGCAGGTTTTATTGGAGGAGGGCTATCGGGTTTAGCGAAACACACTTAAGCATGATTTTTGCTTAATCAAATTTAATGGCTACAAAACCCTACATTCACGACAAACGAGACAATTCATGAGCATTATCGCTATTGCCAGTCGCGCGCACCCTTACTTTCCACTGATCGTACTAATGAATCAGGATGGGCGCCACGATAATAAAACAGCGCCAGCCAAATGGTGGGCTGATGCTCCAAATTGCCTTGCAGGGCGTGATGAAACAAATGGTGGCGCATGGTTTGGCATTCTGCCAGACGGCCGTTTTGCTGCTGTCACATCTTTTCGTGACAATCAGCCTATCGACACTGCCCTACCCCCCATTGAACAACTCACTGTAGATTTTTTGGCATCGGAAGATGCGCCAGTCACGCATGTACGACAGTTTCAACGTAACCGCGGTAGCCATCCCCCGTTTAACTTGCTGGTCGGCACAACACGCCAAGTGTATTACGCTGGCACTAACACGCGCCAACCACTGGCGGTGACGCATGGCGTGCATACCATCTCGAACGGATTATTAGACGAGCGCTGGCCTAAGTGCGTAGAACTTGAGCAATTGCTTGGCCCGTATCTACTCAGCAATGGCGGCTTTAGCATTCCACTGGGGGCTTTCCCAAGATTAGATAAATCCCCAGCACGCGGTGCAAGCGCATTGCCAAAACCAAGCGGCAGTGAACTTAAAGCAGAAGATATTTTTGCCGCGAGCTTTGCCATGCTGGCTGACCGCACTTGCTACAGTAATAGTTTGCCTAATACTGGTGTGGACAAAGACGAAGAAGCACGGCTTTCAGCCTGCTTTGTCATGGGCGAAGCGCATGGCACGCGCTCAAGCACAGTGCTGGTGATGGCGCGTGACGGCAAGGTACGTTTTGAAGAGCGCAGTTTTGACGCGGCTGGCAATCAAACCAATTGCGTTATAGAACATTGGACGATGGACGAATCGGCATTTTCTGGCGGTGCCGATTAAGGTACTGAATAAAGGTGCTGATTAACGGGATGCAAAATGAAAATTCAGATTGAGCGAACCGTTCTGTTATGCAGCTTGAATATTACAGCCACTCTCAAAACATGCTGAATCTCATATGAAAAAACCATTTGAACCCAAACTAGACTGGTCAGCCTACGATAGCTATGGCGAGGGAGATGCTTATGCGCAGATTCCAGCTAAAGGTGGCGCGTATGGCAAGGCAGCCTCTTTATGCATAGGCAGTAGAACTTGCCAACGCACCGATGCAGGTGTGATGTGCCCAAGTTTTAGATTAACAAATAAGGATGCTCATTCAACACGACACCGGGCTGCCACACTCAAAGCCGCGTTGAATGGCGAGTTAGGTGAGCACCCATTTATTAGCCCAGACTTGGCTGATGCAATGGAGTTGTGTGTGGCATGCAAAGGCTGCAAACGCGAATGTCCAAATGGCGTGGATATGGCCATGTTACGCACCGAAGCACTGGCACAACACTGGACTGCAATTGGCAAGATTCCATTACGCGAACGCTTAACAGCGCATCTACCACGTTTTGCACATCACTTTAAGCATATCAAATGGTTAAGCCGTTTACGTCAGGAGGTTCCGCTGATTGCAAAATTGTTTGAAAAATACATCGGCATCGCCGCTAAACGTTCATTGCCTAAAGCGGCGCCAAATAGCTTTATGTCGTCAGCGCCATCGACCCACATTGCAGAAAGTGCGCGTGAAGTGGTGCTACTGGTCGATACTTTTTCTAACCACTTTGACCCTGATATTGCCCAAGCCGCGCTGGAAGTACTACAGGCTGGTGGATATACCGTGCACTTTGCCAGGCCAGCAAAAGGTGAACGTGCGCTATGTTGCGGGCGCACCTATTTTTCTAACGGTATGATCAATGAAGCGCGCGCCGAGGCTATGCGTTTGGTTAATGCATTATGGCCGTTTGTTCAACGTGGTTTGCCCGTCATTGGCTTAGAGCCATCATGCTTGCTGATGTTACGTGATGAATACCTAATGTTGAATCTAGATGAGCGTGTTCCCGTCTTGGCGAAGGCGGCATTGCTACTAGAAGAATTTATTGCACGTGAGCATACGGCAAATCAACTCTATATTGAACTAAAACCAATCACCGCCAAAGCTTTAATTCATGGTCATTGCCACCAAAAAGCCTTTGGCGCAATGAAGTCTATGCACAAAGTGTTGAGTTTAGTACCAGATTTGCAAGTGGAGTTTATCGAATCCAGTTGCTGCGGTATGGCTGGCGCCTTTGGGATGAAAGCGGAGCATTACGAGGCATCGATGCAAATGGCAGAACTCGCCCTATTGCCACAAATTAGAGCGGCTGGCACAGATAACCTAATCATTGCTAACGGTACCAGTTGCCGCCACCAAATACTGGATGGCGTTGGACGCCAGCCGCTTCATCTTGCCCAGATATTACGCGCTTCAATTAACGCTTAAGGAGACAAATAATGTTAGATTCAGTCATTGTTGGTGGTGGTTTGTGCGGGTTGTCATTAGCTGACCGACTGCATCAATCAGGCCAATCTTTCGCTTTGTTTGAGGCAAGAACAAGGCTTGGCGGTCGCATATTATCGAAACATTGTACGATGTCGGACATGACGATTGATCTAGGTCCTACTTGGTTTTGGCCAGATGTTCAGCCAAATATGTTGGCGCTAGTGGAAGCCCTGCAACTCAAACATTTTCCGCAGCACGATCAAGGTACAGTGCTGACGCTGACTGACCCAAACAGAGACTCAGACAAACAAAATATTGGTGTACATGGCGGTGCTCATCGCGTAGAAAATGGCATGGGAGCCATCGTCAGCGCGTTAGAAAAGCGCTTGCCGAAAGATAGTATTCATTTAGAACACAAGCTAATTCATATGGAAGACAAAGGTGATCATATTTGTCTGCAATTCCAACTAAATGATATGGTGATTAATGTTGAGGCAAAACGTGTGGTTTTAGCACTTCCTCCAAGATTACTAGTAGAGCACGTTAACTTTGTCCCAACCTTAGATGAAACATTAGTGCAAACCATGCGTAGCACGCATACTTGGATGGCAGATCAAGCCAAGGCTGTGATGGGTTATTCAAAAGCATTTTGGCGTCAAGACGGCCATTCAGGCAATGCATTTGTGAGTCATCCGCAAGCCGTATTATCCGAAGTATTCGATGCCAGTGATGCACATGGTCAGCACGGCGCCCTTGGCGGCTTATCCGCCATGCCTACAAACTTGCGAGAGTCTTTTCGGCAAGGCATGCCTATGCTGCTGGAAAGTCAGCTAGCGCAATTATTTGGCATAGAGGCACAAAATGGGGAGTTGCATTATCAAGACTGGGCAAATGAAGTGCATACCTGCTCCACACTTGATCAAACGCCACCGACTAGCCAGCCGATATATGGCAGCCGCCATCTGCGTGATTCATACTGGAATACTAAGTTATTTTTTGGTGGCGCAGAAACGGCCTCACATGCTGGGGGATATTTAGAGGGCGCGTTAGAAGCAGCGACTAGACTAGCTCTCATGTTATCCACAAAGGATTTGTTAAAAACGCTTAACGCGGATAACAATGCCAGTATGAGTCATTTTAGTAGCTGGTTAACCGCACAACGCAGCCAAGTATTAGCGCGCTATCGCAGCCACTTAAACCGTTACATGACATTGCAATTAAAAGAGCAACTCACGCAACGCGCATTGCTAGACACGGTAGAGCAGATTTATAGAGAAGCGATTGAGAAACTCAATGCATTACCACTCAATACCAGTGATGTTAGCGTTGATAAAGGCCGCTCAGCGCTTACACCATTGGTTTTGTCACACTTCAACGGTATTAACCAAGACCTAGTTGAAACGGCCTGGGAGTTCAATCGTAACTCATGTGCGATCTCTAACTTTCCAGAAGAAAATGCACCTGCAGCAGAATACCAAGAAGCCATACGCCTTGATTTGTTAGTTGCTTGGCGTGAGTTTGCCCTTTCGGTGAACGATACGCTACTTGCGCGTTAGCGCATGAATCATATAGTTAGGAGGTTGCAATGAGCTACATCACCTTATGCAAACACAAAAACATCATGGAAGGCGAGCTTGCAGCCTTTAGCACAGATGAGGGTGAAGTCATGCTAGTTTGGCCAGATGATGGCGAGTTAAAAGCTTTTCAAGGCACTTGTCCGCATCAAGATGTACCGTTATGGAATACATTTAATGGTCGCATCATTACTTGTCAGTTTCATCAATGGGTATTCGATGGCCGCACAGGGAAAGGCTTGAATCCTACTGGCTGTGAATTAAAACAATATCCTCTGCGGATAGAGGATGGCATGGTACAAGTTGATTTAAACGCAGATTAACTATTAATCACAATACTTCCAAAACTCATATTGTAGGAGGGGCTTTTAGCCCCGAAAGCAACTGTAAAATATTCCGCAAAGGTTCTCGGCTACAAGCCGCTCCAACTATAAAACAGCTAGAGGCATACCTTGTGCTAATTAACGTCATTTATATTTCGTGACGAGAGCATTGCTCCTAGATGCACCTATGGAGAATCGCGGGGAAATGCGGATTAATTACTGTAAGCTTTGAAAAACCTGACTTATTCATGCTCTCGCGCATGGTTAAGGCTATATCGCGGTAACTCAACGATTAAAGGTGTCTGCCCTACTTTTACTTGGCAAGCCAAACGTGATGTTGGCGTTAATCCCCACGCTTTATCTAGTTGGTCTTCCTCTTCATCAGAAGCGGCATTGAGTGACTTGTAGCCTTCACGAATAATGATATGGCAAGTACTGCAAGCGCTCACCCCATCACACGCATGTTCAATTTCAACTCCTGCATTTAGCAATGCATCGCAAAGCACTTTACCAGGCTTAATTTCCAACTCCAAGCCATTTGGACAAGTATCAGGATGCGGTAAAACTGTCACTTTGGTGAGGCTAATTTGGCTCATATATTGATGCTTTCTATTTGCTTACCTGAAAGTGCCTTATGAATCGAAAGATCCATACGGCGATTGGCAAAGGTTGTAGTCTCTTCATTTAACGCCGATGTTGCCTCACGTAAGTCTTGAATGCTATTTGCATCACCTAATAAAAGTAATTCCGCCAACTCATATATTTTTACCCAAACAGCATCCCACTCAGGTTTGCTTAAAAGCTCGTGACCACTTTCAGCCATGGCTATTTCTGTGGCATTAACTAGCTGACGCGCTTCAACTTGCGCTTCACGTAGCGCACGCATGTTTTTATCATGGGCTGCGTTAGCTATGCCGGCAGAAAGCATTTGCGTAATTTCAGTATCGGTCAAACCATAAGAAGGCTTTACTGTAATTTGCGCTTCGTGACCGGTGGTTTGCTCGCGCGCAGAAACGGAAAGCAAACCATCCGCATCCACTTGAAAAGTCACGCGTATACGCGCTGCACCAGCAACCATTGCAGGAATCCTACGTAATTCAAACTTAGCTAATGAGCGGCATTCTGCTACCAACTCTCGTTCGCCTTGCACCACATGAAAACTCATCGCAGTTTGGCCATCTTTAAAGGTGGTAAAGTCTTGTGCACGTGCTGCTGGAATAGTGACGTTGCGTGGAATAATCTTCTCACTCAAGCCACCCATTGTTTCAATGCCCAATGAGAGCGGAATAACATCTAGCAGCAGTAATTCATCACCACCGTGATTGCCAGCTAGTGCATTGGCTTGTATGGCTGCGCCTAGTGCGACGACTTTATCTGGGTCAAGATTAGTTAATGGTTCACGATAAAAAAACTCGCCTACCGCTATTCTTAAATGTGGCATGCGCGTTGCACCACCAACCAATACCACGCCTTGAACATCTTCCATTTGCAAATCCGCATCACGCAGTGCACGGCGCACTGGGCTGAATGTTTTACTTAATAATGGCTTGGTTAAATCAATAAAAGTTTCGCGACTTAAAATGGCGTTGACCGTTGAATTATCAGCCAAAGTACATGAAATCTCAGTCACAGCATCGTCTGTCAAACGCTCTTTCGCAAGACGAGATTCAGTGAGCAACAAACGCGTATCTTCGTCTGTAATATGGCTTAGTTTAAGTGTGCTCGTTAACCAATCAAAAATCGCACGGTCAAAATCATCCCCGCCAAGCGCAGAGTCGCCACTGGTTGCCAGTACTTCAAACACACCGCGTGTTAAACGTAATATGGAAAAGTCAAAAGTGCCACCACCCAAGTCATACACACAGTAAATGCCTTCTGAGGCATTATCTAAGCCGTATGCTATGGCCGCTGCGGTTGGCTCATTAAGCAGTCTTAATACAGATATGCCTGCTAAGCGTGCTGCATCTTTGGTGGCTTGACGTTGTGCATCATCAAAATAAGCGGGCACCGTAATCACCGCGCCAGATAGCTCGCCGCCAAGGCTTTCTTCTGCACGCAAACGCAATACTTTTAGAATTTCGGCTGAAACTTCAACTGGGCTTAACTCACCCATCACGGTTTTTAGTTTGACCATGCCTTGAGATTCGGCACCAACCGCCTCAACAAATTGATATGGCATGCTGGCAGCATCTGCAATGTCTTCAATGCCACGCCCCATAAAACGCTTTACCGAAACAATCGTGTTATGTGGATCTTTTGCGGCATTGCTGCGTGCATCCCAGCCTACGTCCACCACGCCATCAGCTTGATAATGTACGACGGAGGGTAATAATGTCCGTCCAGCCTCATCTGGCAAGGCCACCGCAATGCCACTGCGTACGGATGCAACCAGTGAATGCGTTGTGCCTAAATCTATGCCAACAGCTAAGCGATGTTGATGCGGTGCAGCGCTTTGACCTGGTTCTGTAATTTGTAAGAGAGCCATTTATGAATTTATCTCAATCACTAATTTTATCGAGTGCTTCGCCAATTTCATGGCGCAATTTTTCATAAAAACGTAATTCATTGACGCGTACTTCCGCTGTTGCAAAATCACCCTGCAAATCTAAAACAGCGGCTATTTCATTCACTTGCACGCTAATTTTATGCTTTAAGCGTTTAGATAGCGCTTCTAACACAGTCACATCTCTACTCTTAACAGCCTCTTCAATCGCTTCGCGCCATTCCATTTGCGACATCAAAAAAGTAGTAGAAAGCGCTTGGGCAGCTTCAGTTTTACCTGAGAGGTTAATTAAAAACTGCGCACGGCTAGTTGGGTTACGCAAAGTTTGATAGCCATCGTTGATTAACGTAGATTGTTGCAAAGCTAATCGTTGTTCAGATTGGGTATGGCTTGCGTGTTTATCTGGATGCGCTTCAGACTGTAGTTGGCGGAAAGAGCGCTCTAAGCTATTTAAATCAATACTAAAGCGTGGTGCCAAGCCAAACAGTTCAAAATAATTGGGTTGAGTCAACGTTTGCATCACGCTATCCATTTCACTCTAGATTGAGTTAAAGATTTCACAACATAGTGTTGCGCTAAGGAATGCTTTAAATTAGACACTAAAGCTTTCACCACAACCGCAATTAGCCTTGGCATTTGGGTTGTTGAATTTAAAGCCTTCATTTAGCCCTTCTTTGGCATAATCTAGCTCAGTACCATCCATGTATGCCAAGCTGGTTGGATCAACCAACACCTTAACCCCATTACTTTCAAAAATCATATCTTCAGGTAAAGCTTCATCTACAAACTCTAGGGTATAAGCCATGCCTGAACAGCCTGAAGTTTTAACGCCTAAACGCAAACCAATGCCTTTACCGCGGCTGTCCAAAAATTTTTGCACACGGGCTGCTGCCACTGTCGTTAAAGTAACGGCCATATTATTTCTCCTATACCGAAAATGAACTACCGCAACCACATGTCGCTGTGGCATTTGGGTTAGTGATTACAAAACGAGATCCTTCCAAACCTTCTTGATAGTCAATCGTCGCGCCCACTAAATATTGATAGCTCATGGCATCAACAAGCAATGTGACCCCTTCTTTTTCTAGCGCCAAGTCATCTTCTGCCACTTGGTCATCAAAAGCAAAACTGTATTGGAAACCAGAACAGCCACCACCCGTTACGTAAACACGTAACTTAAGTGTGGCATCGCCTTCTTCTATAAGCATTTCACTGACTTTGCCAGCAGCGTTTGTAGTGAAAATAATCGGTGCAAGCGCTGGGTCAGCAAGCTCGGTTGATTCAATTGTAGCGGTATCAGACATATCAATACTCCATCAAAATTAAGATTTAAGCAGCAGATTTACAGGCGTTGTAGCCTTCAGATTCAGTCACATTTTTACTGCGATAATCAGAGATAGCGGCGCGAATAGCGTCCTCTGCCAGCACTGAGCAGTGAATTTTTACTGGGGGTAAAGCCAGCTCTTCGGCAATATGGGTGTTTTTAATATCTAAAGCTTGATCTAGTGTTTTGCCTTTTAACATTTCAGTCACCAATGAGGACGAGGCAATCGCAGAGCCGCAGCCATAAGTTTTAAACTTAGCATCTTCAATAAATCCAGCTTCATTCACTTTAATTTGCAATTTCATCACATCGCCACAAGCGGGCGCGCCGACCATGCCAGTACCAACATCTTGATCTTCTGCATCAAAAGCACCCACATTGCGTGGATTTTCGTAGTGATCTAAAACTTTGTCGCTATATGCCATTTTGTTCTCCTAATGATGTATTACGCTGCCACTGCTTCAGGGTCGCGATGTGACTCTGTGCCATGTACCCAGCTTACTGAGGCAATATCAATACCTGCCCTAAACATATCCCATAACGGTGATAGGTCGCGTAACTGCCCTACTTTGGTTTTAATAAGATCGATTGCGTAATCAACATCAGCCTCTGTGGTATAGCGACCAATTGAAAAGCGTATGGATGAATGTGCTAGCTCGTCTTCACGACCGATTGCACGAAGCACATAAGATGGCTCTAAGCTCGATGAAGTACAAGCAGAGCCACTAGAAACCGCGATGCCCTTAACCGCCATCATGAGAGACTCTCCTTCAACGTAGTTAAAACTGACGTTGAGGTTGTGTGGTACGCGTTGATCCAAATCACCATTTAGGTAAGCTTCTTCAATACCTGCAAGACCGGCCCAAAGCTTATCGCGCAAGATTCTGATACGAGCGTTTTCTTCTGCCATTTCAGCCTTAGCAATACTAAATGCCTCACCCATACCAACTATTTGATGTACCGGTAGCGTACCAGAGCGAAAGCCGCGCTCATGTCCACCGCCATGCATCTGTGCTTCAAGACGAATGCGCGGCTTGCGACAAACATACAATGCGCCAATACCTTTAGGACCATAAGTTTTATGAGCAGAAAAACTCATTAAATCAACGGGGAGTTTCTCAAGATCAATTTCAACTTTACCAGTAGCCTGTGCAGCGTCCACATGAAAAATAATGCCTTTTTCACGGCAGATATTACCGATGGTGACGATGTCTTGAATAACACCAATTTCATTATTCACTAACATGATAGAAACCACGATGGTATCGGGTTGAATGGCGGCTTTAAAAGCCTCTATATCTATAAGACCATTTTCTAATGGTGAAAGATAAGTGGCTGTAAACCCTTCACGTTCAAGCTCGCGAACGGTGTCTAACACGGCTTTGTGCTCAGTTTTAACAGTAATTAAATGCTTACCATTACCTGCATAAAAATGCGCAGCACCCTTAATGGCTAAGTTGTTTGATTCTGTCGCACCAGAAGTCCAAACAATCTCTTTAGGATCGCAGTTAACTAAAGCAGCTACTTGCTCACGCGCCAAATCGACGGCCGCCTCGGCATCCCAGCCATAAGCATGACTTCGAGATGCAGGGTTACCATAAATCTCAGTCAGGTATGGAATCATTTTATTCGCAACACGTACATCGACAGGTGTAGTGGCTGAATAATCAAGATAAATTGGCAAGTTGGACATGCGACACACCTCATTAAGAATACTAGTTAATTCTTAATAAGCAATCCTCATGCCAATGCATAAAATAACACTAACCTATTGATTTTAATTAAACTAATTAAATAGTTGAGAAAATTACAACTCCATCTTTGTCGTGATTGTCGGGTTACATACACGATGTAGGAAGATGCGGCAACCTGGGATTTTGTCAGAGAGAAGTTGCTAGAGGAATGGAGCCCTGAGAAAATCAGTGGTCAGATTGCCATCAGCCATGAAACGGTTTATCAGCGCATCTATGCTGACAAACGTGCTGGTGGGGGTTGCTCTGGAAAAGATTACGCTGCCAGAAGCAACGCAGGAAACGTGATGGCAAGTTAGACAGGCGCGGCATCATTCCCAATCGACTATCGATTGATGCTCGCCCTGAAATTGTAGAAACAAGAAGTCGTATTGGGGATTGGGAGGCAGATACTATATATTGGCAAGCACCATAAAATGGCAATCGTCAGCTCGGTTGAGCGCAAGACTGGATTGATCCAGAGAGTAACGCGTAAAACCGCAGACGAAGTAAGTGCTGCGATGGTAGCGTTGATGCGGCCACTCAAGGCGCATGTCACGACGATTACCAGTGACTATGGACGTGAGTTTGCAGGACATGCCACCGTTGCCACCCAATTGGCCACGAATTTTACTTTGCACACCCTTACGCTTCATGGGAACGTGGTACTGAGAAAACACCAATGGTTTGATTCGATAATATTTCCCGAAAGACCGGGATTTTAGAACAATTACAGATGAAGAAATTGACACTGCGATGAGAAGATTGAATCACAAGACCTAGAAAAAGGCATGGATTTAATTCTCCTCATCAGGTATTTTTAGAACTTACAGGCGTTGCACTTCAAAAGTGAATCCGCCTTATGTAATTTCACTGAGCTAACCTTAATACTAGGCACAAATTTCATATATATTTACTGCAAGAGTGCTAATTTCCTATTCAGTAGACATTAAAGCCTCTGACTTGCTGAATGGTAGGTTTGAATTAGTATCTAGAAATCTACAATCTAAATTAATTTTCTTATCTCAAGAATACCTGGCAGCTGCAGGGCGGGCAAAGCTTTATACGTGACCTTTTAATATTTTATTAGAACAAATTAACCTTATTTCTGCTGGGGCACCTAATCTTATTAGTGCGAGTTTGTGTTCCTCAAAATAGCCATAAACCCAGAATGAATGTTGGTCTATCAACGCTAGCTTAGACAAGTTATATCTTAAGATATCCAAAAATTAAAACTTACTTGCCTTGGGCTTGATGTAAATCAAATCCGAAATTATTTTTTTATTTACAGTGCGAACCTTAAATTTTTTAAGGTTATATTTTTGTTTGACGATTGAGTAGTAAGTGTATGTTTTGATAAATTATTAAATCGGCCATAGCTCAATGTTCTGGTACTAATAACTGAAAGCAACAAATGTAAATAAATTAGCCACTCTCTATGTCTAGCGATGCTAAATACAATAGAAAGACTTTATTTGTAAATAATAGGACATTTTGATTAACGTAAACCAACACAGGCTTATTCAAAGCCTCTTCCGTCCCGCCACTAACCTCATGGGGCGTTTAGACTTTAGTAAAAGATCTGCATTAATCGGATTTCTGCTGCTGTCTGCCATCTTTGTGGTGATTTATAATCTATACACAAGTCTTCAACATACCATTGTCACCTCAAAACTTGAGTTAGATGGCACATCAATGATTAAGCCGCTCTCCAGAACCTTACAACTTGTTCAACTGCATCGCGGGCTTTCCATAGCTACATTAACTGGCTCTGAAGTATTAAAAGAGCAGCGCATTACGATAGAAAAAGAAACCGTTGTAGCTTTCGATACTCTTCAGAAGTCACTGCCAGCCAAGATTACATCAAGTACTGAGTGGAAAAGTATCAACGATGACTGGATCATTATTCGTAAAGAGGGCTTAAATTGGAGTGTTAGAGACAATTTTGAAGCCCATACCAAGCTTGTCTATAAATTAATCACTATAGAGGGGGTGGTCGTTGATGAGTATGACTTATCAGCAGACCCTCAAATTGATACCTACCATTTAATCAACTCAATTAGTAGTGAGCTGCCACAAGCACTTGAACGCCTTGGGCAATTGCGGGCTTATGGTTCAGGTATTTTAAATAAAAAGCAAATATCTGAAGCGCAAAAAATCCAATTAAATGTGCTTGTCGGTGAATTTAAAAATGCGCTTTATAACTTCACCACCGGACTAGATAAGACAAATCACTTTAATTCCACTATACCTAACTCACGGTCTCTAAACTCAAACCATTTCTCCATGGCAGCACAATACACTATCAACAACATCAATTCAGAAGTTATTAGTAGTCAATTTGAAGTAACTCCAGAAGATTATTTCTTAAAATCAAAAGCCGCTATTGATGCGGGTTATGAGCAGATTTATCAAACATTAACACCTAAATTACAGCAACTACTAAAAACCAGAATTCAACAGGCTGAATTTACGCTTCGCTTAAGCACCAGCATTGCGTTACTACTATTTTTAATCGTGATTTACTTGACTATCGCCATTTATTTAGTCACGAAAAAAAGTATTTTGAGGCTGGTTGCGTCTGCTCATATTTTTGCTACAGGCGATTTGCAAGAACGCGTGAATCTCGACACACATGACGAATTGGTATTGGTAGGACACAGCTTTAACAAAATGGCGGACAGTATCCAGAAACTGCATGAAGAACAACGGTTGAATGAGATGCACTTGAAAGCTGTGATTGACAATACCCCTATATGCGTCAAAATTGTTGCAAGTAATGGCTCTCTATTAGAAATGAACCCTGCTGGTCTTGTCATGATAGGGGCTAAATCACCCACTGATGCCATTGGGAAAAGTGTCTATGATCTTATTTCACCCAAAGATCGAGACGCTTACCGAAAATTTAACGAACTTATCTGTACGAATAAGTCAGGTGCAATGCAGTTTGAGATTACTGCGTTAGATGGCAATAAGCGTGAAATGGAAACCTATTCGGCCCCGATACGCTTTAAATCTACCGGCGAGTTAGTTCAGTTGGCTGTTACTCAAGACATTTCTGAACGTAAACATGCTGAAGATAAAATGAAACTGGCTGCCAGCGTATTCGTCAACGCCCGTGAAGGAATTTTAATTACCGATGCTACAGGCCGCATCGTTGAAGTGAATGACACCTTCAGCTTAATCTCTGGCTACACTCGTGATGAAGTGCTAGGGGAAAACCCTCGCATTTTCCAATCAGGGCTCCAATCTCCAGAGTTTTATGACAAAATGTGGCAAGCAATTACCACTACAGGACAATGGATAGGCGAAATTTGGAATCGCCGTAAGAATGGCGAAGTCTATGCTGAAATCCTCACCATCAGTGCGGTGCACGATACTGCTGGTCAAGTGCAAAACTACGTTGCATTATTTACCGATATTACCGCCATAAAAGAACAACAAAGCAGGTTAGAGCGCATTGCCCATTACGACATCTTGACCAATCTGCCTAACCGAGTATTGCTGGCAGACCGCTTAGGCCAAGCCATGGTGCAGTGCCAACGCCACCAACAGTCATTAGTTGTCGCATTTCTGGATTTAGATGGCTTTAAAGCTGTGAACGATGCCCATGGCCATGATGTAGGAGATGAACTCCTCATTACGTTGTCACAACTGATGAAAGAGGCTATGCGTGAGGGTGATACCTTAGCTCGCATTGGCGGTGACGAGTTTGTTGCGATATTAGCGGGTTTAGCTAAAACTGAAGATTGTCAGCCTGTATTAAAACGGCTGCTAAAGGCAGCTGCTACCCCTGTTAACATAAGTGGGATAATATTGAGTGTTTCTGCCAGCATTGGTGTCACCATTTACCCTCAGGATGCGGCAGATGTTGATCAACTCATGCGTCACGCAGACCAAGCCATGTATACAGCTAAGCAAGCTGGAAAGAACCGTTATCACTTGTTTGATACCGCACAAAATGATGCGGTCAAGATTCAACAAGAAAGTATAGGTGATATTTGTTTTGCTTTGGATAGACATGAGTTTGTACTGCACTATCAACCTAAGGTAAATATGCGCACTGGTGAAGTGATCGGTGTTGAGGCACTGATACGCTGGCAACACCCCGTGCGCGGATTAGTCTCGCCTTTATCGTTCTTACCTCTGATAGAGGGCCATGTCGTGAGTCTAGACTTAGGTGAATGGATTATCGATACTGCACTGAAGCAAATCAGCCAATGGCAAAGCATGGGATCACATCTCCCAATAAGCGTAAACATTAGTGCATATCAATTACAACAAGATAACTTCGCCACTCGCTTAGCAGCTTTGTTAGCGGACCATCCTGAAGTTAACCCGCGTTGTTTAGAATTAGAGGTACTGGAAACCAGCGCGTTAAGTGACCTGATGCAAGCATCTGGCACCATGCAAGCTTGCTCTAACCTTGGTGTACGCTTTGCTTTAGATGACTTTGGTACAGGTTATTCATCACTCACATATCTCAGACGTCTGCCAGTGCACTTGATTAAAATCGACCAGAGCTTTGTACATGATATGCTGATTGACCCTAATGATTTAGCCATTGTTCAAGGCGTAGTAGGCTTAGCTAAATCATTCCAGCGTGAAGTGATCGCCGAGGGTGTAGAAACCATCGCTCATGGTGCAGCACTATTGCAATTGGGTTGTGACTTCGCTCAAGGGTATGGCATAGCTCGACCGATGCCTGCCAGTGATATTCCTGAATGGGTCGTTAATTGGCGACCTGATAGCTCCTGGCTGCCATAAAGTGTTATTAATGCTATCAAACTTAGTGTTTATCTAAAATATTGATCAGGGCAAGCAAAATACCCACATAGGACTATCGATATATAATTATCTATAATTGTTAAGGATAAACACTGCTGTTCTGAACAATTAAAGTTGTTAAATCGGCTATCTATAAAATCAAGCACATAAAAATACCCCACTATTGTTAATGTCGTTAAATTCTTTAACAAAGTTAAGATTTACACTAAATTTAAAATATTAATGTAATTAATTCAATATGTTACATTAAATTATTTACAATTATTCAGTTGACATCAGCAGTTTTTATTCGCTAACATGTATCTCAAATGAACACTTACCTAACAATAGCTAAACATCCTTCGCTTTATCTCAAGCGAATAGGATCTACTGGACGAATGCCTTCGCTTCGCTTCAAAGAACCTATTTCGTAATCAGCCGCCGTAATGCTTTGGCGGCTTTGAGGAGCTACCATGAGCACTATTCATTCTTTTACAATCGCAAATCACGAACATGTGGTTAATAGAGTCAACGAACTCCGTCATCGCGCTGATGACATAAAATCAAAAGTCGGTCACGTACTAAAGCATCTCTGGAATACCGAGAGGGAACTTGGTGCAATCAAAAATCTTAGCATCTTTGGCGACCTTAGAAAGCGCTTTCCAAACTTTACTGAGGCAATTGAGTTCTTTGAAGGCAACGCCATTGCGCTCAATCAATTGGATATGCCTTATGAGGCCAACCCAGTATTACTAATTGGTGATCCTGGTCTCGGTAAGACTCTATTTGTCAGTGAACTGGCAAAACTCATGGGGCTTCCATTCTTTGAGATTTCCATGAACACAGCTAGTGCAAGCTTCGCACTCACAGGTGGAAACCTCCAATGGGGTGATGCCTCAGTAGGCTTTATTGCAAAATCTCTGTCTGAGAGCTCAATTGCGAATCCCATCATCATGATTGATGAAATTGATAAGGGTAGTGGTAATTCAGGATTTAATCCAATGAATTCGTTCTATGGATTGCTTGAGCCACATTCTGCCAAGCGCTTCAAGGACGAGGCATTGGAAGTGGAAATCGATGCAAGTAAAATTATCTGGGTATTAACTGGCAATTATATTGGGAACATTCCAGAAGCAATTCTTTCGAGAATGAGGGTAATCAATATCAGCCAACCAACGAAGTCTGATATGCCGGATGTCATCAAAAGCATTTACACCAAAATTAGGACCGATAAAGTTTTCGGCAAAGTCATTAATCCTGACCTTGATGCGGAAGTAATAAACATTCTAACGGACTTGCCACCAAGGCAGATAAGGATGACTTTAGAGGCTGCTGTACTAAGAGCCATCATGGATCGACGCTCAATGATCCATGTAGCAGATATCAAATATGATAAAAAGGAAAAACGTCATGCTATCGGATTCTTTTGAACAAAACAAAGACCATGTTAAATTTAATGCATTTGAACACTTTAAAACTTTAGCGAAAGGAAAGAAGTTTGTTCTTTCAAATCATATCGATGTCAGCTATGGAGAAGGTTGGAAAGGCATGGTTGAAGTGCTTATAGAGGAACTAAAGGGTTACTCGATGCAGATTACGCGTGTGAATGACGCCTACGGCCAGTTGGAAGTAGACTTCAATCCTATAACAAAGACTCATGAAGTTAGCATATGGCGAGTCCTACATAATGCAAGAAAAACCTCTAGACGTATCTGCGTTGAATGCGGAGATTCACTAAACCAATTTAAACCTGAATTAGGATTTAAGAGTAAATGCCGAGCATGTGAAAAAACAGGTAAAGGGGGAACTGGAACTTGGTTGGATAAGTATTAAATGAAATTTTCACTAAAGGCCTGTGCATCTGAAAAATCTAACTTTTTCATGACGTATTTGGCTTTTAACTTCTCAAAATAGTTTATGTTATACCTCATAATCACTGTAACTTATTGATAAGTATAATAATTATTGAGATATATAAAAGACTTGGGTATTATGAAAAGTTCATTTCACAATATTTGAAGAGGGAAAGTCATGAATATTAAACAGCAATAAAAAAACGCGTATTTGACGATACGCGTTTTTTTTAATTACTTGGGTGGGACCCGTTTAGATCTTCAATAAATCTAATATTAGGCCTTTGGAAGAAGGCCGTCAATCCCCCCTCGTCTATTTTTTAATCGCAACCTGCTTGCCACGGGTTTGCTTGGCCTAAAAATATGGAATTATGATGAGAAAAACTAAAAGATTTACCCCTGATTTGCTCGACCGCTACGAAAGAATCGGAAGGGGATTAGGAATATTTGAGAACTATCTACCCTGGCACCGTGTTAGTCGAAGTGATCCATCAAGTATCGGTCGATCACATCTCCAGATGTGGAATGGCCGTCAAAGAGAATTTCTGTCTGACGGGGAATGGATTGGATTTCAATTTTGCACAATGCTGCAAAACCTAATAGACATAAGAGAACAATTCCCATTGCAGTATGAAAAAGGGATGCATGAGCTTTTCCCATATAACGTTCGCTATGGTGGCACCTTCCCAGGAACGCGCCAGATTGCAAGCGACTTAGGTATTAAACATCCACGGCTCAACGGAAATGGTCGCTCTGCGGCTTGGGTAATGACAACGGATTTGTTACTTACTTTATCCAGACCAGATGGAGGCTATTATCTTCTGGCTATTGCGCATAAACCAATCAACTCCCAAGAAAAGAAGCGTACTAAACAGCTGCTTGATATTGAAAGTGCTTACTGGAAGGCTCGTGGCGTTGAATGGCTTCTGATTACGCCTAATGAATATCTACCTGAGGTAGCTTTTACTTTAAGAAATTCCATTCCATGGGCGCTGGGCTTAGCAGCTAATAATGAGCACATCGTTACAGTCGCTGAAAACATACAACATTTTCATGGGCGTTCATTGACATCATGTTTGTGTGCTTTTGCTGAAGTTTTTGGCTCTATGGATCTTGCCCAACGTGCGTTTTGGCAATGTGTATGGTCTGGCAAGGTACTACTAGATCTGACGCGAGGATGGCGCCCTCATTTACCGATAACTCTGATAAGTGCTGAAGAGTTTTGGAAGTTCAATCCTATTGCAAGCAGGAGGACATCATGGAATTGATGCATAACCAAGTCATCACTATCTCAAAAAATTCTTACCTCGAAATACATCGGATTATTTTAGATTTACCTCTTTATAACCAAATAATATTGGTGCGCCTTGACACGCCTTCTGATAGCAAGCCAAAACACAGTGGTCGGCCTAAAACCAAACAACCCACAAATAATATAAAACCTATCAGGCTGTTCACAGGATTAATTTGGGCAAATCGTGAAGACTTGCTTTCTCTTCATGAATCAAAGTTATTACAGGCTGTTGATATTGAACCAGATGCCATATTTCTAAAACCAATCATAAATGACAAACAGCAGAAACTATTCGCCAATCGCTTAACTGCGATGCGAGGATTTCTGGATATAGATAATTTAAAGCACAGGATCCTACTCGACAATAACCTTGGTGGTCTGGTTAAACAAGGGGTGGAAGCCAGCGGATTTAGTACGACACAAATCTATAAATTATTTTCTGCACTTTGTCGCTATGGATTCACGGAATCAAGTCTTCGCCCAAGGTTTGATCGCTGCGGCTCACCAGGAATGTTAAGGCCATGTGATCCTGGTGGCAGAAAAAAACCTGGCGCCCGAACTGTGCGTGAAAAAATTGAGATTACAACCATGGGGGAATCAATCACAACCCAGCCAGGGGTCTCAACTGAATGGAAAAATATGATTCTGGCTGCAGATATTGGGATTAAAAATCCAAAACCTCTGATGCCGCAGCGCTGTAAACTTATTATAAATAGCGTATTTATGGCGAAGCTAAAAGATATCAACGGAAAGTTATTGCCTGTTCATCCTGAGCTTGGTGAGTACCCTAATAAACGGCAGATCCAGCGCGTGCTAAAGACGAACATTTCAACAATCGAACAACTCATACATAAAACAACCAAGCATCATTTTACAGCCAACATGCGTGGTCTGATTGGTAAAAACTGGGAGGGAGTTTCTGGTCCGGGCCATACCTGGGCCATAGATTCAACGATTGGTGACATTTACCTGAGGTCGTCAGTAAACCGAACTTGGATTGTTGGACGCCCAATTGTGTATATGATCGTAGATATATGGTCTACGGCAGTAGTTGGCTTCTATGTATGCCTCGCAGGTCCATCCTGGAATATGGCTAAGATTGCCTTATTTTGCGCTTCAGCAGATCCAAACTTAATAGCAGAAATGTATGGCTACAAACCAATGTTTACCCTGGAGCCACAACCAACAATGGCTGCGGTTCTGATGTGTGACCGTGGAGAGTATCTTTCTTTGGGTGCCAGCTACACTGGTGCCAGATTAATTTCAACCATGAGTTACGCCCCACCGTATCGTGGTGACTTGAAAGGGTTAGTTGAGGTTTTGCATCGCATTGAGAAAGACCAACAATTCCAATTTGTGCCAGGTGCAATCGATGCACGGCGAAAGGAATATGAGCTAAGAAATTTTGACCGCACGGAAGCTGGGCTAACCGTACGTGAATATACTCACTACCTACATGCTGTTTTTTCTGAATACAACCTAACTGCGAACCGTGATCATCGACTTGATCCCCATATGCGTGCAGCAGATGTTAATCCAACACCAGCAGGTCTTTGGAACTGGGGTCACAGTGTTGGAATTGGTTTTCAAAAGCTAATGCCTCAATCTGAATTAATCACATCTTTACTGCCAACTGCCAATACAAGTGTGACTAGGAATGGCATTATGCTGGGCGGAAAACATTACGTCACTAATACGGCTAAGGATCGAGACTGGGCTGTGGTGGCCAGAAATCTTGGTGGATGGAAAATTCAAGGTCATTATTTTCCTGGCTCAGTATCAAAAATATGGACACCGAATGGAGGCGGCAAAGGCATGCTTGAAATGCAGCTGTCAGACCATTCAACGGCCTCTTCAGAGCTATCATTCGATGAGCACGCTGATGCTTTAGCCTATTCAAAATTAAAAAAACAGCAGCAAGCTCATGATAAATCAGTCCAGGAAATTAAATTTCACGCAAAAAAAGATGAAATAGTTCAGCAAGGTAAAAGGCGCACGGCTGAGGCTCTTGATCAGCACCAGATCCCCCAACCGCCGATAAAACACACCAGAGCGCTTGAGCACGAAATCACAACTTCACAACCTTCAAATAGGTCATTAAAATCAAATTCATCAGAACAAGTCGATCAGGATGAAGCTGAAGATTTCACCAAAATTATGAAAAATATTCTGGATGAACATAACCTTGTGGATGACTCTAATGAATAAAAATGACCCGTTTGAGCCTTATCAGGGGAATTTACTGATCGAGCATTTAGGACCAATCCCATCGGTTTTGCAGGGGGCAAAAATACTCACTCACTTGCCAAATATACCTAAAAATATTGCCGAGATTCCATATGAGATTAGATTGCATCATCTTTTAAGGCTTAAGGATCTTCATATTGCGTCTGGTGAAGGCATTAAGCTGCTCGATACTGTCGATTTGATGATTCGTAAAAGCTATAGCTACCGATCACCATCGGAGTCACAAACCTGGGGAATAGTCACTGGCAACACAGTCATTAGCCATCGTGCCCCAAGTCCACCAGCGATTGCGGCAGCAGTTGTAGGACATGCTGGTGTGGGTAAAACAGAAGCTATCCAGCGCGCGCTTTCATACTACCCTCAAGTCATTCAGCACCAAAAATTCCCACGAATCATTGGGCCTCACCACCAAGTGGTCTGGATCTCAGCTGAGGTTCCAGCCAATGGAAAATTAGATCAGCTTGCAGTTAACCTCATGACCGCATGGGATGAGGCTGTGAAAAATGCAATACCTGAATATCAAGATAGATTCGCTGAAGCACTGGCATCTTCTAAACGTGATGGAATGCGAATGTTTGAAGAATGGCGACAAGTGGCGTTAAGCCACTTCTTAGGCATATTTCATCTTGATGAGATTCAGAATTTTTTTCGTTTACCAACGTTGGAAGATCGACGCAAGCGGAAAAACAATCAGAATCTTGATCTCAGCATAGTCGAAGATAAGTGTTTAAAGGCAATTCTAACATTTATAAATACCTACCAAATGGCTTTCCTTTGCTCTGGCACACCAGATGGAATGAATGCATTATCAAAAAGATTCAGCACTCTCCAGCGATTAACCAGCTTTGGATACCATCACCTGCGCAGGTTTGAAAGCATCAATGATGTAGAGTTTAGAGACACATTCCTCCCTCAGCTAGTCAGATACCAGCTTGTCGAAAAGAAACTTCCGCTATCAATCGAGCTCGCTGAGCTTCTGCTTGAGTTGACAGGAGGTGTAAAAAGGTTATTAATTGTTATTTGGATAGCAGCTCATAGAGTTGCTTTCAGACGAGGTAAAGATGATCTGTTGCTTGACGACTTTAGAGTCGCTGCTAGAACCTACCTCCAGCCAGTGTCTGATGCAGTAAATGCTATAAATTCAGGCCGGCCTGACCTAATGGCAAAATACGACGACATGATGAATGCTGCTGAAAGTTTTTTAGAAGACTTTTCGACAATTTAAGCATAATCATATGAAGCTGTTTCACTTTCCAAAGATGTGCTTGCAGAGCCTGTATTGATGGCACAAATATGTTTAACAACCCCATCAGTTGGAAGTTGGTTGATTTCGGCCTTGTTGAATGATCGCAATGCCTCAGCCAGCTTCCCGCTTGATGATCGTAAAAGCTCCTCCAACTTTAAAGAATCAACGCTGTTTTTACTGCAGACCTCTGCAAAACTCATTCCCTCCTGAAAATCCATAAATGCTTGTAATTCACTTCCTTTAAATCCCATGAGTGAAGGAAGTCCATTTTTTTTCATCATGTTTCTTACATGTCTAGCACCCACACCCAAATCTTTAGCAATAGATTCAGGATTTCCACGGTGTTTGATAAATTTTTCTGTTAGCTGTTTTCCCTGCCAAAATCCATCTTTCAGTTTTAATGTTTTTTTAATTGCTCTTGATTTTGATTCAATACATTCATAAGACGCATTCAAAGCTTCGTCTGCATTGTCAAACATAAGGCTAAGCGCCAATGCATAGGCTGAGCTTCGAAATGATCTTTCTTGTTGGACTAATGCCCCATCTAAATTCGGGAGGCGTTGGTTCGGTCTTTTCTTATCAATATTTGGAAAAATCGTCTTAAGCCACCACTTCGGACAAACTTGAAGCGCCAAGTCACTCAACAGTGGTTTGTTTCCATTATTTGACCATCTCACACCTAAAAATCTTGCACGTCCTTGCAACACACTCACAATATTCAACACGGGGATAGGCCGCTCCGCCATTGACCATGATTCAACGATGGTGAAATAACGATTAATAACTGCATTTTTAAAATCGTCACTTTCCATCATATCGTGATTTATGCTTCCTATTGGCCGCAAGCTATCTATGCTTAGGTGAACCGATCTGGGAGATTCTGACAACAGAATAAAATGTTTGCTGCAAAAACTCACACCGGTTAATTGGTGCTCCCTTCTGAAATATGCATATCCCCAGTAATCAATGTCTTCAGCCACACAGCACTCACAAACTTTTAGAGATTCATTATTTTTCTGCGACAGGCCAATACTATGACAAACAACAGGTCTCAATTCGCTAGTGTCTCCGTGCGACAATTCAGGCAAATAACTTGCAATGGCTCTAGCGAATGGAAGTAACGTATGCAACCTACAAAATTGTTGCAAAGAGATACCCAGCGCTCCAGAAAGCAAGAGAGCCAAAGGCAATTGACCCTCACCAGATGTACCAAATCGATTTTGTAACGCCTTAATTGCATTTTTATCTGTCTTGTATCCATTAATATCGCGGAATCTATACAAGTATCCCAGTGCCAATTCCCCTGGCATTATTTCAGGAATAATCATCTGGCATCCTCCTGATAATCATTTTTACTTTGAGCTATGTGAGATGTCTTCTCAAAAGCGCTCAAGCTTCTGATAACTTCAGCGATGGCGTGCGCATGGCCAGAAGATCCATCCCAAACACTCGCAATTGCATCGGTTATCTCTGAGTTTTCCAAGACTGATGACGGCGTAATTTCATGCATATTATTTATATATATGCATATTTCATCCACGAGCCTTGTATGCCTTTTACTTACTCCTGATAAAACTCGACTAACTTGAGACTGACTAACGCTTAGCGCCGCTGCTATCTGAGACTGCGATATGCCATTTGCGCGCGCACGTTTTGCAGCTTGTATGGCCAACACATTAAATTCTAGATTGTTCATACCAGTATTATGCATATATGCATAATATATGCAATAAATATTCACTGGAATAATAACTTCTTGAGGAAATTCTGGGACATGCTAAAAATTACTCAAAGTTATCTGGAATAAATTAGAATAAAGAATGGCCATCCATATCCTGCCCAGTTTACTGCCTGACGAAACCATCTACGGTTTGGCCGCGCATATTGGACAGATCAATGGATATAGAAGCGATCAAGAAACATGCGAGAAATTGTTTGGAAAAAGCAAACAACCGCGCGTTGCTGATATTGCGGTTAATTTTGCTCATTTCTCGCGAGCAACAGGAGATGCCTATGGTGACGTGGATCAATTAGTTAGATCAACGACAAGCCTGCCCCTATTTGCAAGACTTGGGCTCTATGACGATTCAAACTACAAACAACTAGGCATGAAAGAGCGACTGGGCCTTGCGAGCCTTTCGAATGGTTTTCCGCATCTATGGCGATGGTGTGATTGTTGTGTCGAAGAAGATGTAAATTTATATGGCGCGCCCTACTGGCATCGAAGACAACAGTTGCCGGGGGTGTTTGTTTGTACCCGGCATAAAATTGCATTAACAGAAATAACGGTTCCTTTCAGAATGCGGCAGCAATATTTTATGCACCCTAACTCTTTACCCAAGGCAGTGCAGACCAGGCAGACATTTCCAAGCGGCATCGATTTAGAGATGGCATTTAATCTGGCCTGCTTTGTGGAGCATGCATCTGAGTGTGAATTTGAGAATGCTGACAACAGTATTCCTTCTGAAGTTATTAATGATCAACTAGCCACCATGGGATTTTTAACAAAAAATGGAAAGCTAAGAAAACCAGTTTTCATCCAAGCGCTCCATAGTTTCTTAGAAAACTTTGCTTGCATTGAAGAAGTAGCTTTATTGATTAGCAACCGCAATCAAAAGTTATTTACTGAGAAGACATACAATTCAAGCTCCCCTTCAGTCGCTTTGCGAAGAATACTGATCATATTTTGGTTGTTTGGGGAATGGGATTTATTCTCGGAATATTGTTCATGGCGGAATGTATTCAAAAATAGTAAAAACACTGATGACAAGCTAGAGAAAATATCTCCCCCTGACAATCTAAAGGTAGATGATTACTACAATATTTGCATCGAATTTTTGCAACAAAATCCTAATGCCACTCGCTCGGATTTTTCGAGGGCTAATCCAAAATCATACAAATGGCTCACAAGAAAAGATAAAGCTTGGATGGGGCTCATTTTCAATGTCACATCACGACGCAATGGTGGTCAATTAGATATGTTCAATGCTTTGCTCATAGTAAACCAGACACTTAGCACCAGCTAAAAGCCCATCTGAATACGGCGGAGTGTCTGCTTTTAAAGCGGCCTCCGAGTTGGGGTCGCTTTTATGTACAGATTTTATCAATTAATAGCCACGTGGTAGCCAGTAAAAACATTAAAGTTTCAATTTCAAAATTCTAGCTTGAGCATAATTATGCTCAAGCTAGAAAATAGGCTATGTGAAAAATCATCTTTATTTTCACTATTATCTAAACTAATATTAACCTACTCAACCATCGCCAACAGGCAGCTTTTGTTGTTACAATGAAATGAATATTTTTGCAACAAAGTATCTATCCTGATAAAAAAAAATCTTAAATATGGCACCATCTGAATTAAACGAAATAAAAAGAATTTATCAGAGTTATGGATTTTCATTTGCAAAACAATACGACAACGATGATGTATTAGTATTTACGCTAAAAACTGGATATTTCGACAATGCAGATATAGTGGCCCTAACTGATAGCGCATCAACAGATAGAGCTTTTGCTGATTACTCCGAAATAGGTTTTGCATGTTAAATTAGAAAGTTTGTTACGCCTCAGCTTGCACAAACCGAACTTTTCAAAGGCTTCTTTTCAGTTGATTCAATAATTCAAAGATTAGAATCTGACTATGAAAGATTCACTACTGCACTAGTCAAACCTTTTTCTGATGATGCAAAATATACTTATATTAATGCTCCATATCTTATAAACGGTGAAGATGGATTAGCTTCGCCACATGAAGAAATAGTCCCCAAAGCAATGGGATGGACTCCCCCTCCCCGAAAGGGCAGCGAAGTGTCAAACTGGAGTTTCCAAACAACCAGTGATTGAAAGAAGGAGTCCATCATGAGAATTGTACGAGTTGGCGTAGATTTAGCCAAGAATGTATTTCAGGTACACGGGGTTGATCACCATGAGAAGACGGTTTGGCAACGCAAGTTGCACCGTGACGAATGGATCCAAATGTTATTGGCTAAGATTGAACCTGGCTGCGAGATTGGCATGGAAGCCTGCGGTGGTGCTCACCACTGGGCACGGTTACTTCAATCCAAGGGCTATGTCGTCAAACTGATTGCACCACAGTTCGTCAAACCCTATGTCAAAAGCAATAAGAATGACGCAAACGATGCAGCAGCCATCTGTGAAGCAATGAGTCGTCCGCATATGCGCTTTGTGAATATCAAAACAGTAGAACAGCAAGATATCCAAGCAACCCATCGCGTTCGCGCTGGGTTGATGGAACAACGTAACGCTAAAGCCAATCAGATTCGTGGTCTGGTGTCTGAATATGGTCTGATTGCGCCTAAAGCATTATCCCACTTGCGTGCCGCAATTCCAGCATGGCTGGAAGATGC
This sequence comes from Methylotenera sp., assembly GCF_029946165.1. GTDB lineage: Bacteria > Pseudomonadota > Gammaproteobacteria > Burkholderiales > Methylophilaceae > Methylotenera. Next base: position 72,282 of record NZ_JAQSDZ010000026.1, read on the forward strand.
GGAGAATGGATTGAGTGGTCGATTCCGTCGCTTGCTCAATGGTGCATGGTCTGATTTGTTATTACTAGATCAACGTGTGAAAGCGCTCGATCAGGAAATTGAATGGCTTGCAGCCAATGACCCTGTCGCAACACGATTGCAACAACTGCGTGGCGTGGGGCCGATGATTGCGACAGCCTTACTCGCCACAGTGGGAGATGCCTCTCAGTTTAACAATGGACGGCAGATGGCAGCATCCCTAGGATTAACGCCTAAGCAAAAAAGCTCGGGCGGCAAAGACAAACTGCTTGGCATCAGTAAGCGTGGTGATGCCTACGTGCGAAGTTTATTAGTACATGGCGCCCGTTCGATGATGCAGGTAGCCAAGCACAAAGAAGACCGACTGAGCCAATGGATCACGCGGATTGCCAATAGCCGTCATCCGAATATAGCGGCGGTCGCGATGGCAAACAAAACTGTCAGGGTTGCCTGGGCAATGATACGTAAGGGCTTGGATTACCAGCCTGAACTAGCGGCGGCTTAAGTGAGTGTCTTATAGTGAGTTAACAAAGGCGTTTGATACGGAGTATTCCATGATGATTGCAACATAAACCGCTTGATGGCCAACAGGTCGAACCGGCGCTGACAAACCCCGAGAATGTCTGAGGCATCAAAGCCCGTCAATGCGATAGGGAGCCAGCGCGCGAATAGCCCATCAGGGTCCAGCATCTCAAATTGAGATACAGTTATCAGAGACCGGATATACGTGAGCAATCAACCAAGTAGCCAAAGAACGGAATATTTGCAATTGAGGGGGAGTCCATATACAGACGTCCAAATTATCTCGTCCAGTGAGTTATCTTTCTTTATAAAATAAAGTTATAAAGCAGAAGTCAATAAACGTCTATTAAAATGATTGATTACCATTAATCTAAATTAGAATCTGACTTTTCTGTGGGCGAGTGAAAGTTTACATTTTTTTCTAACATGGCATTCTTTGCTTCACACATTTTCGACTGTAGCTCAAACGATATAATCACTGTACAAAACAAATCATCATGACTCAATGCCTTGTCTTTGTAGGGCCTTATATCCTCTAATTTGTAATCAAAATTTACCCCCGTCCAAAGAATGGCTGGCACATGTGTTTGTTCTTTTGGGGCAATAATGTAGGGTGCAGCGTGTAAATAAATACCATGCTCACCCAAAGACTCTCCATGATCTGCCACGTAAAGCATTGCTGTTTCATATTCAGCGTCATGTTTTTTCAGAAAGCCAATGACCTGTGATAAGAAATAGTCCGTATACAAAATGACATTATCATAAGCATTATTAACTTCTTCTTTGGAGCAGTCTCTTAACTCTCCAGTTTGGCAAGCTGGCTTGAAACGTTCAAACTCTTTTGGATATCTACGATAGTACTCTGGTCCATGGTTACCCATTTGATGCAATACAATCAACATGTCTTTATTTTTGTTATCCATGATGTATTTGTCGAGACCACTTAACATTCCAATATCCCTACACTCGCCCTTGCATACTGGGTTAAGCGTCTGGGTTTTAAAGTCCTCATATTTAACTCTAGTAGCCACGCCTTTTGAGTCTGAATTATTGTCACGCCATAGCACCTCAATACCATTATTTTTGAGTACATCTAAGAGGTCTTCTTGGTCTAAGGCTTTTTCTTTATCGTAAACAGCACGACCTAACGATGAAAACATACAGGGTACCGATACACTGGTGGATGTTCCGCATGAACTCACATTACTAAAACTTACGATATTTTCTTTTGCAAGCAATGGATTAGTATCGCGCTTGTAGCCATTGAGAGAAAATCGATCAGCCCGTGCTGTTTCACCAACCACTAAAATAATAAGTTCTTTTTTGCTGGTGGGGAGATCAGTCAGAACTGCGTCGCCGGCAATGTGTTTAAGAATGCGGTGAGTGTTATGCACAGACTGTTGCGACAAATACTTAACAGCCGAGTAAGCTGAATAGGTTGGATTGGCATAAAACCTGACGATTTTGTGCTCTCGAATAAACGAGGTGTAATCTGCTGTAAGGGGAATGATGCACAAGATTATTGCGACAAAGCACAATGCTACAGCTTTTAATCTGGACTTAAACTCAGTTTTAAAATCTTCGGGTGTTGGACAGTATTTTATAACCAACCATGCAGGAATAATCCCTAATAAGAATGTTCTTATTAGTAAGTTTGTACTAAGCAAACCAGCAAACTCAGCTTTGCTGGTTTGCATAATGTTATCAATCATTACGGTGTCAATAATCACGCCAAATTGATCCATGTAATATGCAGACTGTGAAGCCACGATTAGAAACAATGCCAGTATCCAGCGTGTTACTCTTCCATGGCTTATCAATAGTAAAAAGATTGCTGACAGCGCAGTAAAAAATAGCGCCATAGAAATTAAAAAAGGTAGGTTTCTGCCTGTGAATGGATATATATTTAAAATGCCATGGAATAGTGCGTAATTTCCTGTCAGCATCATAAACAGCGTGACCCAAAGTATTACTTGTGTTTGTGTGTGTTTAAACAACATGAAAAAATTACTTATGCGTATCATGATGAAGCTTTCTTATTGAGATAAGTCGTTGTTAAAGTCAGCATTGTTAAAATAGTTAAGCTTGCTAACCATGTAGACCAAAGCGTATGGAATAAAAAGTGTGCGCCTCGCATTTGCTGAACCCAGCCCAGCGTAAAACCCAAAGCAATGCCTGCAAAAAATACCACCAATGCTTTTTTCGGGTTATGTGGCAACCAAAAGATTAAGAACGCTGCCAACCATAGCCCGACAGTTGCATGCCCAGCTGGAAAACAATGTCCAGCGACCATGCCATCAGGCAACGCATCAAACAATTTTAAAAAAGGAGCGCTACCCCCATAACGGTCGATACTCCATGGGCAATGCAAAGAGAAAAAATGTCTTACACCATGGATTACTGCTGGAACAGTTACCGATGCCGCTGAAACAAAACGTAAGCGAAATCTCAATAAGGGGCTAATTCTTTCCCAACGAAAAACTGCATCTAACACAGTCATTGAAATTAAAAGATAGCCAAACCAAACAATCACGTTTTTAACATAGCTATGCATGAAGTCGTTTGCGAACCAAGTATCTGCCCAAGGGAAACGCTTTAACGATTCATCGTAATAAAAATCCTCAATCATCAAATCAATATTGGTGAAACGACCAATGGCTAAAATTAAAACTGCTGAAATCATTAACATCAGCCACGCCTGTTGATAATGCATTTTTTGACTTTTAAACATCGTTTACTTTAAACCTTTCTCTCAAGATAGCTATTGTTTATATTTTTCATGCCGTATTTTAAAAAGATAGCAGGCAACAAAAGTAAATTTAAAATAGTCGAAGTGAGTAAGCCACTCACCACAACAATCGCGAGTGGATACTCTATTTCATAACCAGAAATTGGACCTTTAAATACAATTGGCAATAGTGCCAGCGAAGTTGCAAGTGCCGTCATTAAAATGGGGACTAGCCGCTCATTTGAACCGCGCTTAATCAGTTCAATACTACTCAGCTCAAGCTTTTCACTCAACATCAAATGTCGATAATGGCTGATAAGTAAAATACCGTTTCTAGCCGCAATACCTAATACAGCAATAAAACCAACCATTGAGCCAAGCGAAACAACGCCGCCTGAAATCAGCACCCCAATAACTCCACCAACGAATGCAAACGGTAAAGATGCAACTAATACAAGTGTGTGTCGATAAGATTTAAAATCTGCGTACACGATTAATACAATTGCTAGTAACATCAAAATAGATAGCCCAGCCAGCCTGTTTCTGGCTGCTTTTTGCGCTGTGTATTCACCCAAAAATTGCGGGTAATAACCAGCTGGAAACTGCATCTTTAACACACTATTTTCAATATCAGCTGCAACTGCACCTAAATCTCTGTTTTTAGCATTGGACACAATATCTATACGTCTAGATACCGCTTCTCGCTTAATTTCATTTGGCATACCAATAAAATAAACATCTGCCACATCTTTTATCCTTAATTGCGACCCAAAAGGCGAGTCAATAGGTAACTGCTGAATGGCTGATAAATCTGATTTGCTACTGGTATTGCCGATAATGACGACATCTAATTTTTGCTGAGACTCATACACTTCACCAACTTTTATTCCCTTTAGTACCATACTGGTCACTTTACGTATATCGTTTGTATTAATTCCATAGCTTTGTGCGGCATCTTGTTTAAGACGTATTTCAATTTGCGGAACCAATACCTGCGGCTCAATTTTTAAATCTGTAACACCATCAACCAATTGCATAGTGTTTTTGATTGCTTCTGCCTGTTGCCGCAATACCGCTAAATCAGGACCAAAAAGCCGCACCACAATGCTAGAGCTAGTGCCTGATAACACTTCTTTACTGCGCTCTTTTAAATACGTTTGTACATCTGCAAAAATGCCCGAGTAGCCTTGCATTGCATTCTTGATTGACGCTACAGTTTTATCATAATTAACTTCAGGGTCAACGCTAATCCATAGCTCAGTAAAGTTTGGGCCGACTACTTCATCTGCTGCTTCTGCACGACCAATGTGCGCACCAAAATTATTAACCCCTGGAATGGCAAGCAAGTCGTTACTCGCACGAATGCTCATTTTTTTCATCTGTTCAATAGATGAGCCAGGTCGCTCAAGAAAATGCATTAAGAAGTCGGTTTCTTCAAATTCGGGTAAAAACTCCGATCCTAAAAACAGTGAGCCAACACCTGTCATTGAAAACGCTAGTACAGTGGTGATAACAACTTTTTTGGGATTGATTAAAACTAAATCTAATATATTTGCATAACGGCTACGTAACCAAGTGACTTGGCTTATTTCTTGTTCATCCGAATCAGATTTCAACAAAAAGTAAGATAAAGCAGGCGTAACCGTGAGCGCAACAACTAACGACGCTAGAATGGCAAGCAAATAAGCGGTGGCTAATGGTTTAAAAAAAGCGCCTGCAATGCCATCTAAAAATAAAACTGGCAGAAACACCACCATCACTATCATGGTGGCGTACACCACAGAGCTACGCACTTCTAATGAAGCATTTACAATCACCTTGAGTTTGGATTTAGGTACCACTAAAAGTTGGTTTAATTTTAAGCGTCTGATAATGTTCTCTACATCGATAATGGCATCATCAACCACCTCGCCTAATGCAATCACTAGGCCTGCAATCACCATGGTATTGATGCCAATATTAAATGCGGTTAGTACTAATACAGCCGTGATTAAAGACAATGGAATAGCGCAAATACTGATGAACGCAGCACGTTTGTTGCGTAAAAAAATCATCAAAATGACCATCACTAAAATCGCACCAATCAGCAGTGCATTTTGTAGGTTTTGAATCGCGCGTTCAATAAAGGTCGCTGGTCTAAAAATGGTTGAATCAATCTCAAGCTGATGAAGCGCTGGCTTTAGCTCAGTCAGTGCAAGTTCCACATTTTTAGTGACTTCAATTGTATTAGCATTCGGATGTTTTTCTACTATCAACAATAGTCCATCCCCATTGTTAATAACAGCATCGCCTATGGGTGGGGGACTACCAATCGTAATTTCAGCCACATCTCCTAGTTTAACGGCCGAACCGTTTTTAAAATCCACCACTGTTTTTGCAAGTTCTTCAGGTTGCGTACTTAAATTTTTATGTCGCAGTGCGATACGTTGATTCGGCGTATCAACAAAGCCGCCTGACTCTATGCTAGATGCATCGCCAACTGCTTTCATTATTTGTGGCATGCTTAGGCCAAACGCACGCAAACGGTTAGGATCAATTATTATTTGTAATTGCTTGTCGCGCTGTCCCCAAACAGCAACATTCGCAACCCCAGCGACAGACATTAACCTAGGCCGTATCGTCCACATGGTTAAGTTGCTGACATCCATTTGTGATAACTGTTTTGAAGAAACGCCAATTTTCAATACCCGCGAAAGGGATGACAATGGCGGCATTAACACAGGTGGTTTTGCGACAACAGGTAATCTAGATGCTGCAAGGCTTAATCGCTCTTGTACAAACTGTCTTGCTTCATGGATATCCGTACCTTCCTCAAAAAGCATAACCACAGAAGATAACCCCACAACAGATTTAGAGCGTAGTGTTTTAAGTTGCGGTGTTCCATTTAGCATTTGCTCTAATGGCATACTAATGAGTTGCTCGGTTTCTTCGGTAGATAGTCCTGGGGCTTCAGTCTGAATTTCGACTTTGATGGGCGCAAACTCTGGGAATACATCTAAAGGCGCTTGCTTTGCTGCAAATAAGCCCACTAGTATGAGTATTAAAGAAAACAACAGCACTGCATGACGATTATTAACTGACGCATAAATAATATTTTTTAACATGACTAGATACCCGTCGGATTAATGTGAGAAACCAGTTTCAACGCCAAACAACTCTAAAGCGCCATTCACCACAATTTTCGAGCCCTCGGCTGGGCCTTCATTAATCACAGCATTACCACTGCTAACCCGCTCTACGAATACGCGTTTGCGCTCAAACGCAGTATTGGTTTTTTGTGTATAAACCCAGCTTCCTCCATTAATATCGAATACCACAGCACTCCAAGGAATCGTCATCCTTTTTTGTTGTTTATTAAAAGTATTAAGTGAGATAGACACCCTTTCCGCAGGTCGGAAAGCTGACTGTGGATTTTGAATTGCATAGTAAAGATGTGCGGCGCTTGTAAGTGGATCAGCCGTTGGCGAGGTATTGATAGGCTTTGCCAAAAATGTTTTTGTTTCAGCACCCAATCGGCTAACCTTTGCATCAGCCTGTTGGTCAACTTCATTGACTTCACCTACAGGCACTGGCACGCGTACCCACAATGTATTTAATACAGATACTTCAATAATTGGATTGCTTGCTGAAACCAATTGGTCAGGCACTGAAAAAATATTAGTGATGATGCCAGAGTGAGGTGACTTAATATCGATTGGTGCAATAGTACCTGTATTTACAACTTGCTCTAGTGCGCTCTGTTTCGCTTTAGCAGCCTCTAAATTTCTGAGTGAAACTTCATTATTAGCATAGGCATCATCTACATTGCGCTGGCTGCCTACTATGTCAGACAATAATTTTTTTGCCCGCTTTAATGCAATTTCAGTGGCATCCACTTGCGATTTAGCCGTATTTACTAAGCTATTCGCATCAGCCAATGCGTTCACCATGCTTGCACGTGAATCTGCTGATAATATAGGTTTAATTCTATAAAGTAACTGACCTGCAACAACTTTTGCACCAGGGCGTAGTTCTTGTTGAAAAGGTAATGCTAGTTTTCCAGAAATTGGCGCTGTCACAATGGCTTTACCTCCAACTGGTACCATTACCTCACCACCGTAGTTCCTAGTTTCTGAAACCATTTCACGTTTAAGTAATGCGGTATCAATCCCTAATTTACGATAAGACTCATTACTAACATGAACTATATTTAACTCACTTTCTTGAGTAACAACCTGTTTTGGTAAATGTTGATTGCTTACTTCACTAGGCTTAGTAATCATTATTAACGAAACTACAATCACGCCTAATATTAAAAAACCTGCTAGTAAAATTAATCCAGCTTTCGGACTGTTTTTAAAAGAATCGAATGTAAATGGCTTGAATTCCATTTTTAGTTATCTCCAAATTTATGACTAAGGCTGCGAGTTAACTCAGCCTGCTTGCTTATAAGGTCTGCCTTTAATTGCACTTCTCTCGTTTGTATATCTACAAACTGACGGTTTGCCTCTAGTGTTTGTAGATATGAAATATCGCCTTCTTGATACGCTTGCTCTGTGAGTTGAATGGTTTGTTCAATAGACGGCATCAGCGTTTCTTGCAATACATTCCAATTATGACAAGACTGCTGATACTGAAGGTATGACGTTCTGATTTCTAGAACTGCTTGCTGCTTTAATACCTCAAGGTTTAGCTCGGCACGTTCTAACTCTGCCTCTGCTCTGTTAACAACACCTTGATTCTGGTTAAGGATGGGCACGGTCGATCTCACAGAAGGTCCGAGTGTGTGTCCGTTTTTTTCACCACTTGTGGCATCTGCTGACCCAGTAATTTTCAACCAATTTAAATTAGATAACTTGACCTTTTCTTTTGCAGAATCAATTGAAAATTTTGCGGCTATTATGTCTGGGCGCTTAGCAATTGATTTACTTAATAAGCTATCGACTTCTTCAGTTTGGCAAGCTGGAATCACATTCGCAGACAAGGTAATACTGCGATGCTTGTCAGAAATGCCAAGTAAATTTAAAAGTATCACTTGTTTTATTTTTATATCGTACTGTGTCAGTTCCCAATCGCGCTTTGCTATTGCCGCGTCGTTTTTAGCAATCAGTAAATCTTTACCATTCAAGTCACCGGCTTCTATCCTCTTAATAGATAATTCATAGATATTTGAACGTAATTGACTAGAGGTTTCAGCTACACTTAAACGCTCCTGTGCCAATACTGCTTGTGCATAAGCTACCCGCACATCCTTAATGAGAGTTAGGCCTGATTGAATTAACTTGTATGTGGTTGCATCCGCTTCAGTCTTCATTGAGCGGATTCTAATAGGGCGTAACCAAAGCGCTTCCAAAGGTAAGTCAATGGCATATCTATAAGGCTTATTTGTTACGCCAAATGAAAAAAGTAACTCAGGATTAGGTAGCAAACCCGCATTGACTAAATCCGCTTTTGCTATTTTTAAATCAATTAATAACGATTTAAACGCAGCATTATTATTTAATGCGTACTGAATAGCCTCTAACTCAGTTAGTGTGCTGCCGACCTTCAATTTGGAATCTATATACGTTATTTCAGATACACTCTTTTTATTTAACTGCTCGTCATATGCGATTATTTTTTGCTGTACTTTAGAGGCATCAGCTATTTCAGGAATAGATTGGCAACCAGCCAGTGTTAATAAATTTACAAATAAAACAGCAGCGGTTTTAATCATCGGTGTAGATTTAAATTGCATTTTTGATCACATTTCTAACTAGAATGATCGCAATAATAAAGATGGAAACTTAATGGAAACTTAAAGATTTAATAGTTTTGTTAAGTTTCCATTAAGTTAAATCTTGCAAAATGGCATTCTTAACTGAGTTTGTAACTGGCCACTTTTTTTAAAATTAACGAAACATTAGGGATTAGGTTTTGCGAATACTATTAGTTGAAGATGATTTGATGATTGGGCAAAGCCTGAAAAAAGTATTGAAAACGCATGTAGTTAACTGGGTAGAAGATACATTTGCTGCCGAGCGTACAATTGGTGTTGAATCATACGACCTCATTTTATTAGATTTAGGTTTACCTAAACGTTCTGGCATAGAATATTTGACGCAATTACGCGCAACTGGCAATACAACTCCGGTACTTATCATTACTGCTAGGGATGGTATTGAAGATCGTGTAAAAGGTTTAGACAGTGGTGCGGATGATTATTTGCTTAAGCCATTTGCGATTGATGAGTTAGAAGCTAGGATTCGTGCATTAACAAGGCGTAAAGAAAATAGAAGCAATCCTGTAATTGAATATGCCGGCACTTCTTTAGATCCAGCATCTTACACAATGACATACAAAAATGTGTCAGAGCGCCTTTCAGTAAGAGCCTTTGGCATTATGCAAACTCTTATTGAAAACCCAGGTGTAATTTTTTCTAGAAATCAATTAGAGGAAAAAGTATATGGTTGGAATGATGAAGTAGAGAGTAATGCTGTTGAAGTGCATATCCACATGATACGGCGTAAATTTGGATCAGAAATTATTCTGAATGTGCGCGGCGTAGGGTATACGTTTCCTAAAATGCAGACAACTAAATGAACCATTCAATAAAGCGTTTTTTACTCATTTATATTTCTATATCTATACTGATTGTTTATGGGCTGATTAGTTGGGCGTCGTATTTAGTAAGTAAAAGTGAGCTGGACGAATTATACGATGCCAATTTGCAACAAGTAGCAACTGCAATTGCGGCTCAACACTCCGCAATTCACGACATCACTAATTTATATAATAAAAGTCAAACGGGTGTTAGCTCGGAAATTAAACATGAGCAGGAATTTTATGTGCGCGTTTTAGGGCAAGATGGCAACATGCTATACGTTTCTCACCCAGAAGCAAAAGTACCCACACCACATAATCTGGGTTTATCAACACAAGAGTATTTGGGTAAACAATGGCGTTTTTATTCAATTAAAATCAATAATGAAACCATCCAAGTTGCGCAATCTTTGAAGTTAAGAAAACTCACCATCAAAGAAACAGCTGTAAGCCTAATGACCTCACAGTTAGTATTTATACCTGTATTAGTCATATTGATATTTTTAGCGATTAAAAAAGCACTAAATCCTTTATCAATAATTTCTAAGGAGATTGAGAGTCGCAAAAGTCTTGACTTACAACCATTTGCAAAAGAAAAAGTACCAACTGAAATCAAACCATTAGTAAACGCACTTAATATTTTTATGGGTAAGGTTTCTGACACTATCGTGTTGGTGAAACGTTTTACTGCAGATGCAGCACATGAGTTACGCACTCCAATCACTGCATTAAGATTACAAATAACATTGGTTGAACAAGCAAAAAATAAATCTGAGCGGGATATCGCAATCAAAAACTTAAACAGTGGGATAGCTCGATCTGAGCAATTAATTAGTCAATTACTTACTCTGGCGCGCATTGAACCCAACAATCAAATTAGGAAAGTTAAATCAATTGATTTTATAGACCTTGCAAAGGAAAGCATTCAAGAACTTTTACCATTAGCTCAATTCAAATCTATAGACTTAGGTCTAGTTACATCAGAGAAAATCGTGATTAATGGTGTTTATCATGAGCTAAAAGTTCTGCTAAATAACCTACTAGATAACGCTATTAGATATACCCAAAATCAAGGTAAGGTTGATATAGCAATATACAAAGATCAAAAAAATATTACTTTAGAGGTTATTGACACTGGGCCAGGTGTATCTGAAATCGATTTGCAAAATATATTTGAGAGGTTCTATAGAGGACAAAATAAAGAGATGCATGGAGCAGGTTTAGGACTTTCAATAGTAAAAGAAATTGCAAATCAACACAAAGCAAGTCTTGAGGCATCAAACTTACCCTCTGGATTTAGTATAAAAGTCTCTTTTAATATCAAATAAATTTTGGGAATTCCACTACTTTAAATTGAGTGTCCGCATCGGGCCCAATACGGAAGTTCGTACTTAACCTCCGATAGGGCCGCATCTCTTTCAAAGCCTATCAAATGGACTCATTACTAATTTAAGACTTTACTGGTTTTTGTTGAATATATTTGTTTTGCTTTTTTAGAAGCCTCTTGGTTAAGAAATTGTCATACAAGTCGCAACTGACGTTTATTTATTAATAAAGTAAGTATGATGCATCGTACTCACTGTGCGGTAGCCAATATATTGATTTCTCCTCCTATTCTATTTCTAGATGTGAAGTACGCCATCACTAGCATTTTGCAAGCAATAACTCAAATTCTTCCAGCGGTACCGGTTTGCCAAATAGGTATCCTTGATAATGATTGCAGCCAAATACCGCCAGTAAATTTCGCTGCGCCTCAGTTTCTACACCCTCAGCAATCACTGCAAGACCTAAACTCTGGCCTAATGCTATCACGGTACGAACGATAGCAGCATCGCTTGGATTCTTATGTACACTGCTTACAAAAGATTGGTCTATTTTTAACTGATCTAATGGCAGGCGTTTGAGATAAGACAATGAGGAAAAGCCTATGCCAAAGTCGTCTAATGAAAACTTAATACCTTTGCTTTTTAAGCTGTCCATTTTTGTAATGAGCGCTTGTACGTTTTCTATCAGCATGCTTTCAGTCAATTCCAGCTTCAGGTGAGAGGGGTCGGCCCCGGTCTGCCTGAGTACGCTAAGCACTTGTTCGACAAAATCGTGCTGGTGAAACTGTTTGGCACTGACGTTAACTGCCAATACAAGATGTCGGGTGCTTAAGTTTGACTCCCATGCTTTCAGTTGCAAGCAGGCTGCCTCCAGAACCCAGTGACCCATGGGCAAAATAAGGCCGGTATCTTCTGCGAGCGGAATGAATTCTATCGGGGAAATTATGCCTTTTTCAGGGTGTTGCCAGCGAATTAAAACTTCAGCGCCAAAGATGCAAGCATTATTGTCCACCTGCATCTGGTAGTAGAGTTTGAACTGCTGTTCTGTTAGGGCGCGGCGCAGGTCAATTTCCAAATCCGAGTACATTTCAAGCTCTGTTTGGATGGAGGGGTCGTAGAAACGTATAGTATTGCGCCCGGCATTTTTTGCTTGATACATGGAAACATCTGCCCGTTTGATTAGTTCATCTGCCGTGAAGTCATTGTTGTGAAACAAAATCACACCAATGCTTGCCGTTAAGTGGTGGCTGTGGTTTTGTAAAGAATAGGGCAGGCTTATCGCATTCAATATTTTGTTGCAGATTTCTTCGGCTTGTGTGGCTGCCAGCACTGCTTGTTCACTTAATTCTTCCAAAATGATCACAAACTCATCACCACCCAGTCTCGCCACGGTGTCGCCCTCACGCACACAGGAAAGCAGTCTGCTGGCAGCATCAATCAGCAACAGATCGCCGATGTTATGTCCCTTAGTGTCGTTGAGCGTTTTGAAGTTGTCTAGATCCATAAAAAGTAGCGCAACGTGCTTGCGGTGCCTGGTGCTTACGATGAGTGCGTGTTGCAGCCGATCCATTAGAAGGCGTCGATTAGGCAGGTTGGTGAGCGAATCATAAAAGGCCAGCAAGTGGATTTCGGCTTCATCTTTCTTATGTTGCGACAAATCCGAGTATGTACCGACATAGTGGGTAATTTGCCCTTTGGCGTTAGTCACGGCAGTAATGGTGAGCCAATCAGGATGTACATCACCATTCTTACGGCGGTTCCAAATCTCACCATGCCAGTAGTTGTCACGGCTAAGTGCCTCCCACATCTGTTTATAGAACAATTGATCCTGTCTTCCTGACTCGAATAGGGTAAAGGTCTGGCCGATGACTTCCTCAGTACTGTAACCTGTTAAGCTACTGAAGGACTTATTAACACGTAATATGATCTTATTAGCATCTGTGACAATGATGCCTTCCTGTGCTTCAAATGCTGTGTCAGCAATGCGTAGTTCCTGCTCCGCCAATTTGCGGGCGGCTTCCAGACTAAAATTGCCGAGCGCAAAACTGATGTCTGACGCCATTTCAATCAGGAGGTCACATGCAGGCTTGTCAAAGGCATTTACTAAGTCAGCATACAGAACAAATACACCAATGATGCGACCATCACGATATAGCGGCAGTGAGGCTGAAGCGGCCCAACCTGATTTTTTGCCAAGATCGCGCCATGGTTCGGTTAGCGGGTCATTCATAAAATCCTGACACCATAATGGCTGCGCCTGACGCATGGCGGTACCAATTTCGCCTGCTCCGAGTGAGTTATCTGGGTCAATGGACACTTCACGTTCTTGCAGATTTTCTGCACCTTCGCCAAAACTTGCAACAGGTCGCACGCGGAGCGTTGCCTCATCAACGATACCAATCCAAGCCATTTTCATGCCGCCAAAGGTGACTGCGGCATGGCAGACTTGCTGGAACAAGGCTTCTTCATTAGTGGTGTACACAATGGCTTTATTACATTGGCTTAATGCGGCATAAAGTTGCATATGGCGGTGTGCTTTAGCTTCTGCTACTTTGCGCTCGGTAATATTGCGAATGTTGCACTGAATGACCATGATACCTTCGCAGTCGTAGCTATTGCTGACAAACTCTACTGCAATCAGCGCTCCAGATTTGGATTTTAAAGGTAAGTCTTCATAACGAACATAGCCTTTTTCTTGAAGTTCAACAAACATTACCTTGCTTTCCTTCATGTCAACAAACGGACCAACTTCCCATAGTTTCTTACCCAAGAACTCGGTGTGCGAATAGCCGAGCATATCGATCAGGTAGGGATTTACGTCTTCAATCTGGCCGGTTTCAGCATTAAGTAGCAAAATACCGTCCTGCGCAGTTTCAAACAGCCGCCGATAACGGCTTTCTGAGATACGTAGGGCTACAATGTTGGCATCGGCCGTCAGATTGGACATGATTTTCCTGTAATTAGGTGTCAAAAAAACACTGATAAAGGTCTTATTTTGATGTCAGTCTCATACTAAAACGTATACAAAAATAATTTCGTCTGTTTCCGTACATACCGATTATTTATTGACGATCACTTCAGCACGTATTTATTATGTTGTAATTAAAACCCACCGGATTGCAGGGGATGTTTATACCAAAAACTTATTTTCCAAAAAAACAGGTTCTACTAGGTCTTACGTCAATTACATGATTTTGTTTCTAGTTTATTATCTTAACTAATTTTAAAAACTTCAGGAGCTTTTTTGTTTTGTTTTTAGCGAAAATCGTGTATGGGGATTTTTACAATCAAGTATTCTAATTTGCGAATGTCTTTTGAGGGCCCTAAGCGGACCACCCAATTGTTTACATTTTTGAATAACTTGGACCGCTACCACCCTCCGGTGGCACCCAATTAATGTTTTGTGTTGGGTCTTTTATATCGCAAGTTTTACAATGTATGCAGTTTTGCGCATTAATTTGAAGTTTCGCATCAACCTTATCTATTACAATTTCATAAACGCCGGCTGGACAATACCTTTGTTCAGGCGCGTCATATTCTCTTAGATTAATTGCAATAGGGACTGATAGATCTTTCATTTGCAAATGGCATGGCTGATTTGGTTCGTGGCTAATATTGCTTAAGTGGATTGAGCTAGACTTATCAAAACTAAAAATACCATCTGGCTTTTTGTAAGCAATTTTTGGCATCTCACTCGCTTTGCGCAAGGTTTCATGGTCTGCCATTTGATGTTTCAATGTCCAGGGCAGGTAAAGATTAAATGAGGCTAACCACAGTTCTGCGCCGCTCATAATCACTCCAACCCAGCCACCAAAGCGGGAAATCAAAGGTTTAACATTGCGCACGGCCTTCAAATCGCGCACTAACCAAGAGGATCTAATCTCCGTTGGGTAGGCATATAGTAACTTGTCACTAGTGGCGTCACCAATATTTAAAATAGCATCAAATGCAGCTTCTGCGGCCAGCATGCCAGATTTCATCGCATTATGAATTCCCTTTATGCGCGGCACATTCACCATGCCAGCACTACACCCAATAAACGCGCCGCCTGCAAAGATGAGTTCTTGCCAAGATTGCATGCCACCTTCGCTAATCGCCCTAGCACCATAACTAATACGCTTACCGTCTTTTAACAGTGCTTGCATTTTAGGGTGTGTTTTGAAACGCTGGAATTCATCGAAAAGTGAAAGATGCGGATTCTTATAGTCTAAATGCACAACAAAGCCAACTGAAAGTAAATGCTCACCGTAGTGATAAATAAATGCACCGCCACCAGTATCTGCTTTTAGCGGCCAACCCATACTATGTTGCACTAAGCCAGGTTGATGCTGACTTGCTGGGATGCGCCAGATTTCTTTAAAACCTAACCCGTATTTTTGGGGTTGGGATTTTTTGCGTAAATTAAGCGTGTTTTCAATCACTTTGGTCAACGATCCACGAGTACCTTCGGCTATTAGCGTATATTTGGCATGTATTTCAATCCCAGCAACATAATTTGAAGTTTCTTTGCCTGCTTCATCACGTCCCATATCGCCAGTGATAATACCGATAAGTTGCTGCGCTTCATTGAATAAAGGCGTTTGTCCACTAAAGCCAGCATATATTTCCACCCCTAAGTTTTCAGCTTGTAACGCAAGCCAGCGGCACAACTCGCCTAAGCTAATAATATAGTTACCTTGGTTACTCATCAGCGGAGGCATAAGCGGGGTTGGAATCTCCCAACTATTTTGCTCGCTCAAAAAACTAAAAGTATCGTGTGTGACCTTGGTGTTTAATGGCGCACCTTTTTCAAGCCAATCGGGTATAAGTTCATTCAATGCTATTGGATCTAAGACTGCACCAGACATAATATGCGCGCCTATTTCTGCGCCTTTTTCAATTACACAAACACTAAGCGCTTTACCACTTTTAATGGCTAACTGTTTTGCTTTTATAGCCGCAGATAGTCCCGCTGGGCCTGCGCCTACTATTAAAAGATCGTAATTCATTACATCGCGTTGCATGCTGTTACTTTCAGGCTATATATGGTAAGTTAACCTCATCACTGCGGATTAATCCAGCGGTCATTTCTTTACAAAGACTCAAAAAATGCTGTATACCTGCAGTTTGATATTTCTGTTTATGCCATAAGAAATAAAAGTATCGATTTAATTTAATATCAGGCGTATCTAGAGCTAATAAACTACCGCGCCTAATAGCGTCTTTCAGCGCAAGGCGAGAAATACAACCAATCCCTAAACCAGACTCCACTGCTCGTTTAATAGCTTCGGTATGTTCTAGTTCTAAACGTATATTAAGCTTAGAGTGATGGTTTTGGAAAGCGCGGTCAAATGTTTCGCGAGTTCCAGAACCTTTTTCACGCAATATCCAAGTCTCATTTAGTAGTATTTCGATACTTATGTTTTTTTGCCTGGCCATTGGGTGATTTGGCGCACTAAATATTGCAAGTTCATCAGCAATCCAAGGTTGCACTTCTATGTCTGGGTGATGACAATCGCCCTCAACTAAGCCAAGGTCAAGTTCGTAATTAGCAATCTGCTGGACGATAGTTGTGGTGTTATGTACTTGTAACTGAATACGACTTTCAGGATGTTCTTGCAGAAATTTTGCTACTAATAGGGTCGCCAAGTAATTCCCCACCGTTAGCGTTGCCCCAATATGCATTTCACCAAAGCCCGCATGCCCCGATAGTTGCGCTTCAATTTCCTTAGCACGGTCTAGGAGCTCTATTGCTCTAGGTAATAGTTGGCGACCACTCTCATTAATACTTAACGACTTTCCTATGCGGTCAAACAATTGGAGGTTGAATTGCCGTTCAAACTCACCAAGGGAGGTGCTCGTTGCAGATTGTGATAAATGTAATACTTCTGCCGCGCGTGAAACGCTCTTTGAGCGGCTTATAGCTACAAATATTTCAAGTTGTCTTAAAGTATATTTCATGAAGTCGTTATATCTAATTTGCAGATATATATTATATAAACAATCAATTAAGTAAATATTATATCAAGCTATATAATCCTCTGCAATTAAACGGGAAATTATGATGAAAATTTTAGTCGCAGTGAAGCGTGTAGTAGATTACAACATTAAGGTATACGTTAAACCAGATGGTTCAAACGTTGATATTGAAGGGTTAAAAATGAGCATGAACCCATTTGATGAGAATGCAGTTGAAGAATCTTTACGCTTAAAAGAGAAAGGGATTGCTAGAGAGGTTGTTGCAGTCTCACTGGGGAATACTTTAAATCAAGATGTCTTAAGGCACGCGCTTGCGATGGGGGCTGACCGTGCAATATTGGTTGAAACGGATGCTGAATTGCAACCATTGGCCGTTGCAAAATTACTTAAAGCGGTTGTTGAACGGGAAAATCCAGACCTTATTTTACTCGGCAAACAAGCCATTGATAGCGATGCAGGTCAAGCAGGGCAAATGCTCGCTGCGTTATTGAATTGCGGCCAAGGTACTTATGTTTCAACTATTAATATAGAAAATGATGAAGTAATAGTGACCCGTGAAGTAGACGGTGGCACTGAAACTTTGGCCATTAGTTTGCCAGCAGTGCTCACGACAGATTTGCGCTTGAATGAGCCAAGATTTGTGAAATTACCTAACTTGATGATGGCGCGTAAAAAACAAATTGAAACGATAGCTGCAACTGATTTAGGCGTAGTTGCTGAACCACGATTCAATGTGCTCAACGTGTCAGCGCCGCCTACGCGTAAATCTGGTATCAGAGTAAATAGCGTGCAAGAACTACTACAAAAATTAAGCGATTTAGAAGGTATTACATTATGAATAAGCTTTTAAAGGTTCTGGTCTTAGCTGAACATGACGGTGCCCAACTCAATACTTCCGTTTATCAGTCCGTTAGTGCTGCGCAAACATGGGGGGCACCTGTGGATCTTTTAATAATTGGCAAAGCAACAAATGCGGTCGCTAAGCAAGCTTCATCCCTTGCGGGCTTGCAACGGGTGTTGCGGGTCGATGCTGCACATTTAGAACACTTACTTGCCGAAGATGCCGCCAATATTATTGTTAGAATTGCCAACGAATACCAAGCTATTTTAGCGGCCAATTCATCATTTAGCCGGAACATCCTGCCCCGTGTTGCCGCCATGTTAGATGTGGCGATGATTACAGATGTATTGCAAATAAATGGAAGTAATACTTACACGCGCTCAATATATGCCGGTAACGTCATTTCCACAGTACAAAGTTTAGATGTTACTCAAATCTTAACAGTACATGCGAGTAATTTTGCAATAACAAAACAAGGCGCAGATGCGGAAATCGTGGAATTAGAAGCCCCTGCCATTTCCAGTAAATCACGTTGGTTGTCGCAACAACAAAGCCAATCACATCGCCCAGCACTTAGTTCCGCAAAAGTGGTGGTTTCAGGTGGTAGATCATTAGGCAGTGCAGAAAAGTTTGAGCAGTTATTATCACCACTTGCTAATAGACTTGGTGCAGCTTTGGGTGCAACCCGTGCCGCAGTGGATGCTGGCTATGCGCCAAATGATATCCAAGTGGGACAAACGGGTGTGGTTGTCGCGCCAGATTTATACATTGCCATTGGCGTGTCAGGCGCAATTCAACATACTTATGGCATGAAAGACAGCAAAATTGTTGTCGCTATTAACCATGATCCAAATGCATCTATTTTCCAGGTTGCCGATTACGGGCTGGTTGCCGATTTGTTCGAAGCCGTGCCAGAACTGATTGCTTCAATTACACCGGCACATTAAACAATTGATAAAACATAAAAAAGAATAACTTCATGAGTAAATATTCAACTGAACGCGTATTACAAGTCCATCACTGGAACGATAATTTATTTAGCTTTAAAACCACGCGTGACCCTGGGTTACGTTTTGAAAATGGACAGTTCGTAATGATAGGTATTGAGGTAGATGGATTACCCTTAACTCGTGCATACAGTATTGCCAGTCCAAATTACGAAGAACATCTAGAGTTTTTTAGTATAAAAGTGCCTAACGGTCCTTTAACTTCGCGCTTACAGCATTTAAAAGTGGGCGACGAATTATTGGTTAGCCGCAAACCAACTGGAACACTAGTAATACATGATTTAAAACCAGCTAAAAATCTATATTTGCTTTCAACAGGCACAGGCTTGGCACCTTTTATGAGTCTGATTCAAGATATAGAAGTGTATGATCGTTTCGAAAAGGTCATACTCGTACACGGAGTCCGAAATATTAACGAGTTGGCATACGCTGATTTTATTGAGAAAGAATTACCGAATAATGAGTTTATCGGTGAAGAAATTAAAAACAAACTGATTTATTACCCCACTGTAACCAGAGAATCTTTCCGCAATCAAGGTCGGCTCACTGATTTAATTATTTCAGGTAAATTATTTAATGATATTGGCTTGCCACCGATGAACCCTAAAGATGACCGAGCAATGATATGCGGCAGCCCGCAAATGTTAAAAGACACAGAAACACTATTGGATAGTCTTGGATTTGAAGTCTCCCCACGCATAGGTCAACTTGGTGATTACGTGATTGAACGTGCGTTTGTTGAAAAATAAAGGCGGCTATGGGCCCAAAGTGAAGGTAGTGCGATAACAGACATTCAAAATTTGAAAGTCTGCTTACATCATCAGAGAAGAAAAATCTTGGATGAATCTGATTTTCAATGTCAAATCACGACGCAATGATGACCAGTTAGATAGGTTCGCAAACGAACAGACTTCCATTCGCCATGCAACTATTCTAAGACCTAATTATTCATTTCAATACGACTAAGAAAATATTAAGTATGATTTAACGACTTTAATTGCGATTTAACGACTTTAATTGTTATTTAACAACTTTAATTGTTTAGAACAACTGCCAATAATTTGAACCATTTAGCCACTAGCACTCTCATAGTAAGAGTGCTAATATACTAACAATTGGAGGAAATAGTTCAATGAGTAACGCATTAACCTTACCAGTATTAACCGCATCTGACAGTTTAGAACACTATTCTAGAGTGATTAAGGCATATCCTGTCTTGACCGCCGATGAGGAGTATTCGCTTGCAGTGAAGTTCAGAGCAGACAACGATTTAGAAGCTGCTCGTCAGTTAATTGTCTCGCATTTACGCTTAGTTGCAAGCATTGCACGTGGCTACAATGGTTACGGCTTGCCTCAATCAGATTTAATTCAAGAAGGTAATATCGGCCTGATGAAGGCGGTAAAACGCTTTGACCCAGAGCGTGGTGTGCGCTTGGTATCTTTTGCGATGCACTGGATTAAAGCTGAAATGCATGAATATATTGTGCGCAACTGGCGCATGGTTAAAATTGCAACAACCAAAGCACAACGTAAATTATTCTTTAATTTACGCAGCATGAAAACTGGCTTAAATAGCTTACAGCCTGCGGAAGTAGCGCATATTGCTAAAGAGTTAAACGTTAAACCAGAAGAAGTGCTGGAAATGGAAGCACGTTTAAATGGTCACGAAATTTCGCTTGAAGCCAACATTGATGATGATAGCGATGAACAATACAGCCCTATTGCCTATCTTCCAGATGAGGGTTTAGAGCCACTAGAAGCTTTGCAATCGAAGCAAACAGAAATGGCTGAAACCACAGGCTTAGCTAATGCGCTCCAAAACTTGGATGTTCGAAGCCGTCGCGTTGTTGAAGCGCGCTGGTTGCATGATCAAGGTGGCAAAACATTACATGAGCTAGCTGATGAATTTGGTGTCTCAGCAGAACGTATTCGCCAAATCGAACAAAAAGCTATGCAAAAAATGAAGAGTTTAATGTTGGCTAGTCGGTAATTTAAGTTAATGAGAGTTAAATAAAAAAGGCTGCATTGCAGCCTTTTTTATTTGTATTAGCACACTTCGTTATTAAGCCGCCAATTCACTTTCAATCGATTCAAAAGCTAACGCATTCTTCATATGCATACGCAGTACTTTCAGGTCATCTATTTGCGCTTGTATGCTCTTTTCAATGGCTTCCAACTCTAAAATACGATCCTCCAAAGTATCAGTCGCTTTATAAATACGCTTAATACTTTCTAATCGACGACGCAATTGCAGTTGATGTTCACGTACTTGAGACTCCATTGGCGAAATCACGGCTTTCAGCCAATGTTCAATATCACGGTTTGCCACTTCATAAACATGAATCACACGGCTTGCCAGTGTTTCAAAAAATTTAGTAGTCAGCGTCATTTTTTCATTAGCAATCATATTAAAAGCAGTATTGAATTGCTCTTTATATGCTCGCTCTAATTTACCCACTTCTTTTTGATAGCGAAGTGTTGAGAAAGCAGGCGGATCAGACTTACGCAGACCATGCTCTTTAGAGAACTTCTCATACATCACATCCATCATTTTTTTAATTTCATCTATTTGCGCATCAGACGAAACTAAACGCGTTCTCAACTCCTTGAAAAAGTTATCCATCGCATCACGAATAGTTTTTGTAAAATTCGCATCTTGCATAGTCTCACGTGTAGAGTGTACATGGACCTTAAGCGCCTCCATGCCTAAAAGTGTGAACAAACGGTTGGTATGTTGAGAGAAAATACTGCGTAAAGCTTGGAAACGTTGCAAGCCTTTTTCAAAGTTCTCTTTATCTACTTTAACCTTGTTCATCATGTGTTCAACAACGTCTTCATTCTTGCCACGCAAACCACGCAACTCAAGCAACTGGTCATTAATTCCAGAGAGTCGCGCATCTAAAATTAAATGCGTGCTGGCAACCAAATCTTCAATTTCATTTTGTGTGTTGTCACGAACGATTTCTTTTTTAGAGGGAATCAATTCGTCAGATAAGGCACGTTCTAATTCTAAAATACGGCTTTTCTCAAGCAACTCTGGATCGTTGTTAACCTTTGCTAACAAGCCTTTTTGAGCTGAAATAGGGAATATCTGATTAGTCTCTAAACCCAATAAATCTGCACTCGATTTGATTTGTTTAGTAAGCTCTTTTTGAATCTCTTCTTCGTCTTTCAGCTCATCCCAAAGCCCATCAATTTTATTTAGCACAGCTAACCGGCCTTTTTGCTTCCAGCGTGTACCACTAATATATTGACGCCAAACATCAATTTCAGATTTGGTAACGCCTGTATCTGCCGCTAGTATAAATAACACTGCATGAGCATTTGGCAACATATTCAAGGTTAATTCAGGCTCAGTACCAATGGCATTTAAGCCTGGCGTATCTAAGATAACTAAGCCTTGCTCAAGTAATGGATGCGGGAAGTTAATCATCGCATAACGCCAACTTGGCACATCAATAGTGCCATCTTTATTCAGGCTAAGCGCATCGTCTGCACTATTAGGGTCAAACAAACCATACTTCTCAGCATCAAGAATTGAGACAGCTTTAGTATTACTGACTTCTTTAAATGCATTGACCATACTTTCGTTTGAATCAATGTCAAAGGTGACCGTTTTCCACTCGTCTGGATAACGTTTGTATTCTGTTGTGGTAGCATCAGATAAGCGCGTTTCAATGGGTAATAACATAATTGAACTAGGCTTAGTTTTATCGTATAGCAGTTCTGTGGGGCACATTGTTGTGCGGCCAGCGCTTGAAGGTAATAATCTTGTGCCGTAACCCGCAAAGAAGATTGCGTTAATGAGTTCCGATTTACCACGAGAGAATTCCGCTACAAATGCAACGTTCAATTTATCTTCACGAAGTCTATCTAACAAATGCTGGATACGTTGATCGATTTGACCGTCATTGAGCTCTTGCTCATTCAACCAACTGCGATAATCAGAGACTGTATCAACTAAGGCTTTGCGCCATTCGGTATATGCTGCAAATTGATTTGCCAGTTTACTGTTAGATTTTTCTTCAGCCATGTCAACCCTTACCCATTTTTACTTAATAGAACTCTATCATTATTTTTGAATTTATCAACTGAATCAATTAACTATTATTTACATTTAAAATACAATTTAGATAGACGGGCTAAATATGATGACGAACGGCGCTTCGATGCATCATCATCAAGCCATGTCATTCTGTTATTATCTTATTTTATCTAAAAGATACATTATGAGCGGCTTAACCAACAACACTCCCCGTCCAATTGACATCCGATTGCATCAAGCTTCGCGTCTATTAGAAATCAAATTCGATAACAATATGGAATGCCAGTTATCTTGCGAATTTCTACGTGTTTATTCGCCTTCTGCTGAAGTAAAAGGGCATGGTCCTGGACAAGAAGTATTACAAATGGGAAAAGAGGATGTGAATATTACTGCTATCGAACCAGTTGGAAATTACGCGGTCAAGCTTACATTCTCTGACGGCCATAACACGGGATTATATTCCTGGGACTACTTGTATGATTTGGCTAGAGACTACGATGCGCTATGGCTAGAATATTTAGGCCGATTAAGTGCTGCTGGCATAAAACGCAAAGAAAGTTAATACGGATAAAGTTAAATGACGACTGAACACAACACCAATCCAGATAGCAATCCTAATACCAATCAAAGTACTCACTTTGGCTTTAAAACCGTAGCTGAAAATGAGAAAGCGAAAAAAGTGGGTGAGGTTTTTCATTCTGTCGCAAGTAAATATGACCTAATGAACGATGTCATGTCAGCTGGCCTGCATCGAGGCTGGAAGCGCTTTGCCATTGAAATTAGTGGCGTAAAAGCAGGTGATAAAGTGCTGGATATTGCGGGTGGCAGTGGTGATTTATCTAAGTTATTTGCAAAAAAAGTGGGTGCTGACGGCCAAGTAATACTCACCGACATTAATGCTTCTATGCTAGCTGTTGGACGTGACCGCATGCTGGATGCAGGCTTAAGCGTACCTGCGTTGCAATGCGATGCTGAAAAACTGCCCTTCCCAGATAACCACTTTGACTGCGTAATTGTGGCATTTGGTTTGCGCAATATGACACATAAAGATAAAGCCTTAGCAGAAATGCAGCGCGTGCTTAAAGTGGGCGGTAGATTGTTGGTGCTGGAATTTTCAAAAGTGTGGCAGCCTCTTTCTAAAATATACGACGTGTATTCATTTAAACTATTGCCGTTTATGGGCAAAATTCTCGCAAAAGATGCCGAGAGTTATCAATATTTAGCTGAATCCATACGCATGCATCCAGACCAAGAAACACTGAAACAAATGATGACTGAGGCTGGCTTAAGCAAGGTCGATTACTACAACCTTGCCGCTGGTGTAGTCGCTTTACATAAAGGTTACAAAACTTAATATGCTCAAAGCACTGTCAACGCGTTTATTGCAACATCTAATCTCACAAAATAGTTGGGCGAGTAAATTGCTACAGCCATTTGCAGGAAAATCGATACAAATTAATGTGAGCTTTATCTCGGCTAGTTTAGTGATTTTGGAAAATGGCAACTTAGCCATCGCAGGTGAAACTAACATTCCAGATGCTACCGTTACCATTGCTCCGAGTCTACTTTTACGATTACTTGCTAAAGATGAGGCCGCTAACAGGCAAATTAGCATTGAAGGTGATACGCAACTAGTCGCAGAGTTAGCCAAAGTGTTCTCGAATATGCGCTGGGATTATGAGGATGATTTAAGCAATTTGATAGGCGATATTCCTGCTAATAAAATCGGTACATTTGCGCGCGATGCGGCAAATTCAGTGAAAGAAACCAGCGTTAATCTAGCAGAGATGTTGAGTGAGTATTGGCAAGAAGAAATGCCCCTCATCGCTAAAAAACGCCACGTAGAGCAGTTCAATGCAGATGTTGATACGCTAGGTGCAGACGCCGCACGTTTTGAAAAGAAACTAGCCAAGCTTACTCAGAGCATCAAGCCAGACTTAGATAACAGTCTATAACAACGGTCTCAGAAAATTAAACAAAAACAGCAATGCTGTAGATAACAACGACTAAATATATGCGCATTTTTCGGCTTTTTTATATCATTTATATTGCACTACGGTTTGGATTAGATGAATTCATCTTAAGCCACACCACATTAAAACCACTACAAAGCATTATCAATGTTTTACTGTTTTGGCGTGACAAAAGCAAACCTCGGGGCGAACGGCTTAGGTTAGCACTTGAGGCATTAGGTCCGATTTTTGTTAAATTCGGTCAAATGTTATCAACTCGACGTGACTTAATTCCGCTCGATATTGCTGATGAACTTGCTAAACTACAAGACCAAGTACCACCTGTCGCTTTTACTGAAATTGAGGCAGTCGTAAATGAAGCATTCAACCTACCACTTAATCAAGTGTTCTCAAGTTTTGAAGAAACAGCCATTGCCAGCGCGTCAGTTGCACAAGTACATTTTGCTCATTTAATAGACGGCACGCCTGTTGCAGTTAAGATATTGCGCCCAGGCATTGCAAAAGTGATTAATCACGATTTAGAACTTTTAGATACTGCTGCATGGTTACTACAAGGTATATCTGCCGAAGTTAAACGCTTGAAACCGCGGGAAGTTGTCGCAGAATTTGCCGAGCATACGCATAGCGAATTAGACTTAACGCTAGAAGCTGCCAACTGCACACGACTTGCCAGCAACTTTCCTGATAAACGCTTGTTAGTTCCTCATATATATTGGGACTGGTGCCGCCAGCAGGTGATGGTGATGCAGCGCATGGTAGGTACACCGATTAGCAAAGTCCACGTGTTACGAGCTAAAGGCATAGACATTCCGAAACTTGCACATGAGGGCGTGGAAATATTCTTCACACAAGTATTTCGGGATGGCTTCTTTCATGCTGACATGCACCCTGGCAATATTCAAGTAGCTGACGACGGCCGTTATATTGCGCTTGATTTCGGCATTATGGGCACGTTAACCGATAATGATAAATACTACTTGGCACGTAATTTCTTAGCTTTTTTCAATGGTGATTATCACGACGTAGCCGTAGCGCATATAGAATCTGGCTGGGTACCAAAAGACACGAATGTTGAAGCGCTTGAAACTGCCGTACGTGCCATATGTGAGCCTATATTCGATAAGCCACTTAAAGATATTTCATTTGGACGCACGCTATTAAGCCTATTTCAAATGTCACGTAAATTCGGCGTAATTATTCAACCGCAATTAGTGATGCTGCAAAAAACCTTGCTGAATATTGAGGGTTTAGGCCGTGATTTAGATCCAGATATCGACTTATGGCAAAGTGCTAAACCATTTCTAAAACGTTGGATGAGCGAACAAATAGGCTGGCGTAGCATTGTAAAGGTAATGAAAAAAGAGCTACCTTATGTTGCCAAGAACTTGCCGCAGATGCCGCGTTTAGTACATCAATTTCTAACACAACAAACGCGAGCCGAACAAAATGAACCTATACGGCAAGCTATTGATGCCTTAATCAAAACCCAAGAAAATCAGGCTCGCTGGCAAAAACGATTAACTTTAGTCGTTGGAGTGTTGGTGTTGTTACAAGTAGTGGGACTGTTGATGCTAAGGTATTTATAGTTAGCGCTTAGTCTTAAATATTTCACAGATTTCGAATCAAACGTTATGATCGCTTCTGGCATTTTTCACAATAAAACGTAGAGCGCTGACCTAAGCGTATACATTTAATTGGCTTTTCGCAGACCTTGCATGGCTCATTCGTGCGGCCGTAAACAAAGTACTCTTGCTGGAAATAGCCAATATTGCCATCGACACCAAAAAAATCTCGTAGACTACTGCCACCTGCCGACAAGGCATCATTCAAGGTGCTTTTAATCTCTGCTACCAATTTTCCACATTGCTTTAAATTAAGCTTATTAGCACACGTTTCAGGATGTATGCGTGCTCTAAAAAGTGATTCAGAAGCATATATATTGCCAACCCCAACCACCACATGACCATCCATAATCGCATTTTTAATGGCGAGCGTTTTATTGCTTAACGCGGTATGTAGATACTTTGCGTTAAAGCCCTCATCTAGCGGTTCAGGACCTAGGCTATTTAGCAAAACATGGTTATTCTCTTTGTTATCTAACCACAATACTGCGCCAAAACGGCGGGGATCACGTAGCCGCAACACATGACCATCAGTAAATTCTATATCGAAATGGTCATGTTTCTCTGGCGGGTAATTTGTATCAAGCAATTGAACACGGCCAGACATGCCAAGGTGTAACAACAAAGTGCCAGTGTCAAACTCACACAAAATATATTTCGCGCGGCGAGTCAGCCCAAGTAAGGTTTGATTCGGTAGTGTTTGAAGCAAAGATGCAGGAATAGGCCAACGCAGCGTGGGATGGCGAATAGTAACGGATTTAACCACCTTGCCGACAAGAGGCAAAAGCCCACGGCGGGTGGTTTCTACCTCTGGGAGTTCTGGCATAAAGCTCTATTCCATTTCTTTATCAATAGTGTCTAGGCGACAGGCTGAAGGCATGTACGACAAGATGAAGGCATCAACGAAATGCATTGATAGAGAAAGGCTAGTTACTTGGGATGTTAATGGGTGGATTTAACATCGTGAAGCCAGCGTCTGAGGGGAAGTTATAAATCAAACCTTCATCAGGACGGGCTAGCAACAAATCAGGTGATTCTTGAATTTTATCAAAACGTACTTTGCTACCATCAGCTAACTTAATTAACACATATGGGTAGGTAATTTTACGATCTGGAGTATACATCTCTACCGATTTAGCAGGATTATGTAACCATGAAAATTCTAACCATTCATTCATCTCATCCTGCTGTGGTTTTGCTGCGGCAATTGAAACTTTCCATTTCCCCTCAGTTAAATCGACGTTCAATCTAGTATCTGTCCATTGCTCTAGGTGGCTAAAGTCAAAACCCGCTATTTTTTCTGTTGGCTTTAATGGTGATTTATCAATTAACTCAATAATCTGAGTAGATGCAACTTCAGCGTAATGGTTAGACAGCAAATAAACCGCATTCCTATGAGCAACGTACTGCTCATCCGTCACGGGATTATGTGTTCCAAATGTGAACTCTTCTATATTATTTTTATCTTGGCTGTTTTTATCTCTAATGAGTTTAAGTTTAAGTTGTGGGTTATTTAGGCCGAACTTATCTAAATCAGGATCGGTAATTCTATCTTTTGATTGCGCTGCGATAATAGACAAAATGCGTTGCACTGACGCTTGGTCAGCGCGCATGTTAATCGGCGCACTTAAACGCCAAAAACCATTCACCTTATCTAGTTTCACTGCAGCTTTAGCAGGAAATTCCACGCTAATTGCATTGAATTCCGCAAGCTTATATGAGGAAATATCAAAACTGGCTTCTTGTTCAGTACTTGGTTTTGGGCGCAAATATAAAAATGCGATCAAACTTGCTACTACACCCAACATCACCAAATTAAGTAACCAGCGTTTTTTCATGTATGCCTTAATCTATAACAATTTGAACTTAAAACTAACTTAATTAAAATAATCGAAATTAAATAATTCTGGCTTAAGCTTTTCTACGTTTCCACCAGAAATAAAAGCCCGCAATCATCACGCCAAATGGAATGAAATATTGAAAGCCGTGGAATACAGTCCATGCCACTATGCGGCCTGTGTCAGTGTCAGGAATATTCACGTTAATATCTTTAAGTGGCATAGGTTGTATAGTAATCAGCTTATCGTCACCTGCAAGCCAATTCACCATGTTAACGCCCAAGTCTAAGTTTCCGCCATTGGTAATAAAGGTGTTGGACAAAAAGTTACCATTACCCATAACCACTACACGCTGACCTTTTTTGCCATAAGTACGCTCTAAAGCGACACCGATGTTAATTGGACCTCGTTTGTCTTTTTTCTCATTAAAGGTAGGTTTAGCGTCTTTAGCTAACTTTTCTGATGCTAACCAGCCATTTGGCGCAACCTCTACTAAGTTACTAACTTTCCAGCCATTTTCATCTGTACCTTTCGCAGTAACTTCATGCGCTTCTGGGAATAAAGTACGCAACATAAAATTAGTGGTAATTGCATGCTCACCATATAAACTCGCGAATGCAACACGAGCATCCGCGCCGTATTGCGCCGAGGCCATATCCAACGCGATACCTGGCGAAACATTCAAACCTAGGTATTCTGCTACTTCCTTCATACCGCGATAATTATCGTCATCAAGCAACCAAAGTAAGTTACCGCCAGCCTCAAGATAAGCTTTGATTTTCTTGGCTTCAACTTCGCTAACATCCACTTGCGGACTAGCAATTACCAGCATCGCACCGTTACTTGGAACGTTTTGCGCAATGGTTAAATCTGGATTGGCAAATTTAAAGCCTTTTTTCTCTAATTGTTTACCAAACTCGCCTAGATCGAAATTCTTTACACCAATTAAATTGCGCTCGCCGTGACCATCCAAATACATGACAGCTTGCTGATTAGTGCGAGATAAACGTACCAGTAAATTGGTCATTTCTTGTTCAGCGATTGGCGGAATGATGTGTTCAATACGCTTGTTGTATTCCACAATCACTTCACCATCTTCTTTAACGCCTGCATCTTGCGCCAGTTTTGGCTCTATTGAAGGGTTTACAAAAGTGAGGTTAACGTTCTTTTTTTCACGTTGATAACGCGCAACAAAGTCAATCATACCTTTACGGAAATTGTCGCCACCTGAAGCATCATCTTTAGTGGCAAACACCGTAATGTTAATAGGTGCGCTCATCTGTTTGAGCACGTTAACACTACCTTGCGTCAGAATATTACGGTTTGCCTGTGTAATGTCTTTTGCAACTCGATACTGGCTCGCTAAATAGCCAAGCAATATCACCAGCAATAAAAACAGTACGACAAAAAAGCCATTTTGCACTAACAGTTGAAAACGTAATTTACGATTGATATTCATTTTACAAGACCTAATATTTCAAATATTTAAAGGTTTTTAATCATTTAAGTTTCTAAGCTAGGCAAAGTGCGAACAAAAAATTATGACGCCGCATATGTTGTATATGTAAGGAGTAATTTTTTGTGAAGAACGCAGCATAGCAACGAAAATTCAATGATTAGTTAGCCGCGCAAGCGGTCGGCATCTAAACGACGCACAGTTAAAGTTAAAAATGTGATGATAAATAACAAAAAATAGGCAATATCGCCCGTATCAATTAAACCACCTGAGAATGATTGAAAGTGACGTGTAAGCGACAAGCTAGCTAACATATTGCTTGGATCACCCGCAAAAAAGCGATCTAAAAACATTAGTGCAAACAAGGCGATAAACGTCAAAATAGCCGCAATCACTGGCTGCTGCGTCATGCTTGAGAAATATAAACCTAATGCAGAGAAGCTTGCAATCATCAATAACAAACCTATTGAGTTGGCAATGATGAAGCCAAAATCGATGTCTGCCCAAATGTTAAGCGTTGATAACATCAGCCCGATAAATACCACCAAGATACTTAAAAATGCCACTAAGCCAATAAACTTACCCATAACTATTTCGGTAAGTGAAATTGGCGCACTGAATAAGAATGGTAAAGTTTGGTTACGGCGCTCTTCAGAAATCAATCGCATAGACAATAAGGGCACGGCAAACAACACCATGAATGACGCAAAGCCATACACCATTTGCCCAACGAACTGCGTGACACCGGTTCGCTCTGCCGGGCGCATTGCACCCGACATGACGGCGAAATAATCATTCACGCCATTTAAGTAGTAGGTACCGAATGAAAACATCAGTAGAGATAAAATCACCCAGCCCATAGGCGAGGCAAACATACTTTTAAGTTCTTTTCTTGCTACATTGATAATCATGATGAGACCTTAAGTTTACGCGGCAGCCTGTTCAACAACAGGCTGATCTTGATAGGTAAGTTGCACAAATACATCTTCCAAACTGGTTTGATCCGGCGCAATTTGATACAAGCCCCAACCATTTTGAACCGCTGTTTGTACGATAGATTCAGCTGGCGCGGCATCTTCAGCAAAACGAACTCGCATTAAACCCGCAGAAACGTTTTCAGCTTCAATGATGCCAGCGATTTTTAACATTTCTTCTGTAGATGGCGCGTTGTGCATGCCGATTAATAATTTATTGCCGATACGGTGTTTTTTAAGCACGTCAATCGCGCCATTAAAGACCAACTTACCCTTATCGATAATTTGCACATGGTCACAGACCATTTCAACTTCAGGCAAAATATGGGTTGAGATAATGACACTGCGCTCGGCGCCTACTTCACGAATCAAGGCACGAATATCGCGAATTTGAATTGGGTCTAATCCCACGGTTGGTTCATCTAGAATCACAACCATCGGATTATGAATAATAGCCTGAGCAATACCAACGCGCTGTTGATAACCGTTTGATAAGTTTTCAATCAAACGCTTGCTCATATGACCTAATCCGCAGCGGTCTTTTGCCACTTCCACCGCTTTTTTGATGCTGCCAGCGCTTACTCTATGCAATCTAGCGGCGATGGTTAAATACTCATCTACAGTCAACTCTTTATATAGAGGGCGCATTTCAGGCAAGTATCCAATGAGCGCTTTAGCTTCTTTTGGGCTCTCCATCATATCAATACCGCAAATTTTGACAGAGCCATTACTTGGCGCAAGATTTCCTGTCAGCATCTTCATGGTGGTTGATTTACCTGCACCGTTTGGACCTAAAAAGCCTAAAACTTGACCTTTGCTTAAAGTAAAACTCACATTACTAACAGCTTCTCTGCCACCGTATAGCCGTGTGAGCTCGTTTGCCTCTACTGTAAAATTATTCATAGTTACTCTAATAGTTACTCTATTTGTTATTACAAAAATACAGGTTATTGTGACTAAAAATCAATCAGTTATCTTTATAAATCACAAGCCTGTCAGCGCTAAAAATCTATTCTTTAATTGAGAATTGCAATTCATTGAGAACAGCAATACAGTAAGTTCTATTGACATTCATTGCAGTCAATCCATAATTATGTAGGAACTTGCAGCACCTGTCACGGACTAAGAAATAGAACAGTACAATACCGTAGTAATGGCTTATTATCTTACTTATTAATTTGCCGCGACTATTAAACCTTATTTTTGAAGCTAATTCCCACTCATACTTAATAATTACAGAATAACTTATGCGCCCCATGCCTCTTCTATCGAAAACTAAACTCCAATCGAACAGTAATTTGTTTAAGGTTAAAAATATAATAGGTACAAGTCTTATAGCAGGCGCCTTATTAATAAGCGGTTGTGCATCAGTCGCTCGGGGGCCAGGCAGCCAATCGGCACAATCCAATCCAGCCAATGCTGAAGCGGACTTTGTATTCAAATATCTAGTCGCTGAAATTGCTGGGCAACGCGGTGATTTGGCTACTTCAAGTAAAGTTTTTTATGAACTGGCGATACTTTCCCAAGACGCTAGTCTAGCAGAGCGGGCAGCCAAAGTTGCAGCTTACGGCAATGTGCCAGGCATGACGGCTCCAAGTATAAAGTTGTGGTCTGAACTTGACCCAACTTCTACCGAAGCGCAACAAGCCATGACGGAGATTCTGATTGCAACAGACCAATTAGAAGCAGCAAAACCACATTTGGCGAAACTTTTCGATAAAGAAGAAACCCGCCCCGGCGGTTTTTTATATCTAAACAATATACTCAGCCGTAGCAAAGATAAAATGGGCGTTTTGAATTTAGTGCAATCGCTAGCTGCTCCTTATCCAGACTTAGCTGAAGCGCAATTCGCCATTGCACAGGCTGCGTATGCGGCAAATCAAACTAAGGTAGGATTGCAAGCGCTAGAGAAAGCCGAAGCACTTAAACCAGGTTGGAACTTGGCAGCATTGTTAAAAGGACAAGTTTTATTCAATCAAGCACCGCAATCTGGCATAGATTATTACCAGTCATTCTTAGACCAATATCCCGATACAAATGAAGTTCGCGTCAACATGGCAAAAATCATGGTGAGCCAAAAGCAATATGACGCTGCTAAAAAGCAATTTCCAATCATCATACAATACGGTAAAGGTAGTCCAGAAGTCACAGCGGTTGTTGGATTAATCTCATTTCAAGCTGGCGACTTTAATGCTGCGGAAGCGTATTTTCAGCAGTCCTTAGCTCAAGAATTTAAAGAACCTGACCAACTATATATATATTTGGCACAAGTCACTGAAAAACAAAATCGTGAAGCAGATGCAATCGCTTGGTTTAATAAAGTGCAACCTGGTCCCCGCTTTTTAGAAGCGCAAATTGGTTTAGCAAACTTAATTGCACGCACCCAATCTGTGGATAAAGCTATTGAAAAACTAGATGCGGTTGATGATTTAACTACCGAACAACAAATTATAGTGATTCAAACGCAAGCTTCATTACTCGCAAAGGCGAAGCGTGATAAAGATGCATTTGATTTACTGGATAAAGCCGTTAAAAACTTACCCAATACTCCAGAATTGGTTTACGACTACGCCCTAGCGGCTGAGCGAGTTAACAAACTAGATATTATGGAAAGTGAGTTACGCAAAACTATAGCCTCAAAACCAGATTTTGCTGCAGCTTACAATGCACTGGGTTACTCATATGCTGATCGCAACATCAAGTTAGATGAAGCAGTGAGTCTCATAGAAAAAGCTTTATCAATTAGTCCAAATGACCATTACATGCTCGACAGCCTCGGTTGGGCCTACTACAGAAAAGGTAAGTTAGATAAGGCAATTACTTACTTGGAACAAGCTTACCGAGTGAATCAAGACCCTGAAATAGCCGCGCATTTGGGTGAGGTTTTATGGAAAAAAGGTAAGCGTGATGAGGCAAAAAAGATATGGAATGATGCGTTGAGCAGAAATCCAAATAATGAAGTGTTAATGACTACAGCCAGTAAATTCAAATCTTAAATCTTTCACTCAAGATTTAAAAATTAAAATTTACAGATGAAATTATTACGTTTATTTTTTACGCTTAGCCTTATTGCTTTGGTAGCCAGTTGTACCACACTACCAAAGCCAAGCACTTCTGACGCTTCACAAGTACGCCAGCAGGCGCACTTGCAAGATATTGCTGGCATAGACCAATTCAGCATTAAAGGCCGCTTAGGTGTGCAAGCTGAAGGTAAAGGCTTTTCAGGCAGCTTAAGCTGGCAACATCGTAAATTGAACGATGACATCGCGCTATATTCTCCGCTTGGGGGACAACTGGCCAGCATTAAAAAAACTGCTGAAAACGTTACTTTAGAAGATGCTAAAGGCAATAGTATTACTGCCGCAGACACTGAAACACTTACTCAAAACACGCTCGGCTGGCAATTGCCGTTAGCGGGTCTTGCTGATTGGGCATTAGGTCGCCCGAGAAACAGCACTGTTCAAGCGAGCACATGGGATGAACAAGGGCATTTAAGCACCTTAAAGCAAGATGGCTGGGATATTCAATATGAGAATTATGTAGCGCAAAATGGTCATTTTTTACCAAGTAAAATCTTACTTAGAAACGAAAAAGTCTATTTAAAGTTATTAGTTGAAAACTGGACGTTATTTCCAGCCCCAGTTTTATAAACTCACTTCAATCGATTAAAAGTAATAAACTCAAAGGCGTTTAGCCCTCCCCCACAATTTCAATTCAGAAAACTCCAATCCTAGGAATTAAGGTCGAAACCCAGCCGTACTTCGGCATTAAAATTATGGCTAATTCAGCATAATTTAGGCTGAAATAAATTTGTTGAGGGTTGGAATGCAATGAAAAGATTAATCTCAGTACTCATGCTCTGCTTTGCTATATGCAACAATAGCCAAGCGGCGCAATGGGTGAAACTCAGCGATAACAATGTTGAAAAAATAATGTTGGATAAGCAATCCATCTTGCAACAAGATAAATACAAAAGAGCTTGGGTTAAGGTTGAATACAAAACTCCACAAAGAAATCCAGAAACTATCGATAAACAATATAATTTATCAAAGTTACTTTGGTATTTTGACTGTACCGCACAAAAAACTGCCACTTCTCAAGTGTTTCAATATTTAAATAGCGAGCTGATTTACTCAGCAGGTATCGATTCTAAAAATGCTGAATTTATTGAGCCAGTGCCCGAAACAGACATGGACATAGCCATGCGTTATGTCTGCCAAGCACAAAAACCGACAATTGCACCCACTGTGTCAAAACCTGTATCAGCCAAAACAAATATAGATACGCAAAAAACCACAGAAATAAAACCTGAAGTACCCGCCCAAGCTGTAGCAGTAAAGTCGACTGAAACTAAAGCCGTCTCGGTGAATGCTAAATCAGCTCCAATAAAAGTGACTGAAACCAAAAAAGTTGGTCCAACACCACGCTGGACTTACGAAGGCAAAGAAGGTCCTGAGAATTGGGCTAAACTTAGTCCTGAATATACAATTTGTGAGGCGGGCCGCAATCAGTCACCCATCAATATTGAAGGTAGCATTCATGCCGCAATTAAAGCTTTAAGAGTGATACAAAAATTTCCCGCAAAAGATATTTTTAATAATGGTCATACCGTGCAAGTTAATTTTAAAGAAGGCAACATGCTTGCACTTGATAGCGGCGCTTTCCAGTTGAAGCAAGTGCAGTTCCATGCCCCTAGCGAAAATACTATACAAGGCAAATCTTTCCCATTGGAAGCTCACTTTATGCATGCTGATTCTAAAGGAAATCTGGCTGTGATAGGCGTGATGTTCACCGAAGGTAAATCTAACCCAGCGTTAGCAAAACTTTGGGAGCAGTTACCTGACACAGAAGGGCTACCAGTGATATTAAAAAATCGCGTCATGCCTAATGACTTCATGCCACAAGATAAAGGCTATTTTCGCTTTAGCGGCTCATTGACCACACCACCATGTAGCGAAGGCGTACGTTGGCTATTAATGAAAAACCCTATCACAGCCTCTAAAGAACAAATTGATGCCTTTAAGAAGGCAGTGCATCACAGCAACAATCGTCCAGTACAGGCTTTGAATGGTCGTGTGATTATTCAGTAGGCAAAAAAATCTAAAAAAATTAAAGATGGCGCTTAAAGTTAATTTCCCCAACCTCATTACAGCCTGTTTGCGTTAAAATATTGGCCTATGCAAGAATTTCAATCATTTTTAGCACCCGCAAAAGTTAATTTATTCCTCCACATTACAGGTCAACGGGCAGATGGTTACCATTTGCTACAAACGGTTTTTCGTCTACTTGATTTGTATGACACCATAAAACTTAAGTCTACCACTGACGGCATTGTAAAGCGCGTCAATGATGTAGCTGGTGTGCCAGCAGAACAAGATTTGTGTGTGCGTGCAGCCAATCTATTAAAGCAACATACCCATTGCACACTTGGCGTAGATATTTTAGTCGAGAAGCACATCCCTATGGGCGGCGGCTTAGGTGGTGGCAGCTCAGATGCTGCAACGGTGCTATTAGCTTTAAATAGTTTGTGGCAACTTAACTTAAGTCGTAAAGAATTGATGTCACTAGGATTGAAATTAGGCGCCGATGTGCCCTTCTTCATTTTTGGCAAAAATGCATGGGCAGAAGGTATTGGAGAACAATTAACCGAGATTAATCTACGCGATTCATACTATGTTGTGCTGAATCCGAATATACATGTGTCAACAGCACAAATATTTGCCAATAAGCAATTGACAAAAAATACGAATCCTAAGACAATGTCGGACTTTTCTGGGACGGCTAAATTAACAGTAAGTAATTTAAATGCTGATTTTATAAATGACTTAGAAAAAATAGTCTGCAGTGAATACCCCGCTGTTTTGGGTTGTTTAAATTGGCTCAGTCAATTTGGCGATGCAAGAATGAGTGGATCAGGCGCTTCGGTTTTTTTAGAAGTAGCCGATGAAAAAACTGCGGTAGAAATATGCAACAAAAAACCTAAAAACATTCAGGGATTTGTTGCAAAAGGGTTGAGTCAGCACCCTTTAATAAATCTTATGGATAACCATATGGTTAATTAATTAGACTGATTAAAATATTGGGGAGTCGCCAAGTTGGTTAAGGCACTGGGTTTTGATCCCAGCATCCGAAGGTTCGAGTCCTTCCTCCTCAGCCAAAATTTAGAAAGCAGAATTAAAGCTGCTTTTGCTTAAAATACAAAGCGTGTAGATTTTTGATTTACGCGCTTTTTATTTTTTTAAAGTTATTGTTACCAAGTTTTAATTGATAGTTTGTGCTGAGGCTTTAAGCACAGTGTTTACAGGCACGGTTTAATAGGAAAATCAACAGATGTCTAACGGCAACTTAATGGTCTTTACAGGCACGGCTAATCCAGTGCTTGCGCAAGAAGTAGCTAAGCACTTAGGCATTGAACTTGGTCAAGCACACGTTGGCACATTTAGCGACGGTGAAACCACTGTAGAACTGCTTGAAAACGTCCGTGGTAAAGATGTATTCGTATTGCAATCAACAAGCCACCCAACCAATGACAGCCTAATGGAAGTCATGGTCATGGTAGATGCGCTTCGTCGTTCTTCTGCTGGCCGTATCACTGCTGCTATCCCCTACTTTGGTTACTCACGACAAGATCGCCGTCCGCGTTCAGCGCGTGTAGCAATTACCGCTAAGGTTGTTGCTAATATGCTCACCGGTGTTGGTGTTAATCGTTTATTAACAATGGATTTGCACTCAGATCAAATTCAAGGTTTCTTTGATATTCCTGTTGATAATATTTACGCCACACCAATTTTGCTAACAGATTTATTAAAGCAAAATCATGAAAATTTAATGATCGTTTCGCCTGATGTGGGCGGGGTAGTCCGTGCGCGTGCAGCGGCTAAACAATTAAATTCTGATTTAGCGATTATCGATAAACGCCGTCCTAAGCCAAACGTTGCTAAAGTGATGAACATTATTGGTGATGTAACAGGCCGTACCTGCGTGATTATGGATGACATGGTGGATACCGCAAATACACTATGCGAAGCCGCCGCCGCACTTAAGAAATTTGGCGCTAAAAAAGTAATCGCATACGCAACACACCCAGTATTATCTGGCGGTGCTGCTGAACGTATTATGAATTCTGAATTAGATGAATTAGTGGTGACCAACACCATTGCGCTTGGTGCTGAATCAGCCAACTGCAGAAAAATTCGCCAATTAAGCACAGCTGAATTATTAGCTGAAACGATTCGCAGAATTAGTAGTGAAGATTCTGTTAGCTCATTGTTTATGGATTAAAAGTTTTTAACCCTGCATACTGGTCGCGGTGTGCAGTTTTTGTGTAGTAAGGCCATCAAAAGCCTAGCAGTAAAAGTAGTATCAAATTAGGAGTAGTAAAATGTCTATCGAAATTAATGCAGTAAAGCGTGATCTTAAAGGTACGGGTGCGAGCCGCCGTCTACGTCGCGCAGGTACAGTTCCAGGTGTTGTTTATGGCGCAGGTAAAGAGGCTGTAACACTTGAAATTAACGCTAAAGAATTGTTCTTAGAGTTCCGCCATGAGGCATTCCATGCTTCAGTATTAACTCTGAACCTAGATGGTAAAAAAGAAAGCGTATTGTTACGTGATTTCCAAATGCACCCAGTTCGCAACACTATTCAACACATTGATTTTCAACGTGTAAGTGCTACTGAAAAAATCCACGTTAAAGTGCCATTCCACTTTATCAATGCTGACATCGCTCCAGGCGTTAAAGTTGGCGGCGGTATCGTTGCTCACATTTTGACTGAAGCTGACGTAAGTTGCTTGGCTAAAGATTTGCCAGAGTTCATTGAGATTGATTTAGCTGGTCTAGAAATGGGTAACTCTGTTCATTTGTCACAAATTAAATTGCCAAAAGGCGTTGAGTTTGTTCAATTAGCTCATGGTACTGACGCAGCTGTTGCAGCTATTGCTAAAACACGTGGTGGCGTTGCAGATGCCGCCGAAGAAACACCAGCAGCTTAATTTATAAGTATGCTAACTAACGCGCACTTTACTATGAAGTGCGCGTTTTTTATTGGTACTATTGCATGATGAGTGGCATAAAATTATTCGTTGGTTTGGGTAACCCCGGTGAGAAATACATCGCAACGCGTCACAACGCGGGCTTTTGGTGGATAGATGAAGTCGCCGCACAAACCAATAGTAAATTAACTTTGGATGCCAAGTTTTTCGGCGTAGTTGGCAAGCTCAACGCTAAGCCAGACACTTGGCTACTTAAACCCACTACGTTTATGAACGGCAGCGGCAAATCAGTAGCCGCTTTAGCTAATTATTACAAAATTACACCTGCTGAAATATTAGTGATTCATGATGAACTTGATTTACCAGCAGGCGGTTTAAAGCTCAAAGTTGGTGGCGGCCATGGTGGCCACAATGGCTTAAAAGATATTGAAGCGGCACTTGGTACAAAAGACTTCTGGCGCTTGCGATTAGGCATTGGCCATCCAGGTGATCGAAATGAAGTGATTAATTTTGTGCTAAAAGCAGCAACAAAAGACGAGCAAGCCGCTATAGATGAAAAGGTGTATGAAAGCACCAAGCTTATAGATTTATTTCTTGCAGGTAATTTTGAAAGCGCAATGTTAAAATTGCATACTAAAAAATAAACATACTGATGTCATTCCGACGAAAGTCGGAATCTAGTGGCTTGCATTTAAAGGCGCTAGATTCCGTTTCAGACCGTAAAGGTCTTGTCCGTAAGAATATATGTGCTAAAGCGCATTATTCATACGCCAAAGCACGAAATGACAAAGTACAATTGATTGGACATATATGAAATGCGGAATTGTTGGTTTACCAAACGTGGGCAAGTCCACACTATTCAACGCCATTACCAATGCGGGTATTGCGGCAGAAAACTACCCGTTCTGCACCATTGAGCCAAACGTAGGCATCGTAGAAGTGCCCGATACGCGCATGAAAGCGCTCATCGACATTGTAAAACCGCAAAAAGTACAACCTGCAATTGTTGAATTTGTAGACATTGCTGGCTTGGTAGCAGGCGCATCAAAAGGCGAAGGCTTAGGTAATAAATTCCTAGCTAACATCCGCGAAACCGATGCTATTGCGCACGTGGTACGCTGCTTTGAAGATGCAAATGTGATTCACGTATCAAACAAAATTGACCCACTCTCAGATATTGAAGTGATTAACACTGAACTTGCACTTGCCGACATGGAAACTGTAGAAAAGACCATGCAACGCGAAAGCAAAAAAGCTAAAAGCGGCGATAAAGACGCCATTGCACTTTTAAAAGTGTTAGAAAAAGTGGTGCCGTGTTTAGACCAAGCCAAAGCAGTTCGCACACTCAACCTAGACGCCGACGAGCTACAGCTACTAAAACCGCTTTGCCTCATTACAGTTAAACCTGTTATGTACTTGGCAAACGTAGATGAATCAGGCTTTGAAAACAACCCGCTGTTAGATAAAGTAGTAGCGTTAGGCAAAGCTGAAAATTCACCAGTGGTATGTATTTGCGCAAAAATTGAAGGCGAAATTTCTGAGCTAGACGAAGAAGATAAAACATTGTTTTTATCAGAACTAGGTCAAGATGAACCAGGCTTAAACCGCGTAATTCGCGCCGCTTACGATTTACTAGGCCTACAAACTTACTTCACCGCTGGCGTGCAAGAAGTACGCGCTTGGACAGTTAAAAAAGGCGCTACCGCTCCACAAGCCGCAGGTGTGATTCACACAGACTTTGAACGCGGCTTCATTCGCGCTGAAGTAATTCAGTACGAAGAGTTCGTGAAAAACAAAGGCGAACAAGGCAGCAAAGAAGCAGGGAAAATGCGCTTAGAAGGCAAAGAATACATCGTTCAAGATGGCGATGTGATGCACTTTAGATTTAATGTTTAGCTTAGCAAGATTCAAGGTATAGCTGCGTGAGAGCTAAAGTTTAGCTCCAAACGCATCAACGTAAAAAGTTAAGCGTAAATTGCAAACTAGCTTTGACAATTTGCGCCTAAACCACTAGAATTGCGCCCTTGCTAAAGTTTTGGCAACCGATTTAAAAGGTGATGTAGCTCAGCTGGTTAGAGCACAGGATTCATAATCCTGGGGTCGAGGGTTCAAGTCCCTCTTTCACCACCATTCTACGGGGCTTCCAGCGATGGGAGCCCCTTTTTTTATCTAAATTTTATTTTTTGGCAACAATTTGGCAACACTAGAACACTTTAAGGATATTTTAGTTAAGTGATATTTCCCAAGCTTTCACTTTTGGAAGATTTAAAAAGTAATTTGGCAACAGTTTGGCAACACCCTTCCCATCTTCCGAAATGAAAATCCCACCAAGGTTTCACCCCTTTTCTGCCCAAAATCTCATTAAACAAACCTTCAAGGTTTACTTTTCTTCACAGAAGAAAGACAATGCTCTGAATAATACTAATTAAAAAAGATCATTTATGGCTCGCAAAAAAAAGACTTCCCCTATTGAAGATTTGCTAGATATTGCCTCCTCTATAAATTGGAAAGTCAGCTTACTTATTGCACTCATCAGTTATTTCATTTTTCACCATTTTGCTATTCAAGCTATTCCACTTTCTTCTGATTTACAGTCAGTCACTAACTCTCTTCCTAAACAAATCTTCATTAACTTTTCTAAAGTCCTTCAATATATATTTCCTGTTATTTTTATCATTGGTGCTTGTGTTTCATCATTTAAAAATAAACATAGAATTAAGTTGGTAGATAAACAAACTGGTATTGATTCAATCCGTGATATGTCATGGCAAGATTTTGAATTATTAGTAGGTGAAGCCTTTAGACGAAAAGGATTTGAGGTTAAAGAAAATGGTGGTGGCGGTGCTGATGGTGGTATTGATCTTGTTCTTACTAAAAATGGTAAGAAGTCTATCGTGCAATGCAAACGGTGGAAAACATTCTCAATAGGTGTGCCACTAATCCGTGAACTGTATGGTGCAATGACATCAGAACGAGCTAATGATTGTATCTTTGTGAGTAGCGGTAATTACACTGCTGAAGCTAGATTGTTTGCTGAAGATAAGCCTATCTGGTTAATTGATGGATCAGAGCTCTCAAAGATGATTGCAGAGGTTCAGGTGCAGCCTAATATAGTAAAACCCAGTTTACTCAAGCAATCTGTAACTACAAGCCCTCAGTGCCCTTTGTGTGGCTCGGCTATGGTTAAAAGAATAGCTAGGAAAGGTGCCAATGCTGGAAATGAGTTTTGGGGGTGTTCTGCATATCCAAGGTGTAGGGGAACGAGTTAACTGAAGGAATTTGTTAGAGAAATATCCAGTTAGTAAGATTGCATATCATTAAGAGAAACCAATGATAAAAAAAATTAAATCTATAAAGAACATGGCGACTTTCAATAACTTTGATTGGGATACTTCAGTTATTGAAAACGATGGGACTATTTCTGAATTCAAGTTAATTAATATAATTTATGGCCGAAACTATTCTGGTAAAACAACTATTTCAAGAATAATAAGAGCATTAGAAACAGGACATTTGTCAGAAAAGTATTTAAATCCTGAATTTATAGTCAATATTCATAACAATCAAAATGTAGCACATACCAATCTAAAAAATCATAATCAGGTCATTAGAGTATTTAATGAAGATTTTGTCCGTGAAAATCTAAATTTCATATACAACCCTGATGACAGCATAAAATCTTTTGCAATTGGTAGCATAAATAATGATATTGAAATAAAAGTTAAAGAAAAAGAAGTGACTCTTGGTT
Source organism: Methylotenera sp. (assembly GCF_029946165.1). Lineage (GTDB taxonomy): Bacteria > Pseudomonadota > Gammaproteobacteria > Burkholderiales > Methylophilaceae > Methylotenera. The sequence continues at coordinate 114,888 of NZ_JAQSDZ010000026.1, forward strand.
CAGAGTTATTAAATACTGGTTTATATGCTGAGTTGTTAGTCAAACAGAATAGTTTAAATAACTCCTCTACAACAGCATCACAAGCAAAAATTAGCTTAAATAATAAGCTTGATAAAAAAGCTACCGATAGAAATTCGGGTATTAAATATAGCAAACACAATTATGATCAGAATTACACAATCACCAAATTACAAAAAGATATTAATCTCACATTAGAAACAAGTTTAGTTGCTTTAGATGAAGATCAGATTCAATCCTTTAGACTTTTATTAAAAGAAGAGCAAAAACCAGAAATTTCAGAAACGGTATTACACTCTCTTAAACTTATTGATTTGAATAAAAATGCAAAAGAACTCGTAGAAAAGAAAATTTCAATCACAACAGCTATTCAAGATTTATTAAATGATAGCTTGCTTGAAGACTGGGCTAGAAAAGGCATAAGCCTTCATAAAAACAAAAGGACTGAATGTGGATTTTGTGGAAATAAAATTCCTCATGAATTATGGTCAAAACTTGATAACCACTTTAATAAAGAGTCAGAAAACTTAAGAGAAGATATTGAACAATTAATAATCAAAATTGATAATGAAAATTTAGGTATGGATACTTATTTATCCATTGATCCCAAGTCTTTTTACTCAAAATTCACCTCTGAAATTCAAAGTCTAAAAGATTCCTTAGCTCTAGAATTAAAGGAATACAAAAAGAATCTTAAGAGCATAAAAAAACAATTATCCGAAAGACTTTTAAAAATTTCGCAACCAACTGTGTTTGAACTTACAAATGACAACTCTGAAGCCTTGTCTAGCATTGTGAGCTCTTATGAAGATTTAAGAATCAAATCTAACTTGTTTACCAACACACTTTCTTCAACTCAGGCTAATGCTAAGAATAAACTTAGACTACAAGAAGTTGTTGAATTTATAGAAGCTATTAATTATCAGTCTGAATTAGAAAATGTAAATTCTTTGGCTACAGAAGAAAGCTCCCAGAAACTAGCATTTGATGAAACTAATAAGAATATAAAAACTTTAAAACAAGAGATTCAGTCTTTAAAAGACCAACTCAAAGATGAAGGCAAAGCGGCCGACCGAGTAAATCACTATCTTAACAATTACTTTGGACATGCTTTCTTATCAATTAAAGCAATTGAAGATGAAACTGGAAAAAGATTTGAAGTTATAAGGAAAAATATAAAAGCACATCATCTCAGTGAAGGAGAATGTAGTTTAATTGCATTTTGTTATTTCATAGCAAAATTGGATGATGTTGAAACAAAAAATAGTAAGCCTATTGTATGGATAGATGACCCAATATCAAGTCTAGATAGTAATCATATATTTTTTATATTCAGTTTGATCTCAACTGAAATTGTTCAGCCAGATAGCTTCAAACAGCTATTTATATCAACTCATAACTTAGATTTCCTCAAATATCTTAAACGAATTTCTGATAATAGTTCTCATCATAGAGCGCATTTTATTATTGAGCGAAATTATGAGAATAGTCATCTTAAAAAGATGCCTAGCTATCTAAAAGATTATGTTACAGAATTTAATTTTTTATTTAAAGAGCTATATAACTGTGCAAAAGCAGATGGTAGCCATGAAGAAAATCACGACTGTTTCTATAATTTCGGCAATAATGCGAGAAAATTTCTTGAAGCATTTTTATTTTACAAATATCCAAATTCAACATCTGATAAATTAAAACTTGAAAAGTTTTTTGGTGATTTAAATTCCCCAATTATTACAGATAGAATTAATAATGAATACTCTCATCTCGGGGGGATGCTTGATAGAAGTATGAGTCCAGTCGATGTTCCTGAAATGAAGAAGGTTGCTAGGACAATATTGCTGAAAATTAATAGCAACGACTCAGATCAATTTGAAGCATTATGTGAAAGCATTAATAAAGTTG
>NZ_JAQSDZ010000027.1 GCF_029946165.1 Methylotenera sp.
AAAGCAAAGGCTATACAGATAAGATGAAATTTCTTAAGGCGTTTGTTAAAGTATTTATAGACTCGTTTAACTCTTGGTTAGATCACCGCGGCGCCAGTAAAGGTGCCGCTCTTGCGTTCTATGCACTATTCTCGCTTGCTCCAATTTTAATACTTAGCATTGCAATCAGTGGCTTATTCTTTGGTGACGCTGCAGCTCAAGGCCAAATCATTCATCAAATAGAAAGTTTAGTGGGGCACAATGGCGCTGTCGCTATTCAAGCAATATTAGCCGCTGCTCGCGACCCTGAAAGTGGGCAATTAACTACAGTAGTCGCTATAGTGCTTTTAATGATAGGTGCCACCACTGTATTTGCTGAATTAAAAGGTACTTTAGACGAAATTTGGGGGGTAACTGCATCGAAAAACAACCCGATGAGTATCTTATTAAGAACCCGCCTATTGTCCTTTGGCATAGTATTAGTCTTAACTTTTTTGCTCTTAATTTCCTTAGTGGTAAGTGCTGTGCTAAGCGTTTTAGAGCATTATATTGGTGGCATTTGGGGAAATTCGGCAATTTTATTTAACACATTGGCGGCATTATTTTCATTCTGCGTTATTACTAGCTTGTTTGCTGTAATTTATAAAATGTTGCCTGATCAGCAGCTATCTTGGAAAGATGTCGCCATTGGGTCAATGTTTACCGCCCTTCTATTCACACTTGGTAAATACCTCATTGGCCTATATATCGGCACAAGCGCTGTTGCTTCAAGCTTTGGTGCCGCTGGTTCAGTGATTGCGATTTTGCTTTGGGTATATTATTCAGCTCAGATTTTATTTTTAGGCGCTGAATTTACTCAACAATACGCCTTACGATTTGGGAGCTTAAAGAATTCTAAACCGCATAATTCTAAAGCATAATTCTAAGGTAACTCAATAAATCCTTCCCTATTTCCTCGCCTTGTGCTTAAACTCATAAAGCTCGCCAGATTAACTGTAACTTACCAGTTGGTCTAATTGTGATTGTTCGGTAACGTACAGACCATTTCTAGGGAATTTACTACATTCTTACCAATGAAACTTATGCCTATGAATGCAGCTGCATTTTCAATGAATGCATTGCCTAATCTAGCGTTTTCTGGCGCATGGGTGACGTCAAAGCTATTCGATATGGCTGAAAAAATTCATGGCATGCCTAGGATTGCGGAGTTAAACATTATTGCTGATGGGTCTGAAATAGAAGCGCTCGATATGTCGGGAGCTTGGGTAATGCACTCAGTATTAAATCGCTTATCCACCCAAGGCAAAACTATCACTTACAAGGGCTTTAAACCTGAGTTTGCTGAGCGTCTTGAAATTGTTGCTCATGAATTTAACCGCCATGCAAATGCTTCACGTGATATTAAGATAACACCTCCAAGCTGGCTAGAGCAGATTGGTATTACTGCCACTAAAGCTTTAAAAGAGGCTAAAGATTTACTAAGTTTCGTTGGTGAAGTCTCTTTAATGATAGTGGCTAGCATTATTAACCCTTCACGCATTAGATGGCGCCCGATTTTATATAATATTCGTGAGGCTGGGTTTAACGCAATTCCTATCGTAGGCGTGCTTGCATTTTTGCTTGGCGTTGTGGTTGCTTATCAAAGTGCGGATCAGTTAAGGAACTACGGGGCCAATATTTTTGTAGTAGATCTCATTGGCATTTCAATGTTGCGTGAATTCGCACCGCTCATTGCTGCCGTAATTATTGCTGGTCGTTCAGGTTCTGCCTATGCCGCACAAATTGGCACAATGTCGGTCACCGAAGAGATTGATGCGATGCGCGTACTAGGTATCGTACCAATGGAGATGTTGGTTTTACCAAAGTTAATTGGCATGGTTATTTCCTTACCACTACTAACTGTATGGGCAGATATGCTAGGCATTTTTGGCGGCATGCTCACTGCGAAAACGCAGCTTGATGTGAGCTTTGTAGATTTTATCGGTAGGTTAGTCAAAGCAGTTGAGATGACCACCTACACGGTTGGCCTTGGCAAAGCCTTTGTCTTTGCCATCATTATCACGATGATTGGTTGTTTTCAGGGTTTTCGTACCCACGGTGGGGCAGACAGTGTCGGTCGTCAAACCACGCGTAGTGTCGTGCAGTCAATTTTTCTGGTGATCGTGGCAGATGCACTATTTTCTGTCTTGTTTAGTATTCTTAAAATTTAACTTATATGCCATCACAAGAAATCATTATTGAAGTTAGCAATGTTTCCACAAGTTTTGGGCAACATAAGGTACATGACAATGTGAGTTTAGAAGTTAAGCGCGCGGAGATTTTTGCACTCATTGGCGGCAGTGGCTCTGGCAAATCGACCTTGCTACGCGAGATGATGCTTTTGCATCGTCCTGATTCAGGGAAAATTAAGGTACATGGTGTTGATTTAACTAACATCACCGAAGCGCAAGGCCAATCTCTTAGGCAACATTGGGGCGTGATGTTTCAACATGGGGGTTTATTTGGCTCATTGACCATACAAGAAAATGTTGGGCTACCTTTGCGCGAACATACAGACTTACCAGATAGTTTGATCAATGAACTTGCTGAATGGAAACTCTCTATGGTCGGGTTGCAATCAGGTGTTTATGGGCAATATCCCTCTGAGCTTAGCGGCGGAATGCTAAAGCGCGCCTCTCTTGCACGCGCGTTAGCATTAGATCCAGATTTACTTTTTCTGGACGAGCCAACTTCAGGGCTAGACCCAATAAGTGCGGGTGAGATTGACACACTCATTCTAAAACTTAGAGACATGTTCGGGCTAACAATCTTAATGGTGACTCATGATTTAGATACTTTATGGCAAGTCTCTGACCGTGTTGCAGTACTTGCAAATACTAAAGTTGAAGCCTTGGGATCAATGCTTGAACTTTCGGTTTCTAAAGTTGAGAGTGTGAGACAATTTTTTGATGGCAAACGCGGCAGATCTGCTTATGCGCAAGAGCAGAAAATATCTGAACTCCACATTTAAAGCGCAATACGCTAACCAAGCAGAAAGAGGCTATCATCGAAAATAAAGTAAATTACGCGCTAGTAGGAGCATTTGTGCTTATTCTAGGTGCCATGTTAATTGCGGGCATACTGTGGATTGCTTCGGGTGGTATTAACCAAAAAAACTATGATACTTACTTAGCGATTGCCGACGAATCTGTAGCCGGACTTAGTATTAATGCATTAGTGAAATATAACGGCGTTGAGGTCGGCAGAGTGAGCAATATTTCGCTTGATCCAGTCAATCCGCAGCGAGTGAGACTTCTGCTGGCAATCATGAATGGAACAATGATTAAAAAAGATACCTTGGCGACTTTAAAAACGCAAGGTTTAACAGGGATTGCTTATGTTGAGTTAAGCGGAGGAGCGACGGACTCGCCGTTACTAGTGGCAATCGGTGGCGCCCCTTATCCTGAAATAAAAATGATTCCTTCATTGAGTACTCGTTTAGAAAATTTATTATCTACCGTAGCCACCAAGTTGGATCATCTTTCTGGTAGCTTTGATGGTATTAATAGCCCGGAAAATGTGAAGGCATTTTCCAGTGCATTAACTGATATTTCAACTGTGGCTCATACAATTGCGCTAAGAAAAGACAGCATAGATACTGGCATTAAACATGCGGCGAGTACATTTGCTAATGCTGATCAGGCAAGTAAAAAACTAGATTCTTTATTGCTTGATGTAGAAAAAAGTGTAAAAGCGGTTCAGTTGATGGCAAACGATACGGCTAATGCTAGTCGTGAAGTAGGTTCAGCAGCCAAAATGGTAGGCAATGATGCGCACGAATTTATCTCTGAAACTACGCCCGAAATACGCCACTTGATTACGGAGCTTAATGATCTTTCCACATCATTAAGAGGATTAAGTGAACAAACTGAACGTAACCCTGCTGGCTTTATCGCTGGACCCAGCCCAGTGCCTGAAGGACCTGGCGAATCTTCTAGAAAAGAACAAAAACCATGAAAAAAAGTACATTACCTATGAAAAAAGGTCTTTTAATAAGTTGTTTGATAATGGCCTCCGCCTATATGAGTGGTTGTAGTCAGCTAATTCCTAAAGCGACTGAACTGCCATCATTTTATCTATTGGATGGGAATAAATTAGCCACTCAAAATGAATCTAGCTCATCAAAAGATCAAGCTAAGGCAACTATAAACAAATTAGCCCAAGCAACATTGGTGGTTAATCCAAGCACCGCAGTAGCGGGTTTTACCAGCACTCGAATGGTGTATAGCCGAGTGCCATATAAGCTAGAGTATTTTGCGCATAGTCAGTGGGTCGATACACCAGCGCGCATGTTAACGCCATTGGTTCTTAATACTCTAAAAGCTAACAGTTTATTTAGCACTGTGACGCTTAGTCCTAATTCTGCAAAAAGCCGATATTCCTTAGACACTAAGATAATAAGATTACAACAGGATTTTTTCAGCCCACAAAGCAGTGAGAGGTTCACTCTTTTGATTACATTAATTGACAACACAAAGCATGAAGTCATATTAGCACGCGAAATAGATGCAGTCGTCACGGCTAAAAGTGACAATCCTTATGGTGGAGTTGTAGCAGCTAATGGGGCAGTTCAAGTGGTGCTAGAGCAGTTAGCAGCGCAATGCAATGAGGTGTTGAATCGTAAGTAGTTATTCCTTGCGAAAAGCATCTTTGCAATGGCGAATTAGCTCTTAGTAATTGCTTAAAATAGTAAAGCTAAATGCAGCTTGTCGGTTGTTATAGTTGCACTATAAATTTAAACTCAACTCTAATTAGGTTGAACTCATGTAAAGGCTAAACAGTTAAGAGAAGACAAGACATGCTTACACTCAACAAACTCACTGGCACCAAGACTAAAATTTTCAGCGCAATAGTTTTAGCGCTCATTCTTATAGTGGCTTTTTGTGAAGTCATAGGTTGGCCATTCCTCAGGCAGCCTTTAGCGCAATTCTTGCAAAACAAGCTAGAACGTACCGTTAAGATTGATAGCCCATTCAAGCTAAAACTAATTGGTGGTTTAAAGCTTCAAGCCGCAGGTTTTAGCATCTCCGCGCCACCCGAATTTGAAGTGCCATCTCTTGCTACCGCAAAAGATCTTGAACTCAAATTGCGTTATAGCGATTTATGGGGCATTAAACCTGGCGATCCTTATGTCATTAAGTCTATAAAGGCAGAACAGTTAGATGCCCATTTAAGTAGGTATTTAAATGGTAAATCTACATGGCAGTTTAATAAAAAAGAACAAGACGCTATCCGCCCTTTTCCTGTGATTAATACACTGGTGATAAGAAAAGGACAGGCTCATGTGGATGATCGTCTGACCAAAGCTGACTTAGTGATTGATTTTAATACTAATGAAGGTCAGGGAAATGCGACCCCCACCTCAAAAGTAGCCTTAAAAGGAGAGTTTCGTGAGCGTAAACTTAAAGCGGAGTTAACCACTCAGGGATTTTTGCCTATTGCTTCTCAAGATAAAAACACCCCACCCGCCTCTTCAAAAGGCTGGCTTGATTACGGAAAAGTACATGCTGATTTTGAAGGTTCAGTCGATGATCTTTTCGGCGAGCAAAATATCAAAGGTAAATTATCCACTCATGGACCTTCACTGGGTGAACTTGGCGACCTACTTAGCATAACGCTGCCTCATACTAAATCTTTCAAAATCAATGGAAAAATCGAGAGAAGTCAATACGTATGGCTTATCGATGTGGCATCGGCGCGGGTTGGGCAGAGTGATTTAAACGGTAAGTTTGAATACGATACTAGACCAGAAAGGTCATTATTGAAGGGTCAATTGGCAGGAAAACGTTTTTACCTAGTAGATCTAGCGCCAGCTTTCGGTAGTGATGATAAGAACTCGAGCAAAAGAGGTCGTATATTTCCTGACCAACCTCTGGATTTTGCTACTTACAACCGTATGAATGCCGAGATAAGCGTTAACATTGATTATGTCGATTTAGGTAAAGCTTTTAAAGCGCCCATTGCGCCTCTAAAAGCGAGTTTAAACCTAAATAAAAACAAGTTATCTTTGGCTAAAATTGATGCTAGAACTGCGCAAGGCAATATTTCTGGCGAAATATTTATTGATGCTCACGAACAAAAAGAATTAGCTAATCCTCAGCAGGAGAAAAATCTAGAACGAATAAAGGCTGACTGGGGAATTTACTTAGCCGTTAAAAATATCAACCTCGAAAAGTGGATAACCATATCGGACGCTCGGAAAAAAGAAGCTACTAAAAAGAATCAATCAGAGAACTCTCTTGCTTATGTCACTGGCCTTTTAAATGGCGAAGCTAAGCTTAAAGGTAAAGGCAATTCTACTGCGCAACTGCTACGCTCTCTTAATGGCGATCTTTCATTTTACATTCGTAAAGGTGAAATTTCACACTTGGTTGTTGAAGCTGCGGGCTTAGATATTGCACAAGCGCTCGGTCTTTTGATAAAAGGTGATCAACATATAAAAATGCAATGTGCAGTGATGAATTTTAAGGCGAATAATGGCATTATGAAATCAAATGTTGCATTAGTTGACACCCCTGTCACCACCATCGTATTAAATGGCAATATCAATATGGGTGAAGAAAAACTAGATTTAAAGATGACAGCAGAACCTAAAAACTTCTCACCTTTAACTGTGCGATCCCCGCTTGAGATAACGGGTACTTTTCTTAATCCAAACATCTCTCCAGATATTGCCCCCATTGGTGCGCGTGCTGTAGGGGCGGTTTTATTAGGTATAATTAACCCTCTTGCCGCTATTATTCCTTTTCTTGACCCTGGTAAAGTCAAGGATACCCATCAGGATGTTCTATGTAACGAAACCTTAACCCGACTAAAAAAACATTAATCTTTGTGTTGAGATTTATAAAGCGATGTGAATCTAAAGTATATATATCTAAAAATTTTATTTGGCCTGATGAATCATTCGGGAATATAGTTATGTTTTGTACAACTTCGAGGACATATGGCTCAAAAAAATAGCCTGATTGCTCAGGCTAAATTCACTAGGGTCGCAATTATCGCTAATGCACGAACAAGGCAATCAGAATAATTAAGGGAATTGGAATACCCAGAAATAATAGTAATAATGAACGCATGGTTGTCTCCTTAAAATTGAAATTATTAAAGTAAGATGTGTTTAAAGTTATGAAAAAGTGTCACGGACTTGTAACGGATTAAGCATCACGACACCGACCGCCCCAAGTTGCTGCAAGACTCGCGGAAAAGGCACCCATAAGTAATGATATGAATAGCCATAAAGTTGCATAAACTGTAGCTTTGCGTGCCTTGTCTGCAGCGGTCTTCGCCGCCATTTCTGCACTTTGTTTCTTTGTTTGAATATTGCTAAAAATATCATTAACACGTTTTTCAGCCTCAGCGTGACTCAAGCCAGTGTGTTTGGATACTAGTTGACCTAAATAAGTAAGATCTATTGGTGGTAATGCCTTTTTATCGATTGAATTGATTAAAATGCGATTAACTTCAGCCATTTGTGAAGACTGTAATGATCCCTCTTTCGCATTATTTTGGATGCTTCTTTGTCTATTTTGATCATTTGCTGCCGATGTAACGCTGGAATTTTTCCGGAACATAGAGTCAACGAAATAGCCCATCGCTCCATCAATTGTATCATTCCCCATATCAGTTTTTCCCATATGACCGACAGCAGTGCTAGTTGCCGCACCCATCGCTCCTCCAACCATATTAGCAGTGCTCTGTACACCGCCACTCACTATGCTTCCGACAACAGAAGCTAGCAAGGTTGCAGTCGCAAGTGTAGCAACCGCCCACACTAAAAACCCGTGTGCGGTGTCGCGGAAATAAACTTCGTCAACATGAGTATCCATCCACTTAGTTCGGAGCCTTCCTGCGAGAAATCCACCCATACCAGCGGCTAGAATTTGTGTGACGGTTATCCAAACAATAGTAGATATGCCGAAAGTAGAGGCGCTAACGCCTTTATATCCCCAAGGCGAAACTGAAGACAAACCTAAGCCTGCGCCTAATAACAGCAATATAAGCGATAAAGCTGCAGCAACTGTCGCCCCAGCAAAAATTGCAGCCCAAGAAATTGCACTGTTGTTAGAATTTGTTACTGGTAATACTTGATCATTGCTCATCTTTTCTCCACTCGTTTTTTAAAGTTGCAATAATTAGCTATTTCATATTGAATGAAAGCCAAGTATTGCATTTCCAGTTGCCCGTTTCTGTGTGTAAGCAAACATATGTCTTAAATTATTCAAGCTTATAATTCATTGAGAGGTATTAATCACCTCTGAATAAGGGAATAAATTAAGTCAAATATGGCAGCTCTTCTCTAAAATTCGACGATCAAGTACAGTTAAATGACCTCGTATATAACTAATTGCGCCACACTGTTGTAACTTCATGGCCGCCTGCGTGATGCTTTCACGACGCACACCCAGAATATTGGCGAGCTTTTCATGAGTTAACGCTAACTGTGTAGAATTAGTTCTATCTAATCCCAACAACAAGCGACGACTTAATTGTTGCTGTACCGACAAATGTCGTTGGCTGATAGAATTTTGAATTAGTTGCGTAATCATTTCTTGAGAATACTTTAAAAGCATTTTAAGCATTGCGTTACGTTCAAATGCCAATTTAATCAAACCTGCATCCAACATATAACCTTGCCCCGCTGTTTCAACCACTGCCTGATTGATCATTGATCGGTTAGATAAAAACAGAGAAACTCCAACCACGCCTTCTTGTCCTACAGTGAGAACCTCAGAAGATTTACCGTCTTCATTCATATACATAAATGAAACAATCGCAGTTGTTGGGAAAAACATATTTTTAGGTCTTCCGCCTGATTCGCAAATAACATGACCTATTGGTAAAGAGACTGGTTTTAAAAAGGGTTTCCAGAAACCAAGCTCATCTGGCGGCAAACTATCCAGCAAGTTATTACCCGTCAAACTCGTATCAAAGTGAGGTGTTTCTTTTTTTATTAGCGCTGTCATACATTTCGCCTCCATGGTGAGTTACGCCTATTTAGTCAGAAATGTAATATTGCGCCAGCGGATTAGGGTTTTTTAATCAGAATCTTTTCCAAAAGCTTGTAAGAAATGGATAAATTTTTTGTAGGATACTTCTGACATTGTCGATTGAGCTAACCCTAGAAAATTAGAGCTACCTTTGACAATAAAAGAAAAGAATTTCTTGAGTCGAAGAGGTGGCAGTATGTTCAACTGCAGAATTCTTATACAGCAAAAGCTAAAATTGTTTATTTACAACAATGATGGAATTAAAAAAATCCTTGCGAGGAGTATCTTCAACAATGCGCTACTTATGTAAAAATATGAGACTAATCTCTGTTTTAGCGCGTTATAAACTCTGTAGGTTTAAATACTCAACTTTACTTAGCATCCGCAAGTGCTCCTTAAGTAATAAAGTACACGAAATAGAGCAATACGAAGTATTACTCTATTCGGAATACTGGATATTACTAAAACACAGGTCTGTACGATTCCCTAAATAAATGCATTTTTAATCTAAATTACTTATTTAGACTTGAGGGTGAGTGAATCAAACCTATGTGAATGGGGAGACTGACTAAATTCTGCGGCAAGCTTTTTTGAAAACAGAGCTTAACCTTTATAATTCTTGAGAGGAATAATGATAAGACTATTGACTCCACCATCAGCACTACTAGTGATGGTAAATACTCCGCCAATACCTTGTACACGATGGCTCATACCTTTAATGCCATGTCTGGTAGAGGTCTGCAAGTTGGATACATCAAAACCTACGCCATCGTCTTGAATCTCAATTTTAAGGTTAATGGAGTCACATATGACAAATACTGAGACTTTTTTAGCCTTGGCGTATTTACTGCAATTATTTAATGTTTCTTGAATAACTCTATATGCCACTAGCGCAATGGTTTCGTCGAGCACCACATCATCTGGAGGTAAGACTAGCTCAAACTCCCACTCATTACGCTCTGCGGCGTCGTCAATCATATTCTTTAAAGCTGGCCAAAATCCAAATGATGAAATCATGGGAGGATGAAGACTTTGGACAAGTTCTCGTTTAAAAGAAATACCTTTATCAATATAACGACTGGTATTTTTTAGCTTATCTACTACTAAAGGTTGGCTATCTTTGAGCGCCTTAATCACCCAGCTAAGATCCATTTTTGTTGCAGTGAGTATAGAGCCAAGCTCATCATGAAGTTCCCTAGCAATATGCCGACGCTCTCTTTCCACATCTGCCAGATTACTTAAAGCTAATTCAGACAACATATTCCTTTGTTCATCAAGCCTTTGCTGATTAATAATATTGATTTCTGATAAAGCTAATTGAGTTTTATTTTTGTTTGCTAACTCCAGTAAGAGCTGACGGATAACCATTGAAACCAATAACATGATAAATAAAGGGACTATAAACACAGCCTTTTGAGCTATCTCTCTTGTTTTAGTGCGCTCATTAAATGCTTCTTTTAATAACTTATCATAATAGTTGAGCACACTATCCATCAGAAGATTAATTTTATTCGCCTGATACAAACCTTTATCCAATCGAGTTACATTAATTGCCATGTCTGTTTGTCCAGACTTAACTAAATCAATTGTAATATTCATTTCAGTCACTTTAGCTTCCAAGGTGACTTTAAAACTTTCTATTAATTTTTGGTCGGGTGATTTAACGCCATCCATACTTAATATAAATTTTTCTAACTCAGAAATATTAGATCTTGCGCCTTGAATTGCCTGTTTATAAAACTGTAGATAGTACAATTTCTGAGTGATGATGTACCCACGTTGGGCACTTTCGGCTTGGTATAGATTACTTTTGAACTGAGTTAGATCAACAATAATCGTTCTTATATCTCTGATTTGCGTATCTTGCGAGATAGTTTTTAGAATCCAACTATTGCTCAAGTAAATGGTAATTGTGGCAATAATTAGCGCTAAACTCAAAAAAATAATTGATTTGGCACCAACAATTACATAGCCAGCATATAGTTTATCTAGAAAATGTTTAATGGAATTCGCCATGGCTGTAAGATATATCTGACCTCTAAATCAGTAAGTTTCTCGTATTTAATTTATTTCACTACTTTAAACTGTGAATCAAGTAACCTAAGTTGTTTATGGTTAATTCATTAAGGACAAAAAATGCTTTATCTTGCATGTGTGTTTTTAGTTATATCTTTAATTGCAGGATTGTTGGGATTTAAAGGAATAGAGTCTGGCACCTCTAAGATAGCTAAAATATTCTTCTTTATTTTCATAATATTAAGCATTCTAACTATATTAGCAATTTTATTAGGTTTAAGTATAGTGTTCTAAATTAAAAGAGGAGAAAAAAATGCTTCAATATTCTATTATCTTTCTAGTGATTGCTTTAGTTGCCGCGGTCTTAGGGAGCCTGTAAATAATTCTGTGTAAATGCAGTTTGAGTGCATTAATTCAAGGGTG